>DATGFX010000029.1:0-310550 GCA_035308825.1 Occallatibacter sp. | reverse complement strand
AGCCGGAGTTGACGGAACCTTTCAAGCTGCGCCCGACGGGGCGCGATTTCAGCAAGCCCGCGGGACGTGGATGGGGCGACCCAATCAACTGGTATCGGGCGACCAGCGTTCCCAAGGCGAGCTTTGCGAACTCGGTGCGCCTGGATGACCTGGTAAAGGACGGAAAGATCTACCTGAGCCTGTCGGACGCGCTGGCGCTGGCGCTTGAAAACAACTACGACCTGGCCATTGCGCGCTACAACCTCGACATTGCGGATACCGACATCCTGCGCACGCGCACGGGCGCGTTGCCTCTCGGCGTTCCCACCGGACTGGTGACGAACACGCTGGGTGGCACGTCGACGACGTTGACCTCGGGAGGCGGGCCGGGCGGCACAACCGGCGGGCAGGGCGGCGAGGCAACGGGCGCTTCGGGACTGGTGCTGACCACGTCGGGCGCCGGACCGGTGCCGGAGTTCCTCGATCCTTCGATTGGCGGCACGGTGCAGTTGGAGCGCGCCAAGCAGCCGCAATCGAACACATTGTTTTCGGGCGGCAAGAGTTCGCTGACCACCAACACCGACCAGTACAATTTCAATTACAACCAGGGATTCATCACCGGCGCGCAGTTGACGGCGAGCATAACGAATTCGCGCGTGACCACCGACAATCCGTTTTCGGTGTACAGCCCGCAGCTGAATTCGATTTTCAAAGCTCAAGTGACCCAACACCTGCTGTATGGCGCGGGTATCTACATCAACAGGCGTTTTATGTACCAGGCGCTGAACGACCGGCGCATCGCCGATTCTGCATTTCGCCAGCAGATTCTCTACACCGTGAACCAGGTGGAGACCATCTACTGGGGCCTGGTGAGCGCGTATGAAGACGTGCAGGCCAAACAGCGCGCACTGGCGCAGAGCACCAAGGTGGACGACGACACGCGCAAGCAACTGCAAATCGGGACCATGGCTCCGCTGGATGTGGTCAATGCCGACTCGACCGTAGCCACGGACAAGCAGGCGCTGATCAGTTCGCAGAGCACGCTGAACTATCAGCAGCAGATCATCAAGCAGGCAATCGCGCGAAACCTGAACGATCCGAAGCTCGAGAGGGCAGAGGTGGTTCCGACCGACCGCGTGGATATTGCGGAAATTCCGGAAGAGAGCCAGCAGGTGGACGAGCTGGTACAGACGGCATTCAAGCAGCGGCCCGAACTGGAACAGGCGCTGCTGCAGTTGAAGAACGATGAAATCACGCTGAAGGGCGCGCGCAATGGGTTGCTGCCGCAGCTGGATGCCTTTGCGTTCTATGGTTCCAATGCGCTGGGTGGCGGACCGAACCCGAATTACAATACGTCGATTTTCGGTGGTGGCGCGGGCGCGCCGCCGGTGCCGACATTGGGGTACGGCACGGTGTTGCAGAATCTCTTCAACAGTTCAGCACCGGACAAGGGAGTTGGGCTGACCCTGACGATTCCGATCCGCAACCGCGAGGCGCAGGCGGAACAAGCGCGGTCGCTGATCGAGTACCGGCAGGAAGAGATTCGCGTTGCTCAGCTCTACACGCAGATCCGCATGCAGGTAGTCAACGCGCAGTACGCGCTGACCGAGGATCGCGCACAGGTAAAGGCGGCCATCGCGGCGCGGGCAGCCAATGCGCAAAGCCTCGACGACGAAGAGAAGAAGCTGCACCTTGGCGCCTCGACGACGGCGAACGTGCTGTTGCAGGAAAGGAACCTTGCAACCGCGGAAGACAGCCTGATCTCAGCGAACGCGGCGTACGCGCGCGATCGCGCGGGGTTGTACCAAGTGTTGGCATCAACATTGCAGCACTACGGCATCAACCTGGATGAAGCGGTGACGGGCACCGTGACGCAGGCTCCGGCGGTACCCGGATTGCAGCCTGCGCCGAAGGAACCGCCGGCAACGACGGCGCCGCCTCCGACGGGACGATAGAAGCTGAAAGTGAAAAGGCCCGGTAGCGATGCCGGGCCTTTTGTTGCGCGAGTGCAACGGGTGGAGTATCCCTCAAGCTGAAGCGCCCTTCTTTCGGGGATGATGATGTACGCGCTAAAGCCCGTAGCCTCCAAGAAGCCCGTACCTCCCGTCACCGAGGCGAAAGCCCGCTCATCTGGACGATTGCATGGACGAGGCGCCTCCGCTCTGGATGACGGCGCATTCAGAATCGAAATCGCATCGCGCTATCTTTCGGCGACCCGGTCCAGCAGATCGAAAAATTCAGGGAAGCTGATGGCAGCGCACTCTGCGCTCTGGATCTGCGTGTCGCCTTCGGCGCGAAGCGCGGCAACGCTGAACGCCATCGCTATGCGGTGATCCCCGCCGGAATCGATCGCGGCTCCGTGCAGCGATTGGCCGCCGGGAATGTCGAGCCCGTCTTCGAATTCGATGACTTCTGCGCCCATGGCGCGCAGATTGTTGGCGACTAGCGCGATGCGATCCGATTCCTTGACACGCAGTTCCTTCGCGTCGCGGATGCGGATGCCGCCGCTGGTGTAAGGCGCGATCGCCGCAAGGACGGGGAGTTCGTCGATGAGCTGCGCGGCCAGCGGTCCGGTGATGGCGGTCGAGCTGAGGCCTTCAGGCGGCGCCGAGATCTGAATGGTACCGACAAGCTCGGCATGCTTCTCTTCAAGATTGAGGACGGCGATGTGCGCGCCAAGCGCGGTCAGCACATCGAGCAGCGCGGCGCGCGTGGGATTCAGACCGACTGCATCGAAGACCAACGACGATCCGGGAAAGATGGCAGCAGCGCAGAGAAAAAACGCGGCCGAAGAGATGTCGCCTGGAACAGCGGCCTCGATGGCCTGCAATGTCTGCGGGCCGGTGATGGAGACAGAATCGATGGTTCGGGCGAGGGTGGCTCCGAAGGCGCGGAGCGCGAGC
Source organism: Occallatibacter sp. (assembly GCA_035308825.1). Taxonomy (GTDB): domain Bacteria; phylum Acidobacteriota; class Terriglobia; order Terriglobales; family Acidobacteriaceae; genus Telmatobacter. The sequence goes on along the minus strand of DATGFX010000029.1, from coordinate 307,668 downwards.
TCGCTGTGATCGCGGGTTCGTATGGATTCGCGAAGGGTGGTTGTACCAGCGGTTTGCAGACCGGCCAGCAGAACGCAGGTCTTGACCTGCGCGCTGGGAACGGGAGTCGTGTAGTCGACGGCGTGGAGTGGCGTGCCATCAATCGTGATGGGCGCGTGGCCATCGGTCAAGGTGAGATGCGCTCCCATTTCGGCGAGAGGTTTACGAATGCGCTCCATGGGGCGGCGCGACAGCGAGGCGTCGCCGGTGAGGGTGAAGCGGCCCTGCTGCGGCGCGAGCAGGCCGGAGATCATGCGCATGGTCGAGCCGGAGTTGCCGCAATCGAGAGGAGCTAAGGCGGGACGAACGCGGCCCGCGACGCCCGTGATTTCAACGGTGCCGTCTTCGAGATGCGTGACCGAGGCGCCAAGCGACTGCATGCACGCCAGGGTGGAAGCGCAATCGGCCCCAGTGGAGAAATTCACGAAGCGCGATGTGCCCTCCGCGAAGGCGGCCAGCATGCCATAGCGGTGGCTGATGGATTTGTCTCCGGGCAGGCGCAGGCTGCCGAGGATGTTGCGCGCCGGACGGATGATGCGTTCCTGGGTTGCAGTGGACAAGGGGGCTCCGGGGTGGTTTCCGTTCCCAGTTTACTAAGGGAGGACGCACGGGTAGGGACATAGGGACCAGGGAACTAGGGACATCGGGACGAGGGACGTGGGACTCGATTTTGAGAGGCGAGCGGATTACTTCACGCGCAGGACGATGATGGTTTCATCGTCGAAGCGGTCTTTGCCTTCCTGGAAGCGGGAGACGTCGGCCAGGATGGATTCGGCGATGTGGTTGGCAGGCTGATTGCGATTGGCGCAGAGCAGGGAAGAGAGCCGCTCCTCGCCGTACATCTCGCCGCTCATGTTCTCGGCGTCGAGTATACCGTCTGAGACGAAGACCATGGCGTCGTCGGGATGCAAAGCGACAGTCAGTTCGTCGTAGGTGACATTGGGGAACATGCCCAGCGGAAAGCCTTCGGAGCTGATTTTGACGGATTCACCGCCGTGGCAGAAGATGGGTTGCACTGCGCCGGAGTTGGCGATGCGCAGGGTGCGCGCCTCGTCGTTCCACAGGGCGAAGAGCATTGTGACGTATTGCGAATCGAGCCGGCGTTCCTGGAGAGCATCGTTGAGCAGCAGGAGCATGTCGGCAGGTCCGGGCTGCTGCGCGGCGGCCGAGCGCATGATGCCGCTCACCAGCGCAGCAAACAGCGCCGCCGGGGCGGCTTTACCGCTGACGTCGCCGAGGACGATGGCGGAGTCGTTGGGCCCGTATTCGAGAAAGTCATAGAGGTCGCCGCCGATGGTGCGCGCGGGCAGAAAGCGCACGGCCAACTCGGCGTTCTTGTGCTTGGGCGGATGCGTGGGCAGCAGGCGAAGCTGGACCTCGCGGGCCATGGCGATGTCGCGCTCGAGTTGCTGCTCCTGGCGGCGGACGGCCTGGTAGAGCCGGGCATTCTCAATGGCGATGGCGACCTGTGCGGCCATGGTCGTCAGGGTGCGCTCGTGCTCCTCGTTGAAGAAGCCGGCACGCGTGTGTTCGAGGTCGAGCACGCCGATGATGCGGCCCTTGTGGAACAGCGGCACGATGAGCTCGGAGCGTGTTTCGGGATTCATGGGGAGATAGCGCGGGTCCTTGCGCACGTCTGGCACGTTGATGGGACGCCACTCGCGGACGGCGGCGCCGACCAGGCCGCTGGTGGTGGGAATCCGGCGCAAAGGGGCGTGCGCGTAGCCGAACCGCCAGGCATAGCGCGTGATGAGTGTCTCGCCTTTTTCGTCGAGCAGCATGATGCTGAACATCTGGTAGTCGATGAGGCGGCGCAGCAGCTGGCCGACGCGGGCAAGCAGGGTATCGAGCTCGAGAATCGAGGTGAGCTCGGCGGAGATTTCGTTGAGGACCGTGAGGGTCTGGGCCTGGCGCGATACGCGCGCGTAGAGGCGGGCATTCTCGATGGCCTGCGCAATACGTGACGCAGTGAGCGAAAGCAGGTGCATGTGCTCGGGGCGGAAGTAGCCTGTCTGCTCGCTCTCGATGTCGAGCACGCCGATGAGGCGGTTCTTCGCGATGAGAGGGACGGCCAGTTCGGAGCGGACTTCGGGATTAGCGGAGATGTAGTTTTCGGCCGCGCTGACATCGTTGAGCAGAAGAGGCTGGCGCGTGAGCGCGACCTGGCCGACGATTCCTTCGCCGAGACGGAAACGCCTGCGCTGCGCCTCGGGCGTGTGGCCGATCTGGAAGCGCATGCGGAGCTCGTGGGTGCGGTCATTGAGCAGGAGAATGGCGAAGATGCGGTAGGGAATGATGGAGCGCACCAGTTCGGAGGTGCGGTTGAGCAGGGTTTCCAGATCGAGCGTGGTGTTGAGCGTGTCGGCAATCTGCGCCAGATAGGCGAGATCGGCCATCTCCACGCGGATGTTGGTGAGATCGATGTGCGCGTGCGGGTTTTCCGGATTGGCGGGGCGGTAATCGCCCTCGTACTCGGGTTCCGCGCGCGGGGTTGTAGGCCGGGAGGACATGGGGTATCGAAGGGTAATGATAGCAGCGGTCCAGCGTTCAGGGCTCAGGGATCAGCGGCCGGGCAGGCAAGTTTCCGGGTTGTCTTCAGATCGCGAAGAAAACTCAGGAGTTCGGCAGGAGTCGCCGGCGCGGCGATCATTCTCTGCATTCCACGATTCGCGCAGGAGGCGCGTCCACGGCGGCAAATTCCTCTACTGGATCGTCATTCGGCGCCCAACTCGCGAACGATGGTGACGGATCCGGAGGCGCCGATGCGGTTGGCCCCGGCTTCGAGCATGACGCGCACGTCGGCGAGCTTGCGGATGCCGCCCGAAGCCTCGACTCCGCAACGTCCGCCGGCCACACCACGCATCAACGCAACATCAGCGGCGGTTGCGCCGCCGGATGCGAATCCCGTCGAGGTCCTGATGAAGTCGGCGCCGGCCTGGATGGCGACTTCGGCGCCGCGCAATTTTTCTTCCACGGAGAGAAGGGCCGTTTCAAGAATGACCTTGAGAACGATGCCGTGATGATGAGCCACACTGGCAGCGGCATGGATTGCATGGGCGACTGCCTGATGGTTTCCGCTTTTCAGTTGGCCGATAGGAATGACCATGTCGAGTTCGCGGGCGCCAAGCCGGGCGAGCGCGGCGGCTTCCTGCCTTAGCGTGGAAACGAGCGAGGCACCAAAAGGGAATCCAACGACTGCGCCAACCGGAATGCCGGTTCCTGACAGCATGCCGACCGCCGTCGAAACCCAAAGCGGACTGACCATGGCGCAGGCAAAACGATAGCGGATGGCCTCGTCGCACAAGACTTCGATCTGGTCGCGGGTGGCCTCGGGTTTGAGGAGCGTGTGATCAATGACGGTGGCCAGAGCCTGCCAATTCGACAAGGCCTGACGGCTAAAGGCGGCTGCATCGAAACTGCCGTGATCAAACTCCAGATCCGCCTCGCCAATCGGCGTCGTGGCCGTCATAGGGTGCTCCTTTCGATAAAGCCGCGCCTTTTGCGCGGTCGGGCCGGGGAGTCCACGGGAAAAGAGTATAGAGCCTGCGAAAGCGCAGGGCAAAGAGCGCCATCACGCCACCAGTGACGCGCGGATCATGATGAAGTAACGACTGAGCGATGGTTGGTGTGACGTCTGTGTTAGGCCGCGGAGAAGGCTTCTTTTCATCGACTATTCAATATCCATGCGTTCGATGAGGCCGCCGCGGATGCGGTAGGCGTGATGAACCGTTTTATCCACAATGAGTTTCCCTTCCAGATCACGGACGACCTGGTGGACCTCAACGATCCAGCGGCCGCGCTCGTCGGGATCGATGCGAATGGGCTCGACGTGAGGATCGATCATGGCCCACTGGCGGGTCCAGTAGGCGCGCACGCCTTCTGTGCCATGGACGTGTCCGCCTTCCATTCCGTTCGCCCATTCGACGTCTGGGTGCATCGCGGCGAGGACGGCGTCGAGGCGGCGGGCGTTGAAATCCTCGTAGGCCTTGGCGAGAAGGCTGCGAGCATTCGATTCAGCTGAGGGCACGGTTACTCCGGATGATCGGGCGACATGAGACAGATGTCGGGCAGGTTGCGATAGCGTTCGGCGTAGTCCATGCCATAGCCGATCACGAAGAGGTTGGGAATAGAGAAGCCAACGTAATCGGCATCAATTTTTTCGAGCCGGCGCGAGGGCTTGTCGAGCAAAGTTGCAATACGCAAGGTCCTGGGGCGGTGCTGCAGGAAGATTTTGCGCAGGTAGCAGAGGGTGAGGCCGGTGTCGAGAATATCTTCGACGATGAGGACGTTTTTGCCTTCGATGGGCTCGTCAAGATCCTTGATCAGCTTGACGGCGCCGGAGGAACGCTGGCCTTTGCCGTAACTCGAGACGGCAACGAAGTCGAACGTTGTGTCGACCTGCACGGCGCGAGCGAGATCGGCAAGAAAAATGGCCGCGCCTTTGAGGACGCCCACCATGACCAGTTTTTCTCCATTCATATCCCTGGTGATCTGCGCGCCCATCTCGGCAACGCGGTCGGCGATCTGCTGGTGCGTATAAAGGACTTCGAGTCCCTGGTAGGTGACGGTGGACATGCAGACAGTATCGCGCGAAGTGCCTGTGGATGCCAAAACCAGCCGCCGTGACAGCCAGGCTGATTGGTGAAGAAGTCTTAGAAGCTTCGTGGATGAGCGGTGGGCTCGAACGGCGCTTGTTCGTCCGCGAGTACTTGCCGGATAGCGACGATTCGGCCGGCAAGTCGGATGCATTCGCCGGCCGGGCTTGTTACTCGGCACGAATAGCGATGAGAGGATCGGTGCGGACGGCGCGTATCGCCGGAGAAACGGCTGCGACCAGGCAAACCAGCAGCAACACTCCGGCAGCAGCAAGGTAGCTGACGGCGTCGAAGCGTCCCACGTCAAAGAGCATCGCGCTCAGCAGCCTGCTCAGGCTCAGTGCCCCCAGCCCGCCTAGCACGAGCCCGATCCCGGCCATGATTGCCGCGCGGCCGATCACGATACCGACTACGTCACGGGCTCGCGCGCCAAGCGCGAAACGGATTCCGAACTCCTGTTGCCGCTGGGTAACGAGATAGGAAATCAGCCCGTAAAGACCCACGCCCGTGACCGCGGCCGCCGTAAGCGCGAACAGGGCGAGAAGAAGCGTGGTGAAGCGGCGCAAGGCGGTTTGATCGCCCTGAGCGGCATCGAGTGTGGTGAGGTGAAGTATGGGCTGGTTGGGGTCGATACCCCGCACGGCGGTCTGCACGGCCGATTGCGCGTTCGAACCGCGAACCAGAATCTCCATTGCCCGCGAGGCGCTCTGTGCCAGGGGAGTGTACGACTCGGTAAAGACCGGCTGATCGGCGCCGGCTCGCGTGGTGTCGCCCACCACACCCACGATCGTGTACCAGCGCGGGCCGTTTGGTCCCGGGTCGCCGAAGTTGATGCGATGCCCAAGAGCATCTCCTCCGGGCCAGTAGCGCTTTGCCGTGGTGTTGTTGATCAGGATGACGAGCGGCGAGTCAGCCCCGTCTCCCGAATTGAAAAATCGGCCGCGCAGCAGAGGAATCTTCATCATCCTGAAGAAGCCCGGCGTCACCGTGTCGGTCGTCAACGGCAACGTAATCCTGTTGGAACGTCCTTCGATGTTGAACGTTGCCGAATCGGGAAGGCGGCCGAGAGAGAAGTTCGTGATGCCGGCCGCGGATTCAATTCCGGGCGTCTGCTGCAGTTGTTCAACCAGGCGGGTGTAGAAATTGATTGCCCGCGCATCCGGGTACTTTGGCCTCGGCAGTTGCATCGTTGCGATTGCGACATCCTGCGAGCTGAATCCAGGCGCGACCTGTTCCATCTGCTGGAAGCTGCGGATGAGAAGCCACGATCCGGTCAGGAGGATCATGGCCAGCGCAATTTCGCCGATGGTGAGCGCGGTACGAAAGCGGCGAGCGTCGAAATGTCCCGAGACTCCGCGGGTCCCCTGGCGGAGATTGCGAACGATATCGAGACGAGACGCCTGGAAAGCGGGCACCAGGCCGAAGATCAATCCTGCCGCGGCCGAAGCAGCGAGCGTGAGCGCCGCCACGGCGAGATCGAGCTTTGTATCCTGCAGCTGCGGCAACTCCGGGGGCGCCAGCCTCAGCAGGATTGCGACGCCTGCATACGCTGCTGCGATTCCAGCTGCGCCACCCATGACAAACAGCAGCAGCGTTTCCGTGAGCACGTGCCGCACCGCACGTGCGCGTCCGGCACCAAGCGCGGCACGGATAGAGAGTTCCTGCACACGATCGGCGAAGCGCGCTGAGAGCATTCCGGCGATATTGGCGCAGCAAACCAGCAGAATAAATGCGACGGCGCCGGTGAGAATCAAGATCCCCGGACGGATTGGAGCCGTCAGGTCATCCTGAAGGCTGACCAACTCTACGCCAACCAGGTCGCGATCTTCGGGATGTTGTTCGGCCAATGCGCGCGAGTACGCATCCATTTCGGTCTGCGCCTGCTTCAGCGTCACGCCGTCGCGCAGCCGCGCCGCGACATTGAGCCAGAAGCCGCCACGGGATCGGCGGCCACGGTCATCCACTACCAGCGGAGTCCAGAAGTCCAGATCGCGCTCGGGAAAGCGTATCTGCGGTGGAGCTATGCCGGCGACCTCATATGAAAATCCGTTCAGTTGCAGCTGGCGTCCGACGACCGCCGGATCGCCGCCAAATCGGCTCAGCCAGAGAGCGTGGCTGAGGATCACCTTGCGTGGGCGCCCGGGGACCTCATCGCCGGGATCGAAATCGTGGCCGAGAAAGGGATGGACTCCCATCATGTTGAAGAAATTTGCGGTGACCGAAGCACCACGCAGTTGCATCGGCTCCGTGCCGCGGGTCAAAATCAGCCGCGATCCAGTGATGCCCGCGACAGACTGGAAGCAGCTTGCCCGGCGCCAGTCTTCGAGGCGCGGCCAGTTTGAGATGTCGCGGTCGTTACCTTGCTTGGGATTCCGAATCCATACCCGCACGAGCTGGTCAGGCTTCGCATATGGCAGCTTTTGGAGTAGCACGGACTTGACCACGCTGAAGAGCGCCGAATTGACTCCCATACCGAGCGCCAACGTCAGGACTGCGACACATGTGAACCAGGGACTGCGCAGGAAACGGCGAAACGCATGGCGAAGATCACTGGTCAACATGGCCAGGTGCTCTCGGGGTGCGTCGGTCAAGACTGCGGTCGCCACCGTGATGAAGTACCAGATTCTTGCCGGGAGGCCCGGCTGTTTCGACCACTCCCGCGCGAAGGCAGCCAATACTTCCCGCTGATAGTCTTCACGGAATTGCGCGGGATAAAGCCTGAGCAGCAACCGGTAGAGGAAGAGGACCAACCGTGGTTCGCGCATTGATCAGCTCCGCTTTGGAAGTAGGCCCCCGCTCCGGGCATCCCGCAGCAGCCGCTCCAGCCTCCGGGCCTCAAGTGCTGCGACGTCGCGTCCCAGCGGCGTCAGGCGATAGTAACGACGGCGCTGATCGTCCTCCTCGGGGTCCGGACGATCGTGCAACTCCTTGATCAGGCCGCTCTCGAGCAGGCGCCGAATGGAACTGTACAGGGTGCTGGGTGTAATGGACCTTGGATCGCCTGTTCGTTCCGCGATATCGAGCAGAATGGAATATCCGTGCCGGTCGCGGTCGGCGAGCGACACCAGGATCTGAAACGTGTCTCGATGCAGCGGAAGAAAGTCTTCGGGCTTGGGATCGTCAGCTGCGCGCCGCGGCATGCGGACCAATATATTCCAGTTTCTGCTATAACGCAAGCGGGAATATTGTCCAGTTTTCGATGCGCGATCACATTGAGACTTGGGAATCCCTTGCTTGGCCTGGTCGAGGCATGCGCGTGCATCGGGCCTGGAAGAGGCAGCGCCGGTTCAACGCTCTCGCGACACTATTGTCGGAGGAAGCCCGCTCGAAGATTGCGCGATGTTTGCCGGGCAGGGCCCATAATCCTTGCGCACCTGTTCGACCACTAAAACTTGATTACCGTTGGAGTCCCTTTTCCTGTTTGCTCTTGAACCGCGGACCTTGACCTTTTCGCCGCTCTTGATCCCATTGGCATCACCTTCAATGGCGTAGACCTTCGAGTCGCTGGTCTTGAAGAGGAGGCCATTCGGTCCTGAAAACGCACAACCGGTAATCGTATGGCGGCTATGTTCTACCGCGACGACGGTTACGATCGCGATGGCAGCGCCGATGCCCACCGCGGCGCCAATGACCTCGCCGGCGCTCGGCCCAATGCTCCCCTCATTCGAGGTGTTGCAGCCAGAGGGCGCGGTTGAGCTGCAACACAGGAACACGGTGAGGACGCCAAAAACGGCTATACGGCTGCGACGACGCAACCATGCGGGCGAGTCGGGGGCGAACTGGTTCATCTCCATGCTCCATGAGCAGAGCCGCATCTGTTCGCTCCACGTTTCACGCTGACCGCGCATGCGAAGTCAGTTTCAGACGCTGCGATTGCGACTAAGACAAATCCGGAAGGAGACGGAAGGATAATCGCGCGAAGCCGCGAATAGCAAGGAAATTCCCAGCAACGCGAAGGAAGCACACCGCGACGCCAACGCAGATGGCTCGTCTTCCTAGCGAGCAATGCTCGATTGATTGCCGCTCGAGGACCCCAGACCGTGCAGGAAACGAAGGAACGCTTCCATATTCGTTCCGGCCATGGCCATTTTGTTGTTTTGCGCTCCAGGTTGAGAAAAGATGAACTGCATGCCGACGCCATCCACGCCCCAACGCACGACCTTGGCGAGCACGGGCACGGAGCCCTCCGGATCTTCCTCTTCCTTGTCGGTCCGCTGCAGTCTCATCTGGAGCATGGTCTCAAAGGTCCATCGCTCATCGGTCAGCAAGTAGAAGCCGGTAAGACTGATGTTGCCCAGTTCGTAGGATTGCGGAGCGCCGCCGGTCCAGTAGTAGGCGATCAAACCGGACAAAGAGCGCCGCTCCGCTCGAAGTTGATGGGGATCCTTTTCATTGTCGAGCCATTTTCGAAATCGGCGCAGCAGCGATGGCTTGTCTTTGGGCTGCGGCGCGGAGCCGGACTCCGTTGATCCGAGCCCGGCGCCCTGGGTCTGCGGCGTCATCGGATTTACCGGAACCTGCATCGGAGCCACGTCGGGGACAGCAGGGGCAGCCAGCCATCCCGCCATCTCCTCGTCTTCGGCGGTCGCAATTGCAAGCTGATCACCGGCGTGGGTCTGCGTCGAGGAGATGGTTCTAGGAGGGAGTGCCAGAGCGCTCGCAACCCGGCCGCTGAACGGGGCGAATTCGTGCACTGAAAACAGCTCCGTTCCCTTGATGACCTTGTCCTTCTCGTCGAGATAGAGAAGGTCGAAGCGCGGCAGGTTCCGAGCTTCCGGAATGCCGCGAAAAGGCCGCAACCAGAGGCCTGTCGTAACGCTTTGCGCGAGATCATCGATCAGCGCCCTGAAAGGCTCTTTGGTCGTATCGATTACGTCGATACCCGTGCTCAGAAATACGCCTCTGCTCCTGTTGTAGACGCAATGTCTTCGAGTGGCCATAGATTCTCATCCGCCGCGGGGAATTGAGGCAGCCTACCGGCGAAGTTGATTTTACTCTCGGCCGAAAAATGAACGGAACTCTGACCTGCTCAAATCGAGTCACCTCGGTACTCGCGGAATTCGCCTTGCGGCGTGGCTCGTGGTTACGGCAGGGTCACGCCACCGGTTTGGTGGCGATCGAGGGTGAAGCGCCGATCAGGTGAATGTTCACCACGGGGACGCCGCCCTTCGCGGCAGGGTGGGTCACCACCGAAACGACCTTCCACAGATGGCCGTGCCGCAAGATGAGCTGGTCTTTTTGGGGGACCGGCATCTCGCCCTCGCGATCCTCGACAACCTCGGCCTTTTCGTTCCCATACTTGTAAACAAGCTGTTTCGCATCTCTGGAAATCATCTGCGTGCTCTCGGGGTAGAGCGTTGTTGGTAGGGATTAGACCATGAAAGCCGATGGAGGGGAAGAGAGGATCGAGGACCGGCTGGACCCGCGAGGCTTGTCGCCGCATGAAAGGCGGACAGGGAAGGATTGGAGAGAATGAGCGACGCGGAAGCTAGTTCGTATCGAGGAACAGCGCATAATTTCCGTCTGCAATTCTGTTTGTGCGCGCACCAGCGGTTCGTCGTTGGGAGTCAGAAAAAGCGGTTGTCACTGCCACGTCTTCTGGTTGAACACCGCGAGGTCGGGTAGCGCCGCCGACTCGACCGAAGTTGCGGCGGCGCGCTGGGGAGCGGACAGGAATATCCGCATACCTAGGGAAATCCCCAGGGTGCGGGCCCGCATCTGAGCTAGCAATTGGGCCTCGCTTCGGCCGCTCGGCCGGAGAAAAAATGCCACAGGCTGTGACGGGCCATCAAGTTTTCACAGCCTGTGGCATTTCCATCTGCTGGCCGCGTATTGCGGCGGTTTGATTTCAATGTCGTGTGCGATACAGAGACCAGTTCGCGTTTTCGTTGTCGAATACGATCTTCAGTGAGCCGACGCCGTACGATGCAATGTCATCTCAACGACAAACAATACGATGAGGGCGGCTACGCCGAGCAGAACGACCGAGAAGAGGATGGTGAGAGGCCAGAACAGCCCGGGCCAGGACTTTCTTCGGATGCTCTGAATGGAATGGTAAAGGCAGAGCGCTGTAGCGAATGCGCCGACCGGGGTGAAGAAGAACGCGGGCATGAACGCGTCGCCATCCGGACCTTTGCATCCATGCCGCAGGCAGTAAACAGCAGGCAGCAGAATGGAAAGAACGTAGACGCCCGCGACGAAATAGCAAATGGCGAGGCCCACTCTGCGGAACATAGTCTGAAACCTTCTTGATTGGCGTAGGGATACGGTAGCACGGGCGGGAATGGTTTCGGTGCGGCGGAACCCTCCTGAGCCGGAGCGCGTCTATACTTGAGAAGGAATGTATCCCTACCTGCATCTTTTCGGCTTTCATATCCCAACCTTCGGGCTCATGCTTTGGCTGGCTGCGGTAACGGCCGGCCTGGTGATGGACCGCAATTTCAAGCGCGCGCAAATCAACGCCGATGCGATCGGGATGGTGGCCATCGCGGTGGTGGCGGGGATTGTAGGCGCGAAGCTGTGGCACGTGCTCGATACGCCCGCGGAATTTCGCGAAATCGGATGGGGCGTCCTGTGGGATTCAGCTGGGTTTGCATGGTTTGGCGGGCTGGTGTTCGGGATTCTGGCGCTTGTGATCCAAGGCTGGAGGGCGAAGATCGGCGCGGTGCGGCTGCTCGATCTGGCTTCGCCGGCGGCAGCGATCGGATATGGCGTGGGGCGGATCGGGTGCTTCCTTTCAGGCGATGGATGCTACGGCCTGCCGACGAATCTGCCGTGGGGCATGAGCTTTCCGAACGGGATCGAGCCGACCTTTGTGCGGGTGCATCCGACCCCGCTTTATGAGCTGGCCGCGGGTCTCCTGATTGGCTGGTGGCTATGGACGCGAGGAAAAAAGGCGCGGCCAACGGGATGGATTCTGGGCGAGTACCTGCTATTGACGGGAACAGCTCGCTTTCTGGTTGAATTTATCCGGCGCAACCCCAAGGTGCTGTGGGGGTTGTCGAACGCGCAACTGGCGAGCCTTGGGTCAGCCATCGTGGGCATCGGGATGATGGTGTGGCTTGCGCGGAGGCCGGCGACCGAGGCGGAAGGCGCGATCGAACGGGCAGTCTAGCCGTGTATCGTTGCATACGGAGCAAGTTCCGATGTCAACGTTTGTTCTCGTCCACGGAGCCTGGCAAACATCATCGACCTGGGACCTGATTATCCCGAGGCTGCAGAACGCAGGCCACGCGGTTGTGGTCCCTGAATTGCGCGGTCTCGAACACGACGGGATCGCGTTATCGCCTGCGATTTCACTATCGACGCATATCGAGGATGTTGTTCAGGTCTTGAATCGAGAGAATCTTGATCACGTCACGCTGGTTGGTCACAGCTACGCTGGAATGATCATCACCGGTGTTGCCGAACAGGTTGCACATCGTCTGGACCGTCTCGTGTATGTCGATGCTTTTATACCGGACGATAGACAGTCTGTCCTCGATCTTCTGCCAGCGCCGCTGGTTGAGATGTTCAAGCAAACGGCAAGCAGCGACGGGGAAGGCTGGCGACTGCCGGCGGGGGATGGGCAGCTCGATATCTGGGGTTTGAAACCAGGCCCGGAGCGCGAATTTGTGCGGTCGCGCCTTTCAGATTTCAGCCTTCGCTGCTTTGAGGAAGCAATCACCCTGACGACCGGTGCGGCATCAAAGGTGCCTCGGGCTTTCATTGAATGCACGGCTGAAAAATACCCCGCTCGCCCCGTCTTCAAGCGGTTCGGCGATCGAGCCAGAAATGAAGGATGGGCACACGATGAATTGCCGACGGGTCATGACTGTCACGTAGAAATGCCGGAGGCCTTCGTCTCGAAGCTGCTTCTGCTTTCGCGCTGATTTCGGGCGTCAGTCTCCATTGCACTTCCCAGGATTTTTCCTGCCACGTTCGGTGGTTTTGGTTGTGTTCTTGCGACCCCCTCGATCACAAACCCTCTCCAGCTGTTGCTGACGATTTCCGGCAGTGCGCATCTGCGTTCAGCGCGCTCGTCACCAGGCATAAACATCCAGCTTGCGAATCGCCACCTGTTGCCCCTCGAACGAGAGATCGGCGGTTCCTCGGGGCAGAATGAGGCCAATCGTGCCGCTCTCCGATCCTGCCGTTGGAGGAAGAGCGACGGCAGTGGAGAGACCCGAGGTACTTTTCATCGGGACGACGACAATATGACCGGAAGTGTTTGTGTAGTGCACTCGCGCGAAGGTCGGCCCGTGTGTGGCCTGCATTCCCGTAATACTCTCCTGATTTGCTGCATACTCGGCTGGAGTTTTATCTTCGCCCTCGACGATGATGATCGCAAGATCATGCGCCGAGACGGAAACGGAGGCGTTCGCGGGATCGAGATCCCGTCCGCTCCAGACGTCGCGCAACGATTTTGGTGCGCCCTTAAGTCCAAGCTTTTCCCAATTGACTTGAACTTGCGTGGAGGCACCGGTGCGATTGAGGATGGCGACCGCACGCCGTCCCGCGGTGGCCATCGGCTTTGCCCAGACCTCGACCCCATGAGCAGGTTCGTCGACTTTGATGGGTTGCAATCCGTAGGGGTCGCGATGAATTGCGAGCGCTTCCTGATTCGTCAGCAGCGACACGCTAGCGGGTGAAAGCCGGGTCAGGTCGGAGCCGACCATCAGCGGGGCGCTCGAAATCGCCCAAAGACCCATGTGGGTTCGATCGAGGGCATCGGTCATGCCGCGCATGCCCATCACCATCATGTCGAGGTCGTTGTAGTAGCCAGTATGCTGCGCTTCCGGATGCAATCCAGTGTCGAACGAATTGAGCACGTTCTCCGCGGTGATGACGCGCTTTTCGTGTTCGGCATCATGCAGACTCTCCACGATGGGAGGAATGATGTCGCCGCCGGTGCGCCACATGGTGCTCTCGATTCCTCCAACGCCCGGACCCCAGAACCATGGATTCTGGCTGCCCCATTCGCAAATGGAAAGATATAACTTCCGTCCCGTCATCTTCTCCGCGTTTTGAATGGCGCGGGCAATCTGCGCGTACTGGATCGCGCCAGACCGTCCCTCCTTGGCGCCCCCGCACCAGTCCACCTTGACGTAGTCGAAACCCCACTTGGAAAACTGCAGGAAGTCCTGGTCATAATGACCTTCGCTGCCGGCGCCAAAAATCTTTGGGCCGGAGTCAGGGTACATGCTGCATCCGTCCCGGCCGGCGTCGGTGTAGATGCCGGCTTTCAGTCCGAGGCTGTGAATGTAGGCGGCTATGTTGGCCATGTCGCCATCTCTCTGACCAGGCTGAATGGCAGGCCACTGTTTGGGATTGACGACGATGTTGCCTGCGGCATCGCGTTCTCCCAGCCACCAGCCTTCGTCGATGACGACGTACTCGTAGCCGGCTTCTTTCATGCCGTTCGAGGCTAGCGTTTTGGCCTGCTGCTGAACAATCTGGGAATTCACGATATTGGCGAAGCTATTCCAGGAATTCCAGCCCATCGGTGCGGCACCGAAGCACGCAGTTGCGGACACGAGAAAGGGCCACGAAAGGCGCATCAAGACAACATATCACTCAGGAGTGGCTCGCGATTTGCTCGCTGAAGTCAGATCGGTCGCGACGCGTCGGCTTGGCTTCAGCGAAACGAAAACTCCCCGTTTCAGGGTACCCATCGCAAGTCGAGGCCGAATCGCTATGAACGAGTGATTTGGGCTTTATGCAACAGCTAATCCAGATCGCATGCCCGGAAAAGCGGCCATTGGCCCGATGAGTTTTACTTGCCGGGCCGCGACTCCGGCGGCACAAGGCCTGCAAGGCGGTAGTACACAACGAGCTGGCCGTAGTGTTCGCCGCTATGTTCGATGATGCCGTATGCGATGTCGAGAACGCGCGACTTCTGGTGAGGGAAATAGACAAATTCCGTCGTCATTCCTTTTTCGCCTTCCGACTGGATGGCGGCGGCTCCGTCTGCGAAGGATTTTTGAACGAACGCAACGATATCGGCCTTTGTTTTGTACTGGTCCCGCTTCGGATCTTCTCCCGCGGGAGTCTTCAGCCCCATCACAGTGTTGGTGAAGTAGTAGGTTGAACCCGCCGCGTGCAGCAATTGCTCGGCGAAGCTTCGCTGCGCCGGTGTCGGCTTGAAGTCGTATTTGTCCTCGGGGAAATCTTCGGCCATCGCTGTCAGCTTGCGGCCAATCTCATTCCAGGAATCAAGCACGACTTTCACTTCCTGATCGGCAGGTTTGTCGGCTGCATCCTTCTTCATCGCGTCCTGGGCATGCGTGGGAAACGCGCATGCCAGCAGGACGATAGCGAGAAACAGTCTTCTTTTCATTGCTTTCTCCACGTTAGAATTTCGCGGCTCAGGTTTCAGCTTCTTATTTCGCCTGCGCCAACTCTTCAACGACTGCGGCAAGCTTATCGAGGATCTGCTTCGTGCCCTCGAGCTGACCCGTCTTGATTGCGTTCTGCATGGTTTCATTTCCAATGAAGGTGAGCTTCGTTCGGCCGTTTCCAAGGTCCTCAAAAAGGATCACGTCAGGCGAATCGTCGATGGCCTCATGTTCGATTCCTAAGTCAGAGGGGTTAATCCTGTTTCCCTTCGAGTCGGCGAAGTACATTGTCGAAACGATCTTCTCGTACGGAACGATCTCACGGTATTCACCGGCATTCCAGCCCTCATACCCATCCGGCCCTCTCATGCAGAAGAGATACTTTCCTCCCACACGAAAATCGATCTCACAAACAGGTGAGGTCCATCCTTTCGGCCCCCACCACTGCATTACGTATTTCGGGTCTGTCCACGCGTTCCAAACCAATTCGCGTGGGGCATCAAAAACCCTGGTGATCACCATCCGCTCTGTCTCATTCGCCGTGCTTTTTGTCATCTCTGACCTCCGCTTTCTTCATTTGCTTTACAACTGCATCCAGTTTGTCGAAACTCTCTTCCCAGAACTGGCGATAGCTGACCGCCCAGTCGCTGACCGTCTTGATCGCCTGCGGCCTGAGCATGCAAATACTTTCCCGCCCGCGCTTCGTCTTGATCACGATCCGCGCCCGTACCAGGCAGGCAATATGTTTTGAAATCATCTGCTGTGAGAGTGCAAACGGTTCCGTCAGGCCATGCACAGAGGCAGACCCGCGGGAGAGCCGTTCGACCATCGCCCGCCGGGTGGGATCAGACAAAGCCGCAAATGTTGTACCCAGTCGATCCACAACCATATGGTAGTGGATTTGCTCCGAATGTCAATTGCTATTTTTCGCGATCCAAGTTTTTGTTTTCTGACTGAACCCTCACACCCGCGCAACAAGCGTCGGCTTGACAATGCACGCACCGATGCCGGATCTGGATCTGAATGCAGGCGGTATTCGGTTGCAACGCCGCCCGCCGTGATCAGAAGATCCAATGGTCGGCTGCGATCACTCAGCTTTGAGCACGTCTGCAGGATTAATTGCGGAGACGCGAGAAGCCGGCAAGTAGCTGGCAAGCACGGCTGCCGCGACCAGCAGGAGAGCCATCATGGCGAAGCTCATAGGATCCAGCGGATGAACCCCAAACAGGAGGGCCCTCATCAATTGTGCGACCGCAGCGGCTGCCCCGAGTCCGATGACCAATCCGGTACCGGTGAGTACCAGAGCGGAGCGAACGAAGAGCCAGCGCAGTTCGCCTTTTTGTGCGCCCAGAGCGATGCGAATCCCCATTTCTCGCGTGCGCTGCGAGACAGAGTAGGAGATGACCCCGTAGATGCCGATGACGCCCAGGGCTAGGGCCATCGCGGCCGCGATTCCGAGCATGGTGAGTGTGAACGAAGTTCGAGCCAGGGACTTCGAGAGAATCTCCTGCATGCTGCGGAGTCCGCTCACAGGCAGTTCGCCATTGATTTGCCAAACGGCCTGCTGCATCTCCTGCGTAAGGCTCTCTGAGCCGGCGCGCTGGCTGCGCACGACGAAGGTGACGCCTCGCACGGCATCGAGGGGCTCGGGTCCGTAGAGATTCGCGCTCATCGTCGGCCAATAGACGACGGCCGGTGCTGGTGCATCGACTCCGTTGTGCCGCGCGTCCTCAACAACGCCGATCACTTCATGCCAGGGCATCGGCTGGAAGTAGGTGATCTGCTTGCCAGTGGCGGCCTGGGCAGACCCGAAAAGTTCGCGCGCAAGGTTTTCAGAGAGAATCACGACAGGCCGCTGATTGTAGACGTCGTCCCACGTGAATTCCCGTCCGGCAATGATGCGGGAACCCATCGTATGGAAGTAGTTGGGCGAGGTGTAGTTGAAGAGGCGCATGGGAAGTGTGCTCTTCGCGCCCCACGGATCTCGTCCCTTGACGAAGATGCTATTCCAATTCGGTTCGAGGCCATCCATCGGCAAATTCGCCGCGTACCCCACTGAGGAGACGCCGGGGAGCTGAGCAAGCTTGTCGGCGATCTCGTTCTGCGTGCGTGTCACCGCAACCGGATCGGAGGCGATGGATGGCAAAATCGCAACCCGCATCGTCTGAAGAAGCTCGGGGCTTGAAAAACCTGGCTGCGTGTTGAGCAGCACGGCGAAGCTGCGTATCATCAATCCAGCACAGACCAGCAAAACCAGCGCCATGGCGACCTGAGCGACGACCAGCACGTTTTGCGAACGATGCCGCTCGCGTCCCGCACTTGCCGTACGATTCGATCCGCGCAGAGCTGCGCCGGGTCCAACGCGCGCGTACTTGAGCGACACGATCGATCCGAAGAAGAGCCCGGAAAAAATGGCCAGCCCGGCGGTGAAGCACAACGACTCGACGCGGAGCGAAATTTCACTCAGGCGGGGCAGGTTCGCGGGCCCGATGGCCGCCAGCAGCCGCAGTGCCGCATACGCCACGGCGATTCCTGCCGCTCCGCCGACGACTCCGAGCGCCAGACTCTCAAAGATCAGCTCGCGAGCAATGCGGCCGCGTCCGGCGCCCAGGGCTGCCCGCACTGCGAGTTCCTGTTGCCTCGAGTCGGCGCGCACGAGCAACAGGTTGGCCACATTGGTGCAGACGATCAGCATCACCATGCCAATGGTGCCCATCACCAGCCAGAGCACGTTGCCGATGCTGCCGATGACTTGCTGCTTGAGCGGCTTGAGCGCCGCGGTGATGCGCCAGATGTCGAAGAAGTGCGAATTGGTGCCGGGGCCATCCGACCAGGAATCCATCCAGACGGGAATCAGGCTGGTAATATCCGCGTCGGCCTGTCCGATCGCTACACCATCTTTAAGGCGACCTACACCATTCCAGGCGAATCCTTCCAGGATCTGATGGCGAGGATCGAAGGCTGCGGGCGCGGGTCGCAACACATCGAAGTCGGAATCGACCACTTTGAACCCGCGCGGCATGATTCCGACAATCTGCCAGGACTGCGCATCCAATCGGATGGTCTGCCCGATGACGCTTCTTTGGCCGCCGAATTGCCGCTGCCAGAAGCCGTAGCCGATCATCACGCTTTTGCTTGCGTTCGGTTTTTGATCGTCTGCGTCTAGCCACCGACCGGCGAGAGGCGGAACAGCCAGCGTCTCGAGTAACCCCCTGCTCACCGTGATCACGTGAACCTCTTCCGGCTGAGCAATGCCTGTAAGGTTTGCTGTACCCGCGCTCCACACTCCAAGCGACTGGAACGCGCGATTGTGCTCCTCGAAAGTGAGGAACAGGGACGGGGACAGCAGCAATCCATCGCGAAAGCTCGTTAGGCCTGCGGCTCCAGGCGCCTGGAGTGAAAGCGTGACCAGCCGGTCCGATTGCGGATAGGGAAGTGGCTTCAGGAGAACGCTGTCGACGACGCTGAACACGGCCGTATTAGCTCCGATGCCGATCGATAGAGTAAGGAGAACGGTGACGGCGAATCCAGGGGACCTCGACAGTCGGCGAGCGACGAGTTTGAGATCGGCTAGAAAAGTGTTAAGCCTGGACCATTGCCAAACTTCGCGGCTGCGCGTCTGGACCAGGGTGGGATTTCCAAAGGCGCGAAGGGCGGCCGCGCGAGCTTCCGATCTCGACAGATTTTCGAGACGCATGATCTGCTCGGTTCTCTCTTCGATATGCTCCTGCAACTCCTCGGCCAGGTCGTCATCGAGGCGCCGGCGGTGCAAGAATCGTTCAAACCAGCTCATGCTGTGGTCTCCTTAGGTGTTCGTAGCGCGCCGCGCGGGCCCAAACACCATCTGGATATCTTCGAACGCGTTGTTCATATTTTCCATAAGGCTTGATGCAAACATGCCTAGAGTAGACAGGTATACAAGGGCAGTCAAGTTCGAAGTGACGAAACTGCAAGCCAGGCAGTCATGCGATTCATCCCCTATAAAGAACAGTTGTGCGCCGATTCATTCGGAGCTGAGGACTACTCCCCTGAAACCCGCTCTGCGGCAGGAATCCAGTGAAATCAGCCGAAGTAGACAAACTCTGAAGAGACCAAGGGGCTGCCCCATGAAGATGGCGACGCCCGATACACTTTCAAGATGACGCAACAATACGCGGACCAGGCGGTCCACAAGGCGGCTTTGGCGGGGCTGACCGATCAGTTGGCGGAAATGCTGGAAACGGACCCCTCTTTGATAGACGCAAAGGGGATGGACGCGCGCACTCCACTGCATTGCGCAGGAACGGTGGCAGTGGCGGAGTTGCTATTAGATCGTGGGGCTCGAATTGACGCCCGCGATGAGGATCACGATTCAACTCCGGCACAGTGGCGTATCGGCGAGTCGCCTGACGTGGTGAAATTTCTGTTGGAATACGGCGCGAAACCGGACATCTTTTTGGCAGTGGCACTCGGCGATCTGACGTTGGTGAAGAGATTGGTGATGCAGGATCGAGGATGCCTGGCCAACAGGATCGGCAAAGCGCCGGAGTTTCCACCTCTGGGGTACGAAGGGCGTGGCGGCACGATCTATCAATGGACCCTGGGCTTTAATTCGTATTCGCACCAGATTGCCCTTCTAAAGGGGCACAAGGTGATATTCGATTTTCTCTACGCGGAGAGCGATGTGATGACGCAATTGCTGGTGAACTGCGTGTTGGCTCGTCGCGCGGAGGCGTTTGCGATTGTGGAGAAACATCCGACGGTCCTGTCGCGGCTACAGGATGCAGATCGCGAACTGGTGGCGAAGTATTGCTGGGAGACAAACACGAATTACGATGCGGTGAGGTTAATGCTCGATCTCGGATTTCCGGTCGCGTATCCCGAAAATAGCCACGGTTACACGCCGCTCCACAATGCTGCGTGGCAAGGTTCGGGTGACCTGGTCGAACTCCTGATTGCGCGCGGGCATCCCGTGAATATTCGCGATCCCCGGTATTCTGCGACGCCCCTTCAGTACGCTCTGCATGACTATCTGGTGGAGAAGCGCCACCCGGAGGGCGAATTCGCTCGAGTCACCAAGTCGCTATTGGAAGCGGGCAGCTCCCTCACGGGCATCGAATATCCCACCGGCGATCCGACTATAGACGAGGCGCTTCAACCTTATATTTGAACCGAGATCTTCTGTTCTGGGAAACGGATTGGCCGCAACGGTCCCGACGTGTAATCGCGAGTAACCGCAGCAGCGCAGATCAACTGCGGTGGTTCCAGGAGCAGTGGAATGGTACCGTGAGCCAAGGGAGAGAACTACATGAAGGTGCAAAAACAAATTGACGAGTATATCGCCGCTCAACCGGAACCAAAACGCAGCGAGATGCAACAGTTGCATCAGCTCATTTTGGCGTTGATGCCGACACCTAAATTGTGGTTCTTGGATGGAAAAGACGAGCACGGAAAAACCGTTTCCAACCCGAACATTGGATATGGATCTCAAACCATGAAGTACGCGGATGGAAATACCAAGGAGTTCTATCAAATCGGTATAAGTGCGAATACCACAGGCCTTTCCGTCTACATCATGGGACTACGCGATAAAAAGTACCTGATCCAGACATTTGGGCAGGAGCTCGGAAAAGCAAGTGTCACGGGGTATTGCATCAAATTCAAAACACTGGCCGATATAAGAATCGACGTACTTAAGGCGGCAATTCAATCTGGAATTGAACAGACGAGCATTCAAGCTGGCAGCTAAGGGCTAAGACCCTGCATCATCACGTAGCCTAATTGGGTGATGGTTGCTCCATGTGATCGATCACGAGGACATTCACAGGGTCTTTCGAGGGTACCAACTTCAAGCCGAGCTGCTCCTCAAGAGCGGTGAACAACGATGGGCCCGCGTCCGCCGTCATGCGCAAATCATCCGGTCTCCAGTGCAGCTCAAAATCGAATTTCTTCTCGCCCAGGCCGGTCTTATCAACAATCAGACGCCCATCCGTGCCGGAAAGAGTGTAGACAAGGCTCTCGGTTGCCATTGCATGGGCGGTCAACCTGATTCCGGCAGCGATCTCCTCGGTCGCCATCTCACCCGGCGCGGCTTCCTTCATCTTGAGTCCGCCCTTGGCGATCACCAATTCATAAACCGGCAACTCCTTTTGCTCGAAATGAACCTTGAGCTTGCATCGATCGGCGAGGAGAGCTTGCAACATTGGCCGCTCCTGCTTTTGACGCTCCTTGTCGGTGAGCTTTTTCCATGCATCCGCGGTCCCTGCGTCGACCCTTGCTTGAACTTCGAACTTTTCCGTTGTGGCCCACGATGGCATTGCCACCACCTGGATATCGCTCACGATTCCGTAGGCGCCGTAGACCAGGGAATCGAACGTCGTGTCGGTATCCCAAAATCCATCGGGCAGAATTTGATACACGCCAGGGCTTCCCGGTTTGCTGGGCTTGATGGAGACGACCTCATAAGCTTCCGGCTTCATGACCGGCGATTGGTTTTCAGTCTGCGGCCGTGCCTCCAGCAAAGAGAATTCCAGAGAAACAAGGATCAGCGGAACGAGCAGCAATCGCATATGGCCCCCTCAAAGACACGTCAGATGGAATGAGATCACAAGCGGCCCAGTCCAGGCCCATTCATCGGATGCATTGTGAGCGGGCGCACGCCATGGGGAATCATCGGCGGACAGGTCGAATTTGAGATTGTTTCCCGAGTGTCTGTGAATTAGACTCATGGGGCCGAAATCGTGCGGTTCCATTCGTAGAGCAGTCTGGCGGCTTCTTCCAGGTGCTTCCCCCTGCCTTGCTGAATCGACGCGGCCATCAAGGAGGTCACGATGAGTCTGTCTGGAAACACAACCGCAACCGAGGCTGCAAGTGCGACTGCGGTGTCGCCTGAGCACATCCTGCAAACCGGGTTGGGATTCTGGGCCTCAAAGACGCTGTTGAGCGCAGTCGAGATGGAAGTATTCACCGAGTTGGCAAAGCACCCCGAAGGCCTCGATGACTTGACGGGCCGGTTAGGATTGCACCCTCGATCGGCTCGCGACTTTCTGGATGGGCTGGTGGCTTTGGGATTTCTGGAGCGTAACGACGGGATCTATTCGAATACGCCGGCAACGGATCTGTTTCTGGACAAGAAGAAGCCGTCGTACATCGGCGGGCTTCTCGAAATGGCGAATCACCGTTCCTACGGGCAATGGAACAACCTGACGGAGGGACTGCGCACAGGGTTACCGCAAAACGAATTGAAGGGCGGAGGCGCGCCGGTGTTTCAGACGATCTACGCAGACCCAGCGCGGCTCAAGGAGTTTCTGAAGGCGATGACGGGCGTCAGCCACGGCGCCAACCTCGCCATTGCGGCGAAGTTTCCCTGGGCGCAGTACAAGACCGTGGTCGATGCGGGGCCGGCGCAGGGCGATCTGCTAACCCAGGTGTTTCTGAAGAACGAACACCTGCTGGGCATCGGCTTCGACTTGCCGGAGGTGGGTCCGATTTTCGAGGAGTACATTGCGGAGAATGGATTGTCATCGCGCCTCCAGTTCCAACCCGGTAGTTTCTTCAGCGAGCCGCTGCCGCGCGCAGACGTGGTCATGATGGGACACATTTTGCACGACTGGAATCTCGAGGAAAAGCGGATGCTGATCGCGAAGGCCTACGACGCGCTGCCGAGTGGCGGGGCACTGCTGGTCTACGACGCCATCATCGACGACGACCGCTCGAAGAATGCGTTTGGCCTGATGATGAGCCTGCAAATGCTGATCGAAACCCATGGGGGATTCGATTACACGGGCGCGGACTGCACGAAATGGATGCGCGACGCCGGATTCAGAGAGACGCGCGTCGAGCACCTGGTGGGACCGGATTCGATGGTGATCGGAATCAAGTGAGGCACGGGGCAGGCGGGGGCTGGAGGTTCCGGGTTTGTGGGCGGCTCCTCGTCAGTCGCCTTCATTCAGCAGCTACGATCCGCGGCGGAGCGCCTGCTTTTTGCGTGCCAGCATCTTTCGGCGGAAGCAGTTCGGTGCGTGGTCGTTGACCATGCCGACTGCCTGCATCCACGCATAGACGATGACAGGTCCGACAAACTTGAAGCCGCGCTTGCGCAGGGTCTTTGAAATTTCCTCGGCGAGCGGCGTTTTCGCAACCAGCTGGCCCGAAGTCTGGATGGGCTTGCCGCCGGCGAGGTTCCAGACCCAGGTGGAGAAGTCTTCGCCCGCTGCTTGCATCGACTGAAAGATGCGCGCGCCCTGGATGGTTGCTTCGATCTTGGCGCGCGAGCGGACGATTCCGGCATCGTTGAGCAGGCGCAGGATGTCTTTCTCGGTGAAGCGGGCGACCTTGGCGGGATCGAAATTCTTGAAGGCCTTGCGAAAGGCATCGCGCTTGCGAAGGATGACAATCCAAGCAAGGCCGGCCTGGAAGCCTTCGAGCATGAGGGTTTCCCAGAGCAGGCGGCTGTCGTATACGGGCACGCCCCACTCTTCGTCGTGATAGGCACAGTAGAGTGGGTCATTCGTAGCCCAGGAGCAGCGTTGGATGGTTTTGGGCATGTCTATGGAACCAGTGTGACATGAGAAAGCGACCCCTTTCCCCGGGGCGCGGCACCCGGTCATTCAACAAATGGAAAAAATCAGAGGCGCTTGATGAAGGCGAGTGCTTCTTTGAGTTGCGGGAACTGCCGTTCATCGGCTTTGAACTCAGGCGGATGAACGCAACGTCGCAGGCCGCGGCGGCGGACGGGATGCTTGAGGTGGAGCATCTCGTGGTAGAGCAGGTACTCGATTGCGTAGCGCGGGCTGGACGGGCGATCGAAGACGCGGCTTACGACGATGGTGTTGTGCGTAGCATCGTAGTGGCCGAGCGAGCGCTTGGCGTGGTGTTCGCTCCAGGTGAGGTCGGGGCGGCCGAGAAGACCTCCGAAGAAGCGCAGGTTCAGCGAGTCGAACACTTCTTCAAGGTTGTAGTAGCGGCCTTCGGGTCCGGAGTAGCGCTTGCTTCCGCGGGCGTGGCGGATCAACTCGGTTTGGCGGGCAACGGGCGCGCTGGCGGCGAAACGCTTGAAGCGCAGGTTCTGCGCGGAATCGACGGGCTTGCGGTAGAGCTTGGCGAGGAGGATGTGGGCGATGGCGCGCAGCACGCTCTCCGGCGCGCCTTCGAGCAGGTCAGAGAGACTGACAAGGATGCGGCCTTCGCGCAGGCGGATGGTGGTGTTCAGCGAGGTGAATCGGCGGAAACGGATGAGGATGGGAGGCATGGGCGCCCGCGGACGGAGGGCGCGATACTCCTCCTGAAAAATTGCGGCAAAATCGAGGGTCACCAGAAAGGAGGGTAGCACAGGTCTTCGCCAGCCGTAGTGCGGGTCTATTGCGGCTCGGCGCGGTCCTGGCCGCGCTGGTCCTTATGTTCGTTGAAGTAGGCGGTCTGCTCGGTGAGCATCTGTTTTGCCTCGTCGGCGAGATCCTGACCACCGTCGGTTGCGTCCTTCAGCGACAGTTCGAATCCAGGCTCCGAGGGCAGGTTGTGGAGAATCGCGACCCAGTGTTGGGCAGATTCGTTCAGAAACTTGAGCGACTTGCGCAGGTCGGCTTTCCGATCTCCGTATTCATCCAGGTTGGAGCCGAGTTCGTCCATGAGGGCGGCAAAGTCCTGCAACTCGTTATCGAGGCGATGGGCCCGGGGCGCGGAGTGGCCGCGCTTTGTCAGGCTCTCAATCGTGTCAGCGCGTTCGTTCAGATACTTGGTATAGAGCTTGACCCGTCCGTCGGGATCGATGCCCGCTTCACGAATTTCCTCCACCTGCGCAGGAGTGAGGACATCCCGGTGCTGTTTCTGAGCAAAGGACGGTTGGATCGCGCAAAAGAGGGAACTGAGGATGGCGGCTGTGAGTATTGGACGCATGGCTCCCAACGAGTCTCATTGAAACACACTCCGCCTGCGCGGGAAGTGATCCGGAGAGCTATTGATGCTTAGACGGCGGCCGGGACCAATCTACTTCTTGAAGACCTGCATCATGGCGTCGTTGTCGGCCTGATTGACTTGCGCCAGGGTTGCTTCCACAAGGGCGCGGTCTTCGGCGTCGCTCGAGTGGAGCAGATCGTTCAGCCGGAACGCGGTGCGGCGCAACAGGATTTCAGCATTCTTCAGGCGCTTGTCGTTGCCGCCCACCGCAAGGTGCATTTTGTGCGCGATGTTCTGGATCTCGCGTAGAAGGGCGCTCGCCTTGGGAACGTCGCCGGCAGTGTATTGGCGGAGGCTCACCTCGCTCATCTGGTGAATGAGCTCGGCGTAGAGGTAGCACTGCTCCCGGGGCTGGGCCTG
This sequence comes from Occallatibacter sp., assembly GCA_035308825.1. GTDB lineage: Bacteria > Acidobacteriota > Terriglobia > Terriglobales > Acidobacteriaceae > Telmatobacter. Next base: position 282,425 of record DATGFX010000029.1, on the reverse strand, counting down.
GTTGATGCGGGCTTCGAGTGCCGCAATGCTCTGCTGGTCGGCATCCTTGTCATCAGGGGACGCGGCCCAAACGGGGATCGTAAGGGCGGAGACAAGGGCGAGCGTGGCAAACGTGACTTGATAACGCATGAGGGACCTCCGCTGTTGCGGAAAACAGCAACTCAGAAAAATGAGTCGCCTGACCTCAAGCCGAGACTATAGGAGCATTCTAGTCCCAAATGCAAGCAAATAGACACTGCCCCGCGAGCCGCGGTAACTGCAAACGCACCACAAACAAAGCACCGGTCCGTTTTGGGGCCCATCTCATTTTTTCTCAAGCTGGAGCAGACGCTGCTTCGCTTGCCATTCCTGGTCCGGATATTTGCCGGCGGCTGCGTCTAAGAAGTGGTGATAGTAGGTGATGGCCGCCGATTTGTCGTGCAACGTATCGTAGGATGTTGCCCAAAGAAAGTACGTCGAGGGCACCTCCGGTAAGTACTTTGATCGCATGGTAAGGGCATGTAGTGTCACTTCAGGGTGACCGGTTTTCATCGCGGCGAAGGCAAGGCCGCTCCAGCCATTGCCATCGGCGGGATCGATGCTGGTCACCTTGTCGAAAACTTTGAGAGCCTCGGAGTAGCGGAGCTGCCGGATGAGAGCCTGGCCATGAGCCACCAACAGGCCCGTGTTGTCGGGATCTGCCGTCAGCAACTTCAGATAGAGCTGATCGGAGCCCGCGGCATCGCCCGCCTGGGCCATGATGTCGGCGAGCATGCGCGTAATGGCCGGGTCGGCCGGATGGGCGTCATGGAGCTTCTGGAGGAGGGGAAGGGCTTCCGCCTTGTCTTGCGCGGCAAGATCGGTGGCAAGTTCGGCATTGAGGGCGGGATCATCAGGCGACTGTTCGAGGGCAATGCGAAGCAGAGGCTCGGCGTCGGCGTATTTGCCCTGGTGAACGAGCACCCGGGCGAGACCGGCGTTGGCCTGAGCTGATTTCGGATCCTTGGCGAGCACGCGACGATACGCTGCGGCAGCCGCATCGGGCTGGCCGCTCTCCTCGGCGAGGCTGGCGGCGAGCAGCGTGTCTTCGGGGGTCTCCGGACTGACTTTAAGCGCCTCGAGCAGGTCGGTAGAGGCTTGGGCCGCATCGCCTTTATTGCCGGGACCCGGCTTGTCGATCTGAGCCAGCGCGCGCCATGCGCGAGCCTTGAGGGCAGGGCCGGCATCGCCGGGGTCGAGCTGCGTGGCGGTCACGAGTTCAGTTCGCGCCTGGTCGAGCTTGCCCTGGCGCGCCAGCAGCAAGCCGAGCATCAGGTGCGCCTCAAACGACCGCGGATCTCCTGCTGCGGCGCGCTGATAGAGACTAACGGCGTCGTCGAGGCGATTCTGCGCGTCGGCGACATAAGCAGCATCGAAAAGTGCGCGCCCGTCCTGAGGGTGCGATACAAGATATGGATCGAGTTTGGATTCGGCGGCCTTCCAGTCCGACTTGACGATAGCGGCCTCCGCCTCGGCGACCTGAGGAGAAAGTTGCGCGGCGCTGTCTTTCGCAGGTGGAACATCCTGTGGCGCGTTCTGGCCGAGACAGGGCAGGGCAGCGACAAGGAAAACGAAAAGAGCGGAACGAAACACGAAATTCCTCACACCTCAGTTTAATTTGGGGGACAACGATTGGACGCGGGCGTTTGGCTGACGCGATCATGCGCCAAGTTGAGTGAGTTGGTCGTCGGCAAGCTTTTGGTATTTGCCCATCGGGTCTGCGTCTCTGGCGGCGCGCAAATATTCGGCTGCTTTTTTTCGATCCTGCAGCCCCAGCAATGCCTGGCTGATCTGCCAGCTCGTACCCACGATTGCCAACGACTTCATTCTGTGGAGTCGATCATTGAGGATCAGTTTCGCGGGCAACGGTGCGGACGGCGCCGCAGCCGCGAAGGCAGCTTTTGATGCTTCCATGATGCGTATGGCTCGATCGACCGCCTGGCGCGCCTCTGCTTCCTTGTCCCATCACCACCAGAGCTTGCGCTTTGCGCGCCCACGCCTTCGCCTGCAACAACTCGTCGTTGACACGCGACCACGCATCGCCAAATCTCGTGCTCAAGGGATGCTGAGTCGTGAGGCGTAGAGCCTCATCCGCCATTTCTATCGCGCGTTCCGGATTCTTTTTCTCGAGTACAAGCAGATCGGCCATGCTGCCTTGGCCGCTGCCGGTCGGATCACCCATCTGGAGCGCCTTTTCAAGGCATTCTTCCGCTTCCGAATAGCGCTGTTGGTCGATGAGCGCGTCGCCGAGGCAGACAAGGAGGCGCACTTGATCAGATTCAGGGAGTTTTGGATCAGCGCTCAGCGCCTCTCGATAGCAACGCTCCGCGCCGGACGGATTGCCGGCGAGAAGGAGATCGAGCCCTTTGCGGCGCAAGTCGAAGGTGCGAGACCGGACAGTTTTGCCCGAGAACACCCTGAACAAGAAGGCTGCGGCAAGGATCGCGAGGAGAACAATTCGCCAATAGATAGTCGTATCGGACATTGGATGTGCGACAGCCACCTGAATTGGAGAGAGCATTGCATTCATCTTTGCACACGAGGACTGGAGGAGTGCGAATCGAGCCGCGATGCCTGGACTGAAACGTTTGACTCATTGGAGATCGCAGTGCTAGGGTTTGCCGCGTGGCGGGAGAGCCAAAGGCAATGAACCGCAGAGAATTTCTTGGTAATTCGCTGGCTGCTGGAGCCTCAGCGGCGCTGGGCGCGGGGAAGCTTGTTGACGCGGCGCCGATTCCGAGTGCTGTCGTGCCCGCACAGATTCCGGGCGAGATTGATCAGGCCGAGATCGAGGGCGCGCGTTTTCCGGATGGGTTTCTGTGGGGCACGGCGACGGCCGCCTACCAGGTGGAAGGCGCGTGGAACGAGGACGGCAAAGGCGCGTCGATCTGGGACCGTTTCACCCACACCGCCGGCAAGGTGAAGGGTGGCACCACGGGCGACGTTGCCTGCGACCAATATCACCTCTATCCGCAGGATTTCGCGCTGGCGAAGCAACTCAACCAGAAGAGCATCCGCTTTTCGATTTCGTGGCCGCGCATTCAGCCGAGCGGAACCGGCGCGCCGAACATGAAAGGTCTCGACCACTACAGCCGGGTTGTGGATGCGATGCTCGGGAACGGCTTGCGCCCGTTTTGCACCATCTATCACTGGGACCTGCCGCAGGGGCTCGAAGATCGCGGCGGCTGGCCGAATCGCGACCTTGCCGGATATTACGCGGACTACGCAGCGATCCTTGCCAAGCATCTTGGGGATCGCATCACGATCTGGGCTCCGTTCAATATGCCGTGGTCGGTGGCGTACATGGGATACGGCGTGGGTGCATTCCCACCCTGCCGCGCCAACTTCAACGACTTTCTCAAGGCCACGCACACCCTCGCTCTCGCGCAGGCCGAGGCGCTTCGCTCCATCAAGGCGGCATCGTCGAAGGCGACGGTGGGCAGCGCCTATGGCATGTGTCCGGCGTATCCCAAAACAGATTCGGAAGCGGATCGCGCCGCGGCCGCGCGCTATCACGCGATGAACAATGTCTTCTTCCTTGAAGCGGCGATGACCGGCCACTATCCGAAAGCATTTGTCGGGGAACCGCCATATGAGCAGATGGGCGTCAAACCCGGCGACGAAAAGCTGCTCTACGCTCCGCTCGACTGGGTTGGCTTCCACTACTACACGCGACGCTTCGTTTCGGACGCCAGCAGCGTGCGCGCCTTTGGAGGAGGAGGATTCAGCGGAACGGAAATTGAAGCCGATCCAGCGACGGGGCGCGATCCCTATACGCGGTTCCGCGCGGAGATGCCCACCGAAGGCCCGCTGACGGAATCGGGTCTGGAGGTGTGGCCGCGGGGCATCTACGACCTCGTGATGCAGATCTCACGCGAATACAACCATCCAATTATCGAAATGACAGAGAGCGGCTGCGGCTATCTCGATGCGCCCTATGCAAAAGAGAATGGCCGTGTACCCGATGAGAGACGGATCCATTTTTTCAGAGAAGAACTCGCAGAGCTGGCGCGAGCCATTGCCGACGGTGCGCGCGTGCGTTCGTTCCATGCCTGGAGCCTGATCGACAACTTTGAATGGGCCAACGGACACACCGAGCGCTACGGGTTGATTTATGTTGACTACCGCGATCAGAAGCGCACGGTGAAGGATTCAGGGCTGTGGTACGGGAAGGTGGCTGCGACGAACCGGCTGAGCTGAAGTGTTTTCACACAACGATGCCGCGGAATCAGTGCCTTCCCCAGAGGCGGCAACCACTCGCTCCAATCATGTAGGAAACATCTTTGCTGCAAGCCCGGTGCATCGAAGTGCGCTGGAGGAAATCATGCAGGAGAGACCGAATCCCAATCCAAACCCAAATCCGAATCCAGGAAGCAAGCCGTTTCCATCGCCAAAGCCCGACATACCGCACTCTGATCCGGAAAAGAAATCAACCGAATCTGAGCGGCGGATGCAGCACGCGGCCGACAAGGCTGCGCATAAGGCGATCGAGACCGAGCAGTCATTTGAGAAGGAAAATCAGGAGTTTTCGCGATAACTAAAGCAGTTACACCGGTTGCGCGCCATCCCGCTTCATGGGACGGCGCGCAAGGTTCCGGATGGCTCCAATGGTTGATTACCAATACCCTGTCCGGTCGCTCGAAGGTTACGCAGGCGAAGGCCGATGGGTGATTGATTAGCGCAACATTTTGCCTTCAAATAGCATCAGAAGGATCAAAGAAGTAGTCAGGGGCACATTGGGTTGTAAAGCAACAATGACTCGGTTCACGAGTCATATCTCAATCGAGGTAAGACAATGCCACTCAATGCGATGCAATATTTTCCCCTTGAGTCTGCCTATCTTTGCCAGGACTGCAACTGCATAGGGAACTGTGCGAATCACTGTCCGGCATGTGCTTCAACGGCGCTCATGGGTTTATCAGTTGTCCTTAATCGTCAGTTGGACGGCCAAATCGCCGTGCAACCCATTCACTGGCATCCGGCGCTCGTCGCAGCCTGAGCCATCTTCCCTTTTCCCTTTTTGATGCCGCCTTGTCTGGCGGATGACTCAGTGAAAAACGGGCCTCGCAGCGTGAGCACATCGCGCTGCGAGTGCGCGTCTCCACTCTGCTGCGAACCATCGTGGCAATCACAACCTGAGTCGTGAAGTTCCTGTTTGCATTTTCTGATTTCTTGAGCGTGCACTGTCGGCGTAATGGCCGAGTGCGCGTAACAGGCGGTGGTCTGCCTGCGCCTCCACGCCTGTGCAGGGCCGTCTTAGCACCCTATAATAAAAAATGGACGGTTGTGTCCTGAGCCTCATTGGGCGCTCAGAGAGGCCGCCCAATTGATTGAGCGGTGCTTTTCCATTGACTTCATCGAACGATGCCATCATCATCCGCGGGGCGCGGACCCATAATCTGAAGAACATTAGCTGTGAGATTCCGCATGGAAAGCTGACCGTGGTCAGCGGCGTGTCGGGATCCGGGAAATCCTCGCTCGCCTTCGACACAATCTATGCCGAAGGACAGCGGCGGTATGTGGAGTCGCTCTCGGCGTACGCGCGGCAGTTCCTGGAGCGCATCGAAAAGCCGGACGTCGACGAGATAGACGGCCTTGCGCCGGCGATTGCCATCAAGCAGAAAAACACCACGCGCAATCCGCGGTCGACGGTGGCCACGGCAACGGAAATTTACGACTACCTGCGCCTGCTGTATGCGCGCTGCGGCGAAGTGCATTGCATCGACTGCGACGGCCTGGTCAAGCGCGATTCGATGGACGAAGTGGCGGAGAGGGTGCTCGCGCTGGGTGAGGGAACCAGGCTGCAGGCGCTGTTTCCAGTCCGGGTGGCGCAGGCTGCCGAGGCGCCGGATCCCGCAGCAAATACGGCTCGAAAGACCAAAGCCACGAAGGCGGCGAAGTCGAATGAAGATGGGGGCGGGGTGGCAACAGCAACTGTGACCCTGACGGAGCCGATGAAGGCGCGATTGATCGAGTTGCGCAAAGCGGGTTTCAACCGGCTCTACCAGCGCGGCACGATTTATGAGTTCTCGACGCCGGAATCGCTGCTGGACGTCGACTTCACGCAGCCAGTCTTCGTGCTGCTCGATCGCATCGTGGTGAACCCGGAGAATCGCGCGCGCATCGTGGATGCGGCGGAGATTGCGTATCGCGAAGCCGGCGAAGTGCTTTTCGAAGAGGCGTCGCGCGAAGAGGCCGCGGAACGGCGGACCTATCATTTTTCTGGCGAGTACGCCTGCACAAACTGTCATCGGCCGGGAAAGGAGCCGGAGCCGCGCCTCTTCAGCTTCAACAATCCCTTTGGTGCGTGCCCACGATGCCAGGGATTCGGCAACACGGTCGACTACGACCTGAATCTTGTGATCCCCGACAAGGGCCTGAGCCTCAACGAGGGCGCCATCGATCCATGGAACCGTCCGAAGTATCGCGCCTGGTTTACCGATCTGCGCAAGCATGCGGCGGAACTGAAGATTCCGCTCGACGTGCCCTGGAGGGAATTGCCGGAAGCGGCTCGCGAGACCGTGTTGCACGGCAAGGGCAGCTTCGGGGGCATTCACGGCTTCTTCGCGCAGATGGAGCGCAAGAAGTACAAGCTGCACGTGCGTGTGATGCTGAGCAAGTATCGCGGCTACGCCGAGTGTCCCGATTGCCGGGGGCAGCGTTTGCGTGCCGAAGCACGCGCGGTGCGCCTGAATGGCCGAAACATCTGCCAGTCGACGGCGCTCACCATTGCCAAGGCGCATGAATTCTTTGCCGCGCTGAGGCTGACGCCGATGCAGGAAGAGATTGCCGGACCGATTCTGGAAGAAGTGCGGCAGCGGCTGAGCTTTCTGGATGCGGTGGGGCTCGAATATCTTACCCTCGATCGGCTTGCGTCGACGCTTTCGGGCGGCGAGGCACAGCGCATTCAACTGGCCACATCGCTGGGATCGCGCCTGGTGGGCGCACTCTATGTGCTGGACGAGCCTTCGATCGGGCTGCACACGCGCGATACGGAGCGGCTGATTCGGATTTTGAAAGAACTGCGCGACCTGGGCAACACCATCGTGGTGGTGGAGCATGATGCCGACGTGCTGCGCTCGGCCGATCACTTGCTGGACCTCGGGCCGGGCGCCGGGGAATTTGGCGGCAAGCTGCTTGCCGACGGCATGCTGGCCGAGATCGAGGCGAACCCGAACTCGCTCACGGGACGTTATCTTTCGGGGCAAATCGCCATTCCGGTGCCGACGCGCCGCCGCGTGCCGGGAAAAGAAAAGCTGGTTCTGCGCGGAGCCGAGGCAAACAACCTGCACGGACTCAACGTCGAGATTCCTCTTGGCATGCTGGTGGCCATCACCGGCGTTTCCGGTTCGGGCAAGTCGACGCTGGTGCACCAGGTGCTGTATCGCGCCGTGGCGAGGGCGCTGGGGCAGAGCGATGGCGGAGATCCGATGGGTTTCTTTTCATCGCTTGCGGGAGTGGAACGGCTGAACGACGTGGTGCTGGTGGACCAGACGCCGATCGGGCGGACTCCGCGCTCGAATCCCATCACGTACATCAAGGGCTTCGATTTGATCCGCGAATTATTTGCGTCGCAACCCGAGGCAAAGCGCCGGTCGCTGACGCCTGGGCATTTCTCGTTCAACGTGCCTGGCGGGCGCTGCAACACCTGCGAAGGCGATGGCACGGTGACAGTCGAGATGCAGTTCCTGGCCGACGTGGAACTGCCCTGCGAGGATTGCAACGGCACGAGGTACCAGGCGCGCATTCTTGAAGTGCATTACAAGGGCAAGAGCATTCACGATGTGCTCCAGATGACGGTGAAGGAAGCCTTGCGCTTTTTCGCCGGGCATGTGCGGCTGCAGGAAAAGCTGGCCGTTCTGGATGAAGTGGGGCTCGGCTATCTACGGCTGGGACAATCGGCCACGACGCTCTCAGGCGGCGAGGCGCAGCGCGTCAAGCTTGCGGCTCATCTGGCGCAGGTACGGTCAGCGAATGCGGGAGCCAAGTCATCGCAGGCCAGCCGGGTGCTCTACATTCTCGATGAGCCAACAACGGGTCTGCACTTCGATGATGTGTCGAAGCTGCTCACCGCATTTCGCAAGCTCATCGATGGGGGCGGATCGTTGATCGTAATTGAGCACAATCTTGATGTCATCAAATCGGCGGACTGGGTCATCGATCTGGGACCCGAGGGCGGCGAAGGCGGGGGAAAGATCGTTGCCGAAGGAACGCCGGAAGAGATTGCCTCGAATCTGCACTCACACACCGGGCAGTGGCTGGCGCGGGTGCTATAGGCGCTGCGGCCCGGCAAGCAGGCAATCAGTGACGTCAGCAATCGTCGGCTACGGCATTACCTGCGGCATCTTTCCGCCGTGTGCCGGGAGGCCGAAAATCGGCTCAGCAACGTCGGAAAGCTATGAACGATTGGGCAAGGATCGGCGGCCCTGGGCGAGCGGCATTGGATGGGCTCGCATCGGCCTTTCTATGCCTTTTTTGTCCTTTGCTGTTTGCGCAGGCGCCTTCGGCCGACCTGCAGCAAGCCGCGACTGCGGGGAATGCACAGGCGCAATTCGATCTGGCCAATCTGTATTTCCAGACTCGTTTCATGACGCTGGACTATACGGACGCCTTGAGCTGGTACCGCAAGTCCGCTGCACAGGGTTTTGCCGCGGCTCAGAATCAGCTCGGCAGCATGTACGAAGACAACCTTGGTGTGCCGCAAGACTACAAACGCGCCGCGAGCTACTACCGTCTGGCGGCGAACCAGGGTTTTGCGCAGGCAGAATTCAACCTGGCGAATCTCTACGAGGTGGGCCACGGCGTCAAGCGCAACTACAAGCAGGCGCTAAGCTGGTACCGGAAAGCAGCCGACCAGAATCTGTCTGCCGCGGAAAAGCAAATCGGCTACTTCTATCAATGCGGCTTCGGGGTGAAGCGTGATTTTGCGCAGGCCCACACGTGGTACCAGCGCGCCGCCGATCACGGCAATGCGGATGCCGAGAATCAGCTGGGCTTCATGGCGGGGGAGGGATGGGGCGAAGCGCAGAACTACGGCGAGGCTCTGTCCTGGTACTACAAGGCCTCAGAGCGCGGCAGCAACGCGGCGCAGGAAAACATTGGCTTCATCTTTCAGCACGGCACCGGGGTGGGGACCAACTACGGGCTGGCGATGTCGTGGTTTGTGAAGGCGGCTGCGCAGGGCAACAGCGATGCGGATAACCAGATCGGCTGGATGTATCAATGCGGGCAGGGCGTGCAGACCGACAATGGCCGGGCGCTGGCCTGGTATCAGCTCGCAGCGGACCTCGGAAACGTGAAGGGGCAAAACAATCTGCAGGCTCTCACCGAGGATCTCGAGGACGACGGCGGAGAGCCGCAAAACGTCCCGGATCCAAACGGAGATGCGGCCATCGCGCAGGCGCAGCGCTGGGAGACGATCCGGAACCTGCGAGCGCAGATCGATCACGACGAGGCCATTGCCGTTTCGGAAGCCGATTTTGCCGAGCAGCTGCACGATATCGGCCACGGCAAGAACAACGTGATCGCCGGCATGTTCAACGCGATCGGAAGCGCCGCCGCTGTGCAGCACGAGGGCGATGCGGCGAAGTATCAGACCGAAGCGGTTCGTCTTCGCGACCAGCTGGCGCAGATCGACGGGCAGAACCGCGCCGGAGCCGGAGTTCCCTCGCGGTAGCGAAAGTTTTGGCTGTGGGAGCTTGGGGGTTTCTAGAGTTCGAGGACGTTGTCTTCGATGGCGAGCCGCACGTTGCCGTCGGACTTGGCGAGGCGGCGGACGGCTTCAGGCTTGTCGACCTTGGCCTTGAGCATGACCAGCGCCACGGGAACGCTGCGGCCGGCGCACTTGATCGTTTCGACCGCGGTGGCACGATCGATGCCGCAGGCGCTCATGAGGATGCGGATGCCGCGCTCGACGAGCTTCGAATTCTGCATGTGCACGTTGACCATCAGGTTTCCGTACACATAGCCCAGGCGGGTCATCGCGCCCGTGGTGATCATGTTGAGGATCATTTTCTGAGCGGAGCCGGCTTTCATGCGCGTCGATCCGGAGATGACCTCGGGACCCACCTCAGCCACGATGGCGATATCGGCGGCAGCAGCCAGAGGAGTGTCGGGATTGCAGGTGACGGCCGCGGTGCGCGCGCCGCGTGCCCGGGCATAGGCAGTAGCGGCGACCACGTAAGGCGTGCGTCCGGAAGCCGAAAGGCCGATGACCACGTCCTTGCGCGTCGGCCGGCGGCGGGCAATGTCACGCTGGCCCAGTTCTTCGGAATCCTCGTTCACTTCGACAGCGGATGCGAGGGCCTTGGGACCGCCGGCCATGATGTACTGCACCTGGCCGGGCGCGGTGGAATAGGTGGGAGGACATTCGGAGGAGTCGAGAGCGGCGATGCGTCCGCTCGATCCGGCGCCGACATAGATGAGACGGCCGCCGTCGCGAAGGCTGCGGGCAACCTGGTCGATGACTTCTGCAATTTCGGGGATGGCTCTTTTGACGGCTGCGGCGATCTTGGCGTCTTCGTGGTTGATGATGCGGGCAATTTCGAGAGCGGATTTGGTGTCGAAACCCTGAGAAGCCTCGTTCTGGCTCTCGGTAATCAGGTGCTCCAGTATCGAGGCCGTGTCGTTCTTGACCCCGTTTCTCTTATGTGGCTCAGCCACATCCTGCGGCGTCGTGCTGGTTAGCATCGATACTATCCCCAGATTCGAATTGTACCCGGAAACCGCGCAAGTCCCTAATGATTTCGGTGGTGTCCTAGTTTGATTTCCACGTTACGAAATGGGCATAGTGGCATACAAATTGCGTTGCGTTTACAGGGCTGTGGCCGCATTGATGGTGCTCCTTATCCACTGCGAAACGGTCTGATCGTTGGCGCTTGCGGCCCTGAGAATCCGGTCCAGTTCCTCTGAGGCAAACCGTACCGGAACGATCTTGGCCTTGGCCTGATCCTTGGGTAGTTTGGGGCGTCCTGGCTTCTTAGGCTTCGGCTGCTTCGGCATCTCTGTACTCCTGAATAATGGCGGCCCTAACAGCGGCTCGCGGCGAATCAACTGAACCTTTGTGAAGGACGGTCACGTATCGCGTTGGGTTCGCCGGATCATCTGTTGAATGGCTCCACGCGTAAACCCGCGTTGCGCTCTCGTGACCGATCAACTCGAAAATCTCTACCACTCCCTGCCAAATCACTTTGCCGTTAAACATCTCGGTTACAGACTGGTTACCCCTGTGAATCGCTTCTGCTCCATGCAGTTTGCGAATCATGCCTTGCAATTCTTCGATATACGTCACGCAACAGCCTCTAGGAGCTGCCCCACATTCCAGAAGGACGGTTCAAGTCCTGCCGCCATCGCTGGAGTGCAGCGCAAAGTGTTGTGCCTCTTGACGAAATTGTAATACGCAAAATGAAGCCCGACGGCGGCTTCGAAATTGACGCGCTTCTTGGAGAAGGCCAAGGTCAGCCGAGTCAAACGGCGCATATGCAGCCGCGTGGTTGCGTTTAGCCGTTCGACGTAGCTGGTAGAGATTAACTCGTAGACTGGCGATCCCGAGATGACCTTCTTCTCAGAGGAAACAAAATCAGGAGCACTGTAGCGGCGGTTGTCATCCGGTCCCGATGGGCCGTAGGTCTTGATGATCTGGGCGTAGTCTACGTCGCCGCCGAATACCTTCTCCATCGCAACCACGTAGGCTCCAAGGCCGTCGGTGCTGATCTGGACGCGGTTTGCCATGCGGTTTGAGACGTTCTTTAGGAACGTGGTAGCGGTCTTGATGTCGCGATCTCCAACCGTGTAAGCCGGTACCAGTTTCGTCTCGGCATCGATGGCGCAGAACGTCCAGACGCTGCCAACTCCAGCCTTGTCGTTCTCCTTGATGTGCTTGTCTTTCTTGCCGACAAAACCCCAAATTTCGTCCGTTTCCAGCCGAGTGCAGGGAAGGTTCCGCATCTTGCGATCCATCAGAGCGGTGCAGCCCTGTCCAACGCGAACCCCAAGCCGCATGATCGTATCGCGGTGAATCCCGGTAATCCGCTCGATAGAACGGATGCTGGAGCCTTCCGCAAGGGAAGCGATTACCGCGATTTGTTTATCCGTGTTGAGAACGTTCGCCATAAAGCCTCACTGAAATAAATGTAATACAATAATATCTATCTGTCAAATGTTTTTGTGATACGTTTATTCTTGCTTAAAAAAAGGGGGGACAGGGCGATGCCTATTTGGCTGACGATCACAATGGAGGCCAGCATGATTATGGCGAATTTAATCGCGCCACTGTTGGCTAAATGGGTCGAACTTCGCATGCTCCAGCCTAAAAATACTCCTGTCCCAAACCAGCCGAAGAAGCGAATCCAAAGAGTAATGGAATCCGTCTTTAAAATTTGCCGATCGCCATTCATTTTTCCGCCATTGATCATTGCGATTAACACTTATAGCCTCCTGATCGCCATGAGCCATGCAAATCCGCTCACCGCGATAAAAGTCCTCGTAATCTCTGCAACAACGTCGTCCATCGTCTTCGGTCTCTTGTATATGCTCGTTTTGCACCTAGCTAACTGGATAAGCGATGCGTCGACACTTGGAATTAATAACGCAAACGCGGTCTTAGAAATTCGCGACATCCTTGCGACAATGCAGCCGACGCTCCAATCCGAGAAGGGGTCCACGAATAAAAAATCGAAGGGGAAACAAACCCACAGAGAATAGATATTTGTGATACATTTTCGCCATCATGCTGAAACGTTTGGCGATACTTTCCCTGCTCTTGACATGCGCTAGAGGGGCATGGACCCAAGTCCCAGGGAACGGGAGCGACCAAAATCAGAAACCCCAAGGGAGCCAAACACAACCCCAAGCGACTCAGCCAAGCGTTCTGACACCCCGCCCCCAGCAGGAACCCGCCAAAGAAAAAAAGAATACCAACCCCAAGTCGTCCGGCTATCCATGGCAGGAATTGCTGGCCCCGGCAAATATTCCGAACTGGATTTTGGCCATCATTGGAGTACTGGGCGTTCGTGTTGCTTTGATTACCTTGCGGAAGCTGGAACGCCAGACCAAGGGGACCGAGGATGCCGCTGAAGCTGCTCTCTTGAATGCCAAGGCCGTGATCAACGCGGAACGCGGAAGGATACTCTTTGAAATCGAGAAAAGGCTGGATGAGCACGTTCGAGGCATCGGAATCTTTACGATTTTGGCCGTCAATTACGGGCGATCTCCGGTCGAAATAGTGGGGTATACTCCCCCAACTGAGGATGTGGTTAAACTTTCCATCGACCTTCCCATACCCCCGCAATATCAGCCTGAAATCATCGCGACAAAACGCTATCTCACGCCCGGTGAAAGATATCGAGTCGCTGAAGCTCACCCATCGACTTGGAATGCCGCTGCCGTGAGATTTGCAATGAAAAGCGGCGTTTCTGTAAACGAACAGGCGCGGATCGTATACGGTCAAATGAGATACATTGACGGGGTCTCGCCAGAAATCAGGATCAGCCGGTACTGCCTCAGACTGGAAAGAGAGCCATTTAGAGTTGCAGGCGGGTCTCTGGTTCCATTTGGGCCAGAGGACTATAACAAATGCACATAGAACCAGCCCAAGCAGCAGCCCTAACGCCGCCCATCCCCCATCCCCCTCGTCGCTTTCTTCGCCTCCTTCCTCGCCCTCGCCGGAATCTGAATTTAGGACACCACCATGATTTCGGTAACCGGCGAGGTGCGTTTGAAGCGATGTGAAAAGAGCGTTTACGCGGTTGAGAAACCGCGCAACATGCGGCCATTCTTGCGCATTCCGCGATGAAAACGATTTCGGTTTGGCGCGAACCATTGCGCCGGAACGAAACGGGTATGGGATACAACTTCTGCGGGATTCAGCGACGGGACCGGGATGGCAGGTGACCATCACAGCGCTTCACGAATCGCGTCGTGAAAGGCGGGGCGAACCTGCTTGATGGCCTGGTTCTCGCGGTCGGGCCAAGTTCGGTTGGTGAGCAGCACGGCGGCAACACGCGCATCCAGGTCGATCCAGAGCGAACAGCCGCTGAACCCGAGGTGGCCGATCGAGTGTGCGGAGAAGTGGCGGCCAGCCGAGGAGTTTTCCGACGGCGTATCCCAACCGAGCGCTCGCGAACTGCCTTCCGGGCTCTGCCGCGTGGCGAAGCGCTCGACTGTCCCGGCGTGGAAGAGCGGGGAGGCAGCCTCGGCAGCTGCCGACCCTGGAGCATCCAGGATCGCCTGCGCGAAGCGGAGCAAATCGGGCACGGTGGAGAAGACGCCGGCATGTCCCGCGTTGCCGTGAAGAACGTACGCGTTCTCATCCTGCACTTCGCCCTGGATGCGTCGATGGCGAAACCAGGTGTCCTCTTCGGTGGGGGGGATGGACTGGCGGATGGCGTCCGGCGGCGCGTAGGTCGTCGCGCTGAGTCCGAGCGGCTGAAACACTTCGCGTGTGATCCAGCAAGCGAGCTCTTCGTTGAGGATGACCTCGAGCGCTTTGCCGAGAAGGATGAAGCCGGGGTCAGAGTATTCGGCGCGCGTGCCGGGCTCGGCCTCGAGGGGCAGTTCGAGGCAGGCGCGGACCAGCTCATCCGGCGTGGTGATGGTGCGGAAGAACTCGACATAGCCGGGGAGGCCGGAGTTGTGCGCCAGCAGATGGCGCAGGCGCACGTGGCGGGCGCGCTCCGACAGGTCGCGGCCCACGACGAAGCGGGGAAGCAGATCGCCCAGGGGAGTATCGATGTCGAGCTTCCCGCGCTGTTCAAGCAGCATGCAGGCGGCGGTGGTAGCCACAACCTTGGTGACGCTGGCGATGTCGTAGGGCGTGTCGACGATGACGGCGGGCGATCCCTCCTCGTAGGTGAACCGCCCCATGGCATCAGCGAGAACGACGGCGCTGCCGGCGAAGAGGCCGAAAGCGCAGCCCGGAAATGCGTGGTCGGAGATCGCGGCGCCGAGGACGTCATAGGCCCGCGAAAAGCGCTGGCTGAGCGAGAGGGAAGCCGGACTGGGCAGGGCCGACATCGCTTTCAAGCATCCTAACGCGAATCAGGGTAGATGTGGGGCGGGGACTCTGGCATGACAGAGAATTGAGGGCTATCCTTCAGCGGAAGCCCTGCGTCTATCCAGAAAAGGACTGGGGCGGAGGACGCGATGCGCCTGCTGGATTCTTGTGTTGTTTCTCTAATGGGATTGGGCCTTGCGGCTGGATCGGCCATGCAGGTAAGGGCGCAGGCGGCGGACCAGGCGCCCGCCAATGGAAAGCCGGCGGCATCGACCCCGGCTTCGGCAAACGTCGATTCGGAAAACGCCACCCAGGCCGCGACACCTTCGGCATCGAATCCGCCGGTAACCCCCGCAACAAGTGCCGCCCCTGCGCCCGATCCAGCGAAGAAGACTTATACGGTTCCGGCGGGGACCAAGATACTCCTTCAGCTACGAAGCGGCATCAATACAAGAAGTGCGCATCCCGGTGACGGCGTCTACTTGGCCTCGACATTCCCAGTGGTTGTGGGGAACAGGGTGATGATTCCGGCGGGCGTGTACGTGCAGGGCGTGGTGGACCGGGTAGAGCGGGCCGGGCACGTGAAGGGCAGGGCACAGCTGGACATGCATTTCACCTCGATCATCTTTCCCAACGGCTCTGTCGTGGAGATTCCTGGAATGGTGGATGCGCTGCCCGGCGCACGAAAGCAGGAAGTGAAGGACAACGGCGAAGGCACCATCCAGCAAGATGGCGACAAGACGCGGAACATGGGCAAGGTGGCGGAAGTATCCGTTCCGACAGGAGGAACGGTGGGCTCGATCAGCGGGATCGGCTCCGGGCATCCGCTGGCGGGTGGAATCGCGGGCATTGGAGCCGGGCTTGCCACGGCGGGCCTGGTATCGCTGTTTACGCGGGGAGCCGATGTGAATATCGACAGCGGAACGCAGGTGGAGATGGTGCTGCAGCGGCCGCTGCTCCTGGAAGACTCGAACCTCGCCGGGGTGGGCGCGCCGGGAACCGCTCAGCAACTTGTTCCTGTGCCGAACCAGCCCCGTCCGATCGAGAAGCCGAATCATGCGCGGGTGCTTTGTCCCCCCGGCGGACTGGGCTGTGAATAAAAAGAGCGATTTTTGATTAAACTGAAAGAGCGAGATGGACACACCGATTCACGATTCCCAGATTTTGCAGGCTGTACCCAGCGAATTGACGGTCGAAGACACGAACATCGCCGTCCACACTGCGCCGATGCCCATTGTGAAAAGCGGGGGCGGCGCTCTGGTATGGCTGCGCGACCTGGTGATCTCGGCCGCCATCTCAGTGCTGATTATCACCTTCCTGTACCAGCCGGTGCGCGTCGAGGGAACCAGCATGCTCCCGCGCCTGGAGGATCACGACCGGCTTTTCATCAATAAATTTGTTTACGACTTTGAGTCCATTCAGCGCGGCGACGTGGTGGTGTTCCACTATCCGCGCGACCCCGAGAAGAGCTACATCAAGCGCGTGATCGCCTTGCCAGGCGACCGTCTGCGCATTGACCACGGGCAGGTGTGGATCAACGGCAGGAAGCAGCGGGAAAACTACGTTCCGCTGCTCTATCGCGACACGCGGTCGCAGCCGGAGATGGTGGTCCCCGACGACACCTACTTCATGATGGGAGATCACCGGTCGATTTCATCGGACAGCCGCGAATTCGGCCCGGTCGAGCGGGACCTGATCTACGGCAAGGCCGTGTTTGTCTACTGGCCGGCGAAAGACGCGGGCGTGGTGCGATAACCGCGGTTCTACTTCACCAGATTGCGCAGCGAGTCGATGAACTTGTTTCCTACAAAGTAGGAAAGAAATCCGATGGTCATAGCTCCCCATGCATCCAGCACCGAGACCTTGATCGGAAACTGACTGTCAGACAGTCGGGACGAGACAATCGTGAATGCGGCGCTCAGGATGGCGACGCCAACGATGTCGCGCAAGGTTTTGAGCAGGAGAAACCAGGAATTCTCGCCATTGGCAGCGTCGGGCGCAGGCGCCGTTTTCGGAACTTTTCCGCGAATGCGCGTGGCTAGCCGATTGATGGAACCGCCGTCGCCGCGCGCGGCCACCACCAGGTAGGCAAGCAGCCCTCCGACAATGGCGAAGATGATGATCTGCACCTGGTCGATGCCCACCTGAAATGTGGCGCTTTCAGAAAACGAACGCGACGGGGCGGGGCACGGGTTAGCGGCAGTCGGATCACAAACCGAAAACTTGCCGGTAACGAAATAGTCGTAGCTGCCGGGCGTGAAATCGATGGCGCGCTTCAGTGGGCCGAACATGTTCGGGTCACACGAGTTCTTGTAGGCCTGCTGATAAAGATGCCGGTATTTAGCCTGCGGACCCTGGATCGACTGCTGGCTGTTCACGATGGGATTGCTGGTGTTTGCCCCTTGCAGCATCTGCTCCTTCAGATTTTGGACAGCTGTTTCGTTATCTCCGTAGGAGAAGGCCTCCTGTGACAGGTTGAACAGAACGCTGACGTGGTCCTGCGGCTGGAGCACGAGCAATCCCAGCAGGTTGGTGTTGGTAACCGGGCGCAAAGGCGTGACACAAAGCGTGTCGGTGTGCGAAAGAATCGCGTGCACCATGAGCTGCACTTCGCTGGTGTCGATCTCGACGGGTACATTGGAAACATTTTGAATATCGGCGGCGATATTCGAGGTCGATCCAAGTTTCAGCGGTGTCTCAGAAGGCGTGATCGTGATCTTCAAGGGCGATGCGGTCAGAAGACTGGAATCGGTGGGGCTGCCTCCTGGTTGCGAATTCGCTGCCAGTTGTTGGGTGATCGCGGCTTTAGTCGCCGCGGAGGATTGGGCGGCGAGAACGCCGGCGCCCATCGCCAACGTGGCGAGTGAAAGCCCAAAAAGGGCTTTGCGGAACCCAAAAGGTTTCATTGGGTGCTCCTTGTTGAATGGGAGACTTGGTGCCTGCCATTTCCTCACGGAACCCGCATGGCGTCAACGAAAAACGCATCATTTAGGAAGTAGTCAACGGCGATTCGACGGGGCAAATCAGGCGCGAGGGTCGAGAGCAAAGAGCAAGAAGTGTCGCGATGTGGAAAGGAAATGGCCGTGTCCGATTCTCCACAGCTTCAGGCCTCAAGCGGACGCATGAAACCTGCTAAAATCTATTGAATCCACTCCTCGGAGCGGCAATGCAGGCAATTCTTGCGCTCGAAGACGGGCGCATCTTCCGTGGCCAAGGCTATGGGCACCCCGGCGAATGCTCGGGCGAGGTCGTTTTCAATACTTCCCTTACCGGATACCAGGAAATCGCCACTGATCCCTCGTATGCCGGGCAGATCGTCGTTCTCACCAATCCCCAAATCGGAAACTACGGGACCAACCAGGCAGACAACGAGGCGGCCAAGCCGTTCATCGAGGGACTGATCGTGCGCGAGTTTTCGGCGATCAGCTCCAACTGGCGCTCGGAGCAAGTGACCGACGAGTACATGGAGCGGTACGCCGTGCCGGTGCTGGCCGAAATCGACACGCGCGCGCTGGTGCGGCATCTGCGCACCCACGGCGTGATGCGCGCCGTCATTTCGACCACGGAGACCGATACCGACAAGCTGGTAGCGCGGGCCCGGGCAATCCGCAAGATGGATGGGACCGACCTGGCGCGCGTGGTCTCGACTACCACCGTGTACGAGATGAATCCTTCCGATCCGCGCTGCCAGCTGAACGACCCGCTGCTGGCAAGCTGCCTTGACCAGTCGGCCGAAGCGCGCGAGAAGCGGCTGAACGTGGTGGCCTACGACTTCGGCATCAAGCAGAACATCCTGCGCATGCTGTGCCGCGAGAATTGCCACGTCACGGTGGTCCCGGCGCAGACGACGGCTGTCGATGTGCTCGCGCTGAAGCCCGACGGCGTCTTCCTGTCGAACGGCCCGGGCGATCCCGAGCCGGTGGATTATGCGGTGAAGGCGATCCGCGACATGATGGGCCGCGTGCCGGTGTTCGGCATCTGCCTCGGGCACCAGCTCTGCGGGCTGGCGCTGGGCGGAAAGACCTACAAGCTGAAGTTCGGGCATCACGGCGGAAACCATCCGGTGCGCAACAACGTGACCGGCAAGGTGGAGATCACGGCGCACAATCACAACTTCGCAGTCGATCCCGATTCAGTGAACGCGAACGACGTCGAGCTGACGCACGTTGATTTGAACGATCAGACGCTGGAAGGGCTGCGCCACAAATCGCTGCCCCTCTTCAGCGTGCAGTATCACCCCGAAGCGGCGCCGGGGCCGCACGATTCGCATTATTTGTTCCGCGACTTCAGGAAGATGATGGAGGACTGGAAGGGATGAGTTTCTTGAATCGCGGGAAGGCAGGAATTGGCACACAGCGGGGCTATTGGCTCCGCTGTTTTTTGAATGCGGGAATCCTGACGGCGATGTGTCTCGGGGCGTGCGGCGTGTTGCGCGCGCAACAGCAGCTCGAACCGCAGGGGCCGCTGCACCTGTGGCGGATTCAGGGCTACTTCGTGAACGAAACCGGCAAGGGAATTGGGAACGTCCAGGTCACGCTGCAACGGGACGGCCAGGTGGTCTACAAAACGAGCACGGATGGATCGGGGCGGTTCGGGTTCGAGCACGTCTCGGGACAGTACGTGCTGCACATCGACAAGGCAAACTACTCGCAGTTATCGCGGCCGGTGATCGTCGGCGAGGAAATTGCGATGCGGTTGCGGAAGAGCACGCTTTACGTCATCGCGGGTCCTGCGCAGTGCAGCGACGATTGCTCATCGGTGTTCCGGAACAAGGACGATTTTGATAAGGCGATCAAGCAAAACAAGGATCGCCTGGCGAGAAGCAAGTGATGGCTGATTTCCAGCAGGGCTAAGAGCCCCGTAATCCAGGAGGCGATGTTGCACGGCCTGAAGGCCGTACCCTCCAAGAGAGCGACAGAGATGCAATCAATCTTTGTCCATCAAAATGAAGGTTAGAGAAGAAAAGAATGCCACGCAGAAATGACATTCAGAAGATCCTGGTGATTGGCTCCGGCCCAATCGTCATTGGCCAGTCTGCCGAGTTCGACTACAGCGGCACGCAGGCCTGCAAGGCCCTCAAGCAGGAGGGCTACGAGGTGGTGCTGGTCAATTCGAATCCGGCCACCATCATGACCGACCCGGAGCTGGCTGACCGCACCTATATCGAGCCGCTCACGCGCGAGTACGTCGAGGAGATCATCCGCATTGAGTCGCAGATGCTGGGGGCCGGCGCGGGCAAATTTGCGTTGCTGCCCACGGTTGGCGGACAGACGGCCCTTAACCTCGCCGTCGATCTCGCCGATTCCGGCATCCTCGATCGCTACAACGTGGAGCTGATCGGTGCGAAGCTCGAGGCCATCAAGAAGGCCGAGGATAGGCTTCTCTTCAAAGACGCCATGCTGCGCATCGGGCTCGATGTTTCGAAGTCTGCGCTGGTGAACAATCTTCGCGACGGGCTGGACTTCTCTTCGAAGATCGGATTCCCGGTGCTGATCAGGCCGAGCTTTACGCTGGGTGGATCGGGCGGCGGCATTGCTTACAACCGCGAAGAGCTGATGGAGATCCTGGCGCGCGGTCTCGATCTCTCGCCGGTGCACGAGTGCCTGGTGGAAGAGAGCGTCCTCGGATGGAAGGAATTCGAGCTCGAGGTCATGCGCGACCTCGCCGACAACGTCATCATCATCTGCTCGATTGAGAACTTCGATCCCATGGGCGTGCATACCGGCGATTCCATCACCGTCGCTCCGGCGCAAACCCTCACCGATCGCGAGTATCAGAAGATGCGCGATGCGGCGATTGCGGTGATGCGCGAGATCGGCGTGGAGACCGGCGGATCGAATGTGCAGTTCGCCGTCAATCCCGTCGACGGGCGCATGACGGTGATCGAAATGAATCCGCGTGTTTCGCGTTCTTCGGCGCTGGCCTCGAAGGCGACAGGTTTTCCCATCGCCAAGATCGCGGCGAAGCTGGCCGTCGGCTACACGCTCGATGAGATTCCGAACGACATCACGCGCAAGACGCCGGCCTGCTTTGAGCCGACCATCGACTACGTCGTGGTGAAGATCCCCAAGTGGCAGTTCGAGAAGTTTCCCGGTGCGGACGACACACTGGGTCCGCAGATGAAGTCCGTGGGCGAAGTGATGGCCATGGGCCGCACCTTCAAAGAAGCCTTGATGAAGGCGTGGCGGGCACTCGAGACCGGCAAGAAAACCGGCTCCGAGGTGCTCGAACCGCGGCGTCTGACGCAGATGCTGGTGACCCCGCGGCCGGAGCGCCTCGGCTACATTCGTTTCGCGTTCGAGCGCGGCATGAGCGTGCGCGAAGTGGCGCGGTTCACAGGAATGGATCCATGGTTTCTGCACCAGTTGCGCGAAGTGACGCTGGCGCAGATGGAAATCGCGAAGACCGCCCCCGGGCAGATGGATGCGGAGCAGTTGCGCAAGCTGAAACGATTCGGGCTGAGCGACGAGCGCATCGCGACCGAGTGGAAACTCGAAGGCCATGAGGGCGTGAAGCGGGTGAGGGAATTGCGCGAAGGCCAGGGCATCCGCCCAGTATTCAAGCTGGTGGATACCTGCGCGGCAGAGTTCGAATCGATGACGCCGTACCTCTATTCGACCTACGACGAAGAGGACGAGGCTTCGCCGACCGACAAGCCGAAGATCATCATCCTCGGCTCGGGGCCGAACCGCATCGGGCAGGGAATCGAGTTCGATTATTGCTGCTGCCACGCGGCGTTCGCGCTGAAAGACGATGGCTACGAGACCATCATGGTGAACTGCAATCCAGAGACGGTCTCGACCGATTACGACACCAGCGACCGGCTCTACTTCGAACCGTTGACCCTTGAAGATGTTCTCGCGGTCTACAACCATGAAGCGCAGTCAGGCGCGAAGATCGGCATGATCGTGCAGTTCGGCGGGCAAACGCCGCTGAACCTGGCGCAGCGGCTGCGCGCGGCGGGCGTACCGATTATCGGGACATCGCCCGAATCGATCGACCTGGCCGAGGATCGCAAGCGCTTCGGAAAGCTTCTTGAGGAGTTGCAGATTCCGCAGCCTGCGGGCGGCACGGCGACCAGTCCCAGCGAGGCGCTGGCCGTAGCGGATCGGATCGGCTACCCGGTGCTCGTGCGGCCCAGCTATGTGCTCGGCGGGCGCGCCATGGTGATCGCCTACGATGCCGCGGCGGTGGCACAGTACATGCGCGAGGCGGTCGAGTATTCGCAGGAGCGGCCGGTGCTCGTGGATCATTTCCTCGAGAACGCGGTCGAAGTGGACGTCGACGCGCTCTGCGATTCAGAAGACGTGGTGATCGCGGGTATCATGCAGCACATCGAAGAGGCGGGCATTCATTCCGGCGATTCGTCGTGCGTACTGCCGGCGGTGAGCATTCGCGCCGAGACGCTCGATACGCTGCGCAGCTACACGCGCAAGCTGGCTCTCGCGCTGAAGGTGGTGGGACTGGTGAACCTGCAGTTCGCCATCCAGCGCGATGGGGACGGTGAAGATCACGTCTATGTGATCGAGGTAAACCCGCGGGCTTCACGCACCGTGCCGTATGTTTCAAAAGCGACGGGCATTCCGCTGGCGAAGCTGGCCGCTCGGCTCATGACGGGACGCAAGCTGCGTGAACTGCTCCCGGAACAGATCACGTCGGGCAAGGACCTCGAAACCGGCACCCACTACTTTGTGAAGTCACCGGTGTTTCCGTGGTCGAAGTTTGCGGGCGTCGACACGGTGCTGGGCCCGGAGATGAAATCGACCGGCGAAGTGATGGGCGTGGCTGCCAGCTTCGGAGAGGCATTTGCCAAGGCGCAGCTCTCGGCGGGGCAGATGCTGCCGGCAAGTGGCACGGTGTTCTTCAGCGTGAACGACCACGACAAGCCCTCCGTTGTCGAACTGGCCCGGCGCTACGTCCACCTCGGTTTCCACCTGGTTGCGACCGAGGGCACGGCCAACGTGCTGGAACATGCAGGCTTGTCAGTCGAGCGCGTGTTCAAGGTGAAAGAGGGCCGGCCGAACGTGGTCGATCTGATCAAGGGCGAGCGCATTCAGCTCATCGTCAACACGCCACGGGGGCAGGACACGTTCTTTGACGAGAAGGCGATTCGGCGAGCCGCCGTACTGGCGCGCGTTCCAACCATTACCACGCTGGCCGCGGCGCAGGCGGCGGTGGAGGGGATCGCGGCCTTGCAGCGGCATCGCACAACGGTGTATGCCTTGCAGAGTTTGCACGCGGCGGCCGAGGTTGCGAGGAGTTAGAGGGTGCAGGAAGGCAATTTTTCAGGCCTCTTGCCCCCGAACGGGACCTGGGGAACCCAGATCCAAGTCTCTCTGCAGCCATTCAAGCCTGAATTCTCAAACAGCACTAGAATGGTTGCATGTTGATTGAGGGCATCTACGCCGCCATCACCACGCCGTTCTATCCCGATGAGCGGCTGTATCTGCGCAAGCTCGAAGCCAACGTTGCCCGCTACTCGCGCAGCCTGCTGGCGGGGATGGTGGTGATGGGCTCGACGGGCGAGGCCGTCACGCTGAATGATGCGGAATCGCGCGAAGTATTGCAGACGGCGTCCCAGTTGGCGGCGCCGGAAAAAGTCCTCATCGCAGGGGTAGGGAAGGAGAGCCTGCGCTCGACGGTGGAGCTGGCCGAGGCGGCTGCGGAGTTCGAGTTTGACGCGGTGCTGGTGCGGACGCCGATCTATTACGCACCACAGATGACCTCAGAGGCGGTGTTGAACTACTTTCGCAGCGTGGCCGACAGGTCGCCGCTGCCGGTCATGCTCTACAACATCCCCAAGTTTGTGCCCTACCAGATTCCGGTGGAGGTGGTGGCCGAATTGGCACAGCACCCCAACATCATCGGCATCAAGGAATCGAGCGGCAGCGTGGAGCGGGTGCACCAGCTCGCCACGGCGACGGCGAATGCTCCGCGGCGGGCGGTGACGGTGACGAATGTTTTTGAAGCCGTAACGGGCCGCATGCTGAAACCGGTCGCCAATGAGGCGGAAGCGGCGACCTTTGTTGCAGCCGGCGATCTCGCAGGAGGATTGGCCGTGGCCGCTGCGCCTCCGGCGGCTCCGCTGAAGACGCGAACCAAGGAAGTTGGTTTCCAGGTGCTTTCGGGATCGCCGGGAAACGTGCTCGAGTCGCTGGAAGCGGGCGCGACCGGATCCGTCCTCGCGTTTGCCGCGTGCGCTCCCCAAGCCTGCCAGGAGATCTATCTGGCATGGAAGGATCATGACCGGCCCCTTGCGCTCGAAAAGCAGCAGCGCATCGTGGCAGCCGGCGCGCGCGTCGCCGGGGAGCTCGGCGTGAGCGGCATCAAGCACGCCTGCGACTTCAACGGATACTACGGGGGGAAGGCGCGCCTGCCGGTCCTGCCCCTCACCGCCGCGCAGAAGGAAGATGTCGAAACGCTGATGGCGGGAATCAGAAACTAGGCGGATCTCGTCCGGATTCTCTTGTTCTTCTGTCGAAGGTTTGGAAACAATGTTTACCGCGCAGGGGTGAAGAATCGGAAAAGGTCCGAGTAGCCGATTTTTCGGCCATGTGGTTGCGAACCTCTCGCAGTGACAGCACAAACGTGAGCAGTAGCCTATTGAAAACAAGCGTCACGAGGGCTTCTTTTGGCGCTCTAAGGTACCCTTGACAACCTTTATTGGACCTTTATCTGGCCTGCAACGTCCGCCCTGTCGACTTCTGACTCAATCCGATTCTGGCTTTCGGCGGAGGCATACTTTGCCAATTCTACGCGGCTTCGATTGCAACGACTTTGCCCTCGCGGAGCGCTTTGATGTCGCGCATTGGGCTGACCCAGGGGTTCTCGGGATCAGTAGTGGCTTAAAGGAATCTCTTCCTGAATGCCGTGTGCCGATCGCGGGCGATCGTCATCAGTTCGGAGTATTGCGGTTCGTCCCGGAGATTTGTCAATAGCGGGTCCGATGTGAAGTAGGGCCATGCAAAGAAGCCGTGTTGAATACTGTACCGGAGCATGCGAAACGCCGAACCCTTGTCGCCCAGAACCGCATAGGCCTCCGCGATCTTATAAGTCCCTTCGGGATCTCCGACCCCGCGTTGCTTGATTTTGTTTTCCAGGTCGCGGAGCAGTTGCAGACCCTCCTCGTCCCGGTGGCCGATCGCATCTCCCAGAGCTTTGCCGGTTTGGGTATACATCGTGTGTTCGAGCCGATATGCCTCGTCGAAATCCCGAGCAGATTGAGCGAAGTCTCGTTGATGGTATTCTCCGAAGGCGCGATAGAAAACCAGGAACGACGAATCATCAACGTCCGGTAAGCTCGCAAGAAACTTGTCGTATTGGCCAAGATAGAGATAAGCATTGAGAACCGAGCCGTTGGCTCTTACGGTTGGATCGATCTGACGCGCCAGCTCGCATTCTGCAACGGACTCTCTCAATGCACCGCCGAAGCGGTACGCATATCCCAGTTCCCAGTGCGCGGATGCATTGTTCGGATTGCTCTTCAGGGTATCGCGCAGCAGCGGCACTGCTGTTTCAACCTCGCCGGTATCAATGAGTAAATTTGCCAGGAAAATACTGGCTTCCGGCTGGCCTGGCTGCAAATCAAGAGCACGTTGCAGGGCGGCTCGCGCTCGCCCGTACTGCTCGCGGCCACTCACCTGAAAAGAAGCGGTAGAGTTGTACGACTGTCCAAGGTAGGCCCATGTCAGCGCATACTTCGGATCGATCGCCGCCGACTTCTCGAGCATTTCAATGGCGTGGGGGAAATCATGGCTGCTCATCAGATCGACTCCCCGCAGGTAGTATTCGTAAGCAACCGGGTTGACCGGCGCCCGACGATTCACCTGTGCTGCCTCTGAAGAAGAGAGATTCAAAGCTAAGTCTCTGATGATCTGCTGAGTGACTTCATCGTGGACGGTAAACAGATTCTCGTATTTCCGATCGATCGTGTCTCGGCCAAGAATCTTCTCTGTCTTCACGTCGATCAATTGATACGTAATTCTTAGGTGGTCACAGTCGTGGATGAAGGTGCCTGTCAGCAGGGTATCGACACCCAGATCCGCGCCGATTTTCTGAAGATCGATCATCTGCCCCTTGTATTTCTCAATCGCGGAACTGGGCCTCACGGTCAGCGAACTTACCGGCCCCAGGCCGGTGATGACTGCATCCGCCAGTGAAAAACCGAGAAAATCATCCTGTGGATTCTGTCTGAGATTGCGAAGCGGAAGAACGGCGAGGCTGCGCTGGACCGTCGCACTGTGCACCGGCGGAGCCGCCGGCTTGCGACGCATGAAATAGATCACCGCTGTGACGAGAAAAACAAGAATCGCGGCAGTCAGAATGGTCATCCGGTGGCGACGCAGTGGTGAGTTCACTCGACCTGGGGAGACCGTGGGAAGTTCACCCCGGTCTTTCCCACCATCGTTCGCCTCGGCAGGAATCGTGTCGACAGCCGGGCCGGGCCAAACCGGCTCATCCCGCGACTCGCTCAAAGAGCGTTCTCCCAGCAGGATCGCGGACGTACCCTGCACCTCTCGCACCGAAGCGATAAAGCGATAGCCCTTTTTGGGTATCGTCTCGATGTACCGCAGGTTCCCTTCCTTTTCGCCCAGGACCTTGCGAAGAACAGATATTGAGACCGTAAGGTTGGCCTCCTCGACAAAACTGCCTGGCCAGAGCTCTCCCATGATCTGCTCCTTCGAGAGCAGGCAGCCTTGATTCTTTACCAGAAAGAGAAGGAGATCGAATGCCTTGGGCGCGAGAGGCACGACAATTCCATTGCGGGTCAACCGGTGCTCAGCCGGATCCAATCGAAAGGAACCGTATTCGTAGAAGCTCTTGTTTTTCAACTGCATAGGCTTCATTTGTCGCTCTTTACAAATTACTTGGAAGTTTTTTGGAGCGCCTTAAGGACTCGGTGGGACGGGTTAAGCAAAGATGGCCCAGTCCTGATCGTTTAGTCAGGATGCTAAACCGCGACTTTGCGTGGGGCAAGGCGAAACCGCGCTCCGAGAAGCCGCACACCACCGGTCGGGATTCACTTTCCGTGACACTGTGTGCGGCACAACCGGGGGACGTTTCCCCCCAGAGCAATACCAATTCAAATCAGCTGGAGGCCGAACATGAGCACCACCGACATCGACATGGACAGATTGAATTCTTTTGTGGGTAGGTTCGTCAACGATCTCGGAGCCGCCGTACACGCCGGAATGGTGGTTATCGGCGAAAAGACAGGTCTCTACAAAGCTTTAGCCGATATGCCAATGACTTCAGCCGAATTGGCAAAGCAAACCGCGACGGACGAGAGATACGTTAGTGAGTGGCTTGCTTCGCAAGCGGCGGGCGGGTATATCGACTATGACAGGAAGACGGAGAAATACAGCTTGAATCCGGAGCAAGCCTTCACCTTGGCAAACGAACAGAGTCCCGCGTATTTGCCCGGAGCGTTTGAACTTGCGTTGGGTTCATTGGCAGCTGTTCCGCGGATCGCAGAGTCTTTCAAGACTGGCGCCGGCATGGGCTGGCACGAGCACGCAGACGGCGTCTACCACGGATGCGAGAAATTCTTCAGGCCCGGTTATGCCGCGAACCTTGTGAGTTCCTGGATTCCCGCTTTGGAAGGCGTTAAGGAGAAGCTCGAACGAGGCGCTCGGATCGCGGATGTTGGATGCGGAAAGGGGGCTTCGACTGTTCTGATGGCCCAGTCGTTCCCGAAATCGAAGTTCTTCGGCTTCGATTATCACGACAAGTCGATCGAAGCTGCCAGAGGAACTGCAAATCGCGAAGGCTTGGCTGACCGCGTCACCTTCGAGATTGCAAACGCGAAAGCAGCCTCTGGCAAGGATTACGACTTGGTCGCTGTTTTTGACTGCCTGCACGACATGGGCGATCCCGCGGGTGTCGCCTCACATGTCAAAGAGATGCTGGCCAAGGATGGGACATGGATGATTGTGGAACCGTTCGCAAATGACCAGCTTGCCGACAATTTCAATCCAGTCGGACGAGTGTACTACTCTTTCTCGACCCTGCTCTGCACGCCTTGTTCGAGATCTCAAGAGGTTGGACTTTGCCTTGGCGCTCAGGCTGGCGAAAAGAGAATTCGCCAAGTGGTTGAATCCGCTGGTTTCAGCCGATTCCGTCGCGCTGCCGAGACTCCGTTCAATATCGTTTACGAAGCACGCCCGTAGAACCAAAACTGGCATTTCAACAGCGCCTGTTCAGGCGGCGATCACTCTAGGCGGCAACGACTCAGCCGATTTTGCGTAGCCAAGCCGCCTATCCACAGAGCGAAGCGTTCATTGAGCTGTTCAAATCGGTCAGTGTTCTCGGCAAGTCGCCGTATAACCACCGACTCGGAAGTAAACGAATTTTGGTCAAAATCTTGCCAGGTTCCGCGTTGACGACTAGTCGCTTCGAGGATTCGAAATCCTCAGTGGTTCAGCCGCGGACGGCGCGAATGAACCGCCAGTCGTATCGTCTCCACAGCAAGACCGATGGAGACGTAGATAGCGGCATTGATCACGGCAGCCCAATACCAAGTGATGGCGTAATGGCGCCCAAGCAGGGCCACCGGGGCGGTGACTGGCAGTAGAACCATATGGCTCAGATATTCGCTGTTGCCTGGGCCGGAAATGTAGAACACCAGAGCCCAGATAAGCGCAATTGCGCACCCGCATAACGCCCAAAGCCCAATCCTCCGCAGCATGTCCGCCTCCCGCTTCGCGATGGCAAAGTCTAGCACTCGAGATGTTCTGCGGTCATGTCTGCACTTGTGCTGCCGTGTGACCCTATTGCTGGCGAGTCACCGCCGACTCGGAAACTAGAAAATTTTAGGCGAACTGGCCCCGGAAGGTCGCTTGGTTCCCGGTCCAAGCTTCGAGACCGGGAGCATCAAGCACGCCTGCGACTTCAACGGATACTACGGGGGGAAGGCGCGCCTGCCGGTCTTGCCCCTCACCGCCGCGCAGAAGGAAGATGTCGAAGCGCTGATGGCGGGAATCAGAAACTGACCTCAGAAAACGAGCGAACTGCCCTGCTTTGCGCGTCTTTCTTTGAGAAGATTCCTGCGAGGTCGAGCGATGCGTGCCGGGTGCTTGTGGCGGTTTCTTTTCATTGCAGGAGTTTCCCTTTCGCTTCTGCCTGAACGCGCGATCTCGCAATCGACGCCTGAACCCAGAAAGGCCGCGGGGTTTGAAGTGGCAAGCATCCGGCTCAACCCAAATCCCAATCAGGGCTGGCGAATGGAGTTTACGCCGGACGGTTTGCGCGCGATGAACGTGACCCTTCAATAC
This sequence comes from Occallatibacter sp., assembly GCA_035308825.1. Lineage (GTDB taxonomy): Bacteria > Acidobacteriota > Terriglobia > Terriglobales > Acidobacteriaceae > Telmatobacter. The sequence goes on along the minus strand of DATGFX010000029.1, from coordinate 253,142 downwards.
GTTCTCCACGATGCATTCGGCGTCTACGACGACCGGCTCTGGTCGGACGAGCCAAAATGGATTCTCGAGAAACGATTCGACATCAATGCAAAATTTGATCTTGGCCAGGATCCGCACCCCACCCTGGAACAACGCAGAGGGATGCTCCAGCGGCTATTAGCCGATCGTTTCAAGCTTGTTGTGCATCACGAACGGCGGGAATTTGCGCTTTATGCGCTGGTCCAGGCAAAACGCGGCGAAAAGTTTGCCGAAGCGAAGCCTCAGGATCAGCAGAAAAGCGCGACGTATGGTGTGATGTGCACGGTAACGGGGGGAGGAAAAGGAGCGATCGAGATGCGCGGTTGCACAGTGGCCGACCTGGCCAACGACCTGAACGATCGAGCTCGGTTTGAATTGAGCCGAAAGGTGGTCGACGAGACAGGTCTCACCGGCCGCTACAACATCGCGCTGCATTGGACACCTGTAGATACAGGCGGACCCACGAGTCCACAGTCAAATCCATCGGATGCCGAGAGCCCACCCCTGATCACCGCATTAAAAGAGCAACTCGGGCTCGAGTTAAGGCCAACCAAGGGACTGCTCGACACGATCGTCGTCGATCACATCGAAATGCCATCGGAAAACTGATCACCGATAACCGCACACACGCTCATCAGCCGGAAGAATCCGAACCGGGTGCTCAGGCGCGACTGTAAGATTGGGCGAACCCGCGCGTCAGCAGCTACAGAAGAACCAATTTCGTTGCTCTGAAAAGGAGAGTCCATCATGCAAAAGAAGAATGCCGGGAGCAAGAAGCCGTCTGGCGCCGAAACTCGCTGCGGAGACGGTGAGTGTCCCTGTTTCCCATTCTGCAGCTGCGCACCCTGCAACTGCGCCAACCCAGGCAAGTAAACTCGATGTGCTCTGGCAGCACGGAGCCGACCCCGTGCTGCCGGAAGAATTGAAAGCAGCCCAGCGCAATGTCCCTCGAAATGCAAGAAGCCCGCGAAACCGCGGCAAGCCTGGCCGAGATGCACGGCAAGTTTCTGCAGTTTCTGCGCTGCCGGGTCGGTGATCCCGCAGCCGCCGAAGACATCCTGCAGGGCGCATATCTGAAAGCCATGGAGCACTCGATGGAGTTGCGAAAGGCTGAAAGTTCAGTCGCCTGGTTTTATCGCGTCCTGAGAAACGCCGTCGCGGACCACTACCGGCGCATCGCCGCAAGCGGCAAAGCCATGAGCCGGATGACTGCCGAATGGAGCGAAGCGTATGAGCTGGAATTCGAAGCCGAGACATGCGCATGTATTCGCGAGGTGCTCCGCGACCTGAAACCGGAGTATCGCGCCGCGATTGAGTATGTCGACCTGGCAGGGAATTCAGTGGAATCCCTGGCCAGGGCCGCGAACACAACCGCCAACAACGCGTCGGTGCGGTTGCATCGCGCACGAAAAGCCGTTGCGCAGAGATTGATGGCCGTGTGCGGCACGTGTGGCATCCACCAATACATCGATTGCAATTGTAAGCAGAGGTCCGCATGAAAACGGACATCACGCGATCCGGAAAAGGAGTTAGGCGACCAATTAACTAGCCGGGTTTCACCTCTCGCCGAAAAAGTGACACAAATCACTGGGAATTCGGCGACCGAAATGATATTCAGATAGCATGCCTCAACAGCCTGGTTCTGGAGCCCTGCCTCGTTCTTTCAATCGACGCCGCTTTCTGCAAGGCGCTGGAGCTGCGGCCGTTCTACCCGCAGCCTTTCGCGCCGCTGCGCAAACTTCGACGACTTCACCCAACAACCGCATCAACGTCGGCGTGATCGGCATGGGATGGCAGGGGCCCGGCAACACCGAGAACCTGCTGAGCCTGTCAGATTGCCAGGTTGTCGCTGCCTGCGATATCGACGCCAATCATCTGCAGGCCGCCGTCAAAAAAATCAATGATGCCTACAGCAACGAAGACTGCAAGGGCTATCACGATTATCGCGAGTTATTGGCTCGCGAGGATATCGACGCGGTGATGATTGCCGTGCCCGACCACTGGCATGAGATCGTCGCAACCGAGGCCGCCCGGCACAAGAAAGATATCTATGGGGAAAAGCCGCTCGCGCACACCATCGCCGAGCAGCAATCGATCGTGCGCGCGGTGAAGGAAAACGGCGTGGTGTGGCAGATGGGATCGTGGCAGCGCTCCGTTCCCATGTTTCATAAAGCGGCGGAGATCGTCCGTAACGGAATGATTGGGACGGTGACCCATGTTGAGGTCGGCCTGCCGGCAGACAATGGCGACTTCGATGATGTCGCCAAGAATTCGCTGGCGAAACTGGCCGCCGCGGGCGAAACCGTGACCAGCATGGAGCAGATTGTGCCCGGCACCAAGGCCTGGGACCTGCTGGTCACCGATCCCCCCAAGGAACTGGACTACGAGATGTGGATCGGCCCGTCAAAGATGGAACCCTACATCGCGGCCCGTTCCCACAAGACCTGGCGTTGGAACTACAACACCGGCGGCGGCGAGTTGCTGGACTGGATCGGCCATCACTGCGACATCGCGCACTGGGGTCTCGGGTTCGACTATTCGGGCCCGTCGGAGGTCGAGGGCAGCGGGGAACTGCCTCCGCGCAACGCCGTGTGGAACACCGCGCCGAAGTACCGGTTCGAGCTGAAGTACCCTGAAGGAATCACGATGACCATCGCCGGCGGGCATCCTGACATCAAGCCGGGTGTGAAATGGATCGGCAGCGAGGGATGGGTCTGGGTGGATCGCGACGGATTCGACGCCTCGAATCCTGACTGGAAGCAGGGCAAGTATCTGCCGCGCGAACAGCGCAAAGTGAAGCTCTACACGTCGTCCGATCACATGCAGAACTTCCTGGATTGCATTCGCACACGGCAGCTCACGGTGACGCCCGTCGAGATCGGCCACCACTCGGCAGTTCCAGGGCATCTGTGCCTGATCTCGATGCTCACGGGAAGAAAGATTCGCTGGGACGTGAAGGAGGAAAAGATCCTCGGCGATCCCGAGGCGAGCAAACTGATGACCCGCGAATTCCGCGGGCCATGGAAGATGAGCTAGGAAAGATTTCGTTCAGGATTGGCTTTGATCGGCAGGGTTCTTCGCCTTGCCGCGAACTGGCGTGAGTCATAATTTTCAGAGCGGCATGGCTTCAGTCGTGCCGTAGAGTGCCCGTAAAATCAATGTGGGCTTAGCCCTGAGGAAATATCGGAGAGTTTCGTGACCAACCCTGCAATTGAGCCTGACATCGAGAAAGGGCACACAACCGAATTGAATAAGGCGGGGTCGATCCGCACCGCCCATTGGGACTTTACGTTCGCCTTTTGGGCTTTGCGACTGTGGCTCGGCTTTCGCGCGTTGTTTGTCGGCATCCAGAAATATGCCGTATACAAAACCGTGGCTATGCCGTTGATCGACCCGACCACCGGCCAGCCGGACGCCAGCGGCGTGATGACCAACGTGAGCCTCAAGTCATACGCGCTGGCCAACTATGCAGGCATTCCTGTCGCGCTTCGCGACAAGTTCGCGCATGAGCCGCTGTTTCCGAAGTTCGCATTGACGCTGTTCGATCACATCCTGGGCCCGGCGTTCATTCTGACCGGAATCATGCTGCTCATCGGCCTCGGCACGCGCGTGTCGCTGCTCGTTCAGGGATTGCTTTTCGTGGCTCTTACCGTCGGCCTGGTCCTCATCGATCAGAACGACGGCGTGGCGTACCTCGGCATTCACATTGGGCTGGTGGCGGGCGCCTTTCTCCTTGTGCAACACAATCGATTTGCGGTCCTGAAAAAATGGTAGACAAGCTAAATCGTCGTGAATTCATCAGCACGACAGCAGTTGCGGGCGCCGCGATGCTTTTGGATGCCTGCAAATCCGATTCCGGCGAAAAAGCCGCCGTCGCGAAGAAGTCTTCGCTGAACACCATCAACGTCGCCCTGATCGGCTATGGGGAGGAAGGACAAGTCCTTCTCGAGTCACTGCTCAACATCGAGGGCGTCAAGCTGGTGGCTCTGTGCGATATCTGGGACTACCACCGCGGCGAGGGCCAACGCTATTTGCAGAAGCTCGGCAACAATGTCCGCGCCTACGAGAACTACGAAGACCTGCTCGCGAAGGAAAAGGACCTGCAGGCGGTTCTGATCGCGACGCCGGATTTCTGGCATGCGCCGATGACCAACACCTGCCTGAAAGCCGGACTGCATGTGTACTGCGAAAAGATGATGAGCAACACCATCGACGGTGCGCGCTCCATGGTGCAGACCATGCGCCAAACCGGAAAGCTGTTGCAGATCGGCCATCAGCGCCGCAGTAATCCGCGGTATTTGTTCACCCTGAACCGGCTGCTCCACGAGGCTCAGTTTTGCGGCCGCCTCACCGCCGTGCAGGGACAATGGAATCGCGCGGTGAAAGAGGATTTCGGCTGGCCCAAGAAGTTTGAGATCCCCGCGCCCATGCTCGCCAAGTATGGCTACAAGGACATGCACCAGTTCAGGAATTGGCGCTGGTATAAAGGATTGGGCGGCGGCCCGTTGTCGGACCTCGGCGCGCACCAGATCGATATCTTCAATTGGTGGCTCGACGTCACGCCGAAATCGGTTGTCGCGAGCGGCGGCCTCGACTATTTCAAGAATCATGACTGGTATGACAACGCCATGGTGATCTATGAGTATCCGCTGGCCCAGGGTGTCGCGCGCGCCTTCTACCAGGTGCAGACCACGACTAGCGCGGGCGGCGGATATTTCGAGATGTTCATGGGAGACGACGGCACCATCAAGATGTCGGAAGATCCGTCGATCTGCGCCATCTATCGTGAAGCGCGTGCAGACGCGGTGTCGTGGGACGACCTGGCGCAGAAGGGCTACGTCCGCGCCGTTCAGACATCAGGGGATGCCACAAAAGTCGACGTGCGGGAGACGGCGCAGTTAGCGCAGTACGAAATTCCCGTGTTTTTCAACAAGCCACCCCATCAGCCGCACCTCGAGAACTTTTTTAACACGATTCGCGGTACGGCGAAGTTGAACTGTCCGGCCGATGAGGCTTTCTCGAGCGAATATGTCATCCATAAAGCCAACGAAGCGGTTGGTTCCGGAACAAAAATCTCCATCACCAACGAAGAAGTGAAAGCCTGAGGCCCATGAAAACCATCCTTTCCCGCAATCCTTCCGTGATCGCCGCATTGCTCGTTGCCACGGCCGCAATGGCACAGGACAAAGTTCCGCTGAAAACCCAACTGCCGCGGCCTCTCTTTGTCGGCACGCCGGTTCCTCTCAACGTGCCGAATCTTGAGCCGCCCATGAAAGGGAAGCGGCCCGACTTCATGGTTCCTGCAGGCACTATCAACCTGGCCAAGGACAAGAAAGTGACGGCAAGCGACAATAGCCCTGTGGTTGGAACCCTGGACCTGGTCACGGATGGCGACAAGGCCGGTGACGAAGGATCGTGGGTCGAACTCGGGCCGGGCAAACAATGGGTCCAGATCGACCTCGCGAAGAGTGCGAATATCTACGCGGTCCTCGTCTGGCATTTCCACTCGCAGGCGCGTGTTTACCGCGACGTGGTGGCCCAGGTGTCCGATGATCCGAATTTCAAGTCGGGCGTTACGACGATCTTTAACAATGACTTTAAGGGTGAACTCGGTCTTGGGGCGGGGAAGGATTTGAACTACGTCGAAACCTACCAAGGCAAACTGATCGACGCCAAGGGCGCGAAGGGCCGCTACGTCCGACTCTATAGCAACGGGAACACAACCAACAAGCTGAACGACTATATCGAGGTTGAGGTGTGGGGCAAGCCTGCCTGAGCCTGCTCGTTCCGGCGAGGGCTTGATGGAGAACACGCCTCGTTCGCGCTGGGTTCGCTGGCCGGCCTTCATCCTCATCGCGCTCATTGGGCTGGGAGTGCGCCTTCCGCAACTGGGCGCGCGGCCCATGCATACCGACGAAGCAATCAATGCTTACATCGTCGGCCAGGTTCTCGGCGGAGAATCTTTCAAGTACGACCCGCAGGATCGCCATGGTCCCGCGCTCGCGGCAATCGCGTTTCCACTTGCCAGGATCCAGGGAGCGAAATCTTTCGCAAATCTAACTGAATCAGAACTGCGGCTCACCTCGGTGGTGGCTGGGACCATCGCGATTCTGCTGTTTGGCGCCGCGGCGGAAATGTTTGGCTTTGTGCCGAGCCTCATTGCAGCACTGCTGTTCGCCATGGGTCCGCTGCCTGTCTACTACGACCGGTATTTCATTCACGAATCGCTGTTCTGCGCGGCAACGTTCGGACTGATCCTATCGGGCTCGAGTGCGGGCCGAACTCGCTTGGCTCGTTCCGCTATGGTCGCCGGCGCATGCGCGGCCTTGATGCTGGCCTGCAAGGAAACGGCAATCCTCAATGGGTCGGCGATGGCGGCTGCGGCCCTCGTGTTCTGGCTTTGGAACAGACCGGTGCCGGCCGCTTCAAACGGCTCTGATCCCGATCGGAGCTCGAAGCGGCGGACGGAGCGGACGGAGCGGCGGCTGCGCTCTCAGCGTTTAGCGTGGGGAGCAGCCGTTCTCACGTTCCTGGTGGTGACTGTGTTGCTCTTCACCTGGTTCGGCAAAAATGCAAACGGGCTGGGCGGCCTGGTACGCGCAGTACCGGATGTGCTCGTGAGAGCGGGAGGACAAGGGCACGAAAAGCCTTTCTGGTATTACGGGCAGCTTCTCGCCGGCGGATGGTCGGGCGCGCCGCTCGGCGCTCTCGCTTGTCTTGGAATCTTGGTCACGATCAGGCGGCGAGATGCGTCGCCCTGGCAATGGCTGGCGTATTACGGGGTCTTCATCGCAGCCATCTACAGCCTGATTCCGTACAAGACGCCCTGGCTGGCACTGAACCTCTGGCTACCACTGGCACTATTCGCTGGAAAATCAATCGAAGCTTTTTGGCGCTGGACCGCGGGCAACGTGCACCAACGCGCATTGATTGCGGTTTCCTGCATCCTAACCACCGTTGCGGCAGTGTTGATCGCGCACGACACCCGCCAGCGCGTTTTTCTGCACCCCGCGGACGAAAACAATCCCTATGCCTACGCGCATACAACGGACGACATTCTCGGGCTGTCCGCGGAAATCGCCGATCTGGCGCGCAGAGAGGGCATCGCGAATCCTCGCATCGCGGTGATCGCCGCGGATGTATGGCCTTTGCCGTGGTACCTGCGGCATTTTCAGCAGGTGGGCTTCTGGCAGCCCGGACAGCAGGTGGCAGATGCGGATTTTTTTGTAACGTCAACCGAAGCAGGAGCGCAATACGCAGATCGACTGCGCAATTTTCGTCCGGAGTTCTTTGGCGTGCGTCCTGGCGTGCTCGTTCTGCTGTGGTCGCCTGCTCCAAAATGAAAGTGTATGGCTGAGATCCATTCATTCAAGCATGCCGCCATGGCAACTCACTTCCAGGCGCGCATTGCCGATCAGGAAAAGACCTATGCCGCGCAGGCAGCACAAGCCGCGTTCGATCTGGTGGATTCCCTGGAATCGTGCTTGAGCCGCTTTCGGCCCAACAGTGACATCGCCCGGCTGGCCCATCTCGAGCCTGGCGAAACGATGCGCGTGAGCGAGCCGGCCTTTGACTGCCTCCAAGTTGCGAAGAGGATGCAGCAGATCACGGGCAACGCGTTCTGCCCGACGCCCGCCGCGCTGAAAACCCAAAGCGCGCTTCCGCAGTGGGATCTGCAGCCGGACGAGCACTCTATTCGCTGCACGAGCGGGCGCCTCGAATTCGATCTGGGCGCCATCGGTAAGGGCTTTGCTCTTGACCGCGTGGCCGACGTGCTCCATCAGTGGGAATGCCCCTCGTTTTTGCTGGTTTCAGGCGGCAGCAGCATCCTGGCGGGAGATCCGCCTCGTGACGCCCAGGGCTGGTCGTGCGGCCTGGGGGATGACAATGCCTCGCAACGGTACTTTCTGAGGCATGTCTCGTTAAGCGGTTCCGGACTGGCGGTGAAGGGAACTCACATCCTTGACCCGCGCACCGGCTTGGCCGCTCTGCGGCAATCGCGCGCCTGGGTTCTCGCCGATACAGCCGCGGAGTCGGATGCGCTCTCTACGGCGTGCATGGTGCTCAGCGAATCCGAACTGAACCAGGTTCTTGCTCAAAATGACACCTGGCTTGCATTTCTCGAGACCAAAGATGGAGCCGTGCCGATGGGCAAGCGGGCGCTGCCGATGAAGGATTAGGTTTCGGACCAGGTTATTTTTCTGGTTCAACTACGTCCGATAACGTATATTCTGTAAACTGTAAAGATGAAGTTTTATTCCCTATCCGCTTCTTAGAACGGGACTTATCCAGCCCTCCGTATCGGGGTCAGTTTTTGATTCTGAATGTTCGCCTGGGCGGCCTTTCGGGCGGAACGAGCCTGGATTCGAGCGAATATTTCCTCGGCGCCTACATCTTGTAGTGGCCCATATCCTCGTCATTCAGGCCCTCGAGCCAGCCGCGGAGCTGCTCGGCGGTTGGGCCTTCGGCTGCCCCGCTGGTATTCAATTTGGCCGACTGCATCACTTGCTCCGAAACGAAGATCGGGCAGTCTGCACGGAGGGCTAACGCGATTGCATCCGACGGGCGCGCATCGATCGTGATCGACTCGTTATCCTGGCGCAGCCATAGCGTCGCAAAGAAGGTATCGTCCTTAAGCTCTGTAATTACTACGCGTTCCAGCTCTCCATTGAGGTAATGGATGAGGTTCCGCGTGAGATCGTGCGTCATCGGGCGCAGCGGCGGGTTCTTTTCAATCTCAACGGCGATCGCGTTGGCCTCGAAGATCCCCACCCAGATCGGCATGACGGTGTCGGACGCGACGTCCTTGAGAACGACGATCGGCATGTTGGTGGCTGGGTCCATCATGAGCCCGCGAATCCGAACTTCGATATCCATTGCCACCCTCCTCTTTGATTAGACTGCCTCACCGACCAGGCTGTTCGGAAAGGATGCTGTAATTCTGACGTTGAGATAGCTACCCGGAGCCGGTGCGATCGGTTGAGGCGTTGTGAAGTTCACCGGCTTATTCTGGCTGCTGCGGCCGGCGATCTGGCCGCGCGCGGGATTTGCCCCCTCAACCATAACTTCCATTACTTCCCCTATATGTTTCGAATAATTGGATCTTTGGATCTCGCGCTGGCGTTCAAGCAGCACCTGAAGACGCTGCGCTTTCTCGGTTTCGGAGATCGAATCGATCATGGTGAGCGCCGGCGTGTTGGGACGCGGCGAGTACTTGAATCCGAACACACAGTCGTACTCGACCTCCTTCAGCAGATCCATGGTCTCGATGAAATCATCCGGCGTCTCGCCTGGGAATCCCACAATGATGTCGGTCGAGAGCGAGATCCTCCGCCGGGCCGACTTGATCCAGGCAATGCGTTCGAGGTACCAGTCCCGCGTGTACTCGCGCGCCATGAGCTTCAGGATGCGTGACGAGCCCGACTGCACCGGCAGATGCACGTGGTCGCAGAGCGACGGCACGGCGTCGATGGCTTCGACAATGTCCCGGGTGAAGTCGCGCGGATGGCTGGTGGTGAAGCGAACGCGGCGGATGCCGGGCACCTGACCGACAGCGCCGAGCAGTTCAGCGAAGCTCATCTTCCCTTCCGGGTCGCGGTAGCTGTTCACGTTCTGCCCGAGAAGTTGGATCTCGGTATAGCCAAGGTCGGCAATGCGGTGCGCCTCGTTGAGCACGGAGGCCGATCCGCGGCTGCGTTCTTTGCCGCGCGTATACGGAACAACGCAATAGGCACAAAACTTGTCGCAGCCCTCGATGATGGTGATGTATCCGCGATACGGGTTCTGCCGCGCCGTGAATTCCGTTTCGAAGGTCTCCTCGGTCTGGCGGTCGTCGAGGCCGGTGATGCGCGACTCGCCCGATTCAAGACGCGCCAGCATTTCGGGCAGCTTGCGGTACGATGCCGAACCCGATACCAGCGAGACGTAGGGGGCTCGCTCGAAGATCTTTTCGCCCTCCTGCTGGGCCACGCAGCCGAGCACGCCAAAGCGTTTCCCCGCCTTGTAAAGCGCCTTGTAGTCGTTGAGCCGATGAAAGACCTTCTGCTCGGCCTTGTCGCGAATGGAACAGGTGTTGTAAAGGATGAGCCCGGCATCTTCTTCCGACTCGACTTGGCGGTAGCCCTGCTGAAGAAGTGTTCCGATGACCTTTTCGGAGTCATGAGCGTTCATCTGGCAACCGAAGGTCTCAAGGTAGAAGGTTTTTTCGGTCGCCATGGCAAGTTCGAGTATAGAGCATTCCGGGATTCAACACTCACCTTCCGGGCCGTTCGACGGGGCGCCCGGCGTTGCGTCCGCCTGCGAACAGCAAACCCCGTAATTGGACAGCGCGCGAGACGAGTGCAGGATTTCGACGATGTTGAATCAACAACTTGGAACGGGCAGCTTTGGGCTCGGGATTGCTCCACAGTCGCATGGCAGTTGTGTATAGAGGTGCGGCAATGGCAATCGAAGTGAATGGCGTTGCGCCCCTGGTGCAGGTGTTCAACATGCCGCGGTCGATCCATTTCTACCGCGATGTTTTGGGATTCACGGTAACCGGACGATCCAGGGCGATGTCATCGAATCCGGATGATGTGAACTGGGCGATGCTTGCGCTTTCGAACGCTACAGTCATGCTGAATACGGCCTATGACCCCAAGGATGTGCCGGCGGCGCCCGATGCCGCGCGGTGGTCGGGCCACGGGGATACCTGCCTTTACTTTGGCTGCCAGGACGTGGATGGCGCATATCAGCATTTGAAAACGCTCGGCGTGGAACTCGATCCGCCAAAAGTGGCGTTGTACGGCATGAAACAGCTTTATCTCACAGACCCCGACGGATTCGGAATCTGCTTTCAGTGGCCCGCTTGAATTTCACGTTGAAGGAGCCTCGATGAAGACCGTGCTGCAGGACATTCGTTTCGGAACGCGCCAACTGATCAAATCGCCCGGCTTCACGCTGACGGCAGTCATTTCGCTGATGCTCGGCATCGGGGCAACTACCGCGGTATTCAGCGTGGTCTATGCGATTTTGATGAATCCGTATCCGTACAGGGACCCGGATCGCATGGTGCACATGAGGCTGATCATGCCCGATGGGCACTTACGCGGCTTCCTGGGAATCACTGCACCGGAATGGCAGCAGTTGCGCAAGTCGCCCGTGGTCGAGGACTCGTTCCTGCAGGGCGGCCGCAACATGACGATCAGCGGGAGCGAGTTCCCCGAGGATGTGCAGACCGCGGATTTCAGCTCGAATGCATTCAACTTCCTCGGCGTGCCACCGGCTTTGGGACGCACGCTGCAGCCCTCCGATGCCATCGACGGGCAGGATCCGGCGTCAGTGGTGGTGCTTGGATACAAATTCTGGCAGCGGCACTATGTCGGCGATACCAGTGTGGTTGGCAAGATTCTTCAGCTTGACCACCAGAATTACACCATCGTTGGCGTCGCCGGTTCACGATTCGCCTGGGGCGATGCCGACGTCTATCTTCCGCTGAAGATCACCGGCGACCAGACAAACAACTACTACGTGGGCACCCGGTTGAAAACCGGCATCTCGCACGCGCAGGCTGACGCGGCCCTGCAGCCGCTCTTCGAGGAGTTTGCCCGCGAGACGCCGAGGATTTTCCCTCCGGGGAAGCTGAAGATCCATGTTGTTGGGCTCAACGAGCAGTTTGTCACGGAACTGGGAGGGACGCTCTATCTCCTCTTCGGGTCGGTGGCGCTCCTGCTGCTGATCGGTTGCGGCAATGTCTCGATTCTGCTGCTGGCTCGCGCGACGGCGCGGCAGCATGAGTTCGCGGTCCGCGCGGCTATCGGCGCCAGCCAGAAGAGAATCATCCGGCAGCTGCTGATCGAGGCGCTTCTGCTCTCGATTACCGGAGCGGCCCTCGGGCTGGTGCTGGCCTACAAGATGGTTGGCTTCATCGCGGCCAACCTGCCGGAGTTCTCGTTCCCGCATGAGGCGGCCATCCGGATCAATTTGCCGGTCCTGATCTTTTGCATTCTCGTGGCGGTGGGTACGGGCGTGCTCTTCGGGCTGTGGCCGGCGCTACAGCTTTCGCGACCCGAAGTCAGCCAGGTCATGCAGTCGAATACGCGGAAGACGACCGGAGATGTGCGAGGGCGCCGTACGCACTCCGTGCTGATTGGGGCGCAGATCGCACTCACATTGCTGATGCTTTCGGGCGCTGGAGCGGCGATCGACGGCTTCCTTAGGCTCGCGCACATGAAGCTTGGGTACGACCCGCACAACGTGATGTCTGTCGGGATTCCGGTGCACAATGGCGCATATAACACGTGGGCGGGACGCGCCGCCGATTTCGAACAGCTCTTTGCCAAGGTGGCTCAGGTGCCCGGCGTGAGGATGGCCGCCGTATCGAGCAACGCCACGCCTCCGTCGAACGGATTCACGATCAAGTTCGAGATCATGGGGAAACCGTCGTCGCAAGATCAGGAATTCAACTTCAACATGGTGAGCAAGGAGTATTTTCCCGTGCTTCGGATTCCACTCGTCCAAGGGCGGATGTGGAACGAGGATGAAACGAAACACGGCGCTGCTCTCGCCGTCGTCAATCAGACCTTTGCGAAGCGCTACTTCCCTTCCGGCGACGCCATCGGCCACACGTTCACGCTGCCGGCCTTAAAGCCGGTGCCCACAGGCGTCGTGCTTGCGCCGGGGGTCGAGAGCGGATTCCTCATTGTCGGCATCGTCGGCGACAAACTCAATGATGGCCTGACGAGCCCCATCAAGCCGGAGGCCTTTGTCCCCTACACGGCCTTGATGGGGGGTTTCACGCAGATCCTCGTGCGCTCGGATGGATCGCCACTCGCGCTACTCCGCTCGATCCGGGCGGCCATCATATCAGTGGATGCGAACCAACAGACGATCAACGATGTCAAGGATCTGGACCACTGGATCTCCGGAATGCCGGAGTACGCGCGAGGACAGCTGGTGGCATGGCTTTTCGGAGCTTTCGCGTTTCTCGCGCTTGCGCTGGCCGCCGTGGGACTCTACAGCGTGGTCGCGTATACCGCTGTGCAACGCACCAATGAGTTCGGCATCCGCATTGCGCTTGGGGCTGACCGGGGCCATGTACTGGGTCTCGTTTTCCGATCCACGGTGACCAGCGTAGGCCTTGGCATTGTGGCAGGAGTGGTCTTGACGCTGGCGCTGAACAAGGTGATGGCCAGCTGGGCGGCGGAAAGCGTTCGCGATCCGATGCTGCTGCTCGGCGCAACTTTTGTTCTCTCCGCAGTAGCAACTCTGGCCTGCGTCGTACCCGCATGGCGGGCGGCCCGCATCGACCCCATGACTGCGATTCGCTACGAATGAGCTTGTTGGCCTCAGCGCAGCCCGGTATGCAGGTAGGCCAGCAGCGCTGCCATTTGCTCGTCCGTGAACCTGCCTGCAAACGCCGGCATTAGCCCTTTACCCGACAGGACGGTGCGGGCGACATTGGCATCGGACGCCGGCGCCCCGCTGGGCAGCGTGGTCCGGTTAAACACGTTGTGCAGATTGGGCGGGACCTTCTTCAGATTCAGATCGTTGTCTTCATGGCAATGCGCGCAGCGAACCGTATAGAGATGCTTTCCTTCCGCTTGCTGCGAAGTAAGCTCCGGGGCCGAGCGGCAGCCGGATGAGATCAGGCCGAGAAGAAGGACGAGAGCGCAGGCTCCGAGCCGAAGAGGCATCCTCTCCAGTGTAGAGGTTGGGTATGCTGGAGCCATGACGCTTCCCTCTTTGCAGCAGATTCACGAGGCCCGCGACCTGCTTTCGCGATATATGCCGCCGACTCCGCAGTACACTTGGCCGCTGATCAATGAGCGGCTCGGGACCGAAGCCTGGATCAAGCACGAAAATCACACGCCCGTCGGGGCCTTCAAACTGAGGGGCGCGATCCTCTACATTGACTGGCTGAGAAAGACGCAGCCGGATCTGCATGGTGTGGTCGCGGCAACCCGCGGCAATCACGGGCAAGGCGTCGCCATGGCCGCACGCCTCCACGGAGTCGCGTGCACGATTGTGGTGCCGCATGGAAACAGCGTGGAAAAGAATCGCGCGATGCGGGCGCAAGGCGCGGAACTGATCGAAGAGGGACAAGATTTTCAGGCGTCTCTGGAGTTCGCGCGCCAACTCGCAAAAGAGCGCGGACTGGCCATGGTTGATTCATTTCACGAGCGCCTGGTAATGGGCACGGCGACCTACGCGTTGGAATTCTTTGAGGGCACGCCAGGGCTGGATGCGGTGTACGTTCCGATCGGGCTCGGATCGTCGATCTCGGGCGTCTCGGCCGCTCGAAATGCCCTTAAACTCGGGACGGAAATCGTGGGTGTGGTGGCAGCGGCCTCGCCGTCGTATGCGTTGAGCTTCAGAGAGCGTCGCGTGGTTGAGGCGCCAGCGCGCACGGTGATTGCCGACGGCCTTGCCTGCCGCATGCCGAATGCGGCGGCCATGGAGATCATCTGGAACAACGTGGCGCGGATCGTTGAAGTCGAGGAGGAGGAGATCGAGTCAGCGATGCGCGCGCTCTACCAGGACACACACAATCTGGCCGAGGGTGCCGCCGCAGCTGCGCTGGCAGGAGCGCTCAAGGAAAAAGAAAGGAATCGCGGCAGGCGGATCGGCATGGTGCTGACCGGCGGCAATGTCGATGCCGCCGTCTTCGCCCGCGTGCTGGCCGGGGAGGCCGTGCCGGCATGAAGATCCACGAAGACAACCTGACCCCGATGGCGCATACCGCGCAGAATCGGTGCTTCGGCTGCGGGCCGGCTAACCCCAGCGGGCTGCAACTCGAATTTCTGAAGGCGGGAGATGGAACCGTGGTGTGCCCCGCGACGATTCCGGACCGGTTCGAGGGGCCGACCGGATTCCTGCACGGCGGCATCATCGCCACCCTGCTCGATGAAACGATGAGCAAGGCCGTCCGCGCCTACGGACGAATCGCAATGACACGGCACATGGAAGTGGACTACCGCCGGCCCGTGCCCTCGAAGGCGCCAATTCGCATGGAGGGTCGCGTGGCGAAAGCCGAAGGACGCAAGATCTGGACCGACGCGCATATCCTGGATGAATCGGGAAACATTCTGGCACACGCAAAAGGACTGTTTGTGGAGGTGAAGGTGCGATAATTCGCTGTTGCACGAAGTGCAAACCACATCGGTGCCCTTTGCCCGCATCGAAACGCTCAGGAGAAAGAGATGAGCAAGCGAACGATTTTGGTGCTGTTAGCGGCGGCTCTCTTGGGATCGTCAGCCGCCTGCAATCGGAAGACGGTCGACAAAGCGGAACTAACAACCGCTATCGACAACTCTCTCGCGCACCACCACGACTGCGTGTGGCCGAGCCCTGTCAAGATGCCCGCCCAGCTCGATCCCTCAAAGGATCCCAGTGCCCGCGCCTACGAGGCGCTTACCGATGCCGGCCTCCTCATTCGGACTCCCGAAGTGAAGAAGCACTTCGTCATCGGATCGAAACCCGTCAACGACTACGATCTCTCCGACAAAGGACATCCCGCCTGGACACCGGATCCGTCCCGGCCCGGCTACGGTAACTTCTGCTTCGGCCATTTCAATGTCACTGCGATCGACAGCGCCATTCCCAACGATCCTTCCAATCCCACGCAATACACCGTCAAATACGAGTACGAAGTCGAGGGTATCCCCGGTTGGGCAAATACCGCCGAATCCAGATTGACCTTTCCTAAAATCGGCGCGGACACCTCCATCCAGACAGCCACGGTCACCGTCGTTAAAGACACGAATGGCGCCTGGACAGCCGCCCCTCCCGCATCGGCGCCCGCTGCCCAGTGATTCTGCCCGCCCTTCGAATCGCCGCGACAGGAAAGCTTGAAATCAGTGAATCATGTTGATGGTTTCCTGAGTGACGGTATCGAACGTCGTCACGGTCTTGGAATTGGCTTCAAATGCGCGCTGCGCAATGATCAGGTCAGAGAATTCTGCCGAGATATTTACGTTGGAGGCTTCGAGAGCTCCATCCTGCAGCGTGCCAAGACCCGACGTGCCCGAGGTGCTGATCGAAGCTGTGCCGCTGGCGCGCGTCGTCGCGTAATTGCCGTCCCCCATCATCTGCAGGCCCTGCACGTTATTCACGTTGGCGAGCGCCAGTTGTCCCACGGCTTCCTTTTGTCCGTTCGAATAGACGGCCGTCACGGTGCCGTCCGACCCGATGGTGAAAGTCCGATACTGTCCGGGCTCGTAGCCATCCTGGTTCGTCGATGGGACTGCGGAAGTGGCATAGAGCTGGCTGATGGTGGGTGTGCCGTTCGACCCCAGGAGATTCCAATTCATGTTGAGATCCGCAGCGCCATCGGCGAGCCCGGTGAAGCTGAGCGGAATCGACGAGAGATCGCCCGCAGCCGTTCCCACTGGAGTGGAGGCAACAGCAACCGGCGCGGTTTGCGCGACCGAGATTAAGTTGCCATTGCCATCGAACGTGAGAGTGCCGGTCACGGGAGTCGAAACCCCTGACGCAAAGTCGGCGGCGGGCAGGCCGGCGGAGTAGTCCCACGTGTTCGTCGCTGTCTCCGTGTACGTGACAGTAACCAGGTGCGGCGAACCGAGCGAATCGTACACCGTGACCTGCGCCGGGAACTGCGTCCCGGGTGTCGACGAGGAATCGAGATTGGCCGTCATGCTGAGGCTGGTGGTTGCCTGTGGCTGCTGCACGACGCCGATGGGGATGTTAAGGGGAACCAGCGGCGCATTGGTGTTCACCACGCCGTTCAGGGCCGGATAGCCCATCACGCTGAATCCGCCGGATGTGACCAGGTCGCCCGCCGAAGTAAGCGAGAAGTTCCCTGCCCGCGTAAATTCGGTGCCGCCGTTGCCGTCGTCCACCACAAAGAAGCCGTTGCCGTTGAGCGCGACATCGGTTGGATTGCTCGTGGAATTGATGGAACCTTGTGAGAAATCGGTCTCGTTCGATGCCACCTGCGTACCGGCACCCACCTGGATCGGATCACCGGATCCGGTGGACCCGATTTCCTGATAGAAGAGATCGGCGAAATTGGTCGACTGCGATTTGAACGCCGTCGTGTTCATATTCGAAAGATCATTCGCGATGGTGTTGAGAGCCGTCGAATCGGCGTTCAAACCGGTCAGCGGAATCGAAAAGCTTGCCATGTGTTTGCTCCTCTTTGATGAGTAGAGGCCGGATGCAGCCGGCCCGGTCCAGGTTCAGTGCTGCACGCCGCCCAGTGATTGCGCCACGCGCTGAGCTGCCGGACTGAATGTCGGCGTGCCGAGATTTCCATCCACGACGTAGGGCTTCGCGGCGGCGGCCGGTACGGATCCGTTCGCAATCGACGGCGCAACTTCCGCGCCCTCCGCTTGCGCAACCGTCCCGGCCTGCGCGACGCCGCCTGTCGCGGAAGTGCTGCCCATCGCCGTCGAAAGCGTCTGGTTAATGTCGATGAGCTGTTCGAGGCTGTTTACATTCACGAGCTGATTGATGTACTCATTCGGATCGGTATCCGCCGTGGGATCCTGGTTCTGCATTTCGGTCACCAGCAAAGTCAGAAAATCATTCGCCGAAATCGTGGCTGAGTTTCCGCTTGCGCTTGTGTCTGAATCACCTGACGAACTATCCATTGCCGTCGCGCCAGGCAAAGCTTGCGCCGTCGGCATGTGTTGCAGAATTCCCGCTAGTGCTGCCATGGTTTCCTCCTCGAGGTGCTGCGTTCTCTCCTGCATCCGCGACAGAAGGCGGATGTCCCGTCATGCGATGACGGACACATACGTGCCTCCACCGGGAATGATTTCCGGAAGTCCGCCCATCAGTCCGGCAGCGGCGGACGATAGACCAGCTTCTGAAATTCGACCAGCGAAGCGCGCGACACTCGCCTCTCGCGGAGGCGGCTGGCGCGCCTGGTCGTTGGCTTGCCCGCCACCCGGTCCCATCCCCGTGTGGCCGCCGGATGGATCGGAGTAGCTGAGCGCCAGCGTTGACACCGGCATACGCTGCTCCATGAGATGTGCGCTCAAACCGGCAAGATGAATGGTGAGCGCCTGCGCCGATTCGGCCGAGTCGGGAACGAGAGTGGCGTGAATTCCATCTGTACCCATCTGCGCCCGCACTGCCACCCAGCCCAGCTGCTCATCCTGATAACCCGCCTCCGCCTGACGCGGGCCTGCATGCGTCCAGACCGTTGTGGGGGTGCGATCGGCCGCTGTAATGGCCTGCCCGGCAGGCGATCCGGGGATGCTTGCGAAACCGGAATCTCGCGAACCAATGTTGACTGCTGATGACGCCGGCGCGTCCGCCGACAAGACAGGGTGCTGTCTTTGAGTTGGAAGGACGAGGCCGGCGGATTGAAGGGTTTGAGATGCAGGCTGCGAGTCCGGATGCTTCGACGCCTTTGCGGCATCTCCGCGCATTCCCTGCCAGGCTTGGCTCTGCGTTGACGGAAGCGTGGAACCGGCTGCTGCATGCTCCGAGGGAACCGCTGCTTGCGTTGCGTCCCGATTGAGATGGATTGCCGTCGCCGGCGCAGGAAAGGAAATGCCCGGCGTTGCCGGCGACGAATCCGATTTCATCGCCGCTGAAGCTCGCTGCTCGGGTTCCGAGCGCGCACCGGTTCCCTGGTCCTTCGCCCCCTCATTGGCGGCTCGCATCGAAAGGTCGCTGGATTCATCGTCCCATGCCTCCCGGTCCTTTTCCCTTTGCCTCGGCAACTCAATTGCGCTCTTCTCAGGCTGCGCAGCACCGCGTCCCGCCTCGAGAGAAAGCGGTCCTTTCGGCGCGGTTGGCATGGCAGCGCTCGCGATGGGCATGACGTCGAAAAAAACGGGTAAGCCGACCGGGACGATTGCGGTGGAAGAAGCATCGCTTGCCTTTTCCAATGCGCGATTCGGGCGTGTCGTCCCTCTTTCGGATGAGGATCCAAGGTTATGTTGCGCTTCTCGCGTGACGGCATCACGTGCTGCGGGACGCACCCCATTCCGCGGGGCGGCAGCAAAGTCCTTCGTTCTTCCCTCACGAACTGCGGTAGCGGGGAAATGTTCCGTGGGGGCCCGCGGCGCGGCCTTCATGGGATCGTTGAGAGGCTTCCGAATGATTCCGTTGGCGGTCTGCGCACGAGTGTTCTTCAGCGGCGTTGCCGGGCCGTCGTCTCCGTTCAGGCAGCGCATTGCCTCCGCAAACGCTTCGGCCGAGTGCACAGTTTGGACGCCAGAGTACTGCGGGGACTCCGCCTCGCCAACAATCGCAGGCACGGCGCTGGATTTCTTGAACGCCCCTGCGAATCGCGCTCCGTTTCCCGGGAAGGGTACTTCCGGACGCGCAATTGGAATGGTTGCGGCAGTCATGACACGAAAACTTGCAGGACTCGTACCAAAGATGCGCCAGCTGGGTTAAAACGGGTTCAGGAAGCACGCGCTCCGATTTGGAATGATTTATTCAATCCGGTAACCGATTCGGCTAAGGTCATACAGTCCTCCGCCGAATGCATTTGCCGCGCATTCCTTCAATGCTTCTTGCCGGCCTCGGCGCGCCACTGCCTCGTCCGATGCCATTCGTCCAGCGCCTGTTGACTTTTGCGGCTTTGCTCGACCGCGTCCCGTTGCCGTTCGTCCTCGATCAACGTCTCCGCCTGCCGCCGTTCGGTTCGCTTGACAAGAAATCTCTGGCGCAACCCCGCGACCCGCAGCTCGACCGAGCGAATGCGAACCGACAGGAACTCAGTGCTACCGACTCCGCATCGGACCTCTTCGGCTCCGGCAATCCGATCGGCGAGATCACCGCTTTGAGCGCTCGCAACCATCAGGGAACGGCCCCTGCGGGCACGTTCGCGTGCGGCGTCCCGCGCGCTTTCGAGCAGTATCAACTCGGCAGCCGCCGCTGCCAGGATAGATCGGCACTGCTCCTCTTCCAGTTCCCTTACCCGGAGCAGCCGCAGCAGAGAACGCGAAACCGGCATGGGGTTACATCTCCTCTGCCAGTTCGGCCAGGCGTCGGCAGCTTTCGCCAAGTGAGCAGCGCTCGCTGGCGGTTTGGGTCAAAAACGGATTCACCAGCTGGTGCGCGCGCAGCGCTCGATCCACTTCAGGATCGGAACCGGGTTTATAGGCCCCGATGCGGACCAGGTCCTCCGACTTCGCATACACGGCCGCCATCCGGCGCACCAGCGCTGCCTGCTCCCGATGATCCGCTGTAGTGACCGCGGGCATGAGGCGGCTGATCGAATCGAGCACTTCAACCGGCGGATACCATCCTTCGGCCGCCAACGCGCGCGACAGCACCACGTGGCCATCCAGCAAGGAACGAACTGCGTCCACAATTGGATCCTGCCGATCATCGCCCTCCATCAGAACGGTGTAGAAGGCGGTAATCGAACCTGTACGGAATTGACCAGCGCGCTCCACCAGCTTGGCCATCCGCGTGAAGACGGACGGTGTGTAGCCCTTGGCGGTGGGAGGTTCACCGGCGGCGAGGCCAATCTCGCGCGCCGCCATGGCAAATCGCGTCAGCGAATCGAGAACGAGCAGCACATGTTTGCCCTGCGCAGCGAAATACTCAGCGATCGTGGTTGCGGCGAGCGGTGCGCGAAAGCGCATCAGCGGCGATTGGTCCGATGTGGAAACGATGACCACCGAACGTGCCCGGCCCGTCTTCCCCAGCGAATCGGAAAGGAATTCGCCGACCTCCCGGCCACGTTCCCCGACCAATGCAACCACCGTCACATCCGCCTCGGTGTTGCGCGTCATCATGCCAATCAGCGTGCTCTTTCCCACGCCCGAACCGCCAAAGATGCCGATGCGCTGGCCTCTCCCCACTGTCAGGAGCCCGTCAATCACGCGAATGCCGGTGCCCAGCGGCGTGCGAATCGCCTGCCGATCAAGCGGCGAACGGACCGTGCCTTCCAGCCGCAATGCCTCGGTTCCGTCGACTTCCGGTCCGTCGTCGATTGGTTCGCCGAGCGCGTTCAAAACGCGCCCGATCAGCCCAGGGCCCGTTCGAATTTCCGGACGCGTACCTCGCGCAATCACCACGTCGCCGAACTGAAGGCCCTGGATCGATTCCAGCGGCATGGCAACCACGTTTGCACGACGGAAGCCGATCACCTCGGCCTGATGCACGCGGCCAAACCGGTCGAGGATTTCGCAGCACTCGCCGACAGATGCGGGCGGTCCGGCGGATTCGATGGTTTGTCCGCCGGATTCGACGACGCGGCCGCGCCAGCTCCACGGCCGAGCGTGCTCGAGCGCCTCGAAATAGGAAGCGAGAAGCGGGCTCATGCATGAACCTCGGGAGGACTACCCCCATCCTGGTTGGCGGATTGCGAATGATCGATGTGATTCCGCGTGGCACCGAACAAACCGCGCTCCATTTCATCAAGCTGCGCGGAAAGGCCCACGTCTGCCGTGCCCGCCCTGGTCTCGATGACGCAGTCGCCCGTGCACATGGCGCCGTCCGCGACGACTGTGGGCCGAATACGGAGCTTCGGAAGATGACGAATCGTCTCAGCCCACAGTTCAAAATCCGCGGCGGGAACGCGAAGGCGAGCCTCGGTTGAATCGGACAATCGGCCGAGAGCCGTGCGCACCGCGTCGCTGAGGAGCAGCGGATCCACCGAACATTCGCGGCGAAGAATACGAGCGGCGATCGCCAATGCCAGTTTTGCGACCTCGGGTTCAGCCTGCTCAAAGAAGCGGTCGCGATCGGCTGAGAATCGAGCTACGAGGCCGGACAACTCCGTGGCCCTCCGCTCCTCCGCAGATGCTTCCTCGGACGACCGGGCCTGGCGCTCCAGCGCGCGCCCCTCTTCCACTCCCTGCGCGCGCCCCGTCTCGAAACTGCGCTGCAACTCGTCTTCTCGTTCGCTTTGCCTGATTTCCGAGACGCCAACCCGGCCCGGAAGGCCCGTCCACGGCCCGCAAAGCACCTCGCCGCACGGAATGCGCGGCTCTGCATCAGCCGGATAGTCGAATGGATCCACCTGTTCGCGCGCCGGGCAACTCATCGATTTTGAACCATCCTCTTGTTCAATCTGATCGCCACTCCTGCTTCGGTCGCCGGTATCCCGATCTCAGACCAGCATCTCGTCGCCACTCTCGAGTTTCAGGATTACCTTGCCCTCGGACTCGAGACGCCGCGCGAGATTGAGAATCTCCTGCTGGGCCTGGGCCACCTCGCGCGAACGGACGGGCCCCAGCACCTCCATGTCTTCCTTCAACATTTCGACGGCGCGCGTGCTCATGGCTTTGAAGATCTGTGCGCGCAGCTCTTCGTCCGCTCCGCGCAATGCCATGGCAAGTTGACGCTTATCCACGCCCGAAACAATTTCGCGAATCGTGGCCGGAGGCACGGTGATGAGATCTTCGAACGTAAACATCAGGTTGCGAATACCGAGCGCGAGCTCCGGCTGGCTCTCCTCGATGGTCTCAAGAATCTTTTTCGATTCCTCGGCATTGAGACGGTTCAACAAATCGGCCACGGCTTTGAATCCCGAGTAGCTCTTGCGCGCGTTGTCGCCTACGTTCTCGAGCCGGCGATGCAGTATGTGCGCCACCTTCTGGGCCATCTCCGGCGAGAACTGGCGCATTTCGGCAAGGCGCCGAATGGCGACCACCCGATGATCCTCGCTCAAGTTCTCGAGCACCTGCGAGGCACGCTTCGGATCAAGGTGCGCGAGCACAAGCGCGATGGTCTGCGGGTGCTCGGCATCGAGCAGCTTGCCGAGTTGTTGCGGATCGGTGCGCTGGAGCTTGGCCAGATTGCCCTGCGCCGCTTCCTGCGATCGCCGCACCAGATTCATCAAATCGTCGGCGCGGTTTTTGCCGAATGCCTCCACCAACACGCGGCCCGCGTAGTCGAGCCCGCCGTGCACCATGAAGTTTTGCGTCTCCACGAGTTGCCAGAACTCTTCAAGAACCTGGGCGGAAATATCGGGATTGATTCCGCGCAGATCGGCCAGCTCCTCCGTGAGCCGTTGTACGTCCACATCGGGCAGCGAGCGAAGTACCTCCTTGGCCAGGTCCTCTCCCACCGCCACCAGCAAAATCGCAGCCTTGCGAATTCCGTTCAATGCGGGCGTACGCCGCTGGACGACATTTGCCGATTCCGCTTCCTGCTCAGCCACGATGGTGTTCTCCGCTTTTCTCCATCAGACTTCGTCTTCAAGCAATGCGCTACTCCGAGTGAATCCAGCTTTGCAGCAAGCGTGAACTTTGCGTGGGCTCCTGCTTGATGTGGTTGCTCACCTGTTCGAAGATTTCGTGTGCCTTGATGCGATCTGGATCGGGTTTTGCCGGTTCGGGTGGGGCAAGCACCGGCTGATTCGAGGCCTGAAGTTTTTTTGCCGGGACAGATCCCGGGACCGAAGCGGTTCGTGCCAGTTGCAGGGCCGGCCGGATGCCAAGAAGCAAAAGCGCCATCAGTCCGATCAGAGAGGCGGCGTACTTGATCAGCAGCGGCGAGCGTTCGGCGCCGTCGAGAAGCTGGGACGGAAGCGATGCCGCCGGCGGCTGAATCCGATTATTGTCAAAGGCCAGGTCCTGCACGGTGAGGACGTCTCCGCGGGCAGAATCAAAGCCCACCGCGGCCTGCGCCAGGGCGGTCAGGTTTTGCAGGTCGCCCGGCGACCACTGCTGCCATTGCCCGGGCGCGCCTTTCGTTGCGGGACGGATCAGGCGGTCGTTGACGAGAATCGCCGCGGTCATGCGACGCACGCGGCCGGGATTCTCGATCACGTGACGAGTCGTTTTCGAAACGCCATACGTGCCGGACTCCGATTTCGAACTTTCCGGTGACGTGGTCAGCTTGGGATAGACAGGCAGCGCCTGCGTGTTTGGCGCATTTGAGGCAACCCCCGGAACACCGGACGCAACGAGTTGGCCGCCGCTCGTGGTTTCCGTGCGCTGCATCGAGAGCGGGGCCGATTGCGTCGGATCATAGGTCTCCTGCGTCTGGTCCGAGGCCGAATCATCATAGTCGAGCGTGACCGAGGCGCGCACATTCTCAGCGCCTGTGACCGCCCCGAGAGTCGAAACCAGCTTCTCTTCGAGTGCCTGCTCGGCGCCCAGGCGCATTGCTTGCAGGGTCTTCGGACCCAGCGGCAGATGGCCCGAGGCATCCACCAGGACCACGTGATCCGGTGTCAATTCGTCGACAGCCGAGGCTACCAGGTTGCGAATGGCATCCGCCTCACCGTCCGCCAGCGACCCGTGCCGAAGCTTCAGTACGACGGAGGCCTTTGCGGGGCGAGCTTCATCCTGAAAGAGCGAGTTGTGCGGGAGCACGATATGGACCCGGGCCGACTCGACGTCGGCCAGCGTGGCGACGGTGTGTTCGAGCTCGCCCTCGAGCGCACGCTGATAGTTCACCTGCTCATCAAATTCCGAGCCCACCCAGTTTGGTTTGTCGAAGAGCTCAAAGCCCAGACGCCCGCTTTTCACTCCGCCCTTGGCGGCCGTCGCCAAACGCGCCTTGTCGAGTTGCGGAGCCGGAACCAGGATCGCGGTCCCATTCGCTGCCACTTCGAACGGGATCTGCGCCTGGGTCAGGGTCAGGCCCGTCTGGCGCGCATCATCGGGATCCATTCCGGCATACAACGTGCGCCAGTCGGTGCGAAGGCCGTACCATGCGATTGCACCGGACAGGGTTGCCAGCATCGCCAGTGCGAGCGCAGTCGAGGTGCGGCGGCGCGGCGACATCGAGGCCCATAGCACACGGGCGCGCGTTAGCAGCGCAAACGCGCCGGCGGCGAGCGGCCTTTGCGGCACGATCGCGTTCCTTGCCAGTTGTGTTCCTGTCGTAGCCATTGCTTAACCGGGTCAGAACTGCATGCCCATCACCTGCTGGTAAGCCTGGATCGCCTTGTTGCGCACAGCCAGCGCCAGTTCGAAGGCCATTTCGACTTTTTGCGTCGCAAGCATCGCCTGATGCACATCGACTCCCGAGCCCGTCATTAGCCCGTCGACTGCGCTGCGGGCCTGGCTCTCAAGCGTGTTGATCTGACCGATGGAATCAGCGAGCAGATCGCTGAAGGGTCCGGCGGTTTGATCCTTGGCCCCTGAGTTTGGAACGAGGGCGGTTCCGAACGAGACCGAATCGGAGCCGACATTCTGAATCGCTTGCACCGAGGCTTGCATCGCAACTCCCTTCTTTCGCCGCTGACGCCTTCATGCACCGCGCCGCTTCATCCTTTGGCAATCTCAAGCGCCGACGAAATCATGCCCTTCTCTGCCTGCACCGCAGAACCATTCAGGCCATAGGCACGCGTCGCCCCCATCAAATCAACCATCTCTGTGATGGGATTGATGTCGGGATACGCGACATAGCCGTCCGGGCCCGCATCGGGATGGCCGGGATCGTAGCGGCGAAGTGGAGGTGCCGGGTCCTCGACCACGCCGGCAACTTGAACGCCGGGCGCAACCGGATGCAGGGCGTTGGGCAGCGTCGAGTCATTGCTTGCGTTGACGAGCGAATCCACGAAGCTTGCATCCCCCTGGCCGGCAGCAAACACCACCATCTGGCGCCTGTAAGGACCACCGTTTGCGGTGCGGGTCGTCTCCGCATTGGCCATGTTCGCCGCGACCACCTCTGCGCGCACCCGTTCCGCCTGCATCGCCGATCCCGAAGCTTCCATCATGCCGAAAAGATTCATCCTGATTCCCTTCTCTCGCTCGCTACTTGCTGTCGGCGTGAATCGCGTCCATCACGCGCGTGAACTCCTCGCGCAGGAGCGCTACGCCGGTTTTGAATTTCAGTTGCGCTTCGGCGAGATGCAGGCTCTCGCGCTCCATCGAAACGTCGTTGCCGTCGGGCCGGGCCACCAGACCGTCAACGGCTTCCACGTGCACGGGGCGCGCGCTCGCGCCGTTATCGACCTCCTCCATCGCGCGGCGCATCTCCCCTTCAAAGTCCATTCCAACGGCCCTGTAGCCTGGTGTATCGATATTCGCCATGTTGGCCGCAGTCAGCTTCGCCTCGCTGGCGGCAAGATCGAGATAACGCGCGATCTGCTCGCTTAGCCGGGTTGATGCGTCCATCATCATGCGAAAGCCTCCGGATGCTCGAATCAGTTGATCTCCATGCCGAAGTCGATATCCGCCGGCTCCAGCACCGGCGCGTCGCAGGACAAAATGACCGCGCGCTCCAGCACATGCTCCAGCTCGCGCACATTGCCCGGCCACGAGTGGGCAGCAAGTTTTCTCATGACGGCAAGATTGACGCGCTTGACCGGCGCCTGCCTGCCCAGCTCGGCGAGAAAGTGCTCGACCAGAGGCGGGAGATCCTCGAGGTGCTCGCACAAGCTCGGCGTGCGAATCAGAAACACCGCCAGACGGTAATAGAGGTCGGGGCGGAAGCTGCCCTCTCGCGCGTTCTCGGCCAGCGGCTGGTGGGTCGCCGCCACAAGCCGCACGTCCACTTGGACCGTTTCGTTGTCGCCGACCCGCTGCAACTCACCACTCTCGACAAAGCGCAGAAGCTTCGATTGCAGCGCGAGAGGCATCTCGCCAATTTCGTCGAGAAAAAGCGTTCCGCCGTCGGCCGATTCAATGCGGCCCACGCGACCCTGTACCGCCCCGGTAAACGCGCCGCGCGTGTGGCCGAAGAGTTCTGCCTCGAGCAGCGTCTCGGGGATGGCCGCGCAGTTGATAGCGACAAATGGCTTGCGGTTGCGCGACGACAGCCGATGCACGGCGCGCGCAACCAGCTCCTTGCCTGATCCCGTGGGCCCCTCGATCAAAACCGGGGTCGCGCGGGCCGCAACCAGGCGAACGCGCCGGCTGATCTCGAGCATGCAGCGAGCATTCCCAACCATCTCCGGAAGCCGCTCAACCGCGGGAGTGCTCGGGTTCGTCCGTCGAGGCTCGACACATTGCGTGGATTTTGCGGGACTTTTTGTGTTGCCGTTCGGCGAAGCAGGAAGGGCTTGCGCAGGCAGGGACATGGCAATCGGGGCGTTTCGACCGGCCGGCCTGCCGGGCGTCATCGGCACGGCTGCGTTCGAGGCGGATGTATCGGTGTCCTGGCAGCGGCGCAGCGCATAAAGCAGTTCCTGGCGGTGCGGCCCCCGCGGGCTTGCCGCATCTCCTTCCGGGCTCAACAGGTCTACTTCGGGAAACGAGGAGCGGAATTCATTCAGAAACGCGTGTTGCTCGAGATCGGGCAGCCAGCCGTCGACGATCAGTGCTTCAGGCGTAGCGGACTCGGCTTCGCTCCATGCCTGCGCTCCGCTACCGGCTTCGCGCACTTGCCAGCGTAGTCCGGTCAGCACATCGTGAACCCGGCGGCGGAAGCTGGTGTCGGCGCTCGCTACCAAAGCTGTGCGCGGACGGATGCGCGAGGCGCAAGAAGAAACGGAAACGTTGGACGACATGGCGACACTCCTTTCTGTCAGTCGGGTTGCGTGATGCTGCCCTGTGCTGGGCCGCCACCGGGTTGCGGCCCGGATGGAGCCGCAGCCGCCTGGCTTTCCGAGGGCACGTAGTACCCCTCGCCGCGCCTGGTCCGGATCAGCTTTCCCGGAGGAGGATCGTGCAGCTTGCGGCGGAGGTAGTTCACGTAGACGTCGACGATGTTGGTGGTCTGTGCCGGCTCCATCTTCCACACCGAGTCGAGCAACTCCACGCGCGACACGCAGTGGCCGCGATGCAGCATGAGGTGCTCGAGCAGAGCGAACTCCTTGTTGGTCAATTCGAGTGCATGTCCGGAGCGGCTCGCCGTATGCTCCAGCCGGCAGACTTCGAGGTCGCCGGCGTGCAGGGTGAGGCGCGCATCGCGCTTGCGGCGGAGCAAAGCGCGGCAGCGGGCGCGGAATTCCTGAAGGCTGAACGGCTTCAGCAGAAAATCGTCGGCGCCGCGGTCAAGACAACGGATGCGCGTCTCGACTTCGTGGCGCGCCGAAAGGATGAGAATCGGCAAATCTGCGTCGATTGCGCGCATCCGGTCGAGAACCTGTTCTCCGTCCATCACCGGCAGATTCAAGTCGAGAATGGTCAGGTCCGGCATCTCTTCACGGAACTGCTCGACCGCCGCAGCTCCGTCGTGCGCCAGGACAACCTGAGATCCGTCGGTGGAGAGTGCGTGCCGCAGGAAGGTGCTTAGCGCGACGTCATCCTCAGCGATCAAGTACCTCATCGATGTCCCTTCCGGTTGATCTGAACTGCATCAATTCATCCCGGCGATTGGGCCCCCGCTTTCACGCCGAAGCCCGATGACGGTTAGCGGCGCCTAACCTCAGGCAACCAACTCTCCACCATGCGTCCGGAACGGCGTGAACTCAAGGAAATGCGCGCTGAAAAATCGATTGCGTTTCCTGAATCGGGGCGAGGGGATGGTGGTTCCAAAATGGTTCAGAAGAACCGAAGCGGCGTGTCGGGTCACAATCAGATTTCAGGGAAGAATGGCCAGGCGAAGATCGGTGATTTGGCGTTAGAAACGGAGCGAACGACGAATCGCCACTGGAAGCGTGACCTCGCTCAAGGCTTCGTTTCCTTGGGAGGAACCCAGCCAAACAAAATACGAAAATATTGTCTTGCTATTCGCCTTCTGTTCGCTATAATGCGCCCATGGCTGTGACGCGAAGACAAAAAGAGATTCTCGACTTTCTCGAGTTGTTCGTCGGCCGCAATGGCTATTCCCCATCCTTTGAAGAGATTGCGCGGGGCATGGGGCTTAAGAGCCTGGCCACCGTTCACAAGCACATCAGCAACCTCGAAAAGAAGGGCATGCTCGACCGCGTGCACAACCGGAGCCGGTCGATTGATGTGCTGCCTCCAGGCACCCGGACGCGCACCAGCGACAGGCTGCCGCTGGCCGGCCGTATTGCTGCCGGTCTGCCGGTAGAAACCGCCGAAACGCCCGAGAGCATCTCGCTTCATGATGTGGTGGGCAACCGCGATGTGTTTGCGCTGGAAGTCCGGGGCGACTCCATGCGCGACGAACACATCATTAACGGCGATTATGTGCTGGTGGAGCGCACGCGGACAGCGCGCCAGGGAGAGATCGTTGTCGCGCTGGTTCACGGTTCTGAGACCACGCTGAAGCGCTTCTATGCGGAAGGCCAGGTGATCCGGCTGCAGCCCTCGAACATCGAGATGGAACCCATCTATGTGCCGGCGGCCCAGGTCGCAATCCAGGGCAGGGTGCTCGGTGTGTTGCGGAAGTACCGCTAAGCGCGGAGGAAGGCCCGTTATGAAACGCACACCGCTGAAAACGAGTGCAATTTTCTACAAGCCATCCACCGTCTGAAGGAGACGCGAAAAAGGCCCGGCGAACCGGGCCTCCGATTCTCATCATGCCGGGCGCTCAGGCGAGCAGGCGCTGCACCTTCTCTTCAATCACGTTCTGAGGCACGTAGCCCACGATCTGGTCGGCAACCTTTCCGCCTTTAAAAAGCAGTAGCGTCGGAATCCCACGGATCCCATAACGCGAAGGCGTTGCACCGTTCTCGTCCACGTTCACCTTGGCAACCTTGAGCTTGCCCTCATAAGTCGACGCGAGCTTGTCGACGATGGGCGCGATGGCCTTGCATGGGCCGCACCATACAGCCCAGAAATCTACCAGCACCGGCTGCTCGCTGCGCAGCACTTCCTGGTCAAATGTCGAATCACTTACTTCCAAAACTCCCAATCCAGCCATGTTTCTCCTTGCGGCAAACGCCTCATAACCAGTGTAAAGGCAATTCGTCGCTTTCATTGGATGCGGGTAGGGTTCTGAAAGTCGCAGAGGGCCAAGCTAGGTACCCGCCGCGAGCGGAGGGAGAGGCCCGATCGCCGCAGTAAAAGCCCTCGAAATATAGAAGCGCCCGGATCCTGTAAGGATCTCGGGCGCTAGAGCAGCCCTCCCCCAGAACTGCCCACGCTGCGAATGTAGGGGGTTTCCAATTCCTTGGCAAGCAAACTTAGGTAATTCGCAGAGTAATCAAAATCAGGTGATTGGCAAGAATGACACCTCTCCCCTACCGGCGATTACTTGGGTATAACTAGACCGATTTAGCAACGTCGACTTGCGGTCGATCTGCGTTGCGCATAGTGAAGGATTCATGTGCTCCGCTTGGCTCAAACCGGCATACCAGCAGTTCCGGCGCCGGCAGCGCGCGAAGGGCTGCGCGGATGCGTTGCGATGCGTGCTCAATCGACGCTTCCCTATCCAACACGACGAGGACCGCCGGGCCTGATCCGCTGAGGGCGACGCCACAGATCTCGGCGGTATCAGCGAGTGTCAGGAGCGGGGGGAGCATCGGGCAGACGGCGGCGCGATAGGGCTGGTGGATTCGGTCCTTCATCGCGATGCCAAGCAGGTCGGGGCGTCCCTGAGCGAACGCGAGGCCGAGCAGAGATGCGGCCTGAATATTAGCGATGGCGTCGGCGCGCGAGTACCGGTCGGGCAAAAGCGCCCGGGCCTCGGTGGTCGCCAGCGGGTTCTGCGGAAGCACGAGGATGGCCCGCCAGCCAAGCGGAGGGGCGACCCGGACTGCATGCACACGTCTTCCTTCGCTGGCCGTGGCCACAAAACCGCCCAGCCAGCAGGCGGCAGCATTGTCTGGATGGCCCTCAATGGCGCAGGCCTCTTCGAGAATCTGCGTAGAGCTCCAATCGAGATCGCCGAAGTGCACGGCCAGCGCGACGGCGGCAACGATGCCGGCAGCCGACGAACCGCAGCCCATCCCGAGCGGAATGCCGTTCCGCATCTTGATGGCGAGCGGAACTACCGACTTCCCGTTGTCCTGACTTACGCGTTTATAAGTTTCGAGAATCAGGTTGTTCTCAAGCTGGCTGCATCGCGTGCCATCACGACCGGTTGCCTCGATCGAAAATCGGTCCGACGCGGCGGCTTCAATCTCGAGGTGCATGCAGAGTGCGATGGCCGCGGTGTCGAACCCCGAACCGAGGTTGGCCGATGTTGCAGGCAGACGCAGACGAATGCTTCCGCTCATATCGATTCGCCCTTGAGCGCCGCAAGTACTGCGGAGGCGCTGGCGTCGAGCGAACGCGCGTTCCGGCGAAGCGCTGCGATTTCCTTTTCCCTGCCGGCACCTTCCTGATCGGTAAGCAATGTCCCGCGATGAAAGTCGATTGTGTAGTCAGGATCCTTGAGTGTATGACCCGTCAGCACCAGGACCACGCGATCTGCGCCGGCAATTTTCCCGTCCTTGCGGAGTTTTTTCAGGCCGGCCAGCGTGACCGCGGAGGCCGGCTCGCAACCCAGTCCTTCTGCGCCCAGTTCCGCCTTGGCCATCGCGATTTCAGCTTCTGACACATCGATGCACCATCCGCCCGTATCAAGCACTGCTTGCGCAGCCTTGCGCCACGACGCGGGGTTGCCGATGCGGATGGCCGTTGCGCGGGTATGAGCTTCTACTGGTGTCAACTCGGCGCCCTTGCTCTGTGCCAGGCTCCTTACCAAAGGATTCGCACCCTCCGCCTGGACAATCGAGATACGCGGTACGCGGGCAACCACACCCAGTTCCCGCAATTCTCTGAACCCTTTCGCCAGGGCAGAACTGTTGGCAAGATTGCCGCCCGGAACAATCAGGTGATCCGGTACCGTCCAGTCGAAGGCTTCGGCTATTTCAAAGGCCGGCGTCTTCTGGCCTTCAAGGCGGTACGGATTGACAGAGTTGAGCAGATAGACCGGCGCCTCCCGGATCACTTCGGCGAGCACCTTGACGCATCCATCGAAGTCGGTCTTGAGCTGGCAGGTGACTGCGCCATAATCCATCGCCTGCGACAATTTGCCCCACGCGATTTTTCCCTCCGGTATCAGAACGAGGCTGCGCAAACCTGCGCGCGCTGCATACGCCGCCATCGCTGCCGAGGTGTTTCCTGTCGATGCGCACGCCACCCACTCAAAGCCACGTTCTCTTGCTACACTCAGCGCCGTGGTCATGCCGGTGTCTTTGAACGATCCGGTCGGATTCATGCCCTGATGTTTTGCAAAAAGCTGGTCGACCCCGGTCGCATTCCGCGCGCGCGAGAGCGAGTAAAGAGGTGTGTTCCCCTCCTGCAGAGAAATGGCGTTGCCGAAGTTGTCGAGTATGGGTAGCAGTTCGCGAAAGCGCCAAACGCCGGATTGGTCGAGCGCTTCAGAGGAGCAGCGCCGCTCGCGCCAGAGCCATTTCAGCGCTCCGGGGTTGGGGCGGTCGTGTCCCTGGCGCTGGCTCCATCCCGGATACTCCACTTCAAAAAGGTCGCCGCACGCCATGCAGCGGAAGTCTGGCTGCGCGTCGGCGCCGCGGATTCGTTCACCGCATCCGAAACAGCGAAGCTGATGCAGATTGTCGTTCATCCTTGGTGTTAGCCTACCAGCGGTGGACGATTTTGGTCGATTCGCAACGGTGAACCCATGCTGAAATGGATCGGGGCATGCTTGTTTGCATTCGCATGCGCGCCCGGGGCCTGGCCGCAGGCCGTGCTGCGCCTGGCAGCGGCCGCGGACCTGGAGCCGGTGCTGCCGCCCATCCTGAAGGACTTTCAGCACGCAACTGGAATTCGCGTCGAGGCGACTTACCAGGCGTCCGCCATGCTGACCGCCCAGATCCAGAATGGCGCGCCCTTCGATCTTTTTCTCTCCGCGGACCTCGGCTACCCAAAGCGGCTGATCCGGGCGGGAGTCGCGGAGCCGAGTTCGCTCGCGATCTACGCACATGGAACGCTTGTCTTGTGGACACGCAACGATTCGCGCTTGCGGGGGCCCTCGCTCGACCTGCTACGCGACCCCCAATTGAAGCGGCTGGCGATCGCGGATCCGGATCGCGCTCCGTACGGACGGGCTGCTGTTGCCGCGCTCACGAGTCTGCACCTTTACGACACGCTGAGGCCACGCATCGTGACCGCGGAGAATATTGCGCAGGCTGCACAATTCGTCGAATCAGGCAACGCGCAGGCCGGATTGATTTCTCTGACGACGGCGCTGACGCAGCAACTTGCGGCAAGCGGAAGCTATTTTGTGATTCCGCGCGATCTGTATCCACCGATTGAACAAGGCGCGGTGTTGATGCGGCAGAGCACGCAACGGAATGCAGCCCGTCGATTGCTCGACTACCTCCTTTCGGCTCCGGCACAGGCGCAGTTTGCCAAGGCCGGTCTCGCGCCGGTTCACCCCGCATGATCGACTGGCAAGCATTTGCTCTCACGCTGAGGCTGGCCACTGTCACGACGGCCATCCTGCTTGCGATTGCGATTCCCCTGTCGGCGCTGCTGGTATTGGGACGCGGACGATGGCTTGCCGGATTGGAAGCGTTGGCGACATTGCCTCTGGTTCTCCCGCCGACGGTGCTGGGCTTCTTTCTTCTGGTGCTGCTGGGACCGCGCACCGCATTCGGCCGGGGAATCACCGCGCTGCTCGGGCACCCACTGGCATTTTCGTTTTCGGGGCTCGTGGTTGGATCGGTGATCTACAGCCTGCCATTTGCTGTGCAGCCCCTGGTCGCCGGATTTGCAGGAGTTGAACCTGCGCTGCTCGATGCCGCGCGCTTGCTGGGTGCGGGATCGACGCGGGTAGTTTTCACTGTGCTGCTTCCGCTGGCGCGGCGCTCGCTGCTGGCCGCGGCGGTACTCAGCTTTCTGCACACCGTGGGCGAATTCGGTGTCGTGTTGATGCTCGGGGGAGACATTCCCGGCTCGACGCGCACGCTTTCCATCCTGCTCTACAACCAGGTCGAGAACTTCGACTACGCGGCAGCGGACCGGACTGCGACGATCCTGGTCGCGTTCAGTCTTGCAGCGCTGGTGGCGATCTACCTGGGTAGCCGCCTGCGTGGAGGGCGCCATGCTTGAGTTCACACTTGAGGTACGGCGAGGCGCCTTCCATTTGGATGTGCAGTGCCGATTCGCATCGGAGTGGACCGTGGTCTTCGGGCCATCCGGTGCGGGCAAGAGCACCCTGCTGAGGCTTCTTGCGGGATTAGAAAGACCGGATCGTGGGGAGATCGCACTCGATGGAACCGTGTTGACGGGTACACCACAACGCGTTCATGTCAAACCCGGGAAACGCCAGATAGGGCTTGTTGCACAGGAGCCGGCCCTCTTCCCTCACCTGACCGTGCTCGCCAACGTTGCCTACGGGCTCGCAGCGATGGATCGGGCCGGGCGTGACGCGCGCGTGGACGAGATGCTGGATCTGGTCGGCGCGAAGGACCTCGTGGATCGGCGTCCGAGGAACCTTTCCGGCGGCGAAGCGCAGCGAGTCGCACTGGCGCGTGCACTGGCGACTCGTCCGCGATTGCTGCTGCTCGACGAACCCTTCTCTGCGCTCGACGGAGCCGCCAGCGATGCTCTGCTTGCGCGCCTGCAGCCCTGGCTGCGAGAACACAGGATTCAAACCGTGATGGTGACACACGATGCCACCGACGCCTACGCCATGGGAGCCGAGGTTGCTTTGCTGCGAGAGGGGCGTGTGGCCGCGCTGGGGCCGGTCGGCGATGCGCTGGCTTCAGAGCGCGCGCGGATCGTGGCGCGCCTCGATGGGGCCTAGGGTTCGAAACCAATCATCTCCGGTTCCATTTCAAGTCCGATGCCGAAGCGTTTCTCGACGGCGTTGCGGATAGCATCGGCAAGACGCAAAATGTCGGCCGCAGTGGCTCCGCCGCGATTGACCAGGGCGAGTGTGTGGCGAGATGAGATGCCTGCCGCGCCCATATTCTGCCCCTTCGAAAATCCGGCCTGCTCGATAAGCCATGCCGCGGCGACCTTCACGGCACGTTCGGCGGCTCCGGGTCCCGCAGGAAAGTGCGGAGGCTCTGTGCCGCTCAGAATCGCAATGCGATGCAAGGCCGCGGCATCGAGAACAGGATTTTTGAAGAAGCTTCCGGCGCTGCGACAATCCGGATCCCCCTCCACAAGCAGCATGCCTTTCGATTGCCGGATCTGCCGGACGGCCGATGCGACCTCGGCGAGGCTGGGAAGGACGCCGGGAAACGCATGCTGCAGGTCCGCATAGCGCAGCGTCGGGGCGCCGCGGGGCGTGAGGCGATAATCCACGCGCGTCACGATGTATCGACCGCGATCGGCGGAATTGAAGCGGCTGCGGCGATAGGCAAACCCGCATTCAGCCGCGGGGAACTCCACAAATTCTCTCGAAATGAGATCGAATGCGCGCACACGCTCGATGGAAGAGGCAACTTCCTGTCCATAGGCGCCCACGTTTTGAACCGGCGTTCCGCCGACGGTGCCCGGAATCCCGGCGAGGCACTCGATGCCGGCGCAATCGTCCCTTACAGCGTGCTCGACAAAGCGGTCCCAGTCTTCACCGGCAGCCACGCGATACACACCCGCGCAGCCGTCAACTCCGACTGCTTCAACGCCATGCAGCTCGATGTGCAGCACGAGGCCATCAAATCCGGCATCCGAAATCAACACGTTGCTGCCCCCGCCGAGCACAAATAGCGGAACGCGACGCTCAGAGGTCCAAATGGCGGCTTCGACAATTTCCTCTTCGCGGGCGACGGCGGCGAACCATCGCGCCGGTCCGCCGATACCGAACGTGGTGAACGGGGCGAGCTGCTTGTTTTCTTCCAGAAGCACTTGCCTCAAGGCTACACCGGTGTGGGTGTTCCCGGTAGAATGGAGATAGGCGGCTTTCTCCGCCGGAGGCGAAATGTACCCAGAAATCATGGTGATTCCTATGCGCGAGGAACTGGTGCGCGCGGGCATTCAGGAGACTTCAACGGCTGAAGAGGTAGACGCGATCGTGTCGCAGCCCGGCACAACGATGGTGGTTGTGAATTCGATTTGCGGTTGTGCTGCGGGCAAGATGCGTCCGGGCGTTCGGCTTGCGCTGGCCAACAGCGCGAACCAGCCCGACCACAAGATCACCGTGTTTGCAGGTCAGGATCGCGAAGCGACGGAGCGCGCCCGAAGCTATTTCCAGGGGAATCCGCCGTCGTCGCCCGCGGTGGCGCTGCTGCGCAACGGCAAGCTGATTTACCTGATGCAGCGTTCGACGATCGAGCAGTCGACCGCGCAGGAGATCGCCGGCGAGCTGATTCGCGCGTTCGAGGAATTTTGCGCGAAGACTCCGGCCTAGTAGTAGGCATCATGAACAGAATGATCCCTTCGGCTGTCGAAGTCGTAGCGAAGGGATTGTTGTTTCGTCGTGCTTCAGCTAAGGTTGCGCCCGCGCGCTCTGGGTACCTGCGGCCAAATTTCTCTGCACGCGACTATGCGAGTGGCTATAGCCGAAGTAGATGAACAGGCCGAAGATCAGCCAGCTCCCAAAGCCGATCCACGCCGGTGCGTCGAGCGAGAACATCAGCGCGAGCGACACAATCATTCCGCACACGGGGACGACCGGGACCCACGGCGTGCGGAATGGCCTTGGCAGTTCCGGATGCCGCACCCGCAGCACCCACACGCCCAGGCTCACGATCGTA
Organism: Occallatibacter sp.; assembly: GCA_035308825.1. Taxonomy (GTDB): domain Bacteria; phylum Acidobacteriota; class Terriglobia; order Terriglobales; family Acidobacteriaceae; genus Telmatobacter. Next base: position 216,802 of record DATGFX010000029.1, on the reverse strand, counting down.
AACGCCAGCAGCGTGCCGAGACTGACGAGTTCGCCAAGCAGGGTGATGGGAAACAGGGCCGCCAGAAACGCCGCAAGGCATCCCACCACGATCGACGTGAGATAGGGCGTACAGAAGCGGGGATGCAGCTTGCCGACCCATGGCCACAGCAGGCCGTCGCGCGACATGGTGTAGAGCACGCGCGACTGGCCAAGCAACATCACCAGCATCACCGACGCCAGCCCAGCAATGGCTGCCAGGTCGATCAGCACCACCGCCCATCGCACACCGATCTCGGCCGCACCATCGGCAACCGGCGCCGCCACATTCAGGGTGTAGTACGGTTTCAGGCCCGTGAGCAGGCCGGCGACGAACACATAGAGAATCGTGCAGATGATCAGCGACCCGAGAATCCCGAAAGGCATGTCCTTCTGCGGATTCTTGGCCTCCTGCGCCGCAGTCGACACAGCATCGAACCCGATGTAGGCGAAAAACACCACGCCCGCCCCGCGCATGATGCCCGACCACCCGAACTGCCCGAAGTGTCCCGTGTTTTGCGGAATGAAGGGATGCCAGTTCGCAACCATGTGCGGCCAGTGGCTGAATGCGAACATTCCCGCGAGCCCGATGAAGAAAAGCACGATCGTTACTTTGATCATCACGGCTGCGCTGGTGAAATTGGCTGACTCGCGCACGCCGACGATCAGGATGACGGTAATGACCACGATCGCCAGCATCGCGAACACATCGACCTGCGCCCCAATGGTGTGCCCGAAGAGCGGAATCGCGATATGCGGTGTGGGATTGAACGGGAGCTTCGTTCCAAAGAAGCTGAACAGGCTGGCGACGAATCCGCTCCATCCGACGGCAACAGTCGCGGCGCCGAACGCGTACTCCAACACCAGCGCCCAGCCGATGATCCAGGCGACCAGTTCGCCCATCGTTGCGTATCCGTAGGTGTAGGCGCTGCCCGCAATGGGCAGCATCGATGCGAACTCCGCGTAGCAAAGTCCAGCGAAAACGCAGCCGACACCCGCAATGATGTACGAGATGATGATGGCCGGACCCGCAAATTGCGCCGCAGCCGTCCCCGTGAGCACGAAGATGCCCGCGCCGATGATGCCGCCAATGCCAATCGAGATGAGATTGATGGGTCCCAGCGCACGCTTGAGGGAGTGCTCGTGCGATTCGTTGGCCTCAGTGAGTATCGTGCTGATGGGTTTTGTCGCGAACAAGCTGCCGGCCATCCAAGCCTCCTGATGTATCTATTTCATCCAAGCGTCCATTCTATTCAGCTCAATGGCGCGACTTCCCTGCTTTCAGTCACTGTCCTAGCCGGCTTGCGCGCGGCGGGCGCTCGAGCGGGACCAGAACAGGTACACCGGAATTCCAATCAGCACCAGCGCCATCCCGGGCCACGTGTATTGCGGCTTATAGCGCAAAAGCACAAAGCATATCCAGGTGGCCATGAGGATGTAAACCGCCGGCAGCACCGGATAGCCCAAGGCCTTGTACGGTCTTGGCGTGTCGGGCTGCTTGAATCGGAGCACGAACAAGCCGGCAATCGTGAGGATGTAAAAGACCAGCACCGCAAAGATGATGTAGTCGAGTAACTGGCTGTAGGAGCCCGACACACAAAGCACCACGGTCCAGCAGGCCTGCACGAAGAGCCCCGCGGCGGGCGTACGGTACCGCGGATGCAGCTTGCCGACCGACTTGAAGAACAGTCCATCCCGGCTCATCGCGTAGTAGACGCGCGCTCCCGCCAGCGAGAGCCCGTTGGCGCAGCCAAACGTGGAGATGAGAATGGCCGCGGCCATCAGCTGCGCGCCTCCGTGCTGAAACATCACAGCCAGAACCGCGGTCGCGACGCGGTCTTCGGTGGCGTGCTGAATGCCGCGTGCCAGTACCGTCGCACCATTGGGATCGCCCTGCATCGGCAGAACGAGCAGATAGCCAAACGACGCCAGGAAGTACGCTGTCAGCACAAACCCCGTGCCGAGAATGAGCGACAGCGGAATGTTGCGCCGCGGATTCTTGACCTCGCCGGCTGTGAAGGTGATGTTGTTCCAGGCATCGGACGAGAAGAGTGATCCCACCTGGACGACGCCGAGAATCACCAGGATGCCAACCATCACAGTTGGTCCGCCCATACCCACCTGGATCTCGTGCAGCGAACCCCAATTGGAATTGCGCCAGAACTCGCTCCAACCCGCACCAAAGTTTGCGGCGAGAGCCGTCGCATTGCGCCCGACTGTGAAGGTAAGCAGAATCAGCGCGGCGAGGCTGAGCGCCTTCGCCGAGGTGAAGATGTTCTGGATAATGGCGCCGAGCTTGATCCCGAACACGTTCACAATCGCGAGCAGGATCACGATTATGATTGCGGTCAGGTTGGCCGTGTTGACGCCGATTTCCATGTTGCCCAGGACCATCGGACCAATCGAAACCGGAGGAACATGGGCAATGTGCCATACCCAGTTGGTTGTCGAGACGCTCGGGAAAAAGACACCGAGAAACTTGCCGAAGGCGACACAGACGGCGGCAATGGTGCCCGTCTGGATGACGAGGAAAAGTGTCCAGCCGTAGAGGAATCCCCAGAGCGGCCCCAGCGACTCGCGGAGGTAGATGTATTGGCCGCCGGCTTTCGGCATCATGGCGGCAAGTTCGCCGTAGCTGAGCGCACCAATCATGGTCATGACCGCAGTGACGACCCACGCGCCCATGAACAGCGCCGGTGAGTGAGTTCCGCGCGCAATGTCGGCGTCTACCAGAAAGATGCCGGAACCGATCATCGATCCCGCGACAATCGCGGTCGAACTGAAGAGCCCCAGGGTCTGCACCATCCCGGAGGTATTGGTCGAGGAAGATTCGGAGGCCGGAGTGAGGCTTGGGGTCGTCACCATGCTCGGTTTTACTTGAAAAGTCACGTTGTTGTCTCGTCTTTTTTGACCGTGCAGGTCGGCGCAGGTTTGGCGAGGTCAATGAAGAAGTTGTGTCCAGCGTCGAAACTCGGCAGCAGGATCCGGCGTGCGAAAGATGGCCGCCGCGACAGCAACGACGTTCGCACCCGCATCAAGGACGGCCTGCGCTGTGTCGAGCGTGATGCCGGCGGCAGCAACCAGCACCGGCTTCTCTCCCGCCGTCGCACGCAGTCGCCTCACGCCTTCAACGCCTATGGAAGGCTTCGACGTTTCCTTCGTCGTTGTCGGAAACACCGGCCCGATCGAGAAGTAGTCGGCAGGCGCGTCGAGAATACCGGGCACGAGCGAATCGCTCCCGCCAAACGTACCGATGATTCGGTTCGGCCCGAGTAGGCGGCGAGCCTCTGCGGGCGAAACATCACCGAGATCCACATGGACACCGTCAAATCCAGCCTGATCAATTAGATCAGACCGATCATCGAGAATTAACTTGATGTGCTGGCTGGGGAGGGCCGCCCGCAAAATCGCCGCGTCGGAAAGCAGCTCCTCATCGGATCCGCTCTTATTGCGGTATTCGAGCAGTGTCACGCCTGCGTCAGCCAGCGAGCGGCCGAGCGACTCCAGGAATTGCGCGCGACCGGCTGACGGTATCACCGATGCATCCAGAATCGGGTAGACACGCGGGAAATGGAAGGACATGGTTCCAGCGTAGTCGGTCAGGCCTGCGCGCAGCCAATCAGGGCACGGAAGCGGAGCAGAGGGGAGGGCGATTTCTACTCCGCGTCAGACCTACATCTCGTCGGCCGACGGCCCGTACATGCCGGGAACCTTCTGGTTCAGCAATCGCAGGTAGACGCCGAGTTGCGCGCGGTGATGGATGAGATGATTCAGCACCCAGGTGCGCCACACGTTGTACTTGGTGTCATCGATCCAAGCCTGCCCGCCGGCAACAAACTTCCAGTTCGAGTCCCATTTCTGCGGTGTCATGCCTGCCAGCGCCGGCTTCACCTCGGCCACCTGCTTCTCGAAACGTTCAAGCAGCGCGGCTTTGGTGGTAGGGTCGTTGGGATTCATGTCCGGCGTCCACTCGAGTTTGTCGCGGGTCAGTGTATGGATGGCCCAGTCGCCGTTGGTGTCGGAAACATGCGATGCGAGGCGGCCCAGCGCCATCGATTTATCGTGTGGCTTCCAGGCAAAATCTGCATTGTCGGGGATGGCCTGGAGGGATTTTCGCGTGCGATCGGTTTCGCGGTCATATTCGTCGATAAGTTCCTTTTGAACGTCCATGCGTGCAACCTCCATGTTGCGAAGGCCAGCATACCCGAGTTGGGACCCAAAAGGCGAAGAAAAAGCGATAATACTGATAAAGTTTTCCACAGGAATAGGTCGGGCTTGCCGGCTCGCCCCCGCGACCCAGCTTCGTCCCTGATCGGAGCAAACTCTGCCGGCGCGGAGTCACGGCTTGGCCGATTGCGAAGGGACAGTCGTGGTTTTCTCCTGGGTCGATGCCCGCGGCAGCGCGAACGCCACATACGCGCCGCCCACGGGCCCCTTCGGGTCGCGGCCCCCGCTCGAGACAATCGCCACATACTGGCGTCCGTCAATCATATACGTCGACGGTGTCGCCATTCCCGAGAATGGCAGGTCGTATTTCCACAGCAGTTTTCCGGTATGGCTATCGAAGACGCGGAATTTGTGATCGAACACGGTGGCGCCGATGAAGAGCACGCCACCCGCCGTCACCACCGGCCCTCCATAGTTCTCTGAGCCCGTGTCCTTCATTCCCTGGGCTGCGAGCTCGGGATACTCGCCGAATGGAATCTTCCACATGTATTTGCCGGTCTTGAGGTCGATAGCATTCAAGGTTCCCCATGGCGGCGCAATCGCCGGATAGCCGTCTGGATCAAGAAACTTGCTGTATCCCGAGAAGGTGTAGCGGTCCTCGCCCTCGGCGGGAGCTGCCGCTTCTATCGGCGGAGGACCGCTGCTGCGCAGGTAACGCAACAGCGATGCGAGCTGTTCGCCTTCGAGATCGGGCATGGGCGGCATTCTTCCCTTCCCCTCGTGAATCAGGCCGCTGATCTGCGCCTCTGTCAGCCGGCTGCCCACGCCAATCAGCATGGGAAACCCCGGAGGAATGCCTTCAAGATGATCACCGTGACAAATGGCGCAGCTGTCGCGATAAACAGCCGCACCCGCGTCATCGGCCGAAGTTTGCCCGGGCTTCGCTTCCGCCGGAACCGACGTCAGTTCCTTCTGCTTTTCCGGCGGCGCCGCCGTGCGCAGGTAATCGATCAGGATTGCGATCTGCTGATCGTTGATGTTGGGGAACGACGGCATGCGCCCGACGCCGCTGTGAATGGTGGCTGCGATCTTGGCCGGCGTGTCGCGCTGTTCAATTCCGATGAGCGATGGAAACGCGGGCGGCGAGCCGGTGCGATTCACTCCGTGACACACGGCGCATTGATCGCGATAGAGTTTCTCGCCGGGGCTGGCGCTTTCCTCGACCGGGATCAGCGCACCCGTCCATGCCATCTCGTTTTCGTTCACGTAGAGAATGTCGGTTGCCGGATCGAGCGCCGGGCCACCCCATTCGCCGCCACCGTCGAATCCAGGAAAAACAATGGTTGGCTGCTTGATCGCCAGCGGCAGGAATTGCCCGTTGCTGCGGAAGGTGTGAAACGTCTTGAGAGCCCAGTCGTGCGCCTCGGGAGTCCGATGGGTCAGCATGTCTTCGGTCAGGCGCTGGCGACCGAATGGCTCAGGCCAGTCAGGCTTGGGCTGCGTAGGAGAGGTGACTTCGCCGGGAATGGTGCTCGCCGGGTAGGGCAGCTCGTGAATCGGCGCCAGCGGTTCTCCCGTCAGCCGATTGAAGAGGTACACATATCCCTGCTTGGTGCTTTGCGCCAGGGCTGGAATTGCCTTGCCGTTTTTGTGCAAAGTGAAGAGCGCAGGAGCCGAAGAAAAATCGCGATCCCAAATATCGTGATGCACGCCCTGGAAGTGCCATAACAATTTCCCCGTTGCCGCATCGAGCGCCAGAATCGTATTGGCGTAGAGATCGTCGCCGGCTCGGTCGCCACCATAGAAGTCCATCACGGCCGAGCCGGTCGGCGCGTAGACAATGCCATGCTGCGCATCGAGCGACATGCCGGCCCAGTTGTTGGCCGCGCCGGCAGTCTTCCATGCATCCTTCGGCCACGTGTCATAGCCCGGTTCTCCAGGCAGCGGAATGGTGTGGAAGGTCCAGCGCAGTGCGCCGGTATGCACGTCATAGGCACGGACGTATCCGGGCGGTGCAGGATGCGTTTCAGGATTCCGCCCACCAACAATGATCAGGTCCTTGTAGATCACGCCCGGTGTAGTCAGCACGATGGACTGCGTTTCATAGGGCCGGCCGAGGTCCTTGCGAAGATCGACCCGGCCGTTCTCGCCGAAATCGGCAATGGGCTGCCCTGTCTCCGCGTCGAGGCAATAGAGAAAATTCATCACCCCTGCGAAAAGCCGTCCGTGGCCTTCGGCAAGAAAGGCCATGCCGCGCGCGGGCTGGGTCCCGATGATGCCGGAGTCGAATTTCCACTTGAGCGTTCCAGTTGCCGCATCGAGCGCAATCACCTTCTGCGTCGGGGTGTAGGCGTAGAGCGTGTGCCCGATGATAAGCGGATTGGTCTGGATCTGCCCTTTTTCCCCGGTATCGAACTGCCACGCAAGCTTGAGTCGGCCCACGTTGAAGCGATTGATCTGCGCAAGCCGCGAATAATGATCGCCGTCGACTCCGCCGTTGTAGGCAGTCCATCCGGTGCTTTGCGCGGATGCGACCAGTGCACCGGCAACCAGGCAAGAGAAAAAGGCAGAACGAAGCGGCGCTCCAAGGAGCATGAACCCGGCGAGACCCCCTGACTTGCGGGTCAATTGTTACACGCCGACCGGCAGCAGCAAACACCGCATGACCACCCGACGCCCGTTTCCGGAATCAGATCGCCCCTCAGTCTTCGCGAGTATTCCGGTTTCGCGTCTTGGCGTCCCCGGTTTCCTTCTCGTCTTCCACGCCAGTTGAGTCTGCGGAGTCGGTTGTGCCGAGCGAGTCGTTGACGACCCCATCATCCGGCTTGGGTTTCTTTTCGCTGAAGCCGCCGGGCTGCGTGTGGGTTGGCTTGAGTTTGGAGTTCATTGGCACTTAGATGCGTCCGCGCCAAACCGGGCGGTGCCGGCACCAACCTCCAATTCAATGACCTCATCTCCTTCTCCTCCTCTGGGGTCGCCGGCCGCGAAGAAGGAAAGCGCGACCATCGAGATTCACGCAATGGAGCAGGGGTGAATTTTTGAGGTAAAGATTTGGTGAAGCAGTAACCAGCTGAAAGGACGCCGGATATAAGGCGGTTAACATTCTCGGCGTTTCCTCGAGAAGATGCCGCTGCCGATTTCCTGCGCGGCCGACGCGCGCTTTCGATCAGCGCTTCTGCGCACCGCCCTGCCGCGCCTTTGCGTTCTACGTGTGGGAGCCGTTTCGATTTGATTAAGAGCCAAACGAGGCAACGGCCTTCTTCTCGTCGTCGTACACATCAAAAACCGTGTACAGCTTCGTGATCTGCATCAGGTCATGGACGCGCTTGGTCAAGCTGAGCAGCTTGAGCTGGCCGTTGCGGTTCTTCACGGAAGTGAAGGCAGACGTCAGTTCGCCGAGACCGGCGCTGTCGATGTAGCTCACTTCGGCCAGATTCAGCAAAAGTTTCGTGCATCCCTGGCGCAGCTGGTCGTGCACTTCATCGCGGATTGCGGCGCATGGCTCGCCCATGGTGAGGCGTCCATTCAGATCAATAATGATGATTCTCTTCACTTCCCGTGTACCCAGCTTCAAACTCATCGTCCTTCTCCTCGGAAATAATACGTATGACAAGGTTCAATGGTTCTCGGACCGTTTGTGAATATACAGCAACACAAGGCGGCTGCGCTGTGTCGAATGGGGCGATCGGATAAGGATGACCAGATCAATGCCGAGTTGCTCACTCCGTCCGCTTCGCCAAAAAACGCTCCATGAACTTCGTATCGAAGTTGCCCTCGCGGAAATCGGGATCCTGGAAGATTCCCTGGTGCAGCGAGATCGACGTTTCAATTCCCTGCACAATGAATTGGCTCAGCGCGCGTTCCATGCGGGCCATCGCTTCCTCGCGGTCGACGCCGTACGTGATCAGCTTTGCGATCAGCGAATCGTAGTATGGGGGCACCACGCCCTCCGCGTATTGCGCCGTATCCACGCGCACCCCGTTGCCGCCCGGCACGTTGAATGCCGTGATCTTCCCCGCCGATGGCGTGAACTTCTGCGGATGCTCAGCGTTGATGCGGCACTCGATGGCATGGCCCCGCAGTTCAAGCTTCTTCGGCAAAATCGTGTCGAGCCGCTCTCCTGATGCAATGCGAAGCTGCGCCTTCACCAGGTCGATCCCCGTGATGGCCTCCGTAACCGGGTGCTCCACCTGGATGCGCGTGTTCATCTCGATGAAATAAAGTTCGCGATCCTCGTCCATCAGGAATTCAATCGTACCGGCATTCTGGTATCCAATATCAGTCAGACAATGGACGAGGGTGCGGCCAATCTCTTCCCGCATCTTGGGCGTGACTTGCAGCGACGGCGCTTCTTCAATCAGTTTCTGATGCCGCCGCTGGATCGAGCATTCGCGCTCGAAGAGAGACGCCACGTTGCCGTGCTCGTCGGCCAGCACCTGGAACTCGATGTGGCGCGGCTGCTCGATGAACTTCTCCATGTAGAGTTCGCCGTTGCCGAACGCGTTGGCGGCCTCGGTGTAGGCGGCGTGAAACAGGTTCGGCAGATCCTCGGCGGAGCGCACGATCCGCATGCCGCGTCCGCCGCCGCCCGCCTTGGCCTTGAGGATGACCGGGTACTCGACCTTCTCGGCCCATTCCAGCGCCTCTTCGGCTGTCGAGAGCACACCGTCGGAGCCGGGCAGGATCGGCACCTTGGCCTTTTTCATCGCCTGGCGCGCCTTTTCCTTTTCGCCCATCAGGCGCGTCACTTCCGGCGGAGGCCCGATGAATTTGATATTCGACGCGCGGCAAACCTCGGCGAAGTTCGCGTTCTCGCTCAGTAGCCCATAGCCCGGATGAATGGCTTCGACGTTGGCGATTTCTGCTGCGGAGATGACGGCGGGCACGTTGAGGTAGCTGTCGGCCGGGCGCGGCGGCCCGATGCAGATGGCTTCGTCAGCAAAACGAACATGAAGAGAATTACGATCGGCTTCACTATAGATGGCGACAGTGCGAATGCCGAGTTCGCGGCACGCATTCATCACCCGCAGCGCGATTTCGCCGCGATTGGCAACCAGTACCTTGCTAAACATTCAATGCCCTTCAAAAGCGGGGATCTTTTTACTCGCGATGAACGCAAAACCCGGTCGAACCTGAATCTGGGAACAGCATTCGAGTTGACGCAAGCGAACGAAACGGCAACCCGAAAAGGTAAGTTAAGGCTCCTCCATGCGGATCTCAATTGAGCCGAATGGAAAAGAGCGGCTGCCCAAACTCGATGGGCTGTCCATTGGAGACGAGGCACTTGACGACGGTGCCGGCGGCATCGGCCTCAATTTCGTTCATCAGCTTCATGGCCTCGACAATGCAGATCACCTGCCCCTTTTCAACGTGATCGCCGGGGGAAACAAAGGGCGCCGAACCGGGTGAGGGCGAGCCATAGAACGTGCCTACGATAGGAGACTTGACGAGGTGAACACCGCTATCCGGCTCGACGGCAGGCGGCTCAGAAGGTCGTTCGACGTGTACCGCATGCGCAGGCGCGGGAGCCGATCCAGCGACGGAAGCAGCAGCGGGTGCAACTGGGATGGGATCGGGGGAGCCGAATCTGAGATGGATTTTTAGATCGCCGCGATCGACATCGAACTCGGCAACCCCTTCCTGCTTCAGCAGGGCGATCAGCTCTTTCAGATCCTGCAAATCCTGTGGTTTCATTCGTCCTTGCTTCTCTCAACTCAGCGTGGCGATTGTATCAAAGCTCGATGAGGGCCTTGGGCGCGGGCGTCAGAACCTGCCCTCCATTGCGGGTCACAGCCACCATGTCTTCAATGCGAATGCCGAACTTGCCCGGCATGTAGATACCCGGTTCGATCGTGATGACCATGCCGGGAAGGAGCCGGGTGGCCTGTCCGGCGCCCACGCGCGGCGATTCATGAATCTCCAGGCCCACCCCATGGCCGGTGGAGTGGGAAAACGCGTCTGCCAGTCCCGCCTTGCGCAATACACTGCGGGCTGCCTCGTCGACATCCGCGCACTTCACCTCGGCGCCCACAGCCGCTATAGCTGCCTGCTGAGCTTCAAGAACCGAATGGTAAGCATCACGTTCGCTGGTCTTCGGAGCGCCAAGGTAGACAGTGCGCGTCATGTCCGAGCAATAACCATTGAGGATAACACCGAAATCGAGGGTCAGAAAGCCGCGCACGGGCAGGCGCGACTTGGTCGCGCGGCCATGCGGCAAGGCGGACCGTGAACCCGACGCGACAATCGTTTCAAACGACATGCCCTCGGCTCCCATGATGCGCGCCTGGTGCTCTAGCTCAGCCGCAACTTCGATTTCAGTGATGCCCGGGCGAATGACCGTCAGGATGTGATCAAACAACGAGCAGCCGATGAGCGCGGCCTCGATCATGATGGTCAGCTCGTCCTCGTCCTTCACCATCCGCAGCGGTTCGACGAGCGGGGCCGAAAGCGCGGAAAGAAACGTTCTGCGCAGATTCGACGGCAGCCCCGAACGCCAGCGGGCAAGATCGGCGACGGTGGTCTGCGTTGGATCAAAGGCGGCAAATTCAACGCCCGGCTGCGCGGCAAGCCACTGCACCGCATTCAACGCCGGCGAATTCGAGACAATGTCAATCTTGGCGTTGTTGACTTCCTCACGAGCCTGCGCCGTGTAGCGCCCATCGGTAAAGAGGCGCGCGGAGCGCCGGGTCACCGCCAGCGCGGCGCTCGATCCCGTGAATCCGGAGAGGTAGCGCAAATCGGGAAGATGCGTGACCAGCAGGCCGGGAAGACCGGCCCGATTCATCCGGCGGCGCAACTGGCCAATGCGGCGTAGGTGGTCCACTTGAAAAAGGATAAATGATCGGAGATCAGGGGCGGCGTTGATGACCGAACCGACTCCGGTTCAGCCGGCAGGGCTCACTGTTTCGACTGCGGTTGTGAGTTTCTTGCGATCGAACCTCGAGAGCAGGAGGCCCATCAGGATGCAGGCGACGATGCTGATCGAGGCGTCCGCGGCAAAAGTCCCGGTGAGCCCGGCCGGCGTGTAGGCGCGGCCGTCTACCAGCATCATGTATGTGACCGGAACGTTGGTGGCAGCAGTTAGGAATGCAAACGTTGTGGCCGCCAGCGGGTTGTCTTCACCGATGACTTCAAACACAAGACCGATCTGCACGGCAAAACCGACGGCTTGAAACAGGTATTCACCCACCAGGGCGAGCATGAACGTCCCCGGTTGGTGCGGCAGCACGATCAGGCTGAGAGTGAACAGGCTGCCCAGGATTCCGTTGGCCAAATAGAAGAGGCGCAGCGGGAGGCGCCTGGCGATGATGGGAAAGAGTGTGCAACCAACGATGCCCGGAATGATGGCGCCGGTTCCCCCGGATAAGCTGACAGCCCGCGCCGAGGCATGAAAATCAGCGCCAAGCCCACCGAGCAGATTGGCCAGGGCGAAGGAACTGCACGGCGACAGGAAGAGTACCAGCGCGAGCACCACTTCGCGCCGGCGAACAAGAGCCAGAACATCGCGATTGAACTGGGCGAAGCTCTCCGCCGCGAGCCGGCCGTCAGGTCCCGGCGCCGGAATCACCATGAAGATCCCGGTGGGCAGCAGAACGATTGCCGCCAGGATCGTCGCTGCCAGCAAGACCGGCAGATGCCGGACGAGTTCGCCGCCCAGCACCGACGCGATGCCTATGCCGCCCGTGAGTGCGATGTTCATCCATTTGCTGAGAACATTCTTGTCTTCAGGACGGGCTACCGCGGAGAGCCAGCCGCCCAGTGCGGCCCCCGAAAGAGCTTCGGTGGCAACGCACAGAGTTAGCGCGGCTTCGAAAAGCGCGAGATGATGAACACTGAGTAACGAGAGGATGAGAAAGGCGGCCGCCGAAGCAGCCAAGGCTGTCGCATAACATCGCCGGCTGAAGCGCACGTCGAGCATCGGACCGAACAGGACACACCAGAAGTTCGGGGACATGGCAACGGCTGTGATTCCGGCTATCTTCCACTCAGGAACATGGTCGGATGCCAGCAACTGGGGAACGACAAAGAAAGCAAATCCCGTGATCATGCCCAGGGTGGTGTTCGACAGGCCCATCAGCCAGACAGGCGGCAACCGCCGATTGGGTCTCACGCAAGCCTCCGGGGGATGCCTCATGCTAACTCAGGGAGGAACCGATCAACCACAGGCCCTGTGAGAGCCTTCAGCAATGACCTTCCGTACAAACCGGAGAGCCTGAATGGTCTGTTCATTCAAAGCTCGATTCGATTCTCGACGATATCGAAGCAGACGCAGAAACGCGCCAGAACTGGCAGCGAAGCTTTCCGATTGACCGGTGGATTCCTGATCCCCGATCACCGATTCCTGTTCCTCACATCGCCGGCTTGACGGGTTTCTTCTGCGTGGGATCGGGCTCGGCGGAATTCAGCTCCGATTGCCGGTCCATCCACTCATCGAGGCGCGAGCGCTTGAAGCGCCAGCGATTTCCGAGCTTGAATGCGGGTACGAATCCCTCGGAGGCGTACTTGTACAGAGTGTCAGGAGAGATGCCCAGGTAGTCCGAAGCCTGACGGATATCCATGACTTCCCGTATTTCAGGGACGAGAAGGTGCGAGCGAGCTGCGGAGTTACGCATGGCGGTGATTGCCCCCGGAAGGATTCCCGGCGGAGGATGCCGGTATTCCTGTATATATCGCGAATTCACCGATCCTTTCAAGGTTTTTCAGAGATTTTTCGGAAGTTCATGGGCACCAGCGGATTGGCGATGCGACGAGGATCACACTCCTCCAATCTTGAACCCCTCCGGTTGGGTCATGACTGGACTCATTACCCAACGGCTAGGGTCATTGAGCCCGAAGATGCCTGAAAGATTGGATTTAGGACGCAAAAAAATGCCGTGGCAGGCTCTGCTCTGTCCCGCCACGGCAGGGTTGTCGTGCTTAGGAGAATAACGCCTGGCTAATTCTGATCCTCGCGCCGGTGCAGCGTCGGCCGGTCGTTTCCATTGGAATTGTCATCACCCGCCTGCTGGTTAGCCCCGCCATTGTCGGTACTCGCCCTGCGCAGCGACGGCTTCTTGCCGCCCTTGGTGTCGAGCAGCCGACGCTTGTTTTCGATGCGCGCCAGCCGGGCTTTCACGTCGTTGAATTCCGACGTCGTGACGAGATATTCATCCTTTGCTGGAAGAATCCGGGCAATCTCTTCCTGTGAGTGGAGAATGCGTGCAGGCGTTTGGGGATGATCGGAGAACGCCTTCGCCACCAGTCCCGGCTTCCGCTTCTCCAGCGCCTGCACCTTTTCAAAGAAGGTGATGAACGCCTGAGGATCGTATCCGGAGCGGTACATATATTGCACGCCGAGGTAGTCGGCCTGCGCCTCGAATTCGCGCGAGAACATCAGGAACGTCATGGGTACCGCAAACTGGGCCGCCTCGTAGATGCCATAGCCGGTCCAGCTATACCCGGTCATCATGATCAGCGGGATCGTGCCGAGCTGCGCGTAGTTGAGCCTGGTCTGCTCGCGAACCGCGTGGTGAGCGCAAACGTGGGCAATCTCATGCGCCATCACGCCGGCCATTTCAGCTTCCTCGTCCGCGGCCAGGATCAGGCCGGAATTGACGTAGAAGAAGCCGCCCGGCAACGCCATGGCATTGATTTCATCGGAGTCGATGACCTTGATCGTGAAGGGCACCTTGCAGTCGGAATTCTTCACGATGTTCTGGCCGATGCGGTTGACGTACTCGTCGACCACGGGATCGGTGATCATCCGGGTGCTCTTCTCGATCTGGTCGGCGTAGGTCTTCCCCATCTTGATTTCGGTGTCGGTGGAGTACCAGTTGCCCATCCCGCGGCCGCCGATGTTCCGGTTCCCAACAGCGTTGACGTCCTGGATGCTGCCTGGCTTGATGCTTCCCATCTGGCTGCCAACATCGATCACCTTGTCGGGATCGACGTTCTTGGCCGGAACATCGCCCTTGACCGGATCTGTGCCGGCGTCGTCATCCGCAGAATCCGTATCCTTCTTGTCCTTTTTGTGCTTCTTGTCTTTCTTCGAATCGTCCGAGGCCTGCTGGGCGGGTGGAGGTGTATCGCCTGCAACCGGGGTGGTACCTGGGGCGGGCTGCTGTGCGCTGGGGGCGTTGGCAGGCGCGGTGCCTTGCTGACTTGCCTGATCAGACGGTGATTGGCTCGAGGCCGGCGTTGCGGGCTGGCTCGGCTGGGCAGGGGCCTGTTGCGCCGGGGGCTGCTGTTGCGGTTGTGAATTTGCAGGATCGCTCTGGGCGCTGGACTGGGCCGCCAACGTCGTAGCGACCGCCAGAGCCAGCCCGGCCAGCATGCCTGCTTTGAGCCCAATGAAAGCTGTGCGCATCGATTTTACCTCCGGCCCGGATGCACCCTACCCCATGGTGAATCCGCGCTGCTCCAACTGGTTAGACGCTAGTATTCACCAGGTTGTCAGCAACGTCACAGAAAAAATGGCGGCAGAGTTGACCCGGCGGAAACGCCCGCCCCATCGCTTCATTCTCTCTCCTCCGGAGCCCCAGGGGAAGCGGGCTTGGTATTGGACCTTGAGGCCAAGTGAATTAAAGTGAGGGAACATGCGGAAGCAGGAGGCATTTTGGCTCGCGTTCTCAAGCTGAAACCGGCTGTTGCGGCGGCCCTGTTCCTTTGCCTGGCGGGCGCGCAAACACCAGCGCAGCTAGCACATCGGACGCCGTTCTGGAGAAGGCCCGCTCCTTCCGCCCCGCCGGCCGCCACGTCTGAGAGCGCCGGCCCGCTTGACGCCACCCGGCTTGGCTCCCCGCTCACCCTGAATTCCCATTGGAAGGTCGGAATCACCGCCGACCAAGGCGCTGCCAGCCCCGACTTTGACGATTCGAAGTGGAAGGTTCGCGCAGCCGATCAATCACTCGACGATCTGGAAGACGTGGATCAGCCTAATGGAGGGCCGCCTCCAGACAAGATGGCGGGGCTTCGCGACGGCAAACAGCGGCTCTTCGTTTGGTTTCGGAGCCACATCAGGCTGGCTCCGAACCACGGCCCCGTCGCCCTGCTGATTTCCCTGCCGGTCTCGCAAAGCGCCACGATGAGCATGGGCGGCGGTCCAGGGGTCGATGTCTTCGCCAACGGGAAGGAGGTCCATCCCGAAGGTCCACATGGAAACGCACCCGACCGCTACCAGGACATTTCTCGCATCTATAAGCTTGACCTCGCCCCCTCCGACACCGAGCTGACCCTGGCCGTCCGAACCTTCTATATCCCATACGGATTGGCGGCTTATACCAATTTCTTTCACATGCGAACGCTCGTACTCGGCCATCCTGAAGATCTCCAGAAGGAACTGCAGATCTGGTCGGCCAACGGCCTGTTCGAGCGTGTACCACGGCTGGTTGACTCGATCTTGCTGCTGGTGCTCTCGGTCTTTCTGCTGGCGCTGTACTTCAGTCAGAAGGGCCACTATGAATACCTGTGGCTCGCGCTCCATGAGCTGGTGCAGGCCCCGATCGGGTTTATTGAACTGGCCGGCAGTTCCGCGCAGATTGACCAGCTCTTGTATGCGGCAATGATGGCTGAGCTGGTGGTCATCTCCGCCTACCTTTATTTCGAATTCCTCGTCTCGTTTCTCGCGCTGCGGAAGCGCTGGTACATCGTTGGTTTGCGATATACCGCTCCCATCCTGGCCTTTGTCGGTCCTACGCTGCTCATGGTCGGGCACAGCACCATGGCGGGCATTCTCCTTGCGATCGTTTGGGTGGGCAGCATCGGATGGATCGCGGGATGGTTCCTGTTCATCTTCATCACCCTGATCGTTTCCACTGTACGGCGAAACTTCGAGGCGGGCCTGCTGCTCATTCCACTGATTCTTACCATCGTGGGTGTGGTGGAACCCATCGTGACCGGCGTGATGAGCGATGCGGAAGGACGTCCCTACCATTCCCCGCTGACCCTTCAGGCCGGCATGGTGCCCATTCACTTTGCCTCGATCGCCGACTTTGCCGGCCTGCTGGCCATCGTGCTCATCATCTTTGTGCGCTTCCTGCGCATCCAGCACGACCAGGAACGCGCCAACAGCGAACTGGCCGCCGCGCGCAACGTACAGGAGCTGATGATTCCGCAGGAGAAGGTGGAAACGCCCGGGTACGAAGTCGACTCCATTTACACGCCGGCAGCTGAAGTCGGGGGAGACTTCTTCCACTTGGAGCCGACAGGCGACGGCGGACTCCTCGTCGTGATCGGCGACGTCGCCGGACATGGGCTGAAAGCGGCGATGAACGTCTCGATGCTGGTGGGAGCGCTGCGCAGGATTAACGAGAAGCGGCCGGCAAAAATTCTCGAATCACTGAATCGCGTGCTAAAGGGCAGCGAGAGCTACACCACGTGCCAGGCCATGTGGTTCGGTCCGCAGGGCGAGCTCGTGATCGCCAATGCCGGGCACCTTCCTCCGTATCTCAACAGCCAGGAGATCGCGCTTCCGGGCGGACTCCCGCTCGGCGCCCTTGCCGAGAACCGCTACGACGAACTGAGTCTCTATCTCCACCCTGGTGATCGCCTGCTCCTCATGTCCGACGGAGTCGTGGAGGCGCGGGGACCATCGGGCGAGCTCTTCGGGTTCGATCGCGTGCACAACCTCAGCAACCAATCCGCGTTTTATATCGCCGACGCGGCCAAAGAATTCGGCCAGGAAGACGACATCACCGTCCTTACCGTGCGCAGGATGGCCGAAAAGCCGGTTGTACAGCCCGTTCGCGTAGCCACACCGGCCTTAGCGTAAGTGTTCAAAATGGCTTCCCTTTGAACAGGAAGAACAGCTCGATCAGCAGAATCAATACCACGATCGCTTCAAGCAGGAATCCCCGGCTCTGGTTGAACTGCTCCACCATCGAGCGGTACAGCTCCTCGGCATTGCGCAGCTTGCGCGCCACCAGGTCCTTGTAATCCGGCACGCCCACCTTCGCGGCTGCAAGACGATAAAAGCGCGCCGCAAACATGTCGCTCAGAAACTTGATCGCGTTATCCGCCCGTTCGGTCAGCTCAGCCACTTCGAGCAGAACCTTGTGCAGGCTCGTTGCCGACCGCGCCAGTCCCCAGCGAGCGAAGAAGCCGGTCTTCCGGCCAAGGAGATCGTAAACGCTGTCGAGAATTCCAGTCAGCAACTCGTCGTAGTGGCGAAACTCAAGCAGCTGCGAGTTGGCGTACTCCAGCAGCTGGATCGAGGTTTCCGCTCCCGCCGTGGTGTCATAGACAAACGCCGCATTCCATCCGATGACCGACACGTCATTGGCGTAGTAGGAGACCTGCGAGTTCAGCACTTCCGTGCTTTCAGCAGGCGATAGCGGCTGGCGATCCCCGCGAACGACCTGAGCGATTTCCAGCCCGTGGTCCCGGGTCAGCTGACTTGCCGCTGGCGCGCCCTCGGCTTCGCGCACATGAAAGATGAAATAGTCTTCGCTCAACCAGCGGTCGTAGGGCTTGATCATCGCGCTGCGTACGCGCTCGAGCTTCTGCCGCACCACCGGTTCGGCGCGCGACGCAAAATCGATGTCCCACACCCAGCGGCTCGCCAGCCGCACCAGGCTCTCCCAGTCGCCTTCGAATGGCAGCTGATAGATCACGCTGGCCACGCCGTAGTCGTAGTACTTGACTTCGCCGCGAAGACTCTCGCCGCTCTCCAGCAGCAGCGGATCGAGTGGGCCCACCACCGGCGGCCGGTGATAGCGTACGTAGGCCGGCGCCGACTGTTTCATGCTGGGCTGCGGCTGCGTCCGCGCGTTCACCGCCTGCTGCAGCTGCTCCAGCCTCATTTCTTCGCACACGTCAAACTGGATCAGCACCAGCACTGATCCGCGCAGGCATGGATTTGCGGACGTGATCGGCGCAGTCGACATCGTTCAGACGCATGGTACCGTACCTGGCCGAGACAATCAGATGCGCAGGAAGAGCCGCCTGCGATACATCCAATACAGGAAGAACCAGTACACCAGCATCACGGCCACCCCGAGCATAAACGGCTCCAGGCCGGAACCGAAGATGCGAAAAACACTGTTTCCAAGGTTGATGTGCAGATTATTGATGATGAAGTCTTCCCACAGGTGCGCGATCAGGTACGCGGCGATCGAGTTCATGCCGACCACGACCAGCGGAAACGCCCAGCGCCGATACTGTTTCACGTCGATGATCCACGAAAACGCGGCGAGAAACAGGAAGCACACGCCTCCGCTGAAGAGCGTCCACGCCGGCGTCCAGATGCGCTTCACGATGGGGCAAATGCCGGTGAAATGCAGCACCACCCCCGCGCCGATCAGCAGCACGCCCGCAATGACAAACTTCTTCACCGGGATCTTCGGAGCTGACTCGCGGAACCACTCCCCGGCCTTCAACCCAAGCAGCATCGTCCCCAGTGTCGGGATGAAGCTCAGCGTCAGGTAGCCGCCGTCATTGAACGCGAAGCGCGACGCGCGCGGAAACAGATTCAGGAACCAGAGATCGAATGCCTGTCCGAGGTTGCTGTTCTTGTTCCAGTGCGAAGCAAAACCGGTGAAGTTATGATGCCAGTCCGCCGGAACTCCCACGGCGGCGTAATTGAATCCCGGTCCCGGCGCAGGATAGAGCGCCCACGCCAGCCAGTAGCCGAAGAGCAGCGCTCCGAGCGCAATCCATTGCACGCGCGGCCGGCAATACGCCAGCAGAAACGCGAAGCTGTAGCCAAGCCCGATCTGCGTCAGCGTGTCTTCGAAGGTGAAGTTGGTTTGCGAGCTCCCCGTTGAGCGCAGAAAGATGCCGAGGGCGATGAGCAACAGGCTGCGCCACACTGTGTGCACCATCATGTGCCCGAAACTCTGGCCTTTATTGATCCGGCTGGCGATCGAGTACGGCAGCGCCACGCCGACCAGAAATGTGAACCCGGGCTGAATGGTGTCGTGCAGGCTCATGCCGGCCCACTCCACATGCGTCTGGTTCCAGGCCAAAACGTGCCAGAAAAGGCTATCGGGATAGGCGCGCGCCACCCGCCAGAATTGCATCACTTCGCCCATCATCAGCAGCATCACGAGGCCGCGATAGGCATCGACGGCAACGTTGCGCACGGGCGGTGACACCGTGGACCGGCGATCGGTCGCCGGCTCAATCACGCCTGGTTTTTCAATCAATGTGGTCGACACGTTGTGCGACCTCCGAATATAGACACGCCGGGGCGCGCGTCTCGCAAGTTTTCCGTAAGGTAGCACAGGGCATGACACACCGGCCAGACCCAGAGCCACATGACCGCCGCGCAGATATCGCGTCAAAGGCTCCGCCGATGCGCGTATACTCGCCACGTCGGAGGATCACGATGAGCATCCGGCTGTTCGTTGTCTCCTTTGCAACAGCTTTTGTCCTGATTCCGTTTGCCCTGGCCCAGGCCGATCCCCAGCCCCCCGTCGTCCGCATGACCGACGGCGGCGGCAACGGCCGCATGGAGAGCATCTTCGTTCCACCGAAGGCCGGCGCTCCGTTTAGCCTCACTCTGGCAACCGATTGGACGCGCCCCCTCGGCTCCGGAGGCACCTACACGCTCGCAAACGAACGCCACATTGTGCGCGACAGCAAAGGACGCATCTACCAGGAGCGCTGGATCCTCGTTCCCAAGGGTGGCAAGCTCAAGTCGTGGATGGATGTCTTTCAGATCACCGATCCCGAACTCCATACCTGGTTCAACTGCATCACCAGAACCAAGGTCTGCGACCTTTACGCCTATCACCGCACGACGACAGAAAAATTTGAACCCGCGATCGGAACGTCGGGAGCACTTCCCGACGGCAGCGGATTTCGCCAGCACGAAGACCTTGGGATCGGCGCCATCGAAGGGCTCGAGGCCCATGGCTACCGCGAGACAACCACCATCAATCCCGGCGTGATGGGTAACAGCGAGGCCATGGTGGTCATGCGCGAATTCTGGTTCTCTCCACAGCTCGGCTTCAATCTCAAATCAACCGTCTCGTCGCCCGATACCGGCACGCAGGTCTTCACCATCAAAGAACTGAGCACCTCCGAGCCCGAGCCGCATTTTTTCGAGATACCAGGCGACTACAAAGTGGTCGACCGCCGCTCGGAACAGTGAAACGCCTCGTTTACAACAGGGGTGGAATCCGAATCGAGCACTCCAATCTCTGATTCGCTGCTTTACTGTCTCTCTGTGTTTTCTCTGATCACTAACAACTGTTCACAGACAGCTGCTCCGCCTGCTCCCTGTCTCTCTGTCCCCTGCCTCACTGCGTCTGGCCGCTGTCGTTGGTGACCATCAGGCTCGACACGTTCACCGGCTCAAAGTCGCTGAGCGTCAGGCTTGTCAGGCACTCCAGGTCTGAATCGTTCCAGCGGGCATCGGGCGTGCCGATCAGGCCACCGCTGTCGCCGTTATCCGCCAGGATGATTCCGTAGTTGCGAAACGCAGTGATGATGACGGCAGCCTGCGGGCTTGTGGCCGCGCATCCCGGAGTCGCGACGGAAGCTTTGAGTCGGTAGATCTCGCCCGCCGGGCCCGTCATCGAGCAGCTCGTCGGCGGCGTCGCCTGCGAAATCTGCGACTCCGTCGGAATCGTAGCGCCGCCTTGCACACAGCTTCCCACGCCGGCTGTCTCGGTTGCGGGCCACACCCAGTAGTTCAGCATATGGTTCAGCGTGAATCGGATGGGATGCTGGATGGTGCCTTTCGGCGCGCTCGGCGTTCCCGTTCCGATGACCTCATCGGCATTCACCAGCAGGGGGGCGACGGGCAGTCCCGCAGCATCAGAGGTACCCTGGCCCTGCGTTGTCAGGTTGTTTCCCGCCACGTTGGGCCACAGCGCATTCGATGAATCGGTCCAGGGCCCATCTTCGTAGATGCCCTGCCACATCTCGTAGAGCGCTGGATTGGCTCCGCCGCCCGCCTCGAGATAGACCAGGACATGCCGGTCGCCGCTCGAATTGCTCGTTCCCTCGACGGGAGCATACGACGGAATCGGGCCGGATGTGAAATAGGACTGGTACACCGTGGTTGAAACCGAAACGTCGGGCTGGTTGTAAGGAACCTCGATGGCCGGGATGCCGTTGGGAAAATTCTCATAGGCGGCCCCGCCGAAGAACGGCTTCACGGTAGCCGTCAGATATCCGCTGTAGATGGCAGCGGCCGGAGAAGCATCTACGGATAAACCCGTGGTGGCCGCATCCACGCGATGATGAAAGATCGACGTGGACGGAAAGATATTCGCCATAAATGCGTTGCTGCCATTGATGGCGAAGCTGATATCGGCCGTGGCCTGCGCGCTGGCTGAATCGGTCACGATGATCTCGGGAACATAGGTGCCCTGCCCGCCAATGATCGCGGCCGTAATGTCGCCGGTCGATGCATTCAGCACCATGCCTTCAGGCAACGGAGGATAGTTGACGCTCGTGCTGAAGCTGAATGTGTAGGGAGGAGTTCCGCCGCTGGCCGCGATGGTGCAGCCCGCGTAGGCGGTGTTCTGCGTTCCGCCCGGGCAGGATGTGGTGGTAATGGTCAGCGGCCCGCCCGACGCAGTTACGGTCACTTTCACCGTTGCGGTGCTCGAACCGGCGGAGTTGGTTGCAGTCAGTAAGTAGGTGGTGGTTGTCGTCGGGCTCACGCTTGTCGATCCGCTGGCCGAACTCGTCGTAAACGATCCCGGCGTAATCGTGATGCTCGTCGCGCCCGAAGTCGACCAGCTGAGCGTGCTGCTCGCACCTGATGCGATACTCGTCGGGCTCGCCGTGAACGACCTGATTGGGGGCAGGCCCGATCCTGTTACGGTCACCTTCACAGTTGCGGTGCTCGAACCGGCGGAGTTGGTTGCAGTCAGTAAGTAGGTGGTGGTTGTCGTCGGGCTTACAATCGTCGATCCGCTGGCCGAACTCGTCGTAAACGATCCCGGCGTAATCGTGATGCTCGTCGCGCCCGAAGTCGACCAGCTCAGCGTGCTGCTCGCGCCCGAGGCGATGCTCGTCGGGCTGGCTGTGAACGAGTTGATCGGCGGTAGGCTCGGCGCCGCGACCGTTACCTTTACCGTTGCTGTTACCGAGCCGGCGCTATTGGTCGCAGTCAGCGTGTAGGTGGTCGTGGCCGAAGGGCTCAGCGACGTCGTGCCGCTCGCAGAAGTCGATGTGAATGTGCCTGGCGTAATCGTGATGCTCGTCGCGCCCGAAGTCGACCAGCTCAGCGTGCTGCTGGCTCCGGCGTTGATGCTCGCAGGGCTGGCAGCGAAAGACGTGATCGTCGGCGCTGGGGTTTGCGAAGTCGTTGGGGTCGAGGATCCGCCACAACCCGCCAGGACTCCACCGAGAAGGACAAGCAGGATGACTGCCAGGATGCCAATCTGAAAGAGAACAGCTTCTCTCGCTGTCAGTTTCCTGCGTGCAATGAACTTTCCATCCATGCGCAACCTTTCGCCGCGCGGTGCAGAAACGGCAGAAACGTACCTGGTTGAACGCATGTCTAAGGGAATCAGTTGCAAATCGACGTCAAGGCTTAGTCATCGGGCTGCCTTCGGCAAAGTACGCGCCCCGGCCGGGCATTTTCTACTGAATCCAGACTGCGCGTTGCGCCAGGTTTTGTGTATATGACAAAAGTCATGACGGCAAAATGCTTGACAGTCATTTTTGCCCGGCCCTATGCTCGTTCATCGATATATCGATTATCGAGCAACGAACATGCCGAAACGAAGACTCGATCCACTTCCCGCCGCCGCCTTTCAAATCCTGCTTGCGCTTGCCGACGGCGAGTTGCACGGCTACGCCATCATGCGCCAGGTGGAGCAGCAGACGAATGGCCGCATGCGCCTGGGCCCGGGAACGCTGTACAGCTCCATCCAGGCCATGTTGCAGGACGGACTGATTGAAGAGGTAGGCCGCGACGACCAATCGGAAAGTGGGCGCGAAAGACGCCGCATCTATCGATGGACAACATCGGGCCGCAAGCTGGCTCGATCCGAAGCCGACCGGCTTGCCGACCTGTTGCGCGTGGCCCGGGCCAAACGAATTCTCAGGGGGGATTATGTCTGAGAAGATCTACGCCTGCCTGCTGAAGCTGTTCCCTTCCCGATTCCGCAGAGAGTATCAACGAGAAGCGCTCCAACTCTTTCGCGACCGTCTTCGCGACGAGCGGGGCATCGCGCGAAGACTGCGCCTGTGCGTTGACCTGGTCACCGATCTCATCATCGGGCTGCCGCTGGCTTATCAAAATTCATTTTCCGCGGGTTCGGAGCCATCTCTCGCACCCAACGGCCCCGGGGCGCTCCCGTTCCAGGTCCTGCACAACGATCCATTACGGCCCGGTGCCATCCTTTTGGGGACCGTCCTCGCGTTTTCAGCGATCCTCACGTTTTCCTGGGTAATGGGCCGGGATATCGGAGAGCGGCTCACGCCTCCGAATCAGCTGACTTCACCCATCGAGAGAGTGATGCAGCGGCTCAACCAACCCCAGCAGCTCGATACTTCTACTCAGACCCCCGCACAGGCCAAGGCGTCCGGAACAGCAAATGTCAGTTCGCAAACGCAGGCAAACCCTCAGGCCCATTCGCGCCCGCCCCAGGAATCGGTTCGTGCTCAAGAACCGGTTCCTGCCGGCGCACCGGTTGCCGCTCCCGCGCAAAGGCTCGCGATTTCGCCGGCTTCTTCGCGATCCAGCGAAACAGCGTCAGGCTCGCGGCTGCTCTCCACCGGGGCCGATGCGATCGCACTGCGATTCGCAGCAGGAAAGTCGGCCGCGTCGCAGCCATCGAGGAACGGTGCGGTGATCTCGGTGGCACCAGCGAGCGACGCGTTTGCGCCTCGTGCTCCAACCACAGCCCACTACGCAGCGGCGGCGATAGCTCAAACAAATCCCGCAAACGCGATGCCGATGAGCCAGCCGAATGTCGAGAACGCGACGCAGGCCATGGTGCGCTTGATGCGCGCGCACCAGGTCGTCATGTTTGGCGAAACACACGGCAACCAGCAGGAATACGAATGGCTGTGCAGCCTGGTAAAAGACCCGGTATTCGCATCGCAGGTCGATGACATCGTGGTGGAGTTCGGCAACTCGCTCTATCAGAAAACCGTCGACCGCTATATCGCTGGCGGCGACGTGCCGCAGGAGCAGATCGAGAAGGCGTGGCGCAATGTCATCGGCGCGGTGGGACCGGTTTCGCCTGTGTACGGGTGGTTCTACAAGGCCGTGCGTGACTCGAACCTGCAACGACCCGGAGGGCACAAGATTCGCATCGTGCTCGGCGATCCTTACGGCGACTGGGAGAAGATTCACAACGCTGAGGACCTCGGACCTTACCTTGCGCATCGCGACGAGTGGTACGCGCAAGTGGTGAAGGACGCAGTGCTGGCGCCGCATCATCGCGCCCTGCTGGTTATGGGCGCGGGACATTTTCTGCGCCGAAGTGGTCCGGGCCTTGTGGAGCGCGCGATTCGCGCTGCAGGCGTGCAGCCCTATCTCGTTGTCTTCGGCACCAACGCGGTAGGAGCATACGCCGATCTGGATCACCGTTTCGACGCGTGGAAGGCTCCGGCGATTGTGACTCTTCAGGGCAACTGGGTTGGCGAGCTCCCGGCCAATCCGGTGCTCACCGGCGGAGTGGTCGCTCCCAATGCGCAGAAGATGGAAGACGTGGCCGACGCCATGCTCTACGTGGGATCGCGAGACACCCTCACGCA
This sequence comes from Occallatibacter sp., assembly GCA_035308825.1. Taxonomy (GTDB): domain Bacteria; phylum Acidobacteriota; class Terriglobia; order Terriglobales; family Acidobacteriaceae; genus Telmatobacter. Next base: position 191,969 of record DATGFX010000029.1, on the reverse strand, counting down.
GGTCAACGTTCCCCCATCGGGCCTCCTGGATACTGCCTACGGAAAGGAAGTGGAGCGGCGCCTTCAGATTCAGACCGGCCGAACCATGGAATTTACGCAGCCACTCGAGGAGCCGCAGTTCCACCGGCCCCTTCAGCAGGTGAGCAGCAACGGTGTCCATCTGACTCCGCCGAATCCGCCCAGGAGCATCCACGATCAGCTGCCACCACGGCCCCCGTCGCAATGAGAACCTGCACGATTGATCACTGTCCTGACCGCAGAGCCTTGACCGGATCGGCCGCCGCAGCGCGTGCTGCCGGCAGTGTGCAGGCGATGATGGCGACCACCAGCATGGCCCCGGCGCTGGCGGCATAGATCAGAGGATCGGTCGCGCTTACGCCGAAGAGAAACGACTGCACCAGGCGTGACGCGGCAACCGAGCCTGCAATGCCGGCTGCGCAGCCGAATAGAGCCATGGTGGCTCCCGAACTCAGAATCAAGCGCGCAATGCGGTCGCGCTGCGCTCCCAGAGCCATGCGGATCGCAATCTCCTGTGTGCGCAGCGACACCGCGAACGACATCACGGCATAGATGCCCGTAATCGCCAACAGGAGCGCGGCGAGCGCAAACCCTCCGATCAGTTCCGTCATGATGCGCCGCGGCGCCTCGGTGCTCGAGATGACCTCGCTCATGGTTCGCACCTGGTCCAGCGCCAGCAAAGGATCGATGACAGCAACAGACTTCTGTAGAAGGGCAGCCATCTGTTCCGACGGCAGCGCAGACCGCAGCACGATGACGCCCGCCGGAGGCACTTCGCGCGCAGCGGAAGGTTCTGTCCCGTAGAGGATGGCCGGCTGCTGCGCCGGCACATACCATTGATCGTTGCCCTGCTGGTCGCGCGCGGCAATGCGGGTGTTGCCCACAACGCCAACCACCGTGGCCCATGGATATCCCTTCTTCGGATTCCCCACATGCATGCGCTTGCCAAGCGCGTTTTGTCCGGGCCACGAGTGCTCGGCCATCGACTTGCTCACGATGACGACCAACGGCGAGTCAGCCCGATCCTGATCGGTGAAGGTGCGGCCCGCCAGCAGCGGGATCCCCAGGGCTTGGAAGTAATCGCCGTCGATGGCCCCGAAGCCGGCAAACTTGAGCTGCCAACCTTCCAATCTCTCGCCTTCCAGGGTGTACGCAGACAAACCGGAGTTTCCTGACAACGGCAGCGTGTCGCCGATCCCGACCGCCGTGATGCCCGGCTTGGCCCCGAGCTCGTCAATGAATCTGCGGTCGAATACTTTCACGGCGCCGTCGTTCGGGTATTGCGTCTCAGGCAACGCATAATCGGCCACCAGCACATGCTCGGGACGGATTCCCGGATCGATGGACAGCATCTTCTGATAACTGCGAAGAAAGGCGCCTGACAAGGTGAGCAGCAGCATGGCAATGGCGATCTCTGCAACCGCCAGCGTGGACCGCAGCCGGACGTGGCCTGCGGCACCGGAACCGAGAGTCTCCTTCAGGCTGGCAATGAGATTGGTACGCAAGGCGACGAATGCCGGCGCGAGGCTGCAGAGAATGCCGGTGAGCAGCGCGAGTCCGATGGCAAAGACCGCCACTGTACCGTCGATGGAAATGGAGTCCATGCGCGGCAGCTCATCAGGCACCATGTTCAATCCAACCCGCAGCGCGACGGCTGCGAACGCCAGGCCCAGCACGCCACCGGCAAGGCTCAGGAGCAGCCCTTCCAGAATGGTTTCGCGAAGAATGGTGGCAGAGCGCGCTCCCAGGGCGATCCGGACCGCATAGTCGCGGTGCCGGCGCACAGCGCGCACCAGCATGAGAATCGCCACATTGACGCACGCAATGAGCAGGACCACGACGACCGAAACGAAAAGGACTCGTAGCAGCGGCTTGACAGGGCCGGTGACCGATTCGCTCATGAGCGCGACGTCGCCGCGAATCTTGATGCTCGCCATGGTCGCGGGGAAACTACGCATGATCTGCTGCGCCACGCGAGCCGCGTCCTGCTGGGCCGCAGCCAATGTCACGCCGTCCTTCAGGCGCGCCACCATCCGGAATCCCCAGAAACCGGCCGCCTCATCTGAAAGCTGGTCGGGCGTGAGGCTCATCGGAACCCACAGCTGGGTCTGGTCAAGCCGGCCCACCTGGAGCGGAAACTCGAAGTTCCTTGGCATTACGCCGATGATGGTGTACTCCTTGCGACTGAGCTCAATCGACGAACCCAGAACGTGCGGATCGCGATGATAGCGGTCCGTCCAGAGCGAGTAGCTGAGGACAACGACGAGCGTATGCGCATCATCTTCCTGCTGCGAGAAAACGCGGCCAAGGATGGGCTGGACTCCAAGCGTCGGAAAGAGGCTGGCGGTCAGGCGCGCGCCGGGAACATCCCGAGGAACCGCACCGCCAGCCAGCTCGAATGTTATGCCACCGTAGCCGCCCATGGATGAGAACGCGCTGCTCTCTGCCGCGTAGGCACGGAAGTCCCGCGTGGTGGCGCCGATGCCGGGATTGTTGCCGACGTGCTCGCCCAATTCAACCAGCCTGGCTGGATCCTGGAATGGCAGCGGGCGAAGAAGAATTCCTTCGATGAGAGAAAAGATGGTGGTGGTTGCGCCGATGCCGAAGGCGAGCATAAACACGATGGTGATCGAGAACCATCGCGCGTTGCTCAGCCGTCGAAGGGAGTGAGAGACATCGTTGAGCAGGGATCGCATGGCGTTCTGACTCCTCGATGCAGTTGGCGCGTTTCACCAGAGCGGAACGGGAAAGCCTTGCGTCAGCCCCGGGAACTTGCTGCGCTGCCACGAGGATAACCCGATTGCCGTGCGGAGTGCTGAAGACTCAAAATCGCTGACCTCTCAGCCGGCATTCTCGGGCACGGGCGGTTGTGTTGCGCCAAGCACCTTGGCAACAGCCGCGGCGTAGGCTTCCCACGTCTTTACTTCCTGGCGCAGATGACGGCGGCCTTCGGCGGTGAGGCGGTAGAACTTTGCCTTGCGATTGCTCTCGGAGAGCCCCCACTCTGCTTCGAGGAAGCCCTTGCTCTCCAAGCGCCAGAGGGCCGGATACAATGTCCCTTCTTCAAGCAGCAGCGCATCATCGCTCTGGCGGCGAATGAGATTCGTAATGGCATAGCCGTGCAACGGGCCCCAGACCAGCGCCTTCAAGATCAGGACGTCGAGAGTGCCCCGTAAGAACTCGAGCTTCGCGTTCTCCATTCTCACCCCTTGGATCACAAGGGAAGGATCGCACAACTCCCCTTTGAACGCAAGGGGTATGAACACCGCCGTGCGGGCCGGATCCCCGAAAATCGATTGGCTGTAGAACTGGACAGCAGATCGGTTGGCTCGTGGCGGTGAGAGCGCCAATGCAGAGTGGATTTGCGTGTGTACAGCACCCCCGCGCCCTCATCCCATTGCGGGACGAGGGCCAATACGGTGGCTAATGCGGAGTGTTGCGCGACCGCTACTTCGCGGCCTTGTGGTGATGGTGCTCTGGCTTCTTTTCGGGCGTCACGGTCGTCTCATCGACGGGAGTGGTGCCCTGCACGTCGTTCCCGAAGGTTGCGCCGGCCGGAACCAGGTAGTCTTCCACCTTCTGCCCGTCTGCCGATCCCGAGGCAACCGAAATGCGCGAAGCGTCGATTCCCTTCTCCGTGACCAGGTAATCCTTGGCATTCACAGCGCGCTGGGCAGCGTGGTCTTCAACCTTGGCATGTTTGTGCTTGGCGGCGAATGCCTGCTGCTTCTCAGTCTTCGCCTTTTCCTTGGCATCGGAGTCGCCGACGATCACGAGCTTGGCATCGGGCGCCTTTTGCAGGTCGAGCGCGACTTCGTCGAGGCAAGCCTTGCCCTCATTGTTCACCCGGTTCGGGCGCCGCTTGTCGGCATCGAACGACATTGAACAGAGAGCCTGAACGTGTGGAATCGGCGGCGGGGGCGGCGCTTCAATCGATACGCTGGTGTCGGCGCTGGCGTTGTGGTTCTTGTCATCCGCAACCTTGCAGGTGATCGAGACCGGGCCGGTGGGAGCGCCAGTGGAGGAGAAGGTAGCGGTATTGTCGCTGCCATTCACCGATCCGGCCGACGCCGAGAAGCTGTACGTCAGCGGCCGATTCTGCGGGCTGGCGCCGGTGGCTGTAATCGTCGAGCTGTCACCGGGCTTGAGCGTCGTCGGGCTTGCGGAACAGCTTACCGTTGGCGGTTCGAATTCTTTGACCGTGAAATTGGCGGAGCACTCGGCTGTCTGTCCGGGCTTCAGTCCTTCCTTGCCCTTCTTTCCTTCCTTCACGTCAGCCTTCACCGTGTAGCTGCCGGGGTCGAGAGAACCCGTCGCCACCGAAGCAGAAGCGCCGTTCCCGGTAACCCCGGTTCCGGTCCAGTTGTAGACGACATTGTTGTTCTTCTTGGTGCTGACGGATCCGGCAGTGGCTGTCACGGCGACTGGGTCGCCCGGGAAAACTGCAGGAGGTGTGGCATTACACGCCAACGTGATTGGCGGCTGTTTCTTACATCCCATGGGCAAGAGAACCAAACAGGTGGAACCCACCAACGCACAAACAGACTTGAGAGATCGATACTTCATTTTTCTCCTCCGCGTTCAAAGCTGACGATGCCAGAAAAGTTTGTTCCTGCGAGCAAATCAAGAATTTCAGACGGAGATTTCCGGCAGAATCCGGTCCGGCGAAATTGTAAACCCTGTGGGAGGCGGGAACGCGGAGATTCCTTCGCGAGGAACAAATAAGATTGACACTTTCGTGACATGTGTCACCGAGAGGTAGCCCGCGTTTCCGGCTGCCGAAGCTCATCGCGTGATGTCACTCATGTTTCGCTCGTGCCCTCCAAAACCTCCTCCTTTTCGATGTGAGCCATCTCACAATTGAGCAAATTGGTGCGCAAAGTGCGTGATTTACAACACATGTGACAGCGCTCACAGCCGATCGTGATTCGAATTACGTACCGTGCCCTCATTTGACCGAGAGCCAAGGTGAAGTTGGGTGGGGAACCTGATCCTGGCTGCTCTGTGTCATGGGCATTGAGCGAGGTAGGCATGGGCGAGTCGATTTGGCAATCGATGGAAAGAAAAGGATACAGCCGCAGAGAGTTCATGCGGTTTTGTGCGGCTGCCGCAGCGGCAGCGGGACTGGGCAAGACAGGGGTGGCCCAGGTTGCACAGGCGTTTGAGAAGAAAGAAAAACCGGTCGTAGTCTGGATGCACTTCCAGGAATGCACGGGCTGCAGCGAGTCGTTCCTGCGGTCGTCGCACCCCATCGTGGCAGACGCGCTGCTCGATGTGCTGTCGCTGAATTACCAGGAAACATTGATGGCGCCGTCGGGGTTCCAGGCCGAAAAAAGCCTCAACGACACCATCCGCGATCATAAAGGCAAGTACATCCTCGTGGCCGAAGGCGCGGTGCCGACGAAGGACGGCGGCGTCTATTGTATGCTCCAGGGCAAGACGGCGGAATCGGTTCTGAAAACGGTCGCAGCGGATGCTGCGGCCGTTGTTGCGTGGGGAACCTGCGCTTCCTATGGCGGTGTGCAGGCGGCCAAGCCGAATCCGACCGGCGCGGTTCCGATTTCGAAGATCGTCAACCAGCCGGTGGTGAATGTGCCGGGCTGCCCGGCAATCGCCGACGTGATGATGTCGGTGGTGACGCACCTGCTGGTATTGGGGCAGATTCCGGCGCTCGACAGCCTGGGACGCCCGAAAGAGTTCTACGGACGCCGCGTCCACGACACCTGTTATCGCCGTCCCAACTATGATGCCGGGCTGTTCGTCGAGTCATGGGACGACGAGAACGCGCGCAAGGGTTACTGCCTTTACAAGATGGGGTGCCGCGGCCCGGTCACTTACAACGCCTGTTCGGTGGTGAAGTGGAACGAGGGCACAAGCTACCCGATTCAGTCAGGGCACGGATGCATCGGCTGCAGCGAAGCGGGTTTCTGGGATAACGGTCCGTTCTACCAGCACCTGGCATCGTTCCCTGGATTCGGCATCGAGAGCACTGCCGATACGGTTGGGACGGTGGTCGGCCTCACGACCATCGCCGGTGTGGCCGCCCACGCCGTCGCCACCAACATCCGCAAGAAACAAGTGATCGCGGAAGTGCACGCAGAGGAAAAGAAGGAGCAGCAATAAGCCATGACACGAGTTGTCGTTGATCCAGTCACTCGTATTGAAGGCCACCTGCGCATTGAAGCAGTGGTCGATAACGGCGTCATCACCGACGCATACAGCGCCGGCACGATGGTCCGCGGTCTGGAGAAGATCCTCATCGGCCGCGATCCCCGCGATGCCTGGGCTGTCACAGAGCGCGTGTGCGGCGTTTGCACCACGGTGCATGCCTTGGCCAGCGTCCGTTCGGTTGAGGATGCGCTCGGCATTTCCGTTCCGCCGACAGCGGAGATCATCCGCAACATCATGATGGCCACGCAGTACGTGCAGGACCACGTGATCCACTTCTACCACCTGCATGCGCTCGACTGGGTCGACATCGTCAATGCGCTGAAAGCCGATCCGAAGAAAGCCGCCGAGCTAGCGGGATCGTTTTCGAAGTGGGACAAGAACACGCCGGCTTATTTTGCCGAGGTTCAGGGCAAGATCAAGGCATTTGCGGATAGCGGACTGGGAATCTTCGCCAACGGCTACTGGGGCCATTCGGCCTACAAGCTTCCGGCCGAGGTGAATCTCATCGGCGTGGCGCACTACCTGGACGCGCTGGAATGGCAGAAGGAGATCGTGAAGATCCACGCGATCTTCGGCGGCAAGAACCCGCATCCGAATTACCTGGTGGGCGGAGTTCCCTGCTCCATCAATATCAATGAAGTCGCAGCGATCAACGGCGAGCGGCTCAACCTGGTGAAGCGGCTGATCGACCAGGCCGATGTCTTCGTCAACGAGGTGTATATCCCCGACCTGCTGGCCGTTGCCTCCTTCTATAAGGACTGGGCGAAGTGGGGCGGCGGGTTGCACAACTACCTCAGCTATGGCGATTTCCCGACGAAAGGCTATAACCAGCCCGAGTCGTTCAAATATTCGCGTGGAGCTGTCCTGAACCGCGACCTGAGCCATGTCTATCCAGTCAATGCCAAGGACTCGCAGGAAATCAAGGAGTACATCGCGCATTCGTGGTACAGCTACGACGGCGGCGAGAACGAGGGCGTGCACCCGTGGGCCGGAGAAACGAAGATCAACTACACGGGTCCCAAGCCTCCGTTCCAGACGCTCGAAGGATTCGACAAGTACTCGTTCTTGAAGACTCCGCGGTGGAAAGACAACGCCATGGAAGTGGGACCGCTGGCACGCCTGGTGGTTTCCTATGCGGCAGGCCAGGCGGACGTGAAGGAACTGGTCGGCCAGACGCTAGGCAAGCTCGGTGTTCCCGTGGATGCGCTCTTCAGCACGCTGGGCCGCACGGCCGCGCGGGGCCTCGACGCCGCTCTGAGCATGATCTGGCTGAAGGAGTTCTACGGCGAGCTCATCGACCGGGTCAAGATCAACGAGGTTTCCACCTTCAACAACGAGAAATGGGAGCCGAAGACGTGGCCCGCCGATGCGGAGGGCGTGGGGTTGGTGGAGGCTCCGCGCGGCGCGCTGGCGCACTGGATCAAGATCCACGACGGCGCGATCGCCAATTATCAGTTGGTGGTGCCGACGACGTGGAACGGCTCTCCACGGGACGCGAAGCTGCAGCGCTCCTCTTTTGAGGCTGCGCTGATAGGAACGCCGGTGGCGAACCTCGAGCAGCCGGTCGAGATCCTGCGCACCATCCATTCTTTCGACCCGTGCCTTGCCTGTGCGGTGCACTTATACGATCCGCAGGGCCGGCATCTTCACCAAATCTCGTTCGAGTAATGGCTATGAGCACACAGAGCACTGGTGTAAGAGATTTCTTCAAGGAGAACGGCAGCGCGCCGGTGGAATATCGGCGGGTGTACGTCTGGGAACTGCCGGTTCGCGCATACCACTGGATCAATGCAATCGCGCTGACGCTGCTGTGCATCACGGGATACATGATCGGCCGGCCGGTGCGGATCGCGTATGCGGCGGAAGCCTATCAGCAGTACTGGTTCGGGTGGGTGCGGTTCCTGCATTTTGCTGCCGCGTACGTGTACGTGTTCAACTTTGCAGCGCGCATCTACTGGGGATTCGTGGGCAACAAGTATGCGAAGTGGAACAACTTCTTCCCGCTGAAAAAATCGCAGCGCGAAGAGATCGTGGACGTCATCAAAACCGACGTGCTCCAGGTAAAGATGCACGGATCGATCTCGACCGGGCACAATTCCCTGGCCGCGTTCATCTACTTCTTCACGTTCCTGGCATTTGTGGCACAGTCGATCACCGGATTCGCTCTGTACTCGAGCATGAGCAACGCCTGGCTGCCACGGATGTTTACCTGGATCGTGCCGCTGCTCGGCGGCGAGTTCGGCGTGCGCTTCTGGCATCACCTGTTTCTATGGTTCTTTGTGGCTTTCATCGTGGTTCACGTGTATCTTTCCTTCTACCACGACTACATTGAAGGCCGCGGCACGATCTCCTCCATCGTGGGCGGATGGAAGTTCGATCGGGTCGAACAGCCAGGAACGGCAAGGCCAGGGCCTGACGGACCAGGGACTGGGAACTAGCCGCCCGGTTGCACGAGAGGAATCGGTGGCGGCAGACAAGAAAACGCTGGTCGTCGGGCTCGGCAATGTCCTGATGGGTGATGAAGGCGTCGGCGTCCACATCGTGAAGGCCCTCGAGAAGCACGAATTGCCTGAGGGCGTTGAATGCCTGGACGGCGGCACGGGCGGATTCATCCTGCTCGAGCCGCTCCAGGAAGCCGACCAGATCTACTTGATCGACGCGGCGGCCGACGGCAACCCCATTGGCACCGTGACCAGGACCACCCCGCAGTTCTCACGAGACTACCCGCCGACCCTGACGGCGCACGACGTGGGGGTCAAGGACCTGCTTGACGTCTTCTACATGCAGGGCGGGCAGCCAAGGGTGGTTCTTTATGCCGTCACCATCGACCCCAAACAGCCCATCCGCATGAGCCTCTCCGATGCCGGATCGAAGGCCGCCGACGAAGCCGTGGAGCGGATCCTCGCCGAGTTAAGAAGCAGCGCCATCATCGCGTAAGAGCCAAACCCAATCCAAAGCTTCCCGTCGCGAACGCTTCAACGATTGAGCGCGAGTTGTGCTCGAGCCAAGACTTCGCGCGACGTCGCAAACAAAACCGATGTAACCAGAGGTTTCCGCATGCTGAGACGCTCGGAAATGGCCCTCGAAGCGCTTGTTGTTCAAGTAATCATTCAGTTTGTTACCTTTGGGCGCTTCACCGGCTCTAAACTGCCCTGTTTTTTCGTCAAAAATCACGGGTAAATTGTGGAAAAACACCGTGATTTCTGGAATCAAATCAATCAAAAGTAATAGTTTACAAAATATCCCTCCATGGTAATCTCCCGACTAGCACTTTAGTGACAATCATCACTGCTGCAATGACATTTGCAGCTCAGCCTTGGGGCATTCGCCTCTTCGTGTGTTGCGAGAGGGATTTGCGGGCCTGACAGGAAACATGTGCGCAGAGTCGGGCCCGTTGAGGCATGGGAATGGTTAATTTCGCTTTTCGCTTTTTTAGAACTTCGCCACTCGGGACCACGGTTGGGGGTGCCAGCCGTGAGTCCTTGCGCTTCCACATGGAAAGCCCCAACCGAGGATCCAGGTCCTCCCTCTTCACATTTCTCGCTCTCATTTTTGTCAGTGGCTTGCTGGCAGGTTGCGGCGCCACCTATAACGTCAAGGGATCGACGGGCTCGGGCGGCAGCGGCGGCAGCAGCAGCAGTTCGACTGGAACCATTGCGGCCTCACCTGATTCGGTGGACTTCGGCACGGTCAGCGTCGGAAATTCCGGAAATACGAAGGTGGTTGTAACGAACCAGGGCAAGGAGGCCGTGGAGGTCTCGCAGTTGAGCGTCTCCGGCGAGAACTTCTCGATCGACGGACAGGGCGACCTTCCTGTGACTCTTGCGTCCGGAAGCACCCTGAGTTTCAAGGTTCACTTCAAGCCCCAAGGCGACGGTTCTTCCACGGGCACGGTCAGCATTGCGAGTAACTCCACGATCACGCCCACGGCGTCGGTGAAACTGCGCGGTACTGGCAAGAAACAGCAGACAGCCGCTACTGCGACCGATTCGCTGACGTGCACAAACAGCTCGATCACCGGGGCCGGCACCGACACGTGCACCGTAAGCCTGAGCGCAGCAGCGGGTAGCGGTGGAACAAACGTGAACCTGACCAGCAGCAGCGGCGATGTCACCCTTCCGGCTACCGTAACCATCCCAGCGAACAGCAAAAGCGCAAGCTTTTCGGCCAGCGTTCTGGCTGTGAGTGCGGCAGAAGACGTGACCTTGACCGCCACGGAGAATGGATCCTCCGCGACGTTCTCGCTGAACTTGAATGCCTATGTCCCGACCCTCAGTCTCAGTTCCAAGAGTCTCAACTTCGGCAGCCAGGCCCTGAATGAAGCGAGTCAGCAATCCGTAACCCTGACCTCATCCGGCACAGCCCCTCTGACCGTCAGTGCCGCCTCGGTTTCGGGAAAGGGGTTTGCCATCTCCGGGCTGGCAGTACCCGTGACGTTGAAGCCAAACCAAAGTGCGAAAGTGACCGTGCAATTTGATCCAACGGTGACGGGATCGGCTTCCGGCCAGTTGTCCATCGCCAGCAACTCCTCCTCGAGTCCCACCTCGATGGTTAACCTGAGCGGAACGGGCACCAGCACCGCTTCGAGCCCGCTCAACGCGATTGCCTGTACCCAATCCTCGTTCACTGGAGCTGGAACGGATAGCTGTACAGTCAGCTTGAGTACGGCGGCAACGAGTGGCGGGCTCAGCGTGAGTCTCTCCAGCAGCGACTCTGCCGTTTCGTTGCCTTCGTCTGTCACGATACCGGCAAACGCAACCAGCGTGGGTTTCACCGCAACGGTATCGGCCGTGACCTCATCGCAGACGGCTACCCTCGCAGCCAGCAATGGCGGTGTCACCAGGAACTTCGCATTGCAGCTGAATGCGACCACGCCAACACTGGCTCTGAGCGCAAACTCGGTTAGCTTCGGCAATGTCACCGTGGGACAAACCGTAAAGCAATCGATCACGCTCAGTTCGACCGGAAATGGGCCGGTGAGCATCTCGGCGCTATCCGTGGCCGGATCGCTCTTCTCCGCCACAGGCCTGTCCGTGCCGGCGACGCTGAATCCAGGCCAGTCCGCAACCCTTACGCTGCAGTTTTATGCGCCGGGCACGAACCAGTACACCGGTGTCCTGACCATCTACAGCAACTCGTCAACAGGCAATATGACCGTGAACATGAGCGCTCAGGGCACCACCGCTCCCGGTGCGCTCAGCGCACTCACCTGCGCCACCGGATCGATGTCGGCAGCGGGAACGGACGCATGCAACGTGACCCTGTCGGGGCCGGCGGGCAGCAGCGGCATGGTGGTGAATCTGGCCAGCAACAATACTGCGGTCACTGTCCCCGCCTCCGTCACTGTCCCAGCGAACGCGACGAGCGCCAGCTTCAATGCCACGGTGGCATCGGTCAGTTCCACGCAGACAGCAACAGTATCCGCAAGCTCCGGAAGCGTGACGGAGAGCTTCATGATCCAGCTGAATGCGGGCGGCACGTCGACTCTCTCCCTCAACTCCACCAGCATTTCATTCGGAACGCTCGTCATCAATACACCGGCCACGCAGATCCTCACACTATCCTCCACAGGCACATCTCCCGTGACGGTGAATTCGGCCAGCGTCACCGGACCAGGGTTCTCGATCTCCGGAGTGACCTTCCCGGTGACATTGAATCCCGGCCAAAGCGCAAACCTGAGTGTGGTGTTTGATCCTTCGAGTTCCGGCGCCGCGAGCGGCCAGCTGACCATCGTCAGCACCTCCTCCACCAACCCGAATGCCGTCGTTACTCTGGGAGGGACAGGACAGCCACATGAAGTGAACCTGACCTGGACTGCATCTTCGGGCGGCTCGGACCCAAACCCGGTGGCCGGATACAACGTCTACCGGTCGCCCGACGGCGGAGCAACCTATGCGCAGGTAGGCTCGACAAGTGCGTCGCAGACATCCTTTATGGACAGCACCGTGGCGAGCGGTCAGGCGTATGAGTATGAGGTCAAGGCCTTCGATTCGGTGGGGAATGAAAGCCCCTCGTCGAATACGACCAGCGTGACCGTTCCGTAGCGCGCAAAAGACGCACGGGCCGGCATGAATCTCCGGTCCGGACGGACTCAATCAACTTGCGTCAGACGGGGCCGTCGATCATTTGCAGGATATGATCGGCGGCCTCAACTACATCAGGTCTCTGCCCCGCATAGAAACTTGCGCCGGCAACGGCCTTCGCAAAGGCTGCAACCATTTCCGGAGATTCAGAGAGGAAATGCGGCGTGTTCCTCAGCAGCGTGAGCACCGCTTCACCCTGCGCCATGCGCTCGACGTTCCAAGCCGACTGGGGCTCGTAGCGTAGAGCGAAAATCCAGCCAACCGGGGCAGACGTATCGGCAACCGCGGCGCTCAGTTCAGACGCAAGCACCGGAACCTGGCGCGGCTGGCCGTTGCGCAACAGCAGGGGGCGCGGGTAAGGGTGCACGAAGCCTTGGTCGTCAATCAGCGAGTATTCGTCGGAAAAATAGACGGCGCCTCGCCGCAACAATTCCGCTACCAGCGACGACTTGCCGGAATGTGTCGAACCCGGCAGGAGAATCACCCGTCCGCCCCAGCCGACAGCTCCCGAGTGAATCGCGCGCAGAGGGTCAAGACGTGCCACGATGGCATCATCCAGCACTTTGATCAGAGCGACGACAAGTTCCTCAACCGCGGCAGCCGCTTTCACCAAGAAATCGTCAATGAAAAGCTCCAGCTGCGCTCCTGACTGCGCGACGCGGATCGAGATATCGGCCCGAATTCCAGCTGTCTCGATTCGAGGCAGGGTAGGAAGGATCAGCCTCTCCAGTACCGAAGAAACGTTGCTGTCCGGCGTTACGAGCAGGACGGTACAGTTGTACACGCGAATCGCAAAGCTGGAGTTGGCGGGCATAGGTTGATCGCGACAATAGCCTTGTGTACCCATCATGCCATGAAGCCGCCGGGCCGGCTGTGTGCGCATACTTCAACTGGCGGTCCTGACCCGGCTGCCTGCATGAATGCCGTAGGAGAAAAGGCGATACAAATAGAAAGGGCACCACAATTGCGGTGCCCTTTTTGACCTGCTTTTAGAAGCGCCGAACTCAACGACCCGGGTTCGGTGGATGGCTGATGACAGCATTAGGCCGACGCGAATCATCGTCGGTCCCAGATCCGGTAGACTGTGCATGAGCGCGCTGTTCGCCCATGGTCAGAGAGACAACGAGAGGAACCGCCACAGCGCTGAGAGTTGCGAGCACCTCTCGGCGCGTCGTGCTGGACGATGAGCCGGAAACTGTCACGAGGTTTTGCTTGGCCAGCTTGTGGAGCGCTGACTCTGCGATTTCCTCCGTGATACCGGGGTTAAAGGAGTGCCGCATATCCTCAGTCACTTTTGAAAGAGTGGTGGGATTGCTGCACGCGTCCCAGGCCGCACCCGCCGTCGCGTTTAACGCGAAGACTTTGTCATTCCTGGAATCGACGATAACTTTCGATCCGTCGGGAAGCTGATTGACTTTTAAATCTTTGGAGCCCGCGCGTTCTACGTTCATGTTCTAATTTCTCCCGTGTAATCGAGTTCTATCCAAATACTGATACTCGTGGAGTATAGCGGTTAATGGCTGTGAATGATTCCTTTCAATTAGTAATCCGCGTGAGTGTATCTGGTAATCATGGTGTTTGGTACTTTTCGGTGAAGGGCTTTTGCCGAGTTTTGAAGTGCTACGCGTCTCAGTAACGAAGGTGGCCCGGCTACCTGTTTGGTAATGCTAGAAACTCGATCGAATTCAGCTAGAATGACTCGAAAATCCGCGATAGAGTGCCGATTTGCAGCCGGATAAGCAACAGAGGCTGCATGCCAGTGCTTGCTGCGATTTTCAAATCACGGCTCCGCGCCATCAATGCGGGATGGCACAAACGTGGTATTGCAATCCAGCTCGAACACGCTTTCTGCAGTTTGGAATCGCGTGCTTCTCGAGAGCAACGTAAGGTTCGAACCTCCAATGACCCGTATGATGACCCAGGCGACCGACTCACATGACGACTGATGGCGTTTCCAGCGAACTTTTGCGTGCCGTGGTGCGACGTCCTTCTGACGAGACAAGGCAGCATGTTCGGCATCTGGTGAGTCAGGTCGGCGATTGGGACTCACTCCTCCATATGGCCCAGGAGCATCGAGTCACTTCGGTCCTGTTCCTGAAGCTCAAGCAGCTGGATATTGCGACTCCCGCGGACGTACAGAACCTCTTGATGGCCGGCTACGAGCGGAATGCATTTCAGAGCATCGCAAATGCTGCGGAACTGATCGACCTGCTCGGGCAATTTCAGCACGAAAAGATCTCCGCAATGCCTTTCAAGGGCATCCTGCTGGGAGCGAGCGTCTATCACGATCTCGCCATCCGGCCGGCCGGAGATCTCGATGTCTTGATTCATTACCGTGACCTGCTGCGCGCCACCGCGCTGCTTGTCAAGCGAGGCTACGAGCTAAAGACGCCGGCCAAGCCCGATGGAACACCGAAGGCTCCCGACTATTTTGAATATCACTTTGAGCGGCCGGCCGATGGAATGGTGCTGGAGCTTCGTTGGAGACTGGAGCTAAGTCAACCTCGCTTCCGTAGAGACCTGGGAATGGACTGGGTTTGGCCGCATCGCTGCGAAACCGAATTGGCGGGCGCGAAGGTACCGGATATTCGGCCCGAAATTCTTCTCCTGGTGCTTTGCATGCACGCGAGCAAGCACGTATGGTCGCGTCTGATCTGGATCTGCGATGTGGCGCAGTTGCTCGAGACTCATCCTTCGTTGGACTGGGATGAAGTAATCGCGGAGGCCAGACGAACCGGACTGTGGAGAGCGCTCGCACTCGGCGTGTTGCTGGCTCATCGGATTGCCGATGTCGGAATTCCTTCGATCCCGCTGAGCAAGTTCACCGCAGACAAGACTGCCGCCCGTCTTGCCGAGCACATCTGCTCAAATCTCTTCACGGCGCCGGGAAGTATGCCCCGCGGCGCAGTCCCCTATTACTTTCAGCTCCTCGACCTGAGCGACCGTCTGGCGATGATCTTCTCGCTCAATTTTCTGAGGCCCAACGAGCGGGATCGAGCGGTTATGCGGCTTCCTGAATCACTAAGCCTTCTCTATTACCTCATCAGGCCGTATCGCATAATGAGAGATCGATCGGCGCGCTAGCGGCATCTTTTTTAATCTTCCTGTCACCTATCGACTCGCAACGGCCGCGAGTTCAAACGTTTCGATCAGGTCATTTCTTTCCTTTTTACCTGGAAGAATTTGCGCAGTGATAAAAAAATTACACATTTCAACGCCCCCGCCGCGAGGGGATACGCCATGGGTTGTGTGGAAAACCGATTTAAGTTCTGCAATTTGAAAGGGCGCTAAATCGGTTTTTACGGGGAACTTTGGAAGCACGATTGCTTCCCTGATCCGCAAAGTTTCATTCCAAGGGTCATCTGAAGTAGTGTCCAGTTGCATCAGAGCGCTTGTCACAATCTGCGTCTCCGCGTCGCGCTCGGTACTGCGAATGCGGCGAACGCAGACCCATTCCATTTGCAGTCTTGATGTCGGTTACCGAGGAGTCGTCCAGAACGAGCCTCGCGGCCTTTCATCTTTTCCATCCATCAAAACCCGGCGGCCCGCTTTTTTTGAGGCTAAGAACTTCATCGGCTTGGTGAAGTTCGCCGGAACCAGTCCTGTTCTGTTTCCTCAAGATCGAGTCTGGGTTTAGCACCTCACAACTGATACCTGACGTGACGTTGACGCGGTCGGTCGTCAGCGCCAATCCGTAGAGAAATCCCTGTCAGTCAGCAGGGACGAGACGAGGCCCGCAGAGGCCGCGAGGAGTGAAGGTCTGTTCAATGAGTCTGTGGTATCGTGCTTCTTCAAGTTCCTTCGGGAACTGCAGTCATTCCATATTCGCTTTCTTGCTTCAAAGAACAAACCATCTTCAGAAGGTTCAAAGCAATCATTTCAATCCCTGGCAACTCGGCATACTTGGCAGCGTCATCTTCTCGATTGCCCTCTGTGGATGCAGTTCCTACGTCATAAATCCGGCGGGGCAGACCGCGGCGACAGGCACGCTCGTCGCCTCGCCCTCCTCACTTTCATTTGGAGCAGTCAAGGTCGGACATACGAGCAGTGCCACCGTCACATTTCTCAACAAGGGCTCGGTGCCTGTTCAGGTTTCAAAATTTGCACTCAATGCGAAACCGTTTTCAGCGAGCAGCGACAATCAGCTTCCATTCACTTTGTCTCCCGGAGCCGAATTTCATATCGCGGTGCAGTTCAAGCCGGTCGCGAAGGGATCCACCGCAGCCAGGCTCACGATCACGAGTGACTCCACTTCTGATCCGAATGAAGACGTTGATCTGAGCGGCTCGGGAACAGATGCAACCAGCAGCGCGGTGCATGGCCTCACGTGCACGGAATCTTCCCTTTCCGGTTCCGGCACGGATACCTGCACGGTGACGTTGGACTCCGCTGCACCTTCGGCTGGTTTGAGCGTCGCATTATCCAGCAACAGCGGTGCGGTCAAAGTCCCCAGCACCGTAACTGTGGCCGCGAACTCGACAAGCGCCAAGTTCAACGCGACGGTTTCTGCGGTTCCATCCAGCGAAACAGTCAAGCTGACCGCCGAGGGCGGAGGCGCCACCTCCACATTCGATCTTCAGCTGAAGCCAGAGAGCGAGTCCAAAGGCCCCTCAGTGAGCGCCCTGTCGTGCGCCGACTCAACCATGTCGACGTCAGGAACCGACGCATGCAAAGTCACGCTCGATGCCAAGGCGCCCTCGGGAGGACTGAAAATCGAGCTCTCGAGCAGCAGTGGAGCCGTCACAGTGCCGGGAAGCGTGACGGTCGGTGCGGCCGCCACAAGCGCCACATTCAGCGCCAGCGTGTTCGACGTTACCTCCGATGAAACCGTGAAGTTAACGGCGGATGAAGGCGGTCATTCCGCGACGTTCGACATCGAATTGAAACCTTCCGGCGGAGAAACGCCGGCAAGCGGACCCGCACTTACATTCAGCGCCACGGCCATAGCGTTTGGCGACGTGGTGGTGAACTCGCCGGCAACCCAATCCCTCACACTCAAATCCACAGGCACTTCACCGGTGACCATCAGCGCCGTTACGCTGGCCGGAAGCGGGTTCAAGGTGGAGGGCCCCACGCTCCCCCTCACGCTGGACTCACAGCAGTCCACAACGCTCAACGTTGAATTTGATCCAACTGCGACCGGAACGGTACAGGGGCAGCTCACCATTAGCAGCTCGTCATCGAATGATCCCGTCGATGTCGTCACGCTGACGGGTACGGGCGTGTCACATAGAGTGGAGTTGAATTGGAATGCCCCAGCCAATTCTCCCGTCTCCATCCAGGGCTACCATATCTATCGGAATTCGAATGGCGGCTCGACCTATCAACTGATCAACCAGACGATCGATCAGAATACTACGTATGTCGACGGCAGCGTGCAAAGCGGGCAGACGTACGAATACGAGGTGAAGGCGGTCGACACCAATGGAATGGAAAGTCCGCCGTCAAATACAACCAGCGTAACCATTCCGTAGAAACTTGTTTTCGGATGGGTAAAGGCGGGAGCGGGAATTCCGGGTGGAGTTCCCGTTTTTGCTATGCGGACATTGCGTCCTGCATCATGTCGATAATCTCGTCGGCAATCGAGAGACTTGCCGTCGCCGCGGGACTGGGAGCGTTCAGCACATGCAGGGCGCGCGGCTGACGCACAAAATAGAAGTCCTGGAGCAGTTCCCCGGAGGGTGAGAGTGCCTGGGCACGCACGCCGGCGCCCCCATGATCGAGGTCCTCTATCCGAATCTCGGGTACGAGCCGCTGCAGCGACCGGCAGAACAGCGCTTTGCTAAACGAGCGCCTGAACTCGCTCCAGCACATGGATGGATAGCGCAGCAAGAACCGCCAGAAGCCGCGGAAGGTGATCGATTCAACCAGGTCACGAAGGTTCACGTCGGATGCGTGATACCCTTCTCGCGCGAACGCGAGCACTGCGTTGGGGCCGGCCTCGATGCCGCCATGGATCAGGCGCGTGAAATGCACGCCGAGAAACGGGAACTTCGGATCCGGAACCGGGTAAATAAGATTGCGGACCAGCGACTGGCGTTCGGGCTTCAGCTTGTAGTATTCACCGCGAAAAGGCACGATGCGAGCCGAATCGACATTTCCAGCCATGCGGCTGAGCCGGTCGCAATGGAGTCCGGCGCAGTTCACCAGAAAGTCGGCAGTGTACTCGCCGCTGCGCGTGCCGATCCGCCAGCCATTTGAATGCTTGAGCTGAGTAACTTCAGAAGAGAAACGAACCTCGGCGCCCCGGGAGCGGATTTCAGCAGTGAGGGCCCCTGCCACGGCAGGAAAATCAACGATGCCCTCCTGCGGTACTCGAATGGCCTTGATCCCGGCGGCGTGTGGCTCGAACTCGCGAATCCGCTCCGGCCCGATAACCTCCAGTCCCTTGAGGCCGTTCGCAGTTCCCCGCTCGTAGAGGTCGTCGAGTCGCGGAATCTCCTCGCGAGATGTGGCGACGACAATCTTTCCGCAAACCTCGAATGGAACACCATGCCGCTCGCAGAACTCGACCATCCTGCGAATTCCCTGCACCGCCAGATGCGCCTTACGGGTGCCAGGCTTGTAGTAGAGGCCGCTGTGCAGGACTCCGCTGTTATTGCCTGTCTGGTGCCGGCCCGGACCATTCTCCTTTTCGAGAAGAAGCAGGTGGATGGCAGGATAACGTTGAAGGAGTTGGTAAGCCGTCGCAAGTCCAACAATCCCTCCGCCCACGATTGCGACTTTCATATGTCTTTCTGAGAATACGAGTCCATGCTCTCAGTTTCCACTTCAAGTGAAATGCGCGCCGCTCCATCAACTGCCGGGAGCCTCATTAGGGGCTCGGTACGCAATCTCACTCCTGCATCGGGACCGGCGATGTGAGTACTCGCCGAGGGCAGAACAGAATAGAGATAGATATGCCAGAAGGAATCCGACGAGGAAAACTCCTTCTCAAATCGCAGCCCACGCTGTGCGCTGTTTTCAATCTCGGCCGCCGATATCACATATTCGCCGCCCATCGCCCGCAAGGAGTCTGTATCTATCTGTAGGTGATGCAACACGCGAAAATCACCGCCGCCGTGGAGGGAGTCCTCGCCTAACTCGCTCGAAAACATATAACACCGATTCCCCCAGCCGTCGAAGTACTGTCGTAGTGTCGCGTCTTGATCGAGCTCTCTCGCAATGATCTTCCTGAATTGAAGCTTGTAGGACAGCGGGTAATTGCTTAAGTAACCGTCCAGGGTATAGAACCCATTGAACTGTGCGATGCTCGGATGCATGCCTATGCTTACAACCCGGTAAGAGTTCTTTGGTCTTCCGATAAATTGATCTATCTGTGCGAATAGGTCCTGGGCAAAGAACCGCCTGAAGTTTGGCTCATATACATGCCTGCCCGCGAGCAATTTGGCATTGTTCTTCAGTTCTGTATCGAACTTCATGATTGCAGGGACCTGAATAAGAATCAGGCACCAGACGACAAGCGTACCCCACTTGCCGCGCTTCAGCTCTTTCAGGCTCAACGCGAACAGAAGCATCCACAGCGGCGGCAGCAGGCAATAGAATCTTCCCGCGTTGAAGCTTCTCAACGCCGGAATAAATCGTCCGAACCAAAGTACGATCCAGTCGTAAAGGCCATATTCTAAAGTGATTAGAGCGATTCCTATTGCGATCATATCCAGCACACCCGCGCGCCTTCGCCTCGCGATCAGGAGCCCAAACGCGCCACAGGCGGCCAGGATGATCGGCAACGTAACAAAGCTTCCTGTGTGGTATTGAGTCGTAAGGAGTAGTTCGCCCGCACTCTTGATATTCGACATCAGGTCGAGATTCGTCCAGCGATTCCAGGCGGCTCGATGCGATACCCATTTATTGGAACCCAGGACAGAATAGATAAGTTGGAATTGGATGACGAGATAGGCTGCCGCGAAGAGCACCGTGGCGACTAGAAAACGTCTATTGAGGCTCCGAAACCGCACCCAATCAATGCCGAGTATAAGAATCGCAATCGTCATGATGAATGGGGCAGTAAGTGCGATGTCGGACCAAAGCGGGAAGAGAAAGATGATCGCGTAGTTCTTCCAATTGGATTCTCCATTTCTGATATTCAGAAACGCATACGCCAGAAGCGGCTGGCCCGCCACAGACAGTCCATAAATCGAGTAAAACGGGACAAGAAAGAAGCAGAGTGACACTGCGACCGCTATACCATAGCTTCCCGGATCAGTGAGAAAGTGCTTTCTCAGAAGCAGAAACATGCCGGAAAATGCGATTACATGGACAAGAATGTAATTGACAATGTAAGCCCATACTGGTGGAAAGAGATAAAAGAGTAATACCGAAACATTTAGTCCCGATGGCAGCGTCGTACGCGGGAGGCCATTCATGATATTGTTGATGGTTGCGCCCCCGTCGAACGTAAGCGCCTTGCCTGTCGCAACCAGAAGATAGCTTTCGACAAACTCTCCATCCAGGGTATCGTGAATGGTAATGTACGAATTATTTCCAAGCACCACAAAGGGGACGAAATAAAGAATCATTGTCACGACAGCGAGCGCAATGAACAACAATCGCCCGTCGATTTTCTGGCCGTTAAGTGGACGAGCCGTCGATATTGAGGATGACTCTTTTAATCGAGTTTCTTGCAGCATTTAGACCTCTCCCATGGCGCCTATTCCCAAGGTGCTCTTCAGGTACTGTTAGGACCTGCTCTGCGCTCTGAACTGGGATTTGTTACAAAGGGTTACGAAAGATTATGTATTGCGCGTGAGAGCCGTCATCAAGCCACTCCGGGGCAACGGGAAGCGGATATCGACCGCATGTTGCTGCCTGCCACCAACGCGTTTTCTCGGCTTAGTGCTTTCTGCGCGTCATCCGATAAAGATTGACCACGCAAACAAGCTTCAACGTCTCAAGCGCCGCCTGCAATACAACCGGCAAGCTCGCCCCTTTGCTCTTCCCTGCCTTGCGAGGATGATAGACAGATTCGCATTCGATGATGGTGTTTTTCCCCATCAGGAGTTTTGCGCAGATCTCGCTCTCGACGAGAGAGCTCTTCATTCTCATATGAAGCCTCTCGAGCTCAACCCGCTTATATATTTTCACCCAGTTTACGTCTCGAACCTTGAGTCCGAGGAGATTGGCATTCAGCTTTCGGTTGATCAATGAGAGGACATTCCGCCCGCGCGTATAAATCGTATTCTCTTTTCTATAAAAGGAGACGAATGTCTTCTCAGGTAAGGATGCATAGGGGATAAGTTCAGCGACGTTGAACTGGCCGTCGCCCGGGACTGCGCTCACATTCTCGAACTGAACCGCCGCATAGCCTGAGCGGAGCGCATACCCTATGCCCAGATTGGTAGAATGACAGACAGCCTTAACGTTGGGAAAATCTTGCGCCGCCGCTCGCACAATTTCGCCACACTTATCCGTACTGCCGTCATCGACAAGAATGATCTCGCTATTGATGCACGCGATCGTCTCGAAGAACCGTTGAACGGATTCAATGACGGAACGCAGAGTTCCCTCTTCGTTGTACGAAAAGATAACGATTGACCAGGATTGACTTGCGTGTTCCATCCGTTGTCTTTAGCTATTGACTTCCCTGTAAGCGAGTTAACTTCCCTATATTAAGAACGATGCCCGTGTGTCAGTTCGAACAAGACAGTACAACACTTCCCATGCGAGAGTGAGACCAGAAGGAAGCGTTGCCGTTAAGCCCAGGTTCAGCAGCGACAAGGGCGGTCAAGTCGAAGTTACTGTTGCACACCTTTGGTCCGGATTCCGATGTGCTTCGGGCCATTGGGCTGTCGCACAACTGGGCGCTATTTTCTTCTGACTCAATTCACACGGCTCACTTCCGGTAGTACCTCGTCGTCGCGCCATATGCGGTTCCGGCCCATCTGGATGATGATCCTGCCAATGCCGGTGGGCGTGGTGCCGTACCGCTTGATCAAGGCAGCCATCTCCTCCTGCTTAGCCGCGGAGAAGACGAATTGATGTGCTGCCGGGGCGCTCAGTTTGAATTCAGCGAGCGGCATTGACAGTGGGCTTCGCATCCAATGAGGAACGTCGTAGCGCAACAAGGTTGTCGGATTGTCCTCATTCCGATCGCTTCCCCAGATGTTGTGCGTCCGTGATTTGCAAAAACTTTTCACGTCAGCGAATACATCGGACCATTCGTCTCCGCGCGCGCTATCATCCCCGAGCATCGCGTCAACTGTATCAAAGACGTATTTAACCCAATCGTCCATTACTGCAAGGCTCATCGCTGTATGAGTCTGGATCAGGTTGATGCCGATCTCTCCCTTCAGCAACCTTTCGTAATTGCCGTCTGCACGCACATACGCTCTAAGCTCTTCTTCAGAATCCCAGAGCTCCTCTTTGGTCAACCGCACGAACGAATCGAAGATCGCCCGCACCGATCCGGGTGCTGCGTTAATTCCCTTCACAAGCCGCTGAAGCACTTCGATGATCGAGATCTGATTTTGCCGCAGAAGCCTGAGCAAAGGACTAAGTCCGCCCCCGTTATAAACAACCGCGACCATCAGGTGAAGCTTTCGCGCTTCTACATAGTCCTCGAAAGACATCGTATTCGTAGAAGTGATAACTTCTTCGATCTCCACTGCAATACGCCCGTTACCAAGCTTCGCAAAATCTCTGGGCAGGATTCGGAAATGCGAGCCAATCTGGTAATTGGCCCGGCTGGCCGCCGAATTGAGCTTTGTGCCGTTCAGCAACATGCAGGTATATGTGTCAATGATGTCGATTCCAGCTTCGACCACTTGCGAAAGGGAGTTGACGTGGCGCTCATATGAGTCGCCCGGAAGACCCAGAATAAGCTCTGATAGTGTCGGAAGGCCGAGCTCTTGATATACGCCCGCCAACGCCATCATCTGCGAGGTACTGATGTTGTCTCGCTCGATCTCCTGCAGGACGACGGGATCCATCGACTGAACTGACATCCACATCGACATTGAGCCGTTCAGCTTTCGAAGAGCCTTGGCTATGCGCTCCTTCTTGTTCTTGCCCGTCGATGCGAAAATCGAGCGCGGCCAGTTCTGCTTTTGCTGGATTCGTTCAATATGCTCCACAATCTCGTAATCGCGCTCGTACATCGCAAAATTTGGATCGGCGAACATCAAATTCGTGATCAGGTTTGGAGCCCTCTCCACGGCGGCAGCAATATAGTCGAGTTCTGCCTTCACCCGCTCAATGCTGAAATTGTTCACCTTCGAGATCAGCCGGTTTCCTTCATGGCAAAACGAGCATGAGAATGGGCATCCACGGTTGGTCTCCATCATGGGAGAGAGCTTGCCATCGAAGAACTTGTCCATGTAACCAGTCAGGTAAGGAGACGGGATCTCATCCAGTTCGCGCCGGCGAGGGAGCAGGACTCCGCTCATCACTTCATTCTCGCTGATACGGTGTATGAATCCATCGATCGGCGCCGATTTCATCTTCCCGCGATCGAGATTCGACTCAAATGCCCGATTCAAGAGCGCCACGAATGCTTCTTCACCCTCAAGGTAAGCGTAAAAATCGATCAGTGGATTCCGCTTCACAAACTCCCGGCGTGCTTCATCCTCAAGAGGTATATTGGGCCCGCCCATTACGCAGATCGTCTCGGGCGACACTTCGCGGCTCATCCTGAAGAACTCCAATCCCAGATTGAAGTTCCATGGGTAGTTACTCAACCCCAGAATGTCCGGTGGCCTCTCACTGATCGCCTGTTCGAGATCGTCGACATATTTGAACAGTCTCAGATCAACTTCTTTGCCAAAGCGTTTGTTCGCATAGGCCGCGATAAAGCCGATGTTCAGAGGAAATGCATCGGTCGCAAGCGAAAGCGTCGTATATGTGAGGTCGCCTAGATAGACACTGAGCGGCCTCGAAGTCGAATTGCCATCAAGTTGAGTCATGTAACCTCCGTCCAAGGCAGATATTTGAATCTATGGGGATAAGCCTAGCCGTTTGACATTCTCGGGCTCCTCCCAGAGGACCCCGCTTAATTTGTGCTTTTGAGTCTACAGCAACTTCGAAATGATATGTGAGAGTGAAACGATCGCCTATCTATTCAGGGCGAATCAGTGGGAGCGCTTAAGCTGAAACTTCAGCTTTTGGCCCCTATCGGCGCTCCTGGTTCAACTCGGGCATGATCAGGCAGACCTTTCGTTCCGTCCAGCTTTTGCTGCCATTTCCAAGCAGAACTGACAATCTCCTCGATATCGCGCTTCGCAACCCAACCGAGAATCTCTTTGGCTTTGGAAGGGTCGGCATACAGCGATGGCGGATCCCCTGTCCGGGCTGGTGCGAACTCATGCGGGACATCGAGTCCGGTCAGACGGCGAATGGTGCCGATGAGCGTCTTAATCGAGGTACCTTCGCCAGTCCCAAGGTTGAGGCTGAGAGACCTGCCTCCATCGGCCAGATACTCCAGTGCGAGCACGTGGGCCTCACCCAGATCCGACACATGAACGAAGTCGCGGACACAGGTGCCGTCTGGAGTATCGAGATCGTTCCCAAAGACCCTCAGCGGGGGCGCTGTGCGTAAAACCGCCTTGAGAGCCAACGGGATGATATGGGTCTCCGGATCGTGCACTTCCCCGATGAGTCCGCTCGAATGGGCTCCGGCAGCGTTGAAGTAGCGCAGCGCTACATAGCCTAGCCCATGCGAAACACTGTATGCCGAGAGAACACGTTCGAAGAACAGTTTGGTCGCCCCGTAGGGATTGATCGGATCCTTGGAGACGTCTTCGGTAATGGGAAGCACATTTGGAACGCCGTAAGTGGCGCACGAAGAGGAGAAGATAAACTTTCTCACTTTGCTGGCCAGGACTGCGTCCATCAGTGCCAGCGCTGATTCAACGTTGTTGCGAAAATATTTGCGAGGATTTGCAACCGACTCCCCCACGTAGGCCGAAGCTGCAAAGTGCATGACAGCTTCAACACAATCCAGAGCTGGCGCGAGCGTCTCAATGTCGGCGATATCGCCCTCGATCAGCTCAAATCCATCACAGAGCTTCCGATTGCCCGTGCAAAAGTTGTCATAAACGATGACCTCGTGGCCGGCGTCAGCGAGTTCTCGAATCGCATGACACCCAACATATCCGCCGCCCCCAGTAACAAGTACGCGCATCAAAGTCCATTCCAGGATCGAAAGTGCTTGAAGTGCTGACGTACGGAATCGCGCAACTGGCAAACAGCTCTGGAGCGAATCTTTCTGTGCAGCACATCCCGCAACGACCCTTGTTCATTTGGTTTCATGTTCAAGCCCGAAAATCTAGTTACCGCTTCGCGCATAGGAACGAGTCGAACCTCTGCTTCTATTTCTGGTTGCCGAGTTTCGACACGACCAAGCTGGCATCTCCTGCAAGGTCTCGTTGACGAGACTGATTGCGGCATTCTCTTATCGCACCGGCTACTGCCCACAGATTCCGTTTGGCCGAAAAGCGAGGGCCGGGCCGCAAGGCGAGGAGCCAGCGCAGCGTCCACGCGATGAGACGCCGAATCAGGAAAAGCGGAATGCCGGCGACGTACCATCGAGTACCGGGTGGGATGCCGTGCTCGCGAAGGTCGCCGCGCGCCTTGTCGAACCACCACTTGAGGAAATAGCGCTTGGTGAGGCGATTCCGAGCGATCGCGTGGTGAACGACGGCCGCCGGTTCGTACCAGAGATGCTCGCCTCCGCGAAACAGGCGCATTCCAAACTCAGTGTCTTCGCTGCGGATTTCCGAGCCAGGCTGCGGACCAAGATCCCTGCGAAAATCACCATAGTGCGCAAACACTTCGCGCCGAAATGCCATATTCGTGCCGAAGGGCGGTTCGTGAAGCCGGCCGGCCACCGGACCGAGATCAAACATCGCGAGAGGTGCGAGGGCATATCGTCCTGACGTCTCAAGCCAGGCGGGAAGCGTGAACTCAGACTCCGGCAGGATACGGCCGCCCGCACCGGCATACTCCGGATCATCAAAGATCCGAGTGAGCATATGGAGCCAATCGGGTTCAACCCGCACATCATCATCCATGAAGGCAAGAATTCGCGCGTTCGTAATGGAAATAGCGAAATTCAGCGCTTGCGACTTACCCGGGCGAGGTTCGAATGCATACCGAAAGCGAGCGGGGTATTGAGATGCAAATCTCTTAACAACCTCACGAGTCTGGTCCGTGGAGTTGTTGTCGACTACCAGAACCTCCCAGGAAACGGCCTCAGGCAATCGCGAAGCTGCCACACTCTCGAGAGCTGTCGCAAGGCGATCGCACCGATTGTAGGTGCACAAAACTACGGTGATGTCCATGTGTCTATCCATGGATTCCAATTCCGCGGACTGCAAAAGCTGACTAAGACTTCATATGCAGCGTTCACGCTGCGTCAAAGCATCGACAGGTCTTCCCGCGGCTCTCGGCTCGGATTCGCGGATGCTGGAACCTCGCTTGTCTTGACCGCGCAACTTCTCAATTTATCCGCGAACAGAGCAATCGGATCTTTCGGGATGATGCTTTCCGCCCGGCCGCGGGCGGCTTGCCCCATGCGCTGCCAATCTCCGCGTCGCTCCCATGCTCGCTCGAGCGCACCGGCCAGCAAGGGCACGGTCGGCGCGGGCGCTACAAAGCCGGTTTCATTGTCGACGCACACTTCCGTATTTCCTGCAACGTCGGTCACGACTGCCGGCCGGCCGCACCACATTGACTCCACCAAAGCAAGTGGAAGCCCCTCAAAGCGCG
This sequence comes from Occallatibacter sp., assembly GCA_035308825.1. Taxonomy (GTDB): domain Bacteria; phylum Acidobacteriota; class Terriglobia; order Terriglobales; family Acidobacteriaceae; genus Telmatobacter. Next base: position 164,994 of record DATGFX010000029.1, on the reverse strand, counting down.
ATGCAAGCACAAGCAGATGATTTTCTTCCCAGATCGTCCTGACACTCTTTACGTGACCTCGAAAATTCACGTTCTTCAATTCCAGCATTTCGGCGAAGCGACGTAAGGATTGCTCGTCTGGGCCCGCTCCATATAGGTTCAGCTGCACAGGACGGACTCGCCATTCCGGCAATGCCAGGGTTTTAAGTAATAGGTCCTGGCCCTTGGCCGAGGGTTCCAACCTTGCAACGCTTGCCAAACGCCAACCGTTCTCATTCGAGGGCCATTTCGGCGGAGCTTCCTGGGACACGTTCCAGGGATTCCAAACGACTTCTGCGTTCGGAAGCGGGTGACCTACCTGCATCCGAAGCAGTTCCAGATTTCCCCGGGAAACGCAGAAGATACCTTTCGCATTCGAATAGGTCTTCACGGCGGCATCAAGCCGATCGCCAAACCAAAAGGTTTCACTGTTGCATTGAATAATCACGGCATATGGGATTCTCGCTTTCTGGCAAATGTCGGCCCAATCGAATCCCCCGTCGTTGTGGCCCTGGCAGATCACCACCAGGTCCGGATTGAAACGCTCAATCTCCCAATAGCAGCGAATGCGATGCCGCGAAACCTTACGCCAAATTCGGCTAGCCGGCGGCCCATAGGGCGATCTGCGAAGCTGAAGCCTGATGCCTTTTTCCTTCATTCTTAAGACGTTCTCTGACAACTTCGGCCAGTGGAGCACCGATGCCAGGACGTCATGACCCTCCTCTTTCAGACGAAGAGCCGTGCGATACCAGAGTTCTTCGCTCCCGCCCCATGGGTATCCTGTCATCGTCGTAACAAATGCAACTCTCATCGCGAACTATCCTCCATCGTCTTCTTTATTGGGTCGTCACTTAGAATACGTGTAAAGAATTCACCATCCAAAGCCGCATTGGTTCCGTTCGCGTAGTACTCGCTCGCATTGCTCATCGCAACTTTTCTGGCCTCCGCATAAGCGTTGTGATCAGTCAGGAGCCTGCTAACTTCGCGAAATGCAGCATCAGGCAACAAAGTTTGCGCGGGCGAAAAACAATCCAGATCGCGGACTTTGAAGCCTTCCTCCCTCCGCAAAAAGATCGTTGGTAATCCCGATGCCGAAGCAACCGTCAGGACGCCGCTGCCAAGTCCGACGACCACTGAGGCACGGCCGAAATCCTCCTCGAGCGGCCACACCGGGTGGGACAACTCGCAGATGTCGCGATGTTCCCGCACCAGTTGTAAACAGCCTCTGAGATCGTGATTGTGCCAATGTGGGTGGGGTCGTATCACGACTCGCACCAAGGGAAAGCCCGCGTTGAGAACCTTCTCTGTCAGTTGCAACAGCGCTTCCACTTCTTTGCCTGTTCCCCAAGGGTCCCGTGGAGCTTTGTGGAGATCCACAATCAGAAGGGTCCGAAGATCGAATTGATCGGGAAGCTTCAATACCTCGTCGAACAGAGAGCCGGCCTTGATGAAATCCACCCGCGGCTCCGCCGATCCAACCGCGTGAAAGAACCTCCGGTTCGTCTCAGCAAGGACCGAAGCAGAGGACGCACCAAACGACACGTACTTTGAAGCTGTAATAGGGACGTCCAGTGTGTGGTCAACTACTCCTTGCTGAAACGTAATGACGGGTTTGCCCCGCTCAATACCGGTCCTGCATATGGGACTGGAAAGGTCATACCAGTGGCATCTTGCGACGACAGCATCAAATTCAATTGACGGCGCGAGCCGCTCCCATGCTTCGATGTACTGCGCTGTCCTCTCAAAATCTTCCAACGACCACCGCGTGGGACTTAGCCCATGTGGTTCAAGTATCTCGACTGCTTTTGCAAAGGCCATACGGCCTCGCAATTCCGCAGCAAACGGGCGCGTCCGCCACTCTGCTGCATTCAGGGGCAACTGCGGATCAAGATACGTGACTTGCCTGGCGCATCCGGCGGCTTCCAGTGCAGATTCCAATTCCGGTCGAATGGACGCATAGAGCGGCAGTAGACATAGAATCTCGGCGCCTGTCTTTGCCAGGCCAAGCAACGTTTGCACGAGAAATCTGACTTCGGATTTGCGGCCAAAATAGAGAGTTGGGGAGAAAAGGATATTGGTCTTGATTCTTCGCGATTTGACCAGCCGGGTTGCCCTGTCGATGGCTCGGAATGACCAGGCCTTAAGCGCGTTAATTGATGTCCGAGGAGTAACAGCTTCGCGACCGCGGCCAAAAACATCGATATCGAGCGCATAAAAATAGTCCTGAAAGCTCACATCCTGCCGATAGAGATGCACTTGCATCTCGGCGAGCCTTGCTATCGAATCCTGTGGTGAATGAAAAAGATCGTCTATATCCAACCGATTGGCCTTTGGTTTGGTTTTCACCGTCACTTACTGAAGTTGATTACAGGATTCAAGCGATTGATCGTGGAGATTTCGCTGCTCCGCTGGAAGCGATGCCAGTTGCTTGATCTGCTGATAGGACTCCCGGGACAAGTCGATATGTCTGCGTGCCGTGGCCAGTAAAGTCTCATGTAGTAAGTCTGCGTTTTGCCACGCTCTTTCAATCGAGTCCTTCAGTTTCTCAGGCCATCCGGGTTCATTCAACAAAACGGTCTGGCAACCACTGCCGAATTGGTCTTCGAGGCCCAGAAGTTTGCCTGCGAAATAGGCGGACTTCGCGAGGCTAACCACAGGAACCCCTTGTCCCAGCGCGAATACAGCAGCATGGTAGGCTCCCGTAACAACTACCCTGCATTGCCCAACCTGCTCGATCACCTTGAGTGGTGAATCGAGCGTTTTCCCTCCGTCGCACTCGTCATCAAATCCACTCAGGACTCGCTTGATGGCGAGATCGTCTCGGGTGTATGCCTGGATGGCAATGGGCAATGGGACCAGAGGAACATGATGCCGCCGGGCAAAATTGTGCAGGATCGGCCTCAAGCACTCCAGCTCATCATCATTCACCGTTGCTGATGCCCCAAAACGCAATCCAATTCCCAGGCCGGCGCCGAGCTCAGCGGCTCTCGATGCGTACGCCAGTTCCAGGGCCTCGTCCCCAGTAGTTCTAATTTTCGACTCGGCAACACCCAGCGAGCGCAGAATCGAGAATGATTCCCGGCCTCCTCTCAAGGTGATGAAGTCCACCAGCGGAAGAATCTTTGCGGCGCGCTTGATGACTGCGGAATCACTGAGGGGCCCCAGTCCTTGACCAAGCATCACCACGGGCGTCTTTCGCTGGATCGCGGCCTCGATCAAGTCCAGAATCTCGAAATTCCAAGTCCGGCAGCCATCGTAGAATCCGCCTGCACCAGAGATCAGCACCAAGTCTGCCTCTTCTAGGGAGCGGGTAAAGGCTTCAACCGTCTCCGCGTCTCCCCTCCGGTTCTGAGCCTTAAGCCTCCTCACCAGAATAGCCTTCAGAAATTTCGGATATCGCGACCGAATCGTTCCCCTTAACCGAACCAATAAATCCACAATCCGCTGGGGCGTCACCTTGCTATATCGTCCCGGCAAAACCGTATTTGCGAACCAGAGCGCTCTCCCCCGATTGTCTAATGGAACCGCTGTCGGACAAAAGCGTAGTAAGTTCTCTGCAGAATCTGTGAGCACCTCGATGCGGGCCGTCGGAAACAAGTCGTGCAGTCGGTCGACCGCTACCTGCAACATAGAGACGTCGCCCATGTTCCCATATTCTTCGACACCCTTTCCTAAACCTGTGTCGATAAGGATGTGCTTCACGGTGATGTTCTCCACTCGGCTAGATTCTTGTAGCAATCAGTTGATTTGCCCGACCCAGTACGACGACTTCATGACAACGGAGCATAGGCGATGAGTCCTTGTGCGCGAAGTTCCTCCAGAACCGCGCGGACAGCATCAACCGAAGTGCCGCAAAGCCTTGCGATCTCAGTGACGGAACGCGTTCCATCCACAAGGAAGAGAATGTCAAAAAGCGCTCGGTTCCCTTCCAGGTTGGAGTACGCATCGACATGAAGGCCATATCGTGAGCAGAACACCTCGCCCTGGAAAAGGTTCACCGGGACTTCGTTTGTTTCAATAGCGTCGATCATGCGAAGAACAAGGTCGCGCGATTCAGCCAGCCGAGACTCCGACGCAAGTTCGGGTGTGTCGTGACTCGAGTGATACTCGCGGTAATACGGCCAGCCGTTGGAGCGATCGCGGACAACACGCGACAGCGAGAGCATCGGCACGCGGATTCCAGGGGCATTGAATTGCCGCTCGTCATTGCCGACCACGGTACGGAACGCGCCCACCCAGGCGTCGGGACTCGAACTCCTGAGAACGCTTGACAGACAGCGGTCCATTTCCGTGTTTCCGTTGAAAGAGAGTTGCAGTGCATGCGGGTTGTCGAGCCCCAGCATCTCCAGGAATAGTCCGCCAACCATCTGCGGGACCAGTTGAAGATGATCGCTAAGATACGCGACGGACCCGATCGTTTCAGGAAGAATGATGAAACGATACGTATAGCGGAGCCCGGTACGCTTCATGAGCTCCTGCATCACCTGGATGCCAACCACCACGCCGCTCAGATCATCGTTCACCATGGCCGGGTGGCAGAGATGGGCGCAAAGAACGAATGTTTGATCGCTTAATCCGCGCGCCACGCACTCGCCGACCTTGAGAGTTCCAAAGCTAAACTCTGAATCAATGACAACGCGGTATCTCTCGTCCGTGAGTGAGTTCTTCAGGTTCTTGCTGCAGCAGAGTCCCCAGTCACGCTCATAGTATTTAAAGATGAACGGAATGGCGTCATCGAGGACCGGGTGCGTGTGAAGGTGCTGAAAGAGCTCTTCGCGTGTGACAATCCCATTGTAAGGAAGCGAGTAGGAAACGCAGTGTAGCGGATGATCGCGATAAGAGAACAGGACTCGGCCATCCACGGTCTCCAATCGCGCCTGGTGGCAGGTCCATTTCTCGGGGACAAGCCATGTCAGACATTCGGTCCCGGTTGGATATTCATGGATCTTCATCGGAACCTGGGTCGCGAGCGCCCGAAGCGCCGCGTCGTAACCATCCGAGACGATATCGCGAGGCAATCGCCATAGCTTCGAGATCATCTCGCTCATTGAGGCTTCCGGTGACAGCTCGACCGCGGCATTGTGGGCCGAAACCTCATTGCGGCTCAAAGCCCAATGGTCCCGTTCGTATGACAGCCTCGATGTCACAAAAGCACCCAGCTTGGCCATCTCCGCCAGGAGAATCTCACCCGCACCGATTTGCGCGCGCCCCAGCAAATCCCCGGCCTCGGAAGCGCATCGGTCTCGAATTGCTCCGGACTCTTCTGCCATCGCTTTGTTCGTGACGGATGCGATCCAGCCCTGCCGTCGACTCACTCCCGATCGACGCGCTTTCCCGGTGAAGAGCTTTTTGAAACGCCAAGGGACCCCAGCAGACTCTTCGAGCAAATCGAAAAGGATGGAATGCTGCAGATCGATCCCGATGAGGCAAAGCTTGGCGTTGAATTGCAGGAAGCGTTCGAAGAAGCTCCCCGCGCCGAAACTCGTGTTCGGTAGATTGGCGAGAAACGATTCCGCCATCGGGCCAATGCCGACAACTGAGTAGAGAGGATCTCCCGATCGAACTGAGCCGGCATGGTGGCGAACCAGTTCCGCAAATTCCGACTCTCCCCAGTCCCCTGCCAAGGCGGGAGAATGGACAGGATCGAATTCCTCGCTTTGTTCGAACGACCGCGTGAATGCAGGAACGAAGAGCGTGCCCCCGGAGCCAATCGCCTCAAGCAGAGCGGCGAGTGTCTCCTTGCACGTCTCGGCCATAGAGTTCGTGCCATCCATCTGCCCGATTCGAGGCAGAGATATCTGCACGAACACCACGTCGCCGGCACGCAACCCCGCGGTTGCCAGGCCTTCGATGAGATCGGTCCTGCTGAAAACGGATTCCTTTACGGGCATGGAAGAGTGTGTTCTCTGGGATTCAAAACGACTTCATGCTTCTAGTTGCGGTAGCGGCTGTCCGCGAGATTGGAAATGGCACCGGTACGAACCAGTTTTGCGACTTCAACAATGCCATCCACAACCGATCGCGTGGGTTTGTATTTCAGTTCGCCAAGGATGCGGTCAAATGACACGCGGTAATCCCGGGGATCTTCATCCTTGTGTACGAATTCAATTTTAGCGTCGGGAGCCATGGGCCGGATCAACTCGACGATCTGCTGTTTCTGTAGATTCTGGTCTGTTGAGCCGACATTGAAAACCCGCCCGGACACAGCTTGAGGAGGAGAACTAAGAATCAGTGCGATACCGCGGGCGGCGTCGAAGACGTGAACATAGGGTCTCCAGAACTGCTCGCCGAACACGATGAGATGGTTCTTGGTGATCATCTCCATGGTGAATTCGTTGATCGTGAGGTCGAAACGCATTCTCGGGGAGACGCCGAACACGGTGGCAAAGCGAAGGGGCGTCGGACACCAGTTGTCAGGACCGGCGCTTGCAAGGAGCGCCTTTTCGACAGCAACCTTCGTTTCGGCATACAGAGAGACGGGACGCAGTTCTGATTCTTCGTCGACGAACTTTGTCGGATCCGCCATTTTGCCGTAGTTGCTGCACGTGGAGGCGAACACGAAGCGCTGAACGCCGGCCTTGCGGCTGTCCTCGATCAGGGCCATGGATGCTTCCAGATTGATTGCCCGTGCGAGGTCCGGCTCGCGTGCGCAAGCAGGATCGCCTACGATGGCCGCCAAATGAACCACGGCATCACACCCGGCCAGAATCTCCCGGCGTTTTTCGCTGTCGCGGACGTCTCCATGCACAAATTCAAAATTCGGATTTGCCCATACCCCTAATAGCGATTCCCCGCCGTATGCGAGCCGGTCGAGCACCCGCACCTTGTGGCCGGCGGCGAGCAAAAGGGGAGCCAGGGTCGATCCAACATAGCCTGCTCCGCCGGTGATAACCACCTGCACGTTAGAGTTCTCCTTTCAAAACCAGTTCCTGCGCCTTCTCGTAGTCTTCATGCCTTCCCACATCAATCCAGTACTCCATGATCGGGAAGCCGACAACCGTTTCACCTGCTTCGAGCAGAACGCGTATCAGGTCCGTCATGTCAAACCTGGTCCCCTCGGGAATCCGATCCCAAGCCGACGGATCAAGCAGGTAGGTGCCCGCGTTGATGAAGTAACTGTGGCACGGCTTCTCTTCGATCTTCGTGATCCTCACATCATCGCAATCAACCACGCCAAACGGGACCTGGATCTCATATTTGCGCACCCCGACCGTCAACATGGCGCGGTGCGAGCGGTGATATTGCAACATCTGCTGAAAAGGTACACCCGTAAGGATGTCGCCGTTAATCACCAGAAAGGGGCCTTGCGGGCGCGGCATCAGGCGTAAACCCCCTGCCGTTCCCAGGGGATTCTCCTCGCGCGAGTAGTTCAGCCGCACGCCAAAGTGTTCGCCGTTACCAAAGTGCCCCGAAATCGACTCGGGTAGGTAGTGCGTGGTCAGGTTCACATCGTGAATACCGGCCCGGCGCAGTTGCTGAATGATGTGTTCGAGCAACGGCCGCTCCCCCACTGGAAGCATGGGCTTGGGAACCGTCTCGGTCAGCGGTAGCAAGCGCTTGCCATAGCCGCCGGCCATGATCACCGCCTGCAGGTCATGCTGCGTCTGCGGAAGCAGGTCTTTGCGAAGCAGGAAATCGACAATGCGCCCTTCTCCATCCACCAGAGGCAGTTGATGGATGTCGTGCTCGTTCATGATGTGCAGAGCGTCCGACGATGAGATCGGCTCAGAGGCGCATACGGGCTTTGGTGTCGCGATGCTTTCGCAGGGCTCGCTGAGCGGAATCCGCCGGATCACTGCGCGCCGGATGTCGCCATCGGTAATGAGTCCGCAAAGCTTTCCCTCAGTGTCGCGCAGCACCAGGGCGCCGGTCCCGGCCTGGTTCAATTGCGCAATCGCATCTGCTATGGAAGCCTCTGGAGCGATACACACTCGACGAAGCCGCCCACGGGATTCGACTTCAAGCTGAAACTCCTCGACGACATCTTTTCGCAGCAGCAGGTTAACCAGAACGCCTTGATCGTCGACGACTGGGAGCTGATGGATGTCGAATTCATTCATGACCTGCAGAGCGTGCGCCGCCGTGACCGGGCTCTTGGCGAAGACCGGCTTCAGACAAGCGACAACACTGCACGCATCCTCGAGGGATTGTCCCCGAAGAAGTGCACGGCGAAGATCGCCGTCTGACAGCATGGCAACCAACTTCCCCTGCTCATCGCAAAGAGCCAGCGCACCGGTACCGGCGGCATCGAGGGCTTTCATTGCATCGCGAATCGATGCAGCAGGAGAGAACGTCACAGCTTCAAGATTCGTCATATTGGGGATGTCTTTCATGGTCATACGCTCTATCTAGTGTCGTTATTTATGTTCCGCTCTAATCAGCGGGATGCCGGAGCATCCACGGGTCTCGCAACCGGAAGGTTCCAATGCCTGGTCATCATTTCGCGCGAAGCGGGATCGATACGCACAACGGTCGTCGTCCCATAGGCATTGTTGGCAGCAACGCCAATCGCACTTAATGCGGAAAGGGGAAACGTCTCCCGGTCGAAGACATACTGCCATTGGTGGAAGGGGACATCGATATCGAAATTGTCGAAGTGATAATTCCCCTGCACCGTCTTAAGCGCAAGCCACGGCTGAGGTCCGAATGTCGGAGTCCGGGAACCGACGGTGAGTACTGCCGCGGACTCATCGACAATGTTGATCGCGCATTCGAGCTCGCAAGGCGGCTGCGGCGGCATCTCAAGCGCCATTCGCATCGCGCTGATCGCTTCGGAATAGAAGAATGGAACCTCGGGGAAATCACCAGCGACCCGCTCCAGCAGAGTGCGAAATCCATCTACATCCGGGGCCATGTCGCGAAAATCATGATTCGTGATCGACAGCACGACCGGTTTGCCGGCAGCCGCCTCTTCAAAGGCCTGACGAATGTCTTGCTCACGGATCACGCGATAGCGTGTACCGACATTGAGGCAGCGCGCGATCCAGCGACGGCATGAGCCCGGTACTTGGTAGTCGTCCACAGCAGGATGGTAGGGCTTCCATGTTGCCGGAGCCCGCCGCCAGTCGCCAAAGCGTCCGCCGGCCACACCGAATTGCTGCGAGTCCGTGTCGGTCTGTGCCATGGATTGGTTTGAGTAGTCGAACGGAATATGCTGCTCGAGAAACCAGTGACTGTCAGGCCGGATGACGTGAAATCCCGGGCGGTTCGCCGCCGGAAACCACATGTGATCGATAACGCGTCTTGAAAGGACCTGATGAAGGCTGTCGGAAGAAGCCCACCAGTGCGTGGCAGAACGATGCGCCTCACGACCGAACGAATGCGGGTGGTAATGGAAGTGCAGCCCATCGCGGGTACTTGAGTCCTGCTTAAGAATCCAACTGTACTGCTCGAAGACGTTGTGGTAACCCATATCCCGGCGACGCGGGTTGACATCGTAGTCGACGTGATCCACGCAAAACCAGTTGTAGACCCAGCCTTCGCCGGCTGAATCAGGGATCTTCTTGCGAAAGCCCTCATCCATGATGCGGGAGAGCATGGCCTCCACCTTGTCCCACGTGTCGTTATAGGCGAGCAGGTGCGGATCAACCACCCTCTGCACGGCCGCTTCAATCCCGTTGAGATCGTAGGTTCCGTTTTGCAGCTTCTGGAGCGTTGCCACACTCGGCTCGAGATCAAGATGAAAGATATCGCGCAGCCGATCGAAGGTAGCCGTGAGGGACTCGTGCAGCGGTCCTTCGGTGTCGATACAGTGGACGATGTATACGGGTCGGGGAGTCATGATCCTTGAGGCGCTTTAAGCCTTTACTCGAATCGGCCGGGCGGGGACGCCGACAACAGTGCAGCATTCCGGTACATCGGAGAGTACAACCGCCCCGGCTCCGACAATGCTGTCTGAACCAATGTGCACGCCTTGAATCACAGTCGCTCCAGCACCAATGTGCGCACGCGATTCCACACGCACGTTGCCACTCAGCACAGCTCCCGGAGCCACATGCGCGTGAGCATGAATCACGCAGTCGTGGTCGACGCAAGCGCCCGTGTTGATGATGCAGTTTTCCTCGACAACACAGCCTATCTGAAGAACGGCTCCAGCCATGACCTGCACTCCGTCCGCCAACTTCACGTCGGGGGCGATGATCGCGTTTGGATGGATCACGGAAGTGAAGCGGTATCCGCGTCTGCGGAAGGATTCATAGACTCTCAGGCGATGCTCGATAGCGGCAACGGAACCGATCCCATTGACGAGCAGCACCTGGTCTGGGTCGCCGGAGACGGCATCATCGCCGCCGAGATAAGGAATACCCAACACTTCCGCTCGCGCCTTGTCGGGATCAACGAAACCAAGAACCCGGCGGCCCAACAGCTGCAGAGCATTCAGCAGTACGCGCGCGTGCCCACCCGATCCGAGAAGAATCAGCGGCTCCATCGAGTCTTCCTGATCTGTCACAGCAAATGGCTCCAGCGGAGCACTTGATCCTCTGCCAGGTCACCGGCAAGAGTACGCCCCACAACGTATTGAATCTCGTCAGGCGCAACTCCCGTCCCAGGCCTCTTCGCGTCGAGGTCGCTTTCCCTCAGGACGTGGCCTTTGCGAAGTGCTTGCCGCGCCACCAGGCTGCGGCGAAACTTCTTGCGCTTCTCCATTTCGGCATCGCTCACGATGCGGCGGCCACTTCCAAGTGCCGCAAACACGTTCTTTCCGTCCTCGACGATCGTTCGCATCTGCTCGGGGTTGGCGGAAATGGCGTGATCCCAGCCCGCCATGTCCTGATCCAGCGTGAAGTGCTTTTCGATGATGCACGCGCCAAGCGCAATCGCGGCAAGCGGAATGCTGGTTCCCAAAGTATGGTCGCTGAACCCGACCGGGCAGTCGAAAGCGCGTCGCAAGGTCTCCATGTTGCGCAGGTGAATCGTCTCATGCTCCGGCGGATAGATCGACACACAGTGCAGCAAAACGATCTGCTCGTTGTCTTCGGCGCGAACCGTATCAACCGCCTTTTCGATTTCTCCCATCGTCGCCATTCCCGTGGAAATGACAACCGGCCGCCCTTTGCGCGCGACACAACGAAGCAGCGCAAGATGCCCGACGTCCATGGACGCAATTTTAAAGAACGGCACATGGAGCGAATCAAGCAGATCCACTTCTTCATCCGAGAATGGCGTCGAACAGAATGCGATGCCCTTCTCGAGGCAGCGCGCATGAGCCTGCATGTGCTGGTCAGAGGTGAGCTGATACGCGGTGACCATTTCCCGCAAGGAGCCGAAGTGCTTCTTTTTGTCAGAGTACTCGGTGTTCCGCTCGTATTCTTCTTCAGCGATGAGAGATTTATCGGTCCACGACTGGAACTTCACCGCATGTGCGCCTGCCTCTGCAGCAGCATCAATGAGCTCGCGGCATAAGTTCATATCTCCGTTATGATTGGATCCTACCTCCGCGATGATATAGGGCGGAAGACCGGAACCGACTTCTACGTTACCTAACTTCACTGTTTGCATAATGTCTCTTCCTGTTTCCACATGTGCGCGAGGGGTGAATAGGCAACGGAGGTCCACCAGATCGCTTGCTTCACTGCACCGTTCAGCGCCTCTAAGTAGGAATTCAGGTTAGCGGAACTCTGATGAATATACCGGTCAAACTGCTCAATCTCATCGGCCCTACGCTGGAACTCGGCCCACCGGCCAGGCGAAAAAGCCTCCTGATCACCGGAGGCCAGAACAAGTTGGAAATGCCGGCGAACCAGCGCCGCGTCCGAAAGAACCTGATCCGCCGTGAAGGGCAACCGGACCTTCGCAGTGTTCGCGTCATATTGGCGGTACTTCATTCGCACATCGTGATCGAACGACAATGCAGCACCAAAGAGCCATGCCCGCGTGGCGAGATACCAATCGCATAGGACCGCATCTTCGGGAATCGGCAGACAACGCTCCAACAGCTCCCATCGATATGCAGAATTCGAGAAACCGAAAACGTTGTTACCAGGGAGAATCTCCGAGACCTTTACCCCACGATCAAAGTTGAACTCGCTGCCCAGGGACTGGCCTTTCTGGCCGACAATTTCCAAAGCGCAAGCGGTCAGGTCGTTCGTTTGAATCTCCCGGCGGGCCGCCGCCACGCGACTGGGATGGAGAATGTCGTCGCTATCTACCAAAATAACGTCGCACCCGGCCGCGACAAGTTGCGTAAGAGCCAGATCACGCACCTGGGCCGGCGTTGACTTGCGAGGAGCCGGCACCCATCGCGCTTCCACATGACAGCCGAGCGCGTCTTCAACGTCAGCCTCGCTGAGCGCGTCCAGTCCGATCCAGAGTTCAAAGTCCTGATCGGTCTGAGCCAGGACTGACCGGTACCACTCCGCAAGATACTTCAAAACTGCCGGATAGATCGTTGTGTAGACCGCAAGTTTGGTGGCGGGCGTTCGCATTGAAAATTGCGTGATCCTTAGTTAATCGTGCTGCGAGGAGCTGAGAAGCGCTTCCGCGAACGCCATATCCTCGGGAGTATCGATATCAACGCCGTGCTGCCAGGTGATTTCCCATCCAGTACGTCCGGGGATGTGGAATGTCTTCTGCTCTCGAACCACCGTGCTCTTACCCCACCAGATCGCGCCTGTTGGGCAGAACAGTTCCGGCAGGTCCTGGCTGCGCGCCGTCATCTCCCGCGGAAAGAGCGGCTCAAGAGAGAAATTGCTCGAGTCCCGTCGCATCGCCCACCAGGGATTCTGCCATCCATAGCGCACTACGGATATCTGCGTATCGGCACCCGTCTCGGAAAACTGCTTGTGGCTGGCAGCCACATCCTCGGCGGTTCGGAGCGGGCAGTTTGCCATCAGTTGCGCAACAAATCGGTATTGGCTCCCATCCGGATCGAGTTTCTCGAGAGCATCAGCGGTCGCGGCAGAAACGGGAGTCAAGTCGTCGGAAATCTCGGCTGAACGAAAAAACGGTACCTCTGCCCCATGAGTTCGTGCCACCATGGCAATGTCCTCTGAGTCGGTACTCACGATGACACGGTGGAAGAGTTGACTGCCCAACGCCGCTTCGATGGTATACGCAATGAGCGGCTTGCCGGCGAGCGGACGAATGTTCTTCCCGGTAATACGCTTCGAGCCGCTGCGGGCCGGAATGATCGCGATTCTTTGATCCCGCATCTGGCAGTTATCGAAGCGAAACAGCTTCTGTCACGCCCTGTGACTGTCTCAGTGCATCCGAGGTCAACGAGATCGCCGTGACGGAGCCGTCAGGCAAATGCCACTCGTAGGGCACCACGACCGATGTCGAATTGGGAACTCGCGACAGGAACTCCCCTTTGAATCCATAATTCGCCAGGTCGCCGGTGACATTGAAATAGGCAACCGCGGTGTAATCGAGAACGTTGTCGATCCCATTCTTCGTGCGAATCGCCATCTTTACCGTGTAGCTTTGCGGGAAGATAGGCATGGCCTTGAAGCGGCATGACAGCGTGCCCTCACCGTGCAATACCGCCGGGCGATTGCCGTCCAGAAGCATATTTGCCGTAAAGCACGATCCCATCTTCCCGATGATGCCCAGGGTGATGTACGGCTGTTCCAGCGGCTGATCGGCACGGTAGTGCAGTTCTACAGTCATATCGTCGCCAGGCAAAAATTGCGCCGATCGATTCCCTTCACTATTCTTCAGCACTACGCGTTGCACGGTGAAGCCGTACTGCTGGTTTTGCGCTGAAAATTCCGACACGGTTGATACTGCCTCGAAATAGTTCTCTACCACCGTACCCGCCGCGCCGTCCTCCTCGATGCGACCACCTTTCAGCCAAACGACTCGCGAGCAGAGGTTCCGTACCGCCTCAGGGCTGTGACTCACGAAGAGTACGGTGCGGCCGGTCTGCGCGAAACTGCTGATCTTTCCCAGGCACTTTCTCTGGAACGCGGCATCACCTACCGACAATACTTCGTCCACGATGAGGATCTCGGGGTCCAGGTGTGCCGCAACCGCGAAGGCGAGGCGCACATACATTCCCGAGGAATAGCGTTTCACCGGCGTATCGAGGAACTCTCCGATCTCTGAGAACTCAACAATCTCATCGAACTTGCGAACGATTTCCGTCCGCTTCATGCCGAGAATTGCTCCGTTGAGAAAGATGTTTTCGCGACCCGTCAGCTCGGGATGGAAGCCCGTTCCCACTTCCAGGAGACTTGCGACCCGCCCGTTGATGCGAATGCGCCCCTCGGTGGGAACGGTGATCCTGCTCAGCAGCTTGAGCATGGTGCTTTTACCGGCGCCGTTGCTGCCAATAATGCCCACCACCTCACCGCGCGGGACCTCGAGCGATACGCCGCGAAGCGCCCAGAATTCTTTGGTCTGCTTCGTTTGAAGCTTCTTTTTGAACGCGGCAAGCGGTGAGCGGAATACGCTCTCGATTGCGTGACGGAGGCCGTCTTTGGGGTCATGCAATCGGCCGACATCATACCTTTTGCCGAGGTTCTCAACGGAGATGGCAAGATCTGAATTCATATCGCTTTTAGGATGACATCCACAGGCTAGATCACATCAGCGAAGGTAAGCTCAGTCTTTCGAAAGTACCAAATGCCGCTGACAAGCAAGATGGTCACTTCGATGACCGCAATCGCAATCGCGGGCCAATAGATTGCGCTTCGTGCCCCTAACAGGCTCCAGCGGACGCCGTCGATGATGCCGACCATGGGATTGATTGCATACAAGAGCCGGTATCGCTCTGGAATCACGCTGCTTTGAAATCCCACCGGAGACACATATAAACCGAGTTGCACAACGAACGGCAAAATGATGCGAAAATCGCGATACTCGACGGTCAGCGCCGCAACCCAGATGCCCGCGCCCAGCGTCGCCGCGAAGGCCAGAATGATGAAGAATGGAAGGCAAAGGAATGTCAGCTGGGGAGCAAAATGGTACCAGATCATCAGGGCGACCAGGAACAGGCTGGAAATCAGAGCGTCGATGAAGCTTGTGATCACGCTGCTCACCGTCATCACAAGACGCGGAAAATAGACCTTGGAAATCATCCCGGCATTCCCAACCAGGCTGTTGCCGCTTTCGGTGAGCGCATTGGCAAAAAACTGCCATGGCACCATCCCGCAGAACACGAGAAGCGGATAAGGAATTCCTGCCGACGGCATCCTTCCCAACTTGCCGAAGACGAACGTGAGGATCAGCATCGTCAACAAGGGCCGGATCAATGACCAGCTCACGCCCACGACCGTCTGCTTGTACCGGACCAGCAGATCACGCCAGGTAAAGAACAACAACAGCTCCCTGAAACGCCAGAGGTCCCGCCAGTACTGCTGCTCAACTTGGTCTGCTGCAATAATAAATTCAGACATAGTTAACTCTCGCCCGAGCTGGTGCGGTTACCTGCAAACTTTCTCTCCATGATCTCATAAGCAAATTTCGTTGTCCCGCACGCTTCGGCGTTCAAGCGCCCATCGGTTATGTTCGGTCGCGCGGTGCTTGGCAAGCTTCTAGACTGGCTGGTCCCTCTCCGACTCAACGGCCCGTTCTTCCCCTACGGACATCAGCTTGTCATTGGCCCCGACCTGTGAGACTGCGGACGTGCTCGAAGATCCCGGTGTGTGCGTAATGAACTGTGCGAATCGGAAGAAGAACGTGCGATCGGGAAATGGGTTCAGCATTTCAGCAACAAGTTCGGGCTCGCCGCTGGGTATATCTCTGAAGCATCCTGGTGGTATCTCGTTCTGCACACCGATGGGAAAGTAGGCAACCAAATCGGTGCCGGGTTCTCTCAATGGCGTCGGCGCGGGACGCTCAGCAAGCTGAGCCCACAGTGATCCCGGCAAATCCCTCCCGTTTCGCAGCCGTAAATGGCAAGGCGGCGCGATGCGGGGATTCATCTCGATGAGATACGCTTTCCCGGTGCCTGTCTCCTCGACAAAATCGAACCCCGCAAAACCGGACAAGTTCAACCTCGCCGCAATCCGACGCGCCGCATCCAGCATCTCCCCGCCTTCAACGATGCGGACGATGCTTGCCGGCCCGGACGCGCCTTCTGAGCGCACAACTTGGACGGCAATCGCGGCAAGGACCTTTCCCTTCCAGCAGACGGTCGTGCAATTCGAGGGTTTTCCAGCCACATAGGCTTGGGCGATGATGCCGCGCGCTGAGCCGACCCGCCAATCACGAAGCCAAAACGGATCTCGATTAATGATGAGCCGTTTGACAGCCCTGGTGAAGCGGGACATTTGCGCAAGCTGCTGAAGCGACTGCTCGGCCTCCTCTTCGGAACGAACAATCCTGACCCCGTTTCCCCCCCAGGTCCGGTCGGCTTTCAGAACCCACGGAAACGCCTCCTTGCGCCGCCACTCGTCCAGTGCAGCGTGCCGCGTGACCAGCCGGGTCCGCGGAACCCGAACACCGCTCTCCTCCGCAACGGAAAGCAGCATATAGCGCGACGAAACAACCGAATAGCTCGCGGGCTCGCCCAGTGATCGCTCTATCAGCGCTCTCATCTTCTGGCCGGCTTCGCCCTGCACCTGGGCATCCGCGTAAAGCTCGTGAAGATGGACGACGCTGCGATCACATGCAGGCACAATCAGGTCTGGCTGCAGTTCCTCAATGGCAGCGCGCAAAGCGGATACCGGAGCAAACGCCTCGTAGGGAAAGACGCGGTGTACTGCACGGGTCTTCAGAAGCGGATGATTCGGCGTCCGGCAAATCGCCGAAACCTCACAGCCAACTTCAGCCAAACCGATTGCAAGACGAGCCGAATTGGCCCACCAGTTCGTGTCCGCAAGCAGGATCTTTGGCGCGGAACCAGAAACAGCTTGGTCAGAATCTGTCATCTTTGCTTTCATTTCGAGAACTGCAAACTCGGCGCGATGATTGTCGATTACGGGGATTCATCCTGCAGCCGCAGGAAAGACGCTCTATTTTCGCTCCACTAAAACGCCTGGGGTTTCATTCTCCCGAAGAGGCGTCGTCTCGTGGGTTTCTCTCACCTTCTCGAACGGCCGCGCCGTCTTGGCAAGATGAGCTGAAATGTGCGGTGCGGCGAACTTGGCGCCGAATGCAAACCGAAGCAGCGGCCCAAATGTATTCGCAGCGGTCACGCCGACAAAATAGAGCCCCTTCTCAGAAGACTCGAAATTCGCAGATAACCTCGGCGAATCTCCAGCGCGCCGCAGTCGCGCCTTGATGGCAGAATCCAGAAACGGCAGTCGTCCCACGTCGTAGCGATAGCCCGTCGCAGCAATCACATGGTCAGCTTCGATTGTCTTCTTTTCGCCCGAGCCGTTTGAAAGAGCCAAAGCAACCCCGCCTCCTTTGGCCGTGGCTGACTCGACGCGCACATTGAGAACGAAATCGACTTTGCCCTGAACCTGCTCTCGGGTAAACCAGCATGGGGCCGGTCCCAGGACCCGTCGAACTGCATCGAGGCGTAATGGCTCCGGCGCCCATCGAAACACGAGCGGAAGATTTGCGCACATCCAGAGTTTCCATCCGCTCCCAATTCCCGTAATAGGCGTTCGCATGCGATCGATCCGCGTGCGCTTTTTCGAAATCGGTGGATCCTGAAACCGGATGACAGATCCCCGCGAAATCACCTGCACGCGCGCGCCGGCATCGTGGAGCAAGGCCGCAAGATCGAGAGCGGAAGCGCCCGCGCCCACGATCGCGACTTCCCGCCCCTTGAACCGACCGAGCCGCGAGTGCTCAGAACTATGAGAAACAAGCTCCCGCGGAAGAGAGGCAAGCTCCGGCGGAAGATACGAGTAGTGGGTCAGTCCGACGGCGACGACCACGCGTGAAGCCGACACCACTTCTCCCGAATCCAGGGTTACTTCAAAGATGCGACCTGCCCTGCGTACATCAATGACCCTCTTCGGCTCGAGTTCCGGCACAAAGTTCTTTTGAAACTCCTGGCCATACTCCGTAAAGGTCGAAAGCGGGACCGGACTGCCCATGTCGGCATACGCAAGCTTGCGCTGGCCGCAATACGTGCCGAGCGTCAGTTTCGCTCCTGGGTCGTAGAGTGAGGACGCGAATCCCTCAGATTTAAGGTGCATACCCTCCGGCATATGCTTCAGCCAGAACTCCATCGCCTCGCCAAAGATCCTGAAGTCCACCCCGTATGCCTTCAGGTGAGCCGCAATCGAAAGCCCGTAAGGTCCAGCGCCAATGATCACTACGTCGCTGTGTTCCAAAGTTTTAGCTCTCCAAAGATAGACGTTCTAATTCGATCCCTGTTTACGCGACCGGTACACCGATCGACCCCATTTTTTTGCTACGAAACCTTTGTCGACGCCGCCACCCTCGCACTGCCGCCGCCGCGCTTATCAAATGCGCGTTCGTACGCGGCAAGCAGGTTCCCTTTGGAGTATTCCCACGAGAGGCACTCCTCGACCCGCCGCCTTCCAAAAGCTCCCATCTGCTTTCGTTCTTCTGGATGATCGAGCAGCCAGAGTACCTTATCCGCGAAACCGTCGACACCGTCCTGATGGTCGCAATAGAGAGAGGCATCTCCCGCAGTGAATCGCCCCTCCTTCAAATCGAATTGCACGATGGGTTTTCCCAAGGCCATGTACTCGGCGATCTTGATCATCGTCGAGATGTCGTTCATCTCGCATGGTCGGTCAGGATTGACGCACACATCGGCAGTGGAAAGAACTTCAATCAGGTCCTTATCCGGGATGCGGCCCGTGAAGTTCATCATGTCTTCCAGGTGCTTATCCTTGACCATTTGACGCAACGTCGCCAGGCCCGGCCCGCCTCCGACGCACGTAAAATGGACATCTCGCCGGCCCCGCTCCCGAATTCGATCAGCCACATCGATCAGGATGTCCAATCCTTCCTGCACGCTCATCGTTCCGACATACCCGACCAGATAGGGTTTGCCGTATTTCAATTGCGAGAGTGGAGGAACGGGCTGAAACTTTTCGGGATCGGGACCGTTCCGCACCACAAACACATCCTCCCAGTTGCGCTGGCCGCGTCCGGTCGCAATCTGGCGGTAGCTCTCGTTGGTCGACATCACCACATCGCTGAATCGGAAAGTGAAGTGCTCCAGCCATACCTGGATCCGATGGAGCAGACCTGTGCTTCCAAACTTCGAACGATAAAGCTCCGGATTCGCGTCATGATGGTCGAAAATATACTTCACTCCGAATAACTTGAATGGCAGCGCAACCAGAAAAATGTCGTCCGGAGGATTACAGCCCTGGATGACATGAAAGCCGCGCCGGAAGAAGATCCACCAGGCGAAGAGCATCTCCCAGAACAGCGCGCACGAGAATTCAACAATGTAACTGAACGCTCCATTTCCTTCACGCGGCATCACGTGACGATAAATGTGCACTCCGTTGAGCAGCTCATAACCCTTGGTATGCTTCTTGTCCTTCGGGCATAGAACTGTGACGTCATACCCGTTTTCGCGCAACGACACGGCTTCTTTCCACACCCGTGTATCGAAGGGCACCGGCAGGTTCTCCACGATAATGAGCACTTTTCTTGTCATGCGGTGCGACCGTTCATGTCAATGGAGCAATAAAGTCCCGCCATCGCGCAAAGCATCGTTGCCTGGCCCCAGTGCAGCGTCGGCGTTTTATTGACGATCCATGGCGAATAGCGGCGATAGTAGAAATACCCGCTGCGGTCTTGCATGTGATCGATCGTCCACCGGGCTACCTTGACTGCCAGTTCCAGGCTGTCGGGATCGATATCATTGAAAAATACCAGGGTGTCGATTGCCTGAGAGCTGCACTGAATATCCAGGGGCAGCGTCTTCTGGGCATAGTATCGAGGCGTTCCATCTTCGAGGAAGAACGTGCGCTTCCAATACTCGTATCCACTCATCATGATGGAGTCGAACTGCTTGTCGCCGGTGTTCATGGAGTAGTGCTTGAAGCAGTCCAGCACGTATGCCGTATGAAATGAATCGACCCAGTGGAGATTGTCCTTCTCTCCGTAGTACCACGAGCGATCAGGGCGCTGGTATTGAGCGGTATATTGGATCGCCTTCCGGCCAACCTCGAGGTATTGCTCGTTTCGAGTGTGTGCATAGCAGCGCGCCAGCAGGCTCGCCCCGAGCGTGTTGGCATTGTGTACCCAGGTTTTTCCGTTGGGGATGTAGCTGATGCACTCCCCTGCACCATCACTGACGCGATCGAGATCCTTAAGAATATGTTCGCAGGCGCTGACAGCAGTATCTAAATACTTTTCGCGACCCAGATGTTCGAAGCCGTCGACAAAGGCATGCCCGATTAAAGAAGTCCACACGATCGTGGGAACGCCCTTCGGCAAATAGAATCCCCGCGACTGATAGTCAAAATGGTTTCCCCAGCACGCACCCGAATAGCCGGCCAACTGATTTTCGATCAGCAAATCGAGCGCCATTTCCGCGCGTTCAGCCCAGACCTTGTCTCCCGTAACCTGAAAGAGCCGTAGGAAGCCCCTTGCCAGAAATCCCATGCCCTTGCTGGACTGCGCCATCCTGATACCCAGGATTGGTCTCAGGTTGACGGGAAACCTCCGCACTCCCTGAAGAAGCACGGTGCGAAGGAGCCTCGTCTCGAAGGTGAGAGGCCGAAGTATGGGCGAACTGAGCCCATCGAAAGTGTCGTAGCCTCGATAGTCGTGCTCTTCGAGCCATTGTGCCAGCCGCATGACCGACTCATGCAGAACCGGCTTCACGGCTTCCAGAGAGGACGACTCGATTGAGGTCTCAGGCATAGGTGAGCTGCCCCCGCTCACTGCGGCTTTCTCGCTGGAGCATCCGGACCAGATCGACCAGGCGCTGCTCTTCCCCAAGCCTGGCGTGAATCTCCCTGAATTCCTCATCGTGATTGCCAATGATGATTGTCTGAGCGTGGGCCAGAACGGCGTCGATGTCCGCTACCATCAGTTTCGAAATGTGCGGGATCCGATTCAAAATGAAATCCCGGTTCGCTCCGACCAGCGCCGCCAGGTTGACGTTGCGATCATAGATGCGCAGATCATATCCCTTGCCAATCAGCCGTTCGATCATCTCAATCATGGGGCTCTCGCGCAGATCGTCCGTACCCGCCTTGAAACTGAATCCCAGCACCCCGACGCGCGAGTTGCCGCGTTCCATCACCTGCTTGACGCCGCGCGCAATCTGCATCTCATTGCTGGGAAGAACCGCATTCAGAATGGGGAGTTGGAGATCGTGCACCTTTGCCTGATACGAAATCGCCCGCAAATCCTTCGGCAGGCATGAACCTCCGAAGGCGAACCCTGGTTTCAAATACGCCGGCGAAATATTCAGCTTTTTGTCCTGGCAGAAAATATCCATCACAGCCTGGGCGTCCACTCCGAACGAGTCGCACAGGTTGCCAACTTCATTGGCAAATCCAATCTTCAGGGCGTGCCAGCTATTGTCGACATATTTGATCATCTCGGCGCTCTTGAGGTCGGTTCGGATAAGGGGCGCAGACAATTCCTTATAAAGTTCCGTCAACAGGTCGCCACTGGCCCGATCGAGTTCGCCGATCACGGTTTTCGGAGGAGAGCGAAAGTCCTTTACCGCCGATCCTTCCCGCAGGAATTCCGGGTTATTCGCAATTCCAAACTCTGCTCCGGCTTTCTTCCCTGAAGAATCTTCGAGGATGGGAATCACAATGTTCCTCATCGTCCCGGGCAGGATCGTGCTGCGGATCACGATGGTGTGCCGCCCGGCTTTGTTTCGCAGTGCTATTCCAATTTGTTCGCAAATTCGCCGGATATAGGTAAGATCGAGATTTCCATTCGGCTGACTGGGAGTTCCGACGCAAATGAAAGAGAGATCGGTGTGATGGATTGCTTCATTAGGATCGCGCGTCGCTCGCAAACAGCCGGCCCGCACCGCTTCAGCGATCAACTCGCCGATTTCAGCTTCCACGATCGGCGAATGGCCGCGGTTGATCAGATCAACCTTATCGGCGACCGGATCAACCCCCAGCACTTCATGTCCCTGGGCGGCGAAACATCCCGCTGATACAGCCCCGACATAACCCAGTCCAAATACGCTTATCTTCAATGTACACTCCCTTTCACACTCGAACGCTTCTCGAATCCATCTGCCCACTTTCGTTCTTTTCATCTTGCAGTTGGAGAGAAAACTTCGCGGTTCGGGGTTGGAAGATCAGGACCGTGGGCGTTCCCGGAATGTCGTACCGGGAGCTTTCCACTACGTTGTAATGACTCCTGATCAGGTCAAGCTTTCTCTTGACGCGGTATTTGACTCTCCCGGTCTGGAAATCGCCGAGGTAGAGCCTCACAATGAAAACACCGCTGGGTTTCAGATGTTCTGAGTATTTCGCCAACAATTGCAGAACTCGTCCATGCGGAACGTGGTAAAGCGACTCACGAAAGAGAATGACATCGAATTCCTGGGTTGGCATGTAGCCGAGAAAATCCGAGCAGACAAATTTGTTCTTGTTACTACGCCCCGTCTCATTGGTTCGTGTGATACCCTTGGCGATCGCCGAGTCGGAAATATCAATGCCTATATACGATCGGTAAGCGTGACTCGCAAGTTCATTGGCCGTGTTACCCGGCCCGCAGCCAAGATCGAGAATATCTCCGCCGCACGCGTACTTCTCAAGATGGGGATAGATACAATCATTTGCGGTGTCGTCAATGAAGTTCCACTTGCCGCCCGAAAACTCTTTGTTCCAAAAGGCCTTCTTTACTTTCATCGGCCCGTAGCTTAAAAGAAAGCCTCGCGCGAAGATTAGGGCACGACGCAATATAAACATTTTTGGAGCTCCTTAGGATTGTATTCGGCGGTGCACAAGCCCGCAATCAAAATATGGCCCGCGTCCGCTTCGTTGCGCACTGCTTTGTTGGACAACTTTTTTCTCCAGCTTGACCTCGGCGGATGGACCGGACAAGAGCGCTACATTCTTCCCCTGTAGCGATCCCGTCGACCGTAGCCGCGAACTGGAAGGACTGACGAGTTGTGTGTTAACCTCGGGATTATCTTTGTTGCCAAACGATCGCTCGACCCATTATGACGCTCCGCGCGTTCGAAGTCTGACGGTGCCATACCGCTCGACCGAAGCGCGCTTTCAGATCTTGCCTTGGCCGCGAATCTCAAGCTCAATAAAGGACTTGTTCGGACCCGGCGGCCGATCCCTCCCGGTTTTCAGCACTGGGAATCTCCGGTTTCAGCGTGACTTGGGTAACCGTTCATCTGACCCGTTTGTGCTACATCATCGTTTCATGAGTACTAGACTCGGAACAGCCGATCCGGTACATCGACCGTTTCGCAGTTTGGGCCTTCCAAAGACCTCCCCTCGTGGCAATGCCCGAGATGGAGCCTCGACCCAATTGAAGGAGTACTGTTCATTTTATGATTCATTCATTCGCACTTTTCTGCATTTCTCGGCCCCAGGCCGAGCCCGGCAACTTGATCCGCCGGAGGGTCTTCAATATGAAGGGTGTTTTTTCCACCTCGCTCCTATTGTTGCTGCTCTCGATGCTTACCGTGTCAGCCCACGCGCAAAGCAGCGGCACAATTGCTGCGGCAAGCTGCAACCAATCCGACGTTCAGGCCGCCCTTAACTCCGTGACCTCGAACACCACGCTCGTGACGATTCCGTCTGGAACTTGCTCCTGGACGGGACTCCTGAACTGGACGGTTCCGGCAGGCAACGCCAATCTGACAATTCAAGGGCAGACTCAAGTCAATTGCTCGGGAGCCCCGGGCACATCGAGTTATTCCTGTGCCGCCCAGGACAACACGATCATTGTTGACAACTCTCCCACCATGTATCCCTCGCCCCTGACCATCAACCTGGGAGGAGCATCCACCCTCTTTCGCATCACTGGAATCACTTTTGAGGGCGGTGGCTCGGGGGTCTCCAAAGCAAACGGCATCGTTCAGTTCAACGGCCCCAGCGACAACTTCCGCGCCGATCATATTCACATCAACACCTATACATATTCCTTTGCCGGTGAGACCGGAGCCCGCTTCTTCGGGGAAATGGAAGGGGTCATTGACCACGTGATCTGCGACATGAACGGCGTGGCTAACTGTCTCATCATGTCCAATCCCGTTGGCGACACGATCGGATATGGCGACGGCACTTGGGCCAATCCGACGAACTTCGGCTCCTCGGGTTTCATGTTCATCGAAGATAGCCAAATGAACGGAGGCATGATCGAGGACTGCGATACCGCCGGAAAATTTGTCCTGCGCTATAGCTCGATTCTCAACGGAACTGCGTCATCGGCGAATATTCATACGCACGGCACCAAAACGCCGGCCGGCCGAGGCAGAGGGTGTAGAGCTTACGAGGCGTATCACAACTACATCAACGTCTCGTCCGGAACGAATTCTGCAGCCATCAGTTCCGCCGGCGGACCCTCTCTGGTCTGGGGCAACACGCTCGGCGGAGGTTACAGCAACTTCGCTGGAGTGGAAGCTCCCAGAAACGACTCCGAGGAAACTGAGGTTCTTGCTCCTACCGGATGGGGACCTTGCGGAAGCAGCGATCTTCCACTAGGCATTACAACGGGATGGGATGGCGACTCCCCAAGCTCGAGCGGATGGCCGTGTCTTGACGGAGTCGGTAGAGGCCAGGGACTGCAAGCGCTGAATGGCCAAAACTTCCCCCTCGCACTCAACTCTTCAACCGGCACGATCTCGTGGCCCGAGGAGTATCTTGAGCCCGTCTACTACTTCAACAACTCAATCCCTTCCGGCGTCAACGAAATGGAGATTCTCGACAAATCTTCTGAATTGAACCGCGACGTGTACATCGATAATCCGAGCTTCAATGGATCCAGTGGAACCGGAAGCGGCCCGCTTGCCAGCCGCCCATCGAGCTGCACGGCAGGACCGGGTGGGACATACGGCCAGAGCCCCACAGGCTCTTATGGCGTAGCCTATTTCGCGACCGATGCGAATAACGGCCAGGGCGAATTGTACGTCTGCACTGCGACGAACACCTGGACCGGTGTTTATCAACCCTATACCTATCCGCATCCGCTCGAATCGGGATCAACAAACCCAACCCCGCCTGCTCCAACAGGCTTAACCGGCACCTTGGTGCAATAGAAAGTCGCCGCTTGATCGAGGAGAAGAGCATCTTGTTTTCGGAAGCTCTTCTCCCTCGAACTAAGATCATGCTGACGGCTTGATTTCTATCTCTCCAGAACCTGTCCCGGGAATCCGCTTTTTCCGAAGCTCTCTTTAAATCCACGCCCCTCGATTTCGAACAGGATCTTGTCCCAGAAGCGTTCGAATGCCCATTTAACGCGCACCAGAAAGACTTGGGCTCGCTTGGCTCGCCGCCGCCCAAACACCGCCGCGATACATATCGCCTTCCAGGATAGCGTCGGAAGCTGCAGCTTTCCGCCCAGGCTCTCGGCAATCTCATCTGTTCGCCTCACGAGGTCCGCTCGCTCGGGATAGAAAAACGACACCCATGTCTGAAGATAGGTCAGGCAGGCCTCTCGAACTCGATGACTGTCCTCGAGCGAAAGAATATAACGAATGTGAAGCTCCATCGAGCACAACAATGCGACCTTCTTTTTATCTGAATCGCCGATGTAACTCAGGCAGTTCGGACCGGAATTCCGATAATAGATCTTTGCCTCCGGTACGAATTGAACCCTGTCGCATGCAAGCAGAACTCGGCAGAAATATTCACCATCGTCATCTCCCAACAGCCTGATGTCCCATGGGCCCGCCGCCTCTGCCAATTCACGACTGACAAGCCACGAGGATGTTTGCATATACAGATTCAATTGCATCTTGCGTATCAGCCATTCAATCGGAGACAGGTCGCACCACAACGCGCTCGGCGCGAACGTCGCACGATAATGACGGTACATGAATCTTCCCCAGCTTCCCGACAAGAGCGTTCGTGGACTCGGCGAATCTCCCAAGGCCTCGATCTGTTTCGCGATCTTGTCCGGCGCCATCAGGTCGTCCGCGTCCAGATACTGGATATAGTCTCCTTTGCTCAACGCGAAAGCAGCGTTTCGCGACGCGGCTGCACCCTGATTCTTCTGTGTCACGACCCGCAACTGGGGAGACTCAAAACTTCGCGCAATCGCTAGCGTTTGGTCCGTTGAACCATCGTCAACGACGATGATCTCTTTCGGTTCCCACGTCTGTGCGACGGCGGAACGAAGAGTGTCCGCGATCCATTCTTCTGCGTTGTACGACGGAATGAGGATTGATACCAACGGCTTAATCACGGCTTCTCCTCAACACTTGCGTGTACGCTTCGTGGGTTAACTCAGCGACTGCACGCCATGAGTGGTTTGTATTGACGTAATCGATCAGATCGCTCCGCCGCGTCTTCAGGTTCTTGAAAAGATCGCTAGCGAAATAAGTCTCGATAGCCCTAGCCATATCTTTCGGATCGCCTGGCTTGCATAGAAATCCCGTATACCCTTCGACGATATCGTCACGAAACGATCCGACGTCCGTTGCGATCACCGGAAGGCCAAAGCCGTATGCCAGGAAGAGCACTCCGCTCTGAAAGATCTCCTTGTACGGCAGAATCAGAACATCGCCCGCTTTGAAATACTGTTCCATTTCCGAGTCCGGAATAAACTGAATTTTCAAGATGACCTGCGCTGCATCGAACTCGCGCGCGACGAACTGCTCGATTTCGTGAAGATACTCTTCGGACCCCTTTTTCGGCTCTCCCGCGATAATCAACCGGTAATTTCCACCGGGAACCGTGGCGAGCAGCTTGAATGCTGCGAGCAGGTGTTCGATACCCTTGTACGGCCTGATTCTGCCAAAGAAAAGGACCGCCTTTTCGTCATCCTTGAGGCCGAGGCGCCGTTTGGCTTCAGCCGGCGTCAGTTGCGTTTCAGGAAGAGCATTGTTCATCGGGTACGGAATCACCGTGACCGCATCCTGCGTGACCCGGAAATCATCGCAAAGCTCTTTTTTCATTTTTTGGGTATGAACGAAAATGTGATCACACAGCCTATATTGAATCCCGAGTGTGACACGATTGAGGATCGAGTCGTTTCCGTCGCGCGCCGCCTGATTCACGTTGTGCGCCGTAAGCGCGATTTTCTTTCCCAAGGCCCGGTAGTAGAACATCAAGAGCGTGCGGTCGCAAAGCTCGAACTTATTGTTCCATAAAATGTGCAGCACTCTTGATTTGGTGTGCGCAACATACCAGCTGAGTCTCCAGTAGTAGGCGAGCGTCCGAGATAGTTTCTTCGCGAAGTTAGCCTTATTTCTCTGGCCACTAAGAAAGTTGAGAAAACGCAGATTCGAAGTATTGTGTAGTTCAGGACTATCGATCTCGTCGCTTCCGACAACCTCCACAGACACGCCTTCGGCAACCAGCGCCATGGCCAGCCCGAATGCATAGTGCCGATCCTTGCAGCCAGTCAGCAGACCGAGCTCAACCTTCGATTCTGTATCGACGCGCGCCTTTCCGTGAATTTCCGGCTCCGTGACGATCGGCCTGTCGGCGATGTTGCTGGTGGGCATGACGTAATTTACGCTTGTCTTCTTTTGGATTCTGATTCCG
The DNA here is from genome assembly GCA_035308825.1 of Occallatibacter sp. GTDB lineage: Bacteria > Acidobacteriota > Terriglobia > Terriglobales > Acidobacteriaceae > Telmatobacter. The sequence goes on along the minus strand of DATGFX010000029.1, from coordinate 137,491 downwards.
CATGCGCGCTGGAATCAGGGTTCGGCCTCATGTGCGTTGCAACGTAAACGCCCAGGCCCTAGGCCTCCTGCGCCTGGCGATGATTTTTATGGGTCGGGATAGCAACACGACCCAGCCTCTTTGGCGGCGGAAAGTCCGGTTTCGGTCCCCTTTGCACAACCCAATTGAGAACGCGCGTGACAGCTTTCGCCTTCGAATCCCACGTCAGGTTCTCCCGCGCATACACCATTCCCTGGCGCCGTAGCTGCTCGAGCTTATCTCGATTCTCTGCCAGGTCAGTCAGAATCGATTCCATCTGCGCCACGAAGTCGTCTTCATTCGTAAGAGCCATTTTGCATCCGATCTCTGAATGGACGATGTCTCCCGGCCCTCCAAAATCCGCGACAACTGGAACCGCCCCGGTCGCGAGAGCTTCGAACACCACACCGGCGCCGAAGTCCCGAACGGATGGGAACACCATCACGTCCGCAGCTCGCAACCTCCGAAAGACCTCGTCATGACTCACCCAACCATGAAAAGAGACCCCCTTCTCGATCCCGAGAGATTTCGTCAGTTCCTCGAGTCGCCCCCGCTCTGGACCGTCTCCGAGCACCGTAAATTGCGCCAGGTTGTCTTTTAAAAGCGGAGCAGCAGCGCGTAGCGCCAGATCGCAAGCTTTGCAGGGGATCAGGCCGCCGACGAAGATCAAATCAAACTTCGCACCCGGCGTCCTGCGGCGCTCGTCGGGAGCGCAAATAGAGGACGAGATCCCTGGTTCCGGAACAAAGAAGAGCTTCTCGCGATAGCCCGCAAATTCAGAGTATGTTTGGGATGAAGCAGCTATGATCGCGGCCGCGTTCCGGTAGGTGGATCGCGCAAAAGGCATCACTCGGTATAGCTTCCTGAAGTTCGATGTCCATTGCCTTTCGTTACTTGCCTGGCTGAAACCCTCGACATACGGAAGTCCGCCGTTGATCGGGCCAATGACGAACGGTATAGGTCCCTTTCGCAGGAAATAGGCGAATGGACTCGGCAGCACAGCTGTCATTGGGAGAACACGCAAAACCAGATCAAACTCGCCCGCAAAGATTCGATGCCGCAACTGTCGCCACGCACACCATTCAAAGGCGACGGAAAACGGGTAACCAAAGCCGGTCAACGTCTGGCTTGTAAAGTCATATTTGAAAATCTTTCGCAGGCTGAAGTCGTAGATGCGCTCCAGCCGCGGCATTCTGACCACCTCAATGCTGTGAAACGGTGCATTCGCAGATCGAACATGGTCCTCGACAGGAGATCCAATAACCAAAGAGACGTCGTGGAGTTTCGCAAGCGCTGCTGCATGAGAATATGTGACGAAGGGAATGCTGACTCGCGTCGGATCACAGTCAGGCGCTAACACCAAGATTCGCAATCTATTCGTATATCCACCACTCATGAAAAGACTCCCTTTGCTAGACCCAAAACAAGGCCAAAATCTGAGTTTGCCTATCTTTCTGAACAGTTCAGTTCTTTGGTCGTACAGGAAATCAGACGGAGCACGAATCCATTCGATTGCAACGCTCTTTTTCTATATGATCGATTGCGGGTCGAATGTCCAATTAAAAACAATCCCGTTGTGCGGCATGTGAAGCGAAGATCTTATGGGCGGCGCGAGAAAGCCGTTCAATATCATGCGTCTTTACTCCTTGACGCTTTTTACCAGGCGTCCCGGCAACAACTCCCGAAGCAGATCGGCAGTCTCGCGGATGGGCCTGGTTCCCCAATGAAGGAAAATGACTGCGCCGGCATACAGCCCGAAAAACGTCAAAGATATTGCCACCATCCTTACAAAGGCGCCTGAGCTCCCAGGTAGTCCCGCAAGATCGGGCATGGACCTGAAAATTTGAGCGGTTCCTAACCCGGCCCCGACTGACGCGGCGAAAAATCTCCAGATCACCGCGAATGCCGGCCCTATGCCCAGCCCCACTGGCTCTCCGGCGTACCAAAGCCCAGGAAACATCAGAAGAAAATACGAGGCCGTCCACGCAAACGCAACTCCCGAGGGTCCCCAATGTAAACCAATAATGAACAGCGGGACCGTGAACAGAAACTCCAGCAGTCCCCACCGGAACCATCTCTCCGGCCGGCCGATTGAAAGGTGAACCCACCCGTGCGTGTAGTAAAGTAGCATGACTCCGATTCCTGGACCGAATAGGGCAAAGATTCGACCAGCCTGTTCCCAGCCGGGCCCCAACAGAAAACGGAAGAGATCTTCTCCAACTAACGCGAAATCCGCCCCGATACCCATGCCCAAAAGCGCCAGAACGGAAAGGGTCCGCAGAAAGTAACGCTGGAACTGCTCCCGGTCCTGGCTGACTCGGCTAAGTGTCGTCACTACGACAGCGGAGAGTGGCGCCGTTAGTTGCGTCTCCGGCAAAACAAACAGATCATAGGCCTTCTTATAAAATCCAAGTTCCTGAGCTCCGAATCGCCAGCCAACCAGCAGATTGTCCGTATTGCGAGTCATGTAGTTGAATGCATAGTGCGAATAGACGTTCATCGCGAATTTCAATCCTGAACCGGTCTCAGGGTCGCGACTAGGTCGGCTCGGTATCCATCGGCACGTATACCAGGCAGCTACTGCGGTGACTGCGAGCTGTGCCACCATCCCCCAAACCAGCGCCCAATAGTGAAATCCCGCCAGCGCCAGCACGATCGAGACCATCACATAACAGAACAGTCCAACAAGATTGATGATTGCATTACTTGTAAACTGCATGGCCCGCTGCAGCAGGGCCAGGTGAATGTAAGATAAGCAGCCCAAAAAAATCGTCACCGACATGCCCACAGTGACTTCGGCGACCGCTGAATTGTGATAAAAAAGCGCGACCAACCGGCCCGAACTGGCAAATGCTAGGGTGAGCAACGTGCCAATTCCCAGGTTAATCCAGAAGAGATTGCTCACAAGGGAATCTGAAAGCTTCTCATGTTGCAGGATCAATTCCGTGAATCCATTCAAGCCGAAGCTTCGCAGCAGGAAGCTGAATGTGGTCACCATCGTCACCACTCCGAAATCAGTCGGCGTGAGAAGCCGTGCCAGGATGACTACGGATCCGATTTGCACTGCGAACATGGCCAGGGAACCAGCAATCGATACCCCTGCACTGCGAACCGCGGCTCGGCGAAGCCCTTTGCCCGTGGCGATCGGCCTGAAGGTGCCATCAGGCTGGAAAGGTTTCAATGTCAATCAGCATCTCTTCCGTCTTCGTTTCTTGTAATGTTTTTGCTACGCCCTGGCTCTCGAGCTCATAGCGAAGAATTGTCAGTTTTTTGTGAAGTGCTCTCTCCTCCAGATTCTATGAATTGCGCTCCGTACGGCGTCGTATCACCAGCAGGTTGTTGCTGCCCCGATGTTTTGGGTGCGAGATGATCACAAATGCAAATTCGAAATCAGGATATCTCTTCGCATAAATCGCTTCGTAGCGAGCATACCAATCATCGATATCGCCCCACAGGATATCCTCGACGATATAGATGCCTCCGGGCCGCAGGTGCTTGAGTGAGTCATCCAGGAAGGATACGTTGGCTTCGAGCGTATGCAGGCCATCGTCGATGATGATGTCCGCTCCCCCCTGCAGCTCGCGGTGCGACCAGAGCTCGCCAATGGACGATGAACTGAGTTGATCGCAATAGAATGTCTTGATCCGAGGCTCTTCAAACAAGATCGAGCGATCAATGTCTGCACCATATATGGCCGCGTTCGGAAACAAGTCTCTCCAGCCGCGCAGCGAGGCGCCCGGAATTCCGAACACGCCCATGTTCGACGGCAGATCTGGATTGTTGGTACCCAACCCGAGTTCAAGGAGAACCAGGGATTGGCTGCTGCGTTCCTTGAAGAGTTCCGAGTAAATCGGCGTGTATTTGTTGGGGCGGCCCTTGTCACTCCCATACTTCGTCATGATGCGGCACATTCTGGTCGGCGCCAGCAAATTCACATTCTTGAGTTGCCTCGTGAGGCTCGACTCATTTGGAGTAGGGCCAAAACCGCGAACCTGAGGCATCCGCTTCACTACCATCCCGGTCACCCGGCTTGGGAAATACGACCCCAGACACCATTTCCCATATCGAATAGATTGAAATGCTCCCGGTGGCAGGATTGGGCGGAGCAATCCGCGGAGAAAAGGCTTGACGACGTTTTGCTTCAATTCAAAAACTGTCATAGTCTCTCTACCAGATATCGCTCCCAAGCAAAATCAGAATGATGGGGCGTCTGTCACAAGTTGGTTCACTGGCTACCGTGTTTTGTGTCCCGGTGCCTCGTGCCAGTGAAGAGTGAACGGAGCGCAGCTTTCTCTGAGTTCAGATAGCTGTGGCCTGAGATGTGCGAGAGGAAATGCCAAGCCGTTGCTCGGTTGGAGATAAACCGGGGCTACCGGCCAGCACATGTACCTTTCCTGAATGTTGCGCTACACCATCACGTCGTCCGTGGTTTGGCTTGGGGAAGTTCATTCCAGGCGGGACTCTTTCTCATTGTGTCGCCCCGCGGAGCCGGACTCTTTGCGGCCTCTCCCCCTAAGACCCCAAACACAACACCGCTCGCGCCGACCTCCGCAAGAAGCAGAAAGATCCACATAGGATCCTGCATCCTGAAGCCAGCTTCAGTGATGCTGTAGATGGCCGAAACGATGATGTAAGTCAAGAAAAGGCCGCCAAATGGCTGGTTGAGTCGATAGGCTTTTGCAGCCTGTTTATAGCCGATGATCAGAATTGTGGATATAAGGAGGACACCAACCCAGCCAAGGTTCAAATACACCTCGAGATAGCCATCGTGAGCTTCGTTCAAGTCCTCGGGGTGCCACCAGCCAACCATCTTGCTCTGAAACGCCTGGACATTCGGACTTATCCAGAAATCCTCAAAACCCGCACCAATCATTGCGTTTGGTGCCGCCGGAATCAAGGCAGCCCAAATCTCTGTTCGTCCCGAGAGACTTGATTCTCTGCCCAGTGCATGCGACACCCCGCTCTCCCCTCCCAGAAAAAAGCCGACCACTCCGAGAGATAGGATCGCGAACACAAGAGCATGGATCCGCGCCGGCCGGGCTCTGAACGAGCGAAGATTGATCGCAATGATGAGGAAGGCACCCAGAATAAAGCAGGCAATGGATGTTGAAGAATGAGCCATCTTGAAAAGTAAGAGACCAAATCCAAGCAGAGTACCCTGTGCGATAAGGTGACGCTTCCGGTCAGGCATTCCCTTGGCACGCCAGATTGCCATCACTCGCCATAATGTGTACAGAGAGATGACAAGCAATGTGACTCCCAGCATGTTTTTGTTCGTTGACACGCCGGTATTCATGGGCGCCCCGTCCGGCGTATAACCGCGCCCCAGCGCCGGGAAATACTTGATGAAGAGCACTGACATGGGCAGCAGAACGAATCCTATTCGGGAGATCAGGCGCTCAAGTGCGATGACCGGCTTTCGGTCGGTTATCACGATCAACACCATCGCAAGATCGCCGATCGCTTTGATCCAGCGCTTTAACGAAATAGTGGGATCATCCGACCAGGAAACGCTCAGCAAGCAATAGAAGAAGTAAAGAAGAATGGCCCAATTCGGCACCAGCAAGATGCGCGTCCGCTTCCAGCGAACAACCAGGACCACGATCGCAATAACCAGCATGAGGCCGAACAGCGCGGCATCAATGGGACTGCCCTCGCGCTGGCTGTTCGATGAGGTGGGGCTCATGCCCAGCCACTCCGTCACCGATCTGGAGCCAATGATTCCCAACCAAATAATCGGAAGCCAGAGCGCCTTGGATACGCGGACGGTCTTGTCGCGGTCAAGATAGAACAGACCCGCAATTCCGCAGGCATAAATGAGTGTGGCAAGGGAAGGATTCATTCAGACCAGGTCAATTCTTGGGTTTGCGAACTCAATTTGCATCCACGAAAGTCCGGTGCAGCAACTCTAATGAGAGGAGCCGATGGATTTCCGTCGTGTAGTTGCCGGTTCCTTTTAAATGGCCGCTCACAACGGCCTCCACGCCTGCGCGTTCCAGGTACGGACGTGCCAGCGTCCGTGAGTCCAGCAGCATCTCCTTTACATAGTTTGCAAGGGCCGTGCGGTACCACCATCGAAAATGGAAGATCTTGTGACGCCCCATCCAAAGACGCTCAAGATGAAACGGCGCAAAAACGTGATCCGTCTTCGCAACCCACTGCGGCATACCGTAATCGTACGCGTATTCAGCCTTGAAGGTGAATTCCAAATAGGCCCGGTTGATCGCCGAAGCAAAACGATTGGAACCTCCCAGGCCTCTGTCCGTGCGCAGCTTGGCGAGTTCCGGGCTTCCATCGCGAATGAGCCGCAACCGCACGTCCTCGCCATGCTCCTCTCGGGGAGCTCGGAAAACCGTCCGGACCACTTCATTATCCAGGTAGGGAGTGCGAACTGTCAGCTGGGATTGTTCCAGCTTCTGAATCCCAAACTGGTGTGCCGCCGTCTGCCGGAATGCAACTGCGCTGGTCCTGTTGCCGCCCATCTGGGTGCGGTAGGTGTCTCTGGCCTTGGCAACTTGCGCGAAGACCTCGTTGCGATAAATGCCTTGCGAGGAGGGAGTCACGGCCTTGAACATGATCGCGCCGCGAATAATCTCGCTCCCGAATGTACCCACCATGCGCACAGGCGCGATTTGCCGAGCCACTTCGTTGCAATACAGATCCGGCGACCGGCTTACATCGACGCAGCCATCCGTCAGATAGAGAGTGCGCTCGGCATATTGTGGAAACTTCGATAAGAATGCCCCGTCGGCGGTAATAATCTCATGAGGCTGATCGCAAATAGTCGCCACGCGGCGCGCAAGATGCACATCCTGGTTTTCGCGGTACATGCTGCCAAATGTGTAACAAGGCAGCGATCCGGGCGCAGCCTTGCGCCAGGCCATGATAATGCGGGTATCAAGGCCACCTGTGAGTGAAACGCCAATTCGTTCAGGTCCGTCGAAGTAGCGAGGCAACCTGTCGGTGAAAACATCCCGTAGCTCGTGATAGTAACTTGCCTCATCGAGCGGGTCCTGCTCCTCCCACTCGCGTGGCTCGAAGTACGAATTTTTCTCTTCGATTGCTCCGCCACGGAATCTCCACGCCGAGCCCGGCGGCAGGAGGCGAAGGCCTTGAAACAGCGTACGGTTCTCCAGAACGCAGCCACACGCAATGTACTCGCCAAGTCCTTGCGGATCGATGCTCCTTAACTCCGGCCGGACGGCAAGAATGGACTTAGCCTCAGCCGAAAAATAGAACGCATCCGAAGTTTCGTAGATGTAGACCCGCCGTATGCCAAAACGATCGTTGAAGAGCGTCGCCGTGCCTCGCGCGCGGTCGGCTACCAGTCCTTGAAAGCGGCCATTTAGGTTCCTGAAAAACTGCGGGTCGTCTTCGTAAACATGAACCAGGTAAGACGACCGGGCCCCATCACGCTCATGTCCTTGTTCTTGAACGCGGCGCAGTGTAGCCGGATCAGGAAAATCCTCACCGGAGAAAACAAGCACGATGTCATTCCGCTCATTGCGAATTGGCATCTCTTCGGCGAATGAGTTTTCGAGCGCAACCCAACCGATGTAAACTCCCAGCTCTTCGTCAATCCAAGTCCCGTTCCGATAGTAGGACTCGTGGAGCATAGGCTCGACCATCCGGCCAAGCTCCTTTTCCGCCCACTCCCGCGGCTTCTTGGTAATGACTCCCACGATTCCTGGCATATTCAGCTCTCTGTGCTCGTAGCATCCTGGAATCGGCGTTCGTACCAGATCTTTCTCAGCTCGCGAAACTTTCCGGCAATCGATTCTGGAATTTGGTCAGCGAACCTGCGATGTAGACCGTAGCGCAGCGCGGTGCGCCCGAGCTGCGTCAAAGGCACGTAATAACGCGGTACGTCAACGCGCTGAAATCCGTTCACTTCCTTGAAGTGGGACAGACTGTCGCCGACTTTGTTGCCGTACGTGAAATGTTCGTAGACAAGATACGGGACATTCCGCTGCGCGCATGCCTTCACAGCCTCGGCGATCAGCGCGTTGGTCGGAGCTTTGTCCTTGTGTTGCGCCATGGAGAGAATGTGCACCAAATTGGCCTGCGTGCGACTCTCGTCCATCGTCAGCTTGATGAAGCCAATCATCTCGTCCCCGAGAAACGCCCCAACATAAACGCTGCGGTCGAGAAATGTGCTTGCGTATTGACGGACCTGCTCGAATGTCATTCCGTAATGGGGAAACTTCTTCCCCTGGCGCACCGGGGTCTCGTTATAAACTCCCCGGATGCCCCTGATCAGTTCCTCGCCAAAAGGAACTTCGCGCAACACTGCACCACGCTTCTCGGCTTGCCGCGCCCGGTTGCGTGGATACGAGCGAATTTGATTCTTCCACCAGTTCTCAAAAGTCGTGACAGGCAGTACTGCCAGGTTGTCCATTTCTACCGGATAAGGATGACGCACAGCGGTTTCAGGCAATCTCTGCAGAAAGGTAAAAATATCAACGCGGGTTCCGGATTCTCGCAGTCCCGCAATCATCGCTTCCGGATCATCCGGGAACGTATACTTCTCTCCGTCTAAGCGTGCTATACGGACCAGTCCTCCCCGTACCCCAATACTCTTATTACATATCTTCATCAACATCATCCTCAATGGTCTGCGCCCAATCGCGCAATGCACACCGACTTGATCGCCATAGCCCGGAGTCTGTTCAAGCCGCATTTAGAAGTGCGCAACTCGTATTCCCGTCTCGCGCCATGATCCGAACCGGTCTAGCGCGCGCGACCTCTACGGAAGAATCTCTTCAGCCTGTTCATCTGTTCTTGTCGCACAAACGCGCCGAGATCGGCCGAAAGCGGCGTTTCTGCTCGCCGAAGAATTGACCAGGCATATCCCGAGCCCAACGCCAACCCACCAATCACGAACGGTGGATTCTTGAATTGATAAATCGTCCGAACCAGCTCCCACAGCGGATGGTTGCCAACGGTGTAGTCCTTCACGCCGGTCTTGAACTTGGCTTTCAGAGCGCCTTGCATCGCTGTGCCCATTTGGCGGTGATGCACGCAGACATTTTCAGTGAAGGTCTTGGTCTGCCAGCCGTGCATACGGGCCGAAAGTACGGCAACGTGATCGATGCACCCGCCCTTCAGCGGCCTATAGCCGCCAATCGAATCGAAACATTCGCGCCGAAAGAGTTGGCAGCCTCCCCAAACATTCTCGATGTTGCTGAATCGATAATCGTATTGAAAAGTCCCCTCGCGAAAAGGTGCGCCTGCCACCCCCAGTTCAGGTGATTCGGCCATTTTTTGCAGAATGAACTCGAAGAGCTTTGGCCCAAACGAAACATCGGCATCCAGGTTACCGACAACATCGAACGCTGTCCTTTGCACGCGCTGATATCCGGCATTAAACGCGCCCACCTTGCCCGCAAAATGGCGCTCCTCGCGTTCCGGCATTCTGAGAAGCTCAATCCACGGATATTGGTCCGCATACCTGCGCGCGATTTCGTCCGTCCCATCGGTCGACCCGTCACTCACAATCACCCAACGCACCGGGAAATGCGTCTGCGCAATCATCGACCGGATGGTGAATTCGATGTATTCGGCTTCATTCCGAGCCGGCGTAATGAGCACGTATTTGAGAGGTTCTGCCATCGTTCCAATTCAAACAGTTCTCATGCCAAGTGGCGCCAGCACTGAGTATGACCAACGGCCGACCCTCATGCCCGGCTTGCTTATGCGCCTTTCACTGCCGGAACCATGTAACTCTCTTCGCCATCTTCATCCTTGCGATAGGTCTTCGCCATGAAGGCCCGGATTTCATCGGCGACCCGCGTCTGTTGGTAGTCGGTAAGATGCGGGAACATGGGCAAAGAGACAATCTCCGCCGCAACCGATTCCGCGACCGGAAAATCGCCGGCGCTGTAATTGAGGGTTGTATATGCCTTCTGCATGTGCAGCGGAATCGGGTAATGGATGCCCGTTCCAATAGCTGCCCCGTGAAGATGCCGAATCAGCGCATCCCTGTCGTTCGTGCGGATGACATACAGATGATAGACCGCCCGCGACCAATCGGGTTCGTAGGGCAGCCCAATGGCTTCGTGCGACTCCATAAGCCTATTGTATTCCGACGCGCGCTCTCTGCGTTGCAGGTTCCACGCAGCCAGGTGCGGCAGCTTGGCATGCAGTATTCCTGCCTGGATAGCATCCAGCCGGCCGTTGTATCCCTCCATATCGTGGTAATACTTCTTTACCTGGCCGTGGTCGCGAATCATTTTGATTTTGTCAGCGAGGGCCCCGTCATTCGTCGTCACTGCCCCGCCCTCGCCACAGGCGCCAAGATTCTTGCCAGGATAGAAACTGAAGGCGGCCGCGCGTCCCATCGACCCGGCCTTCATCCACTGATTCAACCGTTTTGAGAAGTACTCCGCACCATGTGCCTGGCAGGCATCTTCAATCACGGTCAAACCATACTGCTCGGCAAGCGCCAGGATGGCATCCATGTCAGCCATCTGGCCATACAGATGGACTGGAATAACCGCCGTCACCGGACGTCCGCTGCGCAAGCTGATCAGCCGCCCCGTGCGATCGCGGATGCATTGCTTCTCGAGATAGCGCTGCAACATCGCCGGCGACATGTTATATGTCTGCTCGTCGATATCCACAAACTCCGGAATCGCACGCGCCTGTGAAATCGCTTCCGTCGTCGCAATGAATGTATTCGGAACCGTAAGCACCACGTCGCCCGGCTGTATGCCGCACGCCATGATCGCGAATCGCAGCGCGTCGGTCCCGCTGGCTACGGCAACGGCGCGGCTCGCATTGCAGAATGAGGCAAAAGCATCTTCAAAATGCTCCACCACCGGCCCACCGATAAAGCCAGCCGTACGGAGTCCGTTTCGAAATGCATTCGTCAATTCCCGCTCCAGCTCCATATGGGGTGTAACCAGATCAAGAAACGGTATTGCTTTTGGCATTTCATTCTCCTTCTCGGTCTCGATGAATCGAATGATTTTGGCCGGATTTCCCGCAACAATCGCATTCGCGGGAACATCCCGCGTGACCACGCTCCCCGCTCCGACAATAGCGTTCTCACCGATCTCAGTGTTCGCGAGGATCGTAGCGTTCGAGCCGATCGAAGCACCCTTGCGGATGATCGTTCGCTCCACCTTCCAGTCGGCCTCCGTCTGGAGAGCGCCGTTCTCCGCTGTCGCGCGAGGATAGGTGTCGTTAATGAACATCACGCCGTGCCCGATGAACACGTTGTCCTCGATCGCCACGCCTTCACAGATAAAGCTATGGCTCGAGATCTTGCAGCGCTTGCCCACCGTTGCATTCTTCTGGATCTCAACAAAAGCGCCGATCTTCGTCTCGTCGCCTATCTCGCACCCGTACAGGTTGATAAATTTCGACAGCTTCACGTTCTTTCCAACCCGCACGTCGCTCGCAATGGAGTTATAGGAGTTCATAGGTAAATCAATGCTCCCTTCCGGCTCAGCGACTCGCTCGCTGTTTCAAGCATCCTCACAACGCGCAACCCCGCGCACCCGTTGTTGAATGGCTCCTTCGACTCGGAAACGCATTCGACAAAATACGAAAGTTCCTTGCTCAGGGCTTCAATCTGCTCCAGCTGCGGCGACCACATATCACCCGAGCGATAACTCACAAGCGCCTTATAGACGCCTTCCTGGTTGCTGATCTTGACGCCCTTGTCATAGACCTTGATTTTCTCGTCGGCTTCCAGGTCGTTCCACACCACCATCCGTTTTTCGCCGCCTATCAGCGTGGTTCTCACCTTTACCGGCGAGAGCCAGTTCACGTTGATGTGCGCGATCACGTTCTCAGGGAAATACAGCGTCACGAATGCCACGTCTTCGTGTCCGTTCAGGTGTCCCTGCCCCGTGGCGACAATCGCTTCCGGATCGCCGTTGATCAGGTAGTCCATGATCGACAAATCATGCGGCGCAAGATCCCATAGCACGTTCACGTCGTGCTGGAAGAGACCCAGATTCACGCGCGTCGAATCGTAGTAATAGAGGTTTCCCAGCGACCCCTCTTTGATCAGCTGGCTGATCTTGCGAACTGCTCCGGTAAAGAGAAATGTGTGGTCCACCATGATCCGCAGGTTCTTCTGCGTGGCCAGGTTTACCAGTTCCTCTCCCTGGGCAGCGTTGCTCGTAAACGGCTTCTCGACAAAAACGTGTTTGCCGTTCTCCAGCGCCGCCTTAGTCAGCTCATAGTGTGTCCAGACCGGCGAAATCACGGCAATCGCATCGATGTCCGGCGACTTGATCAATTCCATCGAATCGGCCGTTACGTGCATGCCTGGATACGCCTTCATCGCGCGATTTCGCGCTCCCGGATTGATTTCTGCAATTCCTGCAACCTCGGCACCATCAAGACTCACCAGGTTACGAACAATATTCGGACCCCAGTAGCCATAACCTACTACGCCAAATTTCATAGTGTTCCACCGATCTCCAGCCGGGCACTCCGCTGGAATCTGTAATTTTGGTAAAGGGAAAACGGAGAAGAAAAGAGGCAGGTAGCCGCGTCAGTGGCGGCTTCTAAATACACAACCGATGTAAGTTGAATTAGTAAGCGCCGGATCCCCGGATGACTGCCAGGGGAGTGCGCATCAGAATTTTCAAATCCAGCCACGGCGACCATGAAGTCGCATATCGCAGATCCAGACGCACCATCTCATCAAAATCCACGCGGCTTCGGCCGGCAACCTGCCATAGCCCGGTGATTCCAGGCTTCACTTCAAGAAGCCTGCGCCGATGCCAGGTCTGATAGGCCGCCAATTCATACGGAATCGGCGGACGCGGGCCGACCAGCGACATATCTCCCATGAGAACGTTGAGAAACTGCGGCAGCTCGTCCAGGCTGGTTCTGCGCAGAAACATCCCGACCTTGGTCACCCGCTTGTCGTTCGTGAGCTTGTAGATCTTTTGGCCGTCCGCCCCCGAACGAGCCGCTGCCTGCTGCGATATCAGCTTGGTCACGTACTCCTTGTGCACGCCATGATCGTTGTCGACATACATCGATCGGAACTTCAGGAACGTAAAGCTCCTGCCAAATTGCCCCATGCGCTGCTGCCTGAACAGGACAGGTCCTCTGGACGTCATCTTGATCGCCAGAGCAATCACCAGGCCCACCGGAGCGCACAGAAGCGTCAACGCGGCGCTGCCGAGGATATCGATCGTTCGTTTCAAGATCAGGAGCGGCCGCTTGTTCTTGCTGTTGCCGAGCAGATCGGGATAGAGCGCCGGATTGCTTGGCCTTCCGGAATCATCGTGATCCCAGTCATCTGGGAAGAAGTGCAGGGAGATACTCACCTGGTTGAACTGGTCGAACGTCAGTTCATCGCGCAGCGTGGTGCTCACCCGGTTCAGAATCGTGTTCAAGATCGTGTTGCAGTCGCTCACCATCAGTCCGGTGAACATCGCACCGACCGTGACGCCCTCTTTATACCAGCCAACCACGTCGGTATCGCGGCTGGAGGCCAAAAGTGCAGAAAGAACGCACTCCAGCGCGCTGCGATCCTTCTCAGAACCGCGGTGATTGGCGGTTTCGAGCAACATGAGTACGAAAGGCGATTTCGAGCGCTCGGTGCGCTTGCGTTCAATGGCGATCAGCCTCTTGAACGACTCCTGGTCCAGGGTCCTGCGGTCAGTGCTGGGGACAACATCAGAAAGTGGATCAGCGAGCTTTGTGATTCTATCTGGATTTGAACTGTTCACAAATGCCTCCTGGCAATCATTGGCCCTGCCTTCGTCACTTCATGTTGGAAGAGAGCCACAGCGGCTCTTTCCTTTGCGGGACTGCACCGAACACCTCAGCAGCTATCCATTCAACCGAACGCAAGAGCGTTCCACTTTCCTTCGATTACCTTACGAATTGCTGCTGCCCTGTACTGGCGTTGAAGGCCGATAATAATAATCACTGTGAGCGGCGGTTGTTGAGCTGTTCAGCAGCGCACCAATCAATTTCTGAGGTTCAAGCGCTTCCAGACCCTTCCGCAATTGGCGCTTCTCCGTTGTTCCCTGGCGCGTGACCAGGAGAATCCCGTCGGCAAGACTTGTCCAGATGCTGGTGTCAGCCAGCGGGAGTACCGGCGGTGAATCGATCACGATCCAGTCGAACCACACCGAAAGCTCATCCATCATCGCCGACAGCTTTCCTGATTTGAGAAGTTCCAGCGAGTCATTGGATGCAGAACCCGCGGGCAGCATCCACATCCCGAGACCCTCCAGTTGCAGGATGGTCGACTTCAGGCTCTGCTTGCCTGATAGCCACTCGCAAATTCCCGGTCGGTTCGAGATTCCAAAAACGTGACCCTGGCTCGGACGGCGCACATCGCCTTCGACCAGCAATACCTTCTGCCGCGTCTTCATCGCCAGGGTGCAGGCCACGTTGGCCGCCACCACGCTCTTGCCTTCCTGTGGAATCGTGCTGGTGATGAGCAACTTCTTCAGTGCACGCTCCCGGCGCATATGACGCAGGCGCACGCCAAGCAGGTGAAACGCTTCCGCTGCCGCGCTGTCATTATCCGGGAGGCAAACGAGTTTGCTGTTTGCGGGCGGCGAAATTCGAACGCTCTGGAACGAATCCGCCTGGACCGGCGCTTCCTCCTGCGTCAGGACCGTCGTCGCAACCGCGCCGTCAAGAACTGAAGCCTTGGGACCCAGCCGGAAACCTTCTTCCCAGTAGCGCCTTGCGCTCTGCATGGCATCCCGGTTTTCCCGCGTCTCTTCCGAAGCCGGTTTGCTTCCTTCACGGTCTTCCGTCCGCTGCAGCAATTCGGTGGCTTTCGATGCCCCCTGAACGCCCTTACCGGAACGTTCGGCTTCTGATCTTTGCAACGCGTCAAATATCTGACTCATGTTCACTCGCTTCGACGGCTAGAGTTCCATCCAGTCCCCGGTTCGCGGATGGTTTTTGCAGTGCTGCGTAGAGCTCGAGAAGAATTCCCTTGGCCCGTTCTGCATCAAGATCCTCGTGCCCGTTCAGCTTTCCGGGCTGCGGCGAGAAGACCACATCCAGCCGCAGTTCCTTGGCAACCTCGCCAATGATGGCAGGCGTCACCGTGGACTGTTGCCTTGCATACGCGCTGATCAACGCATTCTCGCAAATCGTGTTGATCAACCGTGGAAATCCTCGTGAATGCTGATGCACCGACGCGATCGTCTGCTTTGAAAACAGCGGTGCGGCGTTGGTGTCGACGCCTGCAATGCGCAGCCGCTCCTCGATGTAACGCCTCGCCTCGTCAAGATCCAGCGGCCCCAGGTGAGCGCGCAACGCGATCCTCTGTTTGAACGGCCGCAGATCGAACGAGTCCAGCTTCTGATCCAGTTCTGGCTGCCCGACAAGCACAATCTGAAGAAGCTTGTCTTCGTTCGTTTCCAGGTTCGACAGAAGACGGATCTCTTCAAGCAGCTCGGGCGAAAGGTGATGAGCCTCGTCCACGATGAGCACGGTTGTGAGACCCTTCAGTCCCCGCGCCATCACGAACTTGCTCAAATCCAGAAGCATCTTGCTCTTGGTGTTGCCCGAAATCGGCACACCGAAATCCGAGAGCGTGTAATAAAGAAATTCTGTCGGCGACAGGCGGCAGTTAAAGAGATAGGCATACGCGATCTCTTCGCTTTCCTTGAAGAGCCGCAGCAGGCAGCGAAGCAGAAGCGTCTTTCCCGTGCCTACTTCGCCCGTTACCACCACGACGCCCTTGTGCCGGCGCACGCCATAGTAAAGGGCCGCCAGCGCTTCGTTATGCCGAGTCGTCGGAACGAAACACGTCGGGTCCGGTGTTAAATCAAACGGGTTTCGCGAGAGATTGAAATAGCTCTTATACATGATTTCTCAGCTGCTAGCCGTGCACGAAGCTGAAGACTGAACCAATAAGGATCGTGCATACGGCAACGACCGCCATCGTCCATCCCATCATCGCTTGTCGCTTGATCCGCATTTCCGACGCGGCATCCCGGATCTCCGGAACCTCTGAAATGACGGCTATCGGAAGCATTGCCTTGATCTGCTTCTCGTCGTGAAGGCGATCGTCGAAGAACTCGAATCCCGCGACACATAGGATTCCAAGAGCCATACCAGCAACAAGCCCAAACCCGCAAAACTTCAGACGGTTCGGAAACGCAGGCTTGGTCGGCAGCGTGGCAGAATCGAGAATGGTGAACCGCTCACCCTGCTGCAGCACCTCCATGCTCGTTGCCATGGAAGATTCGGTCTTCCTCTTGAGCAGGTCGTCGTAGTTCGCTTTCGACTGGTTATAGCCGCGCGTCAAATCGGCCAGCTGCTGCTCAATCGCCGGCTCGGCATTCAGCCTTCCTGAATACTCGCCGATCCTGGCCTGAAGCTGCTGAATTGCGCGCTCCCGATTCGCGATCTCCGCCCGGTTTGCCTTTACCTGCCCCTGTAACTGAACCAATGGGCCGCGCTGCGTTGGATCCGGCGGCTCGTTCGCGTCGGCATCGTCTGGCTTGGCGGTAGCGGCATTCTGTCTGATTTGCGCAATCAGATCTGTCCTGTTTCTCTGCGCGATTGCTAGTTCATCTTTTGCCTTGACCACATCGGGATACTGGTCAGTGTAGCGGGAACGAAGATCGGAGAGCTGGCCCCTCAAGCGCGCAATCTGCTGATCCAGCGCGGGCAATTCCTCCGCTGCGGGATCCCCGTTTCGGCCCGACCCATGCAGGGTTCGATATTCGTCAAGCATCGACTGATAGTAGATGCCCTGTTGCTTGGCCGCATTCAGCGAATCCTCTTCGCTCTGCAGCTGCTGCTGCAGGCCGCTCAAAATCTGCATATTGCTTGCCTGCTGCGTGGGCAAAACTCCCTCGTGTGCGCTCTCAAACTGCTGCAGCTTGGCATTCTGTTCGGCAAGGCTCTTTCCCGCTAGATCCAGCTGATCTCCAAGAAAGTTCGTCGTTCCCTGCGACTCCTCCTCTATTACCTTCTGGTTCTCGCGGATGAAGAGATCTGTCAGCTCGCTTGTCACCTGCTGCGCAACGCGTGGATCCCGCGCCGAGTAGAAGATCCGGAAAGCACTGATCTCACCGCTGCGCCCGTTGTCCCTCACCAGTTCGACGTCGATATCCTTGCGCATCGCGCCAACTTTGTCGTCGTCCGTTCCCGACGCGCCCTTCCCACCGTACAGGTGCAGCTTGTCAATAATGAGAAGCAGCCGCGTCCGGCTCAATATCTGCTGCGTCATGGTTTGCAGCCTAGCCTGCAGGTCGTCATTGATGTTCGGCAGAACATAGTTCTTGGGCATAGTCGGCTGCTGCACCAGAATCAAGGTGTTCGACCTGTACATCGCAGGCAGCATCCAGCTCACGCCCCAAACGATGAGCCAGCCAAACAGCAAGGGGATGAGAAAGTACATGTGACGCCGGCGAGCCAAATCAAACAGCCTTTGGACGTCAAACAGTTCTGCGTTTTGTTCTTCGACCGGTTCAGTCATCGCTATCTTCCTAAAGGTCTGGTGAAAAACCAGGAAAGTGAACCTAACACGCGATTGTCGTCTGGATTGTTCGCTATCGACGAAATCTGATTGTAACTCTGGCTCAACCGCGAATAGCCGACTTGCGCTTCCAGGTGGTTGCTGATCTTATGTTGCAGTGAAACCGTCCCAAACACACTATGTCCGGTTGGAAATGATGAATACTGGATTGTCGTCGCGTTTCTCGAAACAAAGTAGTCCCCCGAAGCGCTAACCGTCCAGTTGCGCGCGAAACGCCACCTTGCACTGCCAATCACGCTGGTCGAGTCATAAGTGCCCAAAAGACCCCCTCCAGAAGAAACCGTGCGCGCGTAAGATGCCGTAAAATTGGTCGTCTTCTGTTGCCACGCGATGCTGGCAGTTCCCGAGGGTGTCCAGGCGCTTTGCTGAGGCGTTCCAACATACTGCGCATCATAGTGTTGTGGACCACCGGTGAAAGAGATCGAAACGGTTCGCTTCAGATAAATGGTATAGAAAACAGAGATGGTATCTGTCCGGGTGGTAGAGCTATCTCCCCCGGTCACTGCGCGATAAAACTTGTAGACACCGCCGATGTATTGAGTGCCGAGGAAGCGGCGACTTAGGAACCCTGATCCTCCCTCCGAGACAAAGTTATATAAACCCACAGCCTCAGTCGGGTTCGGATAATTAAGCACGGAACTGAAACCAGATCCCCCAAACATGCCGTCCTTGCTGTATTGGTAGCTCAGCCCAAGATTCCCGTTATTCGTATACGATTTGGCATACGGAGCGATGACTCCGATTTCGGAACCGGAACCGGAAACGCTCACTTCGGAACCCGGCGTCGCGGAGTTATATGCATTTGAGCTTTGTGAGAAGCCATCCTGCAGATTGATTCGCGTGCGCGGAGTGAAGCGATATTCGTAACTGAGAGAGGCGCTTTGCTGGACCGTGTTCAGCGTGCTTGTCGGATCATAGAACGTAAAGCCGGCGCTGTATGACAAGGACCGCCTCTGCCGCGGCATCGTCTGATTCAACTCGATCGTGGGCAAGATCGAATAGATCATGTCGCTTATGGCCACATTCTGTGAGCCAGGTTCGATGTTGCTGTCGTGCGAAACATTCACGCTCACGCCGCCGGACAGGAAGTTCGTCCTTTCCTCGTCGCCCACGGCGCCCGGATAGGCTTGCCCGCTCACCGGCCCAGGCAGCGACATGCTTTCGTCATTCTCGGGCGTAGCTCCACTCCCTGTGGCACTAGGCTCTACCTGAGACCACAAAGGTCCGCTTCCCAACAAAATTAGAAAAACCAGCAATCGTATCTTCATAGCACGGTCTTCAAGGAACAATGATCGTATCCTGCGGCTCGATCTTGACGTTTTGCTCGAGATGTTTGCCTTTAATGAATTCCTTGTAATTGAAATTGATCCGCGTTTGCGTGCCGTCTGCGTTTGTCCGAAGAATGTAGACATTGCTCCTCTTCGCGAAATCTCGAAATCCGCCGGCGGCAGCAATTGCGTCCATGATGGTTGTCGAGAGGGTCAGCGAATAGGATCCCGGCCTCCCGATCTCTCCGAGGATGTTGTATTTCTTGCTGTTGACCTGTTCCACGATCACCGTAACTTGCGGATCTGTCATAAAGGCCTTCAGCTTTTCCGCGATCGCCTGTTCAAGCTGCAACGGCGTGCGCCCCGAGGCCTGAATCTCTCCCACCAGGGGTAAAGAGATTTTTCCGTCCGACCGGACCGGGATCACTTTCGAGACCTCCGTCTCTTTCCACACATTGATGTCCAACTTGTCGTCATTTCCGATCACGTAGGAATCATTGTGTGGCTGGTTGGCTGCGCCTTTTGCCTGCGGTTCCGGCGAGGAATTGCTCTGCGGCGCCGTCTGGCCGTACAAAGGCACTGAGAATAAAAGAAGAAGCAACCCAAGTCGCATCGAATGCTCCCTACCGAATCTCATGCTGACTCCTGCTTTCCTGGCGGGCACTTGGGAGACTCTCCACAAGTCGTCACTCGCTCCACTCAGCCCGGTGATCTTCGCTGCGACTATTGAATCGCCCAGATGGCCCTGTAGCCTTGTACCGCCGGATTCGATGTGCGCGCGTCAACCACCGGCTCCACTTCTGATCCATCGATCTCCACTGCAACTGATTGCGCCAGCATCTCTACCGAAAGCACGAGCCGGAACAAATTCTTTTTCCGGATCAAAATGCCTTCAACGCCCTGGAGAGAACCGCGCGTCACACGAACACGGTCACCGCATTTCAGAAAGGGGTGAGGTTCCACCCGCGCCGCCCCAGCGACAGCCAAACGAATATTCAGAATTTCCTCTTCGGGAATGATCGCCGTATGATTGCCGTGGCTCAGGATCATGTGAACGCCGGGAGTTGAAACAATGTCGAGCCGCCTGTTCATGCCGCCGCGCAAAAATACGTAGCACGGGAAAAGCGGCATCCAGAGCATCTTCTTGCGATCTTTCCAGCGCCGAAGCGATTGGTAGAGCGGAAGAAAGACTTCGAATCCCTTCGAGGAGAGCGTGTCGGCGATCACACGTTCGTGCTGATGACGCGTGTATAGCGCCCACCATCCTGAACCCGGGTGTGTCTCGCTTGTTTCGGCCAGCGTAAACGACATAATCGCTTTTGCCCGCTCCTCTTCGCTTCAGAGATCCAGACTGCGTGATTGCAACGAGGACATAGCTTCGCCCTGTGAGCTACATCCGCTCGTTTCCACAGGGGCTCCCAAATCCAACCATTCCGACCTTCAAACCACGCTTAAAATCGAACATTCAAATGGTTTGTCTCAGAAGCCAAGCTTTTGAACCATCATCCCGGGGCGGCACCTGAACGGCAATCCCCATCTGGTGCCAAGGTAATGCCCCGATCGTCACAATGGTCCTTGGTTACCTTGATGCACTGTGCTTAACTCACAAAACGCATCGCTCCGGTGGATTCCTTTTGCGCCCGTGCTTCCGGCTCAAAACCGCTGAAATACCTGCATTTGTCATTGCACGTCCATCACCATCCCGGGCCCTTGACCTGGTCCCGCTGTTGAATCCGCACATGCTTGATTCTCAAGCGGATCATCGCGCCGCGCGAAGCTTCCCTTTTGTGGGTTTTTGAGACAGTTTGCAAAGTTTTGCATACTCCCGGCCGATTCCTTGCATACTGCCCCGATCGGCCCGCTTCCCTCGGACGAAATTCCCCCTCTTTTGACCCCTCTCGAACGTCACAAAATGCTTTGTTACCCTTCACTTCCGGATGGTTACCCCGCATTCAGTTTGCGTGCCCGATCTTTCGAGCCGCGAGCGGAATCCAGCCCGATTCATTCTCCGGGTCAAGAAAAGTTGGAAATACGACAAGGGACATCACCCGGACTGATCTTGGGCAATCAAGGAGGGACGGCTTCTATGGGGTGTTGCCGCGAAGAGAATGCGAGGCTCCGGGAATGTCGCGTGAATCATGGGAATGCCGCGGCTTGAGACGGTGCTGTTGAATCTTGTAGAGCAGTCCGCGGTAGCTGATATCGAGGTACTGGGCCGCATGCCTGCGATTCCAGTTCGATGCCTCTAGGGCGTCGAGGATCAGCTGCGCCTCCGTCCTGTCCTTCACATCGCGCATGATCGACCGCATTCCGGAGCACGGAAGCGAAATAGCATCCCCATTCGTTCGCTGAACCATGTCGACCGACACGCCGATCTTGGCCTCCAGTTCGCGTACCCCGGCGTCAGGATCGCGCATAATCATCGTGCGCGTCACAAAATTCCGCAGTTCGCGCAGGTTGCCGCGCCAATCATAAAGCATGGCCGCATCCATCAGCCGCGTTGAAAAACTGCAGTCGCACTCGTATTTCATCTCGGCGGGCGCCCGGCGAATCGTCTCCTCGATCAGGTACGGAATTTCTTCCCTCCGCTCGCGCAACGGCGGAATGCTGATCGTGAACACGCTCAGGCGATAGTAGAGATCCTCGCGAAACGCCTTTTCGCGCAGCGCGCTCTCCATGTGTACGTTGGTCGCTCCAAGTACGCGCACGTCCACCTTGCTCGATTCCTGCGCACCCAGCCGCGTGAACTGTCCGTCCTGCAGCACATGCAGGATTTTGGCCTGCATCTGCGCACTCATCTCACCGATCTCGTCGAGCAGCAGCGTGCCCCCATCGGCCTGTTCGAACTTCCCGGCCCGATCCTTGATCGCACCTGTAAACGCGCCCTTTTGATGCCCGAACAACTCGCTTTCCAACAAATCCGACGGCAGTGCGGCGCAGTTCACCTTCAGGAATTTGTGCCGAGCCCGTTGTGAATACTGGTGAATGAGGTGAGCAATCACTTCCTTTCCGGTGCCGCTTTCGCCAAGAATTAACACCGGCACATCGGAGTCGGCCAGCAACTTGACCTGGCGGTAGATGTTCAACATGGCAGGCGATGCGGCCAGGAAAAACTGCTCGCCGCCCAGTTCCTCGAGCACGAGGCGCGAAGGGGCAGGGGGTTTTGCGTGAACTTCGGCGACCTTCGCGTCATTGCTCTGGGGGGGATTCAAACCCGACAGCCCACTCGCGCTCGCCATCTGCTCAACCACGCCATGCACGGCCTCGCGCGAAACAGGCGTAGCAAGAACATGCCTGATCCCGAGATCCGCGGCCGCCTTGCGCGCAGTTGCTTCCTCGGGGCCGGCGATCACGCAAATCCGGTCAGGAGCGATAAGGTCTGTTAGCTTCTGCCAATCCTCGCCTTTTCCTGAAGACTCGACGATCAATAGATCGGGCGACAGCCCATTCGTAAGCAGGGCGTATGCCGATTCAAACACCGGAGATTCCACCACTCGATGCCCGGCTTCGTTCAGCGATTGTTTCACGATGGACTGGATGGCCGGGGATCGGAGGGCAGTCAGGGCGAGGAAAAGTGGTTTCACAAGGCACCTTCAGGGGGAATGTCTTAAGGTCGTACACTTCGTTCAATCGTCAGGATCCATCCCGCTCGGTTCGATCTTCTGGTGGTCTGCAATCAGTCCTCGATTCCAGTACCGCGTACCGAACTCAAGCCGCTCCAGCCTTCGTCTGTCTTTCTTTCGCTTCTCACTGGCCGGCAGTAACCGCTAACTTCCAACTTATTCCGGCTGTCAAAAATATCTTCGCCTGGAATCGTGCCTGTCTCAGCACTCCCTCGCGCTCGATAACTCATCAGCTTCGCAAGCGAAGAAACGCCGCTTCAATCCACCCTTTGATCTTTGCAGATCAACGTTACCGCAGCATCAACAGTTAGAATGAACGTCCTCACCAGGACAGACACACTCCAACCCAGGCGCTGCAGTGATGGTTTCGCACCATTGCCGCCGAGGCTCTCAAATTTCCGCGAGCATGTCACCCACCCATTTTGACTCTGGGCGTGAGGCACCTCGTTTCGATTCATTGACTCGGTTCAATCAGCTTAAAAATTGCCTGTCAAAAAATAGGGTGCCCGAGCATTGAACTATAGGGAATCCCAAAGCACGAGTCAATGAAACTATGGTAATTCGATTGGCGAAACTTTCGTTGTAAATGGAGGATTTCGTTGAGCTTATTGCCACACCTTTCGCGTCCAGAGTGTTGCCCTGCCGGGAAAGGCTGCCGTGTTTGGATTTTACTTTCTAGTACCCTTTGATGCATGCCATTCTGCTCGGGTTTGCCCCCTCGTCCGCAGCCGCCTCCAGGTCGACCACTGGACCCAAAGTGGCAGGCGGACCACTGCATTCACTGTGCTCTGCGACCACCGCAAAGCAGATGAACTTCGCTTGAATTTCAGCTGGAATGGGTACCTGGTCAGGCACCGTCTCGGGAACTCGTAGCGCGGTTCGCGCATCTTTCACCGACGGCTCGAACCGACAGGCGCTACCGCTGAAGAATGGCAGGTGGATCGTTGCACAGCGCTTGCGATAGTCTGGTCCACAGCGAAATCATGACCATCATGAAAATGAGGTGGATTGCCTCAGACATCTTTCAACGCCTTCTTCCGGCTATCTAATTATCTCCGCGGGATGCCACGAAGATAAAAAAGAAGATGGTCTGCTGGTAACTGTCACAATGAGTCGACCCATGAGAATCTTGTACCGGATCATGTCGAAAAAAACGCGACATCCCTAAATTCTGATTTCTGGCAAAGCGAACGCTTAAAGCAAAATACTACGGACTGATCAAACCGAACTCTTTAGATTTTCCGGGCTGCTGAGGATCCACCCATCAAGCGCATCGGATCGCCCCGCGAAAGGCTTTTGGAAGATTCGAATGCTGCAAAGAGACCGGGACATTGTTTTCTCCACACAGGCGCTGCGCGCGATCGCAGTCATGTTCGTGGTCCTGAACCTCGGCGTTGGCCATCCAGAATCAGTCTCCCCGGTAACGGCAGCCTTGTATGATGAGTGAGTCCATTGCGAACCATCTTGTCCCGAGGAAGCAAACGGCAAGAGAAAACCTACTGCACGGGACGGAGGCTTTGTGCGTCGCGGCATGCAACGCCAAACAGGTACGCTTTGCGTCCTGATTCTTGGTCTTCAGCTCGCTTTCTGCGGCGCGACGTCAGCGGGCGCGCAATCGCCGACGGGCATTTTCACCATTCAGCTTAGTTCAGAAAGCACAGTTCTGACTGCGTCCCAGCGCGCCGCTCTCGGCTTTCAGTACGGCCCTCCGGACGGCACCATAGGAGTGCTTGCAAACGGCGGAACCTATACGTTCTTTATGGCAGCCACAAGTTCCTCCTCCTGCCGGCGCACCCCGTCGATGGTCGGAACCTACCGTTTTGGTGGTTCGCTGACTGCCATCAGTGCGCCCTACGGCTGTTCGGCGGCGCTGACTGCCCATCCCCAGAGCGATCCAAACGGTTACACATTCGATCGGGACTACGTCGGCGGCGGACCTGTTCTCGAAGTCACCAGCCCCACCGGCGCCTCCGGTGTACTGCACATCTATCACGGGGAACGGCACGGGGGCACTTGCAGTTGGCTGGGTACGTGCTTCTATTCTTCGCTGGGCGTAGCCTTCTCAAAGGATGGCGGAGCGACTTTTTCCAGGCTCGGCGAGATCCTGCAGCCTTACGCGACGCGTTCCTCGATCATCCATCACAGCACGAATCTCGATGTGGGCGGAGGAACGCTCTTGATCGCAGACGGCAACGGGCAACACATCTCGAACCTTGCTGCGGCTGACCCATCCGACACGTACCTTTACGTTTTTTACTCTGACCGCGATCCGTCCGCCGCACCCAGCGGTCCCTGTCATGAGGACGCTTGCCTCGCGGTCGCGCGAGCGCCGCTCGCCACGGTTGTCGCAGACGCGTTCGCGGGCAACACCGCGGCTTTTCCCGCGCTCTTCAAAAAGTTCTACAGGGGCGCGTTCACTCAACCGGGCACCAGCGGTGATCGAAACGCAGCCGTCCACTCCGGCCACTACACTCCCATCATCGCGGAGGCCGGCAGCTTTCCCTCGGTACTCTACGATGCGAGCACAAACCAATATCTGATCGCCTATACACTCGATAACAAGACCATCGCGATCGAACATGGCCCCGCGCTTCTTTCCTGGTCCGGCCCGATCGCTTCAGGGACCATCGCCAGCAGCGCGAACAGCGTCCTCTACCCCACGTTCATCGGAGAGGGAGCTGACCCAGCGACCGGGAACGGTGACCCCTGGCTGTTCTACGTCACCGCGCCGAATTGGCCCGACTGGTCCAGGGCCACTCTTGTGAGTCGTCGTCTCCAACTGACGTACAAATAACGCTGTCTGATCACGAATCGAATGCAGCCAGGAACCTGTGTGTTGATTGATGATCTTCCAGCGCAAGTCGCGAAGGAACTCCCATATTTAATCTAATTTACAGGCACAAATTGGCTCCTCAGGTAGGACTCGAATCAACAGACTAACGTACTTTCAACAAGTTGCAGACCAGCGGATGACAGAGTAGACCGTGAAAAGCAGTCCTAATCGAGTAAATGGAGCGCAAATAGAGCGCACCAACCCATCAGTCTTCCCAAATCTGGGGATTCTCGCCCCGTTTCCACCGGTATTTGACTTTGGTCCCTTGTGCTAAAACCGTATAGGTTTCATCAGAAGTGAACTCGATCTTCGTGCCTCGGAAGAAGGCAGCATGTTCAGCGCCTAGCATTGTCGTCAGCACAAGGCAACGTGTGAGGCCGTTATCGTCGCGACCATCTGCGCCGGGCCGTATGACTACCACACCGGGATTTCTGTGGTGTGGAAACCGACGATTGTTCAGGAAGTCGTCATCGTGGGTGATGATGACCCGGTTTTCCCTCCAAGCCGCGGCGAAGACATCTTCGTCACTGCGACCCGCCAATCCAAGTTCTCGAGCCGATCTGGAATTGAAGCCCATTTGCCGAAGAGCATCGGCGACACCCTCCCCGGCGTTCTCATCCACGAGAAAACGGATCTTGCCCCTAAATTCCAAGTCAAGTTGCCGTATTACTTCATCTGTAGGAACTTCAAGGTCTCGCCAAGCCATCATCTGCCTCAACGTTGGACAACGTTCACATCTCTGCGCTAATACTGCCTGCAGTTGTCTCCGTGTTCGCTTTAACGCGAGCTCTAATGTAGGCAGTCTGTGTCCTGTACGAGAACAAAAGCAGTCCGAAGATGACGATTGCGATAGAAGGGCGTTCCCAAGGCGTCAATCTAGGAAATTGGACTTCAAGCATCACTGTGCACTTCAACAGGAGCAACACAAGGAATAGTGCACAAAGAGTCCGGTACATATTGTTAATCTCGGAAAGTTCGTCAATCTTCGGGTCCTTCTTGCTCGCGGCAACAAAATCAGCGTATGGCGCAAACCTGAGGAATCGAACCAACTTTAGGAACGGCTGCAGAAGCAA
Source organism: Occallatibacter sp. (assembly GCA_035308825.1). Classification (GTDB taxonomy): domain Bacteria; phylum Acidobacteriota; class Terriglobia; order Terriglobales; family Acidobacteriaceae; genus Telmatobacter. Next base: position 111,179 of record DATGFX010000029.1, on the reverse strand, counting down.
AGATCCAAACCTGCTGACGATCAAACCGTAGAAATAGTACAAGAAAAGCCCGAGCACCACGTTCTGCTCTACGAACTGGCGATGACTTATCGTCGTCGCCAGTACTGCAAACAGACACCCTGGTAGCAGGTAATTGAAAAGGTGATAAGACGAGATCTTACTGACCAGTTCGTTCATCGAAACCTCAGCTAAATAGGCACAATTCTCCGCGTCGGTGGTATGAATGGATTCTTACCACCGGTGGACTTCATCGGTGTCGCTGCGCCGTATCCCGAACGCGCAGGAACAGTTCCGTACCATCGGCGAAGGTGACCATTCTCGTGCGTACTGTAAACACTCCCTCCGCACTTCATAAGTGCGTTGGCGATGATCCGCGATGGATGCGAGGTGTCCCCTTTCGCCGATACGAATGCTGCCTTTGGGCAGAAGCGTTCAATATTGGGCTGCGAAAGATTGTCTTCGCTTCCGTGATGCGGTACCTGCATCCAATCGAGGCTGTTCCACTCCTGTGGAACCTGGTCGAGCGCGTCAGAACCGGCATCAGCAGTGAACATATATCTGAGGCCGCCATGGACCATCCCTAATATCGTGCTCGTATTGTTGAAGGTCTGCGTCTCAGGCTTCGTCTGTACGCTCGACGCAGCGAGCAGGCCAGACATGAGAGTTGCGCGACTTGCCAACGGCATCAAGTAATTGGGAGAACCCGATGGAATGCGTCCGACGATACCCGCTCTCACAGGTGCTCCTCCGAGCATTGCGGCAACGGATGATGACAACGGCATGAATCTCGACATCGGTGCGCGAACGTTCGTGAATTCGGCGACCACACGTTTGTAATATGCCTCCGTCGGCCCGAGCACCGTCAGGGTCGGAAACGGTGCGATGCTCATGCCGGCGAACGGTTCGCGGACGCAGATCGACCTAGAGCGGAATACACTCGCAAGTTCCTCAGTTGTCTCCAATACTTGCTTGACCCCGTCATCTGCTGAAGCTGCGCGGCGGAGGGAGTCGGAAGATACATGGTTGCGGATGTCATGCATCCAGGCGCTCAAAAACGTGAGGTTCCGATTGTTCACGAGCCTGATAAGGCCAGCAGCGTGGTCGTTATGGCAATGAGTACAGACCACTGCAGAGAACCAGGTGTACCCATGAGATTGAAGAAATCCTAAGATTTCGTCGTAATTCGCACCGCAACCACCGTCGATCAAAACTCGATGTGGCATTGAGAAGGTCCAGTGCGTGACAACGATGCAGTCAGCGTCACCCAATGAGAGCATGTCGATTTCAATGCCGTTGTAGCTGAAAGGAACGGAGCTCATACGAACCCTCCCCTGCTGGGCCACTGGGTTCGATACGGCGTGCCCCTAGCCCGAAATTACCCCATAATCAATCATGCCATAGATGCAAAAGAAGTACAAGGGATGGTACGTGCCGGTTACGGACCACAATATGGTGGGTCTCAATTGAGGACAGCTCAACTAAGAGAAGCTTGTACCAGCGATGTGAAGTTGACCCAGCTGTTTGTGGATGGTAGGAACACGATGAAATAAGAAAGCCCCTGCCTATAGCTGACCGGGGCTTATTGAGTTTGTCTCGAATTCCAACTACCGTCTCATAGCGACGAAACAAATAGCGGTGATTAAACCCAAAAGGCAGACGAACCCGTTAATCCTAAGAAGGGTCGCATAGGCCAGATCCCGCCTGTGCTCCTTTTCCTTCAGGTCCAAGAGCCAGCCCGGCAGGAACGCGTGTGCCCGGCCATACGCGGCAAGCATTTCAGGCGCCGTCATCTCCTCCAGTTTTGCGGAACTGGAGCCAGGCCGCTCGATCTTGCCGAACATACCTGCCGCAGACGTGAAGCCATCCCAAAACGACGCCCGACATATCTGATGGGCACGCATCTCAGTCTCCTGGCATTGAAAATACCTGCCGACGACGAGAATGACAAGAATTCTCGCGCCGAGCACTCGTGAACAGGAAGAGCCCCGACCATCGCTGGCCGGGGCTTTTGTTGCTCGGGGTGGCAACGACCTTGCCCCTTGGGCGGAAATGCAAAGCAAACATCAACTACAAAAGGAAGAAACGATGAACAATCATGCAAAAGACAATCAGTCAGAAAACATCAAGGTTCCTGCATCCCTTCAACGAAGAAAGAAGGAGCCATCCAAAGCACTTCAACTTCGGATACCGCTCTCCTGGGCCGAAGAACTCAAAGGATTAGCGCGAGAGTATGACCAGGACGTATCCACGTTTCTTCGCGAGGCAATCGAGGACTGGCTAGAGCGCGCCCGTAAGGTGCGGGGAAAGGATTGCTCCGGGATCTGAGCCGGTGTGGGCCCGGTGTTATTCCTGGTGAGATCACTGAACGATCTGCGGGGGCGGCGTTAGACTGCCTCCGGGCGTTTTGGAGCAAATCCCAAACGCGCCCAATTTCGAAGGCAGAGGGCTCAGAATGTTGATCTATCTTGCGGGGAAGCCGGAAGACCACGAAGCAATCCAAAAGCACGCTAACGACCTTATCAACTTTGGTAGGCAGCTCGGGATCGAAGTGACCATCATGTCGAAGTGGCACATCAATGGCGAGCTCGCAGAAATACTCGCAAGTTCGCGTCGTATTCGAGCAAACGTTACGGGCGAGTCTAAAGGGACCGAATTTGGGAATCTTGAGAATGATCAGTCTATCGAAGCAGCAGCAAATCAATGCCGTATTGGCATCGAGAATGCGGACTTTGTGATAGCTGACATGAACGGAGGCGGGATCGAGGCAGGCTACGCAATAGCCAAAGGGATACCGCTGATCGCAGTAGGAGATGCGCAATCCCCTCTCGCTTATGAGGCCAATCCTGAAGTTAAAACCTACAGCACTTGGAAGCAGGCTATCGCATACCCGATTGGCCCAATCGGCCGACGCATGCATCAACAGCGTCTCGTTGAAAAGTGATGCCAAAGGAGAGGGAGCCTTAAGACCGGCTCCCTCACTTCATTCAACAACACGCTCTAAGTAGTTCCGCTTATCCCTTCTGCTTCAAACTCGCCCTAATCTTCATTCAAGAAACAACAAGTTCGGTTCTATACCGCACGGTTCCAGAGCGTTCAGCTCTGATCTCAAAGCCGTGAGGCCGTACCGACACTGACGTTTCCCAAATTCATGACTCGCTGACCGATGCACTCGCAAGAGTTCCACACCCGAAGTGTGTCCACCGGTGAGACAGCACGGAGAAAAAGATGATCGATTCAGAAAACACCGTCAAATACCCGATGCTGGAGGCCATCCTGGCAATCCAGAACCTACCACTCCAACCGATGTACACCAACAAAGACGTCAGCAAGATCTTCAAGGTCTGCGTCCGCGCAATCCAGAACTGGATTTCTGCTGGGCGCCTGACGCCGCGCAATCTACCTGGTCGATGGAAATTCTTCCCTCAGGACCTTGAGGACTTCCTGAAGAGTAGCCAGAAGGACGGACACCGGTGACTCATTCTCAGGCTCCAATCCTTTCCACTGCGTTCGCTATATCAACCGATACGCCTCAGATGTCCTCGAGGATTCGTCCAAGGGGATCAGCTTCGCTCATCTTCACCTTCATTCGCGAATTATCTGCGGATTTCACTATGAGTACATGCGGTAAACCTTTCAAGGATTGCATATATGACTTCAATAAATGATCGCATTGGTACGCAAATTGCACTCAATGTGCCAACTTCGTCGTTGAATACGCAGACCGACGTAATGGTGCCAAGCACCGTTGCAGAGATTCTCAAACTGCTGGAAGAAGGCAGTGCAGCAAACCTGCCGATGTTACGAACCGCTTGTGGAATATTGTCCGTTTACCTGGCAACAGCGGCAGATCGTCTCACACTTCAAGCAGTTTTCGAGGCCAAGGATTCACTTCGCAAACATCTCGCCAGCCGAAGATATGCCGAGAACTCTATCCGGACCTACGTCAATAACGTGACAATCCTATTGAATAAGGCTAGGGACTTCGGTTGGGTTCCAAGCGAGAACGTGCCGATCGAATGGAAATCGGCACTCGAGTGCGCCTCTGAGCAGTCAATTAAAAAGAGTCTTATCAAAACCCTCATAGCAATCCGGCCGACACCGCTTGAGGTGACATCAGAAGATGCCGCTCGTTGGGCGGAATCCAAGGTAAAAGAGGGGTTCTCGGTCGCTCAGACGAGTCGGACCATCAGCTGGCTGTGGCAGACGTTGAACAGGCTCGGCCTGAACGGTACCGGTGGAAGGCATGGTCCTGCCGCATATCAAGTGCCTGTACGTGAGTTTCCGGCTCGCCTCAAATCCGAAGTTCAAGAGCTGTTGCGCTGGAAGCAGGCTGAATTCTCGCCAGGACGACCCTCGGATGGACAACATCGGCCTGTTACTGCTCGCGCTCTTGAAGGCACACTTTGTAGACGCTACGGCTACGCAGTTCATTACCGAAAAGAGGCCGGGATTAAATGTCTTTCAGATTTGGTGAAAGAAGAGACCGTCACCGGATTTGTTGGATGGCGCATCAACGAGCGCCGCAACAACGGAAGTGGAGTTCGCGTCGGTCTAGGATTTCTTCGAGCGGCTCTGCGTCACCATCCAGTTCATCGCAATATCGATCTAATTTGGTGCGATCGTTTGATTGAAAGTGTGCCGGTGGAAGCGGACTCCGTTCGGAGAGCGAGGCGTGCCGAAAAATATCTTGATTATGCTGCCCTGGAGCCCATCCCTGACCGGATTTGCCAAGCCCGCTCGAAACTGCCGAAATCATCAGACAAGCGACCTGTCATGGTGATGCAGGAACTGCTCATGAAGTGGCTGCTCATTCTGCCGTGGCGGCAACGAAACATCCGCGAATGTTGTGTCTCGGGGCCTGAACCGAATCTCTTCAGAAGCCCAATCTTGCCGGGAAGTGAAATAACAAAACCTTCTTGGGTCGTAGAAGAAGAGCAACGGAATCCAAATGCTCAGTTCTGGCAATTTCGCTTTAGACCAACAGAGACGAAAACAGGTACACCAATACACGCACTACTGCCTAAACAGCTTTTGCCCTTATTGGAGGAATATCTTTCGCTGCACCGGCCTCATCTGCTTCGGGAAAGTTGCTGCGACACCTTGTTTCTCAATCGCAGAGGCGGCCCAATTGATGGAGTCACCATGTCGCAACTAGTCCGCGAACTCACGTATCGGTACGCCGGGCGCCAAGTCACTCCTCATCGGTTTCGAGACATCGTCGCATACGCGTGGCTACTTGACCATCCTGATGATTACCTGCGCTTATCGAAACTTCTGTGGCATAGGAACATCAACACGACACTTCGAATCTATGGAGCTCGTTTCAATGAATCTTCCGGTGTGGCCGCGATGGAATCTTGGCTCGAAGAACGCCAGAAGGGAAAGAAATAAAATGTCCGAAAATCAATGGCTCACGGCATTCGAGGCCGCCCAACACCTGAAAGTCAAACGACGCACGCTGCTCCAATGGGTGCGGGACGGAAAAGTTCCCGCACACAAACTCTCCGGTACAAAACGCTGCGTATGGAGATTTCTCAAGAACGAACTGGATGCTATGCTGTTGCCGTCATCCGCTGTGCCTGCTTAGGGAGGAAAGCATGAGGGTACAGCGACACACAAACGGGTCGGTACGCTACGACAAGCGGCGCAAGACCTGGAATTACCTCTGGTATGAAGGCCCTATTCGCCGGTCAAAGCGAGTCGGGACGAAGCAAGAATTCCCAAGCAAGGCGGCGGCCTGGAACGAGGTCGATCGCCTTGGCATCCAGTCCAGCAGGCAAGCAATTGGAGATACGGTGAGCAGTGTGGTTGAGCGTTATGAAGCCGAGCGGATGCCAGCGCGCCATACAACGGCGCGAGTGTATCGATCGTTTCTCAACAATCACATACTGCCGGAATGGGGAGAAAAGCCGATCCAGGCACTACAACCCAGGCCCGTTGAATTGTGGCTCAGGGGCTTAGTCTTATCGCCAAAGTCCAAGACGCACGTGAGATCACTCATGCACGGGCTTGTGGAGTTTGCGATGTGGGCCGGCCTCCTGGAAATCAGTCGCAATCCAATTTCGTTGGTCCAGAATAACGGTGCAACGCGAAGAGTGCGCAAAGCCCGGAGCCTGACAGTGGAGCAGTTCCACGCTCTGCTGAAAGAGCTGCATGAACCGTTCGACACGATGGCCCTGGTCTGTGTATGCCTGGGCCTTCGGATCAGCGAGGCGCTTGCCCTCCGCTGGGAGGACGTGGACTGGGCAGCATCGAAGCTCAGCGTCCGGCGTGGCATCGTTGAGCAGGTTGTGGGCGAGGTGAAGACGGAAGGGTCCGCCCGGACGTTCACCCTCACTACTGACCTGCTGGACCGGTTAAGAATTTGGAGAGATCATTCCGAGTTCTGCGACGATGGAGACTGGATCTTCGCAAGCCCAATCAAGATCGGCAGACTTCCCTACTCGTATACGGGGGTATGGCGAGAATTGGTTCGGGCGTCGGCGGCCGCGGGAATCGGCCACCTCGGAACTCACGCTTTCCGCCATACTCACCGCTCTTGGCTTGATGCTGTTGGCACTTCGGTTGCTGTCCAACAGAAGATGATGCGCCACGCAGACATCAGGACCACCATGAACATTTATGGGGATGTTGTGACGGATGAGATGACGACCGCAGGAATCAAGGTTGCGCAGCTTGCGTTTCAGCGAAACGGAGCGCAGGCAGAGCGCAATGGGAGCTAAGTTATTCAATAATTGGCTCCTCAGGTAGGACTCGAACCTACAACCCTTCGGTTAACAGCCGAATGCTCTGCCATTGAGCTACTGAGGAGTGTTTGGCGGCTATTGCCTCTTATCAACTTAGCAGAGCCAAACTCCCAGGTCAAAACCCGCGCCGGCATCTTCAACCCCGTAAGGCGATACCATGGAACCAGCCAAAAGGAGCCCTCATGTCCCGCATTTCCCGCCTCGACCGCAGCGAAGTCACTCCCGACCTCGCCGCTCTCTTTGACAAGGCCTTCGCCCAGCGCGGCAACGTCCCCAACATGTTTCGTGTGATGGCTCACCGGCCCGAAATATTCGCCACCATGCAGGCCCACTTCGGCGCCGTGCTCAACACGGGCACGGTCCCCGCCAGGCTGAAAGAACTCATCATCGTCCGCACCAGCCAGGTGAACGAAACCCCATACTGCCTCGCCAGCCACACCATTCTCGCCCGCAATCTCGGCTGGACCGACGACCAGCTTTTGCACCTCGCCGACTGGCCCAACCGCTCCGACTTCACTCCCGCCGAAAAATCCGCCCTCCGTCTCGCAGAAACCGTCACCCGCGACGCGCACGCCGTCACCGACCAGCAGTTCGCCGAATTGCGCAGCTACTACACCGAGGGCGAAATCGTGGAGCTGCTCTGTGCCATCGGCCTCTTCAACTACTTCAACCGCTTCAACAACGCGCTCCGGATGGAGCCCACAAAAGCGGGAGAAGGCGGTTGCGCCTCACCCACAAAGAATGAGAATGCCGTCGAGCACGTCGCGTCCTGATTGCCCCGTCGAAACGAATCGCCTCCGATCACCGCCGCGTACTGGCCATTTATTCTGAAATCACTGATTCCATGAAACTCCTGATTCCATCAGGCATATTTCGTGCCTACCTCTTCGACTGCGACGGTACCATCGTCGATTCCATGCCGCTCCATTACATCGCCTGGAAGACCGCCCTCGCCGAATGGAACTGCGCGTTTGAGCAAGAGCTCTTCTACGCTTGGGGAGGCAGGCCAGTCACCACCATCATCGCTGCTCTCAACGAACGCGATGGGATCTTCATGCCCATCGAAGCCGTCGCTTTGCGCAAAGAGGCCCTCTACTTTGAGCAGCTTCACAGTCTCAAGCCGATTCCCGAAGTCCTCGAGATCATCCAGAAGGAGCACGGCCGCATCCCGCTCGCCGTCGTCTCCGGCAGCCGTCGCAAGTCGGTCGAGTCGTCGCTAAGCCAGCTTGGCCTGCTCGATAAGTTCGAAACCGTCGTCTGCGCCGAGGACTACACGCATGGCAAGCCCGCACCCGACGCCTTTCTGCTGGCTGCTTCGCGCATCGGCGTTCCGCCCAAGGACTGCCTCGTCTTCGAAGACACCGACATGGGCATCGAAGCAGCCACTGCGGCCGGAATGGCCTCCGTCCGCGTCCCGCAAACAAACGTCGGAACCACCACCGCCGGCAGCGCGTAGATCATTGCGGCGTTCTTTCGCCAGCTAGGGAGATCGATGGCTTCCACTCAGCCGGATCAACGGATCGAGCCGTTCGTCGCATCTTCGCGAGCGGATCTAGGCGTTCTGATTCTCATTGCTGCCGCCGTCGCTATTCTTCACATAGCCACAAACGGCCGCTACGGCTTTCATCGCGATGAACTGCAGTTTCTGTCGGACGCTCGCCACCTCGATTGGGGCTATGTTTCTTACCCGCCGTTCACGCCATTCATAGAACACATCGGACTTAGTCTATTTGGCCTCTCGCTCATCGGACTCCGCATCTTCGCCGTCCTCGCCCAGGCGATCGTTCTCGTTGTCACCGGGCTCATGGCCCGCGACCTCGGCGGCGGCCGCCTGGCACAAGTCACTGCCGCCCTCTCGGTCGCGCTTTCCGGCCTTCCACTCTTTGAAGCCACTGAGTTTCAGTACACCTCGTTCGGCATGCTTTGGTGGATTCTTGTCTGCTGGTTCGTGATCCGCCTCCTCCGGTCCGACAATCCCCGCTGGTGGCTCCCGATCGGTGCTTCCATTGGACTCGGTCTGCTCACCAAGTACTCCATCGTCTTCTTCATCGCCGGCCTGCTCGCCGGCATGTTCTTCACCTCGGCCCGCCGCTATTTTCTGAGCAAATGGTTCTGGGTGGCCGTCGCCGTGGCGCTTCTTATCTTTTTGCCCAACTTGGCTTGGCTGGCCCGGCACGACTGGATCTCCTACACATTTCTCCAGCACATTCACGCACGCGACGTGGGCGAAGGCCGGGCTGAAGGATACTGGAAATACCAATTCCTCTTCGACGCCAATCTCATCGCTGCGCCTGTTTGGATCGCGGGCCTTGTCGCCCTCTTCCGCTCCAGCCGTTACCGCGTTGTCGGCTGGATGTATGTCGTTCCCGTCGTCTGGTTCTGGCTTGCCAAAGGCCGCTTCTATTACGTAGCCGAAGCCTACCCGGTGCTGCTCGCCACGGGTGCTTTTGCTGCCGAACGCTGGCTCGCCAGCCGGCCCGCATGGGCCCGCCGCGCGATCGCCTCTCTCTACTTCGCCGGGGTGTTCGCCTATGGCGGCTACATAGCCGCCATCGTCATTCCATTCGCGTCCTCAGGACCGCTGCGCGATTTCGCTCTCAAAAATAACAATGACCTTCGCGAGGAAATCGGCTGGGATCAGCTCGTCCGCACCGTCGCCGGAATTCGCAATTCCCTGCCTCCGGACCAGCAGGCGCACCTTGCCATCACGACCGGCAACTATGGCGAATACGGAGCCATCGAAGTGTTGGGTCCGGCCTACGGGCTCCCCGCGCCCTTCGGCACCACCAACTCCGAGTGGCTGCGCGGCTATCCCTCCCCACGATTCACCACTTTCATCGTGCTTGGTAACGACCGCGACGACGCCGATGCCATCTTCACCAATTGCCGTCTCGCCGCACACAACGGCAACGCCGAGGGCATTCGAAACGAAGAGAGCCTCTACCACCCCGACATTTTTGTCTGCGGCCCGCCGCGCATCCCCTGGCCAGAGTTCTGGAAGCAACACAAAGATTTCGGCTGATCGGAACTCGTCCCGCTCTCCCAGTCGCAGGACCTTCTAAAACAGCAGCACGGCCACCCGATACGCCGTAAAACTCTCTGCGCCCTGCGCCGGGCAGCTTCCCACCGCGGCCTTCCTGTACTGGCCCGACTCCAGCCGCGACACCAGCGCCTGCGGCAGCCGATCCAGATCCGCTCCCTGCCATCGCATCACAAAGGTAGGCTGCTGCCCTTCACGCGCCGCCGGCATCCCGCGATCCGTGCGGCACGCCTCGCGCGCCAGCGATGGATCGCTCAGCACCGCCACTCCGCTGGGCTTGATCAGCGCCGCGATCCTCGACTCCACCTGCGAAGCGCCCATCGACTGCACAGCACGCGTGTAGTCCGCCACCGCGTACATCTGCCCGCGCGCCGCAATCACCGCAATTCCCACCCGATCCACGTCGGGATTCAACAGGTTTCTCCGGTGCCCCGGCGAATGCATCCACGCATCGTGAATCTCCGGTGGCGTCGAGGCCAGTGCCACGTTCTCTTCGATCAGGCTGAAATGCGCGCCTGCCTGACCCGCTCGCTCCGACAAATCCGGCTCGCCCCCATACCGGTGCGCAATCTGTCCCTCTGACACCATCCATTCGCAATGTTTCCGCGCCGCCTCGGCAAGCGCACTATCCCACTTGAGCGCCGGCGCACCCGCTTCGGCTCGCGACTGGTTCGCCAGCGCCATCAGTTGTTCTCCCGCCCCCTGCACCAATTCGCCCCCGCCCAGTCCATATGGACCGTTCTGCGCCAGGGCAACGCCGGTCACCCACATCGAGCAAAAGACAACCCAAAAGACTCGCATGCTCTTCCAACACTCCTTCGGCGGTTCGGTCGCGTGATTTGTGCGGTGACAAATTCCGCTTTCCCATACCAACCTTCGCCCGATCGCCGCCGCCGTGGCCTCAGCCCCCATCCGTCGCAGCCGATTCAGGCTGGTTCTTTCGCACCTCATCGCGCGGTCCCACCCAGACCAGGAGAAGGATGGCCGGCAATGCGACGACGCTCGTAAGCAGGAAGAACCTTACCCAGCCGATCTTCTCTGATAACGCTCCTCCCGAGGAGGCCACTACCGTGCGGCCCAGCGAAGCAAGCGCAGCGAGCAGCGCGTACTGAGTCGCTGTAAAAGCAGGCGAGCACAGACTGGACATATAGGTCACCAGCGCGGTCCCCGCCATTCCACCCGTAAGGTTTTCGGCAGTCACGCATAGAGCCAGGTATCCGATCCGATGCCCGCCGACGGCCTGCAGAACAAAAAACAGGTTTCCCACCGACTGCAGGATGCCGCAGAGAATCAGTGAGCGGCGAATGCCCCATCGGGTCGTCACAACGCCGCCTAACAGGGCCCCTGCCACAATCGAAAAAAATCCAAATATCTTCGAGGCGGCGGCGATCTCCGGAAGCGAGAATCCAAGCGAGATATAGAGCGGCGTCGACATCACACCAGCCATTGCCTCGCCCAGCTTGTATCCAAAGATGGCGATCAGGATGAGCAGCCAGAGCGGCCTGCGCATGAAATCGCGAAACGGTTCGATCACGGCTTTGAAAAGTGCGTGAAGAATCGTCTGCCACGCCGATTGCGCAATATACGCTCTCTCCGCGGGCACCTTCGGCTCGGGGCCGAATAAAAATACCAGCATTCCTACGCCAACCAGCGCAGCCATCGTGGCATAGGCTGCGAACCACCCGGTCGAGGCCGCGATGAACAGGGCGCCAGCGCCGGAGGTCAGCATGCCGATCCGGTATCCCGACTGAATCATGGCGGCGCCGGGGGCCTGATGATCGATCGTCAGGCTCTCGACGCGCCAGGCGTCGATGACGATGTCCTGGCTCGCAGACAGAAACGCAACCACAACCGCCAGGACAGCCATGCGCGGCAAATTGTGCTTCGGATCGCACAAGCCCAGACCTAGAATTGCGCCCATCAAAAGGATCTGGATGGTGATGCCCCAACCGCGTCGCCGGCCCATAGGCAGCGGTGGAGGCACCCGATCGATAAACGGCGCCCACACGAACTTGAATGAATAGGCAGTGCCAACCAGGGCGATAGCGCCGAGCGTTGAGCGCCGCACGCCCACTGTCGCCAGCCATGCCTGAAGCGTCGAGTACGTCAGCAGGAACGGCAAGCCACTCGCAAATCCGAGTGCAAGCACCTGCAGCACCCGTCGGTCAGTATAGGTTGCGAACGCGTGCCGCCACTTTGCAGCGTGTCCTTCGTCGATACGGGATGGTTCCGTCATCGCCATTTTCGGGCCCTGGCTCTCCCTCTCTCAGCTTAATGGCCCCGGGCTTATTCACTCGATCGCGGATTTACCAGTCTGATACGGGCGTTCCCCATCGTCGAAGACCGGCTTTGCTCGCCTTGTCCGCGCATATCCTACCCGCCGCCACCATCGCAGCAGCTGCTGTCGGCCCCATTTTGTCAGGATGATTCCTCTGGACCAACTTGATCCTCGCACGCGGATCGAAATCGGTTATGATTCCGCCATGTTTACATTGCACAAAGGCGAATGTGAACATTGCAGCCGGGCATACCGGTACATGTTGCTCCACGCCGGCTTCGGTGACTTCTCCTACGCCTACTGCGATTGTTGCGGTACGGCGGCGGTGTTTTCCTTCACGAACAAGGACCTCGCCAATTTACCGCCGAATGCTTCGTCTGACCAGGTCATCAGCACAGACTGGGAGCCGTTCCTGCGCCCATGCCCGTGCAGTGGTCATTTCCGTCGAGGCGCTTCCCCGCGCTGTGTCAGCTGCAACTCCGTCCTCTCGGCTGAATACGCCGGGGGCCACATCGAGCAGAATTTTCGCGGCGCCGCGCGCGGCTGGCACTGGCAACAGGATTGGACCGGCACCTACTGCCTGGTGATCGAGGATCCTGCCAGCCCCGGCACCCTGCGCCAGATCCCCGACCCCATCGTCAAGCTGCCAGGTCCGAACACGGGAACATTCAAGCGGTTCCTGACTCACATCTTCAGCCCAAGCCGATGAACATCGGGGTGGTCAGCGACACCCACGGTCTGCTCCGCCCCGAAGTTCTCCCTGCTCTTGCCGGCACGGAATGCATCCTTCATCTCGGTGACGTTGGCAAATCCGAAATTCTCAAATCCCTAGCCACCGTCGCTCCAGTGCACGCGATCCGCGGCAATATCGACCACACCGGACCCTGCAGCCGCCTGCCTGAAACCGATGTCCTGTTCTTTGAAGGCCACTACCTGTACCTGCTCCACGATGTCAGCAAGCTCCGCCTCGATCCGGTCGCCGCTCGATTTTCCGCTGTTCTTTATGGTCACTCGCATCGGCCCTCGATCGAACAGCGCAAGGGAGTGCTCTACTTCAATCCCGGTTCCTGTGGTCCGAGACGATTCGACCTGCCCGTCACCATCGGCATGCTGACCGTCAATGAGTCCGGGATTGAACCCGCCATCGTCGACCTGGAAGTCGACTAGCGCATCACCGCGGATTTATTCTGTCCACCCGAGCGAAGCGAACGATCCTCTTCTGAACCTCGCTTCCCGAGCGGCTGTCATCCATGTCACGGACTTTCCTGCTATCACCCATGCCGGCGAACCTCCCGCTGTCTTCCATGTCATGCAACTTCCAGCTGTCATTCTGAGCGCACGGGGCCCCACCAAAAGCAAAAGGCCGACCCTCACAGGCCGGCCTTCTATGCATTCCTGACCGAGTCGAACTCGGCCGATTTGACTCCAGGCTATCGGGAAGAACCGCCGTTGAACAACCGGCTGTATTCGCGGATGTCGCGCCCACCGGAACCGACCCCGAGGGCATTCTCTACCCGCCGCTGGAACGGGTCACCGGCATCTTCCGTGGCTTGCGCGACGGGCATCGGAATCGGCTCGGGTAGCTCTTCGCTCGTTTCCTCTGCTGGACCCGACGAAGCATTCGGCGCCGGTGCCGCTGATTCCGCTTGCGCGTCCGCCGCCAGCAACGGCTTCAACGCCTCCACCACCGCCTCAATTCGATCCTTCCGAAGACGCAGTTGCTCAAACTTGCCGAGAATCTCCCCAAGTTCCGCTTTCGCTTCGTCGTGTGCTACTCGATAGACTTCTTGTCTCATGCTTGCTCCCAGGCGCGTAGAATAACACGTTTGAAATTCGACGCAGGAGAAATTTCCTGCAACTTTCCTGCCATGTCAACACCCGCAAATCCACACCGCCCTATGGGATACGGGGTTTCTAACAGCTCCATTCAGAGGCCAAACTCTTCACAGGCCCCGAGGCAAGCTGACATGTTTCTGTGATCCCCCTCACCGGCCGCATTCCATGGCAGCCAATTCACCAGGTCGGCGCGAGGAGCGATGCAGTCGGAGAGAATCGGAACGGAAGTTCCACAAAGCCGCGCCGTCGGCCGGTCATGATCCCGGGAGAACACCACACTCTCTCGGACCACAGCACAGGCCGCGCAGCCTTCAGCACCAAGGGCTCACCCGCTCACCTTCTAACTTCACGCGGCGGCCTGTGAAATCGACAGGAAGCAAGGGGAGGTGTTTGCTTCTTGCCGATCAATCGACTTAGAACGAGTAAGACCCGTTTCCTGTCTGCTGGAACGAATAACTCTGGGGCTCAGTCCCGGGCACTTCCGAAGAGTTTCCTTCTGAGAAGGGCTTCAGCGCTTCAAGGACTTTTTCGATGCGCTCCTTGCGCAGGCGCAGCTGTTCGAATTCCCCGACGATCTCTTTCAATTCCGAGTTTGCCTCTTCGAATGCGAAGCGATAGACTTCCTGTTTCATTTTCCCTCCAGGCCGGTAGTCTAGCACGATGCAGAATCTCGTAAACGCCTTTCATTCTGCAACTTTCTTGCTAGTGTTTTGTGGATTCGACTAACTTCGAGACACAGATCCGAATAACTCAGAGAGAACCGCAAGGATCCCGGCCGAGTAACAAAAGAAACATATGCACTCTCATAACTCCAAGTGCCCGATCGAAAGCTCGAATGCCGCCCCTACAAGCTTCGAGTCTTCCTTGAAACCGAAAAGACCTTAGACACACAAACGGCGCCTCTTGGCTTACGGGGCGCCGTCCTCTGAAGAATCATCGACATCCGGGACTGAAATCGCTTCCGTTCCCTTGTCTATCCGTCGCCGTCCGGCAGAGTACGGTAACTAAACTGCCGGGACCACTCCTTCACGCTTCTGGCTCCATCCCCACAGAACGCTCTCGATGCGGCGCTGGAACGGATCCGAAGACGGCTCAAAGTTTGCCGGTGCTTCCATCGGCTGCATGGGGACCGGCTCGAATTCCGGCTCCATCGCCTCAAGATGCTTCATCGAGGGCTCCGCCGCCGCGACGGTTTCCTCAACCAGGTACATCGACGGGTCCGAAACCGGACGCGCGGCTGCCGCGCTCTCTGACGATTTCATCTCCAGCAGCGGGCGAAGAACTTCAACAATCTTCTCGACTTGCTGCTTTTTACGGTTTAGTTTGTCGTACTGCTCGCTGATCTGCCTCAACTCGGCATACGCCTGCTGGTAAGCCGTACGGAAAGTTTCTGCTGTCATGATCTCTCCAGGGGCGTAGTCTAGCACGTAACCAATTTGTGCAATCAGAAAGTACCGATGGTGCAATTACAAAGGTAATTTTCGCCCAGAGACCCGAGGCAACCCTATCTTCAACAATTCACGTTGGTTGAACGCCTGCAAGGGAATCGCACGGTACCGTATCGGCTTCAACGGATGGCCGAGACTGAGTTGTAGAGCAGATCCAGCCAGATTTCGCGGTGATATTAGTAACCCTGTGAGGCATTGAGCTTGACCAGAGAGGTCCATCCAGGTTCAAAACCTCTCGCATCGTCAAATTTCAGCCCCGGTTTCGGCTTGGCTGGCAGCCGTCGCCTCCAAAGGCTCAACCCGCACGCGGCTGATCCGTCGTTTTTCCATCTCAACGACCGTCATCCGCCGGCCCCCAAAGATCACGCTCTCGCCCACTTTGGGAATGTGCCCAAGCCTCGCTAACAGGAAACCTGCCAATGTCTCCACGCCGCCATCCCGCGGCAGGCTCCATTGAGTCTGGGTTTCCAGGTCGCGCAGGTTCACGCTGCCATCCATCAGCAGTGCGCCTGAGGAGGTAGCCAGCAGGGGTCGCCCCGGATCGTCGAACTCGTCTTCCAGTTCGCCGGTCAATTGCTCGATCGCGTCCTCCGCGGTGACCAATCCCACCGTCGACCCGTACTCGTCCACTACGATCGCAAGCTGTCGGCGCCGCTGCTGAAAGTCGCGAATCAGATCGAGCACGTTCTTTGTCTCCGGCACCACCAGCACATCCCGCATCACCTGGCTCAGCTTCAGGTCGACGAATGTCTGCACCGCACGATCGCCGGGCTGCCGCGTCCCTGATTTACCCCCCGACGGTCGAAAAAACATCAGCCGCGCCAAATCTTTCGAATACACCACGCCGACGATATGCTCCGGCCCGCGCCCCTCGTCATACACCGGAACCCGCGAGTGTTGATGATCGATCACCTTGGCGCTTGCCTCCTCAATCGGCAAATCCGAAGGCAGCGAAAAGATCTGCTGACGGGGCGTCATGATCTCGCGCACCGGCACATCCTCCAGCTCCAGCGCGCGATGCACAATCATTTCCTGGTATTGCGGCAACACACCCATCCGCCGTGCCGCCGTCGCGATCAGTTTCAATTCCTCGGGCGAATGGACCGCGGAGCGTTCCACCATCGGTATATCGAAGCCGCGCAGCACCAGCGCGGCCGAGTTGCGCAACAAGCGTACTGCAGGGCGCGCCATCGTCATGAACAGCAGCATCGGCGGCGCAACTGTCACCGCAAGCACTTCTGCTCGTCGCAGCGCCAGCGACTTTGGCACCAATTCCCCCACCAGCACCTGCATGTAGGTGATAAACGCGAAACTCAGCGCAACCGCGGCCAGATGCGCGTAGAACTGTGCGTGGACCGGAACCTGCGGCAACAGGCGAAGCCAGCCGACAAAGATGCTCGCCGCCAGCGGCTCACCGATCCACCCAAGCGCCAATGAGCAAAGCGTGACACCCAGTTGGACTGCCGGCAGAAAATCGTCAAGATGCTGCTGCAGCCGCCGCACCGAGCGGGCGCCCGGAACTCCCGCGTCGATCATCTGCTCGATGCGCGTGTCGCGAACGCTGACCATCGCAAATTCGGCCGCAACGAAAAATGCATTGACCAGAATCAGCATGCCCACGGCGATAAACTGCAGCAGCCCCAGTCCGTTCATGTCGCCTGTGAGCATAGCATTCGCACAGAGGGCGACCCGTCAGGGCCGCCCATTGTCGTCAGAACCTGAATCTCTGCTGCCGCTAGTCGTAGTATTCCAGCCCAAGATGCGTAATCAGGTCCGCACCCATGATGTGCCGCAAGGTGTTCTTCAACTTCATCGACTGGATGAACAAATCATGTTCAGGATACAGACCTGGCGCGGTTTGCGGCGATTTCAGATAGAAACTCAGCCACTCCTGGATGCCGATCGATCTCAGCTCCGGCGTGCGCTGCGCGAGATCAAGAAACAAAACCAGGTCGAGCGCGATGGGCGCAGCGAGGATCGAATCCCGGCACAGGAAATCAACCTTGATCTGCATCGGATAGCCGAGCCATCCGAAGATATCGATGTTGTCCCAGCCTTCCTTGTTATCGCCGCGCGGAGGATAGTAGTTGATCCGGACCTTGTGGAAGATGTCCTTATAAAGATCCGGATAGAGTTCCGGCTGAAAGATGTATTCGAGCGATCCGAGCTTCGATTCTTCCTTGGTCTTGAATGACTCGGGATCGTCGAGCACCTCGCCGTCCCGATTGCCGAGAATGTTGGTCGAGTACCATCCCGACACGCCCAGCAAACGCGCCTTGAATGCCGGCGCCAGCACCGTTTTCATGAACGTCTGCCCGGTTTTAAAATCCTTGCCGCAGATCGGCGCTGAGTTCTTCCGCGACAACTCGATCATCGCCGGCACATCGACCGTCAGGTTCGGGGCGCCGTTCGCAAATGGCACTCCCTCGCTCAACGCGGCATAGGCATAAATCTGCGATGGCGCAATTCCCGGATCATTTGCTTCGAGCCCGTGCTCGAACGCTTCAATCGACTGATGAACTGCCGACGGTTCGAGGAAGATCTCCGTCGATCCGCACCAGATCATCACCACGCGATCGACCGTCTTCCGGAATGCCTGGATGTCGGCGCGCACCTGCTCGGCAAGATCCTTTTTGTTCTTCCCCTGCTTCACGTGCGTTCCGTGCAGCCGTTTCACATAGTGCTGATCGAAGACTGCGGGCAGCGGTTTGATGGTCTCCAGATACGGTTTGAGCTGTTCGAGAATCTCCTTATCGAGCACCTTGGCGTGAGCGGCCGATTCGTACACGTTATCTTCAAAGATGTCCCAGCCCGTAAACACCAGGTCCTTCAAATCAGCCAGTGGAACGAATTCCCTGATCAGGGGCGACTTGTTGTCGGTGCGTTTGCCAAGCCGGATGGTCCCCATCTGCGTGAGTGACCCGATCGGCTTCGCAATCCCGCGGCGAACCGCTTCTACTCCGGCGATGAACGTCGTCGCAACGGCGCCCAGACCCACGACCATGACGCCCAGTTTCCCGTTGGCGGACGAGACCTTTTCCTGCGCCTTCTGGCCGCTCTTTTGCTCTGTACTCATGACTTCTCCTAACCTTCCTTTTTCAACGATCCTCAAAAACTCTCAGTTTTGCTGGAAACGCGGCAGCCTGTGCCAACGTGAATTCCGTCTCATGCCGCTTCGTGCCGCCGCGCGCGCTGTACGTGGGTCCAGATGAACCAAACGATCGCCGCGAGCAGAGCAATCTCCACCACCAAATGAAATCGATGGAACCACTCATGGAACCGCGGATCGGTGTGCCACGCCTTGCCCAGTCGCATTCCAACATAGGCCAAGGCGAAACACCACGGCCACGATCCGATGAACGTGTAAATGTGAAAACGAAGCTGCGGCATCTTCGCGATGCCCGCCGGAAACGCGATAAACGTCCGCACCACCGGCAGCAGCCGTGCCAGCAGCACCGTGATCGAACCGTACTTCTCGAAGAACCACGTCATCCGGTCCAGGTCGTGATGGCTCATCAGCACCCAGCGGCCGTAGCGCTCTACCAGTGGCCGGCCCCCGGCTGCGCCGATCCAGTACGCAACCAGCGAACCGGCATTGCAGCCGATCGCGCCCGCGGTTGCCACCCATACCAGGCTGAACTCGCCCATGTACACCAGGTATCCGGCGAACGGCATGATGATTTCTGAAGGTAGCGGGATGCAGGCTGATTCAATCCCCATCAGAGCGACAATGCCGGCATAGCCGCCCGATTGGATCACGTGCGTAACAAACTGCACGAGGAGGGCGATGATTCTTTCGCTCATGGGCAAACGACAGTATATAAGCCCGCACCCGCACCTCGCGGCAGGCGCGTGGTGCCTGGGCAACACAAAATCACGCTAACCAGAGGAAGCAGGGGCCGTGATCACTCCGGGCCTTCGGGCCCCAGCTTCCTCCGAGCCCTCGCAACAATTGCCTCCGTGGGCTGCGAGGGTTCTGCCCTGCTACGATTGTCGTGACTCACTGCATGTTCGAGGTGCGATTTGGCTGATTTTCCGCCCGTTCCATTGACGCTGGAAGGCGCAAGCGTCCTGCATCAATTCTTTCGCTTCGACTGGGCGAAATGGAGATTAATTGAGGCCGCCGGGCGCAAAAGAATCGCCGACGGATTCATCGCCGCCTTCCGCAACCTCGAGCACGACGCAGCCGGCAAGATCCAGACCGCCGTTTATTCTCAGCTTGGCCACAAAGGCGACCTCATCCTCGTCCATTTCCGCGACTCCTTCGAAACCCTGAACCAGGTGGAGCTCGACCTCGCCCAGACCGAGCTCTTCGACTTCCTCGATCAGCGCCACTCCTACGTCTCGGTCATCGAGCTCGGACTTTATGAGTCAAGCCGCAAGACCTACGAAGCAGCCGCCTCCAAAGGCGCGGCGAACTTTTCGCCTGAGTGGCAGGCCGAAGTCGACGAAGCGCTGAAGCGCGGAGCCGAGGCGATGAAGCCCCGTCTCTGGCCGGCGATCCCCGACGCAAAATATCTCTGCTTTTATCCCATGGACCGGAAGCGTGGCGAACAGGTCAACTGGTACACCGTTCCCTTTGCCGATCGCCAGCGCATGATGCACGAGCACGGCATGATCGGCCGCCGTTACGGCGACGTGGTGCGGCAGATCATCACCGGCTCCATCGGCATGGATGACTGGGAGTGGGGCGTCGATCTCTTCGCCGAAGATCCTGTGGTCTTCAAAAAGCTCATCTACGAGATGCGCTTCGACGAAGTCAGCGCCGTCTACGCCCTCTTCGGCCAGTTCTTTCTTGGCGTACGCCTGCCCATTGAAAAGCTGGGCGGCTGGCTCAACGGCAAACTCTAGCAAGAGCCGCGCGACGCTAGTCAATCACCGGCTTCGCAGCCGACTCGATGATCACCACCGGCACCGAGCCTTTCTGTGATTCCAGCTTCAGTCCCAGTTGCTCCTCAAGCGCGGTGAACAGGCCCGGAAACTCTGCATCCGGGGGCACGCCGCTTCCCTGGTCCTCCGCCCAGTTGAGCTTGAAATCGTATTCGCATGCAAGGCCGGTGCGGTTCAGCACCACGCGATCTCCCGTCTCGGAAAAATACGTCAGAGTATCCGCGAAAGAGTCCATGGAGAGGGCCGTCGCCGTCATGTGCCCATTGTCACTAGAGCTGCCATTGCTTTTGCTGGCTGTCGGATTCGGCCTGAGCTTCGTGCCTCCCTTCGCCTGGACCAGCGCGTACACCGGCATCACTCGCTCCTCCTGCCGTACCTTGAGCTGAAAGCGATCTGCAAGCAACGCCTGCAGCATCTCGTTGCGCTCCCTTTGCCGATCCAGAGTCGCCATCGAGCTCATCTTCTGGACCTCAGCATCCTCGATCTTCGCGCTGATATCGAAAGCCTGCTTATCGGTCCAGTCGGGGCCGCCGATCACCTGCGTGTCCGACTTCAGCCCATACGCTGCTCGGATCAACCGCTTCAGCGTGTAATTCTCGATCGTGATGCGGTCGCGCGTCCCGTGCCAGCCGTGGTCATTGTCATCGGGCCTGCTCAGCTTGATGGCCGCCACTTCGAAGGCAGGCAGCTTCGGCTCGATCGGCGCCTGCTGGGCATCAACGTACGGTTCGTAGAGGCTCCCAGAAACTAGAAAGCAGACACACAACCATCGACCGATCGTCATCGCTGGAGTATAGCTCGGTACCAGCTAACCGTCGCAGCCCAAAGAGAATCGCAAGGCAGCGCAAATCTCGCTCATGCGCGTCGATCGTAACTGGGCGACACGCCTGCCCAAATGATCCTTGGATACGGTGACCAAATTGTGCAGATTGATGGCGCACCGCACCTTCATTCCGTCCTCTTCATTGAGCACCACCTCCGACGGCACTCCGCGAATGGCTGATGTGATCGGTGCAACCGTGATGTTCGCAAGGTAGGAGATGGCGCTGTCGCGCGTCAGCACCACGACGGGTCGCTCTTTGTCCGGCGGCGCAAAGCGATAGAACCGGATTTCGCCTCGTGCTACTCTTCCGGCCACGCGGCCTCCGCTTCCCACCGCTTCGAGTCAGCGCGCTGCGAGGGATGTTTTGCATAGCCTTCGCGGTCGCGTTCTTCCCTGGCCTGAAGATCGAGTCGCCTAAGATGCTCTCTAAGTGCGTCGCGCACCAGAGCTGAACGGTTCGCCTTCACCCTGCGCGCAGCCCGATCCGTGGCAATCAGCAACTTCCGGTCGAGAACAACCTGGATCGTTTCCATACTGTGGAATATACTCCACATTGCATTCCACAGTAAACTTCAACGGTTGTCCCAGGTGGCGGCGTTACACTCCTAACCATGTCGGTTAAACGGTCATCGAGCAAATCAAAGAGCGCGCTGCGCAACCCGCTCGCGCCTGAACGCGTCGCAGCCATCCTCAAGGCCCTCGACGAAGCCTACCCCAATGCCGAATGCGCCCTCCATCATCGCACGCCATGGGAACTGCTCGTTGCGACCATCCTCTCCGCACAATGCACCGACGTCCGCGTCAACATGGTCACGCCGGAACTGTTCCGCCGCTTCCCTACCCCGGCCGACATGGCCAAGGCCTCAACGCCCGAACTCGAGCAACTCATCAAGACCACTGGCTTCTTCCGCAACAAGGCAAAATCCATCCAGGGCGCAGCCAAAAAAATCACCGAAGAGTTTGGCGGAAAGGTTCCCGAGACGCTGGCCGAACTCATCACCGTGCCCGGCGCCGCCCGTAAGACTGCGAACGTTGTCCTTGGCGTGAGCTTCGGAAAAGCCGAGGGAGTCGTCGTCGACACGCACGTCTTCCGCATCGCTCGCCGCCTCCAGCTCACCACGTCCGAGACAACCGAAAAAGTCGAGCAGGACCTGATGCGCATCCTTCCCCGCGACCACTGGATCCGCTTCTCGCACCAGGTCATTCACCACGGCCGCCAGGTGTGCATCGCGCGCAATCCCAAGTGCAATCAGTGCAGCCTCGAAACCCTTTGCCACTCGAACGACAAGACCTGGAGCAGCTAGTGGTAGGAGGAGTTGGAGGAACTGGGGGCGCTAGCTGGGTACCTCACAGCCTGCTCTGAGCAAAGCCGAAGGTCTCGACTCTGAGACCCGGGAACCGGCGCAACGCGGCCCACTACGGGTTCCAGGCAACCCAAGACGTCCTCCCCCGCCATCGTGTATCGTGAGTGATTGCGCTATGGTCTCGTTCCCTCTCACGCTTGCGGAACCCCAGCATTTCTCCCTCGCCGAAAAGGCCGCTTTTGCCGTACTCATCCTCGCATCGCTCTGGCTCTTCTGGCAGCGCTTTGGCCCCATCCTCAAGCGCATCCTCGACTCAAAGAAAGACGCCGACTTCCATCTTTTCCCCATCGGCAAGCGCGTCTGGGACTTCGTCTGGGAAGTGATGTGCCAGGCCAAGGTCATCCGCCAGCGTCCCTTGCCAGGTCTTGCGCACGCCTTCGTGTTCTGGGGATTCTGCGCCTTCGCCCTCGTCACCCTCAATCACTGCGCTGTCGGATTCGGCTCCGGCTTTCTCGATCCCACGAGCATCCTCGGCCGCTTCTACTTCTACTTTGCGGCAACCTTTGCCATCGCCTGCGCCATCGGAATCGCAGGCTTGTTCATCCGCCGCTTCCTCGTCCGCCCACCCTGGCTTGGCGAAAAGCTTTCCTGGGAGTCGGGTTTCATCGCGCTCCTCATCTTTCTCCTCATGGTCACCTACCTCGCCGCCTTTTTCGTCACGGACGCGAGTTCCGCCGCGCGGCTTCTCTGGTGGGCCCACACCCTCACCCTGCTCGTTTTCCTTCCCATCATTCCTCATACCAAGCATCTGCATCTCGTGCTGAGCCCAGCCACCATCTTTCTCTCCCGCGGAGGATTCAGCCGCATCCCGCCCCTCCATGGCGATGAGGACTTCGGCCTCGTCGCCGGCAAGGACCTCACGCAAATCGTCAGCCTGCAGGTCTACTCCTGCGTCGAGTGCGGCCGCTGCAGCGAGCATTGCCCTGCCACCAACACCGGCAAGATCCTCAACCCGCGCGAAATCGTGCTCGGCGTGCGCGCCTACCTCAACGAAGCAGGCCCGAAATCCGAGGAGCCCCTCCTCGGCAAATACAACAGCCAGGAGGCAGCTTTCCAGTGCACTACCTGCGGAAGCTGCGAATTCCAGTGCCCCGTTGGTATCGAACACGTTCCCATCCTCATCGGCCTGCGCCGCGGTGCAGTCAACACTGGCGCCTGGGAAGACGATCATGGCGGCAAGCTCTTCCTTGCTCTCGAGCGCGGATCGAACGCGCTCGGCATGGGAACGGCGGAGCGCGACAAATTCATTCAGAAACAAGGCTTCCCCATCTTCGACGGAACCCAGGAGTATTGCCTCTGGCTCGGCTGCATGGGTGGCTACGACCCGAAAGGCCGCGAGATTGTTGCGGACTTTGCGCGCGTGATGAATTTTCTCGGCGCGAGCTACGGAGTCTTGCGCAAAGAGAAGTGCACCGGCGATCCCGTCCGCCGCCTCGGCAACGACCTCGTCTTCCAGCAACTCGCCGAATCAAACCTCGAAACTTTGAAGCAAAACAACGTGAAGAGGATCGTCTCCATCTGTCCTCACTGCGTCCGCACCATCCAGGAGGACTGGAAGGAATTCGGCACCCCGCCCGCGATCGAGCACCACAGCGAATTCATGGCGCGCTTTGCCGATCGGCTCCCCAAACAGAACGCTGAGAGCATCGTCTTCCATGATCCCTGCTATCTCGGCCGCTATCGCAACGTCTACGATCAGCCCCGCACCGTCGTCAGCCGCGCTGGAACCCTCGTCGAGGCGCCTCGTTCCCATGAGCGCAGCTTCTGCTGCGGAGCGGGCGGCGGGCTCGCGTTCCTGGGCGAAGAAAAAGGCGAGCGCGTAAGCCATGTGCGTGCTGCCGAGCTCGTCGCCACGGGAGCCAAAACCGTCGGCACAGCCTGCCCATTCTGCAACACCATGTTCCGCGATGCCCTTGCCCAACAAGGCGACGCGGCGCCACAACTCATGGACATCGCGCAACTCACAGCCCGCGCCCTGCCACAACGCGAAACGGCGCCGTAAGCCTCGACTTGCTCAACACCCGAATTCGTCATCCAACCCAGGGGCCGCATAGCCGACCCCACGCCGCGCCCCCTAGAATGTTCGAGGACTATTTATGAAAATCATCGTTGCCATCAAGCAGGTTCCCGAACGCGATGCCCAGGTGCACATCGATTCGCCAAAGAAATGGATTGAAGAGGGCGACCTCCAATGGGGGCTCAACGAATCCGATGCCTATGCCCTCGAAGAAGCCCTGCAGCTCAAGGAGAAGCACGGCGGCGAAGTGGTGGTCCTCAGCGCCGGACCGGAGCGCATCGGTTCCACAATTCGCGAAGCTCTCGCCAAGGGCGCAGACCGCGCCATCCACGTCGATTCCGACGAACTCGGCGCCCGCGATGCCCTTGGCGTGGCGCGTCTGTTGGCCGCTGCCATCAAACCCGAGAACCCTGACCTCGTTCTCACCGGCTTGCAATCTGACGACCTCGGATACGGACAGACGGGCGTGATCCTCGCCGAATTGCTCAGCCTCCCGCACGCATCGCTCATCCTGCACGTCGAAAAAACCGACTCCGGTCTCAACGTGAAGCGCGAGCTCGAAGAAGGCTGGTTCCAGAACATCGAATTGCCCACACCCGCGGTCCTCACCATCCAATCCGGTGGCAGCAAGCTGCGCTATGCCACGTTGATGGGCATCAAAAAAGCCAAGACGAAAGAGATGAAACACATCTCCGCGGCGGAGCTCGGCGTCGACGCCAAGGCCAATGTCGCGCTCGACCAGATTTCGCTGCCCCACAAGCAAAAGACCACGCAGATCCTGCCCGGCAACGCCAAAGAAGCCGCTGCAGCTCTGGTCGAAAAATTGAAGTTCGAGGTGCGCGTGCTATGAGTGGCATTTGGGTGGTTCTCGAAGAACGCGGCGGACGCATGAGCCGCATCAGCTGGGAAGCCGTTGCGGCGGCGCATCAGCTCGCCTCGCAAGCGAATCTGCCTGTCAGCGCGCTATTACCGGGTGCAAACACGGAATCGCTGGCTGCCGAAGTGGCGACGAAAGCCCTCGCCAAAGTGGTCCGCGTAGAGCACGCAATGCTCTCGCCCTACACCTCCGACGGATTCACCATTGCGCTCCACCAGTTCTTCGAAAAAGAAAAACCGGATTACGTGGTGTTCCCTCACACCTACCAGGTGCGCGACTACGCCCCTGCCCTTGCAGCGCGTCTCGGCCAGACGCTCATCGGCGACGTGATCGCGATCGAGCAGGGACCGGCATTTACCCGCCAGCTCATGCAGGGCCGGCTCAGCGGCAGCTATCGGCACAACGGCAGTGGAACCTGCTTCGTCTCGGTGCAATCCGGCGCCTTCCGCGCTGACACCGTCGCCGCCGGCTCCGCATCCGTCGAGACTTTCACCCCCAACCTCGACGCTTCGCAAATCCGCACCAAGCCCGGCGAACCTTTCCGCGGATCGGCCCAGACCGTCGATCTCGGCTCCGCGCAATTCATCGTCAGCGTGGGCCGCGGCATCAAAGAAGCGGAGAACATGCCGCTGGTGCAGGAACTGGCCGGGGCGCTCGGCGCTGAACTCGCTGCCTCTCGCCCCATCTGCGATGCCGGCTGGCTCCCCATCGAGCGCCAGGTCGGCAGCTCAGGCCAGACCGTTGCTCCCAGGCTCTATCTCGCCGTCGGCATCTCGGGAGCGATTCAGCACCTCGTCGGCATGAAAGGCTCGCAATGCGTAGTCGCCATCAACAAGGATCCCGAAGCTCCGATCTTTGAAGTCGCCGACTACGGCATCGTGGGCGACCTCTTCGAAGTCGTACCCGCGCTGACCGAAGCCCTCAAAGCGGCGAAGCAATAGACGCCAGCCTGGTTCAGCGCATTCCATTTGCGCGCTGGTGGGCTAAGACGCTATCGTTCCCTCTTGCTGCAGAAAACTTTGTCCGCCAGGGGCAACGGAAATGTTTCTTCCGGAAACGTACCAGGCAGCTCTGCTTCTCATGCTCCTCAGCATGCTGTGCTGGGGCTCTTGGGCCAACACGCTCAAGCTTTGTCCGCGGTTCCGCTTCCAGCTTTTCTACTGGGACTACTCCATCGGTGTGCTCGTGGGCGCTGTTGTGCTCGGACTCACGCTGGGAAGCATGGGACACAATGGCCCCATGTTCATGGCCGATGTTGTCGAGACTTCGCCCCACGCGATCGCCTGGGCTGCCTGCGGCGGCGTAATTTTTAATATCGCCAACTTGCTGCTCGTGGCCGCCATCGATATCGCGGGGCTCGCCGTCGCGTTTCCCGTGGGCATCGGCCTGGCGCTCATCGTCGGCTCTGTTTCCAGCTATCTCGTCACGCCTGCTGCCAATCCGCTGCTGCTATTCGGCGGAGTAGCCCTCGTTGCCGTCGCCATCGTCACCGATGCGGCCGCATACCGCAAACGAGAAAGCGCTGCCGTCGCAACCACCACGCGCGGCATTGTTCTCAGCCTCGTCGCAGGATTGCTGATGGGCAGCTTTTATCCACTCGTCGCCCGCGCCATGAAGCCCGGCCCTGCCGGCACGGCGCCCGGTCCCTACGCGATCTCGTTTTTCTTCGCCATCGGCGTGCTCATCTCCACCGTGCCGGCGATTCTCATCCTCATGAAGAAGCCACTCGACGGCAAACCGCCCGTAAGCGGCGCAGCCTACTGGCAGGCTCAGTTCGGTTGGCATCTTGCCGGCCTGCTCGGCGGAGCCATCTGGTGCCTCGGCGCTGTCTCGAATTTCGTCGCCTCCGGCGCGCACCTCGTCGGCCCAGCTGTCTCGTACTCCATTGGCCAGGGCGCAACCATGGTCTCGGCTTGCTGGGGCGTCTTCGTGTGGCACGAATTTGCCGGCGCACCGCGTTCGGCGCGGCTCTTATTGGTACTGATGTTTTTGTTCTTCCTTCTCGGACTGGGCGCCGTCGCGCTCGCTCCGCTTTATTAAGGAGATGCTATGCCGGACAAGAGAAAGCCGATCGTCGTTGTCGGCAGCATCACCATGGATATGGTGAGCCGCGCAAAGCAAATTCCGCGCGTCGGCCAGACCGTCATCGGCACAAATTTCCAAACTACCCCCGGAGGAAAAGGCGCAAACCAGGCCGTCGCCGCTGCCCGCCTCGGCTACCCGGTCGAGATGGTCGGCCTCGTCGGCACCGACATGTATGGCCAGGCACTCCTCGACAATCTCGCAGCCGCCGGCGTTCAAGCCGATGGCATGGGACGTGCCGAGGGATCGTCCGGTCTTGCGCCCATCTTTCTCGCCGAAAACGGCGAGAACGCCATCATCGTCATTCCCGGCGCCAACGGCAAAATGGATTGCGCGCGCATCGATCAGCACGCTGACCTCATTCGCTCCGCCGGCATGGTGCTTTTTCAGCTCGAATTGCCGCTCGAGACGCTCCCTCACACGCTCGAACTCTGCACGTCGGCTGGCGTGCCCGTCATGCTCGATCCTGCGCCCGCCGCCGCTCTGCCCGATTCCGTCTGGAACAAGATCGCCTGGTTCACGCCCAATGAAACTGAAGCCGCGTTCTATCTCGAGCCAGGACTCACCACCGAAGCCGCAGCCAACGATCTGCTCAAGCGCGGCGTGAAAGGCGTGGTGCTCAAGCGGGGCGCGGAAGGCTCGTTCGTCGCCACGCAGGGCCGCGCGGCATGGGTCCCGCCCTTCGCCGTCAACGCCATTGACACCGTCGGCGCGGGTGACTGCTTCAACGGCGCCTTCGCCGTGGCGCTGCTCGAAGGCCGCGATCCGTGGGCTGCCGCGCTCTTTGCCAACGCTGCCGCGGCAATCTCCGTCACGCGTCCCGGGGCGCAGGCCTCCATGCCCCATCGCAACGAAGTCGACCAGTTCATGGCGCAGAACCAGCCGGCCCCGTTAGCATCAACTCATTAGCAACTCGGAGACTCGACACCTGATGCGTGGTTTGACTTGTGGTGGGCTTCTCTTTTTTGCGCTGACAACGGGAGCGGCTGCTCAGGACACCCTCTACCCTGCACACGGCCAGCAGATCCCGGCACCGCCCTGCATGAACTTGCACTATGCATGGGAGAGCGCTCCCGTCACCTGTCCGCCCTTCATGCACGAGCGCTGGCTGGCCGATATCCGCCACTGGCGCACTGAACGCCGCATCCGCACCGCATTCGACACATCCCGCTACGAACTGCCCGCGCTGCGCTGGACCCAATCGAGTTTCATCCAACCCCAGATGATGGTTGAAGATCGTTACCTCTACGATCCCGAGAAGGGTCAATACACCGTCGATCGCTACCTCAACGACGTCTCGGCACGCTATGGCGGCATCGACGCCGTGCTCGTCTGGAGCACTTACCCGAACATGGGTATCGACGACCGCAATCAGCTCCAGATGGTCGAGTCCATGCCCGGCGGTGTCGATGGCGTTCGGCAGATGGTCGCCGATTTTCATCGCCACGGCGTGCGCGTGCTTTTCCCCATGATGATGTGGGACGAAGGAACGAAGGAACCTGACCAGCCATGGCCTGACGCAATTGCTTCGCTCATGAAGCAGGTCGATGCCGACGGGATCAACGGCGACACGCAGGACGGCGTGCCCCTCGGCTTCTCGGTCGCTGCCGAAAAAATCGGCCACCCGCTGGCCTTCGAGCCTGAAGGCAGCCCCAGCGACGAAGCAGTCAGTTGGAACGTGATGACCTGGGGCCAGTACGAGTTCCCTCCCGTGCCCCTGGTCGACCGGTTCAAATGGCTCGAGACCCGCCACATGGTCAACATCAGTGACCGTTGGGCCACCGACAAGATCAACGACCTGCAATACGCATTTTTCAACGGCGTCGGTTGGGAAAGCTGGGAAAACATCTGGGGCATCTGGAACGGCATCACGCCGCGCGATGCCGAAGCCACGCGCCGCATGGCCGCCATCGAACGCGGAGTAGCCAAATTTCTCGTGAGCCCCGACTGGGAGCCGCTCTATCCCACGAACAACTACGGTATCTACGCCAGCCGCTGGCCCCTCGGATCTCAAACCGTCTGGACCCTCGTCAATCGCGATCGCTACGACATCGGCGGCCCGCAAATTGAAGTCCCGTTCACGCCCGGTATGCGTTTCTTCGATCTCTACCATGGCGTCGAAGTGAAACCCGGAATCACCACCACGCCTCGCGGTCAGGTCGCCACACTCAACTTTGAAATCGAAGCCGACGGATTCGGCGCCATTCTCGCCACCGACACCGAGCCTGACGGCGGCGTTCGCGACCTGATGCAGCGCATGGCAAAAATGACCGTCGAGCCCCTGGCGCATTACTCGCACGACTGGACCGTGCTGACGCAAAAGATGGTCGAGATTCCGCCCACGCAGCCGGCCGCCGGCGCGCCCGAAGGCATGGTGCGCATTCCCGGCGGCCAGTTCGATTTCAAGGTGCGCGGTACCGAGATTGAAGGCGGCGTCGACCCCGGCGTTGACGTGCAGTATCCGTGGGAAGATTCACCGCGCCGGTATCACGAGCACGCGATGGATGTGAAACCCTTTTTCATCGATAAATACCCGGTCACCAATGCTGAATTCAAAAAGTTTCTCGATGCCACCCACTACGAGCCGCGCGATAAGCTGAATTTTCTGCGCGATTGGAAGAACGGCGCCTATCCCGATGGATGGGCGAACCGCCCCGTGACCTGGGTTTCGCTCGAAGATGCGCGCGCGTATGCAAAATGGGCCGCCAAGCGCCTGCCGCACGAATGGGAATGGGAACTCACTGCGCAAGGCACCGATGGCCGCCCCTATCCGTGGGGCGCGCAATGGCAACCTGCCAATGTTCCCGCGCCCGACCAGGGCCGAGTCATGCGCGGACCCGATCCAGTCGATGCCCATCCGCTCGGCGCCAGCCCCTACGGCGTGATGGATATGGTGGGCAACGTCTGGCAATGGACCGACGAATTCTCCGACGAGCACACCCGTGCGGCCATCCTGCGCGGCGGCGAATACTACCAGCCCCAGGGATCGATCTGGTATTTCCCCCAGGCCTATCGCAACGACGAGCACAGCAAGCTGCTGCTCATGGCGCCGTCCTACGATCGCTCCGGCGGCGTCGGCTTTCGCTGTGTCCGCGATGCCGAATAGTGCATCTAACCGGCTTGGGGATCGATCAAAACTGAATTCAACATCGGGGTGCAGGCATGGGTGAAACTGTGGTCCTACAGGCGAGCGATGGGCAAAAACTGGACGCATACGTTGCGCGGCCGGCCGGAAAACCGATTGCAGGTCTCGTCGTGATCCAGGAAATCTTCGGCGTCAATCGGCACATTCGTTCCGTCGCCGACGACTATGCGAAAGACGGATTCCTCGCGGTTGCGCCGGCTCTGTTCGACCGTGTCCAGAAAGGTGTCGAACTCACGTATGAGCCAGCCGACGGCCAAAAAGGGATGGGCATGGTCAAGCAGATCGAGATCAGCAAATCGCTGGCCGATGTCGACGCGGCACTCGATTACGCGCGCAAGCAAGCTGGAGGAAAAGCCGGCGTCATCGGCTACTGCTATGGCGGCCTGCTGGCCTGGCTCAGCGCCACACGCCTGCATCCGGGCGTTGCTGTTGGCTACTACGCAGGCGGCATCGGCAATTACGCCGGCGAGCAACCGAAAGCCCCCATGCAGCTTCACTTCGGCAAGCTCGACAATCACATTCCCAGGGATCAGGTGGACAAAGTCGCAGCCGCCCATCCTGATGTCGAGATTCACTGGTACGACGGCGCGGGTCACGGATTCAATTGCGATATGCGCTCTGCTTACAACCCCGAAGCCGCGGCCCTCGCGCGCACCCGCGCCCTCGCCTTCCTCAAGTCTCATCTCGAATGAATGCCGGTTCGTGGCTTTCAGGCGACGTCATTTTCCAGCACCCCGATCGGCTCGATGGTGATCCGGATGCGATCTCCATGTGCCAGCGTGAATCCGCTCGGCGGCACAATGCCCGTTCCGGTCATCAGGAAACATCCCTGCGGGAAAGAATTGTCTCGTCGCAGATACTCAACCAATGTCTTCGGATCTCGTTTCAACTCGGTCAGCGCCACCGACCCTGAAAATTCGATCCGTCCGTGACGCACAATTTCAATCGCAATCTCAGTCGAATGCGGCAGCGGACTGTGCGCAATCAAAATGCACGGCCCCAGCGCGCAGCTCCCGTTGTAAACCTTCGCCTGCGGCAGATAAAGCGGATTCTCGCCTTCGATATCTCGGGAACTCATATCGTTCCCGATGGTGTATCCGATGATCCGGCCTCCCGGGCTCACCACCAGCGTCAACTCCGGTTCCGGCACCGACCAGTGCGCGTCTTCGCGAATGCGCACCTTCTCGCCGGGCCCTACGGTGCGGTGTGCCGTCGACTTGAAAAAGAGCTCCGGC
This sequence comes from Occallatibacter sp., assembly GCA_035308825.1. Classification (GTDB taxonomy): domain Bacteria; phylum Acidobacteriota; class Terriglobia; order Terriglobales; family Acidobacteriaceae; genus Telmatobacter. Next base: position 79,398 of record DATGFX010000029.1, on the reverse strand, counting down.
CGTTCCGCCGTGTATACCCGGTCGTAAAAACTGCCGCCTCCCGCATCTCTTGCTTCTTCCATGCGGGCGCCGCGGCTGCGGTAATACGTTACGCCTGCCGCCCACACTTCCTGGCCTTCAATCGGAGCCAGCAATTGGCCCGCGGGCATCTCCTCCGTCGACCGCGCACCCCCAACATGTTCGCGCAGAAACTCAGGCAGGTCCTCGCGCGTTAACAGCGAATCCAGCGTAGGCCCGCCGAGTGCGTAATACCGGCTGTCCTCTTCGATAAAACATCCCTTCGCGGAGCGGTAAACCCTCAAGCGATCCTCCTGCGCACCGAGACCATGGTACATGGCGCCGAGAGGGACTATGCGCACCACGCATCGAACTTCTCGGCCCGCACGGCCGACGCGAGTGCATCGATATCCGGAGCAATGACGCGATCCTTCTCGAGCCGCGGAACCACCTCCCGTACCGCCGCATGCACGGCTTCGATCGCAGCGCTCGATTGGAGCGGGCGTCGGCACTCGAGGCCCTGTGCGCCGCACATCAGCTCGATCGCCACAATTCGCTCCGCGTGCTCCACGATTTGCCGCAGCTTCAGCGCTCCCGTCATGCCCATCGATACGTGATCTTCCTTTCCGCCGTCGGTCGGAATGCTGCCCGTGGACGACGGATGCGCCAGCACCTGGCACTCGTTGATCAGCGCGGCCGCAACAATCTGCGCCATCATGAATCCAGACGACAACCCCGGATCCGTCGACAGAAACGCCGGCAGGCCCTCATTAATATCCGGATTCAACAGCCTGTCAATCCGGCGTTCGGTAATCCCCGCCAGGTCCGTCATGGCGATCGCGGCGTAATCGAACGCATACGCCAATGGCGCTCCATGAAAATTTCCGCCTGACAAGACGGCTCCGCGTTCCCTTGACGAGTCCCCCGGAAAGATCAGTGGATTATCCGTCGCCGAGCCGGCCTCCGTTTCGAGCACGCTCCCCACATGCGCCAGAACACCACGCACCGCCCCGTGGACCTGCGGCATGCAGCGAAGGCAATACGCGTCCTGCACTCGCGGATCATGATCCCGGTGCGACTCCCGAATCTCCGATCCCGCCATCAATTCCAGCAGGTGCGCTGCGGACGCAATCTGCCCCGCATGCGGACGCGCCCGGTGAATCCGTTCATCAAACGCCGCAGGGGTTCCCATCAGCGCCTCGAGCGACATGGCCCCCGCCACGTCGGCCAACTGTGCCACGCGTTGCGCACGGGTCACCGCCAGTGCGCCCACCGCTGTCATCGCCTGCGTCCCGTTCAGCAAAGCCAGTCCCTCCTTGGCCGCAAGCTGTAATGGCTTGAGCCCGGCTTGCTGAAGAGCTTCGGCGCCCGCAATTCGCCGGCTATGATAAAAAGCTTCGCCCTCTCCAATCACCACGAGCGCGAGATGCGCGAGCGGTGCAAGATCTCCGCTCGCTCCCACCGAGCCTTTCTCTGGAACAACCGGGTGGACGCCCGCATTCAACATCCCGATGAGCAGGTCGACCAGCTCCGGCCGCACCCCGCTGAATCCCTTGGCCAGCACATTCGCTCTCAACAGCAGCATGGCCCGCGCCTCTGCCTCTGAAAGCGGATTCCCCACCCCGCCCGCATGGCTGCGAACCAGGTTGAACTGCAGCTCGGCCAGTTTCTCCTGCGGAATCCGCACGTCGCTCAGCTTGCCAAACCCCGTGTTCACGCCATAAACCGTCTCTCCCTCGGCCAGAATCTGCTCGATCAGTGCCCGGCTCTTCGCAACGCGCGTCCGTGCCGCAGGCGCCAACTCCGCCCGGTCCCCATGAACCGACACTCGCTCGATTTCAGACAACGTCAATGGCTGGCCATCCAGAAGAAGCGTTTTCATGGCTTCGATCGTAGGCGTCTTCGCCCGGACGGTACAGATGTAATCGACTACCCATTCGGTACATGTCCCAGAATTCCGCTACAATATTCATCTATGGCCATGGATTCCACTACCCTTCTTGATATTTGTGGACGAAAGCTCGTCGAGGAGTTGCAGGCTAATGCGCGTTTGAGCGTGGCTGAGCTTGGCCGTCGCATCGGCCTTTCTCCCACCGCGACAACCGAGCGCCTCAGGCAGATGGAAGAAATCGGCATCCTGCGTTCCTACACGGTTCAGATCGATCCCGAATCTCTCGGGCTCGAAGTGATGGCCTTCATCCGCATGAGTTGCGACGGCCAGAATTATCACCGTCTGATCGAATACGTTCAGACCCTGGAGGAAGTCCGAGAGTGCCATCACCTCACCGGCGGCGATGACTTTCTGCTCAAGGTGACAACCACCAACATGGCCGACCTCGAAGCGCTGATCGAGGCCCTGCTTCCCTATGGCAATCCCGTCACCAGCCTCGTGCTGTCTTCACCGGTCGAGCACCGCAAATTCGCAGTCACCGGAAAACTCGTCACCGTCACGCGCAAGCGCATGCGTCGAAGGTAGCTGGCATCGGAAGAACCGGCCGCCCCTGCGTGGGTGGAGTGGCAAGCCAGGGGAATCCTCCATCCTTCACCCGGGCCAGTTTATAGTTGGGTCGGACAAAAACAGCGCCGCGAACGGTGCGCAAAGATTCCCACTCGCTTTCATCGATGCAGCCCAACGGAGGTTTCATGCACCTTACACGGCGAGAATTCAATAGGCTGGGAGCGCTCGGGCTGGCCGCGCGCTTGGCGCCTCAGGCAGTCGCACAAACCGGGGAACATAAGATCGGTTATGCCGTCATCGGCCTCGGCCGCATCGCAGCACACTTCATGCCCGGCGCACGCAATAGTTCCAACTCGAAAATTACGGCGCTCGTCAGCGGCCATCGCGAGAAAGCCGAGCATATCGCAGCCGAATACGGCATCCCCTCCACCGCAATTTACAGCTACGATAATTTCGATAGCATCGCTCAGAACGAAGCTGTCAACGCTGTCTACGTCGCCCTCCCCAATTCCATGCATGCTGAATACACCGAGCGCGCTGCCAAGGCCGGCAAGCACGTCCTGTGCGAAAAACCCATGGCGACCAGCATCGAAGACTGCGAGCGTATGATCGCAGCCTGCAAGGCCGCAAACGTCAAGCTGATGATTGCCTATCGCTGTCATTACGAGCCAACCAACCTCAAAGCGATTCAGCTCATTCGCAGCGGCCAGCTCGGACAGGTGCAGGCGATCGAGAGCGCCTTCGGGTTCAATATCCAGCCGGGCGAGTGGCGCCTCAGCAAGAAGATGGCCGGCGGAGGTCCGCTCATGGACGTCGGCATCTACGCACTCAACGCCTGTCGCTATCTCACTGGCGAAGAGCCGCACGACATCGCCGCCTGCGCCTCGGTCATCGATCACGACGGCCGCTTCAACGAAGTCGAGGAAAACGTCTCCTGGACCATGAAATTCCCTTCCGGCATTGTTGCCGCGTGCAATACCACCTACGGCGCATCGATGGAGGGCTACTTCCGCGTGCACGGATCGAAGGGCTGGATGGAAGCCGACCCAGCCTTCGTGTATGAAGGCCTGCGTCTCCGCGGCGATCTGAACGGCACGCACCTCGATGAGCCCAATCCCAGCCGCGATCCCTCGCAGTTCCAGGCCGAAGCCGAGCACTTCTCCCGCTGCGTCCTCACTGGTCAGGAACCGCAATCTCCCGGCGAAGAAGGCCTGCGCGACATGCGCTACATGATGCAGATTTACAAGTCGGCGGGCATTGCGGTCTAGCCGCGCCGCCTAGGCTTCCGCCTCAAGGCTCAGGATACGGCGATTCTTCTCCGCGTCCGTTCCCGATCCCGCAAAGTCGTCGAACGCCTTGTCGGTCACGTGGATGATGTGGTTCGTGATGAACACCGCTCCCTCCGATGCTCCTGCCTTCGGATGCTTCAGGCAGCACTCCCACTCCAGCACCGCCCATCCCGGATAGTCGTACTGCGCCATCTTGCTGAAGATCGATTTGAAATCCACCTGCCCGTCGCCCAGCGATCGGAACCGGCCCGGACGATCAATCCAACTCTGGTACCCGCCATACACGCCCGAGCGCCCCGTAGGCCTGAACTCCGCATCCTTCACATGAAACGCGCGTACGCGCTCATGGTAGATATCGAGGAATTCCAGATAGTCAAGCTGCTGCAGCACCATGTGGCTCGGATCGTAGAGAATGTTGGCCCTCGGATGATCATGCACCTCGGCAAGAAAGCGTTCGAAAGTCACCCCGTCATGCAAGTCTTCGCCCGGGTGCAGCTCGAAGCAAACATCCACGCCCGCCTTGTCGAAGCTGTTGAGAATCGGGGTCCAGCGCTTGCCCAGCTCCTTGAACGCCTCCTCAACCAAGCCTGCGGGCCGCTGTGGCCAGGGATAAAAAAACGGCCACGCCAGCGCGCCTGAGAAAGTTGCATGCGCCTTCAGGCACAGCCGCTTGCTGGCCGTCGCCGCCCATTCCAGCTGTTGCACGGCCCACTCCTGCCGCGCCTTGGGATCGGACGCAATCTTCGGCGGAGCGAAGCCCTCCAACAGCACGTCATACGCAGAGTGGCTCGCCACCAGCTGTCCCTGCAGATGCGTCGAAAGCTCCGTCAGCGCGACGCCCGCCTCCTTCAGCTTCCCGAGAATCCCGTCGCAGTAATCCTGGCTCTCCGCTGCCAGCTTCAAGTCAAAAAGACGCTGGTCCCAGCTGGGAATCTGCACGCCGACAAAGCCCAGCTTCGCCGCCCATAGCGCCATCCCTTCCAACGTGTTGAATGGGGCTACATCGCCCGCAAACTGAGCCAAAAAGATGCCAGGCCCCTTGATGGTCTTCATGATTTCCCCCAAACAGGTTGTTGATTGATCAGAACTCGATCCAGTGCTGCTGCCGGCTGCTCTCAATGGCGCGATCGATAAAGCGCATCCCACGCACGCCGGCTTCGATGCCGGGCAGCGTCTCGGGCAGTGGATGTGCCGCGCCCTTCTTCCACGCCCAAAGGCCATCGGCAAATTCACGATAAAGCACCGCGAACGCCTCCAGATAACCTTCAGGATGTCCGCCCGGCAATCGCGTCACCGCGCGTGCCTCATCACTCAGATAGCTCCCTGAAGCGTGACGAATCTCCTCCGGCCCTTCAAGCCATTTGAGGCGCAGGCGGTTCGGATCCTCCTGCCGCCAATCCAGCGATCCCGCTTCGCCATAGACACGCAACCGCAGTCCGTTGCCCTCTCCCGCGGCGATCTGTGACGTCATCAGCACCGCGCTCGCGCCATTGTCGAGCCTCAACAGCGCCGTGCAATCGTCGTCGACGCGCCGGCTTGGGATTACGGAACGCAGTGAGGCATTCAGATCCGTCGCCCGCAATCCTGTCACGTATTCCATCAGATGAAAAGCATGAACGCCAATGTCGCCGATGCAGCCGCCCGGTCCGCTCAATGCTGGATCCGACCGCCACGCCGCTTGCTTTTGTCCCGTCGTCTCGATCGGCTGGCTCAACCACCCCTGCAGATACTCGACGGCGATCTTGCGAATCTCGCCCATCTGGCCCGCCGCGCAAATCGCCCGCGCCTCCCGCACCAGAGAATAGCCGGCGTATGTGTGCGTGAGCCCGTAGGGTAAGCCCGATTTCTTTACTTCAGCCTCAAGCGAAACTGCTTCGACAAACGTTGCTGTCGCCGGCTTATCGCTCATCACCGGGAAACCAGCCTCCATCGCTGCTTTCGCAACCGGCAAATGCAGATGATTCGGCGTCACAATGGCGACAAAGTCGATGGGATCCTGCCGTTTCTTCTCTTCCGCGATCATCTCTTCGTAATTGCTGTACGCACGTGCGGGGTCGATCCGATACGTCTCGCCCGCAGCCCGCGAGCGATCTGCCGACTGCGAAAAGGCGCCGGCAACCAGTTGAATCCTGCCATCCAGTTCCGCAGCCATCCGATGCACGGGGCCGATAAACGCTCCCGGGCCTCCGCCCACCATCCCCATGCGCAGCTTGCGCGATTCTGTCATCGCTCCATTCCCTTCTCAGTTCTGCTGCTCACTCTTGCCTACCATATCAGCGGCACCCAGTGAAACCTTACCGTTGGGCGCTCGGTAACTTGCGCACAACTCACTCAAGGATTCTCGGATCGTCGGATCCCCTCGGCCTCACCCGTTGAGTTCGGCCCGCTTCAGGCCAGGCGCCAGCATGCGCAGTAACCCCAGTGCAATCAGATACGCAAATCCTGAAAACAAAAACAGCGGCACATAACTGTGCACGAACTGCAAAATGTGTCCCGCAACCAGCGCAAAAATCGACCCGCCCACCGCGCCCGCCACTTGCCCAAAGCTCACGACAGTGCCCACCAACTCGGCCGGAAACATGTCCGACGCGGTTGTAAAAATATTCGCCGACCAGCCCTGGTGCGCGCTCGTCGCCAGGCTCAGCAGCGCCACCGCCGTCCACTCCGACTTCAGTCCGCCCGCAAGCGTGATCGGCACCACCAGGCACGCGCAGGTCAGCATGGCAGTCAGTCGCGCCTGCTTCAAATCCATTCCCATCCGCACAAACCCGCGCGGCAGCCATCCGCCCGTCACGCTCCCGACCGTCGATACCACATAAATCACGATGAGCGGCAGACCGATGTGCGACAAATCCAGCTTGAAATGCGTGTTGAAATAGCCTGGCAGCCAGAACAGGTAGAACCACCACACCGGATCGGTGAGAAACTTGCCCAGCGCGAATCCCCACGTCTGCCGATAGCGCAAAAGCCGCGTCCATGGGAAGTTCGCGTGCGCAGCCGGAACCGAATCCGTCGAAGTGTCCGGCTTGCGGTAGCGCACGGACCACCAGGCGATCCAAGCCGCGCTGAATGCGCCGGTAATCAGGAACGAAGCACGCCAGCCGAAATGCAGTGCCACCCAGGGCACAAGAAATGGCGCGAGAATCGCTCCCACACCGGCGCCGGAGTTGAAAATGCCTGTAGCCAGCGATCGCTCACGCGGAGGAAACCACTCTGCCGTAGCCTTGATGGCCGCCGGAAAATTGCCGCTCTCGCCCAACCCCAAAAAGAATCGCGCTACGCCAAACCCGAACACCGACGTCACCAGCGCGTGGCTCATGGCCGAAAGACTCCAGACGCCCGTGATCAGCGGATATCCGGCACGGCAGCCGATCCGGTCCACCAGCCGGCCGGCAAAGATCACCCCCAGCGCGTACGCGATCTGGAACGCCCACACGATGTACCCGTACTGCACTTCGTTCAGATTGATTGACCGCTCGACCCTCGGCCAGCCATGAAAAAACGGTTCCAGATGAAGCGTCGAGCCCGCCAGAAACGGCTTCAGGATCGACAGCACCTGCCGGTCCATGTAGTTGATCGACGTCGCCACGAACAGCATGGCGCAGATCGTCCATCGACCCGGCAGCGCCGCCGGTTCAGACGCCAGCTCCCGCTCTTCCGCAACTTTGCTCATCGCGTTTACCAGTCCGTCAGCGTGCCGTCGAGCTTGCGATTGATCGGCAGATACGCGCGTTGATAGGGATACTTTGCCGCCAGCGCTTCATCCAGGTCGACGCCCAGACCCGGCCCCTCGCCCGGAAACATGAAACCATCTTTGAATGCGTACTGGTGCGGAAACACCGCATCTGTCTCCGCCGTATGCGGCATGTGCTCCTGGATCCCGAAGTTGTGCACCGCAGTCCCGAAATGCAGTGCAGCCGCCATGCTGACGGGCGATAGATCAGTCGCGCCATGGCACCCGGTACGCACGTGATACAGTGCCGCAAAATCGGCGACCTTCTTCAGATGCGTTAACCCGCCGGCGTGCACCGTAGTCATGCGAATGTAGTCGATCCATTGATTGCGAATCAGGTCATGGGCATCCCAGATCGAGTTGAACACCTCTCCCACCGCGATCGGCGTCGTCGTATGCTCGCGAATCGTTTTGAATCCCTGCTGCAACTCCGCCGGCGCCGGGTCCTCCATCCAAAACAGGTGAAACGGCTCCAGTTCCTTCCCCAGTCTCGCCGCCTCAATGGGTGTGAGCCGGTGATGGCAGTCGTGCAACAGATGCAGCTCTTCGCCAAACGTTTCGCGCACCACCGCAAACAGCTTCGGCACATGCCGTAGATAAGGCTCACTCGCCCAAGCGTGCTCCGTGGGCAAACCGCGCTCGGCTGGCTCATACTTTCCTGCCCCATGCGCCACGCCATAGGTCGATGCCAACCCCGCAATCCCGCTTTGCACGCGAATCGCTTTGTACCCGAGCTCCCTGTGCCGGGCCACGTCTTCCAGCGCATGCTCAATGTCGCTTCCGTTCGCGTGCGCATAGACCAGCAATCCCTCGCGGCTTTTTCCCCCCAGCAGGTTGTACACCGGCGTCTTCAGCCCCTTGCCCTTGATGTCCCACAACGCTACGTCAACGGCCCCAATCGCCGCAATCGTCACAGGACCGCGCCGCCAGTAAGCCCCCCGATACAGGTACTGCCACATGTCCTCGGTATCAAACGGATCGCGCCCGATCAGGCACGGAATCACGTGATCGTTCAGGTAGCTCGCCACCGCCAGTTCCCGCCCGTTCAGCGTGCCGTCGCCCAGCCCGTAGATGCCTTCGTCCGTCTCAATCTTGAGTGTGACGAAGTTCCGCCCCGGCGACGTGATGTTGACCTGTGCCTTCGCGATCTTCAAACTCGCTCCCGTCCTTGTTCCTGGCCCGTTAGTCCCTAGTCTCTCAGTCCCTGTTCTTCTCGTCCCTGTTTCTACTGGTTCACTCCGCTCGCCAGGAAACCCCCATCCACAGCCACAATCTCTCCCGTAATGAACGACGATGCCTCCGAAGCCAGAAAGATCGCTGCCCCTGCCAGTTCATTTGCATCGCCCCAGCGCCGCATCGGCGTGCGCATTTTCAGCTCTTCGCCGCGCGGGGTGCCGTTGATCAGGCTCGCATTCAGCTCTGTCGGAAACATGCCCGGCGCAATCGCGTTCACATTCACGCCCGTCTGCGCCAGCTCGATCGCCAGCGACTTCGTCAGCGACCCCACTGCAGCCTTGCTCGCCGAATAGGCGGCCACCCGGTAAAACGCCAGAAACGTCGTCAGCGATGCGATGTTGATGATGCGCCCGTAACCGGCCCTCACCATTGTCGACCCGAAAACCTGGCACGCGCGCAATGTCCCGTTCAGGTTGATGTCGAGCACGCGCGACCAGTCCGATTCATCCGTCTCGAGCGTCGCCACTTTCTGCGTAACGCCCGCCGCGTTCACGAGGATGTCGACCTTGCCGAACTGCTTCAGCACCGCATCATGCAGCGCCTGCAGGCTCGCTCGCTTCTGCACGTCGCTGGTCATGCGCAGTGTTTTTCTTCCCAGTGCCTCGATCTCCGACGACACCTTCTCTACCTGCTCCGCTCTGCGTGCGCTCGCCACCACATCGGCGCCCGCACCTGCCAGGCCCAACGCGATCGCGCGTCCAATCCCCGTCGTACCGCCTACCACCACGGCCACCCGTCCGGTCAGGTCAAAAAGATTCTGGCTCATAATCGATATCCCCCGATTCGTTCCTTAAAAATGGCGCTGGAGCGCGCCAAATTCCGGTTTCCCGCTGCCCCAAAAAATCTATCATGTAAGGCGATTTACTTTTCTATGCGCATCTCACCCCGTCTGTGGGATGCGTTAGAGTTGCATTGAACACGATTGACCGATCGCATGAACTCGATTCCGGTTCCTGATTCTACGCGCCGGTGGGACTGCCTCAGCCTGGGCGAAGTCATGCTGCGCCTCGATCCCGGCGAAGGCCGGATCCACACCACGCGCTCCTTCCAGGTGTGGGAGGGTGGAGGCGAATACAACGTCGCTCGCGGCCTCCGTCGCTGCTTCGGACTTCGCACCGCCATCGCAACCGCCCTCGCCGACAACCCCATCGGCCGCCTCGTCGAAGACCTCATCCTCCAGGGCGGAGTCGATCCCTCGCTCATCAAGTGGATCCCGTTTGACGGCGTGGGCCGCACCGTCCGCAACGGCCTCAACTTTACCGAGCGCGGATTCGGCCTTCGGGCCGCTGCCGGCACAAACGATCGCGGCCACACCGCCATCAGCCAGGTCAAGCCCGGCGACTTCGATTGGACCTCCATCTTCGCTTCGCCCAACGGCGCCCGCTGGTTCCACACGGGCGGCATCTTCGCCGCTCTTTCTGCGTCCACAGCCGACGTGGCAGCAGAGGCTATCGACGCCGCACGCAAATGTGCCACGCCCGTCTCTTACGATCTCAACTACCGCGAATCGCTCTGGAAATCCATTGGCGGTAAAACCAGGGCCCAGCAGGTCAACCGCGAACTCGTGCGCAACGTCGATTTGCTCCTCGGCAATGAGGAAGATTTTTCTGCCATGCTCGGCATTGAAGCAAAGGGCGTCGGCGAGGACTTTGCGGAGTTGCCCATAGCCGCCTACGAAACCATGCTCCGCGAAGTCGCCGCCGCGTATCCCAATCTCAAGCTCGTCGCAACCACGCTCCGCACCGCCGTCACCGCCAGCCGCAATGCCTGGGGGGCCATCGCTCTCTATCAGGATCGATTCGTGCACATCCCGCAGCGCGAGATTGACATCTACGACCGTGTCGGAGGCGGTGACAGTTTTGCATCCGGCTTAATCTATGGCCTGCTCGCCGGAAAACCAATCGAATGGGCCATGCACTGCGGCGTGGCTCACGGCGCGCTGGCGATGACAACTGGTGGCGACACCAGCATGGCCACGCTCGCTGAAGTGGAACGCGCCATGAAGGGCGGTTCGGCGCGCATCGCGCGATGAGGAAACATGATGGCGAAAAAGACGAATGAATGGATCGAAGAAGTTGGGCTGATTCCCGTGCTGCGCGCCAAGTCCGCCGCCCAGGGACGCGCCCTGGTCGAAGCAATGGTGGCCGGCGGGGTCACGGTCATTGAAGTTACGCTCACCGTTCCCGGCGCCATAGCTCTGCTGAAGGAGCTCAAGAAGGAACACGGCGATCGCTTGCTGCTCGGCTCTGGCACCGTCACCAACGGCGAAGAAGCCCAGGCCACCATCGATGCGGGCGCGGAGTTCGTGGTCAGCCCCAGCCTGCATCCCGACGTCGTTTCCGTCACGCGCAACAACGGCAAGCTCTCCATTCCCGGCGCGCTCACGCCCACCGAAGTCATCAACGCCATTCGCGAAGGCGCCGACTACGTCAAGATATTTCCCTGCTCCTCCATGGGCGGCCCCGGCTATATCAAGTCCCTGCTCGCGCCGTTTCCTCACTGGAAGCTGATTCCCACCGGCGGCGTCAACCTCGAGAATGCCGAGCACTTCCTTCGTGCCGGTGCCCGCGCTCTTGGCGTCGGCAGCGACCTGTGTAACACCGCCGCTATGGAGGCCGGAAATCCGAACGTCATTACCGAAATGGCACGCGCCTATCTCCATGTCATCGAAGGCGTGCGGGGAGCGGCCGTGGTAGCCAAATCATGACCACCCTCCGCCTGGCGCTGCGGAATTACGCCGACTTTGAACATGCGCTCGACGACGAAGCCCGCCTATTTGAAGCTGCGCACCCCGGCGTTCACGTTGATCTCGTCGCCGTCGGCATCCACGAGCTTTACGATCGGGCCCTGCGCGACCGCGGTCTCCGCAACGGCGATTTCGACCTTGCTTTATTGGTCACCGATTGGCTGGCGGAAGGCATGGCCGCCGGCGCGCTCGAAGACCTGCATGCCCGGCACGAGCGCTTGCCGCTTCCCGATTGGCCCGATGGATGGCCCCATTCGCTCGTCCGCCCCCTTTACTTCGGCGAGCGGCTTTCCGCGATCCCATGGCACGACGGCCCCGAGTGCCTCGTCTATCGCACCGACCTCTTCAACGATCCCGAGCGCCAGGCCGCATTTCGCGCGCAGTTCCACCGCGATCTCGCGCCGCCCACAACATGGGATGAGTTTGCCCAAACCGCCCGCTTCTTCACCAATCGCGACGAGAAAGTGTACGGCACCGTCTTCGCCGCATTCCCTGACGGCCACAACACTCTCTACGATTTCGCGCTCCAGCTCTGGAGCCGTGGAGGTGAATTCGTCGACGCAGACGGCCGCACTCAACTCGCGTCGCCCCAAGCCATCGCCGCCATCGATTTCTACCGCAACCTCGTTCGCGACCCCGCTGCATGTCACCCTGCATCGCCTCAGCTCGACTCCACTCAATCCGGCGATCTCTTCATGAAGGGCGAAGTCGCCATGATGGCCAACTGGTTCGGATTTGCCACCAGATCCAGCGCTCCCGGATCTGCACTTCATGGCAAAGTCGCCATAGCTCCCATCCCCTGCGCGCCTGGCCGCAAACCCATTTCGCTTTCCGTCTTCTGGGCCCTCGTCATGGGCTCCGGCTCACGCCAGAAGGACCTCGCCTGGGAGTTCCTCCGCTTCGTCACCACCCCGGAGCGCGACCTCGGCATCATCCGCCACGGCACCGTCGGCTGCCGTCTCTCCACCTGGCGCAATCCCCAGTTGCAGGCTGAGATTCCCGTCTATCGCCACGTCGAGGCCATCTCGCTCGCAGCACGCCAGCTTCCCGCCGGGCCCCAAATGGCCGCCTTCGCCGCCATCATCGATTCAGTTGTGACGCGCGCCCTTTCCACGCAGGACGCCACAGCCGCTATCCTTGAAGAAGCGCAACACGAAATCGAAGCCAGGGGTATCCGCTTTTCATGACAGGTTCGCTCGACACAAAATCTCCTTTCCGGCTCGATGGCCGTCATGCCCTGGTCACCGGCGGTGCAAGCGGCATCGGCCGCGAAACAGTCAAAGAACTTGTCCGCGCCGGCGCATTCGTCTGGGTTGCCGACATCAACGTCACCGAGGCCGAGACCCTGGCCAACGAGGTCGGCTCCGCCGGTGCGATTCATCTCGACGTCACCAGCACCCAATCCATTGCTGCGGCCGTCAGGCACATCTCCCGACTCGACATCCTCGTCAACAACGCGGGCATCGGCCACGTCGGCTCCATCGAGGCCACCGAGCCCGAAGACTTCGATCGACTCCTCAACGTCAACGTCCGCGCAGTCTACCTTGTTACCCGCGGCTTTCTGCCGCTCTTGCTGCAATCGCAAAGCACAACCGGCCATTCTGGAGTCATCGTCAATCTCGGCTCCGTCGCTGGCCTTGTCGGCATCAAGCAGCGCTTCGCCTACTGCACCACCAAGGGCGCAGTCATCGCCATGACTCGCCAGCTCGCCGTCGAATATCCGAAAACGCTGCGCGTCAACACCATCTGTCCCGGCACCGTCGAGACACCTTTCGTCGAGGGCTACCTCGAAAAGTTTCACAAGCACAATAAGGAAGAAACGCGCGCCGAGTTGCGCGCCCGTCAGCCCATCGGCCGACTCGGCCAGCCCGAGGAGATCGCCTCCATGGTGCGCTACATCGCCTCTGACGAGGCAGCCTTCATCTCGGGATCGATCTTCACCATCGATGGCGGTTGGACCGCCGCATAAACCGCCGTCGTCTTTGAATCCTTGGAGCGTGCAATGAAGCTGGTGAGCTTTTCCACTTCCGATGGGCGCGTCCGCCCTGGTTATCTCGTGGAAGAGAAAAATCTGGTCGTCGACTTGACCGGTGCGGGCTTCGATTCCACCCTTGCCGTGCTGAGCGCCGGCTTCACCGAAGCCGATTCCGGCGCATCCCATCCCGCCTATCCCCTCGCCGACATTCGCCTCCACGCGCCGCTAGCCAATCCGCCGCGCGTCTTCGCCATCGGTCTCAATTACCGCGACCACGCGCGCGAATCCGGCATGGAACTGCCCACCACACCCGTCGTCTTCTTCAAGCTCACCACGTCGATCATCGGTCCGGGCGACGCCATCGTTCTGCCCAGGAACTCCACCCAGCCCGACTACGAGGCCGAGTTCGCCTTCGTCATTGGCAAAGGCGGGTATCGCATTCCCGCATCGGCATGGCGCGACCACGTCTACGGCTACACCATCGTCAACGACGTCAGCGCGCGCGACGTGCAATTCGCCTCGACCCAGTGGTCGATGAGCAAGAGCTTTCCCACGTTCTGCCCTCTCGGCCCCGCCATCGTGTCTGCCGACGAAGTCTCGGACCCGCACGCCCTGCAGATCAGCCTCGGCATCGATGGCGAAACGCTGCAAAACTCCAACACCCGCGAACTGGTCTTCAAGATCCCGGAGCTCGTCGAGTATCTCTCCTCGATCACGCCCCTCCTGCCCGGCGACATCGTCTCTACCGGCACGCCTCCCGGCGTCGGCCTTGGCCGCAATCCCAAACGCTGGCTCAAACCCGGCGAAATCGTCACCGTCACCGTGGAAAAACTGGGCGCGCTCACAAACCCTGTCGTTGCCGAGTAAACCGGGTGGCCCCAGTCTCGTTGTTTTGGACACCCGGGAAATTACTTGCATGCGAAAAAACGGTCGACATCTCATCGCCGTCCAATGCTTCATAATCACTATGAATGGAACTCACGGGAACATCTTTCATCGGCGATCATCGAGGTGATTCAGGCGGCGCGTCATTTCACGGCGTAAACCCTCAGACCGGCGACTCGCTCGAACCCGCGTATCGCTCCGCATCGCCAGCCGACGTCGACGTTGCCGCGAGCCTCTCCGCAGAAGCATTTACTTCCTATTCACAAGCCTCGGGCAAACAGCGCGGCGCTTTCCTCCGTCGCCTCGCTGACGCCCTCGACACCCATCGCGAAGAGCTTGCCGCCCGCGCGCATCTCGAAACCGCGCTCCCCATGCCGCGTCTTCTCGGCGAGGTCAGTCGCACGTCCGGCCAGTTGCGCATGTTTGCTGCGGTCATCGAAGAAGGCTCATGGGTGCAGGCGCGTATCGATCCAGCCATCCCCGATCGCCAGCCGCAGCCGCGTCCCGACCTGCGCTCCATGCTGCGTCCGCTCGGTCCTGTCGTGGTCTTTGGCGCCAGCAATTTTCCGCTCGCCTTTTCGGTCGCCGGCGGAGACACTGCGTCGGCCCTCGCCGCCGGATGTCCCGTCATCGTCAAAGCCCATCCCGCGCATCCCGGAACCAGCGAGCTCGTCGCGCAGCTGATCGCCGAATCGGTGGCTGCTGAGAAACTCCACCCCGGCGTTTTCTCCATGCTTTTCGATTCCGGCATCGACATCGGAGCCGCGCTGGTCAGGCATCCGCTCGTCCGCGCCGTCGCCTTTACCGGCTCTCTTCGCGCTGGCCGCGCTCTGATGGACCTCGCTGCTGCACGTCCCGACCCCATTCCCTGCTTCACCGAAATGTCGAGCGGCAACCCCGTCTTCGTATTGCCCGGCGCCCTGCGCAAAGACCCCTCCACCCTCGCCAGGAATCTCTTCGCATCCTTCACGCTCGGTGCGGGCCAGTTCTGCACCAAGCCCGGCATCGTGCTGGTGCCAGAGACAGCCGAAACGAATGGTTTTGTCACTGAACTGAAGCAGCTCGTGGCTTCGGCGCAACCCCAGACTCTCCTCACAGCTGGAATCGCAAGAAAATACCGCGGCGATGCAGCGATCCGGGCGCGCCAAACCGAACTCGCAGCCAAGGGAACCGGCCAGGAGCCAGCCAACGCTTGCGCCGCAGAAGTCCATCTCTTCGAAGTAGACAGCCAGGCGTTCCTTTATGAGTCGTCCCAGATCGAGGGAGAAATCGGGCTCTCAGAAGAGATCTTCGGACCCAACACACTCCTTGTAAGAGGCGATCACATCGATATGAAACTGATCGCCCAGGCCCTCGACGGCCATCTCACCGCCACCATCCTCGGCGATGAAGAAGACCTCGCCGCCAACCAGGATCTCATCCGCATCCTCGAGCGCAAGGCAGGCCGCCTCATCTTCAATGGATTCCCCACCGGCGTGGAAGTCACCCACGCCATGGTGCACGGCGGGCCCTATCCTTCCACATCCGACCCGCGCTTCACCTCGGTTGGTAGCCTCGCCATCTACCGCTTCGCGCGTCCGGTCTGCTTTCAGAATTTCCCGCAGTCGCAGCTTCCGCCCGAGCTCCAGGATGCCAACCCACTGGGCATTCGCCGCTTCCGCGACGGCAAACCGGACTAGCGTCGTGTAGTGCAGCGTCGAGAATCCACGTGGACACCTCTCGGGAGTTGGCGCCAAGGCATGCCCTAAATCCGTAGATCGCCCTCCGCTCCGCTCAGGATTCAGTCCGCAATCCCGATACGCACCTGCGCAATCATCCACCCGACAATGTGATCCGCAAGCTGCTCGGGGCTCAGCGTCTTTCCCGCGATCGAAGCGGAGATCCCACGCCGATGGGCCACCAGCTTCACGCTGTCCATCCGTTCCTTCTGATACCAGCACTGAATCTGCGGATCCCCGGGTGAATACCAAAACTCCATCTTCGATTGCTTCGGCCCGCCTCGGGTGGATTGCCGCGCCACGTGAATACTGCACTCGCGAACCGCGCCCGTGCTCGTGGCGGAGACACCGCCGGTCAATTGCACGCCCTTGAATCTTGGCATGCCCTGCACGCTCAGCATCGCCCGATCCACAAAGCGCTTCCAAAAGCCCAGCCCTTCTATCCTTGGCCCCTCCGGTTCTTTCCCAAGAGGCTGCCTTTCCTCGAGCGGCTCCGCCGCCCCTGCCTGCGTTTCCTTCCAGGTTGGGGAGTTCCTGGATGTCGTCGCCATTTTTCCTCCTGCGTCGTCCTCTAAATACCTCATAACGTCAAATCCCAGTCCGGCCCGCAAAACCACGGCCCAATGCAGATCAAAGCCCGTTTCGCAAGCCGGCGCGTCTCACAAGTGCGAAACGAGCGAATCGCCCTTCGGGCCCTCGCGTAGACAAGTTGATCGTTGGCCGATTCTGAGAAGTACAAACGTCCCGAGCATAAGGAGGCTCACCTGGACAAACTGCGTCGGAGCTTGCGACCTCAGCGCTGGGGCAGGGGTAACACCGGCGGAAATGAGGCTCCATCCTCTCACGTTTCAGCACCATCTTCAACTGCGAAGTGATGCGAATCGACAGAAATCGGTCGCCGCGGTTTGACGTTTATTTCTTTGCAAATTTAAGATCACCAGCAAATCCCGAGATGCGATTCTGTGCGCATTAGGAGGCTTGCATGCGAAACAGTCATCTCACGTTGATTGCCCTGGCGGTCCTTGCCCAGCCACTCGCGCCCGCGGCCATTGCGAAAGCACAGGCCCAGCCCGACAACCCCAAGTACGCTTCGATGGCCCCCCTCGACCAGTATCTAATGGACAAGCATGCTGAGATTGCACTCGCCCGCAGTGCGGCCCCAGCCTCCATCGCAAACGATGCCGAGGTCATGGTGCTCGACCATGGTGGTTATACGACGGCCGAAAAAGGAACCAATGGGTTCCTCTGTATCGTCGAGAGATCGTGGGGAGCCGCCACCGATTTTCCCGAATTCTGGAACCCGAAGATTCGCGCCCCCATCTGCTTCAATCCAGCCGCGGCGAGAACATTCGCCCCGATCTACCTCATGAAGACAAAGCTTGTGCTCGCCGGAAAGCCAAAACCCGAAATCGTTGAGACAACCACGACCGCCATGGACAAGGGCGAATTGCCCGCTCTCGAGCCCGGCGCGATGTGCTATATGATCTCGAAAAGCCAATATCTGAACGACGAGGGTAAGAACTGGCACGCGCATCTGATGTTTTTCGTATCGGGCGACGCGTCAAAAAGCTGGGGCGCAGACCTGCCAGGATCGCCGGTCATGGCCGCGAATGATCCTCAGGAGCGCGTCACGATTTTCATGGTGTGGGTGGGCGAATGGTCGGATGGCTCTCCTGCCCCACTCAACACACATGGCGCGCGGTAGGTCGCAACGGCGACCTTTGCCCCGAATGTCCTGATTGAAATCGCCTTCGGCCCGAACTTTCAGCGAGTTTCTTCGCACGCAAACGAAACGCCGCGCGGAATCAGTCGGTGCTCATATGCCTGCCGCTCCAGTTCCTCGCGGAACTCCGGGTGCGCCAGCTCGATCAAGCCCTTTGCGCGTTCCGCGACCGACTTCCCCTTCAGGTTCACCATCCCGAATTCCGTCACGACATACATCACGTCCGAGCGCGGTGTGGTCACGATATTGCCGGGCGTCAGGCTGAACACAATCCGGCTGCGCCGCTCGCTGCCCTTCTGATAGGTGGATGAAAGGCAAATGAACGACTTCCCTCCTTTCGACGCGTAGGCTCCCCGCACAAATTGCAACTGGCCTCCCGTGCCGCTCAGGTGCCGCTGTCCGTCCGTTTCCGATGCGACCTGCCCCTGCAAGTCCACCTGCGTCGTGTTATTGATCGATACTGCCTTCTCGTTCTGCATGATGATGTAAGGCGAGTTGGTGTAATCCACCTGGTGGCAATACATGTCGGGATTGCGATTGGCCGTCGCATAGAGCGACTGGGATCCGAGCGCAAACGTGTAGGTCACCTTGCCCGGGTCGAGCGTCTTGCGCGATCCTGTCACTCGCCCTGACCGGTACAGCAAACCCAGCCCGTCCGTCATCATCTCCGTATGAATGCCCAGGTCTTTCACCCCGGCTTCGAGAAGCAGCGTGCAAACGGCGTTGGGCATGCCGCCGATGCCGATCTGCAGACACGACCCATCCTCAACTTCAGCCGCAATGCGTCCCGCCACGATGCGATCTATCTCGCTCGGGTCGGGGTTCGGCAATTCCGCGCACGGCTTGTCGTCTCCCTCGATCACGTAGTCCACCTCGCGCAAATGTACGCCGTTCTCTTTGCCGAATGCGTAGGGCATCTCGCGATTGATTTCGACAATCACTACCTTCGCGCGCTCGATGGCGGCCCGCTGCCACAGATTGGTCGGTCCAAAATTAAAGTATCCGCCTTCATCCATCGGGCAGGTCTTCAGAATCGCGATGTCGATTGGCTCGAGAAAGCGGCGGTAATAGTCCGGCACCTCGCCCAGGTTCAGCGGCACATAGTTGCAGCGGCCTTCGTCATGCTTCCGGCGGTCGTAGCCTGAAAAATGCCAGCTGAACATGTGAAAGTGCTTGCCCTCCGGATCGTCCTCGATCACGGCGCGAGGGCGCACGGTCAGGCACGATCGGATCTTTACGTTGGTCAACTCTTCCTTGCGCGCCGCCAGGGCCTTATCGAATACGTCCGGCTGGCAAAGGGAATTCGCATAGTCCAGCCACATGCCCGATTTCACCAGGCTGGCCGCATCTTCCGGAGAAACCGTTTCACCTGTCATCTGGGAGGGCCTTTGCGGGGATTTGTATTCGCAAAGAGTCTATAACGGAAGCCTGTTCAATGGCCTCCGCCTTTCATAACCGGGGTTGCCCGAGGCCCTCAGCGGGCGCGAGGCCGGCGACGAGCCGCGGAGTGAACGCTTGGGGCCGATGGCTTCACCGCGAATGCCCGCCAGAATGCCTCCGCGGCTTCCTTCCCAATGTCCGGCACTTTGGGCAAGCGCTCCCGCTGAAAAATATGCGTATACAAATTCGGGCCGAGAAGCAGCGCGATCGCCACTTCCGGATCCAGATCGGAGCGTAAGCTGCCGCGCTCGATCCCTCGCCGCACAATGCGCTCGACAAACCTGCGCGGAGGCTCCATCACCCGCCGCCGCCATGCCATCCCGAATTCATGATGGAACGCCGAGTAGGCAATCATCGACGGCATCAGCCGGTTGCGCGCTTCGTCGAATTCGTCGGGGGGCCGTCGTGAAAGCACGGTTGCAAGGTCGCTGCTGATGTCCCCCGTATCCACATCTTCGTGCTCCCGATCGAGTCCGTGGATCATCTCCATCACATTCATCAACAGCGCTTCTTTGTCGGCCCAGTGGTTGTAAATGGTGGCCTTGCTCACGCCCGAGGTTTGCGCAATCGCATCCATGCTGGTGGCGTCGATTCCGCGCTTGGCAAACAAATCGAGAGCGGCGCGGAGCACCTTGTCGTGAGCCTCGTTGCTGCGCGATCGGGCCACGTCAGATCTCGATCCTTGAGAACCGCCATGCCCCGAAGACCAGAAGAACCGCTCCGATGCAGCACAGCACAAGCGCGTCCGTGCCCGCATTAAACGTCGAGTGGCCCAGGTAAATCGATCGCATGCCATCGATCCCATACGATAGGGGATCGAGTTTGGCAATCGTCAACAGGATCGTGCCGATGTTCGACAGCGGAAACAAGGCTCCCGACAAAAAGAAGATGGGCATCACCAGGAAATTCATGATCAGTTGAAATCCCTGCATGTCCTGCAGGCTCGACCCGATCGCGACTCCGAGCGCGGCGAACACCAGCGCGATCGCAATCATGAACGCAATCGCCAGCGGAATCAGCCACGGATTCACCGGACGGAATCCGAACAGCAGGCACAGCGCAGTCACCAGCAAACCCTGGATCACCGACACCGTTGCGCCGCCCAGCGTCCGCCCGATCATGATCTGCAACCGCGACACCGGCGCCACCAGCGTCTCTTTGAGGAATCCGAATTGACGATCCCAAAGTAAGCCGAGCCCGGAGAAAATCGACGAGAACAGCACGCTCATGCCGATGACGCCGGGAGCAACAATCTGCAGGTAGCTGCCATATCCCGCGCGCTGAAAGACCGGCCCGAGCCCGAATCCCAGCGCGAGGAAATACAGCAGCGGCTGGCCCAGCGAGGCAACGATCTGCGCCCGCGAGCGAACGTAGCGTTTCAGTTCTCGAAGCCAGAGAATGTAAATCGCACTCATCGCTTGCCTCCACTCCACATCTTTGCGAATTGCCGCATCGCCGCTGCCGGATCGGCACTCTCGTCGCGGATCATCGAACCGGTCAGTGCGAGAAAAGCCTCTTCAAGGGTTTCAGTCTTTGTCTGGTCCTTGATCTCGCGGGGCGTTCCCTGTGCAACCAGCCGCCCATGATCGATCACGCCAATGCGATGCGCCACGCGATCGGCCTCGTCCATGTAGTGCGTGGTCAGGAACACGGTCACGCGTTCCGCCTCATTCACTTTCTTCACGTGACTCCACAACTGGTTTCGGCTTTGCGGATCGAGACCCAGCGTGGGTTCGTCGAGAAACAGAATCTTCGGCGTGTGCAGAAACCCGCGCGCAATCTCCAGCCGCCGCTTCATGCCGCCAGAGAATTTCTTCACCTGCTCCTTGCGCCGATCCCAAAGTTCGAACAGCTTCAGTAACTCCTCGCTGCGCTGCCGGCGAATCTTATGCGGAACGTGGTACAGCACGCCGTGGATTTCCATGTTCTCCCACGCCGTCAGGTCGCCGTCGAGACTGGGATCCTGAAAAACGATGCCGAATCGCTTGCGGGCTTCGTTCTGCTGCGTTTGCGGATCAAGCCCATCGAGTTGGATGGTTCCGTCGGTGGGCTTCAACAGGGTCGTCAGCATCTTGATCGTGGTCGTCTTCCCCGCCCCGTTCGGGCCGAGAAACGCAAAGATTTCTCCCTCGCTCACTTCGAAGGAGACATCGTTGACCGCGGTAAATGTGCCAAAGGTTTTAACCAGGTTTTGGACGCGAATCACGGGTCGACCTCCCGAAATACCTATACTGAACGGTTCAGTTCAGATTGTCAAGCGACTCAAGCTGCGGTTTTCCGTGATCTCCCACAAATTCACCCGATGGTATACTTCCGCAAAACGACCGATAGATAGACCGTAAGCCTCTTGGCGCAGCACGTTCGCCGCCCTTCCTTGCTACCGCACGCTTGAAGCAGGTTTTTCCTGAAGCCTTGCAATGCGCCCTTTCGGCCCTTGCGCCGCGAGGACAGCCGCGCAACTCCGCGCGTGGTCGAGCGCCAACCGGAAACCGCTGCCCGGCCTGTCGCTCGGCGGCCAGCCGATGAAGAGGTATGCAATGAAACAGCTGAAGTATGGAGCGATAGGATTGACCGCGTTGGCCCTGTGCATCGCAAGCTCGCGCGTTGCTGTTGCGCAATCGACCTGTTCCCCGTTTGATGTCACCCCCCTGGACAACGGCGCTTACAACTTCCAGATGAACGAGTGGAACTCGACCCAGCAGGAATGCGCGAACCTTAACGGAAACGGTTTCACCATCACCACCGCGAACTTCAACCTTGCGACAAACGGAGCGCCGGCCACTTATACCTCGATCTATCGCGGATGCCATTGGGGCACCTGCACAAGCTCCAATCCATTTTTGATTGAGGAAGCCAGCATCGCTTCGGCGACCACAACCGTGAGCCTCACGCAGCCCTCCGGATACAACAACGACGCAGCCTACGACATCTGGTTCAATCAGACGTCCACTACCTCGGGACAGCCAAACGGCGCCGAAGTCATGATCTGGCTGAATCACCAGGGCGTCATTCAGCCTTTCGGTCAGCCCATCGGCACAGCCACCGTCTCCGGCGCGAACTATGAAGTATGGACCGGGAACCAAAGCTCATGGAAGGTGATCTCCTACGTCGCGTCGACGCCGGTAACAGGTGTGTCGAACCTGAACCTGCTCCCGTTCTTTCAGGATGCGGTCAGCCGCGGCAGCCTTGAACCATCCTGGTGGCTCATTGACGTCGAGTTCGGGTTCGAAATTTGGACGGGCGGCCAAGGCCTTTCAATGTCGAATTACTCAGTGAGCGCAGCAGCCGGCTCGGGTGGCGGCGCGAACTGCACCACTGTGCCGTCGGCGCCCAGCGGCCTGCGTGGAACAGCCGCATCGTCAAGCGTGATCAACCTGAGCTGGACATCGGATACGGCGCCGGCTAATTGCTCCGTCACGGGCTATAACGTGTATCGGAGCACCACGAGCGGCTTCACGCCGTCTTCGGCCAACCAGATCGCCGGCGGTGTCACGGCAACCAGCTATTCCGATAGCGGACTCTCGCCATCAACCACCTACTACTACAAAATTGAGGCGGTGGATGCGGCAGGGGCATCCGGCGCGTCCGCACAGGCTCCAGCCACAACACCGGCAGCCGGCGGTGGCTCAGCGGGTTGCCATGTGACCTACTCGATCGTGAACTCGTGGCCGGGCGGCTTCCAGGCCGCAATCAGCATCCAGAACACAGGTTCCACAGCATGGTCGAATTGGGATCTTACGTGGACCTTCGTCAATGGACAGACCATCAATGGCCTCTGGAACGGAGCCGCGAACCAGAGCGGCGCCCATGTGTCCGTGAAGAACCTGAACTACAACGGAGCAATCCCCGCCGGCGGCAGCTACAACGGCATTGGCTTCACAGGCACGTGGAACAACAACACAAACTCGGCACCTGCGTCATTCGCCATCAATGGGGCAACCTGCCATTAGGCAGGCGAAAAACCACCGAATCGAACCACATCCGCGGAGCAGCCCCTGGACTGCTCCGCACCGGTGACTCCGGTTCGATTCCGACACTCGCGCGCTTTGCGGGCATTGTGCGGGAGCAAAGTTGTGCGCTGCACGACGAGTCACCGGCTTGGGAACAACTCGCGTATCCACTCGCTCTGAATGCATTGCAGTACCGTCTTGCCCTGTCCATCCTGATCTCCTGGATCAGCGCCTGCTTTCAGCAAGCGGACAATGATCTTTTGCTGTAGATCTTTTGCATTCGGCGATCCCGAGCCGCTCTTGCCGGTGGTTTGAACCGCGAGATGCAGCGCTGTGGACCCGCTCTTGTTTCGCAGCTTGATATCGGCGCCATTCCGCACCAGTGAATCCACAGCCGCCAGACAGCGATTCCGCACAGCCCTGTGCAGTGGGGCCACGCCGCTCTTGTCCAACGCATTCGGATCGGCACCCCTGCTGACCAGAAGATCGATCATTTCACCCTGAGCCCGCGGATTCCAGTGAGGCGATCCCGGCCCACCGTCCGCCGCATAGTGCAGCGGTTGCGCGCCTCTGCGATTCGCTGCCTTGACGTCAGCCCCCTGCTGGATCAGTGTTCGCGCCATGTTCACGCGATAGCCGGCGGCTGCGGCATGCAGAGCCGTATCGCCGGCATTGAGATAGTGCTTGATTTCTTCAAAGAAGAAATCGCTTGCGTCCTGTCTGCTTGCCCCAACCCGGAGAGGTTGAAGCGCAAGAGCCGGCGACTCTTTCAACAGCTTCGCGAACTCACTTGCGTGATCCGAAACGATGGTTTTCAACAGGCTCATCAACCGGGCATCTTCGTGCGGGAGTGGTTGACGCTTGATCACGTATCATCCTGCCACAACGCCATTCTCTCTTGTCTGAGGCCGTTTCGAGTCTCAATCCATCGCATCCAGGCGCGGGTCATTTCTGGTTTTCCACCCGCCAATTCAGGATCACGTTAAGCGAACTGGTCGCGGGAGAGTTTTCGCTGATGATAAGGAACCGGTTCCCATCGCGAGAAATATCCCAACTCATCGGACCCGTCCGAATTCCGGTGTCAATCATGTCCGTATCAAAAAGCGCATGTGGCGTCCCGGACTGGAAGGTGGGCTTCGTGTTGATATTGACTGCCATCATCTTCCAGTCCGGCGAAACATAGAACAGTTCTTTGCCATCGCGCCGCCAGCGAGGCATCACGCCGCCGCCCTTCGAGACGATCCATCTGCCGCCATTCGACCCAAGCGGAAAGGGAATGACATAAATCTCGCTTTGCCCGGATTCATTCGAAGTGTACGCAACCCAATGCCCGTCGGGAGAAAACTGCCCCTGATCTTCGGTTGCCTGCGTCTGAGCCAGAACCAGCGGATGCGCGTCCGGCTGTCCTATCGGCAACGCAAACAGGTCTGCGCTTGTTCCGGGATTGATTTGGGCATAGATGAGATAGCGCCCATCGGGTGACCAGCTCTTTGGAACGGCCAGGGTTCGCGATGAAAGCAGGAGTTGTTCGGGGGTCCCTCCATTGGTAGCCTTGCGATAAATTCCCCCCAACCCGTTGTAAGCGACGTAGCGAGCATCGGGCGACCAGGCAGGATTCATTCCCGCGGAGCTGACAGTCAGACGGGTGCTCAGCCGGCTTCCGAAGTCGAGTGTCGTTATCTGCCCCGCCGGATCTCCCACGACCTGTTTCCCGTCCGGGGAAATCATCGCCACGCCTCCCGCTTCGCCCACGATGCCCAGACTTTTGCCTTGGCGGTCCCGCCAAACATACTGCCGCTGGCTCTGTTGACCCGAGACATAGGCCAGCACTCCGTTGAGCGAAGAAGAGACGAAACGGGTGCCGTTTGGCCCCGTCTCGATGTTCTGCGCAATCGGGAACGGGTCGCCTGCCGCCTTGAGCCGGATCATGTCGAAGGGCAAGGCCATCAGCGTACCCGCCCGCGTGAACAAAACAGCGCCTATATGACTGCCGGAGGTCGGTGCCACGATCGACGTGATGGAATTGTCGGGAAGGATTTGTCGTCGCTCGGTCCCATCCATCGAATTCAGCCACACGCCGCCGGAATAGGGCGAGGCCAGGTAATGACGTCCATCCGGCAGAAATACGGGTGAAAGCTCTCTGCTTTCGGGATGGTTGGGAAGTTTCGATGGGAGACCACCTTGGTCTGAGACTCGGAGCGCCTGGTCAAGTGCGCCGATGAGTATGTCGCCATTCTGATTCCACGTACCGCCCACAGCCGCCAAGGCGTCGCAGAGCGTTTGAACCGGTCCCCCGGAACGATCGATTTTCCTCAGCTTGGCATCCGCAAAGAATCCAATAAAGCGGCTATCCGGTGACCAGAATGGCTCGGTCGCATTTTCCGTACCGGCGAGTGGAGTCAGTTCTGCCGCATCGAGCGAGCGAACCCAGATCTGCTGTTTTCCGTCCTTGACCAAAACCACTGCGATAAAGCGGCCGTCCGGCGAGACTGACAGCGAGCGAACCACCGATTTGTCGGGAAGTTGAACATTCACCCGCGTAATGGGTGGTAAGACCGGCTTTTCGCGAAAGGATAGTAGGACAACCGCCACCAACAGCGTCACTGCCGCGGTGAGGGCGCCGATGAGCAGCGCACTTCGAGAAACCGGCGAAGAAGGAGAAGAAGCACGCGGAATCGACTCCAACTCCCATTTCAGGTCGCGCGCGCTCTGCCATCGCTCGTCGGGATCGGGCTCCAGACATCTCTTCACAACGCGGTCGAGCCCAGGCGGCAAATCGTCGGGGCTGTTGGACCTTCTTCCTGTTGCCATTTCCGCAAGAACCAGCCCGAGGGCATAAATGTCGGACCGCGCATCGGCATCCTTCCCATCCAGCCGCTCGGGAGCCATGTACGCGGGCGTTCCCATGACACCGGCAACGGTGACGCCTGGATCGATGGTCGATTTCGCCAGACCGAAGTCCAGCACCTTTGCCCCGGCTTTGGTCAGCATGATGTTGGCAGGCTTCAAATCTCGGTGAACGATTCCCTTCCCGTGCGCCACCGCCAAAGCGTCGGCAATCTGGCCTCCAAATCGGATGGTTTCAGAGAGGGACAGCTTACCGCGTTTCAAACGAGCAGCCAGCGTTTCACCCTCTACCAGCTCCATCACCAGGTAATTAGGACCAACGTCGAACAGGGTGCAGACGTTGGGATGATTCATCGCGGCAATGGAGCGGGATTCCTGCTCAAATCGCCCACTGAATTCTTCTTTGCAGACCTTGATGGCAACCGGACGGGCGAGGCGCGTATCCATCGCGCGGTATACATGACCCATACCACCATGGCCGAGCGAGGCCTCTATCGTGTATGGGCCGAGCCGTGATCCCGGCGTGATCTGCGTGTTGGAGAGTTTCGAGAACAAGTCCGTGGCTCTCTGGTCCAGGAGTTTGCGGCCGCTTTCCGAGTCCTGCGCCAGCAGCCTTTCGACCTCTCCCCGAAGCTCGGGATCAACGCCGGCGAGAACCCCGTCCCCGTGCTCCCGGGCGGAGTGGTACAACTCCTCGATCTGCTGCCAGCGTTGCAAGGGGTGTATTCCTTGGAAATGTATGAATGGTATTATGGCGCCGACCGAGCCGCAACTCTATCTTCTTCGCGCAGCGCCACTTGTGCCTGAGATTGGAGCGCCCTGCCATGGAAAATGAACCCTCCGAAACCACCCAGCTTCTGCGCGCGTGGGCTGACGGCGACCAGGCAGCCTTGGAGCGGCTGACGCCTCGCGTTTACCGCACCTTGCAACGGATTGCGGGACACCAACTCCAAAACGAGCGAACCGGCCAGTCGATGCAAGCTACAGCACTGGTGCACGAGGCCTACCTTGAACTGATCGATGTCAAGAATGTGGATTGGCAACACCGGGCGCATTTCTTCGCTGTGTCGGCACAGATTATGCGGCACATCTTGCTTGATCGCGCACGGCGCCGCGTGGCAGCCAAGCGCGGGGGCAATGCCGAGCGCGTAGACCTCGACGAACTGCCGGACCTGGGCGGCGACCGCGCTAAAGAACTGATCGCCCTCGAAGATGCCCTCAACGCACTGGCTCAGATGGACCTGCGGAAGGCCCGAGTGGTCGAGCTGCGTTTCTATGGGGGCCTAAGCGTCGAGGAGTGTGCCGAGGTGCTGTCAATCTCTCCGGAAACGGTCATGCGGGATTGGAAATTCGCGCGATCGTGGCTGCATGCGGAGCTGAGCAAGCATTAATCAGCCTTCATCGACAGAATCTTTTACAACCATGCCAGTTTTTCTCCTCGGAATGCGCCTATGAGTGTGAGGCGGTTGGAAGTCCCCGTTCACCGTCAACCTCACAGCAAAAAGGAGATCGACATGAAAACGAATTTGTTCCGCATCTGCACGGTTCTCGCAGTTGCTGTCGCCGCTTCCCAGACCATCGTGCATGCCCAGGAGGGCGGCACCTTGAAAGGCGTGTGGGACGTATCTGTCACCGTCACCAATTGCCAGAACGGCGCGCTCATCAGGACGGTTCGCTCGCTTCAGCAGTTCCGTCAGGATGGTTCAGTTACTGAGACGGCCAACACCTCATCGCGTGGAATCAGCGAAGGCGTCTACAGCGAGGCAGGCGACCATACCTTCAACGCCTCTTACTGGTTCTTCCGCTACAACCCCGATGGCACTTTCGCTTCCATCGCGAAAGTGACTGACAAAATCACCCTTGGCCGGGACGGCGAATTCACCTCCGCGGGTACTGTCCTGGACTTCAATGCAGCCGGAACATTGATCTCCACCGGTTGCTTCGTCCACTCGGCGAAACGTCTGACTCTGCCGTAGTACGAGGCAACGGCTTCGGATCGACGGGAGCCGAGTGTCCGGCATCATCGGGTCAGGATGGCGGTCTGGTCCTGGCCCGTTGACGCGTTCGCCATCAAGCAACTGCGTTTGCTTCGGGCGCAAGCTGTATCAAAACGTCTGAAGTCTATTTCTCTGTCGTGACCGGCTCAGTCGATGGAATGGCCGTCCGCTCTTTCTCCTCGCGAATCGCCTTGAACATCGAAGAGTTGTCGCTGAACTTGAACGACGTCAGCCCGCGCTCCTGCGCGATTCGCTGCTCAACTGCGGAAAGCAGAGCAAGGTCGGACTTGGTCACGGGCCGCAACTTCTTCTGTCGCAGGCCGTCAAGGATCTCCGATTCCTTCCAGGTGTCCGATTCCGGAAGGTCCTTCAGATAGGCGATTGCCTGCGCCGCGCCGAGTTCCCCATCGTGACGCGCGATGCCTACGAGACCGGTGCTGGCGCGACGAGCCCAACCGACAACGTAGGTTCCCGGAATCGGCTGATTCACATTTGGGTCCCACACATCAAAATGCGCAGCCTGCGGGTGTTCGGGATCGGGACGCGTAGCATAGCCCTCCGGGCCCATCGGCAGCCCGATGTTTGGATCGTGACGATCACCGATAGCGAAGATCAGCGTATCGAGATTGAGTTCAACCTTTTCATTCAGGCCTTTCGCAGCCGTGTCGCCGTTGCTCTTGAGCACCAGCTCGTTTTCAGCCACTTCAATTCTCTCGATACGGCCATCAGGCCCGGGCAACACCGCGGTCGGCGACGAGAGAAAGCGGAACTTAAGCCGCGGTGCCACCGACGTAAATCCGGGATCCTTGAGATGGCGGAAGTGGTTCGCGAAGATGCTCTCGGGCGAAACATCCTGGCCGACACGCATGCAGCGTTCGCGCACCCGTTCCAGCTCTCCAATCAGCTCTTCCCGGCTGATATGGCGTTCGATATAGCCGATTTCCTTTTCGTCGAACTTGATTTCGAGCGGACCACGCCGGGCGATAATCACCACTTCTTCGGTCACGTGCCGCGGATCGTCTTCGAGCAGCCAGCGCGCAATATCGATCGCCACGTTGCCCATGCCGATGATGCCGATCCGGCGTCCGGTGGAGAAATCCTGTGAGGCGTAGGGCGGAAGCTGATTGTAGTGGTAGACAAAATCCTTGGCGGCATAAACGCCCTTTGCGTTTTCGCCCGGTAAACCGAGCCGGCCCGCTCCCTGCGCACCGCACGCAAAGATGATTGCGGCGGGCCTCATGGCCTCGAGGTCTTCAATCGAGATGTCGTACTCCGTTCCGACCTGGACGTTGCCGAAGTAATGAACGTTGCCCAGCGAGAGAACCTGGCCGAACTGCTTGCGCAGCCCAAACTTCATCTTGTCTTTCGTCGGATAAATACCGTATTCGGCGAGGCCGCCTGGTTTGATATCGCGATTGAATAGGAAGACGTCGTGCCCAGCCAGTGCCACCTGCCTTGCAGCGAACATGCCGGCAGGTCCGGCTCCCACGACAAAAACACTCTTCATGCAGGATCTCCATTGTCAGCCGCTCTTGGAATGCTCTTTTGGCGGCTTCCCATACCCTTACTGATGCACCTTGACCAGCGTCCGACACTTGGCCCAGGATGCTCAACCGGACACACGTCCCGCTTGCTGCCGCACCGCGGTCTAACTCCCCGCGAATCAGCGGCGTCGCATCGAGCCTGATGGAATGACGTAGAAATGCATTCAACGTACGCCCGACAAAATGCGACACCGAAGGAATTCGGCAATCTCCCGCTGAAATCCTTTGGACTTTAATATATCTGTCGGGCAGCGAAGAATGTGATTCAAATCACCTTAGACGATTTCTTCGGTAATACCCCAGACCTCCCTTGTCCGGTTCGGAAAACCCGGCCAGAGCCCGCCCCCGCATCTACTTCGAGTCGTCGTTGCGTTTGGATGAAGAGGCCACGATTGGCTCGCCAGTGATCTCGCCGGCTGACGGCAACGCCGAATTTGCCTGCGGCAACGCCGTGTCGACATCCCTCAGCGCATCCACGCGAAATTGCGCAGCTTCGGCGGCATCGAGATAGGCTCGGACAGCCGCGGCAATCTTCTGTGCTTCGGCGGTGGTGGGAGCCGATTGACCGGCCAGGCTCAGCAGCTCCGGAAGCTGGAGCCACCACAGCAGTTCTTCATAGGGCTCGCGAACGAGGTAGTCATTGCCTTCCGCCTGGTGCGCTCCCGTGAGCCATCGGATATCGGGATCCAGCCAAAGGTCCGGCGCGATCGGCGTTTGCTTCGGTCGTGGCGAGGCGGCGCGGGAATCAGCCGGCGTTTCGACCGGGGCGGGCTTGGCCGCCGCAGCAGTCTTTCCGTCCGGCTGGAGCACAGAGGCGGACTTGACGGGTTGCGGGACGGGCTCACTAGGCTGACCCACGCCGGCGCCTGCCAATAGCAGCACCTTGATGCGCGCCGCCACCCTCCATCCTTCTTCCTTTTCGAATCCCAATGCATGGAATGCCTCGGCGAACGGTTCCCGCAACCGCAGCCGGTCGAACAGATCCAGCGCAGCCTGCTCGGGCTTTTTCGCATCCACGAACTCGGCGAGTGATTCGAGGGCACACCAGGCCAGGATCGGTCCCCAGATCGCAGTTGAGGTCACCTGCGGGCTCGGGCTCGGCAATACGCGGCGCGCAGCTGCCGGCCACGGAACTGGAAACAGCGCTTCGACCACCGGGATGCGCATGGCGGTTCGCAACCTCTGCTTAAAGACATCGCGCTGCGATGCCGAATCTTCCGGCGCAGATTGATGGCCGTTTTGGCGGCGATAAACAGCCTCAGCGGTCCGCACGAAGCTCTCGCAGCGATTCCATGTTTCATCGAAGAACTTCACGCGTTCCCGTGCGCGGGTTCGTTCTGCCGGAGCGCCAACCGCCCTGGGTTGCTCCGCAAAATCACCCATCAGCAGCGCGCGATCGGGCGCCAGCAGCGATTTCAACTGCTGGTGAACCGGCTGCAATTCCAGTTGCACCAGCGCATCTTCAAGATTGGGAACGCCACGGCCGTTGAGATGATCGCAGAGCCGGTCCCACGGCTTTTCGGCCGTCGCATACATTTCTCGCCACTCGAGGAACACGTGACTCTGGTAGGCATGCAGGTCAAGCGTCAGCCCGCGCTCAGCAACGACGCGCGCGCGACGCAGGTATGCAAGCCCGGTGAGCGAGTCGCGCCAGGCAAGAATTGCATCATTGCCACCGAATCCGAGGCCCTCGCTCAGCCGCTGCTGCCGCAGTTGCGACTGCGACTTGTCCGCATAGGCTGCCGAAAAATCAATGGTCCCATGCGCGGTTCCGTAGCGGTTGTTGTACACCACCAGGGCGCGCTCGTTGCCGTTGCGGTTCGAGTAGGCGAAGACGTTTTCGTCTACCGATCCCGAAGGCTCATAGAAATCGTAGAGGAGAAAATTGCTGCTCTCGGCAAAGAGCCAGCGGCGTTGCAGCAGAGGCGCAATCTCACGCTGATGCCGCTCCACAAGCCAGTGATCCGGTGTCTCCTCGTAGC
The DNA here is from genome assembly GCA_035308825.1 of Occallatibacter sp. GTDB lineage: Bacteria > Acidobacteriota > Terriglobia > Terriglobales > Acidobacteriaceae > Telmatobacter. Next base: position 47,878 of record DATGFX010000029.1, on the reverse strand, counting down.
GGGGCCGGCGATACTCCATGCCGTACTTCTCGGTGAATCCCTCCACCTGGCCATGGCCGAACATGGGCAGCCCGGGCAAAGTCGACATCATCACCGCGACACCGAAGCACTTATCCCCTTTACCAAACTGGTCAATTGCTGTGCGTTCATCAGGATTGCTCATGAAGTTCACGTAACGCTTCATGATGTCCGGATCGAACTTCAACGTCTCCTTGATCACCGACCGGTATTCGGCATTTTTCTCGTCTCGCAGCATGTTCATGAACGCGCTGTTGTAGACGCGATGCATGCCCAGGGTGCGGACAAAGTAGCCTTCCATCAACCAGAACGCCTCGGCTAAAAGAAGGGTGCCGGGCACTTCTGCAGCCACGCGATCCACGACTTCACGCCAGAACTCGTGCGGCATGTGCCGATTGAATTCCGCCTGGCTCATGCTGTTTTCTGCCCGCGACGGAATCGCCCCGCTCGTCCCTGGCCCCGGAAACCACAGCCGGTGAAAATGCCGCTTGGCCAGCGTCATCGCGGCGTCGAAGCGAATCACCGGAAACAGGCGCGCGACGTGAAGGATCGTCTGGATCACCTGCTCGCGCACCGCGGGATTCAGGTAGTCGAGTTGCGCCGTGTCGTTCCACGGAAAGCTCGTGCCATCGTTGCCGTGATAGATGTAGCGCGTCTCTCCGCTGGCCCGGTCGCGCCGCTGGAAGACCACTGCCGCATCGCTCTGCTCGAAGTAGTGATCCTCAATCTTGATCTCGACGCGCCCGTCGCTCGAGAGGTCAGGCCCGTTAAAGCTGTACGCCGGATACGGCGGATGCGGCCGCGAAATGAACCACTCAGGATGTTCGACCACCCACGGCGAATCGATTCCCATGTGGTTCGGCACCATGTCGCTGGCCAGCCGGATGCCGCGCTGATAAGCGCGGTCGCGCAGGTTGATGTACGCCGATTCTCCGCCGAGATCGTCGGCGATGCGATAGTCGTAGAGCGAATACGCCGAGGCCACCGCATCCGAGTTGCCGCAAAGCTGCTTGATCGTTTTCGACGCGCGGCTGCGTTCCCACACTCCGATCAGCCAGAGAGAATTCAGGCCGCGCCGCGCCAGGGTTTCCAATTCCTCGTTGGGAATCTCGTCAAGCCGCGCGATGTGCCGGCCGTATTCCCTGCTCAGTTGCGCCAGCCACACGTAGGTGCTTTTCGCAATCAAGACCGCGGTGGGCATCCAAGCCATGTCGGGGCTGAATCTTTCGTACTCATGTGCGGGGTCGCCGAAGACGGGCACCTGCGACTCACTGACAATCGAGGGCCATTGCTGCTGCCCGCTTTCGCGGTGGCGCTGCGCTGCCGCCCGTGCTTTTGCGGCGTCTGGGTTGAACTGCATCCAGATCGCCAGCTCTTCTTCGCGCAGTATCTCGCCTGCAATCATCAAAAAGCGATCGAGGCTTTCTCCAAGCAGCGGCTTCCACATGCGCCGGATCAGCGAAAGCTGGTCTGCAAGCGACCGCGGCGCGCCCATCGCCGGAACGCGCAGCAGATCCAGCAGGTTCATCGGCGATGCATTGGGAATCGGAATGAGCGGCCGCGTGGCGAAATATTCGGGCAGGTTCTGCGTCACCTCGCGGTAGACAGTCTTTTCGGCGAGGCTCTTATCTTCGAAGAGCTCCTCGAAAGGCTTGAACGCCTCGTTGCGATTCGCGCTCCACAGAAGCAGCATCTCTTCGAGAGCCGCGGCACGGTTCGGAACTCCCTCGGTCTTGCCCGCAAGCCACTGGCGCGGAGTCTCATCGCCGCGCATCACGCTCTGCCCGGGAAAATGCTCGACAAACGTGAGCAGCATCTTCTCGAGCTGATCCTCGCCGACGCGGGCCGAGAACCAGTCGAGCGCTGCGGTCATCACCTCGGGATCAAGCTGCTTGCGGTATTGCGCCATCAGCGCATGGCTGGCTTCGTCGATGAGGCCCATGGCAAAGAGCTGCCCGGCATGCACTGCGCGCTCGGGAAATTTCTGGGCTTCGCGCACCAGGTTCATCTTGTGCGCAAAGATGCGGCAAGCGGAGAGGTCGCCAAACACGACGTTGCCGTTATACGAAAAAAGCCTGTCCTCGAACTGATATCGCTCGCGGGCAGCTCGCGAAATATGGAATTCCATCATCGAAAAGCCGGGCTCCTGCTTGCATGCGCTGACTGGATCGGAAGTCCAACGTTCACCGGTTCGGCTCGTCCAATCGGCCGTAACGCGGTCAAGACAGTACGTTATCATCTGCGCCGGGACCGCTGCTGTGGGATGCGCTCCGCCCATCCCGCTCAAGCGCAGAGCGTACGTTGCCACTCGCGGCAACTCTCAGTAAACTAAAGAAGCGCGTCATAAGCCATTCAAGGTTTTTCGAGTTGCAGCCTGAACATGGAGTTGCTCGAAAACAAGGAATGGGATCTGGTCGCGCCGTTTGCAATCCACGATGCCGGGCGCCGGGCCCCGCATCCTGATCCATGCGAGCGCCCATTGCGGAGAGGTGGCAGAGCCCGGTTGAATGCACCTGACTCGAAATCAGGCATAGGGGTAACTCTATCGGGGGTTCGAATCCCTCCCTCTCCGCCATTTCAAAATATTGATAATACAATAGTTATCGATTTCGATAGACTTCTGTACTTCTCGTGCGCATAATCGTTCGATGCTCACCATTTACCGCCGGCACCGGGCGAAATGCAAAAGCAAATCTCGAAGGGCGAAGTGTTCGTGTCCGATCTGGACACAAGGAGTCCTGCACGGAGAGGCAATTCGCAAGTCGCTCGATCTGACCAATTGGGAAGCGGCGAACAAGCTGGTGCGGGATTGGGAGATCCACGGACAAGCGATGGTGGTGAACCTGCCTGATGCATTGAATCGTTGGTATAAGGACTGCGAGGCGCGCAATCTCTCATCGGAATCTCTGCGGAAATACAAGCGATTGAAGAGTGCGCTCATCGATCATTGGGACGATAGACCGCTTCGTTCTATCGCGGTTGATGATGTTCGGAAGATGCGCGAGGGATGGAAATATTCTCCGGGAACGATCGGAAAGCAGCTCGAACTCGTGCGGGCCTTTTTCTCTTTCTGCCTGAGTTCGGGGTGGGTCGATAAGAATCCGGCGGTGAGCGTGAGAGCGCCGCTCGCGAAAGCGGTGCCGACGCTTCCCTTCTCTGCGTCAGAGTGGAAGGACATTCTGACCGCGCTCGATGTGTACGGTGAGATCCATTCACAATCTCCTGTCCGGGTTCAAAAGCAACTCCGCGCGCTGTTCCTCCTCATGCGATATTCGGGACTCAGGATTTCCGATGCGGTGGGATTGGCGCGCGATCGGATCGATGCGAAGGGAAATCTGTTCATTTATCAGGCAAAGACGGGCCATCCGGTTTCGGTACCGCTCCCGAAATTGGTGCTTGATGCCCTTGCCGAAATCACCGAAGAGGGAAAGCACTTCTTCTGGAACCGTGAAGGGACCCTCAAAACGGTGACGACGGATTGGTCTTCGAAAATGAAACGGGTGTTTTTGATCGCCGGCATTCCCGACGGCCATTCCCACCGATTGAGGGACAGTTTTTCCGTCGATCTCCTGTCAAAAGGCGTGCCGCTGCAGACGGTGTCGATCTTGCTCGGGCACCAAAGTATCAAGACGACAGAGCGGCACTATGCGCCGTTCGTTAAGGCGTCCCAGGACGCAATCAATGAAGCGGTCAAGAAGGTCTGGGCTACTGTCTAGCCATTTTCTTTGCTCTCCGGCGCTGTCGTTCGCGCCGTTCCCGCATCATCTTCTTCACGTTCGCCGCCAAGATTATTTCTGCTTCATGGAGCTTCGTATAGGCGTAGCGCATTTCATTTCTGAATTCGCGGGTTGAATGTTCCTCGGCCTCCAATAAATCTCCCTTAACCTTTTGGAGCGCGACGATGCCGAAAAGGAGAACGTTGCACTTCTCGTCTGACTTCATGGAGAAAGATCGTATACTCGGCGCGGCGAATTTTCCACGCCCGAAATCGGTGCAAACCCGACATGCATGAGCGCGATACAATTGGCGCTCCGACTGCTTCCCCTCTATGGACCAGATCAGCGAAATCATCCTGCGGCTCAAGATCTCCGAACTCGAAGCGCAGGCGGTCTTGCGAGAGTTGGAACGCGATGCTTGGAACAAAGTAATCGACGATCCGAATACCAATGAGGACGATCGTTCCCGCGCTTCCATCCGGCGCGACCGCACCATCATCGAATGGGGCGAGATCATGACCGAACTACAGGAATTGCGCGACCTTCAGGCTAATTTGCCCGAGCTTAAGCCGCGTGGGGAGCTGAACTGACGGCTGTCCTGGAACAACGCAGGCGGGAATTTTTTTCAATAAGGCCACGGCTCGAATACGATGCGCTTTTTCGCGACGTAATGTGGCCGATTCGTCAGATTAAGAATCAGGCAAATGGCTGCGGTAGTGTACTGGCTCTTTGGGGGCAGCTTATTGTCTGGTTCATCCTTTATCGAAAAGTTTAGCGTTGCACAAATTTCCTTCACTCGCTCGTCGTCAAATGTCTGATGGACGTTATGTGCAAACTCGTTCCGAACTTTTCGAAGTTTGTTACATTCGTTGAATTCCCTTTCCGAGATGAGCCCGAGCGAATATGCGGCAAGTGTGCGGGTAGAGAACGTTCCGAGCGGGGCATTAAACCCTTCGAGAAGTCGCTTCGACTCTCGATCGTCGATGAGAAAAGCGAGAATGGCTTGCTCAAGAAGATCGTCGATCATCGCTAAAGCGATCAACGCAGCGCCGCGATCAGATTCTTCATTGAGCGCGTCTAAAAACTTCATGAAATCTTTGAGATGCGGATGACTCTCTTCAAACGAAGCTTGCTGCATTACGCCTCCTCGAACCGCTCATTTCATATTCTCTCTTCTTCCCTTGATGTTCCGGTTGGTGTGCGACTTCCCGCCGGTCATTTATAAAGCAAGCGGCATTCCTCAAGTTTTCCGCGCTTCTCCTCGTCCATCTCACGCAAAATTGCGATCGGGACAGTATAGGAGCCTCCGCGGCCTTTCGTGCCGTTGAGCTCTAAGCGATTTTGATAATTATTGTCGGCTTCCTGAACACATCCTTCGAAGTGCGATTGTCGCAAAGAGTCTGCATCATCCTTCTTCTGCTTTTCTGCTTCGATCACGCGCACCTTCCTTTCTAAATCGGCGACCCGCTGCTGGAGGTCAGGAATGCGATCATCTTGGCATCCGGAACTCAAGACTGAAATGAGCACTACGAAAAACGTGCAAACGAATGGCTTGATAACCATACGACCTCCTTGCTGATTTGCCCTCGACTTTTTACAAAGTTTACTCTGTTCTCAAAAAAGCGGCGATTCCGCGCACAGCATTCAAATAAGGAACCATTGCGGCTCTTTTGTATTTCATCCTTCGCTATGTCTCGTCGCCGATTTGCCGTTTCGTGTTGGATCGCAGGGGTCGAAGCTGGACGGGGAAACCGGTTCGCCCTTCTCTGTCCTCGAAGCCGGAGGACATTTCCTGCGTCATTCAGAGGCCGTTCTTGACGGCGTTTCCGTTTGCGGTGGCTCTACCAAACTACCGAGTGATTCGCTGGTGGGGAAAGGCGACAGAAGGAACGGCGAACCGTGTGCCTGCCATCTTCGCGGTTTGAGCACTGGCCATCCCGATTTCACGGGACCATTTCCCCCATCAACGAACCACATTCCGCATTACAGGGTCGCAAAGTCGTTGAAGCGTTGCCCTGCGTGGGCCGGGGTCTACTCGGACACCTTCACTCTCGGATGAAAAGAAAAACGCTTTCAACTTGATACCAGTAGACCTCGCGGGAGAACTGATACCAATGTGAAAGCGTGCGAGGTCTTGCCGCTATGAAGTTATCTTCATGAAAGCACAATGAGGGAAAAGCGCAAATGGATCTGGGGATAAGTTCGTCGGGGTCGGGAAGAGCCGCATCCCAAAAAATTGGTATGGTGTGTATAGTTTTGCTCAGAAATTGGGCGCATATAAGCACAGGCTAGCTTGCAGAGGCCATTAGTTCGATCTTGGCTCAGTTTCGGCTCCCCCTAGAGTTCACTCCATGCCTTCACTTGCCTTCGTACGCCGGATCAATCCTGACGGTAGTCAGACCTCGTGTTGCGAACATTGTGAGAACGTCGTAACGACGGCATCCGCCGAAATAGTTATTCAGGCGGCCGAAACCCTTCACATCTGCAATCGTTCCAAACTGAGCGATGCTATGTTGCCAGGCTATCTGACACTCACTGAGAGGGTGCTGGCATTTCTCGACTTGCAATTCGGGATGTGATTCGAAAGCTTCCGATAGGACAAAAAGTGAAAGCCGCCAGCAGATCGCACAGATCTTTCCGCCGCGCTGCATCCGGACCGTCGATGCCCGCTCACCGCCCATGGGAGGAGATTATAGGCGAACAAACGACGAACACGGGAGATTTCCACAGAGGAATCCCTGGATGCTTATGGGCGAGGGGGTTATTGCTGGCAACGTCGTTGAAAAGATGCCCGTCTATTTCATACAATGTTTGGCATATTCCCCCATTCGGAGCAATCTCATGACGGTCTTTGGAGACTTCGTTCGGCGTGAGAATAAAGACTCGACTGTTGACCTGATCTGCACAAAATGCTTTCGGACAGTCGCGAGTGCCAAGAATGATGCGGCGTTTGAGGAAGCGAAAAGGCTGCACACATGCGAGCCTTTAATTGGTTTTCATTGGCGCCCATTGCGATCGGAAGGCCGATCACGGAAGGAACAGGCGAAATAACCCCACCTGTTATGCCGCCTTATCCTCGCCGTTAGCGCGCGGTTTCTGGATGAGCATCAGGAGCCGTTGAAGGTCTTTTTCTGCAAATTCAAAATAACGGTGAATTTCCGGAGAGCTGTCGGTTTGAAGCTTCAGGAGATAGATTACGTTGATGAGTCGCTCGACCAAGCGATTGAGTTCGGTTCGTTGCTCTGGAGTCCTCGAAGACTTCACGCTGCCCCTTCGTTCACCATAGGATGTGCCAAGCAAAATGGCTGTTGCCTAGGTCAGCGCTTAATTACGATCGGGTATCTACGGAAGTGGTTCATATGACAGGGGCTGGGGCAGCTAAGGTGGAGTGATTTTCACATCGGGGCCATTTTCTTTGGTCAGTCATTCTGAGCCACCTGCAGCTCATGAGATCAGGCCAGTCAACCTCGCACACGTCCATCTCGCGATGAGGCCATTCGAGATCATCATGTCCGCCATGTGGATCGCGTCGGCGGGGACCATCGGAGAGCCGTAGAAGTCGAATTTGGTTTCCATCTCGTCCCACGTCGACGTCCCGTTGAACTGAAGCACACCCCATGAGATCTTGTGGTTCGAATCGGGGCGCGCGACGTTCACGCCCTGGCTCTCGCACTGGATGAGCTTTTCAATTTCGGCAATGTTCTTGACCGGGAATGGGACCGTATAGGCCCAGTCCTTGCCCGATATTTCGGTCAGGACGGGCGTTTGAGGCTGGACGCTATATTGGGCGGTCGGGATGGCTAAAGAGGCAAAAAAGGGCAAAAACAGGGTAATCCATAGGGGTTTCATATGTCTGGCCGGAGGAGCTATCCTCGGCCCGCGCGTATTTGCGCATATCCATCACTTAAGTGGATAGTTTGGTTTGCGACTGGTTTGATGATGTCGTTAATCGTTCGCTTTATCTTATGGGGACAGATTTTGTAATAAGCTTTCGCGGAGTTGCAATTGTGGCAAAGGAGCTGAAGATCATTGGGAAAGCCGCGCTTCACAATCTTGTGGTAATCAACCCCTCCACGATCCTTTCGTTTCTCCTTCCAGCCATCGTTATTTATGTGGTCGATAGCAAGAAAACAAGGATTCGCTTCTCCACAGCAGCTGCAACGGTTCCAATAGTGGGCTAGAACGATTCGTCGATTGCGTTTGCGGCGAAGCTCTGCCCAAAGATAGAACCGCTCTCGATTCGTCAGATAATATCTTTTCTTTGTTTCCGGCCTATTTCGGTCCATTGAAGTCCGGAGTTTGATTTGGCGACCATTTCAGCATGAAGGATTCATGAGGAAAAGCAAGGGCGTGAATTTACAGCCACCAAAGAAACGGAAGGTATTTTGAGCCGTAGCGGCGCTTCTTCTTAATGGAATAAACTGCGAAATCTACGAATACTGCCAGCCCGAGAACGCCAAACGACGCGAATGCCTTGGATATGAAAAAGGAGATTATTGAAACAGAGTAGATGAAGATAATAGCGATAACAAATTCCCACGAGAATTTAGGTTTTTCCCTCGGCGATTTGTCAGCGAGTGGTTCCGTGGGCTTTAGGGCATCAATAGCTTTTCTGGACTGGGCAAATACAATCGCGCTTCGATCTGCCGATTGTTGCTTGTACCCCATCCACTTGAACTGCCCTTTTCGTGGGCCGCGCGTAATGAGCTTAAAACCGGGCTTCCATTCATGCTGATGTTCGGAATGCAATTCGGTCAGATTTCGAGCTCTTGTCGCGGCGCATTTCTTCTTCCATTCTTCGTAGTGTGCTTTTTGCTCCTCCGTCATATCTTTCTCATTCATATCGGTTGCCGAGATTTTACCAGCTTCATAAAAAATGCCCCTAATTTGCAGGGGCATTGTATCTGGCGCGCTGTTCGCGAAGCCAGAGTTGGAGGCAGTTTTTGGGTACCTCGTTGTTGTGGAAATAGAACGTGTGCTTGACGCCATTGATGAACAGGTGGATCGGCGTGAGATCACCGATCCGTTCATCGCCGGCGCAGAATTCGCAGATGGCGCGATCGGCCGTCATGGTCCCTCCTTCCGGTTGAGCAATTGGGCCAGGCAGAAATAGTGGAAGTGAAGAATCTTGTCGAGCGACAGGTGGATGACGATGCTCGCAACACTTGCTTGGACCGGTTGCTTGCAGTGATCGCAGTAAAGGCCTCCTTGCGTAATCATGGGTCACTTCCTTTGCGGAAGAACCGCAGGATTCGGTCAATGAGGTCGCGCGGCTTCGTGGTGAGCAGATGGCAGGTGGAGCAATAATGCGCTTTGCCATCGGTGATGACCTTGATGTGCGAGTGAACGATGCGGATGGGTTTCCCGCATCGGTCGCAGTAGAGAATCCCATCCTTGAACACAGTTCACCTCCTTTCTGGAATGAATCGGTAGTCGGGATCGAGATAGAATCGGTTGATTTCTTCTGCGATCCGTTCTGCGGGAAGGTTCGAGAACAACAGGTGCCAGGCGGCGTGCTTCTTCGGCGGGATGCGCGAGAGGTTTCTCGGTTCCGAAGTGCCGCCAAGCGAACGAGGTTTGCGGTGGTGCCGGGTAAGAGGTTTTCTCACGCGGCCTCCTAGTTCAGCGAGAAGAACTCGCCAAGCGAAGCGGTGGCTTTGTACATCGGGATCGGGTCGAGGAGTTTGAACGCCGAGGTGAACGCGTTCTGCAAAGAGAAGGCGGTGCGCGGCGCGAACTCGGGGTAGCTTGGCTCGAAATATTCCTTGTGGACTACGCGCGCCAAATGCTTTGGTGCGTCGAGCTCGTCTTCGATGAACGCGCGATAGATCGTTTCTTTTGCCTGTCCGTCCGTGAGCTGTCTGGCTCTCCAGGCTTGAATCTGGTCGGCCATTGGTTTGAAGTTCCGCTGCATTGCTTCCAATCCGACCGCAAGGGCCGAATTGAGATCGAAATGCTTGGAGTGCTTCGCGAGGACAGGCTCGAAGTCGCCGTGGAATGCGAGGTTATCGCAGACGAGGATCTTCACCCCCACCACGAGCCCCAAACGCATTGACTTGTCGTTCGCGTTTCTCAATCCGAGAGAAAAGCGGAAGCCGTCGCCCATCGTTTCGAGGTCGAGGCAGCCGAAAAGCTTCATGCCGTCCTGACTCACGGCAAATTCCTCTTTCACGACATTGATGTGCCGGAAAGAGAGGGATTCGAGAAGTGAGTTCACGAGCTGAATGTGAGCGATCGGTTTATGGGTGTCCGTTGCTTCGGGCGGGAGAATCTCCGCGAGCTGTTCGCGGGTCATCAAGTCCGTCGTGCCGGTATGAGCCATGAGGGTCATAGCTAGATTCCTCCTTCAACTGCTTCATGAGCTTTTGGATTTGCCGTTCGCGCGTGATGTCCACGATGCCTCGCCCCTGGTCAATTAATGACTGGGTGAGTTCGTGGATAAGGCGCGCTTTGAGCGACGCTTCGGGAGCTTCAGCCGCCGTGACGTGAATCACGATCGGTTGTGAGGGTTGCGGCGCGGGACATTCTTGAGCAAAGCAAAGATGTCCACAAAGAATGAGAGAAAGAACAACGTAGCGATGCACACGAATGTCCTCCTGATTAAATTGGGAAAGAACTGGTGGAGCGCCGGGCCGGTTAGCCCTGCTTGCTTGAGCGCCCCGCGCCATCTCTCTGAGGTCGAAGAACAGAGAGACGGCGCGCGACGTTCAGCACCCGCGCCAGCGGCTTTTCTCTAGGAGCAAGCCGCGCGGCTTAGCTGGACCGTCCCGTCCGTAAAAGCCACTGGCGTGGAGGTTCAACGGAAGTCGAGATCGTTGTCGCGAATGACCTGCATCAATCCTTCAGAGATGAAGGTGGCTTCTTTCTCCTCGAGGTAGGTGTTTATGAAATGCAGGATCTCGTGGAGGAATGCGACTGCGGTCCGGTCCTCGGGCATGTCATCCGCGAGCACCAAGACGTTTTGTTCCCAGAACGCGATGCCGCCGTTGCCTTCCGCGTCGATCTGCGAGAACGGTCGCCGCTCGATCGTGACGTCGTTCGCGCCAATCTTTAGTTTTTCTGGGATGTTCATTGGGCAAACCGTGATAGTGCGCCCATCCTTGAGTTTTCCGAATGTGTCACCCACTCGACGTTATGGATGAGATAGCCTTCGTGGGAATCGATGCGGTTGATTGAGGGTGTCAGTCGATGATCGAAGCCGCTATCTTTCCATTCGATGAAGAGACGGTTGTAGTCAGGATCAGACTTCGAGATGACGTAGAATTCTTCCCGTGAGAGGATTGGAAGGCCGTAATAGAGATGTGCCTTTCTCCGTTGAATCCCCAACACCCGCGAGAGCATATTGCGATACGTCCGCATGAGATGACCCGACCATGTGCGCTCATAACGCTTCGTTTCAATACCACCGTTTTGTCTTCGGTGATTTCGCTGCCACGCAAGTTTTTGTTCCTTGGTCCAGGCCATCTAATACTTCAATATTTTTGAACCGTCATAGGTTTTTCCGTAAGCGTGAAAGCGGTGTTTGAAGATGCGGATGGTGTGTTCGGTATAGAAGCCATCCGGGAATACGTAGAAGATGGCGAATGCCTGCTGCCAATTGGTTGGGCGGCCTTTTAGGTATGCTTGCGAATAGTCGCATAAGCACCCGAGACTCTTCCCCACGATGGTTTTGTCTTTGCCCCGTTGGGTCTGAGGCATCTCCATGACATCGTGCGTGTGGCCGTAGTAGATGCAATCGCCAAAGTTCGTGACCATCTTCTTTGCGTGGTACTGGTTCGTGTAGAGCCCGTGTGTGAATGTGGCCTTACCGAGACGGAACACGTCGCCTTCCTTCCAACTCCGAACCCACTTGATGCCGCGTTCCTTGAGCTTGAGCTGCTTTTCGTAGTTGAGATGGGAGCGAAAGCGCTTGTTGTAGTCCTTCTGGGCAGCGTCGTATGCGCGGAAGTCGTGATTGCCTTCCAGAAGTACGAATCGCGCATTCCGGCACCCTCTCCGGATAATTCGCTGGTGCCGATCGAGAAAGCGGTTGCCCGCTTCCCATGATGATTCAAGGTCGTCCAAACTGCCTTCTTCGCCGGCGTGGTATCGGCTCAATTCGTCTAAATCGAGTAAATCTCCAATTTGAAGCCATCCTGTGAATGGTTCATCGGACGCCTGCGTGTCCTTCATAAACAGTTCCACTGCGGCAAGCGAGCGATGGTCTTCAAAGGGGATTTGTAAGTCCGAAAGGACTATCCACTTTTGGACGATCTGAGATTGCATTTATTGCGTGGTGGACGAAGGTTGAGGAGCTTTTGCGCTGGCGACTGCATTGTTCACGTCCGAGATATGGAACGTGAACGCTATCACAGAAAGGATCGTTATAACGATTCCAGAAAATTGCGCTGACATGAACGGGACGACGGCGTTCCCTATTGCAATCACAATGGTCGCGACGAGAGTCCAATTTGTCTTGGATAGATTCATTGGAAGTGACGTTTGGTTTCGACCTTTAGAGTTCTTGCTTTATCAGGGTGAGAGCTGCCTCGATGTCATTAAGGATTTGTTGGGCGAGCGTAACCTGTCCGGCGGTAAGCGCCTGGGTGACGCTCGCGGGGACCGGCTGCCCGTTCGTGAGCGCGGTCTTCACGACCGGCGGGAGGTCGATCGCGGTCCCGGCCTCGAAAAAGAATTCGGGGGTGATGTACTGCTTTGCGATCCTCTTCAGTGCGAATGCGTCATTCGGATCTGCAGAATCGATCGCATAGATCGAATCGCTATCAAAGCCGTAGGCGCAAATGAAATGGCCGTCTTCCGGGGTGGTGAAAGTGGGCGTCGAGGTTCCCCAGAACCCATCATCGCACTTGATGAGCAACATGACTGCTTTGTTCTGGTAGATTGCCTGGCACAATGATTCGAAATCGGTCGCGCTGTAGGCGTAGGCCTTGATGAGACTCTGTGCGGCGTTCGCATCGATCGCGGGAGTAACGACCGATGGATCGCAGTAGACACTCATCGGAAGGGTGATGTCGTCTCCGAGCGGCTCGAAGTCGGCCGCTCCCGCTTTCTCCAGCCACTTGAATACCGCGTCCATCGTCGTGCCGGCGTCGATCGCATACCCGTCATAAAGAGACGACTTCGGGTCCTTGAGCTTGATGACACCATAGCGCGGCGACTTTCGCTCGATCGGGTTTCCTGAGAGATTGACGAAATCGAGGACTGCCTTGAAATGCGTTCCGGCGTGCTCGCCACAGAACGCCGTCTGGCCCTGGTAGTTGCGCTGAAGCCAGGAGATGTCCGGGATGAATGCCGAGGGGAGCGAGACGGGCGCCTGAACGGAGCCGAGCATAATATCGCGGGGATCGGCCTTACGCTCCAGTGCGCCTAAATTCTTGGGCATTTGCTTTCAGTGTGGGTGATTGGCGAGATTTGTCGAGGTCGGTGGGTGTGGATAGCTAATGCGGCCCGAATACGATCGCGAGGATGCCGAGCGTGATCGTGACGAGAGCAAAGATGACTTTCCAGGATGTCGCGAAGCCTTGTCGCGCGCCCGCCTCAAACTTTTCATTGCCGAGAATCTTGTTGAAAAGCTCATCGTGCTTGCCGACGCGGCCGTTGAGTGTAGAGAGATGATCGTTCACAGCTTTGAATCCCGCAACCGTGATGCCTCGAAGTTCTGCGATCTGCTGGCCAAGTTCGAAGTCGGTCGGATCAGAAGTGTGCGGCTTGCGTTTGGATTTCGTACCGGTGGGAGGCATGGGCTTGATTAGTTAAGTATGGTTACGGTAAACCACGCCGGATTGCCTCCTGGTGTAAATGCGGCTGCCGAGTTCAGGAGTAATGCATTGTTGGTTGTGGTCTTGTATTGGAGTGAAATGGTTGTCGTAGCCGATGCAATCTTATAAAGCCCGCTGAAGTTGATCGTGTAGGTCGAGCCCGAAGATGCAGGTCCCGTGACTAAAGTGATGGAATTTGTCGTGTCTTGGAGTTGCACACCATTGGTCAGATTCGAACCGGTAGTCTCGTATTGGGCATAGCACTGTAGGTATAAGAACTTGCCGACAGTCAATCCGGTGAGTGTGACCTTCAGATTTGTAGCATCCACGTCCACGTATGATGTTGACGAGGACGAATAGTTCGATCCATTGGCTGTCCCGGTAAGGCCGAATCCTGAAGGAGCTGCCGACCACGTTGGATTCGCGCTTGCCCCTTTGGTCATGAGCACCTGCCCCGAAGTGCCCGCGGGAAGCCGCGCCCATGCAGAACCGTTGTAATACAGAACATCCCCCTGTGCTTCGCTGCCGGGGTCTGGAATGAAAAGCCCCGATGCGACCTGCGACGCGCTCGAAATGTATGTGCCGCCAAGCGTCGGCCGGACATCGTTATAGATATATCCCTCGTTGGTCTGCTGGTTCTCGTTATCGTAGAGCGCGGTTTCTCCGACGACGTTATAGAGCTCGCAGATCACCATCACCCCGGTCGGATAGGTGGGCGCTGATGGAGTCACGCTTTCGGTACCGGTCGTCCAGGAAAGGACGCCCGAGCTGTTGATCGAAAGCACATCGATGCGCGGATGTGAGACTGGCGCGGTGACGGTCGGAGTTGAACCCCCGGTGAAGAGCACCCGCGTCGTGCCGATGAAATAGGTTCCGTCTTCCACGTAGAGCTGCATGGTCTGCGCAGTCCATGATCCGCCGGTCACCGTCGTGGACGCGGTGAAACTGCTGAGCAGCCCGGCAAGGCCGTTGACGTTCTTGTTGAGTGAGAACGGCACGATGTTGGTGGATGATCCCGGCCATCCGTAACCGCAGTATTGGAGCAGCGACTGATTCCCCGAAGTGGCGGCGACTTGGGTCGTGCTCGTGAGATCCGGACGGCGGAGAAAATTGACGAGGTTCTGCGTCGTCGCCGCAGCGCTCCCACCAATCAGAACAATGTTCGCGGTCGAGCCAATGCTTGAAACGAACGTGACCACGATCGCGGTGCCGTTGATCGTGAGCGTCAGGGTCTGGTTGTTGGTCGGGTTCGTGGGAAGCGCGATGACCCCGAGCTGCTGGTGCGCAAGAAGAAATGCACTGCCGCGAGCATCATCGCGTCGGTCATTGCCATGAGAGGAAAGGATTGTCTGATCGGGACCGGTGGGACGAGATTTCATGCTAATTGGAAATAGCGATGTCTATTTCAAGTGTCGTATCGGTGCCGCTCGATTTTGAATATCCGGAAGCAAACAGAGCATGATTGAACATGTTGCCTGAACCGATCGTCGAAGATCCGCCAATGAACGACCCGCACTCATAATAGGTAGTATTCGCGAGCACCGCATCTGGGAAGAAAAATTGGAGCTGGGCGGTGTTGAGGCCGAAGTCTGCCGCGTAGGAAACCGCCGCGCGGTTCGTGGGAGCCGTGAGAGCGGTATCGCCGGCGGACGGAGTGGTGTTCCCTGTTCCGATCTCGCCCCATGCGATCCCGAGCGGGAAATTCGATGTCCCCGTGAACCCGCTGATGAGGTACTGCACTAATATGTCTATTCCGTAGTTTGGCGAGTCAACGACAAGGTTCTTCTGCACGACTTCGACTTTGCCGTCAGCAAGAAGTTCGCGCGCGAGTTCCGGCTTCCCAAGGTCTACGAGCGATTGATAGAGATGAAGCGTACCCGAAGGGTGCGAGCGGAGGGTGATTGTTCCAGTGATCTTCAGGCCTTCAGACATGGGGATAGTGCGGGGATTACTTCAATTATGGTCATGAATAGACGGCAAAGCCATAGCGCGGCTGTGGAGAAGTGGGACCGTATAAATAGGGTCTCGAACCGGCGGTCGCCGTGACGGTATCGGCAAATGCCAGCGTTTCGTCCGCCTCCTGGAGATCCTCGGTGATCGTGTCATCCGAAACATCCGTCTGCGTCTGCTCCTGTTGGAGGATCGTCGTCATGAGGTCCGTGAAGGTGACGTTATCCGAGCCAATGCACTCGATTTGGTATTCGAGCATCCCGTTGGGTCCCGGCGCGAAGCCCACCGCCTCGATCCGCTTGATGACGAGGTTGTAATTCGTGATCCCCATCGCGGGGACATTCACCTTGATCGTCTGGCCGATCCTGCATCCAGGGGTGATCGTGTTCACCTTGAGGTCATAGACTGGATGGCCGAACTGGAGGATCTGCGCCTGCGCGCGGAGCTGCGCCTCCGGGACCGACGTGATCGTGGAATCCGTCACGACGCCCTGCCGCTCGCCGTACGTTGCGACACTCGCTGCATTCGAAGCATGGGCGACGATCGGAACCTGGGCTGTGCCGAAAATCTTGACCACCTGTCCGCCCGTTGGCGCGCCTGCGGTGAATTGGATGAACCGACCGGAATCGCTGTAGAGCACGTCGACGGTCGCAGGGTCGGTTACCTGGTTCAGGATGCCGACGCTTTGCGGCACGCCGTTCAGCTCCACGACGATTGTGCTCGAGCTGTAGGCGTAGGCGACGGGGAACGTGTTCGCCGTGCCGTTCGTCGGATAGACGTCGTTTGTATTCGAAGCGGTGAACATGACGGGGAGTGTGCCGCCGATGACGTACACGCTGTTCTGCATGTTCGTGATCTGGAGATCGATGTCGAGAGAGTTCCACTCGATTTTGCCACTCGTTGCGTCGATAGTGATCGGCGCGACACCTCCATCGCCCACCGCACCGCCGCCGCTTCCGTCGTCCACGTCGCCCAGGAAGAAGTAGACGGTCTTGTCCGGGCCGATGAACCAATCCCAGCCGATGAGTTTTGCCAGCGACTGGAGCGCCTTGCTGGGCTGCTGGTAGTTGAACTTGATCGTCTCGACGAGGAAGTTGCCGCGCTGAACGCCGTCGAGGTTGAACCCCTTGCCTGCGCAAAAGGTGTTAACAATGTCGGCGACGATGTCGGCCGGGTCCATGCCCGCGTAGTTCTTCTTCACGAGTTCGCCGTCGAAGAGGAATCCCCAATCGGTCGCCGTGTACTGGTAGGTCACCATGAGGCCCGCGATGATCGGCTCCTGTTCGGTGAGTATGCCGCCCCACATGAGCCCGGACGAGTCGTAGAGCTCGATCGTGTCACCGATTTGGGGCAAACCCGCCGGCAGGTTTGCGGCGTTGCACTTGATATTGAAAGCGCCCGTCCCTGTTTCCTTGGTCAGGACGGAGACAAAATCCAGCGACTTCCAATCGACGAGATTCGAGATGTCGGTGCCGTTATCGAGTAGCCGTACGGGATTCGGCATATTACAGGGCGTAGTTCTTCACGCGGAGCTGCGTCGTGATCGACTTTGCGAGCATGTCCCCGATCTGTTTGATCGCGGACTGATCCGCCGGGAAAATGCCGCCGTTGATGTTGATAACGATCTGCTGGCCGGCGGTTCCGGCCCCGCCCATCTGTGAAAGCGGGACAACCGCCTCGGGTCCGGCCTCGCCGATGAGTGCGAGCGTCGGCTGTGTCACGAATCCTCCGGCGGCGAGCATCGGAATATCGGGGATGCTGAAGCCGAGGTTGATCGATGGGGTCGCGAGCTTCGTACCCGGTATTGAAATCGAAGGTATCGAAATATGGATCGCATCGAGCGCATTGATGAATGCATTGATCGCGCTGATCACATAATCGACACCGGTCTTCACGGTGTTCTGGATCGTTGCCCAGATGTTCCCAAGGAACGAGCTGATGTCATTCCAGGCGGTTTTCCAGACGGTCATGACCGTATCGAGCGCCGTCTTAAAGAGATTGATCTCCAGCTCCCAGCCGCCGACGAAGAATGTGTAAAGGCCGTTCCAGACGGTCTCGGTATGGCTCGCAATGAGATCCCAATTCGAGATCACGACTCCGACGATCACGGCGACGACGGCCGCGATCGCAACCGCCGCGGCGGCAAACGTGGAACCGATGGCAGCGACGACAATGCCAACCACGGCAAGCACAGCCAAAAGCGCGGTAAATGCGACGGTGCCGGCAACGATCGCTTCCGTGAGCTTTGGATGTTCCGATGTCCACTGTCCGATCTCTTGGATGATCGGCGTAAGATCCTTTGCGATCTCGTCGAGCGTGGTAAGAAGCCCGCTGTTCGCAATGGTGGTCCCGAGCGCAGTGAGCTGGTTCGAAAGCTGGATGAGACCGCCTCCGGGCGCATTGGCGGCTGCCTGCGCGAGCCCTCCCACCTGGCCCTGTAGCGCCTGCAGGATCACCGCGTCCGCACCGGCCGTGTCGCCGGCTTTCGCGAGATTCTCGATCATAGTGACCGTCGCCGCCGGAAGCGCGACGCCGCCCTGACGGATAAGCTGGTTGATGCCGGCAACCGGATCGTTCAGCGCATTCGTGAGGATCTTCATCGCCGAGGGCAGATCGGCAGTAGCAGAGCCCGTGAACTGCTGGATCTTCGTCGCGAGGTCGGCCGAAAGGGACGTAAGCTCCTGGTATTTCGGCGCGAGGTTGGAAAAGCCGAGGACGACCGCTTCGGCCGAGAGCGCCTGCTGCTGACTGAAGAGGGTCGTTGACTGGATCTGCTGGGCGTACGCCTGCACCTGCGACGTCGGGATCGAAGAGCCTATGTTTTGGAGCTCCTGCGTGATGATCTCGGAGGTCTGGTCCCACTGCTCGGCCGAGGAGATGGCACTCGATACCGCGCTTGAGACCGCGGCGAAGGCGATGCCTGCGGCGACACCGATCGTCGTGAAGCTGCTCTTGGAGAGCGCAGCCGCGCCCTCCGACGAGGATGCGATTTCGGCGTTTGCCTCCTCCACAACGGCGGAGGCCTCTTGGAATGAAATTCCCTCGTCGAGAATGAGCTGCTGGATCTCCTCGGAGTCCGTCTGCATGACTTGGGTGAGGAGGTCGAAAGACTCTTGCTGCGAAAGAAGCGAGTTCTGAATCTCGCCCGTGACCTGATTAACGGTGAGGCCGACAGACTCCATCGCGTCATCGGTCTGCGTGGCCGCCGCGCTCGCCGATTCCGACATCTGAGCCATCGACTCGCTTATCTCATCAAAAGAAGCCGACGCTTCATCGATGGCGGAGATGACAATCTCTAGCTCTGATGAAGAATCGGCCATTTTGCGTTCGGGTGATGTTCTTTAATTCGTAGCTTTCGAAACGACACGATCCGACCATTTGCAGTTGCGGCACCAGTGATAATTGGCGCGCGCACTGGGTATTATCGCCGCAACGATCGCGGCAGGAATCAATATGAGTTCAAGAGGAAGCGTGATGACCAGTATGGCGGAGGCGCCGATGGCAATCACGATCCATTTCAAAGCGCTCATGCTTTGGACCTTGTATTGACTGCAATTGGGGCATTTGTTGCTTTCTGACATTAGAGAAATTGCTTATCAGGTTTTCGACCTTTTGACCCCTTCACTAAGCCATAGTTGCGGCGATTGCGCAAGTCACCCCTTTGATCTGCGATTGGCCTCTTCCGCTTCGCTTTGCAGCATGAAGAGATGGTTCATGACGAACCATTGAGGCTGGGCGCGGTACTCTTCCCACGTCCAGCCCATCTCGCGGGCGAGCATGACGCCCTTCAGTTCGGGTGAAAGGTACGCGCGGCCTTGTGCGAAGAACTCGCGCCAGATCAGTTCTGGGGATTCTTCGCCACCGTAAAATTTCCCTCGATCAATTTCTTGATCTCCTGCTGAAGGAAGGTGTAATCCGCGATCGGAAGCTCACGGATCGCCGAGGGAATATTCTCTTTCGCGCCGTCGATAGAGACGACGGCAAGCTCCAGGATCTTCTTCGCGAGTGCCGTCTTTGTGAGGCCGCTCTTCTCGCTTTCCTCGTTCAAATCGAGGAATTCGCCGGCAGTGATGTAATCCTTGAGCTCGACGGCATGGTTGGATGGCGTGGTGACTGTATTTGTTTTGCGTTCTGACATTTTGGTGAGGATTTGTTTGTGACTAGGCGCTCGTCGCCGCGGTGTTCGTCGTGACGATGTTCAACATCTCCGAATTTGCCGTTGAATACGTCGCCTTGAACTTGATCGTTTGGTATACGAGATCCTTGACCTTGATCGGTCTGCTGATGGCCGTGAAGTAGCACTGATCGAGAGTGATGTTCACGGTCGGGTGTGATGGAACGGTGCCGATAGACACGTCCGTGTTTTGGAGGACGATCGAAAGCGCCTGGGGCACGTTCGGCGTCGCGAGCGCGACGGTCTTGAAGTCGGACTCGTTCTGCCAGATGGCCTCAAGCGATCCTTCGACCTTGAACTCCTTGTTGAGATAGTCGATCGGCGCGATGCTTCCGAGGACATCGTCATCCTCGATATTCGCGTCGACGGAGAGCTTAAAGGACTTGAGGGCGATCGCGGTCGCGCCGCTCAATCCGGAAACCGAGGTCGCGTACTTGAACTTCATGTACTGCGGGAGGAAGCGATTCTCCGAGGCGATGGACGGGCTGAACGACGACTGCGAGACGCCCTTGAGGGCTTTCACGGAAAGCGAGAGCTCCGCGAACTTCTTCAGTTCGACGTCGAGGTCCAGCTTGTGGATGACACCCAATGCGTGGGAGTAGTCGACACCCGACAGCGGATCGTGGATGAACAGTGTGAGGGACTGGTGCTGCGCTGATTCGGCCACGGTGGCCGTGTGGTCGTAGACGGCGGACTCGCCCGAGTGCGTGGCATCGGCGCTCGCGCCGAACATCGCGTAGAAGATGAGCGGCAGGCTGAGATCCGTCACCGGAACTTTAAGCGTTCCCTCCGCCCAGTTTTTCGTGCGGAACTGCCCTACCGAATCTTCGATGATGCCGTAGGCCTCGTCCTGGGTGACGTTCTCGAACTTCTCATCGATCGATGCGTCACTGAACGGAAGCCAATGATTGGCCGACGATTGAGCAGTGCCGCGGGACGATTCCTTTGCGATGCCGATGCTGAACCGCCGCCCGATTCCTTTTACTGACATAGTTATTCGTTATTGGTTTCTGATTCACCGACCTTTTCCTCCGGCGTCACCGGTTTCCGTTTTGCAAGATAGATGGCGTGCGCGTCCTCGCGGGTCGCCGCGCGGATCGTGATCGCCTGATACCCGTTCGCTTCGGGATAGAAATAATCGTTCTCGAGCACCGATGCGGCGCGCGCGAAGCTCGGCTGCACGTCTTTCTGCTCGACGTTCGGCTGATCCATCATTTTGTTTTCTGTGTTCGGAATGTTCAAAGATATGGTGGGTTAATTTATTGCACGGCGGCCGGGACGAGGGCCTTTGATGGATATTGTCTTCCGTATAATCTTCGCCCGAAATTGGGGGTTTGTCTATGACACGATATACACAAGGTGATCCCGTTTTCCAGCTCAAAACGAAGACGCGGGTATTCAGCGAATGAGTAGATGTGATGTGCTTCTAATTCTCCGCCCCGTTGGCCACAATCAAAGCATCGATAATCATCACGTTTGAGCACCGCTTCGCGCCATTTCCTGTATTGTGCAGAATCCCGGATAAGGCGGCCGATGGGGGTCTTACCGCCCTGCCAATTCCAGTGCTTTGAACCGGCGTTCTTGCCTTGACTGCCGATACTCATCCTTGCGCGGACGGTTTCAGGGTATGTAATGCCACGATTCCACGCGGGATGCCCCTTTTTAGCTATGCTCATCTTGTCGCGCGAGCTCTGGGGAATAAACTTACCGAGTTGGGCTGCTCGAATCTTCGCGCGCGTCGCTTCAGAACACGGACGTCCTGCAAGTGCGAAACTTATTTTCGCTTTCGATTCCGCCGAATGTTTGTAAACTCCGCGCAGTCCCCTATTCCACGGTATTTGTTCTTTGAGAGATGAAGCGTGCATTTAGTTGGAGTAAGTTATTGAACGGCGGCGGGAACAAGAGCACGTGCCTTAATTGTGACGTACGCAGTGACATATGTCACTGCCCCGCTACTCACAGGCCCGGGCGGGTCGAGGATCGCGGGATTCACGCCTCCGACGGCCATTCCTTGAAGCGTGACGTCGTTATCAAACACCTGGAGCACATTGTCAATGAGCCCCTCAAGGTAGGTCGGATCGTTTTTGGGGAGATTGTCGGGCGTCGTCACGATCATGATGTACCAGGTGTATTCCCGGAGGTTCGTTACCACATCCTCGTATTCCGAGGCGCCGACAGTTGGCGGGATCACGAGCGCCGCGGGGAATTTCCCCCACGTCCGGTTAAGTGGGTTGAGCTTCGTGAAATCGTCGGTCGCCACGGACCCGAGCACGCCAGACGAGACGAGAGACTGAATGTCGTTTACGATCGCCTGCTTGAGATTTTGAGCGAAGGTGTTACCCATTGGCTTGCGAGGCGATTGCCTCATTTACTTGATCCATTGCTTGAAGGAATAGCGTCTCGATGTCCGGCTGCGAAGCGGCAACGATTCGCTCCATGAAGGGGTTGGCCTTTGTGCCGGGATGATGCACGACTGGGCCGAATATCTGCCCGGTCTGCACGTTCGCGAGCACTTTCTTGTTCACGGCCTTGATCTCGTGCGGCCCGGTCCCGAAT
The DNA here is from genome assembly GCA_035308825.1 of Occallatibacter sp. Lineage (GTDB taxonomy): Bacteria > Acidobacteriota > Terriglobia > Terriglobales > Acidobacteriaceae > Telmatobacter. The sequence goes on along the minus strand of DATGFX010000029.1, from coordinate 25,706 downwards.
TCGACGTACGGCGCATAGCTCGCGCGCGGATACCATCGCGCCTGGAGGTTCCCCACTTCGAACGCCCAGTTCTGAACCAGGTATCCGGTCTTTACGGGAACAGTTGCGGCCGTCGTGAACTTTGCGAGGATCGCCTGCGCGGCGACGACCGCCCTCTGGATGATCGGCTGGGAGATCGAAGGATAGTTCGCGAGTGCGGCTTGCAGCGCCGGAAGGTTGGGTATTGAGATTGAGAATGTGGCACCGGGCATGGAAATTAGAAAATGTTGCCGGCGCGGCGGTAATTATTGATTACGTTCCGGTCAAAAGCATCAAGGGCATCACGCCAGGAGGTTGTCGCACCCTGGATCGCTTCGCTTGCTTTACCTTCAAGCTGTCGCCGTTTGTAAATCCGGACCACAATGTTCTCGCACAGGTTCGTGAGATCGGACGGAAGCTGGTGCGTGGAACCGTTGCCGGCGTTCTGCCAGTCAACCGGAAAGCCCGCGACATAGGTCGCACGAATCATGTTGTTGTATAGTCCGGGAATCGAGCCGTACACGCGAACGATGCCTGCTCTTCCCTGCTGGTCGAGCTCGAATTGGTCCTGGATAAAATCGGTCCAGTTCGGATTGCTCGGGGTGCCGGCGCGCCATTGGAACGAGATGAGCCCGGAGATCTCGAATACCGCCCCTGTCTGCGTGACGCTCGCCGGCTGGCTCATCGTGAGCGCGCCGTTTGAACCGACGCTTTGCACGGTGGTTCCCTGCGGAAAGAGACCCTGAATGTTGTAGAGTGGCATCCCCGCGACGATGCCCGTGTAGGGAGCGACCGTGACTGACGCCGATCCCTGCGTGAGATTTCCTGTGACGATGAGATAGGTCACCGGCGCATTGCGCAGCACAAGGCGCTGCTGCTTCCTACCCTGCGCGGTGTAGACCTCATTCGTGTATGTCTTCTGAACAAAGTGGCCGTCGTTCGGATAGGCTTCGAGACCGGTCTTGCCGCACTCGCGCTCGATGAAATCGGAAGCGCCATTAATCATCCTCGTAAGCACGGGATCAGCGTCATCGATCACAATATCCAGCCGATCTTTGACCCTTTGCAAGGTTGTGAGCGCATACGGCGCGATTTTTTCTGCCATGAAATGTCGAGGGATTCCCTCGTGTCGTGGCTCTTACCTCACCGGAAGAGCCACGGGAACGAAGGTTCGAACTACGTGTTCGAAGTCGACGTGTCGACCGGCTTCTGCTCGGCGTTGCCCAAGACGATCTCGGCGAAACCGAGGATCGCGGGAGACGAGCCGCCAGTGAACGCCGGCGTGATGACCGCCCGAAGGTACTGCTTCCGATTAAGGTTGAGGCCTTCGATGCGGGCGACGTTCTCGGCCGCTGCAGATTCACAGTTGAGGGTGAATCCGATCACCGTGCCGGTGTTGTCGAGCGCGTTCGCCCAGCCGCTGGTGCCGTTCGCCGATTCCTGCAACGTGACGACGAGCGTCGCGGCAGAGGGAGAACCCGACGTTTCCGCGCCGTAGGCGTGGATCGCGGCGTTGTCATAGCCGGCCGTGTTGACGGACGAGCCATCAACCGCGCTGGAGCCACTAAAGCTCTGCGGGGGAAGTGACACACCGCCGACGAGCAACGTATTGTCGTAAACGTTAAAGCGCATTGGTTTGGATTGATTGGCCCCTGCCTTCCCTCGACTTTAATCGGAAGGGACGAAATGTATAGATTTGGAATTCAAATGTATAGATTTCGGCGGGCGGTTTATTTCCCGATCCGTTCCAGCCTGCGCCGAGGACTGGCGAAGGCCGGAAACGGATCAAGTGAACTACGAGGCTGAGGTCGAGATGACCGTGAACGCCTTCGGAAGCACGACCACGAATGCGTGGCGATGCTTGTACACGATGCCGCGCTGGTCTGCGAGCGCGATCTCCTTGCCGCCGAACGAGCCTGACTCGAACTGCGCGACGCGGAGGTCGCCCTTATCGCCGAACGCGCACGCCTTGAGGTTGCCGAAGATGCCGAACGCGGTGCCGGCCTGTGAGCCGACAGTAGTCGCCGGAAGCCAGCGGTTCGTGAAGACCGGATAGCCGGCCATCTCACCTGCGGGCTTGATCGGACCGCCGCCCGGATTGTCGGACAATTCGCGGCCTGCTCCGGAAAGGAACAGGAACGGAAGGCCCGAAGTCGATGCCAACGCTGAGCGAATCGATGCCCAGACGGTGCGGTGGAAGTACCACGCGGCGCCGTCCAAGATGGATTCCTCGAGCGTCGCGATGACGTTCGCGGCATCGGTGACCGGATTGAACTTCGCGTAGGTCGTGTTGCCGGTGCCTAACGTGTACGTGTTCACGTTCGCGGTATTGAAGATACCGACGAACGGACCCGTGTAGGTCGAGCCGCCAACCGTGCCGCTGCCGACGAAGCCCTGCTGGTCGATCATGTTCGCGAGCGCCTCGCCTGCCATCGCCATGAGCCAGTCCGCGAGCTGCACCGAAGCATCGGCCAAAAGGTCGTTGCCAACGGTGAACGCGAGCTGCCACTTGCGGGCAATGAGGACCGCCTGACCGAACGTGAGCCCCGTGACGGAGCCCGGAAGGTCGACGCCGACATAGGAACCGGTGAGGAAGGAGCCGGTGTAGTTGGGGATGCCCAACTCATCGGTCTTCATCGGCCAGTTCTGGCACTGCTTCATGATCGTACCGACCGAAGCGGCGATACGAAGGATCGCTGCCGCAACTTCCGGTTCGACCAAGTAGCCGCCGCGGTTGTCCTGCTCCTCGATGAGCGCTTCGTTGGCTTTCACCTTCAAAGCACCATCGCGGTTGCCACGGAACACCGCCTGCACTTGCTTTGCAAATGCAACCTTCTGGTCGGTCGTGAGGCCGGAGATGTCGCGGCCTTTGATAGCGCGCTCCACCATGACCGCTTCGACCACCTTGCGGGCGTTCTTCACGGAGATCTCATCCATCGTCGGGACGAGCGACTTCTCCATGAAGTCGTTGAATCCATCTGAGACGGTCTTAGTAACTATCTCTGCGATTTGTTTTGGATCCACTTTTTTTGATTGTTTGGAATAGGTCTATCTGCCGCCGCGGGCCTCACCAATCTTTTCCTTGAATTGGCGGAGAGCATCCTCGGTGACAGTTTTGACCTGCCTCACGAGCCGCTGTCCAAGGAGGTATCCCTCCAGTTCAGCCATTGCTCCCGAGGTGCTCGACCTTGAGTTCAGGGCCTTCTCATCGCCCTCGGGCTTTTCGCCTTCAGGCTTTTGGGAAGGTTCCTCCCCTCCGTCGCCGTCTTCGGAGCCGATAAGCTCCTTGATGGCCGCGGTGACATCCTTGTGGTGGGATTCCATCTTTTCCAAGATGGCTTTCAATTTCTCCTTGTTCTTCGCGGAGATCTGCCGGCCGATTTTCGTGATGAGCTCCTGGACGGACTTCTCTTCGTTGTCCTCGCCAGCCTCCGATTCGCAGAGATCCATGTGAGCCTTTTCATGGCGGTCAAGCTCAACGCCGACAGCTTTGGTGAACTCTTCGATCGCCTTCGCTTTATCGTCGTCGCCGTCGACCGCTTCATGCGCGGACTTGAACTCGTCGATAGCCTTGTCGACGGCTTTGACGTGCTTCAGATGCTCCGCATTGATCTCCGATTTGAACTCGTCGATCGCCTTCTTGGGGTGCTGATCCTCAAGCGCGTAGCTGTCATCAATGGCCTTCATCGTGTTTTGAAGGTGCTCGTCCTGCTCCCCGTCCGCGGCTTTCGTGAACTCATCGATCGACTTAAACTCGTCGATGGCCTTCGCAAAGGCCTTGCCATGCCGCTCGTGCTCCGCTTTGAATTTCTTTTCGAGTTCGTTGTTCATTGATTCTGATTTGTTTGATTTCGAGGGGACGCATACGAGGGCACCGGGATTCTTGGGATCATCTGCGAGTATTCCCTCCGTGCCGTCGTCGAGCTCGCAGTGGTCGCCGATCTGTGGCGACTTTTCCGATTTCTCTTCTTCCCACGGCGGGGTTTTGCCGAACTCCTTGTAATGCTTCGCAAGATGGGCCTTCACGCCGGCGACGTCGCCGGATGGAATATCAACTCCCCCTCGGCTGCCCTGTATAGCAGCGCCCGCGGCTTCCACTCCTTTGAGAACCGCTTTGCGGTCGGAGGCGCGGTGATGGGGGAGCTTGTACGCTGACTTCACATCGTCATTTTCGGAATCGAACCACGCGCAGATGGATTTCAATTTCTCCAGGTCGTCGCCGCACTCCTTCACCTGGGCCGGACCGTCCCACGCCTCGTCCGGATCGGCGTTGCCGTAATCGTGATAAGGAACGGCGCCCTTCGTCTCATAGAAAAAGCCCTTCGTCACGAGGTCGCGCGTGGACATGCCGAGCGCGCCCACCTGCCGCAACGACAGGGCGAACTTGCCGGCGGGCACGGGGCAAAAGCTCATTTCGAGCAGCTCGCGCGTTCCGTCGTCGTTCTGGATGTAACCGGGAGATACGGCGCGGAGGATCTTCTGCTGATAGAGCGCACAGGCGAGATCCGCTTCAGGATTGATGCCTGCCGGCGCGAATTTGCCCGTGGCGATCGCTTTGTTGCCCTGAATCTCGATGTCGGTCACGATGCCGATCGGGAATCCTTGGTAGTTATGCGCCCAAAGGACGACGGGATTGAGGGTGAAGTATTTGAGATCCCATTTGGATTGGTCAAGCTCGTCGCCCTGGCGATCCTCGTCGGACGTGCTCATGACAACCTCAAAGCTCCGGTCATCGCCGGAGGCTTTGGTCTGCGTGATGAACTCTTCGGTTGATGCGGAAGCTAATTTGGCCTTGAGTTCAAGAGCTACTGATTCAGAGAATTGTTTGAGCTCTTCGTTCACCGAGGATGGTGGATAAGATTAATACGGAAGCTGGTCGAAACTGATGCGGAACAGTGTTGAAGTCGGCACGCTGAGGTTCGCGCCGGTGATATTCGAGTATGCAACTGTCGCTGTACCGGTCGCACCGTTCGTCGTAGTGAGCACGCAACCCGACACATAAACCGTCGTGGTCGCCGCGCCGCCGCTGCAAATCGCGCCAATCGAGAGGCCCGCGGTCTCGGGCAGTGTGATCGAGGTCGTGGCAGTCGAGCTGGTCTGTCCGAGCGTTCCGAGCGTGACCACCGAGGCCGGAGTGCCGGATGCCGTGGCGTATTCGGTCTGGCCATGGTATTGGTCCGCAGTACCGACGCTGATGCCATTCGGCGCGCTGAGTGCGAGGGTGCCGGCCGGCTGCACGTAGCCGTTACCCGAAATTCCACCCGAAGCGCTTCCCGCGAAAAGCTGGGAGGGAGTGATGCCGCCGGCGAAGTCGCCGCCGGTCTGTTGGTTCGACGTTAATTTATTTCCCGCATAGCCGCCGACGACACCCGCGAGGAGTGCCACGATCGCGACCAACCCGACGAGTGATTTGTTGTTCATACCTTAATCGTAAGAATGTCAAGAGGTTTTGGACATGTGCAGAACTTGACGTTTCCGCTCCCGGTCGATCTTCTGCTTGCAGGATGGACACAGAGGGTTCTTCACGCCTTTCCGGCGAAGGATGAACACGGGACATCCTGTACATTTCATCTTCACGTAATTTGGCGATCGTGTGCCGGCGAGCATGTCAGTTGTTGCTCTTAGGAAGCGCGGGCTCGACGATGATCGTAATGCCGGACCACGTGAGTACCTCGCTCGACGGCCATGTTGCGGTGATCTGGGCGAGGAAGGTTCCCGGGTTCGGGAAGTTGCCCTGCGCAACCGTGTAGTGGCAGGTTCCTGCGGAAGCGGAGTCAATGGTCATGCCTCCGCTGAAAATCAATTCCTGCTCTCCATCCTGGCTGTCCTGCACGTTCAAGACGAGCGTCGCGCCGCTCAAATTCACCGCGTTGCCGTTTCCGTCCTCGAGCGTGAAGGGAAGCTCGTATCCATAATCATTCTGCGTGACGGTCTGGGGTTGGACGATCATAGTTCGAGCGTGTTGTGATTGCTCTCGGGATTCGACAATGTGAGGTTCCGGAATCGGAGCATGACGGACATCGCGATGCCATAGGTGCTTTGGATGATCGAGTTCACGCCGTAGCGATGCTGGAGCGCAAGCGCGGCGCCATAGCCGTTCTGCACGATCAGCATCGCGAGCCTCGTGATCGGCCCACGGCTTGCTTGCCGTTCAGATCCGTATGCGTTGGTGGCGTATCCAGAGAAGCCGTACATGCTATTGGCAGAAGGCTGGCTTCGTAGTCGTGACGACCATTTGGGTGGTGCTATTCACATATTCGTACGCGAGCGTTGAGGTGGCGCCCTGTTCATAGAAACCGTGGCAACCTGGCGTTGTCGTGCTCACGCCGTAGTAGACAGTTTGCTGTTGCGTCGAAGTGCCGACGACCTTGAATGAGCCCGCTTCGTATAAGCCAAAGCCGGTATCCGTCGTCGTGCCGTTCCCAATCGCCACGTCGCCATTGTTCGCAATAGACATCTTTAACGCGCTCGCCGCCGACCCGATAGTGAACTGCATATTCCCCGTCCCCGCGCGGAAAATGGTGTTCGCGAATCCCTGATTGGGGCCGAGATAGAGGTTGTTGTCCGTGTACGCACTTAGAATCCCCACAAGAGAACCGCCGGTTGTTTTTGCGCTGAACCCTCCGCCGTTATCGAAATCTATGCCATTCGTTCCAATGAAATGGATGTTTCCATTGATCGTGAGATATTGGTCTGGGGTCGAAGTGTTGATGCCAACGTATCCTAATGTGGAGGTGCCGGTGACTGCCAATGTCGAGGAAACGGTCGTCGGTACGAATGTTTCAACGGAGCTGGTATTCGCCGTAAGTTGCGTTCCTATTGTTCCGCCGCTCACCATTAAATTGATTCCATAGGTGGACGTTGCGGTAATCTGCCCGTAGGTCGGCGTCGGCCCAAGCCCAATACCGGCTCCGGCCATGATGAGGGGGATTTGCGCACCGTTTGAAGTGTTAGAAAACGTGATGCTGTTATTTGCCCGAATAGCATTCCCCGTCATTGATATTCCATTTCCATTCACCGCAAGCCCATGCGCGATTTCCGTGTTATTAAATGGCACGTCATCTACCGCATCCATACACCCCGTGGTAGGAACCGAGGTCGCGCAGCCGATTGCGAACGTCGGGGCCGAGCTTGTGCTATTTGCGACAACGAAAGGCATCGCATAGACGCTCGTGCTTGAGGCCGCGCCCTCGGAGATGGCGGACGTTCCGAAAAGCCCTCGTACCAATCCGTTGAGGGTTGATGATGCGCCATTGGAAGTGAACGAGGAATAATATGCCACTTCGGGAACGAGCGGGGTGCCTCCTATGAGCGAAGGATTGATGATGACGAAGCCATTCGGCGCAAGGCCCGTGGTCGTGGAAATCTGTATGGTCGTTGAGGTCGTGCCAAACCCTGCGGTCGTCGTGGCATTCAGGTAATCATTTGAATTAACAGAAACCGTCCCCGCGACTCCGAGCGTCGTGCCTAGATCGGTCGTCGTTGCGATATTGACATCAGTCGTGGGCGCAACGGAAATCCCCACCTTCGCAGTCGTGCCGTTGGTGGAGTAGATGTTTACCGTGGATGAGACATTCGTGCGTGGGCTAATCTGCAGGTTACCGCCAGAATCAACGATGATCTGCGCCGCCTGATTATTGTTTGCGATGCCGCCTGCAGCGCCGCCGTTATAGTTGTAGCCCAATTTAAGACGTTCATTTCCTACGGTATCAATGCTCTCATATCCCGATGTGAGGTTGCCGTTGGTGTCTATCGAGAACAATTCGACGGGGGTGGTCGTTCCAACAACTGCTTTCCCTACGGTGGAAATATCTCCACTGCTATCAATATTCGCCAGAATAACGCTGCTGCTGTTCTCTGCGTCAAATAAATCTGCGGTCTGCGAAACGGCCCCCTTTGCAAGAATGACGGGTTTCGTTGAAGTGGTATCAACGACCGTAAGAATCGCGGGGAGAACGTACGCTTGGTCATTGATGCCGACCTGACCCCCGTTCGTCTTTCCGTCGTTCATTGATTCAATATCGAGGACAGTCGCGTTTGAGGTTTTGAAGTTCGCTATATCGCCGAACTGTTGGACGTTCCGCGTAGCGAAGAGATATGCTGCTGCTCCTTCGCTATTCGGAATGAAAGGATTGAGTGAGAGCTGTGTCGCCCCGGTATTGTCTTTATAGAGATACCCCGCCGTCGTGTCAGTGCCTGACGCCTGTTGAAGTACGAAACCGGGAACGCCTACGGGCTTGCTGACATAAATCTGTCCATCGAAGGTGGACGTTTGCGCGGCGAAAAATGTTCCATTCACGCCAAGCGTATAAGTAAGGTCGGTCGAGCTCCCCACAGAGCAGTCGCCGTTCGAGAAGCAATACAGAGAGGATGGCCCCAAACTATTTGGCCCGATATAGACCGGAAGATTGTGCAATGCGCCGCTTATACCAAAACTCGTATAGCCCGCGCCGTTAGTCAGTTGTCCGTCATCGGTGAGCGTAGTTGGCGACCAATAATTCGTCCCGTCGATAAAATTGGAAGGGTCGTAATAATTCGCGTCGTTGTTCAATTGAGATACGTTGCTGAGCGATGAGGGCGACCAATAGTCGGCGCCATCACTCGCCCCCTGGATGTTTCCGTATCCATCCGTTCTAAGAAGCGCACTCGGGATGTCAGGGAGTTGAAGTTGTCCCGTTGAACTATCAAAAGTCACATCGGGGTATCCCTGCCCAGTCGAGGTGCCGGTGAGAACAAGCAATTCTCCAGACGAACCCGTAGCATTGAAGCCCGGCGGGACAGCGAATGCGATCGTGCCGGACGAATTCGATACCCTGCAGTTGCCGGTACAGGTGATGAAGCCCGGCGTGTAGCTGCTGCTCCCTGTTCCTATAAGCGTCTGTCCTGCCTGCGGAGCCGCGGTCGTGCCGGTCCCGCCGACGCCGGTCGGATACGCCGCCGCCATCGCATCAACAACCCAGAGGCCGAAAAAGACCGTGAAGATGCTGATGGCGATCGCGAGTGATTTTCTCATTGGTATTGCGCGATGTGGGGTTCGCCGGCAAGGCTCGGGTCGGGTGGGGTTATATAGCTAATCGTAGTGCCGCTAATCGTGTAGTCAATCCCCTGCTCCTGCGGCTGGCGCGCCAAACGGATCTGCATGGAGTTCGGATCATACGGCGTGATGCCGCCATGCAGAGTGAAGTCGGTATTCACGCCGTCGATCGTCCCGTCCACATTCACGTACTTCCACGGCTGTTGGAGATTCGCGCCGATGTCCGTGATCATCTTGGCCGTGATGCCGAGGATCAGGGTGTACGTCTTGCCCGAGAGGTTCTTCGCGCTTGCGTTGGTGCCTTCCTGGCCGCGGGTGACCGTGAGGACGTTCCCAGACGCGGGGAGCGCCGCCCGGACGATCTCCGCGTAGGGATCATTCGAAGGGTCGGCATAGTCCGTGCTGTTCCACCAAACGAGCTGGCAATGGCCGCTCGTCGGGAAATTAGAAGGGAGACTCGCGACAGTGATCGCAGTATCAGACGCGCCATAGATGCCGCTGACCGTGAGCCTGATGAAGTTCGCTACTGGGTCAAGCGTCATGCGACAACGAGTAATGGTCGCACCTGTTCGATCAGGGCGTTTTCTTCACGCTTCTTCTTGCCGTGACAGGAATCGCACAACGTGATGAGGTTCAACGGCGAATTGTCGTGTGAGATTCGATAGGCAATGATGTGATGAACATGGAGCGGATGACCCCAGGTCTGAATATGTTGCCATTCAGTCATGTCGCACTCAGCGCACATGAACCCATCACGCTGGCGGATGGACAGCTTGATCTCGTCCCATTCCTTACCACGCCACCAAATTTTGCCTCCCTGCCAGTTGTGATGAAGCTTGCCTGTGCGACCTCGCATCCAGTTCCGTTCGAGCTTGGCCGCGCGTATCTTTGCCCGAGCTTCGGGACGCTTCGCGGGACTGTTTTCGCCTGCTACCGCTGGATTCGGCATACCACGTCGCCAGTGAATCGCTTCCATGGCTTTATGTGCGTTGGCCACAATAGCATTGCGATCAACAAGATTGTTGTCATAGCGATAACGGAGCATGTGTGTTGCGTTACAAAAACAGTTCCGCTTTGCACGGGTTGTACTGCGAAGTAAGTCCGCACCGCAAGCCGCACACGGAACATGAACACGTTTTAGGACTCCACCTTTCCAGCCATGATTGTTAGGACCGCTCATTTTCGCAATTGTTTCGGCCGAGTGATGCTTGCCGAAGAACGGATTGCGCTCACCGTTCAAATCTTTATGCAACGCCTTATGGGCAAGACTGAGTTTCAATTTTGTTTGCTGTGAGACATGCCTCATATTTGGACAGTGGAGGGCCTAATAAAACACGCACAGAGCGGATGAGCGGGAGGTGCTTCTACATCGCCATACTCAAACGTCATTGAGTGAGTCGTACCGTCTGCATCTTCGGCAGAGAACGATTCACCATTTTTGAAGAACACGTCATCGATTCCGATCTCCCGTCCATTAAGAGCGAGGCATATAGCACACACGTTCGGCAGTTCGCTCGTATACCACCGAACGGTCTTCACGACGCCAGACTGTTTCCATGCGGTTTTCAGAGCATCGTTCGCTGTCCTGAACGACTCGGTCTTTGCGACCGTCGCGGCGCGCTTCTCGTCGCTCCATTCGTAGATCTCCTCCACGGTCTTCGCGATGTCCGGCAGCGGCGCGCCAGCCTGCAACCCGTCGTTGATCTTCGTTTCGAGCACCGTGAGCGTCGTCTGCTGGTAGCTCTCGGACATCATTTGGACGGAACGCTTCACCGCCGCGCGCGTGGTGTCGTTGAACGGATTGAGCTCCGGCTTGCCGATCTCGGCCGCAGCGGCGCGCGCCTGGTGGTCGAAGAGCGTCTCCATGATGGGCGTCATGGCGTCGGTCGTAATGGAGATCCATTTCTCGACGCTGAACAGATCCTTTGGATCGATCGCCTTGTTGATCGCGTGCGGGAGATTCGCGAGCACTTCCTTCTTCTGCTCGGCGTTGATCTTCCGGATCGTCGCCGCGATGTCTTTCTCCGCCTCTTCCGTGTAGTCGCTCCATTCTTTCCACCGCGCCTCGTCCTCTGCCTTTGTGGATTCGAATTTCTTTACGGCGAGGCTTTTCTGGAGCTTCTCCTTGATGGTTTCCGTGAGCGACTTCGCCATTTCGGAACGAGCTTTTGCGCGGCTTGTGAGCTTGGTCCGAGCCGGCCGGAACGCGACGCGTTGGCCGTTCGCTGCTTTCTGCACCTTCGCTTCGATCGCTTTGCGGTACCGCTTGCCGGCTTCCTCGCCTCCTGCCGCCTCGGGCGCCACGTCGCCGTCGCCTGTCGGCTCACCCACCGGGGCCATCGTGCTCGGCGCCATGAGCTGATCGCCGCCTTCGACGGGTCCCAAGCCCATGAACTCGTCGCGCGCCTCGTTGATCGTGAGCACCGGCTGGCTTCCCACCGCCGCTGACATCTCCGTAGTCCGTGCGCCGCGGTCTTCCGGAACCGGATCAATGAAGCTGATGTAGAGATCGTCCCCGTAGCGCGGCACGAGCTTCTCATTCAGGAAATCGCAGATGCGCTGCATGTGCGGCTTCACGACGCGCTTCGAAAAGACGTAGTCGGCCGTCTCCGCCGTTGCACGGTTCGTGTCCGATTCCGCGGTCCCGAGGATCGTCTTTGACACGCCGAACAAGGCAAGGATGCGGTCGCGCATGTCTTCGGACAGGTTCTTGAAGTCCATGTCCTTCGGGCTCGAACCCGCCGGCGCCCATTTCACGCCTTTCGGCAAGACGCCGATGCGCTGCATGTTGTCGATGCCGCCGTGCACGTCCATGAAACCGATCTTCAGGGACTCAACCTGCGTCTCGGACACCATCTCGGTTTCGAGGAACCCTGCCGGCCGCGCGCCGTTCACGAAGAACTTCCGGTTGAACTCCATCGCATAGTTGTCGTTGTCGATGAACTCTGCGCCGGCCTGGACGATGCCGCGGCCCTCGTAAAAGTTCATCGGATCGGGCGAGCGGAAGTGGATGATGCACGCGGGATCGAACATGACGTTCCGCGTTTCGAGCTTCATCTTGTAGCCAACGATGTGGTAGGGGAAGTTATTCTTGTCGATCACGGGATGCACCCGCGACGGGTCGAGCAGATAGATCGCCTCCGGCTTGTCGAGATCGCCTTTGACCGGATTGCCCTTCGAATCGGTGAGGAGCCAATAGCAATTTCCCACAAGGTCGAGGTGCGACGACGTGAGGTACTTGAGCTCCGACCCGATCATGTCCGGATTCACGCCGTCCAAGAGATCGAGGAGCGGGTGCTGCTCTTTCTCGTTGTGATCCTCGCCGTCCACTTCGAAGAGCCGGAAGTCGATGTTCTGCACTTCGCGCGCCTTCGCGTTCACCGCGGCGTACACGTAGCCGCGGTTGTTCGCGAGCGCTTTCTCCGGATCGATGTGATGGCCGCCGCCAGGTCGCTCGATGGCAAACTGATTGCCGCCGGTGTCGATCTCGCCGAACTTCCCGCCGGCAGACTTCACGAGACCATATCTCGTCATCGTGATGCCCTGGGACTGTTCGTAGGTCTCGGGATCGATGCGCGATCGGAAGATTCCCTTGATGGCCCTTATCGGCCAGCTCGGCTTGCCCTTGGAGTTGAGGGAGGGTGATGCCATCTAGGCGGCGATGATTGTTCCGTCGACGACCTTGAACGAGTGCGGCGCATCCGGCGCATAAGGGCAGCTGATTTCGCGGGAGATGGTGAGCGGAGATCTGTGCTCGACAGTGTGACCGGACGTGGTCATGAGTGGCGTAGAGCAGTACGGACACGCAATCACGATCGTGTCAACACCCTGGAGGGTCATTTCGGGCTCGGCGCCGAACAGCCGCTTGATCCAGCTCGGTTTCAGCCACACCGGAACAAACGTCGTGCGGTAATAGAACTCGCCGGGCTGCATCGTCTGCTTCCCGGTCTGCGAAAGGACGCGGCCTTCAAACACGAGCGTTTCCGCCTCGGTGATGTCCGCTTTATTGATCTCACGGGCCTCGGTGGCCTTGAGCGCTTGCATGTAGGGATTATCCTCAGTGTAGTAAATCGGGAGAAAAAAGCTATGGGGACAATTGAAGGACTGATTATTGCCGCGCTTACGTTGATAGGCGGGTGGTTTGGCGGGTTCTTTGGGACCTATATGAGAAAGAAGGGCGATAACCTTGCAACTCATGAGGACTTCGAAAGGCTCTTGGCGGAGCAGAAACGGACAACACAGGCGACAAAGGAGATCGAAGCGAAGATTTCCGACGATATGTGGAATCAGCAAAAGAGATGGGAATTGAAACGCGACATTCTATTCAACGCCGCCAAGAGACTCGCTCAACTAGATGACGCGGCCCTCACGTTGGTCTCTATATATGAAGTTTCTTTCGACAATCCCAATGTGAATTGGGAGAAGGAAAGACTCGAATCCATGGACAAGTGGCAGAAAGCGTCTATGGAATATGAAGAGACCAGAGTGCTCATAGGCGTTATTTGCGAAGAACCGCTGATCGTCTCGTTTAGGCGCTTCGGATCACTAGCGAGAAACATCGTGACCGCTACTTGTAACAAAAAGCGGGGTACCTACGATAAGTCAGAAAGTGAATTCCTTAGCACTCATGCCGCCGCGCAGGATGCGATTCGAAAGGAACTTGGGTTTGAGCCACTACCTACGCCTCGATCCAGTGAATCTTCGGAAGCTCCAATCCCTGACTGACGAGTCCCTGCAGTAGGTACACTAGCGCATCGTTCAAGTCGTCGTGACTCTCCACTCCCAAGTTGAACATCTGCCCCAAGAGTTCCTCGCACCCGGCGCGCGGGAATAGCACCGTGCCGTTCTTGATGTACGGCGCCACAACCTGCAGCCGTGCCCGCTTGTCGCCCTGTGGTTTCATCGGGACGACAGGCAGGAGCGCGCGCTCCATCTCCTGGATCGCGGCTTTCTGGTAGGCAACATCCTCCACGAAGAACAGGTTCGCGCCGCCGAGTTCCCCCGGAATATTCCTGACCTTCTGCAGGAAGTTGTGGAACGTCACATGCTCGTTGTACGGATGCGCCCGGACATAGATCTTCGGCGCGCTGTCCACGTAGAACACTTCCCCGCTCACGATTGCGGTAAAGTCCGCTCCTTCCTTCTGTGAAATCGCAAGATCGATGCCATGGCCCTTGATGGCTGCGACGCCTGCCGGCCGCTCGTCGTAGTAGTGGATGTCCTCGGGCTTCACGATCGCTTCGTCGTCCGCAACGATCTTCAAGAGCATCTCGCGCTGCCAGGGGATCGCGCCCATGTCGCGTTCTTTGTCCCTGAGGCTTTGCTCGGTGGGATACATCGCGGGCCATGTGCATCTGCCATCCTTATCGATGAGCGGGAATTCAAGAACTTTGAATCCGGTACCCGGCGCGCGCAATCGCGACAAGAGCGCATCCATGTGCAGCAGGTTCCCGATGACGACGAGCTTTCCCTTCCGGGCGTCGAGGCCCGGCATGATCTCCGAATGAAGCCAGCGATCGGTCTTGTCACGGTTTTCCTTCGTCCGGACCCATTCGCCGTCCTCTGGGTCGTCCACGACGATCAGCTTCGGGCGGTACTGGAGATGGCGCAGTCCGCGCACCTTCTGGCCGCGGGACCGGGCCAAGATGCGAACGCCGTTCGAGAGCACGATGTTCTGCTTCTGCCACTCCTCGCCCTCACCCTGGAGCGTGAAGTCCTCGATCACGTTCCCCTTGATCTCGCCATAGTCCTGCTTGATGAGATTGTTCGTTTCGAGCTCGTGCTTGATCGCAGAGATGTTGAGCGTCGCCTGGCGGGACGAATCGGCGACGAGGATGATGAAGGGATATTTTTCCGGGTATTCGAGCGCGGCCCAGAGCGGGAGGGCCAAAGAGCCGAACGTGGACTTGCCCGAACCACGGAAGCCCAGGATCAGCACGCGACGCTCCGATTCCTCCTGGAGGGCGTGGACAAGCTGTGCGTGGAACGTGGCCGGTGGGTCGGTGAAGTATCCGGTGAGGTAGATCAGCGAAAAGCCGAGCAGGTGTTTCCTGCTCTCTTTTCTCGCCTCGTAATTATCAAACTGATAATCAGTTAGATCCTTTGGTATTAACTCCTGTGGCATCCTCCTTCGGGGCTTCCAACAATCCCCAGTTTTCAAAGACGGACCGGATAGCTTCCTTGCGTTCAGGCGGGAGCGGGGTGTTGCGGATCGTGGCGTCGAGGGTGCCGAGCTTGCGCTCGAAAACGCCGGCGTCGAAGAGCTTTTCGAAAACTGCGCTGTGTGCTTCGCGGATCTCACGGAGGGCCATGACACGGTCCTGCTTGCGGGCGAACTGGTCGTTCGCAATCTCCCATGCGACGCGGACGACCTGCGTCATTGAGTCCTCAAAGGCGGCGAGGGCATAGTTCAGCGTCTGATGATCGGCGCGCCGGGTGCGTTCGGCGTAGAGCTTGCGGACAATGCCGGACAGATAGTGCCGTTCGATACGGATACCGTACTCACGGTCCAGGCGATCGGCGAGGTCGTCAAGACCGATCTGGTGATCCTGGGCGAGCACGGAGCGCACGCGAGCGACGAGGTACTGCTTCTTTTCCTTGCTGATTGTGGGCATGGAAGAATGCGGAGGGTTTTCTTAACAATAGCGAATTCTTTAAAAAGCGCCATACGTTGCGAAACGGGTTATTATCTGGCATGCAGCTAATGGGATGGCGAGGGATCGCGGGAGGAGTGGCCGTTTTAGTTGTGACATCGTGCATTGTGTGGATTCGAGTGCCAAAAGGTTACAAGCCGAAATTCGACAAACAGAACGGCAAATTCGACTTCCTACCTTTTCTAAGTATCTATATCGATCTGGCAAAGTTCGTTGTCGGCTTGGCGACCGGAGGCATCGTCTTGATTGTCGGAGCATCCGCCCTGGGACACTCTCAACCGGGAACCCAAGCGCCTTGCGCGCCCGTTGCGCCTTCACTTCCGGACTATCTTGCCGCTCCACTCTTTCTCCTCGCGACGAGCATCTTCTATGCCCTAACGTTCATGACGCTTCTCACGTTGAACTACGAAGCCTACAAGTTAAAAAAGGGTCACACGCGCTTGCAATATATTCGCAACCGAGTCCTCGCCTTTTCTGGTCTCGCCTGCTTCTGCGTTGGCTATGCATGGCTTATCTTTGCGGCAGCAGCGCACAAATAGGACGGCGCGAGGATCGTCCATTTACCAAGGCCGAGATTCTTCACACGCAGAATCTCACCGCCCTCAGCGACCAGTTGATAATGCCCTATGGGAATATCCTTACCATTCAACTCGGATACGCTCCCTAAAGAGTGAGAACTCACCGCAACAGGGGGGAATCCTCCCTTCTCCAAGAGGACGGTCGAAATTACAAAATGGTACGTTACCTGCCATTCGATGGCGCCTGGATGCCCCGTTCGCAGCACTCCCCGACCTTTCAGTTCTTCTTGCACGCTGTGATCTCCTCAGAGCAAGGATTCACCGTAAACCCTGCTTAAATTCTACGCCCTTGATAGATTCTTCAACGTCTCGGATACTTTTTTGATGTCCTCGATGTGGCCGATGAATTCAATCTTTGCTTTCATCTTCTTGAGGTCGTCAGAGCGGAATTCGCCATCACCGGTATTGATGATTCTCTCAAGCTCCTTCTGGCTCACCGCCGGGCCGAATTTTATGGTGTAGCGTTCGATCATGAAAATTTAGTATTGTTCGGGTTATGACTTTTCAGGAATTGCAGCGCGAAGCGTCCAAGAAATTGCTTGATGTGGCGATCGGGGCTTCAGGGTTTCTCATTGCCCTTGCTATCAATTCTTGGATGGACAATCAACACGACAAAGAAACCTATCGGGCAATCGCAACGAGCGTCACTCTGGAGTTTGTGGAGAACAAATCCAAAGTGGCTGTCATAACCGGTCCTGGGATGACACTCGACAAAGCGCCGCTAGAGGGGGAGGTCAGGGATGCGGCAATAACGAGCGCTCTCGCTAATCCACTGTTCGTCAAACATGTTTCCATCGATGACCTGACGCATCTCTTCATCTACGCGGACACGCTCGAAGAGGTCAAGAGAAGGCATGCGCTATTGGACTACGCCGCCTTTAATGGCGAAGGGAGCGGCCTCCAAAAGGATGCAAAGGCTTCGGATCTGATTGGCTTCTGGCAAGGCGGGGCCGAAGCGTTGCAAGGACAAATCAAGCTCCTCGAAGATGCGCGGCTTGAGGAGAGCTTTCGCTAAAGCCTAAAGGCCGGGAAGCCCCTTTGCCCGACGGATGGGGCGGTCGCGCAGGTGTGCAGCGCAGGTACGCTTGAAATCGCCCTGCTGTAAATACCCTCTAGAACGGCTTCCGTGTATTGGTCCTGCGGTGGCCTTGCGGTGGCACCTTCCCGGCTTGATGATTATTCTTCGCCTTCCGATTCCTGGCCTTCTTTCGATTCTTCCTTGTCGGACGATTCCTCGCTGGTGTTCTCTGCTCCCTCCGCGGCCGCGTTTTCTTCCGCCGGCGCGTCCGTCTTCACTTCCTCTGCAGGCTGTCCCGCCGGCGCTGCGGTTCCCTTCTCGCGGATTCCGCCTTCCGGTGCTGCTTCAAAATCTGCCATTGTTTTGGTGATTGGGTTTCGTTCGACCTTTACAGGCGCCGCACTCGATCGGCGACGGTCCTGTTGCTCTCGGCAAGATCACGGAAATATCTGGCGGTCTTCTCGCTGTTCGCGGCGTCTTCGTCAGCCGCTTTCGCCTGGGCGCGTTTCTGATCGGCCATCTTCTGCGCTTCGCCGCGTTCCTTGTCGGATTCATACTTCTCCTGGCCGGACATCTGGTCGCGCTTGATGAACTCGCCGGGTTTGCCGCAGTTATGGCATCGGAACGGTGCTGTTTGAGCGACTTCATCTCGGCGTTTCAAACAATCGCTGCAAAGAATCGGAGAGCCAGGCTTGCTTCTGCATTCCTCGCATTCCCGAAATGGCGGCTTTGTCGACGAGTCCTCATGCCCGTTCTCACATACCCAAAAGCCTTCCTCTTCCATCTCTGCAACTTCTTTGATCCGGGCGTCCATCGTGTCGGCATCTGCACTGAGCTTGGCCGCAAGATCTCGATGCTCACCGGCCGTGCGAAGGGCGAGCTTTGAGAGGAGCTCGTTCGTGGCGGCTTCTTTCTCCTGGCGGAATATGTAATTGATCTTGGCCCAGCGGCGGCCTAGAAATCTAAGCATTGGATCTATGCGGCGTATTTGATGATCTCGACGATGATCGCCGCCGCGGTTACGACTATCACAATGATGGTGATGAAGCGCAGCGAATCCTTGAACTTCTTGGCGGTCATGGTGGAATAATTTCACGATACAATATTCACAATTTCCGTCAATGCACAGGGGTGATGATGCACTTCGACCTAACGAAGCTGAACATCTATCTTGCCATCTGGGGCGCTATCGGACCGCTCGCCGGTATTCTGGTTGGCCATTGGTTGTCGCGCTCGTGGCAGCGTGAACAGTGGGAACTTGACTGTAGGAAGGAGGAGTTCAAGGAATTGATCTTTGCAATTGGCAGTGCAACGATCGAACTCATGATGTACATACATTCTCAAGGAAGTCGTCTACCACAACCAGAATCGTTATATCTCGATGCTCATCGAATTGCTGCAAAGACAATAATCAGTCGCATATACATAGTCTCGGAAATCAAGAAGCTGGATTTGGCTGATAGATATTTGACAATTGGTGACGAGATCCGTGAATCCGGAGCAAGCAGCGAAGCATTGAGTAAGATGAACGGGTTGATAGACGAGGTTGTTGCGGTTGCAATTAAGGGCTAATATCGATGGCTAGGCCTTAGCTCGAAATAGAGCTGCTCGTACGCCCGCGGACCCATCCGCGCCGCGGTCCTGAGCTGTTCCAATTCCCTCGTCTCCCAGGGCTCGATTGTCTGTGAGAGCTTGTAGAGAAATTGCGCGGTGCCGGCGCCCCATTTCTTGTCGACGTTCTCCCGATAGAGATCCATATCCTTCATCGCGTATTTGGTGTTGTGGGTGCCGCGGTTGCAGCCCTTTCCCTCGCGGTTGAGGTTCATCGGGTGGAAGCGCGTCGACATCAACTCGCGGCGGCGATAATGCCCGGCGTCATATTCCTTGTGAGGCTTTCCGCACGCGATACAAGGTTCGTTCCTGTCCCGCTCGCGGATCATGAGCGAAACGGCCCTATCAGTGGCGGCAATCGTTGACTGATGCTCGTTCCTGCTATGGGTTCTCCACGGGCCGCTCTTCATTTCCTCCGTTTGTCAATTTCCTTCATGGCTTTGAGCCGCATCCGCTGCGCCATTGTGAGATGGCAATGACAGTCACATTCATGGTCGTGCTGGTTCCACTCTTGCCTCGGAACGGTGCCGTCACACTCTTTGTGCCGGCGCGACTTGCACGCGGCAGAGATGTAATGGCTTTTCATTTCTCCAAAGAATGATTTGCGGGGCATGTGTGGGGAAAGCGGGGATACAATTACCGTACTATTCTGCAGCGAAGAATCAATGGGGAGACTTTCTATGAACGTCAAGCAGCGATTGGACGAGCTCAAGTTCCTACACGAGAGAAGAATGATCCTCTTCAATACACGACGGGATCACGAATGGAAAATCTTCTTTGGGACAATAGGCTTGTTGCTTGCCATGGATGCGACGCTCATTGCTAAGCAACCGCGGGTGGAAGATTTTGTTTTGGGCTCTATCATCTATACGCTATGGGTCGTAATGATCGCGGCGCTGTCGTGTTGTTGCGCATATTATGAACGGGAGCTCCAGAAAAGAAACCTGGCAGACCGGCAAGCAATGAATAAGATCAATAACATCGTTTGCGGCGCTCTTTCCTTCGATGAGCACGATAACACTTGGGAAGCAGATCGATCGGTATCCGAATCGTTATGGAGTTTCAACGCTCAGATGGCGTTCTTGATTGTGGTGGGATTGCTTTCGGCGGCACTGCCATTGGGTATAGAGCTGACAAGGAAGCCGGTAACGCTGACCAACCCTCATGCTCCCCGGTTTACACGGGTGAGCGGGGAGCGCGGTGATGCTCCGCCTCAATCTGCTCACGCGTCGCTTTGTCCTGGCAATTCTTGCAATATTTAGGACTGGGGTTCTTCTCGGCGACCGGAAATGCGGGATTGATAACCTCGCTGCATCCTGGGGTCTGGCATAGGTAGAAGAACTTGTTGATTGACGGATCGTCCGGCTTCACTTGTACTGATGGATAGGCCATTAGAGTAATTGTGCTGGATTTGTTTCGACCTTTTTCTCTTCTCTCGCCGGCGGCAGAACCGGATGCTTGGCTCTCCAGGCATGAGCGGTACTGCCCGTGACTTTACAGCGCCGCTTTCCCACTTCAATAATCAGCCCGATGCGTCGCAACTCTAGACATCTTGGCGTGATCCGGTTCACCGGCCATCCGAGATTTGCAGCAAGCTCCGCGTTCGTTGCATCCGGGAAAAATCGAAGTGCGTCGAGCACCTGCTTCTGCTTCGCGCCGAGGTTTTGGGTGGCTACGCTATAGGCAAAGAGTGAGGTGTCCTGGATCATTTGCTTTAGGCAATAGGTTCAAGCGCCCGCTCTTCGCTCACGATGTTCTTGATCTCCTTGTCAGGAAGTCTCGCCGGATTCTTGCAGGTCTTCGCGCCGTGCCCGAGCTCGCCGCAGTTCTTGCACTTCCACTTTCCGCTTCTACCTGCCTTTCTTGGCGCGGGAGCATCACTGACGAACTTCGAGCAATTGTCGCTGCGGTGTCCAAGCTTGCCACATTTGCCGCACTTCCGTTTACTGGCCTTACTGAGCTGTTTCTTATAAACCTTCACCGGCGCTTCCTGATTGAAGTCTTCCGATCCATTCTTTCCGGACCAAGCGCCATGGATCTCGGAACTCGTAATGACTCGGATGCCTCTCAATACTTCGAGCACGTCGATCGAATTATGCTCGGTGTCGAAGATCATGAGATCTTGAGTTTTTGGGTTGTAGTAGTAGTTCTTCATTTCTGTGGTAAATCGCTGTGTTAACCGCTGCACATCAAATGGTGCATTGCACCGCAACTTCAACTTTTTCTGTGGGAAACAGGGACGGAAATCGACAACGTATATCCTGTAGTATCAATGATATAGACTGTTTTTCCACACTTTCACATCAAGAACCCTGATTTTCGCCTGTTTTCCGCCCTTGATTCCGCGCCCGACTTATGCCTACATTCTTTTAGCCCTACTGATTTTTCAAGGAGAAATGCGGCTTCCCGCGGATCGACCTTGAAAGTTGTCTCTTTCACGCAAGGAGGCTGTTCATGGGGCTACCCCACTTCATCTCTTTTCTCCTCGATCTGGTGCTTGTCATCTTCGATGTGTGCGCACTCATTGTGTTCGTCGTCTGGGTGGTCGTACGGGCGAGGCGCGAGATCCGTGACATCATCAACGCCGACAACACGATTGAGAGAAACCACAAAGAACTTACGACGCCATCTGGGGCGGGACGCCATGAGAATTGAATTAACCTTGCAATCCTCCGCCGTATTCCCCCATATTTTGGCGGCGTCCCGTGCTGGGCTTAGAAGCCCGGCTTGTCGTCCTCCCAAACGGCAACACTGAAATCCTTGTACTTCCCGTTCTTGGAGCTCTGTTCACCCTTATAGGTCAAGAGCACGCGCGAGCCAATCTCCAGTTCCGAAAGCTTGCTTTCGAGCACCGCACCGGAGACATTGTAGGTATCTCCGCTCTCCGTCTCGATCACGAACTGCGTGTAGTCTTTGCCGTTCTTTCCTTCCCGGGATTCCTTTGCTTTCAAGGTTCCCTCCAGCTTCGCGCCGACTTCGGTCGGTTTCCATGCTCCGCCTGACTCAACTTCATTCCATGCCATAGCTTTGTTGTAGTTTTAATTTGTTATGCTGTCTTTTCTATTCGTTCGACCTTTTGTTTATCTGAAATGAGAGCTGTATCGTGGGTGGATAATCTTTCTGCTTGGGCTTCGTGTCTGGGTTTGCGTCTTTCCAGAACTGAAATGCGGCTTTGAAGAGGGGGAATTTGTCTTCGGTTTCGGTCAGCTTCCAGCCCTTCTTATTGAGCTTGTATCCCGGCTGAAAGATAAACGTTCTCGGGAGATCCGGGTCCGCGTGTTTGATCGCTGAAAGCTGGAGTTCCCATCCGAGATAGATACTTGCTGCCTGGCCGGTTTTCACATCGATCGCCCACGGTTCATTGTCCACGATGAGCTTCATGTCGCGGGTGCCGGCGTAGCCGTATTGTTCACCTTTCTCCGGTTCAACCCACACCGTCTTTTCCGTATCAACCACCCTCACCTCATGCTCGTCGTTCAATTCCTCCCACCAGTCCGCAAACGTCATCACTGACCAATATTCGTCCGGCGTGAGCGGTGCGTACTTGCTGTCGTTCTGAGGATCGTCCGGATCAGCGAGCTTCGTGTCGAACCCGACCGTACCACCCTGCAGAAGAATGTCAATCGCCTGATGCACCTTTGAGCCGCGCTCCGCCGCTTCCTCGGTGAGCATCTTTGCCTCATCCCAGCCATGTTTCGCGTAGTACTTGAGAAGCCCGATTCCCATCGGAGAATACTTCTCTATCCACGTAATCGAGGGATTGAAGGTCATGACACCGTCGTGCTCCTTCGCATAAAAGCGCTCATCAAGGGTCGTGATCTGGATAATGCCGTCGGTGCGTGTCTTCTTAATCTCGATTTTCACAGTAGTGCTATTAGATTTTTCACTCCCCGCCCTCTGATCTGTTTCTTCTGGTTATAGAACTTGCCCGTGCTGGGCCAAAAATCGAATTCTCCAACCCGATAGTGCCGCGACGATTCATTGAGAACCGAGAATGGAATGCCCTTTTCCTTGAGAAAATTGATTGACCATTTCTCGTTCGCTGCCCTCTTGCGTTTGCTCTCTTCGTGAAGCGCCTTGAAATCCTCTCCAACTTCACTCATCGCTTTCAGGTTCATCACCGACGCCGACTACTGCGTCTACGGTTCTCTCATCTTCATACCCGCTCCGCTCATCCCAATCGCCGCCGTCGTGGAACCGGCGCCCGTCGTCTTCCGAGAGATAGTCTTTGAGGGTCTTATGGGTCGGAACACAATTGATGACGATCGGGCCGAGCAATACTTCTTCCCAGTCGTGCGCACCGTCGAATTCCTCGGGCTGATCTACTTCTTGGATGTTCATTGATGTGACGCGTTGATCTCTGCGACCATTTGGGTGAGCACGTCCGTCAGGGAGGCGGAGCTCGTCGCGGTGAGCGGCACGGTGACGTTGTTGCTTGAGACGAGGATGTTCCCGCCTTTGATCGCCGCGAGTAGCGGGAGATAAGCGATGAGCTGCTTGAACTGGCTGTACGTCGCGACGCAGGTGCCGTTGTCGGCGAGGAAGCACGTCTGCGCTGTCGTAGAGGCGCCCTGGATGGTGAGGATGTCGGCGAGGGGCGGCGTGGAAGTCGGAACCCAACGAGCGGACGCCAGATCAATTGCTTGCTGCACGGTCGCTGTTCCCTGAACATACCCTTCGTTATGGCCCGCAGTGAACGCAGCCCATCCGACGATGATACTCAGGAACACCACGACGATACCGATAGATACTACTGCTTTATTCATGTGATTGTTTAAGTGATTAATTTGTTCTCTGAGATTCGGGAGGGTGCGAGCGAACCGTTGCTGATTACTCGCACCTCCTATCCCGTAAAGGGAGGGTCACGGAGGGCATTACCCTCCCGAATGCAACCGTTCTAAAGAAACACGCCGATTGACACGAGCCACAAGAGCAGAATGACGAAGCCCGCAATGGCTCCAAGGGCCAACATATCTTCGGCGAGCGTCCTCCACTTCGGCTTCTTTGGCCGCGTGAAGAACTCGATCTCCCCGATCATGAGTTCTGTTTCAAAGTTTTCGCTCAACATTGATTTTGGAATCGATTTATGTATTCGACCTTTTTGGATGATTCGCTGATGGGGACAAGGGCGACCATTCGTAGGGTTTTTATGCTGGACAAAACTCCTTGCGGGAGAACTCTGCGTGCCTGTTTGTCGCCAGTGGTCAGCTACTTCCCCCATCAACGAACCTTCCTAACTACCCATTCACTCTACCGCCTGTGCGGGTGGTGTCAAACAACCCAAACTGGGGATAACTTTAGGCCGTTTTTACCGAGCTCGTGAGCGCCTGATAGCGCTCGCGCTGGCGGGCGTTGATCTTTGTGCGGTTCTTGCGCCTATACGTGCGGCAATAGGCCCGGTATTTTTCCCGGCCCTCTTTCTTCCCGTATTTCTGCTGATAAAAGCTGAGTGATGCCATTGATTAGGTACCAGAACAATAGTTGAGAAGTGCGAACGGGGTGCCATTGCTGAGATCCCAGACGCACAGATGATTGCCACAGATGTCCAGTTCTCCGGTCACGTCGGCTCCGTCGGGAATGGAGGCAGTTGCATCAGTCAGCAATTCCTCAGCGGAAGACGCTTCAGTAGGGATCGGAGGATGTATGGGCAGCTGCACTGCTTCCGCAGCGCTCATCGGTGCACCGCTGGGATCAATCGGAAGATGGGTAAGCCAAAACCATAGCGACCAGCCAAAGGCGAGGATGAATAGAAAAATGATCGTGAGCCGCGTTGTGGTCATGCGCTATTCACTTCACTAAAGCATATCTATCGGTTATTTCAAGCGACCTGTTATCCCCACCCACGCGTTGCCCTTTCCTGTGAATGCGCTTTAGTTAAAGCGGCTCTTTAAGGAGAGAGCAATTATGGCAAAGCCGAACATCGTGTACGTCATCCAGGAGGAAGGCGACAAGAAATACTGGCACCGCGCGGGTGTGGCATTCGTCAATCGTGACGGATCGCTCAACCTGAAGCTCGATCTGTTTCCCAATCTGCAGCTGCAGGTGCGGGAACCGAAAGAGAACGAACCTCGATAGGAGGTGATCCGTGGACTTCGCACGAATCAAAGAAATCAGGATCGTGGAAGTATTGGCGAAGCGCGGGATCTCTCTGCGCTACAACGGCGAGTGGGGGTCGGCAGTCTGCCCGCTCCCTTCGCACAAGCCCGGCGACAAGGACCGCACCTTCCAGGTGAATACCCGGCAGAATTATTTCAAATGCTGGTCTGCTTCCTGCAACGAGAAAGCCGGCAAGAAGGGCGGCGATGTCATTAACCTCGTCGCGCTCCTCGAAAACTGCTCGGAATACAACGCGGCCAAACAGCTCGCGGAGATGTTCCACATTGGAAACGAAAAAGCCGCTCAGCATATCGCTAAGCGGCCGGAGAATCCCGCGAACGGGACATCCAAAAGGACTGAAAGTAACTCTACCAGTCCTGCGGGAGCAGTCAACTACATGGCGTCGATCGACATCTGGTTCGACGATACCTTTAAGCCACTTCCTGATGAGGATCAGGATGCGTACTGGAAGCGGGCTCGGAAAGCGGTGAAGTCAAAGCTGATTGAGTCGTATAAAGCTGGTCAGAAATCGGTCTAGGTGGTCTGCCCCTGCGTTTTGCGGGGGCTTTTTCTTGCCCTGGCTGCAGGCTGGCAAGCACGGCGTCGATCCGGTGCCGCTCGGCGATCAGTAGTTCGATCGCTTGCGCCTTGAGCAGAGCGACTTGTTCAATTACGTCCATAAGATCCTTTCGTCGCGT
>DATGFX010000028.1:0-200418 GCA_035308825.1 Occallatibacter sp. | reverse complement strand
GCTCATTTTCGCGGTTCGCTCGAGCTTGTCCCAGTTGAAGGGCTTGCCGTCGATGGCGCGCACCAGCGTCTTGAACAGCACGACCGAGAACACCTGGCGGTAGGCGAAGCGTTGCAGCCAGATGTGGAAGAGCAGCCATCCGTCTCCCTTGTTGGCGGGATGGCGTCGCTCAAGCGAGAAGGCGACGACCGAGGTGATGAAGTCGATCAGCAGAAAGGTTCCGAAGTAAGCCAGCAGCTTTTGCAGGCTGGCCATGGAGGCGGCTTCAGGGTGGTAGTAGCGGTCGACGAAGTAATGGCCGACGCCGGCCATGAACATGAGATCGATAAAGGGCGAAACGAGCGGGAGCAGCATCTGGAAGATGAGGATATTGGGCAGCGCGAAGAGACCCATCGCCTTGTTGCGAATAAATGCGGCACGGTGTTTCCAGACGGATTGGAGGATGCCGAAGGACCAGCGGAAGCGCTGGCGCATGAGGCCACGGGCATCATGCGGCGCCTCAGTGAACGCAAGGGCGCGGTCCTCGTAGATGACCTTGAACTGCTGCTCGAGCAGGTTCATGGTTAAGTCGGCGTCTTCGGCGACGGTGTTGAGGGGGTATCCTCCGGCTTTCTTGACTGGGGCGGTACGCCACGCGCCGATGGCTCCCGGAACGACCGTGACGACGTGGAAGAGGTCGAGGGCGCGGCGTTCGAAGTTCTGGCTGGTGATGTATTCGAGTGCCTGCCAGCGGGTCCAGAGATTGATGCGGTTGCCCACCTTGGCATTGCCGGCAACAGCGCCGACGGTGGGATCTTCGAAATGGGGAAGGAGCTTGGTAATGGCGTCGCCGGCGATGACTGTGTCCGCGTCGATACCGACGTAGAACTCCTCTTCAATCTGATTAAGCGCGAAGTTGAGCGCGGCGGCCTTGCCTCCGTTGGGCTTGGTGAGGATGCGCACCCGGCCGGCGGCGATCTCGCGCTTGTAGGCTTCGCGCGCGATTTCGAAGGTGTCGTCGGTCGAGCCATCGTCGATGACGACGACGCGAAGATTCTCATAATCGGAGTGGAGCACCGAGCGAATGGTGCGGACGATGACCTTCTCTTCGTTGTAGGCCGGAATGAGCACGGCGATGGGTGGATTGAATCCTGAAGATGCGGGGCGGTGAGGGCGGCGCAGGCGATCGATGACGGCGAAGATTCCGACCAGAATCAGGCGCGCGCTCATGAGGACGTCACCGAGAAAGAAGACGAGAACGATGAACTGGCCGATGATGGCGAGCGTGGAGAACGCGACGGAGTCGGGGAGTGCTCGCACGGCTTGCCAGAAGGTGAGACGCGGCATCACCTCGGCGGTTGTCTTGCCCATCAGATGCGAGACGGGAACGATGGTATAGCCATGGGCGCGGAGCGCGTCAATCAGGAACGGCAGTGCGGCCACGGTGGCGAGGCGGTTTCCGCCGCCATCGTGCAGCAGGATGATCGAGCCTTGGAACTGGGGCTTGTTTTTATTGTGCGTCAGCTGATCGAGGACCGATTGCGTGATTTCCTGTGGCGTTTTGTGAATCCGCTCATCCCAGTCGTTGGTGTCGATCTTGTTGCCGATGATGGTGAAGCCGTCCTGCTGGATGTGAACGATGGGTGCTGCCTGGTCGTCGGTGTCGGGCTCTTCGTCGATGTCGTAGGGCGGCCGAAAGTAGAGGGGCTGGACGCCGAGTTTGCTGGCGAAGAGCCGCTCGGTAAGCTTGATTTCAAGATCGAGACGGGCGAGTGGAATTTCGCTGATATCGGGATGCGTATAGGTGTGGTTGCCGATCTCATCGCCATCGCGCACTTCGCGCCGGATAAGGCCGACGTTTTCGAGTGCCTCCTCGCCGATGATCAGGAAAGTGCCGGTGCAGTGCTTTTGCTCAAGGATGTCGAGAATTCTGGGAGTCCAGTGGGGGTCGGGACCGTCATCGAACGATAGCGCAACTTCGTTGGGATGGTAGCCGTAATACTGCACCGTGTAGGAATGCGGGTACACATCCATGTGCTCGTCAATGATGAGCTTTTTGTGCGGATCCGGCTCGTCGCTATCGATGA
The DNA here is from genome assembly GCA_035308825.1 of Occallatibacter sp. GTDB lineage: Bacteria > Acidobacteriota > Terriglobia > Terriglobales > Acidobacteriaceae > Telmatobacter. The sequence continues at coordinate 198,352 of DATGFX010000028.1, read as the reverse complement.
GGAGCGTGCGCTTGCCCGGCTGCGGTGAGCCGGTCACGCGGATGATATCGCCGGCGCCCTCGACGTTTACGTCGTGCCCGGGTTGCATGGAGCCGAGCTCATTGAGCGATTCGGGATTGTTTGGTTTGTCCCAGACATTCCACATCGCGCTGTCTTCGGATCCGAGACGGAATAACGCGAAGGTCTGCATGCCCAGATCGCGCGCGCCGCGCATTTCGTCGAGGAGGGTGACTCCGTCGAGGAACCAAACGACGTGGCGCTGGTTTGAATCCTCGTCGATGTATTCGAAGTGAGGATTCAGGGTGTTGTAGTCGAGGTCAAGGTCGGCATCGGCGTCGGCGGCTCGCTGCCATGCGTCGGACACCGACAAATCTTCGGTGTCGAGGACCTGGGGTTTTTGCGCCGCGTGTCCCCTCTTGGGCGCGGGAGGGATGGACAGGGTCCAGTCGTAGCCGTAATTGCCGACGGCGCAGATGAGCTTCTGGATCGGGACGTCCTTCATGGCGCGACGAAGATTGTTCAGAAACCAATCCTGGGCGGCGATGGGACCGGGATCGCTGGTGAGCTCGTGCTGGTCGTAGTTCATGAGCACAATGCCATCGGAGTTGGAGGCGATCTGCTTCAGGTCGTTATCGGGGGTGGCGGCGGCCGCGGCAACGTAGAGGCGCAGGTTGAGCGGATGGAGGTCGGAATAGAGCTGGCGGATGAAATCGAGGTATGCCGGATCAGCGTCGGCATTGAGGCTTTCAATGTCGAGCGAAAGACCTCGATAGGCGGGGATCGCAGTGAGAAAACGGACAATCTGTTCGCGCAGCGCCGCGCTCTTTTCGGGGTCTTTCAGTAGATCGCCGACGCCCGCGTCCCAGCTTTGCGTGTGGACGTTGTAATTGTTGAGATGGGGGAAGATTTCAGTGTCCTGGTGCGCCTGCTGGATAACGCGCTTGACCTTGTTGAGTTCATCCGGATCGTGCACCACCCCGTTTTCCACGATGGGATAATCGCGGATGTTATCACTGGTGACGGCCGTCAAGGTTCCCTGGGGCGCGGTGACATGCAGCCATTGGGGGAAGATCATGTCGATCTGGTGGACGTGAGCCTTGAGCGATGAGAAGCTGGCTGGATCGTCGGGCGCGTAGTAAGCGAAGCGCAAACCTTCGCCGGTGTTGAAGGGTATTTCAGAAGGTCTGCGCGCGGTTTTGCGGTGCGGCGCGCGGAGTGTCTTGGCGTTGCGCGTTTGGATATTGTGATCGCGCAAGGCCTTGTAATTGTGGTGGGGCGTGGGCGCAAGCAACTCGGGAAGCCGCTGCGTGCGCATCACGTTGAAGATGAAGCCGGCCAGAACAAGAGTAAAGACGACGGCGCTGATATCGAAGACGCGGCGCAGGCGCTTCCAGCGCTTTCGCTGAGGATCGAAGAATATCTGTCTATCAGGCATGAATGAGTACTTCTCTTGCTTCGCAGGTGCGCGACGTTCGTGGAAACCGTCAGGATTTGCAGTTGAAATGTGGCAAAACGGTTCCCTCCGCAGCTGCCCCGGCAATTAGGCAGGCCTCAGGCTATACAGTACAAATCGTATGGAAGCTGCAGCAGAGAGTCAATTGAATGCCCCGGGTAGCAGGACGGCGGGGCTGGCCGAGAAATTGTCCACTGGAGCGGCACTTGCGGCGGGTGGGGTGCTGCGGGCTTGGATGCTGGGGAAGTTCTTTCAAGCTAACGGGGACACACTGGTCTACGGGGGTATTGCGAAGAATCTGCTGCTGCATGGGCGCTATGCGCTGACCTTGGGCTCGGGGCAGACGTTTCCGACGCTGATCCGGCTGCCTGGATATCCGTTTTTCCTGGCGGCGTGCTTCAAGGTTTTTGGGGTTGACAACTATGGCGCCGTGTCGTGGGTCCAGATTGTGGTGGCGCTGGCCGGTTGCCTGTTGCTGGCTGATTTTGCACGGCGGATTGCGCCAAAGGGAAGGGAAACGAGCGCGGCTCAAGGCGCACTCTGGCTGGCTGCCCTGTGTCCTTTTACGGCGATTTATGATGCAACTCCGCTAACGGAGGGACTTACCCTGTTTTCGCTGTCGCTAGCGCTTTGGTCGGCGGCGCGTTTCCGGGTAAAGCCGGGGTGGGGCATGGCGCTGTGGTTCACGTTTGCGATAGCTTTTGCGGCACTGCTGCGACCCGACGGCCCGCTGGTTGCGATTGCGCTGGCTCCGACGCTGTTTGTGGGATTGCGGCGAGTGGCCGAAGGTGCGCGCAAGCGGGTGTTGCGCATCGCGATCGTGTCCCTTGTTCTGGCGGTTGTTCCATTTGCGGCCTGGACATGGAGGAACTGGAAGGTATTTCACATATTCGAACCCCTCGTGCCCGCGTCGGCGACCGATCCGGGAGACCCCACATATCCAGGATGGGAGCGGTGGGTAAAAACGTGGTGTCTCGATTTTGTATCGACCTATCAGGTGTATTGGAATGTGCCCGGGGATGAACTGGACATCCAAGCACTACCGGAGCGTGCGTTCGATTCGACGCAGCAGAGGGAGAGCACCGCGAAGATCTTTGCGGAGTATGACGACCATGGATTCAACCTGACGCCTGAAATCGATGCGAAGTTTGCGCGGCTGGCGCAGGAACGGATCGCGGCGCGCCCGCTGCGATACTATGTTCTGCTGCCGCTTGGTCGCGTGATGGACATGTGGCTGCGGCCGCGCGTAGAGAATTTGCCGATCGATCTTGATTGGTGGGTGTACGGGCACCATTACGCGGAAACGCGGTTCAGCTGGTTTTATGCGGCGTTGAACGCGCTCTACATTCTGCTGGGGATTGCGGGCTTGTGCCTGAAACCAAAGATGTGGCCGTGGTTGCTGCTCTACATGCTGCTGCGCAGCGCGATGCTGCTGACGATCGGAGCTCCCGAAGCGCGCTACACGCTTGAGTGCTTTCCGATGCTCTGCGCGCTGGGCGGCGTAGCGATCGCGAGAATCTGGGCGCGACGGAGTCAGGTTGGAGCATCTGTCTAGCGGTCGACGATTTGGGTCTTGTTGTTGGTCTTCAACTTGAAGGCATCGCCGGGAAGCGACTGGTTGACTTTGAAATTGAAATAATGGCAGGTGCGCGATTGCCCCTCGCCTTCATCGAAGACTTGCTTCACGCTGACGTTGCGTTGCGGATCGACCCAGATAGTAATTTTGGAAAACGTTTTGCGCACCGCGGGATCTTTAGCGACAAGTTCGAGCTTATCGGTCTTGACGGAGTCGATGGTTTCAGGGCCGTCATAGGTGATGTTCCATTTTTCCTCTAGCTCTTTTCCGCTGGCGCCAAAGCCGAGCATCGCGTACCCCTCGAACTGGGACGCCTTTTTGAACCGCGTGACCTGATTGATCATGGGCTCGTATAGTTCTACCGCTCCGTTCGAATACATGTAGACCTTGGGCACCGACTTGCCGTTGACATCATTAATGTGCCCGGCCATGCGGAAAGTGTTACCCGCGTGTTCGAAGTAAGCGACACCTTTCTGCACGTCGGTGTCAGGAACGGGGTCGGTTATCACTGCGTCGAATTCGAAGTCAGCCGAGGCGGAGCGAAAATTTGCAGCGGAGACATCAAGCTGGTGGAGGACAGACTGAAGATCGTCAGCGAAGAGCCGCGGGCCAAAGAGAAGCCCAACTGCAAGGAGTGCGGCAACGAGATGACTGCGTTTCCTGAGCATAAACTTCCTTGATCCCATTGGATGCAATGACGCGAAAGACGGATCGCCGGTTTACCGATGGGCCCAGATTCGCCAGACGAGGTGACCCTGCGCGTCGTTTGCAGTCTCCCAGCGCTCGACGAAGACCGCATCGCCGGTGATGGGCTCGATGGCCTTGCGCAGAGCGGACTTGACATCCTTGTCAGAGGCGCCGGGGGGAATCACCACATCGGAGGCCTGGACAGAGATGATGACTCCGTGCCCATCGTTGCCGACCACCTGGATGGGATGCTGCGGGGCAGGCGTGCGCGAAGGTTTGTCGCCGTAATCCCAAATCCAGGGCGTGACAAAGATGAAGAGCAGGATCAGCGTCACCATTACGTCGTAGTGCACGTTGCCACGCGGATAGGTCCAGTAGAAGTAGCTCTTAAGGATATTGTCTTTCATTGCGCCACCCGGTTGATGCAGTCCAAGCCACCCATGTAAGGCTTGAGCGCCGGAGGGATCAGGACGGAGCCATCCGCCTGCTGGTAGTTCTCAAGGATGGCCAGCCAGGTGCGGCCGACGGCGAGTCCGCTGCCATTGAGCGTGTGGACAAATTCGTTTTTGCCCTTTGCTGCAGCCTTGAAACGAATGTTTGCGCGACGGGCCTGAAATGCTTCGAAATTGGAGCAGGAAGAGATTTCGCGATAGAGCTGCTGGCCAGGGAGCCACACTTCGAGGTCGAAGGTCTTCGCGGATGAAAAGCCGGTGTCGGCAGTGCAGAGCAAAACGCGCCGATAGGGAAGTTCGAGAGCCTCGAGAACCTCTTCCGCATCGCGAGTGAGGCGTTCGTGTTCGGCGTCTGATTCTTCGGGCCTCGTGAACTTGACTAGCTCGACCTTTTGAAACTGGTGCTGGCGGATGATGCCGCGCGTGTCTTTGCCGGCCGCGCCGGCCTCCGCGCGGAAGCAGGGTGTATAGGCTGTGAGCGAGACGGGCAGGCGCGCTTCTTCGAGAATCTCGTCTCGGTAGAGATTGGTGACGGGGACTTCGGCGGTGGGAATGAGCCAGTGGTCGTTGTCCTTGAAATCGCCTCGGCTCACCGCGTCGGCATCGGCGTCAGAGCAGCGAAACAGATCTTCGGCGAACTTGGGCAGTTGGCCGGTGCCGAAGAGGGACTTGCTGTTGACCATGAAGGGCGGAAGCACTTCGGTATAGCCATGCTTTTGCGTGTGCAGGTCGAGCATGAAGCTGATGAGGGCGCGTTCAAGGCGCGCGCCCGCCCCCATGTAGACGGCGAAACGCGCTCCGCTTAGTTTGGCGGCGCGCTCGAGATCGAGGATGCCGAGTTGTTCGCCGAGTTCCCAATGCGGCTTGGGAGCGAAATCGAAGTGGCGCAGCTGACCCCAGGTTTTGACGACGACGTTGTCGGCTTCGGATGTGCCGGTGGGAACCTCGTCGCGGGTGAGATTTGGAATGCGGGCGAGAGCCAGGCGCATCTGGTCATCGAGCTCGGCGGCGGTCCTGTCGAGATCGTCGAGACGAACCTTCAGGGCGCGGGTCTCTTCCATCAGCGCGCCGGCTTCTTCACCGGCCCGCCTGCGCGCCCCAACTTGCTGGCTGAGCTCATTGCGCAGGGCTTTGAGTTGTTCGGCTTGCGTGATGGCGCTACGTCGGCTGCGATCGAGACCGCGGAAATCCCCGAGGAGTGAGTTAGGGTCGGCGCCCCGGGCACGCAGCTTGTTTTCTACCAACTCCAGGTTGGCGCGGACAAATCCCATGTCGAGCATTGCTTTCTCAGTTTACAAGACGGAGTCAGCGGCTCGACGCAGCCTTGTCTGTCTGCACCACACCTTCGCGGTTGGGTCCGGCCATCACCTGATCCTGCCAGCCGGGCAGATGCTGATCGCCGGTGATCAGGCGAGCAGCTCGCGAGTAAGTGAAGTAGGTCCAGATCCACGCCGCAAAGACGGAAAGCCGGTTGCGAAAACCGATGAGGAAAAAGATATGGACGGAAAGCCAGGTGACCCATGCCGGCAGGCCGCTGAGGTGCGCCTTGAACGGCCACTCCACTTTGGCAACGGCGGCCAGGCGCCCGATGGTGGCCATGTCTCCTTTATCGAAGTAGCGGAATGGAGGCCGGGGTTTGTGGGCCAGATCGGAGCCAATCAGCTTGCCGATGTGATCACCCATCTGCATTGCGGGCTGAGCCACACCGGGCACCTGATGGCCGTCCTGCTCGAAATGCGCGAGATCGCCGAGCACGAAGACGTCTGAGAGACCTTGCGGGTTGAGGTGCTCGTCGACCAGGACACATCCCCGCTTGTCGAGCGGGGCGCCGAGCATGCGGCCAAGCGGAGATGCCTGGACCCCAGCCGCCCAAAGGGTGACGGCGGCATCGATACGCTCTCCATTGGTTTCGACCCATCCCGGCCCGACGCCCGTCACGTTTGAGCGGGTATGAACTTCGACGCCGAGTTTGGTCAGTTCTTGCTCAGCTTTCTCGGACAAGTCGGGCGGATACGCGGCGAGCACGCGCGGGCCTGCGTCGAGGAGGAGAACGCGTGCCTTCCCCGGATCGATGTGGCGGAAGTCGCTCTGCATGAGGACCTGCGAGATGTCGCGGATAGCGCCGGCAAGCTCTACGCCAGTGGGGCCGCCGCCGATGACGACAAAATTGAGCGGCGGATGCCAGCCATGTTCTTCCATCTGGCGCTCGGCAAGCTCAAAGGCGAGCAGGACCCGTCGGCGAATCTCGAGCGCGTCTTCAATGGATTTGAGACCGGGTGCAAGCGGCGCCCAGTTGTCGTGGCCAAAATAGGAATGTGTGGCACCGGTGGCAACAACGAGGTAGTCGTAGCCGAGCTTGGTTCCGGAAGCGAGGGTGACGCGGCGGCCCGACACATCGATTCCAGTGACCTCGTCCATCAAAACTTCTGTGTTGGTCTGGTGGCGAAGGATGCCGCGTATGGGTTGGGCGATATCGGCAGGAGACAGCACCGCAAGCGCGACCTGGTAAAGCAGCGGTTGAAAGAGATGGTGGTTGCGGCGATCGATGACCGTCACGGCAACGGGAAGGTGAGCCAAGGCACGCGCGGCATGCAGCCCTCCGAAACCACCGCCGATGATGATGACGCGGGGCTTACGCGGTCCAGCAGCAACGAGTTGGGGGGAAGCTGCGCTCATAACGTTCTCACCCACTCCAATGGATGCGGGAAGGGGGCTTGGGGAAGCAGGTGATTTGGTGCGAGACTGCGCGATCGCTCAGGGATGCTGTTCGATGGAAATCGGGACAGCGCTGGAGTTGCCCGTCGTGGCGCTTCCGATGAGGTCGGTGGCGACGCCGGGCAGGGAAGCGGGCGTAAAAACGACGGTGCCATCGATCGAGGAGGTTGCTGTGGATATTTGGGTAGCGAGCAGTTGGGTTGACGCGCAGCGTCCGTGAGGAGAGCACCGGGGAGCCCAGGCGTAGAGGGACTGATAGAAGGCGACCATGCCGCCCGCCATGGGGTTGCCGTCCATATCGCGCAGGCGAAGAACGATCTGGCCGGGCGTGGCGGAGAGCGAAAGTGATTGTGCGGTTCCGGAGACGGGTGCGAGCGAGGCGTACTCGGGGCGGGCTCCCATCACAGTGAAGTTGGCGCAATTCGTGGTGCCGTTCACGCAGGCAACGGAGGTGGATTGCTGGCCTTCGGAGAGCGGACCGATCGTGAGAAGTTGTGTGGCGATGCCGTTCGCCTTGGCGATCGCGGCAGGCCCCTGCACTGAGATGCTGGATGCCGCCCGCCACACAACGGACTGGCCGCTCATCGGGGTGCCGTTGTTGAGGACGAGAGCCTGCACGGGCCAGGTGATGGTGGCTCCGGCGGCGAGGGAAACGAATGGCGTGAGCGCGTTAAGGACGGGAGCTGAACCGCCGGTGAAATGCGACTGAAGGGACGCGCCGTTGGTGAGCGAGGCGGTGACGACAGTGGGGGCGGAAGTGGTGGCGGTGATCGTCATCGATGCGACGCCGTCGCCAGATGCCAGGACGGAGCAGGCACTGGAGCCGCAACCGAGGGTGGCAGTGCCGCTCGTAACTGTATAGGTGACGGTGACACCGGATGCCGCGGCGAGATCAGGCTGAAGAGCGGTGACGGTAAATGGAAGCGGCACGCCAATGGGGACGGTACTGGCGGGTGCGGTCACCAGATGGAGAGCATCGCTGCTGGCGGCGTCGTAGCTGATGGCGCCGGAAATGATCGAAGACGCGTAGAACACGGGCGAATCGTCTACTTCGAGATCGACCGAGCCGGTCACGCCGGGCGATGCGGGGGGCGCGATCGCGGTGATTTCGGTGGGCGAAATGCTGGTGATGACTGCGGGCATTCCGTTGACGTTGACAGTGTCGGCCGGATGAAAACCGGTTCCGCGAATGACGATCGGACCGCCGGAAACCGGCAAGTGCGAGGGGGAGACAGTGTCGGCGTAGAGAACCCAGCCGGTGTAGGTATAGTCCGGGCGGCCGTCGCCACGCATGTCGGTGACGCCAATGCGGACCACGTCGTTGGATGAGGTCGCAACATTGAGCCAGGTTTCTCCGGTAGCCCAGCCATTGAGGGCGGGAACCCAGCCGACGGCTGGAGAGCCGATGGGGTCGAAGGCATCCCACACGCCGAGCGCGGGGAGGGCCTTGTTTTCGGTAGGCTCGCCCTGTTCATTGAGTGCCTGCGTCACCAGAGTGAAGGAATGGCCCGCGCGTATGGGAAAGGAAAACCAGTCGGTCTGGCCGATCTGGCTCAGTCTCCCGACCCACTGACCGCTGCCGGGAAGCATGCGCGGATCAGCCTCGGTTCCGATGGCATCGGGAATACCGTCAGAAGTGGAATCGGGGACGGCGACAGAGAGCGTTTGCGAGGAACCTTCATCAAGGTTTGGAACGGAGATCGTCGGCATGGTGCCGGAGGGCGCAGGCGAGCCGTCGATGTAAGGCCCGACGGAATTCGAGTGGATGTAGAGCGGGTTGATGGGCTCGAAGGCGACTTGATAGTTGGCGCTCGTCATGCCGGGAGGCAAAGGCATGAAGCGGAGATCAAAAAAGCCCTGAAGCGAGGGATCATTCGAGCCCCATTGGGTCAGTGGCGTGCCATTTGCATCGACGAAACCGGTGACCGGATTGCCGTGCTTGCCATTGAAATAGGCACCCGAAACGAAGGTGACGGTGTACTGGTAAAGCGGATTGCCATTGGCATCGAGCGGCCGGGCTACAACATTTACTCCTTGCATGCCGGTGCCGTCGCTGAACGCGAGCGTGCCCTGAATCGAGACAGTATTGGGCGCGGTGAGCATTTTGCCGGGAAAGGCGGCGAGGTTCGCAGCCGTGACGGGATAGATACGATTGAGCGCAGCGATATCGTCGTAACGAAGAGCGCCGGGATTGGGAATGCAGTTTCCGCCGGAGTTGCCGCACACGCCGCTCATCGGTTGCATCACGGGCCAGCTGAGAGTTCCATTGAATTCGCCATTGGTGAGTGCACCCGGATTGACCTGGGCGTAGTCGAGGCCGAGCACGCGGCCGAATGCGCGCTCCAGTTCGAAGCTCATCATGATGAGCTGGTTTGAGGTCCCGGCACAGAGACCATTGAGGAGGATAATGGCGTGGGCGATGGTGGCATCGGGCTGAATGTTGTCGAGCCAGACGAGCACGCCGTTGTTCTGGCAACTCGATGGATCGCTTTCGCCCGCGCCAAAGAGCGCGTTGATCACCGAACCGTCGGCATCGTAGATGATGCCGAGGGGATCATTGAGGGCGGATGGGGCGATGTCAGATGGTTGGGCGAAGACACCAGTGCCGGCAACGACATTGGAGGCGCTGACGTCTTCATTGAGTGTGCCTGCGTCAGTAAGCGTGATCGCGGCTGTCGGGACGACGCTCCAGAGCGAAGCCGCCGCGTCGACCATCGCGGTGGCCTGCTGGTGATTCACCTGGCTGTTGAGCGGACCCCGGTCGACGTAGTAGTTGACGACTCCGCCGGCCCAATGGACCGGCTGACCGACAACGGCTGGATTGAAGTAAGTGACCCCGGCGATAAACTTGGGTCCGCCGGCTGGGAGCGGTTGCGGCGCGAGTAGCAACACGGACACTGACGAGCCCAGCAGAAGGGAGTTGAACGAACGAAACACGGACGAAAGGCTCCGGTTTGAGCCGGTGCAGATCATGGTCCATTTGGGATTCATCTTTCTGAGAGACCGCTCATGAAGAAAGCCTGAGCGCACGTACTTTTTCTTCCGGTGCAGCGCGGCAAAGCTATGAAGGCGAACTTTCGTTGGCGATTGAAGCCAACCCCGCGATGTTGAGTTACTTAAGTTCCTGCAAAGATTCTATTCTCCGGTAGAATCAGTAGTTAACTGACCCCGGAATCGCGAAAATAGATGTTACTTCTGACCGGAAGCGCGGTCGATTTTGCAGTCAGTGCACAGGGCCCCGTCGAACTGCCTGAAGGAGGACGTCATCGCTACTCGTTTGCGCATGGGTGATTTGCTGATCCGGGCGAAGCTCGTCACGGAGGAAGACGTCGCCAAGGCGCTTGCGCGGCTGACGGAAAAGGGCGGCCGGCTCGGCGATAACCTGGTGGCGATCGGGGCCATTACCCAGGAACGGCTGGATGGGTTTCTGCACCGGATTCCGCGGGAGCCAGCCGACATCAAGGCGATCGGGATCGATGAAGTCGACCTGATGGGACTGCTGCTGAAGCTCATCTATCGCGACCGGCTCGAAACGACGAGACAGTTCATTGACGCGATCAAGCTGCCCTATCACATCGTCCTTGAGCTGGTGCAGATGGCGGTGAACCGCCAATTGCTGCAGAACCTGGGTTCGCGCTACGCCGACAATCCTATCGATCTAAGCTACACGTTTACCGAAACGGGCCGGAGCTGGACGCTGGATGCGCTGGCGCGTCTGCATTACACGGGGCCGGCACCAGTGACGCTGGAGGAATTCAATGACCAAGTCAGCTTGCAGAAGCTGACCAACGAGCTGATCACCGTGGAGCGCTTGAAAAAGGGATTGAGTGACCTGACGTTCGAGGACAGCCTGATCGAGCAGGTTGGACCGGCGCTGAACTCAGGGCGAGCAATTCTGCTGTACGGGCCGCCGGGGAACGGGAAGACATCGACGGCGATGCGCATCACGAGCATCTTTCACGATGTGATCTACGTTCCGTATGCGGTGGTGGTCGAAGGCCAGATTATCCGCGTGCACGATCCGAGCATCCATCACCCACTCAACCCGACGGATGTGAATGATGACGCCGCTTTTTCGGTGGTGCGGCGCGAGGACTACGATGCGCGCTGGGTGCCTTGCAAACGGCCGTTTGTGGTGACAGGCGGCGAACTGACGCTGGAAATGCTCGATCTCCGGTATGACGAAACGGGCCACTACTATGAGGCGCCGCTGCATGTGAAGGCGCTGGGCGGGTGTTTCATCATCGATGACTTCGGACGCCAGCTGGTAAGTCCCACGAACCTGCTGAACCGCTGGATTGTGCCGCTGGAAAGCCGCATTGATTTTCTGAAGCTGCACACGGGCAAAAGCTTCAGCATTCCATTTGAAGAACTGATTATCTTCTCAACAAACCTGGAGCCGGAAGACCTGATGGACCCGGCGTTCTTGCGCCGGCTGCCCTACAAGATCGAGGTGGGATCGCCAAATCTGCAGAACTTCAAGCGCATTTTCAAGCAGGAAAGCGAAAAGCAGGGCATGGAGATGCGCGACGAAGTGTTTGACTACGTTGTGTACAAGCTGACCCATGAAAAGCAGATGGATTTTGCGGCTTATCAGCCGCGATTTATTGTCGACCAGGTGGTGGCGACCTGCCGCTTCATGGGACAGACCTCGCACTACGAGCCACGCTACATCGACTATGCGCTCGACAACCTGCGCGTGAAGAGCAGCGTTAAATCGAAGGCAGCTGCTGCGAAGACTTCTGCGCGGATCGCCGATCGCGAGGCGCAGACGGTTGGAGTTTCCTAAGAACGTAGTTCAACCCGGCCGGTCCTTAGTCGCGGAGCGCCTGATCTCCTCATAAAAACACAAACGAGCACCGAACGCTTGGCTGAGCCGATGCGCGAAGTGCTCGCGCGCATTGGAGCAACCGCGCCGCTTCGTTCAGGTTCATTTAGGCCGTTGCTCACATGCCAAGGACGGTGTGTCCCGCTAGAATGTCATCGGCAGGCAGCGCTGCCGGTTGACGCGGGAAGCCGGCGCGAATTGCCTGAACAAGAATGATGGGGAAGTCGGGCATGGCAAGTGTAAATCGGCGCGAGATGTTGAAGGGAGCGGGCGCGGCGTGGGCGTTCGCGCAGGGGGGATGGGGAGCGGTGAAGCTCTTCGCTGAGGAGTTGCCGCACGCGCGTCCGCCGAAGAGCAAGCGGCATTTTACGAGCGAAGCTGTCGAGGCGCTGATTCCGCGGGTGCAGAGCCAGATCGGAGATCCTGCGCTGGCGACCATTTTCGAGAATTGCTTTCCAAATACGCTGGACACGACGGTTTTCACGGGCACTTTTGAAGGCAAGCCGGACAGCTACGTTGTGACAGGCGATATCGATGCGATGTGGCTGCGCGACTCTTCGGCGCAGGTTTGGCCGTATTTGCCGTTGGCGAAGGAGGACGCACGGCTGCGGGAACTGCTGGAAGGGCTGATCCGGCGGCAGGCTCGGATGATCCTGCTCGATCCGTACGCGAACGCTTTCATGCGCGATGTAAATGACGCTCCGCTGAGCTGGGCGGTACACGACAAGACGGAGCATCACCCAGGCGTGGGCGAGCGGAAGTGGGAAGTGGATTCACTGTGCTACCCGATCCGGCTGGCGCACGGGTACTGGAAACAGACGGGCGACACAAAGCCATTTGATGCCACCTGGAAGGAAGCAGCATGGACGGTGGTGAGGACGTTTCGCGCGCAGCAGCGCAAGGAGGGACCGGGGCCGTATTCCTTTGAGCGGGAATCGGCGGTTCCGTATGACACGGTGCCGCTGAGCGGATTCGGAAATCCCGCGCGGCCGGTGGGAATGATCTTTTCGATGTTCAGACCATCGGACGATGCATGCATTTATCCGCTGTTTGTGCCGGCCAATCTGTTTGCCGTGGTGACGCTGCATCGGGTGAGTGAACTGGCGACGAAGGTGTTGGATGATGCGAAGCTGGCTGCCGAGGCGAGCGATTTGGCGGGTGAGGTGGAGCAGGCGCTGGCGCAATACGGCAAGACACACAATGGAGACAAGGGCGAGATCTGGGCCTACGAAGTGGACGGATATGGCAACGCGCTCAAGATGGATGATGCGAATGCACCGGGATTGCTGAGTTTGCCCTACCTGGAGTGCTGCAAAACGGACGATCCGCTCTACAAGAGGACGCGGGCTTTTGTGCTCAGCGAGTCGAATCCTTACTTCTTCAAAGGGACAGCCGCTGACGGGACCGGCGGGCCACACATCGGGCTGAACATGATCTGGCCCATGGGGATCACGCTGCGCGCGCTGACATCAACGGATGACGGGGAGATTCGGCAGTGCTTGCGATGGCTGCGCGACACGACGGCGGCAACGGGCTTCATGCACGAGTCGTTTGAGAAGGATAATCCTGCGAACTTCACCCGCTCGTGGTTCGCGTGGGCCAATACGCTGTTCGGCGAACTGGTGGTGAAGCTGGCGGCGGGACGGCCGGCGGTGCTGCGCGAACCTCTGGCTTGAACCCCCATGCAGGATGTGTGCATCTACAATCGAGACAGGTAAACGATGACAGAAACTCGCGACACTGTGATTCTGGGCTCCGGCTGCGCCGGATTGACGGCAGCCATTTACACCGCGCGCGCCGGGCTGAAACCGCTGGTGCTGGAGGGTCATGAGCCAGGCGGGCAGCTCTCGATCACCACGCTGGTGGAGAACTTTCCTGGCTGGCCCGAGGGGATCCAGGGACCGGAACTGATCGACAACATGAAGAAGCAGTCGGCCCGGTTTGGCGCGACGTTTCAACTGGCCCACCTGAACAGCGTCGATCTGAAGGTCCATCCCTACCGGCTGCAGACCTCGGCTGGAGAGATTCTGACGCGCACGATCATTGTGGCTTCAGGCGCCAGCGCGCGGTGGCTGGGGCTCGAGAGCGAGCAGGCGCTGATCGGGCATGGTGTTTCTAGCTGCGCGACGTGCGATGGTTTTTTCTTCCGCGGAAAACCGATTGCGGTGGTGGGCGGCGGCGACTCGGCGATGGAGGAGGCGCTGTTCCTGACGCGCTTTGCGACGAAGGTGACGCTGCTGCACCGGCGGGATGCATTTCGCGCGTCGAAGATCATGCTGGAACGGGCGGCGGCGCATCCCAACATCGAGCTGCGAACAAACACAGTGGTGGATGAAGTGCTGGGCGTGGAAGAGAAGGAGCTGAAAGGCCTGCGCCTGCGCGATGTGACCAATGGAATGACCAGCACGCTGGCTGTGGACGGGCTTTTTTTGGGGATCGGTCATGAGCCGAACGCCAAGATGTTCACCGGGCAGCTTGACCTGGATGATGAGGGATACATCAAGACGCAGAACAACGTGTTCACGACGCACCGCGGCGCGGTTGTTCCGGGAGTGTATGCGTGCGGCGATGTGCAGGACCGGCGCTACCGCCAGGCGATTACGGCGGCCGGGTCGGGATGCATGGCGGCTCTGGAGACGGAGAAGTATCTCGAAGAGCATGGGCGGTGAGGCGAGGCCGCGCTGCATACGGTGAGCCATGACTGCGCTGGCTGAGAACCTGGCAAAGCTGGAAGAGGCGATCGCAGCGGCCTGCCGCCGGGCGGGGCGCAGGCGCGAAGAGATTGAACTGATGGCGGTCTCGAAGACGTATCCGGCGGAGACGATCGCCGAGGCCGCGGGGCTGGGACTGACGCTGTTCGGCGAGAACCGCGTGCAGGAATTTGCGGCGAAAGCATCGCATGCCGCTCAGCTTTGGTCGAGTGCCGGATTGGCCCGGCCCCGGGTTCACCTGATCGGGCATTTGCAATCGAACAAGGCGGCGAAGGCAGCGGAGCTGTTTGATGGCTTCGAATCGGTGGATTCGCTGCGCATTGCCGAGCGGCTCAACGATGCGGCGGCCGCGCGCGGCAAGCAACTGCCAGTGCTGATCGAGGTGAAGCTGAGCTCCGAGGAAACGAAAGAAGGCGTGGATCCGGAGTCGGATGAGGCGAGGCGATTGCTGGAAGCGCTTTCGGGCTTTCACTCGCTTGAGTGCCGCGGCCTGATGACGATTGCGCCGTGGGGCGCGGTGGAAGATGTGACGCGGGCGTGCTTTCGAGGCCTGCGTCAGTGGCGGGACAGGTGGGCGGCCGAACATCCGAAGCTCAATTTCGACGTACTCTCGATGGGGATGAGCGGCGACTTTGCGGTGGCGATTGAAGAAGGCGCGACGCGGATCCGGATCGGGACGGCGCTGTTTGGGAAGCGTGCTCCGTATAACGGTCCAAGAGATTGAGCAGGGATGATGCTTCGCGCGGTGGAGAACGGGGTGATGCTGGCGGTGCGTGCGCAGCCAGGCGCGAAGAAGACCACAATTGTGGGCGTCTACGGCGAGGGTGCGAGCACGCAGCTGAAGATTGCGGTGCAGGCTCCGCCGGTGGAGGGCCGGGCGAACGAGGTGTTGATCGCGTTTCTGGCTGACCTGATCGGCGTGCCGAAATCGAGGATTGAAATCGTGAGCGGGGCAATGTCGCGGAGCAAGGTGTTCCTGCTACGGGGCGTTTCGATCGAGCGGGCCGAGCAGTTGCTGAAGCAATAGAGAACCGAATTCCCAAAACATCCTCTATACTGCGGCCAACAGCAGCACAGGAGCGCGGGTGGCTAATCGGAGCGGGGTGTGGCGGTGCGGCATTTGCGTGTTTGTACTGACGTTCGGTGTGATTGCATTTCGGGCACAGGCGCAGGAGACCTCTCCATCCGGCGCCGCGGGTGCCGGTGTCGCCGCTTCCAAAGCCGGCGTGCCGAATCGCGATCAGAAGATCACCGGCGTTGCGGTGATCATCAAGGTGGATTCGGCTGGGGAGAATCCTGTATTTGAGGCGGATGGATACAGGATTCGCATGGCGACGAATCCCGCCACGCCGATCACCTTCGCAGGCAAACTGAAAACCCTGGCGGATGTTGAGCCGGACACCTGGATCCGGTTTGAGGGTGTGCGCGATCAAAGCGGCACGGTGGTGGCGCAGAGCGCACATTTCTATCCGAGTGGCTCGCGCAAGGTTCTCACGGTCATGGGGCCGAAAAAGATGAAGCGGGAGCCCGACTACCAGCCGGTTACGCAGGAGAGCCTGCTGGATGCGGATGGGCACCTGGTGAGTGCGCACACCAAGGTGCGGTTGAGCGATTCCGGAGGGCCATGCGGGTGGCATCGGGTTCCGGCGGATGCCTCGTTGCAGGAGCGCGTGCGGCGGGTCGGCATGAAGGTGCTGCCCGAATACCAGAAGCAGCTGCCGCAGGGCGCGCCGTCGCGCATTCCATTTCGGTTTTATGCCGTGACGGATGACAGGGTGCGTTCGGCGATCGCGTGCAACGAAGGACTAATCCTTGTTCCGAGGAATGTGCTGGAACTGCTCAAGAGCGACGAGCAGCTGGCCGCGGTGCTCGCAGACGCAGTGGCCTTTCACCTGGTGCGGCAGCTCTCGACTTTGACGCCGGCGCAGCTGGGGACGGACGTGGGCGCGGAGGCAGTCTCGATGATCCCAGCGCTGTTCCCGGCCGGATATATTGCCGGCGAATCGGTGGCGGGACTTTTGAACTACGAGCAGCGAGCGAGAGTGCATCGGGAGTGCGCGCGCATCGCGCTGCAGCTGATGGCAGATGCGGGCTACGATCCGTGGCAAGCGCCGGAGGCGTGGCGGGCGCTGGCGCGGAAGGACGTTCCTACGCCCGAGGGCAAATATCAGCTCGACGTGCTGAACCGCCAGTACAGAAAGACAGGGAACGGGAATGGACGGTAAACAGTTGTCAGTTGTCAGTAAACAGTGATCAGTTGTCAGTGATCAGGGTTCGGGGAACAAAGGTTACAGGCCGCAGGCGATTGCGAGGGCTTCTTCAGGTTCGGGGCGGACACGGAAGTCGGCGTGGGCCTCAGCGAAGAGGATGCGGCCATCGCGCGCGATGACATAGGTTGCGGGCAGCGGCAGACGCCACGACTTCTCTCCGTTGATGAACGGGATGTTGACGAGGATGGAGAGATAGTAGTCGCGGTAGTACTCGGGGACGGCGTAGACGAGGCCGAATTGTTGAGCGACAGCATTGTCGGCGTCCGCAAGGATGGGGAAGGGCAGACTGTGCTGCGCGATCATGAAGTCGGACTGGCGCGGGGTCTGTGGGCTGATCGCAATCATGAGCAGACCCGACTCGCGGAGCCGTTCGTAGAGGTCGCGCCAGGCTTCGAGCTCGGTGGAGCAATAAGGACACCAGCGGCCGCGAAAGAATTTGATGACGAGCGGACCAAGAGCAAGGAGGTCGGCGGAGCGGACCAGCTTGCCGCTCGAATCTTTGAGTGTGAATTCGGGAGCGAGAGCGCCGACAGGAAGGATTCTCTCCTCGATGCCGGTGGCGAAGAGCTCTTCGACGGCGCGTTCGCCAACGGCGAGGCGCTCCGGCTGCACGAGACGGCGGGTGTTGGCGGTGATGGAGTCGAGCTGGTCCTGGAGGGTCATGGATGCGTCGTCTGGCTGTTCCGTTCCGCTCAAAAAAGTAGATCCTTCGCGTCGCTCGACCACACAGAATTGCATTCTGTGTGGTGCCCGAAAGCCGCTCTGCTCAGGATGACACTTCAGTTTTGGGTCGATGATTGGCACGACTGAAGTCGTGCCCCTTTCAAAGCATCGCGATTTTGCAGCGATGTCCTGACAAAAACCTCATCGCCCGAACTTCTGTTTTCCGCCGAGGCCCATGCCGGAGAGGCCGCCACGCATCATCTGTCGGGCCAGGCCGCCACGGCCCATTTGCTTGAACACTTTGCTCATCTGGGCGTACTGGCGGAGGAGCTGATTCACGTCCTGCACGGAAGTGCCGGAGCCGGCGGCGATGCGTTTGCGGCGCGAGCCGGAGATGATTTCATGATTGCGCCGTTCATGCGCTGTCATGGAATTGATGATGGCTTCGAGGCGCACGAATTGTTTTTCGTCGACGTTCTTGGCGGCCTGCTGCATGCCGGCGAAGGGGCCGACCGAGGGCATCATCTTCAGAATCGATTCCATCGAGCCGAGCTTTTTGATCTGCTTGAGCTGATCACGGAAGTCGTCGAGGGTGAAGCCGTCGCCCAGCAGAGCCTTTTTGGCAAACTCCTCGGATTTCCGGCGATCAAGTTTCTCCTCGGCCTTCTCGATGAGCGACATCATGTCGCCCATGCCGAGAATGCGGCCGACGATGCGATCGGGATGGAAAGGCTCGAAGGCGTCGGGCTTTTCACCTACGCCGATGAACTTGATGGGTTGGCCGGTGACGTGGCGGATGGAGAGCGCCGCGCCGCCGCGGGCATCGCCGTCCATCTTGGTGAGGACGACGCCGGTGAGTCCGAGACGGGTGTGGAAGTCCTGCGCGGAGTTGACAGCGTCCTGGCCGGTCATGGCGTCGGCGACAAAGAGGATTTCCTGCGGGCTGAGGAGCTTTTTGAGCTGCTCCATCTCGCGCATCAGGTCTTCATCGATGTGCAGGCGGCCGGCGGTATCGACGATGAGGGTGTCGCAACCGAAGTTGCGGGCTTCGCGTCGGGCTTCCTGCGCGAGGCGTTCGACGAGCTTGGAGCCGGCGGGCTCGCCTTTCATGTCGCCTTCGTAGAGGCGTGCGTCGATGGATTTGGCGACGACTTTGAGCTGCTCGCGTGCGGCGGGACGGTAGACGTCGACGGAGACGAGCATGGGGCGGTGGCCGCCTTTTTTGAGCCAGGCGGCGAGCTTGCCCGAGGTGGTGGTTTTGCCGGAGCCCTGGAGGCCAGCCATGAGGATGACGGTGGGTGGCTGCGAGGCGAACTTGAAGCGGGCGGTGTCGCGGCCGAGGATCTCGATGAGCTCGTCGCGCACGATCTTGATGACCTGCTCGGAGGGCGAGAGGGCGGTGAGGACTTCGGTGCCGAGGGCCTTGGCGCGGATGTGCTCGATGAGATCGCGCACGACATTGAGATTGACGTCGGCTTCGAGCAGGGCGACGCGGATCTCTTTCAGCGCCTCCTCCATGTTCTCTTCGGTGAGGGTTCCCTGGCCGCGAAGAGTCTTGAAGGCGCGCTGCAGCCTATCTGTCAGGTTCTCAAACATGATCAGATTCAGTTTACAGGGAGAAGTGGTTAGCCGCGCCGCGAGTGGAGTTGGCGGGTTCGCGTGGCACGGTTGGGGGTAGACCAAATCTGGAAGATGAAACGACGATCGCGCCCTAACAAGTTAGACGGGGTACCTGTGCCGTGAACGGACATGCAGCCGTCAAGTGGATCTGCCGGACTGGATCGGTCGGGGTTGGACCGCCGAAAATCAGGCAAATTTTTTGTGGAAAACCACAAATAAACAAGGGGGGGTGGGGGGGTGGCCTGCCCTGCGCTTTATCGTTTCCCGACTTTCAGAATCACCGGTTTCGATCCACTTTTCGAATGTCTGATTCGAGTATGCGCGTTTCGCGGAATTAATCGGCAACGCGGCGCGCACTTCGGTAATGGCTGCGCGCCGGTCACAAGGAGCGAGCCCGGATCCGTGCGAAGGCGCGCCTCAAACGGTGTTAGTCAGATGCGTCGACGAGGTATTGCTCGAGCTTGCCGTCGGGATAGGTGTAGGTGGTGAGCGAGAGTCGACGGGTGGGATAGACGATCCGGAAGACACGGAAGATCATGCCGCCACGCAATGATTCGCGTTCCTGGCGGAAAGTAAGCGGCTCCCCGAGCGGGCCGAGGCTGTCGCGATAATCGGCCAGTGTCTGTGCGTCGAAATATGCGTTGAGGTTGGAGGCGAGCAGGGCGCGATCGATGTGGCCTTGCTGAAGCCCGTGGTAGATGGCAATCGCCTGCGCCTCGGCCGGCGAGGGCTTGGTACCGAGGGTAGCAGAGGCCGCGAGCTGAGCGACTTCTTCCGCGCCGCCGCCCATGTGATTGGTGAGGACCACCGCGGCGACGCCGTCATCGATGAGGACCTCGTCGTCAGACACAAATCCATTGACCTCGCCCGAGTGCTCGATGGAGCGGTGGCCGTCGCGCACGGTGACTTCGACGCCGAGCCCGTAATGGGTGTCCTGGCCGTCCTTGAGCTTTACCGAGGTGAACATCTGGTCGTAGCTCGCGGGCCTGAGGATGGAGCGCTGCATGAGGCTGATGTCCCAGAGGGCCACGTCGTGCGCGGTCATGGCGAGTTCGCCGGCAGCGAACATCCAGCCTTCGCCTCCGTTGGGAACGGGACGCAGCGGTCCGAGCGCGTTGCGCATGTAGGGCGCAGCATCGGTCTTCGTCAATTCCTTTTCGTCGCTGTTCCAGGCGCTCTTCATGCCGAGGGGGCGGAAGATGTGTTCGGAAAGGAAGTCGAAGAGCCTCTGGCCGCTGACTTTTTCGATAATGAGCCCGGCGATGACGTAGTTGGTGTTGGAGTATTGCCATTGCGTGCCGGGATCGAAGTCGAGGGGCTTGGTGGCCCATGTGTCGAGAATCTGGCGAGGCGTGACAGGACCGAGTTGCGATTGGACGGGATAGTCCTCGGGTGCATAGTCCTGGTAGCCGGAGGTGTGGGAGAGGATTTCACGGATGGTGACTTCGTTGCCGCGCGTGAGGCCGGAAACATATTTGCCGACGTGATCATCGAGCGAGAGCTTGCCCTGTTCCTGAAGAAGAAGAATCGCAGTGGCCGCGAACTGCTTGGAGATGGAGCCGATGGAGTAACGCATGTCGGGCGTGGCAGCGAGATTGGGATCGAGGCGGGCGTTGCCGTAGGCGTGGGTGTAGACAATTTTGCCGCCCTGAACGATGGCGACGGAGGCGGATGGGAATCCGCGCTGCTCCTTCACCTCGGCGGCGATGCGATCGATCTTGGATTTGAGAGCGGGATCAATAGTGTCGACGGTTTGCGCGTGGGCGATGGTGGCAACGAAGAGAATGAGGAAGGTTTGAACGAAGGATTTCGCAAGCAGCCGCAAAGCCGGTTCCCCCTGAATTGTGTGTCATCCCCATTGTCGCGCAGCGGGATGAAATGGTTGGCGATACGGTAGGCTGGGGGTGGCGCCGAGTGATTGTGCTGCCGGAAGTGGGTGGATTGGTGGACCGATTGATTGAAGGGCACAGGAAGTTTCTCATGGAGGTCTTTCCGCGGCGGCGGGACCAGTTTCATCTGCTGGCGGACTCGCAGGCGCCGGAGTGGTTGTTCATCACCTGTGCCGATTCGCGCGTGGTGCCCGACCTGATCCTGGGAACGGGACCGGGAGATTTGTTCATCGCGCGGTGCATTGGCAATGTGGTTCCGGTGAGCAGCGAGGATGTGGACGGGTGTACAGCGACGATCGAATACGCTGTGGACGTGCTGAAGGTGAAACATGCGATCGTGTGCGGGCACTCGGATTGCGGGGCGATGAAGGCGGCACTTCATCGCAAGGGGCTGGACAAACTGCCCAAGGCACAGCGTTGGCTACAGCACGTGGAGGGAGCATTCAGTCATCGACAGCCGCACAATCCGGCGGATGGAGAACACGCGGAATTGGGGTCGTTGATTCGTGGCAATGTGGTGGCGCAGCTGTTGAACCTGAAAGCACAACCGGCGGTGTCGCGCGCGATGCGCGAGGGGCGGCTCGAGGCGCACGGGTGGTACTACGACATCCTGAGCGGCAGGATCGAAGAGTACGACGAGCAGGCACGACGCTTCTCGCCGCTGATGGAAGCGGACCGTGAAGCGAAGTGAGCAGAGCGGCGATCCGCTACGGTCAGTGCGCTATGGACAAGCGTTGCAGGCAGTCCGGATGTGATCATGCGACATCTGGATATGCTCGGCTTGTTTGGATAGGAGTTGGCGAAGCGCCAACGGGAGGTACTGCTTCAGCAAATTGGAGTATGCCTTCTGCGCGGCGTTCTCGCCCTCTTCAGCAGTTTCAAGCAGCGAATGGTCTCCGTCGTTCGACATGGACTTGAAATCGGCCCACGCATGAGGCACGGTGACGCCGAAGTGCGCGGTCTGGAGAATGTCGTGGACGCCGTGGCCATGAAGAAGGGACTGGATATCGCCGCGAAAACGCGCTCGCTTGAGAGACTCGGCAAGAAAGAAACGCCTGAGCGATTCATCTTTCAGTCTGTCGCCAATGGTGCGTAGACCAGCCTGGCAATCGAGAAGAACATCAATGACCGTTCGGAGAGCAGGCTCAGCGTCTTTGATGTTCTCGGAGGGGTTGGGCATAGGGCCCTTTCTGCCTGAACAGATTGGAGTCGGATGCAACTCCTGGCAGGGTCCGGCGACTGCCATTGCGATTCTCCTTCGTCACCGGCAAGGTGAGGGAAATCGCGAAAACCCCAGCGCCCCTGCCACGGATAGAGAACATCCGTTCCGTGCACACGGAGTCGGAGTTCTTTCAGTTGGAGGCGAGCGGAGTGGGCGTGGTTGCCTGAGCTCGACTCAATGGCAACGGAATTGCTATCTCGGCGAGCACTCGACTCGAAACCCTTCGAGTTTGGGAGAAACGAAGGATCTTGCCGATTCCCATTTTCAGGAGCTCTCTCAATGCGCGCCGGGCGGGGGAGCGGCGTATTTGGGCGGCTTGTCGAAGAGCCAGACCGCGCCGGCGCAGAAGAAAGCAAGAAGCGCAGTCCAGCGGAAGACATCGACGTAGGCGAGCAGAGCGGATTGCTGTTCCATGAGGCCGTAAAGAAGTCCCATGGAGCCGGGGCGGCCCTGCGCGCGCCCGAGATGATGGCCGAGGTAGCCGGCGATCGCGGCGGATCGCTGCTGCAGAACGAAGTTGGAGGCATCGAGATGCGCTCCGATTTCATTCTGGTGAAGTGCGGCGCGGCGGATGAGCGCGGTGGTGGCCATCGCGATTCCGACCGAGCCGCCGATGTTGCGCAGCATGTTGAAGAGGCCGGTTGCGCTTCCCATCTCTTCACGCGAAACGGTGGAGGTGGACATGGTGGCGAGGGGAACGAAGACGAAGCTGAGCGCGAAGCCGGTCAGCATGATGGGCAGCAACAGGGTGAGCGGTCCGATCTCAAGATTGACTGACCCGAAGATGAAGGCGCAGACGCCGAAGCCGATGAATCCCGCGGAGAGCAGCTTGCGGTTGTCGATGCGCGACCCGAGCACACCGATGACCGGCGAGCCAATGAAGGAACCGATGCCGCGCGGTCCGACGACGAGGCCCGCGGTGAAGGCTGTATAGCCGAGCACTTCCTGGTAGTAGAGCGGCAGGATGGCGATGGTGATGTAGATGCACATGCCCAGCAGCGCAATGAGGAAGCAGCCGGTCCGGAAATTGCGGTTTTTGAGGATGTGCAGATCGACGAGGCCTTTGGGGTTGGACCACGAGCGCCAGATCCAGAGGATGAGCGCGATGACGAGAGCGGCGACGGCCCAGCGCACCCAGAGCGCGCCGAACCAGTCATCTTCCTGGCCCTTGTCGAGGACGATCTGCAGGCAGCCGGTCCAAATGCATAGCAGGCCGAATCCGATGTTGTCGAATGGGCCGACCTTGGCGTGCTTGATGTACGGCGGGTCGTGCACGAAGCGGCTGATCATGATGACGGCGAGAATGCCGACGGGGATGTTGATGTAGAAGGCATAGCGCCAGCTCCAAGTGTCGGTGAGCCAGCCGCCGAGGGTTGGTCCGAGAACGGGTGCGACGACGATGCCGAGGCCGTAAGCCGCCATGGACATGGATCGCTGCGCAGGAGGAAAGCTTTCGAGCAGGATGGATTGCGAGAGCGGCTGCAGCGCGCCCCCGCCGGCGCCTTGCAGGACGCGAGCGAGAAGAATGATGGAGAGGGACGGCGCCGCTCCGCAGAAGAAGGAAGCGATGGTGAAGAGAACGACACATGTGAGCAGGAAGCGCTTGCGTCCAAAGCGGCGGGCAAACCAGTTCGAGGCGGGAAGGATGACGGCGTTAGCGACGAGATAGCTGGTGAGGACCCAGGTGGCTTCAGAGTTCGAAGCGGAAAGGCTGCCGGCGATGTAGGGCAGGGCGACCGAGGCGATCGCGGTATCAAGCACCTCCATGAAGGTGGGAAGCATGACGGAGCAGGTCACCAGCCATGGGTTCACGCCCTGGGTGAGGGGATAGCGCTGGAGCGCCGTCGGCTTGCGAGCGGCTGCGTGCGTGGCTGGAAGAGCGACGGAGGTCATGTTTGCCGGAAAAGACGAGCGTACATGATCGGGAGAGGAACGAGTGTGACGGAGATCAGTGGGGATGAGGGAGGTCCATGTCTCCGAGATTCAGAAGACATGGGGCACGCGGGCCGGCTTGGCCAATGAGCTCACTGCACATGAATTGTCGTCTGCTATCGATGCGAGTTTATTGAATTGAGCGCAAATAGGTGACGAGCTGCCAGCGCTGGGTCTCAGGCAGGCTGGACCAGGAAGGCATGCCGTGGCCGAGGTCGCCCTGGCGGAGGAACCACTCGAGGTCGCCGTCGGTCGCGGACTTGATGCGGTCGCTGCGCAGAGGCGGCTTCTTGCGGCCATCGCCCATGGCATCGGACTTGTGGCATTGCAGGCAGTGGTCGCGATAGATGAGCTCGCCGGCGTTGACGGCCTGCTGATTGCCGGCAAGCGGATTGATGCGCGCGTGGTCCTTCGCCGGAACGTGCAGCAAAACGGAACTGGAGACGGCAGCAAGGGCCAGGGTGGCGCTCGAAATGAGGCAAAGGATTCCAATGGTGCGGCGGATCATTGCATTCCTCCGTTGTGTGCGTGGAACCAGCTGGAGATTTGGGGAATTTCAAAGGCGAGTCCGACGCGGTAGACGCGCTTCAGGCTTGTGTTCGTGAGTCCATACCCGGGCGAGAAGCTGAGGCGCATGCCCTTGGGAAGCTGCCAGCCGACCAGCGGGGCGATGTAGTGGGAGGTGTCACGCAGGGTGAGCGAGAAGGTGTCGCCGAGGCCGCCATAGGCTTCGGCGCCGGCAATGAATTTTTCGGCGCAGAAGGTGCAGGGGGATTCGCCACCCGCTGCACGCAGGGGACGGGTCGCGCCGACGGCATATCCGAATTCCCATGGGGCGTGGGACAGGTCTTTCTCGGTAATGAAGTTTTCCGAGATGTTCCAGGCCTTGAGATTGGAGGAAAGGATCAGCTTGAATTCTGCTTCGTGCTGATGTTCGCGGCGGGCGTCACCGTTGAGTTCAGCCAGATCGGACTGGCCATCGTGGCCGACGACTTCAAGGATGGTTTTGTCGGCGCCCGATGTGTTCTCGTATTCGACATAGAGGACGGGGTTGATGAGGTGTTCGCGCATGAGGGGGCGAAGGCGGTTTTCGAGACGCCAGCCGGTGTAAAGGGTTGAGTCCTTCGAAGTGGCCTGGCCGTCGAGGTACAGCTCCGAGGTCCACCAGGCACGCACACCATATTCGAGTTCCATGGCAGAGGCGCCATAGTGGCCGCTGCCATCGGGGCGGGCGAGCGCGGTCTTGGTTTCGATTTCCAGGTTTCCGGGCTCTTCGAGGTCGTGCGAATAGGTGACGAAGTAGGGCTTTTCCTGGGCGGAGGCTGAGGAGGGCGCGCCCAGGGCAAACAAAAAGGCCGCTGCGGCGAAGAGTGTGGGGCAGGTACGGCAGTTCATCGAAAGCAAGCCTGATTCCTCCGGGAAGGTTTCGTGATTTTTCCTGGGATGAAACTACGACTAAATTAGTCCCAATTCGGATCTGGAACTGAGACTAAATCAGTCCGGATTTAAGTGCAATGGCATCCGTCACACATGGCGGGACGGATTGGGGCGGTCAGGAACGGGAATTCCAGGTCGGGAGCGGGTTGGGCGGCAATTCTAATGCACTAACTATCAATAAAAGTTGACACTAATTGACTCAATCATGCATCTTATGTAGGTCAGGACTTTTGAAGAGGCAGGGTAAACCAAACATGGCAAAGATTATCGGTATTGACCTCGGCACCACCAACTCGTGTGTCGCGGTATTGGAAGGCGGCGAGCCAAAAGTCATTCCAAATGAGGAGGGTGCGCGCACCACCCCCTCGATTGTCGGCTTTTCGAAGAGTGGCGAGCGGCTGGTGGGGCAGGTGGCGAAACGCCAGGCGATCACCAACCCGGAGAACACGATTTTCTCGATCAAGCGCTTTATGGGACGCCGCTACAACGAAGTGGACAGCGAAATGAAGATGGTGCCCTACAAGGTTGTTCAGCAGGGTGACCACGTGGCGGTAGTAGCGCAGGGGAAGGAGTACACCCCGCCCGAGATCTCGGCGATGATTCTGCAGAAATTGAAGAAGAGCGCCGAAGCGTACCTGGGCGAGACGGTCAGCGAGGCTGTGATCACAGTTCCGGCGTACTTTAACGATGCACAGCGGCAGGCGACGAAGGACGCAGGAAAGATCGCGGGCCTTGAGGTGAAGCGCATTGTGAACGAGCCGACGGCGGCCGCATTGGCTTACGGGCTCGACAAGAAGAAAGACGAGACGATCGCCGTGTACGACTTTGGCGGCGGCACGTTTGATATTTCGATTCTGGAAGTGGGCGAAGGCGTGATCGAGGTGAAGTCGACCAACGGCGATACGCACCTGGGCGGCGACAACCTTGACCAGCGGATTGTGGACTGGCTGATTGCGGAGTTCAAGCAGGAAGAGGGTCTCGATCTGAGCTCGAAGGGCAACGAAATGGCGCTGCAGCGTCTGAAGGACGCCGCGGAGAAGGCCAAGATCGAGCTTTCGACCACGCTGGAGACGGAGATCAATCTTCCGTTTATCACGGCGGACGCGACCGGGCCGAAGCACCTGGTGCGCAAGCTGACGCGCGCGAAGCTGGAGCAGATGGTGAATGATCTGCTTGAGAAGTCGATTGGGCCTTGCAAGCAGGCCTTGTCGGACGCGGGTGTGAAAACGAGCGAGATCGACGAGGTGGTACTGGTGGGCGGCCAAACGCGCATGCCCAAGATCCAGGAACTGGTGCGAACGCTTTTCGGCAAGGAACCGCATCGGGGCGTGAATCCGGACGAAGTGGTGGCTGTGGGCGCGGCGGTGCAGGCCGGTGTGCTTGCGGGAGAAGTGAAGGATCTGCTGCTGCTGGACGTGACGCCGCTTACGCTGGCGATTGAAACGCTGGGCGGCGTGGCGACGCCGATGATCCCGCGCAACACCACGATTCCGACGAAGAAGACGGAGACGTTTTCGACGGCGGCGGATTCCCAGACCGAGGTTGAGGTGCACGTGCTGCAAGGTGAGCGGCCGATGGCGGGGCAGAACCGGACGCTGGGCAAGTTCAAGCTGGCGGGGATTCCTCCGGCGCCGCGCGGGGTGCCGCAGATCGAGGTCACATTCGACATCGACGCCAACGGCATTCTGAACGTGACGGCGAAGGACAACGCGACGGGCAAGGACACGCGGATCACCATCACTTCGAGCTCGGGCCTCAGCAAGGAAGAAGTCGAAAAGATGGCCAAGGAAGCCGAAGCGCATGCGAGCGAGGACAAGGAAAAGCGCGAGGAGATCGAAGCGCGCAACTCGCTTGACGGCATGGTCTACAACATCGAGAAGATGTTGAAGGATGCCGGCGACAAGGTGCAGGCTTCGGACAAGAGTGAAGTGGAAAGCGCGCTGGAAGATGCCAGGAAGACGCTGGCCGGCACTTCGTCGGCGACGGAACTGAAATCGTCGCTCGACAGGCTGACCAAGGCGAGCCACAAGCTGGCCGAGGTGATGTACAAGTCGAATGCTGGACAGCCGGGCGCGGGTCCTGGTGGGCCGACAGCGCAGGCCGATGGCTCGGGCGCGAGCAGCCAGAAGAAGGATGATGGCGTGATCGATGCCGAGTACGTGGACGTGGATGAAAAGAAATAGGTACCGGCGGTGCGGCAGATCGCCCTTGCGGGCGGAGAGCCGATCGGCAAGGCAGCGGGTTAGCGGAGTTAGCGTGCATGATTCAGGGGTGGACGATGAAGTAGTCGTTCACCCCTGCTTTCTGTAGTCTGGGATTCGAGAGGAAAAGAGAAGCGGTAGGTTGTTTTTTGGAGGGGCTGACAAGGGGTCTTGCCGAAAAGCAACCGCAGATCCTTCGACTCGGTCGTTCGCTTCGGCGAACGACCTTCGCTCAGGATGACAAGCTGGAAAACCGACTCAGAATGACGAGCGTGGAAGAGCCGCATGGGGCGCTTAAATTGTGATGGAAGGTTGAATCTAGAAAAACACAGATGGCCACAACAGCGAACAAAGATTATTACGCGACTCTCGGGGTGAAGAAGACGGCCACGGCGGAGGAAATCCGGAAGGCGTTCAGGAAAGCTGCGCGCAAATATCATCCCGATGTGAATCCCGGCGATAAGAAGGCCGAGGAGCGTTTCAAGGAAATTTCAGAAGCCAACGATGTGTTGAGCGACGAGAAGAAGCGCAAGATTTACGACCAGCTTGGCTTCTATAGCGACCAGATCGATCCGGCGCAGGCCGAGGCTTATGCGCGGCAGCAGAGCATGGGCGGGCATCCGCCGGTGGATTTTGGCGGCTTCGATTTTTCGGGATTTGGCGGCGGGGGTTCGCAGGCAGAGACCGGTTCTTCAGGGTGGGGCAGCTTCAAGGACATTTTTTCGGGCATCTTCACGGGTGCGCACCAGGCGCAGCGGCCGCATGGTCCGCAGCCGGGTACCGATCTGGAATACCAGGCGACGGTAGATTTCTGGACGGCGATTCGCGGTGGCCAGGCGCGCATGCAGATTCACCGGCAGGAGGTTTGTCCCACGTGTCATGGGCAGGCGCAGACGGCTGGGCCCATGCCGTGCCCGGAGTGCAATGGCACCGGGCAGGTGACGCAGATGGGCGGGCGGATGAAGTTCAACATCCAGTGCCCGCGCTGCAATGGGACGGGCAGGGTTTCGAGCGATTGCCCGACCTGCCATGGCGAAGGCACGGTGAGCCGCGCGGAGACGGTCGAGTTTCGCATTAAGCCCGGAACGCGCGATGGGCAGCGTATCCGGCTGGCGGGAAAAGGCAATGCGGGATTGAACGGAGGCGCGCCGGGCGACTTGTTCCTGATTGTGCGCACGGGCACACACCCGGTGTTTTCGCGGACGGGTGACGACATTCATGTGACGGTTCCGGTGACGGTGCCCGAGGCATCGCTGGGGGCGAAGGTGGATGTGCCCACGATTGATGGGCGCGCGCAGTTGAAGATTCCGCCGGGCACGCAGAGCGGGCAGAAGCTGCGCATGCGTGAGCGGGGCGTAGAGAGCGCATCGCATCCGGGGCAGCGCGGCGACGAGATTGTGACGGTGGACGTGGTAGTTCCCACGCTGCAGGACGAGCGGAGCCGGGAGATCATGCGCGAGCTGGGGAAGTTAAACAACCAGGATCCGCGGGCAGCGCTGTTTCAGAAACTGTGAAACAGAGAAGCAGAGAAGCAGAGAAACAGAGAAACAGAGAAGCAGGGAAGCAGAGAAACAGAGAAGCAGAGAAACAGAGAAACAGAGAAGCCGAGAAGAGGGACCCGGGACTTAGGGACTAAGGGGCGAGGGACTAAGGGCTGAGGGACGAGAGCGGAGAAATCTATGACCGCGAAACGCAAATCCAAGGGCGCGTACATGATTTCGGCGGTGGCCGAGATGTACGAGATTCATCCGCAGACGCTGCGTCTGTATGAGCGGGAAGGCTTGCTGAAGCCGTCGCGTACCGAGGGCAATACGCGGCTTTATACCGATGAGGACCTGGAGCGGCTGGAATTCATCTTGAACCTGGCGCGCGACCTGGGCGTGAACATCGCGGGAATTGCGATCATTCTGCAGATGCGCGAGCGCATGGAAGAGATGAACCGGCAGATGCAGAATTTTGTGGAGTATGTGCGCAGCGAGATGCTGACGCGCTTTCAGCAGTCGGCTCCGAGCTCGGCGGGCGCGATTGTGCCGCTCCGCAAACCTACCGTCGTGCCGCCACGAAATGGCGGGAAGCGCGAGAACTAGAACCGCTCGCATCTTTTCACCTTTCAAAGCGGATCACCTCGACCGATGGTAGATTCCTGCGCTCCCGAGTCGAGCAAGAGACCGGTTCTTTGTGGGGATGCTGTCGTGACCTCGACGCCAGTTTCCGTCAGGTATGCTGAATTTTGCGTCATGCACACACTTCTTGGAATTGCCGTCATCGGTCTGGTCACTTCCACGGTGTTTACGGGCATGGTGCTCTGGGCGATTCCAGGCTTTTTGCGCGAGCGGCGAGAAGCTGGAATGAGGATGCGATCGGGCCCGGACTTTCTGCCGCCGGTGACGCTGCTGAAGCCTCTGCACGGAGCGGAACCGGGTCTCACGGAACATCTGGCGACGTTCTTCGATCAGGACTATCCCGAATACGAAATTCTGTTTTGCGCGCGGACCTCGGACGATGCAGGGCTGGAGATTGCGCGCCAGGTGGCGAAGCAGTTTCCCGCGATTCCGGCGCGATTCTACTGGACCGGCGAGCCGCCGTACATCAATGCCAAGGCAGCCTCAATGGAGCTCATGGAAGAGGAGGCGTCTTACGAGATCCTTGTGATCAGCGACAGCGATGTGCGTGTGACGCCGGATTATCTGCGGGCGGTGGTATTGCCGTTTGCGGATGAGACTGTCGGCGGAGTGACATGCCTGTATCGCGGCGTTGCGGCGGAGGGCGGGTTGTGGTCGCGGCTTGAGGCCGTGGGCATGAGCGTGGAGATGAGCGCCGGCGTGCTGGTGGCGCGGATGATGGAGGGGATGCAGTTCACGCTGGGCCCAACCATGGCTTTCCGGCGGTCGACGATCCAGCGAATGGGCGGCTTCCAGGTGACCGGGGATTATTGCTCGGATGATTTTATTCTTGGGAATGAGACGTGGAAGCTGGGCGAAACGGTGGTGCTGAGCCATCACGTGATCGACCACATCGTGATCAATGCGAGCGTGGTGAAATCGCTGAAGCACCAGGCGCGGTGGATGAAGTCGACGCGCTTCTCGCGGCCCAAGGGCCACCTGGGCACCGCTCTGACGTTCAGTGTGCCGTTCGGAATTCTAGGACTGATCGCGGGCATCGAACTGGGCCACATGAACTGGGGTCTTGCGCTGCTTGTCTGGAGTGTTGCGAGCCGGCTGGCGCTGTCGATCACGGTGGGTGGGATTGTTGTGCGCGACAAGAGTTGGCTGGGTTTGCTGTTTCTTTACCCCATTCGCGACCTGATGGGCTTCTTTTTCTGGCTGTCGAGTTATTTTTCGAGCAAGATCTTGTGGCGGGATCGTGTGTACCAACTGCTGCCGGGCGGAAAGATGCGGGAAGCGCGATAGGCGTCTCGTTTCCACGCGGAACGGATGCCCCCTGGGGGGCCTGAAAACCGCTCAGGATGACACTGCTTTTCTGATGCGCACGCGGTACGGAATAAATTCGCGCCATTTCAAAACGCATGCCGAGTTCTTTCGCTATTTCAATGGACGGTCGGTCCAGAGGGCCTTGTCGGCGATGGATTGCACGGGATAAAGGCGGCCGGCGAGAAGCTGCTCGACCTTGTCCTGGTATGTGTCCTGCGCGAAGATCCACTTGCGTGAGCCGGTGCCCCAGAGGTGCGAGAGCTCGTCTTCGTTGAGGAATACGTTGGGTGCGTCGGGGTAGCAGGAGCCCCAGAGGAGCGACGATCCGGCGCCGTGCGGGGAGCATTTAGGCTCAACCAGCAGAGCGTCGTTGCGCAGGAAATTGTGCGTGTAGAAGAGGACCGAGGAGGCGTCGGATTGATCGCCGTAGATGATGAAGGTGTCAGCGGGCGAGCCGTCTCGGACGATGGTGTCGGCGAGCTGCTTGGAACTGAGCATGGGCTCGAAACGAGCGAATGCAATGTGCGCGGCGACCAGGAAAACAGCGCTGGTGAGCGCAACACTGACGGTGGCGGCAATGTGCTTGCCGCGCAGGCGGAGCATCCAGCCGGCGGCCGGTCCGACGAGAAGCGTGATGAGGGCGAGGACGGCGGGCAAGCGCAACGCGGCGAATGATGGCCCGGTGAGATCGAAGAGGTGGGACATGGACAACGTGTATCCGCCCACATCGCGGTGGGCGAGAAGCGTTCCTATGTCGGGGACGTAAGGGAGGTCGCGGGAAGTCCACAATCCCCATGCAAGCGCCGCGGCGGAAAGAAGGCCGATGACGGCAAAGAAGGCCTGGGCCCCGGTCAGCCAGGCGGTGGAGAGAGTCGGGCGGCCGGAATCGGGCTCGCGATGCTCTTCAATGGTTGCGACGATGCCTGCAATCATGATGAGCAGCGGCGGCCAGGCTGGAAACGTGTAGTACTCCTGGTTGGTTGAGATCGCGAAGAACAGCAGGATAAAGGCTGAGAACAGACCCAGCAGCCAGTTGGTCCGCACGCGGAACTTGAGGCGGTAGACAAAGCTGGCGACGTCTTCGCGGGCGGCGTAATCGAGATAGAAGTCGACGGTCTGGCCCGAGTCGCGATGGATATGTTGCAGCCATGACCGGCGGGTGCGCCATGCGACGGCGATGACGGCGGGCAGGAAGAGACTCCAGGGGAAGAGCCAGGCCAGATGCGCCAGCCAATAGGCGGCGGCGGGCATTTTGTTGTAGTCGTGGGGATAGCGTTCACCGAGGAAGCGAAGGAAGTGCTCGTTGACGAAATAGAAGTACCAGAAACCGTGGACATTGCCGGGCGTGGGATGGTTGCCGATGGGATGACCCTGGTCAGGATTGGCAAGACCGCAGAGGATGTGCCAGGGAGCGGCGATTGCGAGGTAGAGAAGAATTCCTGTGAACGGTTTGAATTGCCGCCAGCGGCGCCACTGGCCGCTCAGCATGAGCAAAGGGATGGCGGCGGCGAGGAAAAAGACGGGCGCGATCAGCCCCTTGGTGAGGGTCGCCAGCGCGAGCGCGGCCCACATGATGTAGAAGCGCGCGGGGCGGCGTGACTCCATTCCAGTGAGAAAGCAATAGAGCGCCAGCAGAAAGAAAAAGCTCAGCAGCGCTTCGGGGATGGCGAAACGCGTATAGAGGAACGGCCCGACGGCGGTGAGAATGCCGAGTGCAGCGTAGAGGGCCGCGCGCGGTCCCCAGGCGCGGCCGGCCCA
Organism: Occallatibacter sp.; assembly: GCA_035308825.1. Lineage (GTDB taxonomy): Bacteria > Acidobacteriota > Terriglobia > Terriglobales > Acidobacteriaceae > Telmatobacter. The sequence continues at coordinate 165,507 of DATGFX010000028.1, read as the reverse complement.
GAGCCAGGCGATCCAGGCGCAGCCGAGGATTGCCAGGGTGTTCTGGAGATGGGTGGCGAAGACATTTTGGCCAAAAATCTTGTAGAGGCCGGCGTCGATCCAGTAGGGAAGCAGGGGCTTTTCGAGATAGCGGATGCCATCGATCTTCGCCGTGACGAAGTCGCCGGACTGCATCATGTGCTGCGCGACTTCAGCGTGCGACGCATCGGCATCGTCAAGGAGCGGCGGGGTGAAAAGCGATGCAAACTGAACGGCAATAAAGATGGCGGTCAACAATGCCCAGGCAACGCCGGTCGAGATGACAGGGCGGGGGCGAGAAACGGATGTCGAGTCAGTCTTCATGGTTGATTGTGGCCAATAGCGTGGCGCCTTGAGCGTGGGCCATCGGGTCGGGAGAGCTCGGTCGTGGAAATCCCTTGTGGCAGGGTTGCGCGACGCGGTGCGCACTGTTTGAATTTCGGCAAAAATTCCCTGACAAGGAAAGGATACCAGCCGGAATTCCGCGCTGTTGCCGTAGAATCGGTCCTGGCTCGGGGGAACGATTGCGGAAGGGCGGGGTGGAGAGTGCAGAATAGGAATGAAGAAGGTTAACGTGCGATGGAGAGGGGTCCCTACCTCCTGAAAGAACGGCGGCGAAAACGAGCTGTTCCCTCTGATACGGCTGCGCAACTAGAAAGCTGGCGCCGGCTGCTTTCCGAATGCGGACGCAAGCCTAGCCGGAGGCGCGTTCACGCCTTGCGGGTGGCGACCCTGCGCCTGCAGGCGCGGGTGGAACATCGATTGGAGCAGTTGCCGGTGGAGGATCCCGCGAAACGAAGCGTGTCGCGCTGGAATAAGCAGGCAGAGAAACTCCGGGAGGCGCTTAGCGTCGTCAGGGAAACGGACGTGCACCTTGCGAAGCTTGCTGGCCTGAGAAAGTCAGTGGGCGATGGCTCCGCCAGCCGATCCCGAATGAGCCGTGTCTGCCTGAAAGAGATTGCATCCGTGGAAGGGCGTCTTGAGCGGACTCGCAAGCGTGCAGCGAAGAAGCTGGCAGAGGAGATCGACAAGCGGAGCGAGCGCCTTGAACGATCGAGCAAAGAGTTGACGAAAGCTCCGGTGCCGGATGACCTCTTGACGGCGCGTTCCGATCCTGGCGAGTTACAAGCCATGATCTCCGGATTGGCAGGGAGGGTACCGGCTCTTGACGCGAAGAGCCTTCACGAGTTCCGGAAGCGGGTGAAGACGGTGCGCTACGTTGCGGAGATGGCGGCGCCTGACGATGCACATTGCGCGCAGCAAGTGACGGCGTTGCGGACAATGCAATCAGCGCTTGGGGACTGGCACGATTGCCAGTCACTGTCGAAAGAAGCGTGCAGGATCATCAAACACGGTGCAGAGCAGGGTGGGCTTGTGGAACTGCTCGAGACACTGACCGGAGAATCGCTTGAGAATGCGCTGACAGTTTGCCGCAAGACTATCGAGCGCCTGATGGAAGTGGACGAAAAGAGAACGATCCCGAAGGATGTGGCGGCTTCCAAGCGTCCCGCGAAAAAGGCGGAGGCGGAGACACGATCCACTCGATTGCGACTGGCCTAGGATACGGCAAACCCTGCTCGAGAGCGTCTCACTGTGAAAACAGCTTTTCGGCGTTGCCGCAAAGGCGGTATCTCAACGTGCGGCATCGGCGATCCGACGTGTGTGCGAAACGTGGCGCGCCCAATCGTGTATCGTGACCGCAGAAACAGATTCCAGATTGGTTGAGAGCGAACCGCACCCCCATGCCTACGTTTGCCGCCATTGATATCGGTTCGAATTCCTGCAGGCTCAAGATCGCGAAGGTTGTCGCGCACCGGCTGAAGACGCTGCACGAGGATCGCGAAGTAACGCGACTCGGCGCGAGTGTGTTTGACGAAGGATTGGTGTCACCGGAGGCGATGGCGGGCACCCTACGCGCGATCAAGCGCTTTCAGCGCGCAGTGCAATTGCACGGGGTCGATCGGATGCGCGTGGTGGCGACCTCGGCGATGCGCGATGCACGTAATGCGCCGGCTTTCCAGGCGTGGGTCACGGCGGAGACAGGCTGGAATATCGAAACCATCTCGGGTTTGGAGGAAGGCCGTCTGATCCATCTCGGATTGATGGCCGGCGAACCGGGCCTGGGAGGCCGGGTTCTGCTGGTGGATCTGGGAGGAGGCAGCTGCGAAATCACGCTTTCGGAGCGCAAGCGGATCAAGGAGACGATCAGCGTTCCATTGGGAGCCGTGCGGCTGACGGAGGAGTTTCTGCAGATGGATCCGCCGCCCAAGGAAGGGCTGGCGCAGATGCGGCACCTGATCGCGCGCGAATTGCGACGGGCACACCGGCGGATTGAGGCGGGGAAGGTTTCGATGGTGCTCGCGACGTCGGGGACGGCGGCAGCGCTTTCTGAAGCGTGTGCGTCGATGGGCAAGCTCGGCAAGTCACCGGGCCGGGGCGGAGGATTTCCGGGAGGGATGAGCGAGGTTGCGCCCGCGGTGGCGATTCGCAAGCTTGCGAACCGTCTTGCCAAGATGACGCTGCCGGAACGCGAAGCGGTTCCCGGCATTGGACCGCGACGGGCAGAAATCATCGTGGCAGGTGCGCAGGTATTCGCGGAAATGCTGGAAAGCTTTGCGCTGCCTGGGTTCCGTTATTCGCCGCTCGGTTTGCGCGACGGCATTCTGGCGCAAATGCTGGCGGAGCAAGATCTGCGCGCGGCGAGTCATCGTGAATTCGAACAGGAGCGTTGGCAGAGCGTGCAGGCGACGGCGCGGCGGTACGGGGTCGATCCCCGACACTCCGAGCCGGTACGCGCGCATGCGTTACAGCTGTTCAACGAGCTGAAATCACTGCACCAGCTGCCGCCGGAGTACGAGGCATGGCTGGCAGCAGCGGCGGTGCTTCGCGACACGGGGAAATTCATCAACCACCAGGGACATCATCGGCACACGCAATACATCATTTCGAGCTCTGAGATGTATGGGTTTACCCAGTTGCAACGGACGCTGGTCTCAGCCATTGCGCGCTACCTGGGCAAGAGCCGGCCGCAGCCGGACGACCGCGCCATCCGCAACATCCCAACGGAAGAGCACAAGAATGTGCGTCGTGCCGTGGTGCTGTTGCGGCTGGCCGTGGCGTTGAACCAAGATCGTGCCAGCGACGTGCTGCGTGTTGCCGCCAAGATTTATCCCAAGCGCGTATACCTGGAGATTCGTCCGGGACGCACCGGGGCAGAGCTGGAGTTGTGGTCGCTGCGAAAAGAGGCCGATTACTTCCGAGAGGTTTTTGGGCGCGAGCTTTTCCCGACGCTTTCGTAGATGGAGCGTGCCACGCGCGGATCGACGAGCCATTGAAGGAGCGGCGGGTGCTTTGACATGTCGATGCGGGCGACCGAGCCTTTGCGCATGCGGACTCCCGCGGCGCCGTTTCCGGTGATGATGCGGCCGAGGAATCTGAAAAGGTTCGGGTTGTGGCCGACCATCAGGACATCGTCGCGATCCACATATTTTTCGATGAGGCGCTGAAATGCGATGTAGTCGGCGTCAAGACCGAGTGCTGAACTGATCTCGACCTTGGAGTCGTATCCAAGCTCTGTTCCGACGAACTGGGCGGTTTGAAGCGCGCGCTTCAGAGGGCTGGAGACGATGACCTCCGGCTGGACCTTCATGCTGCCCAGCAGCCGTCCCATGAGCATGCACTGATCCTTACCTTCCTTGATCAGCCCTCTTTTGGCATCAAGAACGGGGTTGCCGCGAGCGAGTCCGGCATTAGCATGGCGCATCAGGTACAGATTCATGGGTTTGGGTGTTGCAGCGGGAGGCTTTTCGAACTCCTTTACTGGTTGATTTTAACACGTTCGTAACATCGTTACCGGTGTTAACCAGTTTGGCGAACCGCGAGGTCCGCAGCATCAATTCTGCGTATAATCTCCCAACGGGAAGCCGATTTCGTCGCATACTTGACTCAAATCAGAGCGCATAGCGGTTGCCCCTAAGATCGCGTATGGAAGCCAGGAAGTACTGCGTCTATAACCGAGCGAAAGAAAGCACTCTCAGCGCGGGAGTTACGGTGATCGATACCACCCTCGAACCGCTCAAGGTTCTGAAGGTGATGATTGAAGGCCTGGCTAAGAACACGGAGACCGGACTTTGGCTCACTCCGCTGAATGAGATTCCGAGAGTTCCGCGGCTGGCACCTTTCGATCTCGTGTACCTGGACAAAGACCAGAAGGTAATCCAAGGGGCTGAACTGCTCCCGGGGATCGAATTTCCTGCGTTCGAGCATAGCGCTGAAAGCGCCCTGGTGCTGCCTTTCAAGACGATGTCGTCGTCGCGGACGCGGCCTGGCGATCAACTGGCGATCGAAGCTGCGGCGGAATCGGCAAGCGAGGTTGCGGGCGTTGAGACGACGCCTGGCGTCGAAGCGGCGGCCCTCGCTGAACCCGAGTTGAGCGGACGGCCGGCAGGCCAACCGCAGGAACCGAAGCCGGCCACGGGCAAGATCGACAAGAGTATGGCCGCATCTCTTTTGGAAAAGAGCGAGGCATTTCGCGCCGCGGAACCTGCGATCGAGCGGGATATCAGGAGCACAAGGCCGGGTGTAATTCCGAAAGGACCGCGCGTTCTCGGTCCGAAACAGAAGCCGGCACCCGTCCAGAAGGAGCCTGATCAACCGGTTGAGAGCGCAGCGCTGGTCGATGATGCCACCGACGATGCGGCGCAGCAGGCGCTAGACAAGGCGGCCCAAAAGACTGCAGCCGAAAGGCCCCTTAAGGTTTTCTATCAGAAACAGGGAGTCGAGACCGAAGAGCAGGAGATGGGCAAGGCGCCGCCGTTGCCCGAGAGCAAGCCTGCGGCGAGGCTGGTCGAGCGTGACAAATCTGCAGTTTTGCCCGTTCCGGCCCGGAAAAGGCCCGAGGTCACAGAACCAGCCGAGAGCGCGCCGGAACCGGCGCTGCACCCGGTGGAAACAGAGCCCAAAGCGACTCCACCGCTGAATGCGCCGCCCCGGCCGATCGTCGTGGTTGGAAAGCATATCGAGCCGAAGGATAAGCCGGAGGAAGAAGAGGATCAAAGGGTGCCCGTCATGACGCGGGTGCTGCGCTGGCTCTATCCCGATCTTGCTCCTCCGCACAATTCCCGCCGAGCGATACGGCGCTCCGCGCCCGATCTCATGGCGTACCACTGGGTGGATGGACAACTTCTTCCACTTGAAGTTGGAAACATCAGCTCGTCTGGCGTTTATCTCAAGACCGAAGAGCGGTGGCAGCCAGGTGAGCGCATTTCGCTCATCTTGCAACGAAAGGGTCCCCCGGAAGAAAGTGCGGAGCGGCAATTCCTGATTGATGCCGGAGCGGTGCGATGGGGCCATGACGGCGTAGGTCTGGCGTTCATCCTGCCTCCGGGCATGGATGTGCATATCTGGGAAGGCCCGCTGAAGCGAAGAGATGACGAGAAAGAGCCGGAGTACATTCTCAGAGAGTTTCGAATGGCGCGTGCGGTGGCGTTCGTCCGCCGCATTTGTCCTGCCGCGGTAGAAGAAGTGGATCTATTGCTTCACCGGGAATTGAGCAACTACCGGCTCTCGAGTGCGGTCGAGATTGCTCTGAGGGCCGAGGCGATACTCATGAATGAGCCCGATGCGGCTCAGTTGAGCGCTCCGTCGGAGATGGTGGTGCGGATTCTGGAGCTTGGTTCGTGGGCTGAGGGCGATCTCCTGCACCAGATGTGGGCCGGCATGTTAGCGACTTGCTGCACGGCCGACGGCCAAGATGCTTCCAACGCCTTATTCATCGACCTATTGACTCCGCTCACGACGGTGCATGCGCGGATCCTGCAGGCAGCCTGTACGAAGGCGACCAAGGTGACCTCGGCCCGCGGCGAGATTACATCGTATCCGCTGTACTTTACGGCTGACGAGATGATGAAGATCTCAGGGACAAACGATTTGAGCAAGATTCAGCGGGCGGTGGCACTGATGGGGGACTTCGGGATTTTTGAGAAGAGCGCGAAGTCGTCGTTTATCCAGGCCACCGAAAAATCGAAGACCACGCCAACCACTCTCGGGCTTCAGCTTTTTGCGCGCTGCTCCGGGCACCGGGAGATCCAATGACAGCGGCCGCGCGCTCTCAGCGCCTTCATCTTCAGGTTGAATAGTTTTCTGTAACAGGCTCTTTGCAAAAGGTTTAATATCAGGATTTCTGGCGATTTGGAGCGCAACGCGATTGGGCTTCAAATCCGAGTTTAAGAATTTCTAATCCAAAAATGCCCAGGATGAGTTAGGCTAAAACAGATTCTGGAGTCCTCCCCCAGGACTCGTCTTCCTTTATCGCAGGCCGCGACTGACTGCAGTGCTTGACCTGCGTGAAGTGCTTCCTATTTTGAGTTTGCCCAGCTGTCCAGAGATCCATTGGGATGCAACAGCAGAGGACCCAGCGGAGCCCGCCGCTTGACGGCGATTTCGAAACGACTGAGGGCACATGGAACCCAGGTATTGCATATATAACCGCACCACGGATCGCTTTTTGAGTGTTGGCACCACCGTGGTGGACGGTGCCATTGAGCCGTTCGAAGTGATGGAACTGCCGCCAGATGTGGAAAACATCACGGCAGAATGGGGACTTTGCGTCGTTCCTGCTCAATCCTTTTCCCGCGGGTATTTCACATTCCCGATCGGCGTGGTGTTTCTGGATGCGGACCGGAGAGTGCTGGAATGCTTTGAGTGGACACCGGGAGAGGAATGGCCCGATGAACCTGGCTCTGAGGCAGTCAGCGTTCTGGTGATGCCGTCTCAGAGTGTAGCGGCGTCGCGCACGCATCCCGGGGATCAATTCATCATCTGCCCGGCCGAGGAGCTGGTGCGACACCTTGCACGGATTCCCTCGGTGAAGAATGGAGGTTCGGCGTCGAGTTCCACTGGCGAGGAATGCGAGGCGGAGCCTTTGGAAACGCCGGTGAGGGAGAAGAAATCGAGGAACGGCCGGCGTGCGCAAAAACCGGATGCGGCCACTCCGCGGATTCTGGAAGCGAGCGAGCAGCCCAACGTGATGGTGGACCAACCGGCAAAGAAGAGTGCGGACTCGTGGCACATTGGTGAAAGCTACCAAAGGGGCACCTCGAATGGCGTTGAGATCCGGCAGACGGACCTGCAGGCCGACGAGATCGAATCCGTGGTCTCGCAGGTTCTTCAGTGGTCCAGGCCTGGAGAAGTGAAATTGCCTGCTGAGCCCGAAGCGGCACCTCCCGCGATTGATCACTCGGCGACATGCGAAGAACCGCTTCCCGTCCTGGAGATGCAGGAACCGCAGGATCTCGCAGCTGAGGAATCCGATGACGCCGAGCTGTTGGAGGATGATGAGCCGGCAATTGTCGACACGCTGGAGGGAGCGGAAGTTCCGGGTGTTATGGAGCGAGAGCCGGTGAAGAGCGAATTCGACCGGGCGGAAATCGAATCGGTCGTTTCGCAGGTCTTGCAGTGGGCGCAGCAGACGGGACGCCCCGTCACGCGAACCGCCGATGCGACTCCGCAGATGATGCAGGCTCCGCAAGCCACCAACGGCAACGGTCTTGCCGCACAGAACGGGCGGGAGGGGGTTCAGAACGGGCATCGCCCGCCGGCGACCGGCACAAATGGAAAGAATGGGAGTCAAGTGCGTTCGCGGTTTGGCCGCTGGGCCGATGAGTTCGCGCGTCCGCTAGGCAACGGGATCAAGTCGAAGCCGGTAGTCCGGATCAAGATCAGAACGCAGGCCACTCCGGAACGCAAAAATGGGGGCGTTGAGCGGGATGGTGCGCAAAAGGGCTGGCGCCTCAGTGCGGCGCTGCAAAAATTCAAGGAAAACGGCAAGGGTCTGTTGTCAGCCGAAGGAATTCATACGTTGAAGAGCAAATTTACGAAGTGGCTGGATGAGGACCACCCGAATGGCAATTCCGTGGGGCCAGCCGACAGGCGGCGGTCGAGCCGGCACGCATTACCTGACCTGATTGCTTACTACTGGACCGGTGGAACGCCGCAGGCGCACCGGGTGGGCGATATCAGTTGCAACGGGTTCTACCTTCTGACGGATGAGCGCTGGGTACCCGACACAGTGATTCGAATGACGTTGCAGCGAACCGGGGGTGGCGGCCCTAACAAGGACGAGGCGATCTCGGTGCTGTCGAAGGTTGTTCGCTGGGGCAAGGATGGGGTCGGGCACGAGTTCATTCTGTCGGATTCAGTGAACATGAGAAGCGGCAGGCACACCTCAGGCAAAGAGAAGGTCAAGGAAGCGCTGCAGGAATTCCTCTGAGTTCGCACTGTGATTTGGCTGCTCGCGGGCGGCGACAGTCCGCAATGTTCTTACCAGTTGGTCCACGGTTCGAAATCGATTTCGCGCGCCGGCTTCGCGGGCTTTGGGGTCCAAAGTTCGCTGACCAGGATGCCGCCAAGCCAGGTTTTTTCGTTGGCGAGAATGAAATCCGATTCCGCGAGCGCTTTGTGATAATTCGGGAGGCGGTGCACGGATAGGCCCGTGAGAATCCAGAAGGCGAGATAGAGGACCGTAATGAGCGGTCTTGCGATCAGCCACCCGACCAATCCAGGCGGCACAGCGAATTCGGAGACGACCCAGCGCGACTCTGGGCGAACTTGCCGGCGAATCTGCGCGGCGAGGGCGCCGATTTCCGCTGTGGTGAGGCAATCAAGAAAAAAGTGAGTGACGATGAGATCGTAGGGCAGCGGGGGGAATTCGCTGCTGCGGGCATCGGCCAGATGGATGCGAACGCGACCGATGAAGATGCCGGCATTGCGCGCCAGTTCCGCCAGCATATTCTTGCTGACATCCATCGCATCGACCACGACTGCGGAGTTTTCTCTGAGTAATTGCGCGGTGAAGCGGCCGTCGCCATCGCCTATGACCAGCGCGGAACGGCAGGAGCGTAGATCCTCGAGAAAAGCGCATCGGCATCGCCAGAGCCATGGACCGAACGTCAGGCGCTCCATCCAGCGATAGGAACGAGCGAGCATGTTGAAGTTCGGAGGCGGCTTCATCGGAAAAAGAGAAAGATTGGGGTGAGCAGAACGAGGTCGGCTGCAGTCCGTAATGTAAGCGCAGGAAACCGCGCTCGCCAAGTGTCAAGCAGAGAAAGCAGGAGCGCACTGGCGGCACCGGCAGCAAGGAGGGCTGCGGGGCGGGTGGCAAAGGGGGCAAGAAAGACGAACAGGGCGAGTCCAACCGCGCCAAGGACCAGGCCCGCAAAGCGTATCCGCGAATCGGCCGTCCCCGATTCCCAGAATTCAATCGCACAGCAATTCAGGCACGCGAGCGCGGCAAAGAACGCACTGCAAACAAGAACGAGCAACGATTGCAACGATGGTCCGCGGCCGAACGACATCTGAGAAAGCGCGGGGAGCGCGCAACCCGCGGTAAAGATGACGCCGACGAGAAATTCCTTAGAGAGGATCCGCTTCAGCCCGGACGGGAAGGAGCGGCGCGAATGAACGCCGGAGAAATAGGCGAGGGCAGCCATGCCGAGAATGGAGTCATGCTGCCGCACGGAAACCGGCATTCGCACAAAGATGATGGCAGCAGCGGCGAATGCCGAGAGCATTGCCAGCGGTGCGAAGACCCGACGATGACGCCAGTGAAAGGCGTGGCGCTCGCGCAAGCACGACCGGTTGGCGGCGCGCGCGTCGAATAGCCGATCGCCAATATAGAAGGTCCAAGTGATGAGGGCCAGCAGCGAGATGATCCATTCGGGCAAGCGAATTCCCGCAGCCCAAGCGAATCCGAGCGCCCAGATGACGGCGACGGTTGGAGCGTCGAGGCTGGCGAGGTGCCAGAGATGCAGAATGCCGGCGGGTTTCACATGGAACTTCACAAAATGCGGCCTTGCGAGCGAACTGGAATGGCGCAGCGAAGAGAGCGCGAAAGATGAATTGTCGTGCCGTGTTGGAAACACCTGGGGAAGCGGCATCGTCTCTATTTTAGATTGGGTTGGCTCGAGACGGTTCCTTGTCAGTGGGCCTGAGGGGCTCGCACATGCGCTTTACAACTTCTCTCGACGTTCAGGGACGCACCACGTCATGCCGCGAGCAGTGACGGCAAAGGTAACGTTTAATTTTTAAGGTGCGTAGGTGAGGGTCGGCCGCGGCTAGTGGCTGGCCTCGGTTGATTCGCTCGGTTTGACACCAAGCTGCCATGCGAAGAAGGTCATCTCATCGGTTGTGTGCTCGATTTCCTGTTGCATTGTCTGGCCCCCGGCGTGTCCGGCTCCAGCATCGTAGAGCAGCATGATGGGACGGTCGGATGATGTGGCGGTTTGCAGGCGGGCGGTCATTTTACGGGCCTGCGCAGGGGGAACTCGGGTGTCCGCGTCTCCGCTTTCGAACAGAACGGCTGGATACTTCGTTCCGGGACGAACGTGCTCATATGGTGAATACGCGAGCAGGAATTTGAACTGCTCGGGGTCCGCGCCGTTTCCGTATTCGAGCAACGCCGGAGGGTTGTTGTCTTTTGTGTAGGTGTAGTAGCGGACCATGTCGAGGTCGGGGTGCCAGCACACGACCGCCTGGTAGAGGTCGGGGCGCTGGGTGAGGGCCGCGGCTACGAGGAGGCCTCCGTTACTGCCGCCAAAGATGCCAAGCTCATGCGGCGTTGTGTAGTGGTTTGCGATCAGCCATTCCGCGGCTGAGATGAAATCGTCGAAAACATTCTGCTTTTTCGCGAGCATTCCGGCCCGATGCCACTCTTCGCCGAACTCGCCGCCTCCGCGAATGTTGGCGACGGCGTAAAGGCCGTCGTGTTCGATCCACCATGCGACATGAGAGCTGAATTCGGGTGTGATGCTGACATCGAACCCGCCGTAGCCGTAGAGGATGGTCGGGGTGTTTCCGGTGGGGACGAAGCCTTTCCGATGGATGAGAAACATCGGAATTTTCGTGCCGTCCTTTGACGAATACCAAACCTGTTCTGATTCGAACTGTTCGGAGTGGAAGGGAACGGAGTCGCGATACCAGAGCGAAAGCTTGCCGGAGCCGGCGTCATAGCGGTAGAGCGAATAGGGCGTGGTATACGAATCGATGAAGAGGATGCCCTCGCTCTGGTCGGAGCGGCCGAAGATTCCCGCGGTGCCGATGCCAGGCAGCGGAACGTCACCCAGAGATTTGCCATCGTAGGAAATCACGGCGATGTGCGTGGTTACATTGTGGAGGTAGTCGACGAAGAGCTTGCCGCCAAAGACGGTGAAATCGCTGATGGCATCCTCGCGCGCCGGAACGACTTCGACCCATTTATCCTGCGCCGTGTGGCGGAGATCGATACGAAGGATTCGTCCCTTGGGGGCTTGCCAATCAGTTTCGACGAACAGGAAGTCGCCTGCGAAAGCCGCGTTGAATTTGCCATTGAGCCCCTTGATTAAGGGCTGAATGGTTCCGTGCGATTCCAGGTTCTGGATGTAGAGATCGCCCTGGCTCCAGCCATGCTCGGCGCTGATCAGGAGGTAGCGTCCATCCTCGGAGACATTCGGGCCCAGCCATGTGTCTGCACCTTGCTTGAAGATCTCGGTGTCGTTCGCAACGGGAGAACCCAAGTTGTGCAGTGCGATACGCTGGCCTGCGGTGCGATCTTCGATGGCGTAGTAGAAGGCCTTTGCATTTTTTGTGAAGGAGAAGCCCCGGTAGAGCGCAGGCGGGAAGCGGTCGCCTAGTTCGTGCCGCGAGCTCACGTCGAAGATGCGGAGGTCTGTCTCATCCTGGCCGCCTTTGCGTATTCCGAAGGCAACGAGAGCGCCATCATCGGAGACTCCGAAAATCGAGATGCTGGTGCCCTCCGGTCCAAACTGATGCGGATCAAGCAGGAGTTCGTCTTCGCCGCTGTCGGCCTTGCGCCGGTAGAAGGACCAGAGGCTCTCGTTTGCGCCGCGACGTTCGAAATAGAAGTAACCGTTGCGAAGCATGGGAGCGCCGATGCGGTCGTGCTGCTCCATTTCGGTGAGGCGCTTTTCGATCTGGGAGCGGATCGGCTGGGTATCGAGCAAGCCGTGGGCATAGGCATTCTGAGCGTCGATCCACTTGCGGGTGTCGGGGGAAGACTGCTGGAGCCAGTGGAAGGGATCGACGAGGTCCTGGCCATGAAAGGTCTGGTGAAAATCATCGGTGCGCGATACGGGTGCGTTTTGCGCATGGGCGAGGGAGATGCAGAGGGCGAGGCAGGGAATAGAGATGCGACGAACAGAAGCCATCGAGACACTCCGGAGTTAAGACTTCAGCAGCGGGTTGGGTCCGAGGAATCTCATGTCGTAGTGGCGAAAGACCTCTGTCATGTCAGCATCCGGCTTGGCGGTTGCAGAATCGCGAAAGAATTGCTCCATCTTGCCTGCGGGGCAGAACGCGATGAGCATCCGGCTGGGAGTCGCTGAGATCGCGGCGAAGGTGTGGCGGACACGGCGAGGAGCATACACAGATTCGCCAGGACCAAGCTCAACACGCTGCTCGCCAACCAGGAAGGCTACCTTGCCCTCCATCACGTAGAACCATTCCTCCTGATAGAGGTGCATGTGAAGGGCCGGACCGCCTGCCGTGAGATGACTGTGTTCGATGATGAAGAGTGCGCCGCCGGTTTCACTGGCCGAAACCTTGAAGGCAATGGAGCTGAATCCCAGCGTATGGGTGTGACCATCGCGGTCCTCGCCGGCACCGACGACTTGTACGGAATCCTGAGATGGTGCGGACGGGCTTTGGGCGGCAGCCTGCATAGCGATGAAGTCGTGGAGTCCGGCGGCGGGGATGATCGAGGCAGCAGTTCTCAAAAAAGAGCGACGTTTCATGAATCTCCTTGGGATGGCGCGGGGAACTGCGGAAGGATAGCGGAGCGAGGCAGAACGGGCAAGCACGAATGCGGGAGGCGTCAGTCTGCGGCGTCGGCCTTTTTCGCGGGCGTTTTGCGTTCCCTGGCCGCGCGCGGCTTTGGGGCGGGTTCCTTCGCCTTGGGGATGGCGTCGAGGTCGGTCTTGCCCTCAGCGAGCTTCATGAGAAATTCCTGGCTTGAGAACGGTGGCACATCATTGAGAACCCTGGAGGCGCGAAGATACGTTCCGTCTGGCTGCTGGAGGCGGGCCTTGACGGTGTCGACCAGGTAGGCAGGCAGGATTTCGTCGTGGATGCGGGCTCTGGCAGCTTGATCGCGCACCGGGAAAGCGACTTCGCAGCGCTCGAAAAGGTTGCGCGGCATCCAGTCGGCCGAGCCTATATAGATTTCGTCTTCGCCGCCGTTGGCGAAGTGGAAGATGCGCGAGTGCTCGAGAAAACGGCCGACGACCGAGCGGACGCGGATGCGGTCGGAGAGGCCTTTGACGCCGGGTCGCAGGATGGAAAGACCGCGAACGATCAGGTCGATTTCGACGCCGGCCTGCGATGCCTGGTAAAGCGCTTCGACGATGCTGGGCTCAAGCAGAGCATTCATCTTGGCGACGATGTGCGCGGAACGGCCGGCCTTGGCATGTTCCGTTTCGCGGCGGATGAGGCCCTGGAAGCTTTCCGCCATGGTGAGGGGCGCGACGAGCAACGGGCGGTAGTCGTCGACTTCGGCGTGCGCCGTGAGGTAGTTGAAGACCATGTGCACGCGCTCGGTTATCTGTGGATCAGAGGTGAGCACACTCAGGTCGGTATAGAAGCGCGCGGTCACAGGATTGTAGTTTCCGGTGCCGAGGTGGCAGTAACGGCGAGTGACTCCATCTTCGTCACGGCGGACCAGCAGGGCGAGTTTGCAGTGCGTCTTTAGGCCGACGACTCCATGGAAAACCTGCACGCCGGCATCTTCCATGCTGCGCGCCCAGCGGATGTTGGAAGCTTCATCGAAACGCGCCATCAATTCGACGACCAGCGTGGCTTCCTTGGTCGCGGCGGCTTCGATGAGGGCCTTGAACATGGGTGAATCTTCGCTGGTGCGATAGAGGGTCTGCTTAATGGTGACGACAGCCGGATCCTGAGCTCCTGCCTCGATGAATTCGACGATGGGCTCGTAGGAGTCGTAGGGATGGTGGAGCAGGACGTCATGCTGCCGCAACTCCTCGAACATGTTGTTGGCCTTGCGGCTGAGGAAGAATGGCTTCGGCGTGAAGGCAGGGAACTTTAGATCGGAGCGCTGCACATCGCTATACAAAAACATGATGCGCGAGAGGTTGACGGGCCCATCACTGCGGAAGACCTGATCTTCATCGAGTTCGAAATTCACGCGGAGGCGTTCCACGATTTCGGGGTCGCCGCCGTTTTCAATTTCGAGGCGGACGGCATCGCCCTTGCGGCGATTGTGCAGTTCGACGCGGATGGTTTCCAGCAGCGAGCGGGCTTCTTCCTCTTCAAAGTAAAGGTTGGAGTTGCGCGTGACGCGGAATGGGGCGCGGGAGAGGACCTCGTATCCTCGATACATGCCGTAGAGATTCTGGGCGATCAGGTCGTGGAGCAGGATGTAATCGTACGATTCGTCGGGGTTGGGCAGGCGGACGAAACGGGGCAGTGCGCGCGGCACCGTCACAACCCCGAGAACCTGCGGACCGGAGGCGCGCCGCTTGCGGCGCAGGAGGAGCGCGAGGCAGAGCGCTTTGTTGAGCACGCGAGGAAAGGGGTGGGCAGGGTCAATGGCGATCGGGGTGAGGAGCGGATCGACCTCCCGCTGAAAGTAGCTCTGGGCGAAGGCACGCGCTTCGTCGCCGAGCTCATCCCAGTCGAGGAGGCGGACGCCATTCTTGCGGAGCTCGGGCAGGAGATGACTATTCCAGCAGCGGTACTGGTCATCGACGAACTTATGAATTTCCTCGGTCAGAGCGGCCAGCGACTCGTCTGGTCGAAGGCCATCGTAGCCCGGCTCGCGGTAGCCGTCTTCGATGCGCTGCATGAGTCCGGCCTGACGGACTTCGACGTATTCATCGAGGTTGCTGGCAGTGATGGCCAGGAACTTGACTCGTTCGAGCAGGGGATTCGAGGAATCTTCGGCTTCTTCGAGGACGCGGCGGTTGAATTGCATCCAGGAGAAGTCGCGTCCGTTGAAAAGCTTTTGTTTTTGTACCGCTCTGGCCATGTGCGTCCCGTGCGAGTGTGAAGGCAAGTCTACCGCGTTTGGCGGCTCCCGGGCATCCTCAGAGTCTCAAGCTATGGATACAGGACAAAGGGGAGCGAGGTTGTTAAGAGGATGCGAAAACCCGGTCCCGGGCGGGAGGGATGGCCGCCGGTTGACGGCGCTGAACGACGGATCAAACGGCTCCGGCGAGAATGATGGGGGCAGTGGGAGTTGAGGAGCCTTCGGCCCTTTCGATTGTGACGCCGAAAGCCTTGGCAGGGACGTCCTTGGGCAGCGGCGGCAGGACGACGCTCGCGCTGCCGCGCGCATCGGGCCAGAAAACGCCTGCCGGAATCGGTGCGGCGCCGCTCGCCGGGATGACCCAGAGCTCGTAGGC
Organism: Occallatibacter sp.; assembly: GCA_035308825.1. Classification (GTDB taxonomy): domain Bacteria; phylum Acidobacteriota; class Terriglobia; order Terriglobales; family Acidobacteriaceae; genus Telmatobacter. The sequence continues at coordinate 150,079 of DATGFX010000028.1, read as the reverse complement.
CTTTCCTTCCGGCACGGGAGCGAGATTCGCGGCCTCGAAGACCAGTCCGCCGCGAGAGGGCAGATAGATGGCGCGCCCTGTGGGGGATGGAGCAGACTTTCCGGGGGTCAGCAGAACGCGTTGTGCGCCGGCCGCAGTGATGACGTCGAATGTTTCCTGGGCGCGGGAGGCACTTACGGTCAGGCGGTTAATCGTGCTGGATTGTTGGCTGAGTTGCTGGTTGAGCGTGTTGACGCGGACTAGCAAGATGACAACAAGCACGATGAGAGCGGCAATAGCGCCGCACAGAGCCCAGAGGAGCGGCTTCGAGGATGGTTCCCTGGCGATGGAAACCGGGTGGACGGCTTTGGTTGGAACTTCCGCCTGAATTCTTGCGAGGAAGCGATCGCGGGCATCCGCGGGCATTGGGGCCGACTCGACAGCTGCGCCAAGCAGAGCCAGATCGCCGGAAAGGGCGGCCATTTCGGACCGGCACTGCGAACACTCGTCGAGGTGCAGGCGAATCTCTCCCGCTTCCCCGGAAGCGAGGTTTCCCAGCGAGAAGAGAGCCAGGTCCTCTATCGGGATGTGCTCGCCGCGCATCATGGCTGAATGGCCTTTCGCAACAGGATCAGCGCCGATCTGATTCTGGACTTCACGGTGCCGAGAGGATCGCCGGTTCTGGCGGAAATCTCGGCGTGGCTTAAACCTTCAAAGAAAGCCATTTCGAGTGAAATGCGTTGTTCGGGCGGAAGGCCGGCGAGGAATCCGCGAACCTTTTCGATGATCGCATTCCGCTCGATTTCAGCAGACAAGTCGGTTTTGGCGGGCAGAACGACCTCATCGATCGCGTCGGAAGGTTTTCGATTCCGCACGAGGTCGATGGCGCGATTTCTGGCGACAACCGCCAGCCACGCGCCCAGCGACCCGCGGCCGATCAGAAAAGAGCCGGGCTGCCTCCAAACTTTGAAGAAGACGTCCTGCATCACGTCTTCAGCATTTCCTGGGTCGCGCAGGATGCGAAATGCCACGGAGTAGACCATGCCGCTGTAGCGTTCGAAGAGTTCCGCCATGGCGCCGCGGTCTTTCGCGCACACCCGATTCAGCAGTGACTCGTCGGCGACCAGCGTGCCTCCCGCTGCTCCGGACGTCTCCGAAGCTCCTTGATTGGAACGGAGACCAGCAGCGATCGGATTGGATGGATTTTCGTGCATCAGGCAGAGCGGGAGCGAAGCGGGAAGATCAGGCGCCCATTCTACCGGTCCGTTGCGGACGGGTCCAGAATTGACCCGGCTTGCCGGTTGGGTTGAGGATAGAAGTGAACGTCACGGACACATTCTTATCCCCAAAAGCATGCAGGAGAGCTCGACATGTCCACAGGGCACGAAGACAAGCTGATTCCGAACCCGCCCCTGCCGGCAGGCGCTGAGGTGTTTTCAGACCGGGTGCATGAACTCCTTGATGGGAGTCCCAAGGACGAGGCGACGGTGGCCAGCGCCTTTGCAGGTTTGGAGGATATCTTCGATCATCTTGCCGCGGGACTCTACAACCTGGCTTCGATGCTTGTGCGCGAGGGCGAAGACGGAGTGAAGCTGGTGGAGATCGCGGTCGCGACGGCGGAGATTTCGTCGTCTCGGGACGCGGAAGAGGCTCGAAGGAGCGGAAGGCGAGCACTTTGCGCAGCGGCCATCAAGATTCTGGATCAACGCGACCCCGGCTGCCTGGCTGCTCCGATGAACCTTGCGCCGGCAAGGACCTGCATTGAGGACGATGATCTGGACGCGGCGGGTGTTTCGGGCGAAGAACTGGAGACGATGATGGCGGGACCTGACCGCCAGCGGGTGAGGATCTGGCTGAACAGCCTTCCCATTGAAACGCGGGTGATTTTTGCCCTGCGGGCGGTGGCGGGATTCACCTCGGTGGAGACAGCGGAATTGCTCGCAGCCAACGGAGGCGCCAAGGCTGGGGGTTGGGAAGCGCAGGCCGTGCGGGAGATTTTCCGTCAGGGATTGTGCTCGCTGGCCTCACAGCTTCTTCACGAGTCGACGGCGCGCTGAATCAGCGCTTCTTTGATCTTCACAGGGGTCTGTTTTTCGCGGTTCGGAGAGGCTTGGTGCGAGGAGCCATAGCCGGACATGGAAATGTGTGTTTCTTGCTGGATGCGAGCCTCTTAGCTGGTTCGATACACTACATTTCAGAACCCCGCCGCTTGGGAGTGGCATCTATTCAAGTGCAAACATCTTTCAGGCGGCAGAGCCCGCACCGTGTCAAAGACGACTTTTGATGTCCTTAATCAGCCCCAGGAAACGCGCTTTGTTTGGATGGACGCTTGCGCTTGGCGCACCCGGCCTGCTCTCGCCCGTGCCGTTCGCACATGCGCAAAACTTGCCCTCGCAGGTTCCGGGTACATCCACCGCACCTACTGCCGGCAGTTTCCAGGGCAGCGTCGTGTCAGGTGAGGCCACGGACCAGACCATCGATCTCTCGCTCGACGATGCGATGCAGCGAGGATTGAAAAATAACCTGGGAGTCATCTTGAGTGCGATGCAAACCGCATCGGCGCGCGGTCAGAGGCTGAGCCAGTTGCAGTCCCTGCTTCCCACTGTGGATTTCAATGCGAAGGAATCTGTGCAGCAGGTCGATCTTGCAGCCGAGGGCCTGAGGATTCCCGGGTTCCCCACCATTATCGGGCCTTTCGGTTTTACGGATCTGCGCGCCTCGTTGACGTGGTCGCTGGTGGACGTGAAGTCGCTGCGGGACTACCTTTCATCCCGGCATAACTTTGCTTCGGCTCAATTGTCGGTGAAGGACGCGCAGGATCTTGTGATCCTGACGGTGGGGAACGCCTACCTTCTGGTGCTGGCGGACGAATCGCGGGTTGCCAGCGTAGAGTCGCAGGTCGCGACTGCAAAAGTTTCGCTGAATGAAGCCGAGGAAAGCCATAAGGCGGGAACGGCTCCGCTGCTGGACGAATTGCGTGCGCGGGTGGACTACCAGTCGCTGGAGCAGCAACTGATCGCGGCGCAGAACGGACTGGAGAAGGACAAGCTAGCGCTCTCAAGAACGATCGGGCTGCCTTTGGCGCAGAAGTTCGAATTGAGCGATAAGGTGCCCTACGCTGCTTTCGATGAACTCGACGCAGACGCAGCGATCCGCGAGGCGCATGCCAATCGCAAGGACCTTGCAGCGATGGTGGAGCAGACGAAGTCGGCCCAGGAAGAACGAAAAGCGGCGACGGCGGAGCGGTATCCAAAGCTGGAATTCAGCGGAGATTACGGCGATATTGGCGTGAATGTAAGGCACTCGCACGGCACTGGCGATGCGCAAGGAACAGTGAGCGCGCCGATCTTCAAAGAGTACGGGCTGCGCGGCGATGCGGAAGTGGCGCAATCGCAGCTGGACACGCAGAAGGCGAAACTGAGCGACATGAGCGCGCAGGTAGACGCCGATGTGCGGGATGCACTGCTTGACATCGCGTCCGCGCAGAAGCAGGTTGAAGTGGCGCGATCGAGCGTGGATCTGGCGAACGAGGCCTTGAGCGAGGCGCAGCAGCGCTATACGAGCGGCGTGAGCGACAATCTCGCGGTAAGCCAGGCGGAGCAATCTGTGGCCCAGGCAAACGATCAGTATGTGGCGAGTCTGTATCGGGATAACATTGCCAAGTTGAGCCTGGCGCGCGCATTGGGCGCAGCGCAGGACTACAAGCGATATCTGGGAGGAAAGTAGACGTGGCGGAATCAACACGAACAGTAGCCCCACCGGAGACGGACGAGAGTACCGAGATCGTGCAGCCGCGCTCGCGGCGCAAAGGGATTCTGCTCGTCGCCGTCGTGGTTGTAGTGCTGGTCGCTCTCCTGTTCTGGTGGCGCTCTACCTTTAGCGAAGACACCGATGATGCGCAGATCAACGGGCATCTGATTCAGATCAGTTCGCGCATTGCCGGCCAGGTGATCAAGGTGAACGTGCAAGAGAACCAGATGGTGAAGGCCGGGGATGAGATCGCGGAACTGGATCCGCGGGATTTCCAGGTAGCTGTGGAGAACGCCCAGGCCGCACTGGCGAGCGCGAAGGCGAATGCCGCAGCGGCACAGGTGGCGGTTCCGCTTGCAACGATCAACACGGGCAGCAACCTGAGCTCAGCAGACGCGGATGTTTCAGGAGCGCGGGCCGCGGTGTCGCAGGCGGAGCAGCAACTGGACGCGGCGAAGGCACGTGTAGCGCAGGCAGACGCCAACAACGTGAAGGCGCAATCGGACCTGGAACGGTATCGTCCGCTGGTGGAAAAGGACGTGATCAGCAAGCAGCAGTTTGACGCGGCTGTCGCGGCCGCGAATGCAGCTGCAGCAGCGCTTGCAGATTCGAAAGCCAGCCAGCAGGCGGCGAGCGACGGAGTGCGCGTGGCGCGGCAGCGCGAAGCGCAGTCCCTTGCCCAGCTGAAGTATGCGCAGACCGGGCCGCAGCAGGTAGCCGAGCAGAACGCGAAAGCGCGGCAGGCGGAAGCGCAGGTGCAGCAGGCACAGGCCCAGCTGGACCAGGCCAAACTCAACATGAGCTACACCAAAATCGTGGCTCCGGCGGCGGGAATCATTACGCGCAAGAGCGTGGAGATCAATCAGAATGTGTCGGTCGGCCAGAATCTGCTGACTCTGGTTTCACTGGAAGACATCTGGGTGACGGCGAACTTCAAGGAGACGCAGCTCCGCCACATGGGCGAGAACCAGGCGGTGGAAGTGCATGTCGACGCGACGGGCAGGGATTATAAGGGCAAGGTGACGCAGATCGGCGGCGCAACCGGTTCGGTTCTGTCCCTGTTTCCGCCGGAAAACGCGACTGGTAACTATGTGAAGGTGGTACAGCGGGTGCCGGTGCGGATTGATTTCACCGATTTGAAGGATGAAGACCCGAACCATCTGTTGCGGCCGGGTCTCTCTGTGGAGCCGAAGGTGACTGTGAAATAGGTGGGTTCTACCTGGCCTTGCGAGTTACTTTGACCACGGCAAATCGCGTGGTGACGCTCATACCGGGAAGCTGTGTGGTGCGCATGAAGCGGTCCGCGACAAGACGCGCGTCAAAGCCGAATCGCTGATTGAGGGCTTCGACAAGCTTCGCAACACGATGCCGGCGATCGCGCAGCCGTTCCGCTTCGTTCTGAATCTTGCTCAACTCCGTGGATGCTTCGTTGAATGCGGCCCTGTACGGATCGGGTTGGACGTCTTTGCTCATTCTGGCTCCAGTTGCGAGTGTACTGAACCTGTACACCGGATTGTCATCGCACAATCGTGGTACCGGGCTACAACTGTCCAGCCAAGAATCAATAGAATCAACAGAAATTCATGCCTTAAGTGATGTGAGAAGCATCACGAGTAACTCGCTGCACCGAGTACTTTAAGTGCCGGCCGGCGCACCGATATTGGTTCGGCCGATGCGATCCAGCGGGAGCGAGCACGCTGTTTGCCGTGGCATTGTTGGCATCGGGCCAGAACTCATCGATTACGGGAACGCTTGCCGGGCAGGTTGTGATGGAGGGATTCGTTCACCGGAAGGTATCGCCATGGCTGCGAAGGCTGATTACGCGCGGACTCGCGATCATCCCGACCATTATCGTGGTCGCGGTGAATGGTGAGCACGGGACCGAGAAGCTGCTGATCCTGAGCCAGGTGATTTTGTCATTGCAGCTCAGCTTTGCGGTCATTCCGCTGGTAATCTTCACGAGCAGCCGCAAAGAGATGGGCGAATTTGTGAACCGGACTTGGATGAAGGGCCTTGCATGGACCACGGCGATCCTGATTGCAGTGCTGAACGGCTGGTTCCTGGTTCTCCTGGCGGGGGGGAAAGTGTAAGGGCAGGGGACATGGGACCTACGGACGCAGGGACGAGGGGCGTAGGGACGCTAGGGAAATACGGACTAGGGCTGAGCCCGCTTCAAGAGATAAGACGGGGCCAACCGGCGTTTGTTGAAGCGCCGCGTTTGAAAAACATCCCTCAGGGGCTAAAGCCCGGAATTGGATCGGTCAGGTGTATGTACGGGCTGAAGCCCGTACCCTTCACCTGAAGCCCTGAGGGAGGTAGGGCTGAGGGACTGGGGGACGCAGGGACGAGGGGCGTAGGGACTAGGGAAATAGCGACTAGCGACTAAAGACTAGAGACTAGAGACTAGAGACTAGAAACTGGGGAAGGCTCCGAGAACAACTGATTCGAGATTGCGCCGGGCCGGTGTGATGCGGCGTTTCGCGATGCAATACCATTGTGGTGGCATGAAGGTGCTATCGGCTGCGGAGATGCAGACATGCGATCGCGTGACGAGCGAGCGCTTTGGCGTGCCGTCGATCGAACTGATGCGACATGCAGCCGAAGCGGTGGCCGGCGTTGTGCAAGAAGTGTATCCAAGGGCGCGACGGATCACGGTGCTGTGCGGGCGCGGCAACAACGGCGGCGACGGCATGATGGCGGCGCGAAGGCTGGCGGATGCGCGATTGGCTGTTTCGGTGTTGCTGCTCGGCGATCCGCAGGGACTGAAGGGCGATGCAGTCGTAGCGTGGCGGGAATTGAAAACTTCCGGCAACTGCACGATCCGGGTGACTGCTACCGCCGAGGAACTGAATGAGTTCGCCGATGAACGAGGGGCTGACCTGATCATCGACGCGGTGCTGGGAACGGGATTCAAACCGCCTATGAAGGGGCTGGCGCTGGCGGCGTTGGAATGGGTGAAGACAAGCAGCGCGCCCGTGCTGGCGGTGGATCTACCGTCGGGCTGGCCTGCGGATGAAATGGCGATGCATACGGAGGGGCCGGTCTTTCCTGCTGATGCGGTGGTCACGTTTACTGTGCCCAAGCCGGCCCATGTGTTTGGACAGCTGACGCGCGCATGGGATCAGCCCATCGTCGTTGCAGGCATCGGCTCGCCGGACGGGGCTGTTGTTTCGGAGCTGAAACTGAAGTGGGCGGGCGCAGCGCAAGCTCTTACAAGTACAAAGAGGTCTGCTGACGCGAACAAAGGCCGATTTGGGCACGTGCTGGTGGTGGGCGGGTCGCTGGGAAGGGCAGGAGGCAAGACGGGGGCTCCAGCCATGGCTGCTTTGGCCGCGCTACGAACCGGGGCGGGCCTGGTCACGGCGGCGGTTCCGGAGCCTGCACTGAAACTGGTGGCGTCGATTAGCCCTGAATTGATGACCTGGCCGCTTGCGGCAACTGCCGCGGGGCAAGTTGCGGCGAAAAATGCCGCACCCAAGAATGTAAATGCAATCACGGCCGGCAAAACGGTACTGGCGGTGGGTCCGGGCATGGGACAAAGCGCGGAGACGGCGAGGTTCCTGGCTGGGTTACTGGCAGCGACGGAAATGCCGGTCGTGATTGATGCCGATGCGTTGAATTTGCTGGCGGCCGAACCCAAGTTGATGAAGAAGCTGTCGAAGAGCGCGAAAGCGGGACGGACCGTTGTGCTGACACCGCATCCGGGTGAAATGGCGCGGCTGGCGAAGACGACTACGGCAAAAGTGCAGGCGAACCGGCTTGAGCTGGCGCGGAGCTTCGCGAAGACGCACGCAGTGACGCTGGTGTTGAAAGGATGGCGGACGCTTGTGGCGCATCCTGACGGACAGGTTGCGGTGAACACAACCGGCAATCCGGGAATGGCCAAGGGCGGCAGCGGAGATTTGCTGACGGGCATGGTTTCCGGCATCCTGGCACAGTTTCCGGATGAACCCGCGAGCGCGGTTGAAGCTGCTGTCTATCTACACGGACTGGCTGCAGACATTGCGGTGCGCGACGCGGACGAGCATACGTTGCTGGCGACGGACTGCCTTTGCTCGCTGCCGAGCGCATTTCGTTTTCAGGCTTTTCACTTTCGCGAGGGCAGCCGGAGCGGTTATGTTTGGTTACAGGGGTTGCCGAAGACCGCAGCACGGGCCAAGGTCTCCCACGAGGAAGAAGAATGAGCAAGGAAGCCCCAGCTGTCGCGGTAAAGACTCATGAATTCACGACGCGCAGCGACGCGGACACGATTGAAGTGGGACGCAAGCTGGCCCATCTGCTGAAGCCGCCGCAATTGCTGCTGTTGCGCGGCGAATTGGGGACGGGAAAGACCACGCTTGTGAAAGGCATTGCGCAGGCGCTGGACGCAGCCGAGCCCGATGAAGTGACCAGTCCCACCTTCACCCTGATTCATGAATACGACGGTTCCCGCGATGGCAAACCCGTGAAGCTGTTTCACCTGGATGTCTACCGCCTGGAAGGCGAACGTCAACTCGATACGCTCGGGCTGGATGATCTGCTGACGCCGGATGCGCTGGTGCTGGTGGAGTGGGGCGATAAGTTTGCCAGCATCCGCAAGCGCGCGACGGGCCAGATCGCGATTACGACCGAAGGCGGCGACGCGCGCAAGATCACGGTGACGGTGAAGGAATAATCGCCGAGGCGCGAGGTGCGGGAGCGCCGCATGACCTCTCTCCGGTTACATTGAATCCATGAATCGCATTCCGCTTGAGGAAGTGCAGGGGGTGCTGGAGCGCGTTTTGCGCGGCTTCGGAATGACCGAGGCTCGCGCCAGGCTGTGTGCGCGTTTGTTTGCCGAAACGACTTGCGATGGTGTCTACACGCACGGGGTGAGCCGTTTTCCGCGCTTTGTGGCGACGATACGCAATGGGTGCGTCGATGTGTCGGCGGAGCCGCTGCGCGTTGCGGGGCTGGGAGCCGTGGAACGATGGGACGGTCAAAAGGGCCCTGGCAACCTGAACGCATACGCGTGCATGGAACGCGCGATGAGCCTGAGCCGCGCGCATGGAGTGGCTTGCGTGAGTCTTGGCAACACCAACCACTGGATGCGTGGAGGCACCTACGGATGGCAGGCGGCGGAAGCAGGCCTGATTGCGATCTGCTGGACGAATACCATGCCGAATTTGCCGCCGTGGGGTGGCGCGGAACCATGCATCGGGAACAATCCGATGGTGATCGCGGTGCCGCGAGCGAACGGTCCGGTGGTGCTGGATATGGCAATGTCGCAGTTTTCGTATGGCGCGCTCGAGAGCTACCGAAAACGCGGCGAGATGCTGCCGGTCGAGGGTGGATTCGACGATGGGGGCGCAATGACGCGCGATCCCGGCGCGATTGAGCGTTCGCAGCGGGCATTGCCAATTGGCTACTGGAAAGGTGGGGGACTTTCCATTGTGCTGGATATGATGGCGGCAGTGCTATCCCTTGGGCGGGCTACGCATCAAATTCCCAGGGATTCGCTGCGCGAGGCGGGGGTCTCGCAGGTGTTCATCGCGATGGATCCCGCGGGGTTTGGGGCACAGGGCGAAGCCAGCGAAATCGTGGACGACATTGTGGCTTCATTGCACGATTGCAGGCCGGCGCACGCACAGGAAACCGTCCGATATCCAGGAGAGAGAACGCTGCGAACGCGAGCGGAAAATCGCCGCCTGGGGCTGCCGGTGGATGCGGCGCTGTGGGACGAGATTCTAGCGCTCCAGGGAGGTACTCAGCATGCAGAAGAACGAACGTAATTGCAGATTCATGGGAATTTCGCTATTCCGCAAGGCTGTTGGATATACTTTTGGGCACGGAGCGAGCACGATGGGTCGATTCAGCGGTCGTGTTGGGCTGGCGCTGGTTCTCGGGACGGGGATGCTGTGCGCGCAGCAGCCGCCCGCGAAATCGCAAGGACAAACCTCTCATCCGAATCCGGTTGCGAATCACACGGTTCGACACAGGTCCCACAGGCACAGACGGAAGGCGCGGACATCTGTTGTGAAAATCCCGGTCCAGGAAGTCTCCGGAGGCGTCGTGCGGACCGTGACCTTCGATGTGCAACCGAAAGGCGCAACGCAAAAGACGTCGGGACGCACCACGGTGGAAGAGATCAATGGCGGGCAGAGGAGCACGCGCGTTTTCGCGGCTCCGGATGCGGGTGGCCATTCGAGCAGAGCCGGGAGCAGGCGTTCCAGGAAAAATACGCAGCCGGTGGCAGAGCGGGTCGAAGTCTCCAACGGAGGCAATTCCTACACTACGACGTTCAAGGGGCCTGCCGGCGCGAAGGAATCCGCGGAACGGGCGCCCTCAGGCCAGCATGTAGTGACCGGGATTGAATCGAGCAGATTGAGAGCCGGGGTCGAGAAATCCCAACCGCTCGTGGTGGGCGTTTCATCGGGCGAGAGCGAGAATGCGAACGCGAAACCTGTGGTGGTGGCGGTTGCGTCGAGCGGAGTGGAGAGCAACCGGCCCGTTTCAGCGCAAGCGCCGTCCGCACCGCGACATTCGAAGCGCCGGCCCTATATGCCGAACCCGCCGAGCCGGTAGCGTCAGAAGCCCATGATGTTGTAGCCGCAGTCGACGTAGATGGTCTCGCCGGTGATGGCGCCGGAGAGATCACTGGCAAGGAAGAGTGCCAGCCCGCCTACTTCGAGCTGGTCGACATTGCGATGCAGGGGAGCGCGCTCAGCGTGGGCCCTCATCATTTCGCTCAGGTCGCCGATGCCGCGGGCGGCGAGGGTCTTGATCGGTCCGGCCGAGATGGCGTTGACGCGGATACTTTTGGGGCCGAGATTCCAGGCGAGATAACGCACCGCAGACTCGAGACCAGCCTTGGCGACGGCCATGACGTTGTAGTTGGGCACAACTTTTTCCGATGCGAAGTAGGTGAGCGTCATGATGCTGCCACCTTCGGTCATCAGAGGCATGGCGGCACGGCTCACCGCAATCAGAGAGTAGACGCTGACGTCCATTGCGGTGCGGAAGCCTTCGCGGCTGGTGCTGATGAATTCGCCCTTGAGGTCGGCGGCAGGCGCGAAGGCTACGGCATGGACGAGGATGTCGAGTTTGCCATACTTCTCCTTCAGCGCGGAGAAAAGCGCATCGATTTCGCCGTCAGCGGAGACGTCGCACTGGAAGCCGCTCGAACCTGGCAGTTCTTTGATGAGGTCTTCCGCTTCGAGCTTCATGCGCTCATTCTGGTAGCAGATGGCAAGGGTGGCGCCGGCCGCATGGAGTTTCTGGGCAATGCCCCAGGCGATGGAACGCTTGTTAGCCAGCCCGAAGACCACGGCAGTTTTGCCCGCCAGATTGATCATGCGTTTGTTGTTCCTCCGTGTGGCAGCTCATTGCGGAAGTGAAAATCAACCGTTTTCTAGGATAGCAGCCGGTAATTCACCTCGAGCGAGCTGTCAGCCGCCGAGATCGATAAGCTCGACGGTGCCGACGGGACGGCCAAGGAAACGCGATCCGAGCCGCTCAAATTTGTCGACGGAGTCTGTGGCGAAACAGCGGACTTCTGCTTCCGCGGCATCGGGCGGATCGACGCGTGTTGAGGCGTTGCCGTTGATGAGATGAACCGCAGCATCGGCTGTGGACTCAGCGGAGTCGATGACTCGCATGCCGGCTGAGACGGCGTGTTCGATCAGCGGTCGCAGCAGCGGGTAATGGGTGCAGCCGAGGACCAGGGTGTCAGGATGAAGGCCATCGTGTGCAGCCCGGGTGTTGAGCTCGTCGAGATAGATGCGAATCACCTGTTCCGTGACGGGATGGCTGGTCCAGCCCTCTTCGACGAGCGGGACTAACAGAGGACATGCCTTCTCGAGAGCGCGAAGACCCTTTGCCTGGCAGGCGGTGAAGTAGGCGTGGCTGTGAACCGTGGCGTCTGTGGCGATCACAAGCACATCTCCACTGCGTGAAGCGGCGCGAGCGGCAGAGGCGCCCGGCTCGATGACGCCGAGGACGGGTACCGATACGGCATCCTGAATGGCGTCAAGGGCGAGGGCGCTGGCGGTGTTACAGGCAATGACGAGGAATCGGGCACCCTGGTCATTGACGAGGAAGCGGGCGCTCTCAGCGGCGTAGCGGGCAATGGTGCGTCGTGACTTGGATCCGTAGGGCAGGCGCGCGGTGTCGCCGAGGAAGGCGTAGCTCGCGCCCGGCAAACGGGAGATGAGCGCTCGCAAGACGGTGAGTCCGCCGAAGCCGGAGTCGAAGACGCCGATGGTGGGGGAACTCGAATCACTCATGCGCAGTTCCAGCGACCGGCACTGCATCGCGTGTCAGATAGGTTCGGGTCAGATCGGCGTGTCCGGCCAGGGTGGCGCGTTGCTGGCCGTCGATGAGGAAACGAACCTGGGTTACCTCAGGCAGATTCGCGCGCAACGTTCCGCAGATGGATAGGATGGTCAGGGATTCGGTTTCGATTCCGGAAGGATGAGTCGAGGCGAAAGCGCTGGTAAGGTTCACCACGGCGAGTTCGCCGCCGGCTTTTGGGGCCGCGCCCGGAACCGGCAACAGGAAAACCTGCGCGACACCGGTTGCGCCTGCCGTGAGGTGATGCGTGGCATCAGGGGCGGAGTACAAATCAAGCAGCTTATTCAGCAGGACTCGAGCGCGGGCCTCCGAATCGGCGGGTAGAGGCAGGGAACGGGCCTGCGGCGTCAGGGATCCATCGCTATCGTTGGCAACGAGCAGGGTGGCTTGTTCGGCGGGTGCGACAAGGGGAGCCTTGGTTGGCGCCGAACTTTCACCGGTGAGCAGTCGCTCATGAGCGCGCTGGCGCAGGTGCCATAGCTCGGCGCCCATGCCCAGTGAAGCGAGGAGCAGGAGAATGAACAGGATCTTCTGATAGCGAGGGATCACGGCCGGCGTGCCTCCACTTGCGAGGCGTCGGATCGCCACTCAAGCAAAGCGGTGGCGAGCACGGTGGCGACGCGGGCCTGGTAGTCCGGATCGTCGGGTTGAGCGGTGATCTGGTTTTCCGTTCCGCGCTGGGGTGCGAGCTCGATGGCGACGGCCGGGCAGGTCATGCTGTCGACCGTGATCAAGGCAGTGCGGCCGAGCGTGACATTCATTCCGGCGTGAAGAAGGGCGGCGTTCAGGGCTCCCGCGAGAGCAATGCTTCGCGGAATCGAAGCTGCCTGGGCCGTTTTCCAGGGAACGAAACGCGCGGGTTGCGCGGGCGCCAGCGAGGAGACGAAGAGGTGTATGCCGGAGCCGGTTTCGCTGGCGTGCAGATTCAAGCAGACTTGCGCATTGGCGTGATTGGCAATCGCGGCGCGGTCGTTGGGCAGAACGTCGGCGTCGGCTTCGCGCGTGGTGACAACGCCGATGCCGCGAGCCGCAAGAAGCGATCGAAGACGAACGCTGAGGGCGAGGGTGGCGGATTTTTCGGGCTGACCGCTGCTGAGTGTGCCGCCGGGATCGGAGCCGCCGTGGGCCGCGTCAATGACCACTACATAGCGCTGTGCGGACGGCGTCTGGGATGAACAACAGATTCCGGGAATAAGAAGGATAGCGACGACGTGTGCAGCCCACGGAAATCTCACAACCCGGACGAGAGAAATCCGAGTTGCGAGGAAGTGGAGAGCGAGACAGCTACTCCAGCGCATAGATCGTGAGGCCGCTCAGGAGCTTGGGATAGAAGTCAGTGGATTTTTGCGGCATCACGGAGCCGGCAAACGCGACTTCGCGAAGCTGTTCCATGGTGACGGGCTTGGTGAGAAACGCGACATTGGCTTCGCCGCGCGCCACTTGCTCAATGGCTTCGGCCGCGTCGCGCAAATAGCGAATATTGGTCTGTTCGCGGACCTTCTCCGCGTCGAGGTGGAGCAGTTTATCGAGCACGATGGTGTGCAGATGGCTGAGATCGAGTCCGCGCTGGTGTTCGGGTATCTCCGCCATTACGGATGCCACGGCATCGGTTTTTTCGAGCATCAGAAAGGTCTTGTTGCCGGTCGCGGCCACGAAGGCGATTCCTGGGGTATCGCGAAGAGCATCGAGATAGGAAGCCGCGTCGCCTGCCGGAAGTTCTTCGAGGGAGAACCACTTTTCTGCGCATTGGGCGAAGGCAGCCGAATCGAAATGATCGAGGTCGTGCACCACGCGATGGGTCGGCAGGATGACAAGGCCGTCAGAATCCATGTTGACGAAGGTCATCATGACCGCTGCCTCAGGGAATGGAGGATGCGGAAGCTGATTGGTGCTGTGCTCCACATGCGGGGTTAGGGCCGGCGCGTTTTCCCTGGCATATTGAAGGGCAGTTTCGTAGCGATGGTGTCCGTCGGCGATGATGAGTTTCTTATCGGCCATGGCGGCGACGAGGAGACGGACTGCAGCCGGATCGCTGATGCGCCAAATCCGGTGCAAAACGCCATATTCGTCGGTGATCTCGGCCTCAGCGGGGGCGTTGCCGTCGTAGAGAATTTTCTCGACGCTGCCGGCCGGGTCAGAGTAGAGCATAAAGATTTGCCCGAAGTGGGCGCGTGTCGCCTTAAGGAGGTTCAGGCGATCGCTTTTGGGCTTTGACAGGGTGTGCTCGTGCCGGAAGATGACCTTGTCGGCGTACTCGTGCAGCTTTCCGAGGGCGATGAAGCCGCGCCGTTCCTTGACAGTTTGGGAGCCGGGGACCTGGAATCGCTGGGAATAGGCGAAGACGCAGGGATCCTTTTCCTGAACGAGGATTTGCCGTTCGCGCCAGGAGCGAAAATCACGGGCGGCGCGGGAGTATACGCTTTCGCCTCTCTCAGCGTCAAAGAGTTCAGGCAGTCCGAGAATAATGCGGACGAGGTTGTGAGGGCTGCGCTGATAATACGCTTGTTGCATGGCTGGTGAGATTTTGTCGTAGGGCTGAGTGACAACGTCACAGAGCCGGACCGAGGAAGCGTTATAGCGCCAGGCGCGGAATGGATATATGGCGGCCATGCGGAGGCGATCAATCCCCATTGAGACGTGGAATTTGAGCTCAGGAAACCCCCGCACAGTGAGGAGCGGGGTTAGTGCGCGCTCAGGCTCGATTGTATCGCAGGGCCAACGATCCGCAGGGGTTTTGACCGGACGGAACCAAGGTGTCGAACCGCGTTGGGCCGTGACAACAAACTCGGGGGAAGCATGCTAATATCGCCTTCAATCTCAGGTGCCCGGGCATGAGGACGCAATTCGATCAGTGCAATCCTTGGGGACGGCGACGCTGCGACCATGGTTCGCTATACCTGTCGTTGTGGTTGGGATTACTGGTTTGCGTCTTCTTCCCAGCTATTGCGCAGGCGCAGGACGACCCTCTCAACAAGGTGCACACGACCACCCCGGCGGCGACTCCGGCGACGGGCGCGCCCAAGGGAGCGGAGGCTCCCGCTCTGACCGGTCCGGCGGCTTTGAAAGCCAGGCCGGGAGCGCTGATCCGGATGAACGTGGACCTGGTTCTGGTGCCCGTGACGGTGACTGATCCGATGAACCGTCTCGTGACTGGGCTGGAGAAGGAAGATTTCCAGCTTTACGAAAACAGCTCGGAGCAGAGAATCAGCAGTTTTGCTGCGGAAGATGCGCCGGTTTCGATCGGCATTATTTTCGATCTGTCCGGCTCGATGACCTCGAAGCTGGTCCGGGCGCGCGATTCGATCCTGCAGTTCATCAAGACGGCCAATCCGGAAGACGAGTTCTTCGTGATCGGGTTCAACGACAGGCCTGAATTGATTGAGGACTTTACCAGTTCGGTGGAAGACATCGAGTCGCGGCTCGCGACAGTGCGCAGCGGGCATCGAACCGCGCTGCTGGATGCGATCTACTACGGTGTCGAAAAGATGAAGGAAGCGAAGCACCAGCGCAAAGCTCTCCTTGTGGTTTCGGACGGTGGCGACAATCGATCCCGGTATACCGAGGGCGAAGTGCGTGCCCAGGTGAGGGAATCGGACGTTGAGATTTATTCGATCGGCATCTTCGATCCGTACGCGGCGACTCCAGAGGAACGAATGGGTCCACAACTGCTGAATGACTTGTCGGAAGAGACGGGCGGACGTATGTATCGCGTGGACGATATCGCGGAAATGGGTGATATTGCCGAGAAGATTTCGACGGAACTCCGGAACCAATACGTCATCGGCTACAAGCCCAAGGATCTGAATCGGGACGGAAAGTGGCGTAAAGTGAAAGTGAAGCTAAATCCGCCATCAGGATTGCCTCCGCTCACCGTTCATGCTCGAACCGGTTACTATGCGCCTTTGCAATAGAGCTTTCCTAGCGATACTCATTTTTTCAACTATCGTCCTGTCGCTTGGAGCCCAGCAAAATCAGCCATCACCCGTGCCGGCGCAGGCTCCTCCGCTCACGGTGGATCGCGACCCCGTGCGTTCTCCTGACCCCGAAACACCGCCCGTCAACAAGGGCCCGTTGAAAAAGGAGGGCGAAGGATACATTCTGCGAACCGATGTGGAGGAGGTGGTGCTGAATGCCACCGTGCTCCAAGGCACGCAGATTGTTCAGACCCTGACCAAGAATGACTTTCAGGTTTTTGAAGACGGAGTGAAACAGAACATTATCAGCTTTCAGCACACCGATCTGCCGGTTTCGATGGGGTTGGTGGTCGACAACTCCGGATCGATGTACCGGAAGCGGCCGGCGGTGAATAAGAGCGCGCTGGACCTGGTATCTGCGTCGAACCCGAGTGATGAGGCTTTCGTGGTGAATTTTTCCGATGAAGCGTTCATCGATCAGGACTTCACCGCGAACCTGAACAAGCTGCGCGATGGGCTGTCGCATATTGAATCCCGCGGCGGGACGGCGCTTTACGATGCGGTGGTGGCGTCGGCTGACAAACTGGTGGCGGACGCCAAGCGGCCGAAACAGGTGCTGGTCGTGATTACCGATGGCGAAGACAATGCGTCAACGCTGACGTTGGAGCAGACGATTCGCCGGGTGCAGCAGCTCTCGGGGCCGGTGATTTATACCATTGGGCTGCTGTTTGGGGATGAAATGACGCATTCCGAGATCCGCCATGCGCGGCATGCGCTGGAGATGATGTCGGCCGAGACGGGCGGCATGGCGTTTTTCCCCAGATCGATGGAGCAGGTGGATGAGGTCGCCGCCGAGGTGGCGCGGGACATCCGCAGCCAATACACGATTGGCTACCATTCGACGAAACCATCGACGGAGCAGGGATTCCGGCATGTGCAGGTGACGGCCGAAGAGGCGGGCCTGGGTAAGCTCACGGTGCGCACCAGAACCGGCTACTATCCGAGCGCACGCGCTGCGAAGAAAACCGCAGCGAAGAACTAGAGTCATCTTCACGCGATAAGCTAGTACCTGGAACCCTCAATTCCAGGAGCCCCTTCTTTTCATGTCTCAATACGGATACTCGACGCTTGCGGTGCATGCAGGGCAGGAGCCCGATCCGCTAACCGGCGCGGTGAATGTACCCCTTTATCTTTCTTCGACCTTTGAACTGACCGGCATTGGCACCGATCGTGGCTGGGATTATTCGCGTGCGGGCAATCCGACGCGCGACCGGCTGGAAACGGCGCTGGCGGCGCTCGAGGGCGGCCACAGCGGGCACGCCTTCACCAGCGGCATGGCGGCTATCTCGGGCCTTGTGGCGATGCTGAAGGCGGGCGATCATCTGTTGTGCACGCGCCACGCGTATGGCGGCACACTGCGCCTATTCGACAAAATTGTGAGCGGCTACGGGATCGAGATCGAATACGTAGACACCGACAAACTGGATGCGGTGGCAGCGGCAATCCGTCGGAATACGAAGCTGATTCACCTGGAGACGCCGACGAATCCGTTGATGGTGTTGAGCGACATTGCTGCGATCAGCGAAATGGCGCATGCCAAGGGCATCGAGGTGAGTGTGGACAACACTTTCATGTCGCCGGCGCTGCAGAGCCCATTGGCGCTGGGTGCAGACATCGTGATGCATTCGACGACGAAGTTTTTGAACGGCCATTCGGATGGGATTGGCGGCGCACTGATCGGGTCGACGCCGGAGCACAAGGAGCGCTTCGGGTTTGTGCAGAAGGCGGCGGGAGGGATCATGTCGCCTTTCGAGTGCTACCTGGTATTGCGCGGGATTCGCACCATGCCTCTCCGGATGAGGCAGCATGAGGAGAATGGGCGCGGCGTCGCAGAGTTTCTGTCGACGCATCC
Source organism: Occallatibacter sp. (assembly GCA_035308825.1). GTDB lineage: Bacteria > Acidobacteriota > Terriglobia > Terriglobales > Acidobacteriaceae > Telmatobacter. The sequence goes on along the minus strand of DATGFX010000028.1, from coordinate 132,214 downwards.
CAAGGTGAAGGGACTCAACTACCCAGGATTAAAGTGCCATCCCCAGCATGAATTGGCGAAAAAGCAACAGAAGGGATTTGGCTCGATGATGAGCATGGACCTGGGATCGAGAGAGGCTGCGGGACGATTTCTGGGGGCAATCAAGCTGTTTTTGAACGCCGAGTCGCTCGGCGGAGTGGAATCGCTGGCATCGCATTCTGCGACGACGACTCATGGATCGATGACGGACCCCGAGCGCGCTGCTGTGGGAATCACCGAAGGGCGCGTGCGGCTTTCGATGGGCATCGAGGATAAGGAAGACCTGATTGCCGACTTGGATCAGGCTCTGGCGGCGGTGTAAGAGGAGCCCTGGCAGTGCCGCTCAATGCGCGGCAGGTGCGGGGCCGGTGCGTTTGGCCGGGCGGTTCATTAAAAAGGGCAGCGGGATAAGGATGGTTGTGACCACGACCATCACCCAGATGACATCGACATAGGCGAGAAGGCGCGCCTGGACCTGTGCCATGCCGTAGATTTGCGCTCCGGCGTGGTAGACGGCGTCAGGGATGGCGACGCCGCGCTGCCTCCAGGCTCCGGCCAGGCCCGAACGCATGGTTTCAAAGGGCGGATTACCGGGCGATGCGTTGGGCGACAGCATGGCCAGATGCTTCTGGCTGAGGCGCGCAAGAAGCGTGGTGACGAAGCTGATGCCGACGCTGCCACCCAAGTTGCGCATGAGCGCGGTGAGTCCGCTGACCTCGTTGTATTTTTCCTGCGGGATTCCCGAATAGCAGAGGGTGTTGATCGGAATGAAGAGAAAGGGCAGGCCGAGGGCAATGTAGACGCGCCAGCTGACGGCCATGCCGAAGCTGACGTTGGGGTTGATCTGGGTCATGCGCCAGAGGCCGAATGTGGTGATGACGAAGCCAATGGAGACGAGGCGGCGTGGATCGAATTTGGGGGCGAGCGCGCCTGCCACGGGAAAGAGAGCCATCAAGACGAGGCCCCCGGATGAGACGGCCATGCCGGCCTGGCGAGCGGAGTAGCCCATGATTTCCTGGAGGAACTGCGGGATGAGGACGGTGGAGGAATAGAGGGCCACCCCGACCATGAACATGACCAGCTGCGTCATGCCGACATTGCGGCGGCCGAAGAGACGAAGGTCGAGCACCGGGTGCTGGATAGACAACTCGCGCCAGAAAAAGAGCGAAAGACCAATAACCGCAGTGATGAAAAGCGTACAGATAAAGCGGGAGCCGAACCAGTCGTCTTCCTGACCCTTGTCGAGCATAATCTGGAGAGCTCCGATGGCGACGATGAGCAGACCGAGGCCCCAGTAGTCGATGCTCTCGCGGCGGCGGCGTATTTCGGCGAGGTAGGGTGGGTCTTCGACGATTCGGTTTGTCAGCAGGAGCGAAATGATGCCGACGGGGATATTCAGGAAGAAAATCCAGCGCCAGGTGAAGTTGTCGACGATCCAGCCGCCGAAGGTCGGGCCAAGAACAGGGGCGGTCACGACAGCGACGCCATAGACAGCGAACGCCATGCTGCGTTTCTGGGGCGGGAAGGTGTCGGCGAGGATGGATTGTTCGCTGGGCTGGAGGCCGCCGCCGGCGGCGCCCTGCAGCACGCGGAAGAGGACCAGCACGGGAAGGGATGGAGCCAGTCCGCAGAGCAGCGAGGCGAGCGTGAAGAGGAAGACGCAGCTCATGTAGAAGCGCTTGCGGCCGATGCGGTTGGCGATCCAGCCGCTGATGGGCAGGACCATGGCGTTGGCGACGAGGTAGCTGGTGAGAACCCAGGTGGCTTCTTCAGTGCTTGCTGAAAGGCTTCCGCCGATGTGGGGCATGGCCACATTGGCGATCGAGGTGTCGAGTGCCTCCATGAACGTGGCAAGCGTGACGGTGACCGCGATCGCCCAGGGGTTCGCGCGCGGACGCCACGTTTCATGGAAGGAGGGAGTTGCCGCGGCTGCCACTCAGAAGACCTCGTCGGATGCTGCCCGCTGAGCGGACGCGCGATGTGCGTTTGGCTGTCAACAGATTACCGGAGATCGCGCAAGAAGTCGCGGCACGGAGGTGTGGCATTCTGGGTAGGAATGCGTATTGGTGGGAGTACAGCGAGCGCGCAGCGCGCGACAGAGGGTCTGTTGCTTGGAATCGACACCTGCGGGCCATCGGGCTCGGTTGCGCTGGGCCGTCTGGCAGCTGGGAGGCTCGAAATTCCAGGAGAAAAGGGACTGGCAAGCCGAAGCTATTCGGTCACACTGGTAGCAGCGGCCGGTGAATTGTTGCAGGAGGCCGGAGTCAGGGTGCGAGATCTGGCGGCCATGGTGGTGGTGAAGGGGCCGGGAAGTTTCACGGGTGTCCGGGTCGGATTGGGCGCCGTGAAGGGATTGGCCGAGCCGGGCCGGACCCCGGTGATTGCCGTGTCGAGGCTGGCGGTGCTGGCAGAGAAGGCCGGAGTTGATTCCGCCGCATTGGACGCGCATCGGCACGAGGTGTTTTTGCGATGGGCAGCCGGGAGCGCGGATGTGCGTGAATTGCTGGCCGGAAACGATGAGTTGACCGGTCTCAGGAACAGGCCGGAACGAATCGCAGTCTGTGAAGAGGCAGCTGCCGCGTTGCTGAGCGAGGCATGGCCGAAGGCAGAGCTGATTCGGGTTGAGCCGCCAACTGCGCGTGACGCCATACAAATGGCGGTTCGACACTTCACAGCGGGGGAGTTTGTTGATGTGGCGTTGCTGGATGGCCACTATCTGCGCCGTTCTGATGCGGAGATCTTCGGAGAAGCCAGGTCAACGGTGGGGCGGAAATAGTGGCCGAGGAGTTTCGAATCCGCCGGATGGCCGCCTGGGATCTTGAAAGGGTGATGGAGATTGCCGAGAGCCTGCCCCAGGCTCCCCGTTGGCCAAAGGCGACCTATGAGGCAGCCATTGCGGTTGGGGTGCTCCAGCGCCGCCGGATCGCCCTGGTAGCCGAGGGTCCGCTGGATGGGAAGGTTGTCGGGTTCGCGGTTGCCGCTTTGACGCCTCCTGAATCGGAGCTGGAGTCGATTGCCGTCGCATCTGCTTTCCAGCGACGAGGGGTGGCCCGGCAACTCTTTCAAAGAATGGCGAACGCGTTGCGAAGAGAAATGGTCGACGAAGTGGTGCTTGAAGTACGGGTTTCAAACCATTCGGCCCAGACAGTTTATCGCTCGTTAGGATTTGCAGAGGTGGGTCTTCGATCGGATTATTACTCCGACCCGGTTGAAGACGCGCTGGTGATGCGACTCACATTGGACTGAGAAGGAGATGCCGGGCGCGGGGGCAGGATGCGAGCGGATGCGAATTCCACAGCCCGTCGAGAAATTATGTGCGTTTGCCGCTTGCCGTTTGTCTTACCGGAGAGCTATATGTAAATGTTCAATCAAAATCGGGGGTGCTTGATGGATGAGATAAAGGACTCAACGCTGGGCGAAGAAATTGATCGCCTGCACGCAGAACATCGCCGCTACGCTCAGCGACTAGAAGAGTTGATTCAAAAGCCGTACCTCTCCGAGGATGAGCAGCTTGAAGAGGTTCGTCTGAAGAAGCTGAAACTCCACGCCAAGGACCTGATCTTCGCTCTCGAGCACCGTTCAGCGGTGGCTGTTTAGGCGAAGCGGACAAGTGGCGCTTGCGGGCGATTTGCTTGCGGGCCAAGGAAGTGTTGAACTGACGGTTGATGCCGCCCTCGCAGGAGGGTGTGTCCCGCCGGTGGAGCGAAGTGCTCCGGTGCGATCGCACTGCGAACCATGACAGATTCTCGTGCCAGTCATTCCAGTTGTTCATTCCAGAAAACTTATTGATGCTTGCGTGCCGCACAGCGGAGGGCGGGCAGTTGTCTCGGTGAGCCGGAGCTCTCGGTGCCCCGCGGGAGAACTGATGCATCATCTGCGGTGCGAGCAACCGTATAATCGTTACGGACGATGGTTCGTGACGGCTATATCTACGCGTTAGGTCTACTGGCGGTGGCGGCGGTGGTGACCTGGGCCACACACGCCTGGGTCTGGGCGATTATTCCGCTGTTTCTGGCTCTGTTTTTTCTCTGGTTTTTTCGCGATCCAGAGCGGCTGGTTCCCGCCGGAGAGGGCCTGATCGTGTCGCCGGCAGACGGCCTGGTGACGGAGACGGCGACCATTGACACGTCGGAAGGGCAACGAAAGCGGATATCGATCTTTCTAAGTGTTTTTGACGTGCATGTGAACCGGTCTCCGATCGCTGGGGTTCTTGGCTCGGTTCGCTACCAGAAAGGGCAATATCTGAATGCGATGAACCCAGCCTCGGCGGATCGCAACGAACAAAACATCGTGACGGTGCACGGTGGCGGTTTTGAGGTGACGTTCAAGCAGATCGCCGGCTTGCTGGCGCGCAGGATCGTCTTCAATCCGCTTGAGGGGGACATGGTGGAACGCGGACAGCGCGTGGGCATGATCAAGTTCGGGTCCCGCGTGGACGTTTTGATTCCGGCAGAGGCGGAGTTTCGTGTGAAGAAGGGGCAGCGCGTGCAGGGGGGTTCGAGCGTTCTAGCTCAGATGCCGGACGCCGAGATGTCGACTGTGTTGACTGCTCGCAGAGCGGTTCGAACCACGATGGTGCCGGAGCACCAGGGCGAAGGAGCCATGTGAACCACCGCGATCCGGCGGAGATGAAGGCCAGGAACCGGGCGCGATTGCGCCGCGGGATGTTTTTGCTCCCGTCGCTGTTCACGGCCGGCAATATCGGCGCGGGTTATTTCTCAATCACGCAAACAATGGCGGCTATTGGCGGCAGCGGCGAGGCGCATACACACCTGGATTGGGCAGCCATCGCGATCCTGTTCGCAATCCCGTTTGACGCGCTTGACGGCCGCATCGCGCGCATGACAAACACCAGCAGCGACTTTGGCAGGGAACTGGATTCGCTTGCCGACGTGATCACATTTGGGGTGGCGCCAAGTCTGCTTGCCTACATCTGGGGCTTTTCGTTTCTTCCGGACTCGGTCAACGAGCAGTTGCGCCAGCACCTGTTGCAGGCGGGCGGTTTTTTCTGCTTTCTGTTTCTTATCGGCGGGGCGTCGCGGCTGGCGCGATTCAACATCAGCCATGATCCCAAGCCTCGCAACCCAGGGCGTCCAGACCGCAAGTATTTTGTGGGGATGCCGATTCCAGCCGCGGCCGGGCTGGTGGCGGCGACGGTGCATTTCTTCAATGCCTATCCGATTGAAGCGTGGTGGGTGGCTATTCCGTGGCTGATCCTGGTGGGCGTTCTCGGATTTCTGATGGTGAGCACCTGGCGGTTCTGGTCGGGCAAGGAAATCAATTTGACGCGGCGGCATCCGTTCCAGCTGCTGCTGGTGGTTTCGATCGTGCTCTACGTTTCTCTGCGCTATTCGCAGGTGGTACTGTTTACCGTGGCATTGGTATATATGTTCTCGGGAATTTGGGCGCGAGCGGCCTATTCGTGGACGCGCCGGCGACGAAACAGACCCGTAGGCGCGCTGGATGAGGCGCAGGAGCCCAATCCATTGCGTCACGGATAGAGCCGGTTGGTTTTTTTCCGTTTTGATCTCATGATGAAGCGAAACTCTGTTCCATAGAAGAGCCGACGGCTTCAAATGCCGCTATAGTTCTGCGAAAGGAATTCTGTGTATAAGATCGCGATTGCCGGCGCGTCCACGCTTTTGGGAAAAGAGTTGAAGGAAGCCCTCTCCGATTCGTCGCTGGGCGGGGCAAGCTTTGCGCTGCTGGATGCAGAAGAAGGATTGGGGCAGATCGACCAGGTTGGCGACGAGGTGACGTTTGTCCAGGCAATCGAACCGGATGCATTCGATCGCGTGGATTTCACGTTCTTCTGCGGCAGCGAAGAGATGACATTCCGGCACTGGCGGCAGGCCCTTCGAGCCGGGTCAACGGTGCTGGATCTTTCGGGTGCCCTCGACCAGGAGACGGGAGTGCTGGTGCGTGCTCCCTGGATTGGCGCCGATGCTGCGGATGCTGATTTATTCACGCCTGCCGTGGTTCCGGCGCACCCTGCGGCCCTGGCCTTGTCATTGATCATGGAGCGGTTGCAGTCCGCGATTCCGGTGCGCTCGGCTGCGGTGACGATGCTCGTGCCTGCAAGCGAATTCGGCCGTGCCGCCATGGACGAGTTGCACCAGCAGACGGTGAACCTGCTCAGCTTTCAATCACTGCCGCGCAGCGTGTATGACGCGCAGGTGGCTTACAACGTACTGGCGGGATTTGGCGAGAACACCAAGGTGAATCTGTCGAGCTACGAAGCGAGAGTACGACGCCACGTGGCAGCCCTCGCGGGGAATCGCTGGCCGAACCCGGCATTGCAAGCAGTCCATGCGCCCGTTTTTCATGGTCACGGATTTTCAATTTTGATTGAGCTTGAGCGTCCCGCAGAGCCTGCTGCGATCGAGGAAGCACTGAATGGAGATCACCTCGATCTTATTCTCGAGGACACGGATTCCCCGTCGAGTGTTTCTGCGACCGGCCAGAATGATATCTCGATCCGAATGCGGCCGGAACGGGGAAGCCGCAATCCCGCTGCGGCGGAGAGATTTTGGTTGTGGGCGGCGGCAGACAATCTGCGGTTGTTCGCGCTGAATGCAGTGGAGTGCGCTTTGGACCTGCGCCGTCTGAGACCGCAGGGAACGGTGCAATGAAGGGGCGAAAGATTTGCGAGCGGTGGCGTGGCGGACGAATGCACTACCGGAGACAGCAACGCGTCCAGAGCTGCTCAATGAAGCTGTCGGTCATTCCCGCGATGTAGTCGGCCGCAGTGCGTGCGAGGCCTTCGGCGGGGATTTGAGCACGATGATCCTCGGGCATCAACTTCGGATCCTGCATCAGCGCTGAGAAAACTCCTTCGATCACTTCCGTCCCGTGAAGGTGCACCTCCTCCATGCGAGGGGAGTTGTAGAAATTTGCATAGAGGAAATGCTTCGCTTCAGAGCGTTCGGCCTCAAGAGCCGTGCTTAGCTGGGCTAACCGGGCTGGGGCTCTGCGAACCTGCTGCAGCGTTTCGATACCAAAGGACGCGACGCCGAGGCGGATTTCTTGAATGAGATCGGTGACAAGCGCATTCAAGACGCGACGCAAGGCCTCATAGATCGTGATCTTCGCGGACGCCGCGGGGTACTGAGTGACAGCCATGTCGTGGAAGCGACGGAAAAGCGGAACGCCTTCGCGGACCTGTGAAAGCGTGAGAATGCCGGAGTCGAGACCATCGTCGAGATCAGCGGTGAGATAGGCGATCTCGTCGGCGAGATCGATGAGTTGAGCTTCGAGAGGAGGGCGGCTGTCGAGGAAGTATTCCGCCAGCTCGGGATGCTGTGCTGAGGTGTAATCGCGCGAATGCTTCACGATTCCTTCGCGGACGGCGAGGGTGAGGTTCAGACCCCGAAAGGCGGCGTAGCGCTCTTCAAACCAGGTGACAATGCGTAGGGCATGCAGGTTGTGGTCGAAGCCGAGGCCGTGCCTCTGGAGTGCATGATCGAGGGCTTTTTCACCGGCGTGGCCGAACGGGGGGTGCCCGATATCGTGGGCGAGCGCAAGCGCTTCAGCGAGCTCCACATTCAAACCCAGGGTTTGTGCCACGGTTCGCGAAATCTGAGCCACTTCGAGGGTGTGGGTCAGGCGGCTGCGTACATGATCGCCGGGAGAGTCGTCGACGAGGCGCGTGAATACCTGGGTTTTTCCGGCAAGCCGCCGGAAGGCACGGGAGTGAAGGATGCGCGCAGCATCCCGCGAAAATTCGCTGCGGTACGGGTGAGGGCGCTCTGCGTACTTCCTGCGCGTCAGCTCACCGCTTCGATCGACAGCGATGCCGGAAGGAAGAGTGCCGGCGATTTTTTGTTCTCCCGTTGTCATCCGTCATCCAGAAGCGCTGCTTTCAGGTTACTCCCCATCGTGAGCGCCGCTCCGCAATCAGCGCGGCCGGAGGCAGGCCTGCGGGTGCTGACGATCACCATGGACGCGCAGACCGGAGTGGTATAAGGTTTCTCGTACATTCAGGATGGACAGTACAGGCCGGGTGAGAGTACGATCCAGCCGGAATTTTCAGGGGAGTATCGGCACAAGCCTGCTCATTGATTAGTCGCAAGGACTTTCACACAGGACCGGAGGCAAGCATGAAGACCGTACAACGGATGGGATTGGCAGTTCTGGGTCTGATGGTGGCGTTCACAACGGGGTGCGAGCGTCATTCGAACAAAGAGGTCTACTATCTGATCTCGGCCAATATGAATCTGCCGTACTGGCAGGCCGCGGCGTCGGGATTCAATCATGCGGCGGGACAGTACAAGGTCACGGCGAGGGTTGAGGGGCCGGAGAATCTCGATCCGCAGGCGGAACTCGCGGAGCTGCAGAAAGCGATCGCCGCCAAGCCGGCCGGCATCCTGATCTCCGTGTCCGATGTTTCGGTGCTTCAGCCTGGGATCAACGCGGCGATCGAGGCGGGAATTCCGGTGATCACGATGGACTCGGATGCATCGGGCAGCAAGCGGCTGTTTTTCATCGGCACGAACAACCTGGATGCTGGACGGCTCGGCGGACGCCGGTTGATCGAAAAGATGGGCGGCAAGGGCAACGTGGTGTTCTTCACGTTGGCGGGCCAACCGAATACCGAAGAGCGGTTGAAGGGATTCAAGGACATGCTGGCCACCCGGCCTGAGATTCATATTGTGGACGTGGTGGACATCAAGGGCGATGCGCGTGTCGCGTTCGACTCGACCCAACAGATGCTTGCGCAGACCGGGGCGAAGAAAATCGATGCGTTTGTCTGCCTGGAGGCATCAGCGGGCAAGCAGGTGGCTGAAGTGGTGAAGCGCGGAAACGCCAATGATCGCGTGGTGCTTGCATGGGATACCGACCAGGGGACGCTGGACGCGATCAAAGCCGGGACCATTGACGCGACCATCGCGCAAAAGCCCTGGACCATGGCGTACTACGGGCTCAAGTCGCTGGATGAGATTTTCCATGCACCGCCGGCACAGCTCAACAAGGACTACAGCCAGGATCCCTTCTCGCCGTACCCTGATTTTGTGGATACCGGAACGTCACTGGTGGACAAGAACAACGTGGATATGTTCATTGCGGCGGAAGCGCAAGCGAAGTAGCCGGAACCGGTCCAGCGCGTTCGATCGCGTGACCTTCGCCGAAGGCAAATGTAAAATCGGCGGCCCCACGGTGGAGGCCGCCGATTCTTTTTGACTGCGACGAGGGCTCGTTTATTCGGGTTTGGGTGCGCCGGTCACGCTCTCTTCTTTGGCCAGCTTGACGTGAGCATTTTCGAGTTTCTTCTGCACCTTGCTTACATCGCCCGGCTCGACATCGGCAGGCACCGACTTGGCGAATTCGGAGAGGGAGAGCTCCCACTGGGCAGCTGCGAGACGGATGCGTCCGGTTTTCTCATAGAGATCGCCGAGGTGCTCGTGCACGGTGGGATCGGTTTGCTCGCGATCGACGGCCTGGCGCAAATTCTCCTCAGCAAGCTCATACTGTCCGAGCTTGAAGTACGCCCAGCCGAGGGAGTCGAGGTAGGCGCCGTTCATCGGCTCCTGCTCAACGGCTTTGCGGATCATCTTGACGGCTTCGGGCAGTTTCATCCCTTTATCGGCGAGCATGTAGCCGAGATAGTTCAGGACCATTGCGTTGGAAGGATCGATGTCGAGGGCCTGGCGGAAATACTGCTCCGCGGGCTCATAGTGCTTTTGACGCTCTGCGAGCGCGCCGCGCAGAAAGAGCAGATATACGCGGTCATCCTTTTTGGTGGAGAGAGGCTCGGCCTTGTTGAGCGCATCCTCAGCGTCCTTCCAGCGGTGGAGGCGTGTATCCATCTGCGCCATCGTGAGCCAAACGGTGCGATCCTTATCGCTGTTGGCGAGAAGTCCCTTGGCCATGGCAATGCCTTCATCAGCTTTGCCCTCGTCGGCCAATTCACCGGCCAACATCAACTTCAGGTCGTTGTTCTTGGGATTCTCAGCCACAGCCTTCTTGGAGACTTCAACGGCCTTGTCGAACATCTTGGCGTCGCGATAGGTGTCAACTTGGCCCTGGTAGCCCTGCAGCGCCTGGTCGCCGCCCAAATCGATCATTTTCTGGTATGCGCCGATCGCCAGGTCAATCTTGTTCTGCTCGTGGTAGACGCCGCCGAGCCGGGCAAGGAAGATGCTGCGATTATTTTTTTCCTCGGCCGTGTAGGCGCCATTGGCGTGGGCGGTCGCCTCGACCATCTTTTCGTAGGTTTGGGCGGCTTCGTCGTAGCGCCCCAGAACGTCGAGCAGCAGGCCTTTGTTGTAGCCAATTTCAAGCTGGTCAGAATTGTCGGCGTCGTTCTTGGTGGCCTTGTCGATGGCGGTCAATGCGTCTTCATATTTGGCCTGGCGCCGGAGGATTTCGGCGATGTGAACCTGAGCGCCCACATCCTCGGGATCGGCTTCAGCGACCGCGCGGAACTCCTTCAACGCGGCATCGAGCTGTTCATCATTGAGCAGCGCCTGCGCGAGAGCACCCATGGAGCGCGTGTCACCCGGTTCCAGGTCTGCGGCACGCTCATAGGCGGCGATCGCATCCTTGGGGCGCTTCAACTGGTCATATGCGGCGCCGAGCGCAAACTCCATTTTGCTGGTCCGTTCGGCTTCGGGAACCGCTTCGATGACCTTGGCTGCATATCCGAGGCTGCCATTTTCGGCATAGATACGAGCAAGGTTCAGGACGACTTCCTCTGAATCTGGTTCGATGCTCTGCGCGATCTTGAACTGGTCCTCGGCTTTCTGGGTCTCATGCTTCACCGTGTACAACTGGCCGAGAACCATACGGTCCTCAACGCTTTTCGGCTCCAATTGAATAATCTTTTCGTATTCGGCGATTGCCTGATCGAGCACGTTGCCGCTCGGCGAGGAGGAGGAAGGAGCATTCTGGGCATCGCTCAGCTGGCGAAGGTAAATTCGCCCCAAAAGCTTATGGGCATCGACATCATTGGGGGAGTTCTTGAGAAGGTTGCGTGCGGTTGTCTCGGCATCGCGAGTGTGTCCGGGAAGGCGGAAGTAGAGTTCCGCCAGCGCGTCGTTCAGCTCTGAGGAATTCGGATCGGCATTGAGGGCAGCTTTGTACTCCTCGATCGCATGCGTGACATATTCCGAACGGCCGGAGTTGACGGCTTCTTCTTCGTAGACGTCGGCCATGGCGGCATGAAAATAGGCCTTGGCCCGATCGGGCTCCGTCGGTGATGCTTGATGCGACTGATTTGGCGGGAGTTGTAGAGCAGGCGCCTTGGCTGGATCTGAGGAATTGCCCGCGGGAGTTGCGCCGGACGGGTTCTGCGCGTGGGAGGCCACGGCCGGTGCAAAGATAAGCGCAGCGATCGAGAGCCAGAAGGGCGTCAAGTGTGGTTTTAAACTCATCATCGGTGGAGTTTCCAAGCCTTTCAGACCGGGCGTGTTATGAAAGAAGACATCCCGGAATCCACAAGGCTAGCCTGCAGGCGGCCGGGCCAACCTGCCTCTTGTAAAGACGATTTTACCGTTGAATGGTCGCAGTTGCGCGCCGAGGTCGGGTATTTTCGCACCGAGGTCTCGGGTTTGCACCTCTGCCAGCGGGAAGGGGATTCGGTGCGGTGAAAATTGATCTCGGATCAGTGCCGGAAATGCCGGATTCCGGTGAAAACCATGGCCATGCCAAGTTGATCGGCCGCGGCAATCACATCCTGATCCTTGACCGAGCCTCCCGGTTGAATCACCGCGGTCGCGCCAGCGCCGGCCACCGCTTCCAGGCCATCGGGAAATGGGAAAAAGGCGTCGGAAGCTGCGACACTTCCCTTGAGAGGGAGCACAGCTTTTTGGGCTCCGAAGCGGGCTGCATCGACACGGCTCATCTGACCGGCGCCAATGCCAACGGTTTGACCGTCCCGGGCGTAGACGATCGCGTTTGATTTGACGTGCTTGCAGACGCGCCATGCAAAAAGCAGGCTGCGCAACTCCTCCGCGGCGGGCGGACGCCACGTGACGACCTTCAACTCGGCCTCTGTGACTCGCCCGGTGTCGGCGTCCTGCAGCAACATGCCGCCGGAAACCTGTTTGACGACCGGCACGGCCGGGGCCGGCTTGACCTCGACAAGACGGAGGTTTCTCTTGGCGGCAAAGCGAGCGCGGGCATCGTCGGTGAAGGACGGCGCAGCGATCGCTTCCACGAAGAGTTTGGCGATTTCTTCGGCGGCTTCGGCATCGACCGGGCGATTGATGCCAATGACACCGCCAAAGGCGGAGACGGAGTCGCAGGCGAGTGCTTTCTTGTAGGCTTCGAGCACGGTCGAGCCGGTTGCCGCGCCGCAGGGGTTGGTGTGCTTGATGATGGCGACCATCGGCTCATCGAATTCACGGGTCAGTTCCCAACAGGCATCGAGATCGACGAGGTTGTTGAAGCTCAGCTCTTTGCCTTGCAACTGGGTTGCACCGGCAATTCCAAGGCCCGTACCGTCGGAGTAAAGTGCCGCGCGTTGATGAGGGTTTTCGCCATAGCGCAAGGACTGGGCGAGCGGGAAGTTGATGCGCAGGGTTGAGGGAAGCATCTGGGGTGCATCCGACCGTGCTTCCGGCGCGATTGGCTCGCTCGCATTTGGCGCGCCCGCAATGCGGTCAAGGGTGTTGGCGATGGCGGAATCGTAAGCGGCGGTCAGGGCAAATGCCTGCCGGGCGAGCCGCCAGCGAGTCTCGCGGCCTAGCTTGCCTCCGGAACCCTTCAGTTCGTCGATGAGGGCGGGATAGTCTGCCACTCTGGTCACGATGGCCACGTCTTCGAAGTTCTTGGCGGCGGAACGAACCATGGAGGGTCCGCCGATGTCGATGTTTTCGATCAGGTGCCCGAAGGCGACACCTGGCTGGGCGGCTGTCTTCTCGAAGGCATAGAGGTTGACGACGACCATGTCGATGGGCTCGATGCCATGAGCGGCGACAGCTGCTTCGTGTTCCTTGTTGCCGCGGATGTAGAGCAGTCCGCCGTGCACACGCGGGTGGAGCGTCTTGACGCGGCCATCGAGCATCTCTGGAAAGCCGGTGAGGTCGCTGATGTCCTTGACCGTTAGACCCGCTTCGCGCAGCGTGCGTGCCGTGCCGCCCGTCGAGACGAGTTCCACGCCGAAGGTTGCGAGCGCCTTCGCGAAATCGACCAGGCCGGTCTTGTCTGTCACGCTCAGCAATGCGCGCCGAATCTGCTTTTCCCCGCTCACTGTCCGCTCCTTATCAGCTTGATCCCTCAATTTGAGAGCATTTTGAAGGCAAAGACCAAAGACCAGAGTACAACCCCGTCAGCCTGTGGCTGTGTGACGGAGCGTCGCGCGCCAACCGCATTCCGGTACGGAGTGTGGGGTGATGCAGCAGCGGCGATGCACAACCTGCGCTGAGGAATTGCTTTACGATGACAAGGTGGGAAGCTATCCTCCAACACCGCACGAGCCCGGCACAGTCCACGTGAATGGGCAGGCATCGCAGCCAGAAGTGTTACCGCCGGCGGGCGGATATACCGTGCAGCGGCGAAGGGTAAGCCGCTGGCCGACGTGGGCTTCTTCTCCGGCGACCTACATCCTGGTTGGAATCAACTGCGCGGTTTACCTGGCGATGATTGCGAAAGGCGTGAGCCCGACTGAACCCACGATCAGGCAACTCATGTTCTGGGGTGCAGACAATGCGGACGCCGTTCTGATTGCCGGACAATGGTGGCGAATCGTGACCGCGATGTTTGTGCACGTCGGGTTTCTGCATCTGGCACTGAACATGTGGTGTTTGTGGAACCTGGCGCTGCTGGCGGAGCCATTGATGGGCCCAACCGGGGTCATCGCGGTCTACATCCTGACCGGAGCCGCAGGCAACTTGCTTTCCACCTTGTACAACTGGTTTCACCCGATGCAGGATTCCGGCGGCATCAGTTTTGCGGTTGGTGCGGGCGCATCGGGCGCGGTGTTCGGGATCGCGGGCGCATTGATTGTATTGCTGAAGTCAACGCGCCTGCCCGTGCCGCCGATTGAGTTAAGCAAATTACGCAAGTCGGTGATCTACTTTGCCGCGATCAATCTCGTGCTTGGATTCGGCATCAGCTTCGGAGCGTCGATGACGCAATCGGGGGTACGAATCGACAACATGGCGCACTTGGGCGGATTCACCAGCGGGCTGCTGTTCGCAATGCCCATGGTTCCGCGACTCGGGTCGCTGCGGCAAGTCTTTCAATCGCGTCTTCGGGTGGCGATACTCATGTTGGCAGGCATCCTTGTCCTCTTCGGCTTCTACCTGTCCAGAGTTGCGGGCTGAACCGCGCCGACGCGTGCCGGAGCTATGCGAGAATATGTGTGGTCGCACTTGCCGAGTGACTTCAAGCGCACTCAAACATTCAATCCGATCGTTTCCTTCAACCCTCTGGAGGAACTCATGGAACGCCGCACATTTTTGAAACAAGCTGCCGTCACTGCTGCAGCGGTTGCGTCTGCAAATTCGCTTCGTGGAACTGCGACGCCAACGAATCCCATTGCAAAACGTACGCTCGGCAAGACGGGCGTAAAGCTCTCGATCATCGGCTTCGGCGGAATCGTGGTGATGGACGAGACGACGGGGCAGGCCTCGAACATTGTTGCCGAGGCGGTCGATCGCGGCATCAATTACTTCGATGTGGCGCCTAGCTATGGCAACGCCCAGGAGCGACTCGGGCCGGCACTGGCGCCGTACAGAAAGAACTGCTTTCTGGCGTGCAAGACCGAAGGGCGGAAAAAGGATGACTCGCGCAAACAGCTCGAGGAATCGCTGCGCCTGCTGCAAACCGATCATGTGGACCTGTATCAATTCCACGCGCTGACGAAGATGACGGAACTGGACACCGTGCTTGGGCCGGGCGGCGCGATGGAGACCATGGAAGCGGCGAAGCAGGAAGGGAAGATTCGCTACATCGGATTCTCAGTGCATTCGGCTGAAACCGCGGTGGCTGCGATGGACAGGTACAACTTCGATACGATTCTGTTTCCGCTGAACTGGGTGCTGGTATCGCAGGCGGGATTCGGACCGCAGATTCTGAAGAAGGCGCAGGAAAAGAACATGGGCATCCTGTGCCTGAAGAGCATGGCCAAGACAGTGTGGCCTGCGGGCGAGCAGAAAAGCCATCCGGAACCAAAATGCTGGTACCAGCCGGCAGGCTTTCCCGATGAAGCGTCGCTGGGGCTGCGCTGGACGCTCGGGCATCCGATCACTGCCGCCATTCCGCCGGGGGATGAGCGTTATTTCCGGTTGGCGATGGACGTGGCGCAGAATTACAAACCGCTCGAAGCACACGAAGAGCAGGCGCTTTTGTCCGGAGGCCACGGCGTTGCGCCCATCTTCCACCTGGGCAATGACGTGTAGTTGCAGGGGCCTTAGCGCACCGCGGTCGCAGCGAATTTCTTGACCATGGCGAGGAGCAGTTTCCGGTCGCTCTCATTCAGATTCGTCGAGTAGCGGCGGATCTGGGTGAGAAAGCGAAGCTCATCGTCTGAGAGGCGCTGGGTATTGAACTGCCGGCCGACTGAATCTTCCGCGAAGAACTGGGAAATGGGCAGATCGAGCGCGAGCGCGATCTTGGAGAGCGTGTCGAGTGAGGGAACGGTGTGTCCGTTTTCGACGCGGGAAAGATAACAGCGCAGGAGGCCGGTTTTCTTTTCGATATCGCCCTGGGAGAGCCCTTTCTGCAGCCGGTGCGCACGAATAGTGGTGCCGATCTTCATCATGGGAGAGGTCCTCTTTGGAGCGATCCGGGGTAACTTCCTCGGTAGCTACCAGTGAGTTATTGGCTCAAGAGTTAACACGGCGCGGCTCAGGAAGCAACAAAAATCTGCGATGAGTAACACAAAAGGGTGACAGAACCGCCCTGGCGCGATGGAGACGGGTTTCTCCATCTGCCATTCAAGGCGTGAGAAAGGTGGAAGGGCGGAGGGTGGTCCGGGCGCCTCAGTAACCTAATCCGCTCGGGGTGATGATGGCCGAATGGAAGCATCAGAGATGCTTCACCAGGTAGACGATTCCCTCGATCGGGTTGTCGTTGTAGGCGGGGCAGGGCACGAAGCCGAGGTCGAGGTACATGCGATGTGCGGCAGCCATCGCTTCGGGCACGGTATCGAGATAGATTGCGGTGCAGTTTGCCGCGATGGCGCGGTCGAGCACGGCTTGCGCAAGCAATCTGCCAAGCCCCGTGCCGCGCGCTGCTGAACGAACCCAGAGGCGCTTCATTTCCCACGCATTGCGCGCAACGTTGGGCGGCAACGCGCGCCAGGCCACGAATCCGGCGGGCTCATCGACGATCCACGCCAGCAGGCAGCCGCCTCCCTGGTCTTCATAACCGACGGGCAAGCGCTCGGCTTCGTTCTCGAGGGATCCATAACAAAAGCGAGCCGTACCGGGCTGCGCAATCACGAAGCGGCCGTATTCGAGGAGTAGGGTTTTTGCGGCGACGAGCGACGGTGCTGGGGAGGCGCTGGAAAGCTGTTCGATATGCACGGTCAGGGACTCGGCTGAATGGCCGGACATGCCTGAGTTTACGATGGTTTCACACACCCTATGGCGTAAACCTTCCTGTTTTGTTGCTCGTCTGAATGAGCAGAGCGGTGTTCCCAGGGAGAATTCATGCGACGGCCGGCCACTCGTTGGACAGTAGCGGCAACTGCGATTGCGGCCAGCCTGGCAGCATGGGGGCAGGCTCCTGCGAATCCGCAAGCGCCTTCGGCGGCTTCTGCAGCTGAAACCACTCCAGCACAGGTTGCGCAGACGACGGCGGGCGGACGACTGCATGGAGTGGTGAAGAGCGGGAATGTGCCGCTGCCGGGTGTCGCCATCACGGCGCAAAACACGCTGACCGGAAAGCGCTATTCCACCACGACTGACATCACCGGCACGTGGTCGTTGAGCATTCCGCAGAACGGACGATATGTGGTCCGCACGCAGTTTGCTGCGTTTGCAGCTGGAGATCAGGAGGCGCTGCTGAATGCGTCGAATCACGATCAAGCGCTGAACTTTGATTTGGTCCTCGCCTCGAGGGCCGCGGCGCAGGAACAGCGGCAGGAGGGGCAAGCCGCGCAGGTCGAGCAGGCGATCCGCCAGTTGGCTGGGAGTGGGGCGCAGAATCTGAGCCTGATGAGCGCTCTTGGTGATGGGATCGACACGCAGAGCGGTACCGCGGGAACGAGTGGCACTGCATTGCCATCGATCGCGGGTAACGCCGACTTCAGCGATGAGTCGGTGGCCGTGACGGGACAGGCGGGCGCCGTGAGTCCGCTGGCCGGCGTGAACATGGACCAGCTGCGCGATGTGATGGAGACGCTTCGCTCTCAGAATGCGCTGCCGGGTCAAAATGGCCCAAACGGTCCGGGAGGGCAAGGCGGAGCACAGGGTGGCCAGACCGTCGCACAAGGTGGAGCTGCGGCGGCGATGCAAGCGAGCGGCGGGCTCTTTGGCGGTGGATTTGGAGGAGGAGGATTCGGAGGGGGATTTGAAGGAGGCGGATTTGGGGGAGGCGGTCGCGGTGGAGGTCGAGGAGGATTTGGCGGCGGCCGCGGGAATTTTCGCGGATTCAATCCCGGGCAGCCTCATGGCGCGATCTTCTGGAACGGAAGCAACTCCGCGTTGAATGCCGAGCCTTTCTCGCTGCATGGACCATCGGTGCAGCAGCCGGCATCCGGAACCAACAACTTCGGGTTGACGCTGATGAGCGCGCCCTACATTCCGCACCTGACCAAGCCAAGCGGAAAGGACACGGCGTTTCTTTCGTTGCAGGGACAGCGTAATTCCATGCCGATCAGCGAGTACGCGACCGTGCCGACGGATGCAGAGCGGACTGGCGACATTCCGGGGTTAGCTATGCCGATCGTGCCAGTGCCGCAGGCTGCCGCGCTGCTGAAGTATTATCCCGAGCCCAACTCACCGGGGCTGACGCAGAACTACCACCTGCTGACGACCCAGCAGTCAAACCAGACGCGTTTTGGCTTGCGCTATATGCGAGGGATTGGTTCCAATGCAACGCCCTTTATGGGACGCGGCGGAGGAAGACGCAATGGGCAGGCGACACAAGGGCTTCGCCAGAGCGTCAACTTCAACTACAACTGGAGCCATTCCGCGCAGGACGATGTGAGCATCTTTCCG
Source organism: Occallatibacter sp. (assembly GCA_035308825.1). Taxonomy (GTDB): domain Bacteria; phylum Acidobacteriota; class Terriglobia; order Terriglobales; family Acidobacteriaceae; genus Telmatobacter. The sequence continues at coordinate 114,086 of DATGFX010000028.1, read as the reverse complement.
CAACTCGGCGGGAAGAACTCGTCGAACTCCGACTCGCTGCAGGCCGGCTACACGATTGGCTATCACAAGCTGACCAGCATCTTCAATTCCAGCTGGAACCGGAGCAGCGCGCAGGCCACAAACTTCTTTACCAATGTCGTTGATGTTGCCACGCAGAATGGAATCCTGGGGCCTGATGGCGATGCATTGAATGCAAGCCCGCTCAACTATGGACTGCCCAACATCGTGATGAGCCAGTTCACGGGGCTGAGCCAGCAGCAACCGAGCTTCTCAGTCGCGCAGACGATTTCGCTGTCGGAAACGCTGAGCTGGATTCATAGCAAGCACAATCTGCGCTTTGGCGGCGACTACCGGCGTGTCCATCGGGATTTTCTGGGCGGATCGAACTCGACGGGCACGTTCTATTTCACGGGTGTCTATACGGGCAACCCATTGGGTGATTTTCTGGAAGGCGATGCGCAGGAGACGACGATCGATTCGGCTGTGGCCAAGAGCTATTTGCGCCAGAACGTGTTCGATCTGTATGCGCAGGATGATTGGCGCGCCCGATCGAATCTGACGGTCCTGTACGGAGTGCGGTATGAATTTTTTGCGCCGTACACGGAGAAATACAATCACCTGGCCATTGTGGACACGAATCCGGCGGACGGATTCACGGAGGCGGCGGAAGTGACGGCGGGAAATTCGGGGCCATTCAGCGGCGGGCTGCCTGATTCGCTGGTCTATCCTTTTCACCTGGCGGTTGCGCCGCGGGTGGGGTTTGCACTGCGCCTGCCGAAACAGACAGTGGTGCGCGGCGGCTTTGGCATGAACTATACCGTCAGCCAGTACGCCACCTTTGCGGCCGCAATGGCCCACCAGCCTCCATTTGCGAACGAGCAAACGAATCAGTCGATGGTTGTGGGGGACTTGACGTTGGAGAATGGGTTTCCCGCGCCGGCTACGGTCGGGAACTATGCGCTCTCTCCCTATTACGACTTGCCCTACGTACAGGTGTGGAACCTCGACGTGCAAAAGACGCTGCCCTGGGGCATCGTGGCCAACGTGGGCTATAGCGGAGCGAAGGGCGACCACCTCGATATCACGAGCGCGCCGGGACGGACTCCGGAAGGCGTCAGCTATTCCGGAGCACTCTTCAATTACGAGCAGTCAGTGGCTTTTTCGAAATTCAACGCGGGCACGCTTCGCCTGAACAAGCGCCTGAGCACTGGCATTTTCGTGGGAGCGAATTATCAATATTCGCACTCGATTGACAATGCGGGCTCGGTCGGCGGCACGTCGACGGTGGTCGCGCAGAACTGGCAGGATTTGCTGGCGGAGGAGGGGAATTCGAGTTTCGACGTTCGCCACAAGGTGAGCGGGCAATATTTGTTTGAATTGCCATTCGGGCAGGACAAGCATTACCTGACCACGGGCACGGCGTCACACATCTTCGAGGGATTCTCGATTTCGGGCAGCTTCGTGTTTGCTTCGGGGAGTCCGCTGACGCCCAGTTACGCGGCGAATGCATTGGAAGTTGCGCGGAACACGGCGGGGTCGCTGCGGCCGGATCGTGTGCCGGGGGTTTCACTGACAGCCGGCGGCGGTTCGCAGAGGGAGTGGTTCAACACGGCGGCATTTGCGCCGCCTGCGAATTTCTATGGGACTGCATCGCGGAATTCGATTCAGGGCCCCGGAACAATCCAAAACAACATGTCCTTGTCGAAGACAATGCAACTGGGCGAGACGCGCAGCATGGAATTCCGGGCGACAGCGACGAACGTGTTCAACACGGTGCAGTATTCGGGAGTGGATACGAGCGTGGACTCGCTGACATTTGGGCAGGTGACCTCGGCGGGGACGATGCGGCAATTCAGCTTTGTCGCGCGGTTCAGGTTTTGAGTAGCGGAAGAATGCAAGGTTGGATTCACAAGGCGGTTGCGTTGTTGACGGCGATACTGCTGGCAATGCCTGCGGGTCCGCTTGCGGACGCACAGAGCCCTGCATCGGCGCAGAACGGGTCTGAGCAGTCTCAAGGCGGGCAGGTCAAGCCGGATACGCAGGGCGGCTTTGTGATGAAGGTCAACGCCGAGTTGGTGTTGACCAACGTGGTGGTCCGGGACTCGAAGACGGGCCAGTTTGTGAAGGGGCTGACCCAGAACGACTTCAAGATTTATGAGAATGGCAAGCAGCAGCAGATCTCCACGTTCGACTATCAGAGCGTGGAGATGGCAAAGCCATTGAATGAAGCCACCGTCAGTGGCCTTGCGGCGGGCACAAAGGGTCCGGGAACGGAAGGGGTGGTTGTGGCAAAGCCCGAGGACCTGCGTAACCACCGGCTCATCGTGATGTTCTTCGATCTGACTTCGATGCAGCCGGAGGACCTGGATCGGTGTGTACAAGCTGCGCGGGATTTTCTGAAGAAGAAGATGCAACCGGCGGACCTGGTTGCCCTCGTTTCGCTGGGCGACACGCTGAAAGTCGACCAGGACTTCACTGCCGACAAGGATGCGTTGTACAACGAGGTCGGCGCGTACAACGGCACGGAAAGCCAGGGTTTTGCCGAGGGCGCCAATTCGAATTCGAACCAGGTGGAAGACACGACCGGCTATACGCCAGATGAGAGCGAATACAACGACATCAACACCGATCGCGAACTGTTTGCGCTGCGGGCGATCTCAAAGTCGCTCGAGAAGATTGGCGAGAAGAAGTCGCTGCTGTATTTCTCCGGCGGGATTTCGCGCGACGGCATCGAGAACCAGGCATCCTTGCGGGCGGCGATTAATGCGGCGGTGAGGGCGAATCTTTCGATCTACAGTGTCGACACGCGCGGGCTTCAGGCTGTCCTACCGCTGGGCGACGCCTCAACCGGAAGCCTGCGGGGAACCGGCGCCTACAGCGGCGGCGCGGTGATGAACAACATGAACCAGAATTTCGCCACGCAGGAAGTGATGGCGACGTTGAGCTCCGATACAGGTGGTAAGGCCTTCTTCGATTCCAACGATTTTGCGCCGGCCTTTGCGCAGGTGCAGCGCGACAGTTCGGAGTATTACGCGATCGGATTTCATTCCACCGACCTGGCGCGCGACGGCAAGTACCGCAAATTGTCGTTCAAGATCAATCGGCCGGGCGTGAAGCTGGAGTATCGGCCCGGGTACTACGCGCCGGCCGACTTCAAACACTCTGGACGCGAAGACCGTGAACGCGAATTGGAAGAGGAGTTGTCGAGCGACCTGCCGGCGACAGATATGGCGGTTTATCTCGACGCGATGTATTTCGAGCTGGATGAGAACCGGTTCTACGTGCCGGTTTCGATCATCGTGCCGGGATCGCAGATTCCGTTTGTGAAGGGCGGCGACAAGGACAAGGCAACGCTGGACATCATTGGGGAAGTGATCGACGAGGTGAAGCGGCCGATCGGGCAGGCGCGAGAAACGGTGAAGCTGAATCTCGATCCGTCGTTGCAGGCGCGGCAAAAGAACATTCAGTACACCACCAGCTTCAATCTGCCGCCTGGCAAATATCACCTGAAGTTTGTCGTGCGCGAGAATCAGACGGGGCGCATGGGCTCGTTCGAGGCGGATATTACGCTGCCCGAGATGAAGAAAATGCCGCTGAAGATGAGCTCCATCGTGCTTGCTTCGCAGCGGCGGCCTAGCAAGAAAGAGAATCCCCTGGTGCGCGAGGGCGAGGAATACGTGCCGAACATCAGCCACGTGTTCCGCCAGGATCAGCACTTGTACCTGCTCTACGAAGTCTATGATCCTTCGCGCGAGAAGATCGACGAGCATGCGAAGGGAGTGAAGGCGGGCATTGACCTGCTGAGCAGCCTCGAACTGATTCAAGGCTCGGTAAAGGTGTATGAGACGCCGATCGTGCAGGCGAAGACAGTGAATGTGGGCGGCCGTAATGCGGTGGCGATCGAATTGGATGTTCCGCTCAACGGGCTGAAGCCTGGACCCTACGTGTGCCAGTTGAACGTGATCGACGACGCCGGCGGAAGCTTCGCGTTTCCGCGCTTTGCCGTACTGGTGCGCGCACCGGCGCCGGCCGATCAGGCTGCTGTTTCAGGGAACTAGCGGCTTCAGTTCAGGCCCGGCTCGTTCAGCCGATCCGTTCGTCGAACCGGCAGACCATCAAGTTCGTTTTCCGGTGATCATCCGGAAAATGAACACCACGATGACGGCCCCGATGATCGCGACGATGATGGTGTAGATCATTCCTCCCGAAGACGCCAATCCGAGGTGCCGGGCCAACCATCCGCCGACGACGGCGCCGATGATGCCCAGGATGATGTCCACGAAAAAGCCGTAGCCACCGCCCTTCATGATCTTTCCGGTGGCCCATCCGGCAATCAAACCCACGAGAATCCACCACAGGAAATGCATGCTTTCCTCCGTTTCGATTGATGATTCTGATTCAAGTTGACGCGGAAGGAATGGGGGAAGTTCCAACGCGAGAAACCCAGGGGGATCCCCCGGCCGAGATACGCCGGGCATGCGCCGCATGTTAACTCGCTTGGTACCCGTTTGAGTATCAAGAAATGCACCCCTCTGTTTTGAAGGGCTATTTTTGTGTCGAATCCACGTATGCTGGCGGTACGAGGGCGGTATGGACAGGTATAACGAAGGGAAGGTTGGGGTCATCAGCGGGGCTACCGGAGGAATCGGGGCTGCGATCGCAAAGTCGTTGTCGAGGTCGGGGTACTCACTGGTGCTGACAGCTCCATCGATGGAGATGCTGACAGGGCTGGCATCGGAATTGGAAGGCCCCTGCACTGTTGTGGCCGCGAACCTGGCGGAAGAGTGCATCCCCAACATGCTTCTGAAGGCGGCGTTGGACCGGTTTGGCCGCTGCGACGTGTGCTTCAATAACGGCGGATTGCTCGAGGCCGGCACGATCGAGAGCGTCGAGATCGATCGCATCTGCAACATGGTGCGCGTCAACGTTGAAGGAGCTTTCCGGCTCGCGTACGTGTTCCTGAAGCACTTTGTGCAACAGGGATGCGGGCACCTCGTGAACACGTCGAGCGTGCTGGGCAAGCGAGTGCGGCCGACTGTAGGGGCCTATGCTGCGACAAAGTACGCGATTGAGGCTCTTTCAGAGGCTTTACGAATGGAGTTGTGCAGGACCGATGTCCGGATTTCCTGCATCGAACCGGGGGCCGTGCGCACCAGTGTGCATGACCGCTGGGAGGTCGTGCCCGCCGAGATGCTCGGCATCACCGATCCAACCGAGCCGGAAGACATTGCGCGGATGGTCATGCACGTTCTGGAACCGCGGGAATCCATGCACATTCCGGAAAGCTTCATGGTTGCCCAGGAGCAATTGGTCTAAGGCGCGTCCGGCGTGATCGTCGGGCTTTCGCTGGCGGAGTCACGGTAAGGGCAATGGCGGCAACCCGAACCGCAACAGAAGCCGCGCTTCAAGTGATAGGCCGCCGTAAAGACCATATAGGGACCCTCGAAGTAGTAGTCTTCCGGATCAAGCCCGGCAGGAGCGGCCGGGCCGTTCTCTTTGCGCGTGGGGTCCATCGTTCTATTCTCTCGGATTTTCGGCCGTACGGGTAGCGTGTGCTCGTTAGAATCGAGGCATGGCTTTGACTGCACAGGAACGTGCGCGCCGCATCAAGATCATTCTCTTTGACGTGGATGGAGTCTTGACAGACGGCACGATCTGGCTTGTTCCAGCACCCAGCACGGTGTCGACGAGTGCCGCGACACAGGCGCATCTTTCGCAACACGATGGCGAGATCGGTTTCGGGGTGCATTCTTCGACCATGATGGAGGCCAAGGGATACAGCGCACACGACGGCACGGCGATCTCGCTGGCTCGGCTAGGCGGCATAAAATGCGGCGTGATCACTAAGCGAATCAGCGAGACCGTAGCCACGCGCGCACGTGACCTGAAGCTCGAATTTGTTTACATGGGCCAGGCATTCAAAATGCAGGCCGTGCGGGAGATCATAGAGAAAGAGGGCGTGACGCTGGACGAGATCGCGTATGTGGGTGACGACGTGATCGACTTGCCGGTTATGCGCGAGTGCGGTTTTGCCGTGGCTGTGGCGAATGCACGCGCCCGGGTGAAGGCGGAGGCGCATTATGTGACGCCGAATGCAGGCGGCTATGGGGCAGGCCGCGATGCAGTAGAGTTCATTCTCGAAGCGAAGGGCCTGCTCGATAAGGTCATTGCTGAATACATCGATGAGAGGAACCCGATCTCGCCCGCAATGGACATCGGCAGGGGAAGCGACTAGAGCCGATCAGGACGCATGCATCAAGCTGTACGCAAGAATGACCAGCACGATCAGGCTCACGACCGTGTAGAGACGATCGCGTTCCAAATAGAAGCCGACCACCGAAAAGCCGACGCGGGCGACGGGCGTGGCGATCAGCAGCAACAGGCCGAATTGGATCAGGCCCTCGCCCTGAAATTGGCTGGCAGCGCGCAAGATCCCTGAAAAAGTCCTCAACTCCGACGGTTCGGTCACAAAGGTGTGGAAGGTGAGTCTTTCGGCATGGTGCTGGAACAGATAGACGCCAGCGCCTGCGAGAACGACTGCTGCAGCTGCCAGCACGCCCGTGCGGAGCAGCTTGCCGATCATGATTTCGAGGCGGTGGTCATCCATGAGAATCAGATCCTCCCCGTGAAGCCGTTCACGATCATCTCGATGGCGAGAGCCAGAATCACCAAGCCGAAAACAATTCGCAGCGTGCGGACGCGGGCATGGACCAGCACGCGCGTTCCGAGGAGCGCCCCGCCGAGCACGCCCAGCATGACGGGCATAGCGAGTCGCGGGTCGATGTAGCCCCGGCTGAGATATACACCTGCGCTGGCGGCAGCCGTGACCCCGATCATGAAGTTGCTGGTGGTGGTAGATACCTTGAAGGGGATTTTCATAGCCCTGTCCATGGCGATCACTTTGACGGCGCCGGAGCCGATTCCCAGCAGGCCCGAGAGAGTTCCCGCGCCAAACATCATGCTGAGGCCCGCTGGAACATTCCGCACCCCATATTTCCGGCGCTGACCCTCCATCGGAAACGTGCCGCCAAGCCGTAAGCGGCTTGCAAGGGGGTCGGATTCGGTCAGCAGCGCATTGTCAGGTGTCTTGTTGGTGAGAGACTGTAAAGCCGATTGGATGAGCACTACACCGAAGATCATCGCGATGATATGGGTGCTGGTGCGGGTGGCGAGATATGCGCCCAGGATCGCACCGAGTGTGGTTGCCATCTCGAGGAACAGGCCGATGCGAATGTTGGAGAAGCCCTCGCGCACGTAGGCTGCCGCGGCTCCCGATGACGTGGCAATCACCGAGACGAGGGATGCGCCTATGGCGTATTTGATATCGACGCCCAGCGCCAGTGCCAGCACCGGCACGACAACCACTCCACCGCCGAGACCGGTGAGCGCGCCCAGAAAGCCGGCGAGCGTCGAGACGAGCCAGACGACGATGGTGAAAGCCAGGACTGTCATGCAAGGGTGATCAATCGAGAAGGAAGGCTAGCTCACAGCGAGAGTAGTTGCGCTGTTTCATTTTACTTGGTTTGTGCCGCCGCGGATGGTTGCGTGTACGCCGGAAAGACGTTCTTGATGATTTCATTGCGGAGCGTCAGGCGCAAATCGGTGCTTGGATCCGGCTCGGTGTTGGATTCGGGATGGAGGGCAGCGGGCTGAGGAGCGCCCGTGTCTGTCGTGTTGACCGCGAGGATGGTTGCGCTGTGCCCGGCGGGATAGATCAGTAACTCGGAGGAGAAACCGCCCTGGTCGCCATCGTGATAGATGTAGCGGTGGCCATCGATTTGCAGAATGAAGAACCCCAGTCCCATCATTGGCTTTGCTCCGCCAGGACCAGAAGTGTAGGGCGTAGGTTTGTGGCCGGGTTCAATGGCCGGCAACAAGCCGGTCCATGCTTCCTCGAGAGAACTGCGTTTGAGAACGACCTGGTAGATCGGGTTTGCCTTATCTCCAATCAGGAATCGCGCATATTTGACCATGTCGGAGATGGGCGCCTTGAGGCCGCTGTTTGAAGTGGTGATGCCCGTATCGAAGTTGAATGGCTGTTGGGTGAGTTTGTCGCCGGCGCGAATATAGCTTGCCGAAACATCCGGCTCCAGAAAATATGGCGCGCGATCGAAGTAGCTTCTGGTCATGCCGAGGGGCTTGAGGATGTTCTTGTCGATGTAGACTTCGAAGTCGTCGCCGGTGAGGCGTTCGATGACCTGGCCCAGAAATACGTAGCCGAGATTGGAGTAGCTCCACTGCGAACCGGGCCTGAACGCGATGTGGGTGTACGGCAGCATGGCCGCGACCTGAGACCACTTGGTGGGTTCAAACGGCTGCCAATCGCAGTTGGTTGAATCGTCGCAATCCCATGGCCAGGTGGGATTGCGAAAGCCGGCACTGTGAGTCAGCAGCTCCCGGATTGTGATGTCGTCGACGGAGCCATAGGCATCATGTACCTGGCGCAATTCGGGCACGTATCGAACGGCAGGATCATCGAGTGACAGGAGACCGCGGTCGCGCAGTTGCAGAATCGCAATGGAAGTGAAGGTCTTGGTGATCGACGCCCAGTTGTAAGACGTCTGCTCATCGACGGGCTTATGGCCACCCTGGATGGCATCGCCGAATGAAAACTGGGTAGCCGGGCCCGTTCCGTGGACGAACGCGAAGCCTCCACCCACGATTCCATGCTGATGGAGCACGTTGTCAAAGCGCGCATGGAATGTTTCGATCTGCCCTCCAGCAAACGGAGGCACACATAGAGCAACGGTGACTACCGCGATCGCGGACGGGAAAGATGGCCGAGTGAGCATGCAGCCATGATACAGCCGGCTCTGTCGCTGCCATTGCCGGAGGCAGGCCGATCGCTAGTGGATCATTTTGGACTTGTGTTGCATGTAGTCCATGAGCAGGTATTGGCCGAGAGTGTCGGGTGTGGTGAAGTAGGCTTTGCCGCGGCACATCTCTGAGACCTTGTGGACAAATTGCACGAGGCCGAAGTCCGAAGCCAGCATGAAGGTGTTGATCATGATGTTCGAACGCTTGCAGCGCGCAACTTCTTCTAGCGTTTCGCTCACGACGAGTGGATCGAGCCCGTACGCATTCTTGTAAATCTTGCCGTCGGGAAGCGTGAGAGCAGAGGGCTTGCCGTCGGTAATCATGACGATCTGCTTCATGTCCTTGCGTTGTCGGGCGAGGATGCGCTGGGCGACGCGGAGGCCCTCGCGCGTATTGGTGTACCACGGTCCCACCTTGACGCGCGCGATTTGCGACACCGGCATCTCTTCCGCTGAGTCATGGAACAGGACGAGAGAAAGGGAATCGCCGGGATACTGCGTGCGAATGAGGTGCGAAAGCGCCATGGCAACGCGCTTGGCGGGTGTAAAGCGGTCTTCGCCGTAGAGAATCATCGAATGCGAGCAGTCGAGCATGACCACGGTTGCGCACGAACTCTGATACTCGCACTGGTGTACGTGCAGATCGTCGTACTCAAGGTTGAGTGGAAGCGTAATGCCTTCGCGCGCGATGGCGGAGCTTAGGGTGGTGGTAGTGTCGAGATTGAGGGTATCGCCAAACTGGTATCGCTGCGAAGCGCCCATTGCCTCGATGCCGGTAGCCCAATGCCGCGTATCGTGCCTGCCGTAGCTCGATTTGCCGAGAGATCCCATTAAATCCCGAAGCGTCTTGAATCCGAGAAAGTCCAGGCTCTTATCGGTCACTTCAAAACGAACCTCGCCTTGCACATCGCCGATGCCGCCGCCGATTTGGGTATTTCGAGGGTCGTTTTCCGGGCCGGTCGATGAGATGTAGTCTTCGCTTTCGAGGCGCTCCATCAGCTTCTCGATCAGATCATCGAGTTTGCCTTCAGCTGAGAGCTGGTCGAGCTTCTGCTGCATGGATTGATCGAAGAAATCGCCGGATTCGAGGATGCGCCGCAATGCTTCGCGTAAATCGTCGAGGTTATGGTCGAATTCCTGAAAGCGCGCGTAAGGATCTCGAAAGCCTGAATCGAGCAGGTAGTCAGACAGCGCCTGCAGCAGATCTTCCAGATCGATTTCCGACGCCAAGTCGCCGGTGTACTTGGTGTAGCGTACGCGCCTCATTCAGGAAAACACCTCGATCCTTGCATCCTTCAATTTAAGCCCCCGCCTCTTCGCGGGCGTCTGGCACGCTGCCATTCCTCGTAGTCCGTCTCGTGCTCAGCCCGCTCCTGACGATGGCCGGTCCGGTCCTGGGCCGCGTAGCCGTGCTCTTCATTGCGGGTGAGCTTGCGATGAGCGACCAGACCTTCCAGCAGAAATTCAGCAGCGGCGACAATCTTGGGCGCCGGATCGGACGATTTCACGTCAAGCGGAGTGAGCTTTTCGAAGAGACCCTGTATCTGCTTCAGGTCGCCTAGGGCTGACTCTGCAGGTTGATTGTCGTCGAGCTTCACCGTACCCCCGAGGTTGAACCAGAGCTCGATTTTTTCTGTATCGACGTCGCCAAAATAGCGATCAAACAGCTTCCCCACGGCGGTCCGGATCAAATCCTGCACGACCGTATCTGCGCCTCGCATTTCGCCTTCGTATTCGAGCTCCAGCTTGCCGGTGATGCCGGGCATTGCGGTATAGATATCGCTGACGCGCGGGAGCACCAGCATTTCGCGGTTCATTACGGCGCGTCTCTCGGCATTGGAAACAGCCAGCTCGAGTGTGGAAATTGGCAGGCGCTGGCTGACACCGCTTCGTTTATCGATCTTCTTGTCTTCGCGGGCCGAAAAAGCGATCTGTTCTACGACCTCGCGCACGTATTGGGGAATTTCGATCGGCGCGCCGCCGCGTTCGGCCCACGACTCCTGAGCGGTGATGGCGATGCCCTCCTCGAGGGTTTCGGGATAGTGAGTACGAATCTCGGAACCGATGCGGTCCTTGAGCGGCGTAACGATTTTGCCTCGCGCCGTGTAGTCTTCGGGGTTGGCGGTGAAGACAAGGGCCAGATCGAGCGCCAGGCGCACGGGATAGCCCTTAATCTGGACGTCACCCTCCTGCATGATGTTGAAGAGGGCGACCTGGATTTTACCGGCGAGATCGGGCAGCTCGTTGATTGCAAAGATGCCGCGATTGGCACGCGGCAGCAAGCCATAGTGCATGGTTAGTTCGCTCGAAAGGTCCTGCGCGCCGCGGGCCGCCTTGATGGGGTCGAGGTCACCGACAAGGTCAGCAACGGTTACGTCGGGCGTAGCCAGCTTTTCCACGTAGCGATCTTCACGGGATAAGTAGGCGACTGGAGTGGCGTCGCCGGCGGTGGCAATCAGGTCCCGGCATCGTTTGCACAGCGGTCGATACGGATTATCCCGGATTTCGCAGCCGGCGATATAGGGCATGTGCTCATCGAGCAGCCCGGTGAGGGCGCGAAGAATGCGGCTCTTCGCCTGACCGCGCAATCCCAGCAGGATGAAATTCTGTTTTGACAGCACCGCATTTACGATCTGCGGGATCACGGTATCTTCATAGCCGAGGATGCCGGGGAACAGGGCTTGTTCTGCCTTCCATCCCTTGGGAGATGACCCATCCGTGGGGGTCCCGGTTCGCAAGCGCGCGATCAGGTTTGAGCGCATCTCGTCTTTGATGGTTCGAGTTCTGAGGCACGCTTCAGGGTATTCTTGGCTGGTGCGCAGTTCCCCCAAGGTCTGGGGAAGAGGGCGAGCTGCAGGCATCGATCCTCCGATGGCCCGTCCGGTATTGCGGGCAGGCCGTGTGTATGTAGACGCGCGCCCAGGGCTTTTCGCTGCGAAGAGATTCAGCTTCACGGCAAGTGCGTGCCCTGCTGGGCCACGACAGCCGCGGAGGGGAAGATTCTGTCCAATCAGCGTCTCGGCGCCGTACTGCTGGATGCAGTATGCTCCCCATCGCTCGACTTCCGATAGTCCCCACTGATTTCCTCGGGTGCGCCCCTTAAGGGGGGCGTTGAAAACCGGTTCAATGGGGCTGCCTCATCCAATGCGCGATCGAAACCCCGCTGAGAATCAGACAAAGCGCGATAAAAACGGCCATGCTCCATTCAAAGGGAGGAGATTTTGCGATGCCGAGAATCTGCTTGCCGAATTCAATCGCAAGGATTGAGATCAGCGTGAAACGCACCGCCCTCGCGCAGAAATTAACGACAAGAAGGCGCCAGAGCCGGTATTTCAGAGCCGCTGCCCCGGCGATCACGGTTGTGAAGGGAAACGGGGGTGGCGCTAGTCCAGCCACGGCGATTGCCACACCGGCGTGGCGACCCATATGACGTTTCAGGTTTTCGTATCGCCTATGTCCTGCAAGCCGCCGTATTCCTTCTTCGCCCAGTTTGCGGGAGACAAGTGCCAGCAGTAACGCTCCGATCGTAGAACCGAGGGCCGCCATGAGAACGTACCAAGGCATGCCCTTGTGGTCTCTGGCGACCATGCCGACCACCACGAGATCATTCCCGAACGGGAGAACCAGAAAGGACGAATCGAGGACGCCCATCGCGAACGGGCCCGCATAACCAAGCTGCATGAGGAAATGCAACAAATGCTGGATGGGTTTCACTGGTTCTCAAATCCTGACTGGAGGCACTCGGATCTTGCGCACGATAAGTTAGATTCAGGAAAATGACCTCGCGTCCGGACAAACTCCGTGAAAACACAAGGAATAGGGTTATTGAGGGGGATCCGGGACCTGCGGCCATTTCAAAAGCGAGTGCGAGGAATTCCGGGTGATCGGATGCCGGCACGCGCTTCGCCAAATGTCCGATCAAGTCCGGCGGCAGAAGCATCTAAGCAATTGCAGAAAAGTGGTTCATTGAGCCCAGGGGCGCGAACTCATTCGAGGACCGGTGACCCTGGAAGGCAGGCCTGTGTTTTGATCTGTATCGCGCCCATTCTGGTTCCAGCAAGCCTCGTGATTCTGGGCAGCATTGCCTTGTTGCTGATGGCAGCGTTGCTGCTGGCAGGTGTCTTTGCGCCGATGCCGCGCTACAGGATCGCCGGGGCACATGAGTTGCCGGACATCGATTCGCACGCATTCCTTCTCCTGCTGGAGTCCCTGGTGGATGCAAAGGTGAACCGAACCGGAAACCTCGAGGTTCTCGCCAACGGGCCGAGTTTCTATCCTGCTGAATTGGACGCGATCCGCGCGGCGAAGCGAAGTGTCAACCTTGAGGCATACATTTTCCAGAAGGGCGAAATCAGTTCGCAATACATCCAGGCGATGGCGGAAAGAGCCCGCGAAGGCGTGCAGGTGAATGTGGTGATTGACGCCTTCGGCAGTCTGGGCGCCAAAAAGAGATTTTTTGAGCCTTTGATCGCGGCCGGCGGAAAGGTATTCCGGTATAACGGCCTTGCCTGGTACCGGCTGAGTCGAATGGACAATCGCACCCACCGCGAATTGTTGATTGTCGATGGGCGAATTGGGTTCATCGGAGGCGCCGGTATCGCCGATCAGTGGTACAAGGGTGAGCGCGGAAAGGCGCGATGGCGCGACACGGTGGTGCGGGTGGAGGGCGAAGCGGTTCCGAACCTGCAAGCCACCTTCGCCGAGAACTGGCTCGCAGCAAGCGGAGAGCTGCTTGTCGGCGATGCGTACTTTCCCGACATCGATTGCCCGCACCCGACAACCACGCTGGTGATCAACAGCACGCCTACCGTCGGAGGGTCGACTCGCGCGCGGGTGCTGTTTCAACTGCTGCTGACATCTGCGCGGCACAGCATTTCGATCACGACCCCATATTTTCTTCCCGACCGGGGGCTCATGCAGGAGCTGTGCAGTGCTGTTGAACGTGGCGTAAGAGTGCGCATTCTCGTACCGGGAGTAAAGAGCGACCATCTGGTCACTCGAAGCACCAGCCGCGGCGCCTATGGGAAGCTTCTGGAAGCGGGCGCAGAGGTTTATGAATATCAGCCAGCCATGATTCATGCCAAAGTAATGTGCGTTGATTCATTATGGTCTGTCATTGGTTCCACAAACTTCGATAATCGCTCTTTTGGGCTGAATGATGAGGTGAATCTGGCCATCCGCGATCGTGCGGTCAGCCTCCGGCTTGAGAACGATATGGAGGCTGATCTGAGACAGAGCCGGCGAATCTCACTGGATGAATGGCGGCACCGAGCCGTGACGGAGCGCGCAACCGAGTTACTGGGATGGGTATTTGAAAGGCAACAATAACATCGTGGCATGTGGAGTCCGAGTTGCGACCTACAACGTGCATAAGTGTCGCGGCTTTGATGGCCGCGTTGCGCCGGAACGCGTTGTATCGGTGATCAAAGAACTAAATGCCGACATATTGTGTCTGCAGGAAGTAGTGAACGCGCCGGGCAAGCCTCTGATTCCCGGGTCGCCCCGGATCTACGATCAGGCGGGTGAGATTGCGCGCGCATTGCCTGGGTACAGATCGGCTTTTGGGGCCAATCGGCCGCTGCATGGCGGCGTATATGGCAACATGACGCTGACGCGGCTCCCGTTGAAATCCTGGCGGAACTACGATCTCACACGGCCGGAGCGAAGCCGCGAAGAGCGTGGCGTGCTGCAAACGGAAATTGAAATCGCCGATGGACAGACCCTTCAGGTATTCAATGTTCACCTGGGGACGGGCCCGGTGGAACGGCGTTACCAGGGCGAGAAGCTGCTGAGCCGGGAGATCCTGACGCACCCTAAGCTAACCGGGTCCAGGCTTGTACTCGGAGATTTCAATGAGTGGACTCGGGGGCTCACGACACGGCTGCTGAAGAACGAGTTTCAGAGTTTCCGGCCACATCATGTGCTGAGGTTTCCGCGAACTTATCCGGGGATGTTGCCCTTCCTCAGCCTCGACCATTTCTACTTTGAGGCTCCGCTTGAGCTCGAAGGCGCCAGGCTCTTCAGAACGCGTAGAGCATTGGTTGCGTCTGATCACCTGCCTCTCATCGCGGACTTCCGTATCCGAGACCTGGTTGCGTGACCAAAGACTTGACGGCTGGTTACGATTGTTCTTCGCGGAGCGGCCTTGGTCGTCTTGTGCTTTCAATTGCGGCTGTTAGAGAATAGTCCAAGTCTTTTCATGCCTTTAAGGTCGTGGGCCCCTCCCCTTCGGTGTGTAGCTCTAGATAGGGAATTCCGTCGCTACCATGACGCTGCTTTTCCCATTGCATCTCTCGTGGGTGGTACGTATGAAATGTGTGAACGCGGCGGTTCGTCGTGCATCTTTTACCTCTGCATTGCTTTCTGTTTATTTGATGTCCGGGTGCGGCGGTTCTGTGACGGTCAGAACCACGGTGACGCCTTTGACCATTGCCACGGCTTCGTTAACGAACGGGCAAGTGGGAACGGCCTATAGCGCAACCTTGATGGCAAGCGGTGGAACGGTTCCCTACACATGGACGGTGACCAGCGGAACGCTGCCATCCGGGCTTTCGCTCAATGGCTCGACGGGCGCAATCACGGGGACTCCGACATCGGCAACGAACGCGACCCCTTTGACATTTCAGGTCGCGGATTCGAGCAATCCCGTGCAGACCATGACGGCCAACCTGACGCTCACCATTGCGGCAAATACGACGACCGCGTTGTCGATCACGACGACGTCGTTAGGGAACGGGCAAGTGGGAACGGCCTATAGCGCAACGTTGGTGGCAACCGGTGGGACAACTCCCTACACATGGTCGTTGACGAGCGGAACGCTGCCATCTGGATTAGTGCTGAACTCTTCAAGCGGGGCGATTACGGGTACGCCCACTGTGACGGCCAACGCGACGCCGTTGACGTTCAAAGTGACTGATTCGAGCAATCCCGTGCAGACGAAAACAGTCAACCTGACACTGACGATTGCGGCAAATACGACAACTGCGTTGTCGATCACGACTACATCGTTAGCGAACGGGCAAGTTGGAACGGCTTATAGCGCAACGTTGGTGGCAACCGGTGGGACGACTCCCTACACATGGTCGTTGACGAGCGGAACGCTGCCATCTGGATTAGTGCTGAACTCTTCAACCGGAGCGATTACGGGCACGCCGACGGTGACTGCGAATGCGACGCCGTTGACGTTTAAAGTGACCGATTCGAGCAATCCCGTGCAGACGAAAACAGTCAACCTGACACTGACGATTTCAGCGAGCGCATTGTCGCTTACGACGACTTCGCTGCCCAATGGGCTGGTGGGAACGGCCTACAGCGCAACCCTGATGGCAACGGGGGGGACGACTCCCTACACATGGTCGTTGACGAGCGGAACGCTGCCCTCCGGTTTGACGCTGAACGCGTCAACCGGGGCGATTACGGGCACACCGACTGTCACCGCGAATGCCACTCCGCTGACTTTCAAGGTGACTGATTCAAGCAACCCGGTGCAGACGAAGACCGTCAACCTGACACTGACGATTTCAGCGAGTATCAGCGTGTCCATTTCCCCCGTGCGTGCCGGCCTCGAGATCACGCAGACGCTGTCGATCACGCCGACTACGACGGATGCTGCCGGGGTCACCTGGTCTGCTACGGGTTCGAGTTGCAGCGGAAGTTCTTGCGGCACGTTCTCTGCTTCCACCAGCTTGAATGGCGTGGCAGTCACTTACACGGCGCCGTCAACGGCGGGGCTCTATTCGATCACGGCCACCAGCAAGACACAGAACACGGTTTCCGCGTCTCTGTCAGTAGCCGTAACCGATCTCGCCGGTGTTGCTACCTATCACAACGATTTATCGCGGGATGGCGTCAATGCGCGGGAATACGCTTTGTCGCCGTCTACCGTGACGACTGCGACTTTTGGCAAGCTCTTTTCATGCGCGGTCGATGGCGCGGTCTATGCGCAGCCACTTTGGGTTCCGAATCTGACGATTGCATCGGTGAAACGCAACGTGGTTTTTGTGGCCACCATGGCCGACAGCGTCTACGCGTTTGACGCGGATTCGGCGGGGAGCACGTGCGTCCCGCTGTGGCATTCGAGCATGCTGGATTCCGCGCATGGGGCAACGTCGGGCGAAACAAGCGTGCCTTCGTATGGGCCGGGCTTTTTGGTGGGCCAGGGTGCTGGAGATATCGCACCCGAAGTGGGTGTGACGAGTACTCCAGTGATTGATCTTTCGACGAACACGATCTACGTGTTGTCAAAGTCGGTCGTTCCATCGGGACCGTCATTCTACCAGCGCCTGCACGCGCTCGATCTGATGACGGGAAAGGAAAAATTTTCCGGACCTGTGACGATTCAGGGCACATATCCAGGAACGGGGGACGGGAGCTCGACGACAACGTTTGTGCCGCAACAAGAGAATCAGAGAAGCGGCCTGGCCCTGGCGAACGGCGTTGTGTACATTGCCTGGGCTTCGCATGAGGATACCCCGCCATACTACGGCTGGGTGATGGGCTACAACGCCAGCAATCTGTCGCAGGCGAGCGTCTTAAACGTGACGCCCGATGCAGGCTGGGGCGGGATCTGGATGAGCGGCGGGGCTCCTGCGGTCGATTCCTCGGGGAACCTGTACCTGATCACCGCAAACGGTCAATTTGACGCGACAAACGGGTCAGCGCCGAACAACGACTATGGCGATTCATTCCTGAAGCTGAGTAGCGGCCTGAGCGTCTCGCAATACTTCACTCCTTCAGATCAAGCAAACGATCAGGCGAACGATAAAGATTTTGGTTCCGGCGGCGCCATGGTTCTGGTGGACCTGCCAGCGAACGGCAGTAACCCAACGCATCTGGTGCTTGGCGGCGGGAAAGACGGGACGCTCTATGTCCTGAACCGCGACGCGATGGGCGGCTACGGCGATTCGAACGCGTGGCAAGAACTAAGTACGGGCAGCGGAATCTTCGCGACAGGAGCCTTCTGGAACTCGACCTTTTATCTTGGGACAGCCAGACTAAAAATACAGGGATATGCACTGAATACTTCGACAGCCAAATTCACACTGCTGCCCAATGCGACGCCGACCACGTTTGGGTGGCCTGGGTCGACACCTTCGATTTCCTCCATGCCCGACAATTCAAACGGCATCTTGTGGGCGTTGCAAAACGACGCGTTCTGCACCGCGCTGGCGCAGAGTTGCGGCCCGACGATTCTGCACGCGTACAATGCCAACAATCTTTCCACGGAGTACTGGAACAGCACGATGGGTTCGGGCAACGCCGCTGGAAATGCGGTGAAATTTACGATTCCCACGGTCGCCAATGGCAAGGTGTATGTAGGCACACGCGGCAACAATGCCGGGGGCACCGACAGTACCACGTCGACCCCAGGCGAACTCGACGTTTACGGGTTATTGCCGAACTGACGCAGCCCGCGATTCGGATCTGAAACGGATTCGCGGCGGATGTGGTTGCTCACCCTTCTAAAGGGTCCCCTGGCCTGCGCCCGGGTCGGAAGACTATATTGATTCATCGAGAAGAAAAGCTTCCCAAGCGCTCCTGCGCGTCAGTGGCGATGCTTTGTGCGCGGGCCCATGCGCACCTTCTCATTGCACGCACATTTCGATGAGGGAGAGAGCGGATGCTTCAAGTGAACCCGCGCAAGACCGTCTATGACGTTTGCATCATTGGATCCGGCGCTGGAGGGGGTACCGCGGCAAAGGTGCTGACCGAGGGTGGCTTGAGCGTGGTGATGCTGGAAGCCGGGCCCCGCGTGGATCCCGATCGCGACTTCAAAGAGCACGTATGGCCGTACCAACTGCCGCACCGAGGAGTGGGAGTGGGCGGCCGGCTGGCCGGGATCGGCGACGAGTTCATGGCTCCCAACGGGTTTTGGGAGATTGAAGGCGAGCCTTACACGACGGCACCCGGGTCGGCCTTTCGCTGGTTCAGGTCACGCATCGAGGGAGGCCGAACCAACCACTGGGGGCGCATCGCCCTGCGTTTCGGTCCTGCGGATTTCAAGCCGCACTCGACCGACGGCATGGGAGATGACTGGCCGATCACTTATGACGATCTGGCGCCGTATTACGACAAAGTCGAGTCGTTCATTGGCGTCTTTGGGACCAAAGAGAACGTTCCCAACGCGCCGGATGGTGTTTTTCTGCCTCCGCCGAAACCGCGTTGTACTGAAACGATCATCAAGAAGGCATGCGATCAGCTCAAGATTACGTGCATTCCCTCTCGTCTTGCGATTCTGACGCAGGCATTGAATGGCCGCGATGCCTGCCACTATTGCGCGCAATGCGGCCGCGGTTGCAGATCCGCATCGAATTTCAGTTCCAGCCAGGTCATGATTCCGCCGGCAACGAAGACCGGGCGATTCACGATGATTGCCAATGCAATGGCGCGCGAAATCGTTCTCGGAAACAGCGGCAAGGCGGAGTCGGTTTCCTACATCGACAAGGCGACGAAAACGGAGCAGCGCGTGTATGCCAAGGCGGTCGTGGTGGCCGCAAGCGCATGCGAATCGGCGCGCCTTCTGCTGAATTCGCGTTCCTCTAGCTTCCCAAATGGGATCGCCAATTCATCGGGAACGGTTGGACGGTACCTGACTGATTCGGTAGGAAGCGATCTGGTGGGACATTTTGCGCAGCTCGAAAAAATGCCGGTTCACAATCACGACGGCGTGGGGGGCATGCACCTGTACATGCCGTGGTGGCGTTTCGGACAGAAAAACGAATTCTTGCGCGGGTATCACATCGAGTTTGGCGGTGGCCGCAATATGCCGGGGGTCGGCGAGTTTCAATACATCTGCGACAAAGACGAAGGCTACGGCGCGAGCCTGAAACAGGCTTGCCGGACGGCGTATGGAACGTTTATCGGCTTCAGCGGACGCGGCGAGATGATCCCGAATGAGAATTGTTATTGCGAGATCGATCCCGACGTAAAGGACCAGTGGGGCATCCCGGTCCTGCGGTTTCATTGGCAGTGGGGCGAGAACGAACTCAAAATGGCGTCGGATATGCAGGAGACTTTTCGGTCCATCATAGAAGCCGGAGGTGGAACCGTTGTTGTCGGACTGCATCGCCACCGCCGCGCGGACATCGCCAAGCAGCAAACAACGAGCAGCATTTCAGAGGGCGGCGCCATCATTCACGAACTGGGCACTGTGCGCATGGGGAGCGAGGCAAAAACTTCGGCGTTGAATGCCTATTGCCAGGCGCACGATGTGAAGAACCTTTTCGTGGCCGATGCCGCGCCGTTTGTTTCCAATCCCGACAAGAATCCTACGCTGACCATCATGGCGCTTTCGTGGCGAACGTCAGAGTATTTGCTGGACCAAGCCAAGAAAGGGGCGATCTAGTGGAAGAGTTATCGCGAGATCAGATTACACGCCGCGCCGTTCTGAAGTCGCTCAGCGTCGGAGCTGTGGCGGGTTCCGTTTTGCGAGTCATTCCGCTCGAGGCGGCCGAGTTGGCGCACAGCCTGATTGATGGCGAACGAACGGAGTCAGGTTCTTACGTGCCGAAGTTTTTCAATGCGCATCAATACAAGACGGTGCAGGTACTTTGCGAGACGATCATCCCCGCTGACGCGGATGGAGGCGGCGCGATCGAAGGGGGCGCACCGGAGTTCATTGACCTGCTCACAAGCGAAAATTCCGAATATCAAACCAGGCTGGCTCCCGGGTTGGCATGGCTGGATTCAACCTGCACGAGCCGTTTTGGCAAGGCGTTTGTGGATTGCAGCCCGCAGCAGCAAACGCAAATCCTCGACTCGATTGCTTTTCGCAAAAGCGCGGAGGAGGACGAAAGCCTGGAAGAGCCCGTGGAGTTCTTTTCGTTTTTGCGCAGTTTTACGGCCGATGGATACTTTACGAGCAAAATAGGAATCAAGTATCTAGGCTACAAGGGGAACACCTACCTGACCGATTTTCCGGGATGCCCGCCGGTGCCGGGCTTGTAAATAGGATCGAGTCGTTTTCTCAAGAATCACGACGAACGTTGCCGGATTCCCGGGCCAGAGTAGCGTTGGCATTCGCGCCCGAGAGTCGTTGTGCAGCCTGAGCGACATGCTCAGGCCGACCGAGGTCAAGCCATTCGTAGGCATCTGCTCGAAATGCGATGACCTTTTCTCCCTCTGCGGCGAGCCGGACATACGCGTCGACGATGGAGAAGGCACCCTGCTCGTGCATCTTTGCGAAGAGCCGCGGGGACACAATGTGAATGCCCGAAAACGCCAGTGAATGCACATTCGAATGCTGGGCCGGGTCGTTTGACTGAGAGAGTGCCTGGGCAGATGGCTGAATGCCGCGCCCGCGCAGTTGTCCTTGTTCATCGAACAGCAACGGACGCGAGGTGCGGCGATCCTGCACGGCCAGGGTGGCCAAAGCGCTCTGCTCAGAGTGAAAGTGCACCATACGCGCAAGATCGATGGTGCTGATCACGTCGACGTTATGCACGAGAAATGGCTGTCCGGCATCGGAGTCGTTTTCGAGAAAAAACCAGCCGGCCTTCTTGAGGCCGCCGCCGGTGTCGAGCAAATCTTCTTCGCGCGAAATCGCAATCTTCATGCCGAAGTTATCGTGGGCGCCGAGGTATTCGACGATCATGTCGCCGTGGTGGTGGACGTTGACGATGACGTCTCGGATCCCGAATGAGCGGAGGCGTTCGAGAGTGATTGCGAGCATGGTCCGGCCGTCGACTTCGACCAGCGCTTTGGGGCGATCGTTGGTGAGCGGGCGCAGGCGGGTGCCCAGGCCGGCTGCGAGCACCATGGCCTTCATTGGCCCAGCATCTCCAATTCGAGGTGACGCACGACGACTTCGACGCCGTTGGTCGAGCGCAAATGAGCCGCGAGTTGTTCAGCCAGAAATACCGATCGATGGCGGCCGCCGGTGCAGCCAAATGACACCATGAGATTCTTAAATCCGCGACGCTGATAGCTGGTCACGCTGGTGTCAACGAGAGCGACCACGTTGGCAAAGAAGCGATGAACACTTTCCTGCTGATTCAGGTAATCGATCACGCCGGTGTCTTTGCCAGTTAAGTCACGGAACCGCTCTTCACGCCCGGGATTGGGAAGGCTGCGCGCGTCGAACACAAATCCGCCGCCGTTGCCCGCGTCGTCACTTGGCAGGGCGCGGTGAAAAGAAAAGCTGAAGATGCGCACCGTCAGTTCCTCAGCGGTCGCCGCGATGCTCATGAGCTTTTCTGAGGCCAGCATGGCCCGAAAAGCATCCATGAGGGCCGGGAGTGCGATGGGGAGTTTGACGTTGTGCGCCAACCAGCGCAGGTTTTTCAGCGCGAAGGGCACGCTCTGCAGGAAATGAGCCTTGCGCTCGTAAAATCCTCTGAAACCGTAGGCGCCCAAAGCCTGCATGATGCGCACATAGACGTAGGCGTAATAGTGCTGCATGAAGGCATCGCGATTGACCGGAATGTGTTCGGAGAGGCAATCGAGATAGTAGTTGAGGAGCTGGTCCCGCACGTCCGGCGGGAGGTCGGCTTTGCCATCGAAGAGCAGGGAAGCGATGTCGTATTGCAGAGCACCCTTGCGGCCGCCCTGGTAATCGAGGAAATAAGGATTACCGTCGCGCAGCATGATATTTCGCGATTGGAAATCCCGGTACAAGAAATAATCGTGGGGCGCGGCGAGGAGAAGCTTCGTGAGCCTGCTGAAATCAAGCTCGATGGCCTGCTCATTGAAGGAAATTCCGGCGAGACGCAGGAAGTAGTACTTGAAATAATTGAGGTCCCAGGAAATGGATTGCCGATCGAAACTGGCTCGCGGATAGCAGACCTTGTAATTCAGGTCGCGATCGGCGTCGACCTGAAAGCGGGGCAGTTCTTTCACGACTTTCCGGTAGGCCTCAATTGCGGGAGGCGCGATGGTGTCGCCAATCCGGTTCTGCAGAACAAAGTCGAAGAGGGTGGTGTCGCCGAGGTCTTCCTCAAGGTAGGCCCCCTGATCGAGGTCCTGCGCGTAAATATCCGGCACTGGCAACCCATGTCGGCGGAAATGGCGCGAGAACTCCAGAAACGCGATGTTCTCTTCGCGCACGGCATACAGAATGCCAATCGCCGTCTGTCCTGCGCCAGTCAGACGGAGGATGGCCCTCCCGGAGCCGCCCAATTTTCCTTGCAGCGGCTGCACCTTTTCAGCGGGAGTATGAAAATGCTGCTCAAAAAGCCCTTGAAGGACTTCCATGCAATCGGTTCCTATGGAGAAAACAGCTAGATCACACGATACCAGTCAGGAGGGGTGTGCGAGGCGACCGGTATTGCACATGCCAGGAGCCGTCGTTGATTCATCTGGGGCGCAAGCGCGTGCATTCGTCACTTGAGGGTTCCTGGCATCGGCGAAAATGCTAAACTTGGCGGAACCACCTGCTAGTGCAGGAACATGAGCTTTTCGGGAGAAAGATTTCCCTGTACGGCTCCCGAAACGACCTCGCAACACATTTGAAGCTCACCCACTGGCGGTGCATTCCCCTTTCTGGAGCCAGTTGTGATCAAACATCGAGCTGTTGCCGCTCTTTTTCTTGGCCTGTCTCTCTTTGCCGGACCGAAACTCCTCATTGCTCAAGCCAGCACGTCGCTGAACGGCCGCGTAACGGACACCAGTGGTGCCGTCATTCCCGGCGCTTCGGTCAAGCTGACGCTGCAGGCGACCGGCGCCGCGCGCGAAAACACGACCGACAGCAGCGGGCAATACCAGTTTTCACAATTGACGCCGGGGCGGTACACGCTGACCGTGTCCGCGACAGGCTTTGCGACGAACGAGCGCACAGGCATGGACCTGCTGGTAAGCCAACCCGCCACTGCCAACATCACATTGCAAGTGGCTGAGGTTCAGCAGCAGGTGACGGTGAGCGTGGCGGAACAGGCCATGTTGAACACCACGGATGCCACGCTGGGAAATGCTTTCGACAGCCACGTCGTGCAATCGCTTCCACTCGATGCGCGTAACGTTCCGGACCTGCTGACGCTGCAGCCCGGCGTGACGTTTCTGGGCCGGGCCGATGATTCGACCGGGACGCAGGGAGTCGGCAACAATCCCACAGATTCACGTGCGGGCTCAGTGAATGGCGGACGCGCCGACCAATCGAACATCACACTCGACGGTATCGACGTGAACGACATCAACAATGGCTACGCGTTCACAAGCGTTCTGCGCATGACACAGGATTCGGTTGCCGAGTTCCGCGTGACCACCAGCAATCCCAATGCAGAGGAGGGACGCTCTTCAGGCGCGCAAGTTGCCCTGATCACGCGCAATGGCACGAACGCGTTTCATGGCGCAGCATACGAGTACAATCGCTCGAGTTTGCTGGAAGCGAACGATTTCTTTAATAAGGAGCAGGAACTGGCAGCGGGCACATCGAACCGGCCGGAGAGTTTGGTACGCAACATCTATGGTGGGGCGGTGGGTGGTCCGCTGATCAAGGACAAGCTGTTCTTCTTTGCCAATTACGAGGGACGCCGGGACTCGCAGGGCACCAGCGTGAATGCGGGAACTGTGCCGACTGAGAGTTACAGGGCCGGAAACCTTGCCTATGAGTATGCCAATAACTCGGGCGGTGATTCCACCTTCACGTTGACTCCGTCGGACATTCAGGGCATGGACCCGCAGGATATCGGCAACGATCCGGCCCTACTGACCGTGCTGAATAACTACCCGCAGGGCAACGATCCGACGCAAGGCGACGGATTGAACAGCATCGGTTACCGGTTTCCATACACGATCCATCGCAAATACGACACCTACATCGCGCGGCTGGATTGGAACCTGAACAGCAAGCACTCCCTGTTCTGGCGGGGCAACCTGCAGAGCGACAGCGAGCCAACGCCGCCCGCCTTTCCCGGCCAGCCGCCGCAAACCACGGTGCTGACCAACAACAAGGGATTCGCGGCCGGGTACACGTACCTGATCAACCCGAACATGGTGAATGATGCGCGATTTGGGCTTACACGGCAGGGCGCCAACAGCGCAGGCGCCGCAAACCAGCCGGTGATTTATTTTGGGCTGGTGTCGCAACCTCAATCGGTCGAGTACTCAACGTCGTTCATCATCCCGGTCTACAACCTGGCTGACAATCTCTCCTGGACCAAGCACGATCACAACTTTGCGTTCGGCACCAATATTCGATTCATTACGGATCAGAGGATGAGCAATGCACAATCGTTCCCTGATGGGCAAATGAACCAGGGATGGCTGACGCGCAGCTCCACGATTGCGAACAGTCATGGGCCCTTCGATCCGGAGGACTATGGATACCCTGCAGTCGATTTTGCCAATTTCGGGAACGAGTACAACGCCGCCCTCATGAATCTCGTCGGCACCATTACTGAGGGCGATGCAATCTACAACTACACAAAAACCGGCAGTACCGTTGCAGTGGGTGCGCCAATTGCCCGCAAGTATCGCTGGAACGAGTATGAATTCTACGCGCAGGATACCTGGAGGCTGCTTAGCTCGCTGACATTGACGTATGGTCTGCGCTACTCGTATCTGCAGGCGCCTGCCGAGACCAGCGGGACACAGGTGGGAACCTGCCAGTACGCCGGCTCGACGTGCGAGCCCTATTCGCTGGGCCAGTATTACAACGGCAGCATCGCGCAGGCACAGACGGGAGGAGCGGCCAATAGTGTCGGCGAGGTGGCGTTCAATCTGAATGGCCGCTACAACCACGCGCCCGACTTCTGGACGCCGGACAAGAACGACATCGGACCCCGAGTTGCCATCGCATTTTCGCCGGCGCCGCAAGAGGGAATGTGGAGAAAGCTATTGGGCAATCAGCTTACGAGCATTCGCGCCGGCTACTCGCTGGTCTTCGATCACTTTGGCGCCGGCATCGTTCAGAACTTTGACACGACTGGCTCCTATGGCCTGTCGTCGCACCTTTCGAATGCGCCAGGATCGGAGCCGATAGAAAGCGCTCCTCGCTTTACGGCCATCAACGCCGTTCCGCAATCTTTGCTTCCTTCAGCGCCTGCAGGGGGATTCCCGGCCGTTCCGGTGGCGAGCGGCGACGGCAGCTTCGCCATTAGCTGGGGCCTTGATTCGGCGATCAAGACGCCTTATTCACACCTGCTCGATTTCTCAGTGACGCGAGGGTTGCAGAAGGGCGCTTCGGTCGAGGTGTCGTGGGTGGGACGCTTCGCGCACCGTCAACTCGCGCAAGAGGACGTCGCGATGCCGATCAATCTTAACGTGGGCGGAGCAGCCTATTTCACTGAGGCAGCGCAGCTGGCCACGATGGCGCGTGCCAATACGCCCGTAACCTCTGTGGCTCCGATCGCTTATTGGGAGCAGGAGTTTGCCGGACTGGAAGGCGAGGATATCGGGCTCAAATATGGCCCGCTTACGGCAACGCAGAATGTTTATGCGCTGTTCCTGAGCAATCTCTACAACGAGACCTACGCACTCTATCAACTCGACACGCCGGGAAACCTGCCAGACACCAAGATCGGCGCAGACGTGAACTATCCGGCGTTCCGTTACTACCACGATCAGTACTCTGCCTTGTATGGATGGCGTTCGATCGGATACTCAAACTTCAACGCACTTGAGGCCGTATACCGCCAGCATTTCGGCGGCATGGAAGCAGACTTCAACTACACTTACTCGAAGTCGCTCGATATCACGTCGCAGGCAGAGCGGCTGGGCAATTCGGCGTCGACCAATTATGCGCAGATCATGAATTCCTGGATTCCCAATCAGCTGTATGGGCCTTCGGACTTTGATGTGCGCCATCAGCTTAACTCGAACTTCGTTTGGGATTTGCCCTTCGGGAGAGGGCAGAAACTGCTGTCAGGAACCGGCCGCCTTGCGAACGAAATTATCGGGGGCTGGCAGACCACGGGTGTCGTGCGCTGGACGAGCGGCTTTCCATTTGAAGTGAACAACGGCGCATATTACCCCACCAACTGGGACATTCAGGGCTACGCACAGCAGATTGCTTCCATTCCTTCGCGCGCGAACGCACGCGGAAGCCTGACGCAGCGGTTTGCCGACCCGGCGACCGTGTTTGCGTCATTCGCCCACGCGCTGCCCGGCCAGTCGGGAACCCGGAATCCGTTGCGCGGCGATGGATTTTTCGATTGGGATGAGGGAATCAACAAGACGTTCGACCTGGCCGAGCGCGCCAAGCTCATCCTGCGGTGGGACATGTTCAATGTCTCGAACAGCGTGCGCTTCGATCCACAATCGATCAGTTCGACGCTCGACAATCCGCAGTCGTTCGGGCAGGCCACGGGCGAGTTGACGAACTACCGCCTCGCACAATTCGCAGCGCGAATCGAATTCTAAGCATTGTTTTTTTGATTGACCTATCACAGGGCAGCGAGAGGCGGGCCGACCGTCGCGCCTTCGCTCTTGGAGAGCGTTTCGATCTTGAAGGTATACGACCGCAACGGCCAACAGAATCAACCGCTTGTCGAGTTGAGGTCAATTCTCATGGTTTCCGGCGGCCAGCTGCGCAGGGATTCGGCAGTGCAGGTTCGAGAAGTGCGCAAAGGCTCCAAAATGGATGGACGAAGCCCATTGCGATGGACTAGCATTCCCGGCAAGAGATTGCGGCGCTCATTGAGTGGGGAAATGAGCGAACGCACAGCAGGCTCATCACTGAGGCTTCCCGTGGCGCTCCGTGCGCCTTGAATCAGGTTACTCCCCGGGGGCGGGTCTGCTTAAACCGGGAGGCCTATGTTTCGGCTCGATGCCGATAAGAAAGTTCATTTCTGCGATGGCGTGACGCGCCGTGACTTCCTGCATGCAGGCTCGCTGGCATTTCTGGGCCTATCGATGCCGGAGTTTTTCCGGCTGAAGGCGGCTGGGGCGGTGCTGCCCAACAAGGATGTGAATTGCATTCAGCTGATGCTGGTGGGCGGCCCAAGCCAACTCGATACCTGGGATATGAAGCCCGATGCGCCGGCCTCCATTCGCGGCCCGTTCAAACCGATCAAGACGAATGTTCCCGGTATCGAGATTTCAGAGATTTTTCCCCGCATGGCGAAGCACGCCGACAAGTTTGCGTTGCTTCGTTCCATGTACCACACGGCCGCAGCGGTGCATGACACGGGCTGCCAGATGATGCAGACAGGAAGGCTGTTTCAGGGCGGGTTGGAATCGCCGAATTTCGGCTCGGTGGTGCGCTTTGAAAAGGGAGCACGGGGCGACATGCCACCGAACGTGCTGCTCCCGTACATGATCGGCCAGCTCGGCGGGAATCTTCCACATGGGGACACCGCAGGGTTTCTCGGCAAAGCCTTTGATCCGTTTGTGCTGAATGCGGATCCCGCGGACGCGAACTTCAAGGTTCCGGATCTTCTGCCACCGGACTACATTTCGGCGGTGCGCGTCGATCGGCGCCGCGACTGGCGCCAGGTTGTCGATCAATCCGTCCAGTACTTCGAGGAGACGAACCAGGATTCGAAGCTGATGGATGCTACGTTCAACCAGGCGTACACGCTGATGACATCGGCCAAGGCGCGCGAAGCCTTTGAGTTGTCGCAGGAGCCGGAGGATGTAAGGAAGCGATACGGCATGAACCGCTTTGGGCAGGGCTGTTTGCTGGCCCGCAGACTCGTGGAACGTGGTGTTCGCTTCGTGACGCTGAACATGTTCGAGACCGTGTTCAACGACATTACATGGGATATCCACGGATCGGCGCCTTTCAGCCCGATCAGTTGCTACAGCGACTTGGTTGGTCCCATGTTCGACAACGCCTACAGTTCGCTGCTGGAGGACTTGAGCAACAGCGGTTTGCTGGATTCGACGCTGGTGCTGGCGACGGGCGAATTCGGCCGCACGCCGCGGATCAACCCGGCAGGCGGACGCGACCACTGGCCGCAGTGCTGGACGGTGGTACTGGCGGGTGGCGGGATTAAAGGCGGACAGGTTGTGGGGGCGTCCGACGCGATCGGCGCTGCTCCGCAGGATAGGCCCGTGATGCCGGCTCACCTCGCAGCCACTGTCTATAAGTGCCTGGGGATTCCGGTTGACACGGAATTGAAAACGCCGCAGGGACGCGTCGTGAGGCTTGTTGACCACGGCTTTGACCCGATCGATGAATTGCTGGTTTGAAATTGGAGTTTCTGCTGCGCCGCGGAGTGATGGATGAGGATTCATGATCTGCTGTTCGTTGCCGGACTGGCGGGTTCGTACGGACTGCTTGCACAAGCGGCACAGACCCCGGCGACCTCAACGCACAGCGACGCTCCGTATCATGCTTCAGGATTTTTAAAGCCGCCATCGGACAGCAACGCACCAGGCCAGCCCACAAATATGCGGCCCAGCTCGCTTGCTACCCTCGCAAAAATCGCGATTCTCCCGTCCACAGTGGCCATTTTGGGACCTCACCATACGCAGCGACTGGTTGTCGAGGGCACTTTTCTCGACGGCCACCAGGAAGACCTGACCTCGCGAGCAACCCTGACGCTTTCGAATCGAAGTGTGGCAAGTCTGGATCAGGACCATATACTTTCGCCGGTTGGTGACGGGAAAGCGACGATTACTGCGACGCTACACGGCCGCCAGGCTACGGCTCCGTTGACGGTGAGCGATTACACGACAGCGACCACCTGGAGCTTTCGCAACGATGTGTTGCCAGTGATGACAAAGGTCGGGTGCAATTCCGGACCGTGCCATGGAGCGGCGGCAGGCAAGAACGGATTCAAGCTCTCGCTGCGCGGGTACGATCCGATCACGGACTATTACACGCTGACACACCAGGCGCTGGGACGCAGGACCAATCGCATGCAGCCCGCACGAAGCTTGATTCTGCTGAAGCCGACGGCGACAGTTCCACACGGCGGCGGAAGGCGATTTGCGGTAGAGTCTCCCGAATATCAAGTGATCTCCGGATGGATTGCGCAAGGAATGCCGGCGCCTGAAGAGTCTGACACGCTGGTCAAGGGGATCCAGGTGCTTCCGCAGGAAGCTTCGCTCATGCCCGGAGCCGGCCAACAACTGGTCGTGATGGCTGTGTTTTCTGATGGGCACACAGCGGATGTGACGCATTGGGCAAAGTTTGACAGCGGGGACGAGGGCGTGGCGACGGTCGATAACGAAGGCCGCGTGATGATGCATGGTTATGGGGAAGCGCCGGTGACGGTCTGGTACCAGAGCCACGTAGCCTTTTCGCGACTGCGCATCCCTTTCCCGAACAAGTTGCCCGATTCGCTCTTCGCCAGGGCAGCGCATCACGACTATATTGACGACTTCGTTTTGAACCACCTGCGCGCGCTGCACATTCCGCCGTCCCCACAAGCGAGCGACAGCGAATTCATTCGCCGCGCCTATCTGGATGCCACGGGAATTGTTCCGACGCCGGCCGAAGTCGACGCATTCCTGCGCGATTCGTCGCCCGAGAAACGCAATCACCTGATCGATAGCCTGATCAAGCGCCCGGAATTTGTTGATTACTGGGCCTACAAGTGGTCAGACATGCTGCTGGTTTCGAGCAATCATCTTTCGAACGATGAAATGTGGAGCTATTACCGGTGGATCCGCCAAAGCGTGGCCGAGGACAAGCCGTGGAATCAATTCGCCACAGAGATCATTACAGCCAATGGCAACACACTCAAGAATGGCGCCGCGAATTACTGGGTGATTCACCGCGATCCGCTCGATATTTCGGAAAACATGGCTCAGGCCTTTATGGGCATCAACATCAGTTGTGCCCATTGCCACAACCATCCCCTGGCCAAATGGACCCAGAAAGACTATTACGGGATGGCCAACCTGTTCGCGCGGGTCCGGCTCAAGACCTTTTCCGATTCCGGATTCCGGCCCGGCGTCGGTCCCATCTTCAACAACGTAACGGTGTATTCGGCGCCGACTGGCGAGTTCATGGACGATCGCCTGATGATTCCATTGCCGCCCAAGCCGCTCGACGCTGCAGCCTTGTCAAGCACGGTTCCAGGTGACACGCGGGTATATTTCGCCAACTGGCTGACATCAGGTGAGAATCCGTTCTTTGCGCGCAACATTGTGAATCGCGTGTGGAGGAATTTCATGGGACGAGGATTGATTGAGCCCGTGGATGATCTCCGCGATACGAATCCAGCGACCAATGATGAATTACTGAATGCGCTGGTAAAGGATTTTGTCGGGCACAACTATGACATCGATTACCTGATCCGCACCATCATGCAATCGGCAACGTATCAAACTTCGTCGAAGCCTTTGAAGGAGAATGCGAGCGACGACAAATACGGCTCTCATTTCCTCATCCGGCGGCTCCCGGCTGAAGTGCTTCTTGATGCCTATTCGCAGATCACGCAGGAGCCGGAGAAATTCGACGGTTATCCGGCAGGTACGAGAGGAATGCAACTGCCGGACACGGCGGTAAAGTCCTACTTCCTGACGGCATTCGGCCGTCCAGAGCGCCAGCAAACGCGGGAGAGCGAGCGATCATCTGTACCTACCATCACGCAGGCGTTGCACATCATCAACGGCGATACGCTCAACAATAAGCTGCGTTCGCCGGGAAACTCGATCGACATGCTTCTGCGGCTGGGCTTCTCAGACGGGCAGATTGTCGATTATCTCTACCTTTCGTCATTGAGCAGGCATCCCTCCGACACGGAACGTACCGCGCTGCTCAAAGCACTCGATGCGGCCGAGCATCAGAAGATCGCAGGAGTCGAGGATCCACGCCGCGCCGCGTTAGTTGATATGTCATGGGCGTTGTTGACTGGCGAAGAATTTATGTTTGACCACTGAGATTCTGCTGCACGTGGTTGCTTACGGAATTGAAGCTGCATCATGCCGACTTTATTTCTGCGAATCCGCGCCCATGGCAGCCCACGCCGGCCGGGGTATGCCTGCATCGCGATCGCGGCTGTCCTTGTGCTGGTAGGCGCTGGCGGCGGCGAAACACCCCGCGCACCCCGCACGTCGGCTGCTCCCGCTCCGAGTTTTGCCAAGGATGTTGCGCCCATTCTGCAGAAGAATTGCATTGGCTGCCACTCGAGCAACGCACACAAGGGCGGACTGACACTGGATAGCTACGAGTCGCTGATGAAGGGCGGCAAGCACGGAGAGGCCATCATTGCCCACGACGCGAATGCCAGCCGCTTGGTACAGATGATCGAGGGGAAACTCGATCCGCAGATGCCGCTCTACGGCAATCCGCTTCCCGCAGCGGACATCAAGTCGATCCGGTCATGGATCAACGCAGGCGCAAAAGGTCCCGCGCCCGGAACCGCATCGCCGACTCTGGCGGGCCCAGTGATTCCTTCCATCGCGCCCCAGGTTCCAGTTGTTTCACCAGTAGCTTCGGTGAAATTTTCGCCCGACGGCCGTGTGTTGGCGGTGGGCGGCTATCAGGAAGTTCGCCTGATTGACGCGTCGTCAGGCAAGCTGATCGCCCGCCTTACCGGTCACGCGGACTCGGTTCGTTCGATCGCGTTCAGTCCCGATGGCAAGATGCTGGCTGCGGCTGGCGGTCCGCCGCAGCGCGAAGGGGAAATCAAGATCTGGGATTTGCAAACGCGTCAGCTGATCAGAACACTGAATGGCCACAAGGATTGCGTCTACTCCGTCGCATGGAGCCCCGATGGCAGGATGATCGCCTCAGGAAGCTACGACAAGGCCATCAAGCTCTGGGATGCATCGACTGGCAAAGAGCTGCGCACTTTGCAGGACCACATCGATGCGGTCTTCGCGGTCGCATTTAGTCCGGATGGAAAGCACCTGGCATCCGCTTCGCAGGATCGTACCGTGAAAATATGGGAGGTTGCGAGCGGCAAGCGCCTCTACACCCTAAGTGACGCTTCAGATGGACTGACGAGCTTGGTCTACTCGCCAACCGGCAAAGAACTGGCCGCCGGAGGGTACGACAAGACGATCTATGTCTGGGAGGTCGGGAACGAAGATGGACATCTTCTCCATTCTCTGATTGCAGATGAGGACAGCCTGCTTTCTCTCGCCTGGTCGCACGATGGAAAGACACTGGTGACAGCATCTGCCGACGGATCGATCCGGTTCCGCGATCCAGATCTCGACCTCAAAGGTGTGGTCGAGCGGCAGCCCGACTGGGTCGAAGCGCTGGACGTGAGCTCCGACGGAAAATGGCTGGCGGCAGGCCGATACAACGGTTCCGTGAGCTTCTATGATTTGCATAGCTACCAGGAATCTCGCAGCACAATGGTCTTCGATATCGTGAAGCCAACTGACAACGAAAAGACGCGGGAGGCAGCGAGCCGATGAAATCCTTGTTTTCAGCGGTCGGAATGATTGCCTTGGGATTGTCGTTCGCAGCGCCTTCACGGGCGTCCGAGCCGATCATCCCGCCGACGGTTTCAACCATCTCACCGGCCGGAATGCAGCGCGGAACGACCGTTACCTTTTTGCTTGAGGGGCGGAATCTTGCCGGCGCAACGGAAGTCATCTTCGATGATGCCGGCTTAACGGGAAAGCTGACGGAGATCACCGACTTGCCCGAAAAGATTACGGGGCCGAGGGCGGGAGAAGACCTGTCGGCGCAGGTTCCGCTTGGAAAGAAGCAGAACGCAAAGCTTGAAATTGTGGCGGCGAAGGATACCGAGCCCGGCATTCACCGCTTCCGTATCAAGACGCCGCTTGGGACCTCGAACATGCTGTCGATTGCAATCGGAAGCTTGCCGGAGGTGATGAAGCGCGAGAAATCATCAATGGACCGCGGAGCACCGCCGCAATCGGTCGATCTGCCGGCGACGCTGGTTGGATCCATCGATTCTCCCGGAGATAAAGACACGTTCCAATTTGATGGGAAGGCCGGCGAAGATATCGTTTTCCGGGTCCAGGCATCCGAGATCGACTCGAAGCTCGACTCGATGCTCGAACTGAGCGATAGCGATGGGCATGTGCTGGCCTCAGCCGGTCAGAATACAAATCGCCCCGACGCTGAGTTGACCTACCACCTCGAGAAGACAGGCAAGTATGGCATTTCTATCGGCGACCGGGACAATGGCGGAGGCAAGGATCATTTCTACCGGCTCGATGCGGGCCAGTTGCCCTACGTGAGGAATATCTTTCCGCTCGGTCTACGCGCGGGGACATCGTCTGAAATCTCGGTCAATGGCGTGAACCTGGGAAGCGTCGCGATTTCCGCAGTGCAGGCGCCACCTTCGGTGGAAGGATGGACGACGGTGTCGCTTAATGTGGTTGGCGGCGCCCATCCGCTGAACCAAGTTAAGCTGGCGGTGGGCAGCTCGCCGGAAATCGGAGAACAGGAACCCAACGACTCCACGGAACACGCCCAACAGATCAATGTTCCAGTGACTGTTAATGGCCACATCGCAGGCGGAATGGATCGCGGGAAAAGTGCGGACGAAGACTATTTCCGATTCACGGCAAGAAAAGGGCAAAACCTCAGCATCGACGTAGCCGCATCGCGCCTGGGCTCTCCGCTCGATTCGGTGATCGAAATTCTGGATGGCAAAGGCAATCCGATTCCGCGCGCGACCGTGCGGTGCCTGAACGAAACGACAACGACTCTTGCCGATCGCGACTCACGAAGTGAAGGCATTCGCCTGGTATCGACTTCGGGATTGACCGAGGGCGATTACCTGATGGTTGGAGATGAACTCGATCGCGTCGATTACATTCCTGATCAACCTGACGCGGACACGATTCTGAAGAGCATGGGCGGCTTGCGTATGGCGTACCTGGGAACCTCGCCCGATGTGCACGCCGTGAATACGCCGGTCTACAAAGCAAAGATTCTGCCATCGGACGCTGAGTTTCCTTCCAACGGGCTGCCAGTCTTTCATCTGATGTGGCGCAATGATGATGGCGGTCCCGGATACGGTTCGGATTCGAAGCTGGATTTCGTTGTGCCTGCAGACGGTGAGTACTTCGTCCATCTCAAGGATGTGCGCGGCATGGAAGGGGCGGATTTTGCTTATCGTCTCAGCATTGAGGAAGCAGCGCCGGATTTCCGCCTGAGCACAGAACCGGAGAATCCGAATATTCCTCGTGGCGGCACGACTGCTGTCACGGTCTCATTGGATTCAGTTCGCGGCTTTGAAGGGCCGATCGACATCGAGGTTAAGGGGCTCCCGCACGGTGTATCAGCGAGCAGCGCGAAGATTCTGCCGGGACAGATGTCCACGATGGTGGTGCTGACCGCTGCGCCGGATGCAGAGGCGAGTCCGCACCCTGTCCCGATCCAATTCATCGGGCATGCGCGGGTAAATAACCGCGAAATCACGCGGGCCGCCAATCGCGAGGAAAACAAGGATGAGCCACTGCAACTCGCGTCGATTACACCGGCTCCCGACGTGACGGTCACGACGCCCGCAAAGGAAGTCCTGCTTGAACCCGGCAAGGAAGTGACTGTGACCCTGAACGTCGAGCGGCACAACGGATTCACGGGCCGAGTCCCTTGCGATATTGCAAACCTGCCGCCTGGGGTTCGCGTGGTGAATGTCGGACTCAACGGAGTGCTGGTGACCGAAGCGCAGACGAGTCGTACGTTCACGCTGCGCGCCGAAGATTGGGCACGGCCCATCGATCAGCCGATCTACGTTGTCGCCGAGGTGGAATCGAATTCATCCACGAGCCATCCTTCCGCGCCAATCCTGCTGAAGGTGGCGGCGAACAAGCAGACGGCAGCCGGCGCGTCGACCAGTATGGATCAGCTGCCCGCCAACCGTGAGAGCGCGCCGAACCAATAGCGGCATCACACTCTGGTTTGTTGAATGTCGAAGAAGGGAAGTAACTGCCATGGCCATTTCGCGTCGCGGATTCCTGGCCCAAGTTGGAACCGGCTTTGTCGCGCCGCTTCTGCTTGGCGTGACTGATAAATCAGGCAACAAAAAGCCAGTGCTGGGGTCGGGCGACCACACCTACGAAGTTACGCATGACTGGGGTGAGCTTCCGGCTGATATCCAATATGGAAATACCCATGGGGTGTGCGAAGACTCACAGGGGCACATCTATATTCACCACACCGTGTACTCGACAAGCGAGAAGCCCGACAGCATGGTAGTTTTCGACGCCGACGGTAAGTTTGTGAAGAGCTGGGGCAAGGAATTCCGTGGGGGAGCGCACGGACTCCACATCCGCAAAGAGTCGGGCACGGAGTTTTTGTATCTTTGCGATATCCAGCGCGGACTGGTGGTGAAAACCACGTTGACTGGCGAGGAAGTGTTTACCCTCGGATACCCGAAGGAGTCGGAACCGTATTCGAAACCGGGGCCGGACGGAAAGCCGCTGAAGTGGAGCCCGACGAATCTAGCTGTCGCTCCCAATGGCGACATCTATGTCGGCGATGGCTATGGCTCCAGCTACATCATTCAGTACAACAGCAAAGGCGAGTACATCCGCACCTTTGGCGGGCCGGGAGCGGACGCCGGACAACTGCAATGCCCGCACGGAATCATCCTGGATGCTCGCGGCGCCACACCGATTCTCAACATCGCGGACCGCAGTAACAAGCGCATTCAGCGATTCACGCTTGAGGGCAAGCACGTCGATTTTCTCTACGGCACAAATGCTCCATGTCACTTCAACATCTTTCGTAACGGCGATATGGTCGTGCCGGATCTTTTTGCACGAGTCACCATCATGGACCGCGAGAATCGCATTATTGAGAATCTTGGTGACGACTCCTCCAGCGACTACATGGCCACCCGCAAACTGACGCGCGACAACTTCAAGCCCGGCAAGTTCGTTTGTCCGCACGGCGCGTGTTTCGACCACGAAGGAAACATCTACGTGGTCGAATGGGTTGAGGTGGGCCGCGTCAGCAGGCTGCGGCACATCGGGTAGAGCGGCGCGACCGTCTATCAGTGAATCGAATAAGGCTGCTTCCCGGTCCAGTCGGGTAGTGAGTTCACCTGAATGTCCGTGCTGGTCGGTATCTTGTCGACCATGAACTTCAGACTGAAGCCTGCGCTCTGCGTGTAATAATTGCGCGCGTTGTTGGCGGTTGCGAACACGTCGAGGTAGACGTGCGGGGCGACGCGATAGCCCATTCGGATGTCCGCATCGTAATTGGGCGATGTGGTTGTGCTGCCCGCATACGTACCAGGTGTAACCGCGGCTCCGAAGGGCAGAACAGGATAGAACGGCGAAGCGTCCTGCTGAAGGTATTGCACGCCTCCACTGATCTTCAATTGATACTCGAAGCGCGGGTGCCGCGAATACCAGGAGATCGGAATGGAGGCCAAATAGTATTGCTGCGGGCTGAAGTATCCTCCCTGGCCGAAGGAGAAGTAATTCAGGTTCTTGTCGTAATGCATGCCGGTTACGTTGCCGCCGACGGTCAATCCCTGGATAATCTGCCAATACAAACCGCCGTTGGCCATTGCGCTCCAATTGTCTGGAACATTCAACCCCTGAATAAACGAGTAACTGACGGAGGCGTATTCGCCGATGACTTTGTATCGGACGTTGGATGAGGGTGCTGAATCAAATTTCAGGGTTCCGGTGTTTGCTACGACGCCGCCCCACCGAACGCCTGTGCCCGGATCGCGTGAACCGGCATAGGAGAGCAGGCTGTCTTTGACGCTGTCGCGAACGCCCTGCAGCGTGAACCAGCTATGGTTGGGGCGAAAGCTGACTCCGCCGATGATGTTGTGAACCGCGAAGCCCTGGGGGGAAGTTCCCACTTCGAGGCCAAAGCTATTTGTCGACAACTGCGCGGTGCCTGCGTAGCCGATCTTGGATTGTTCGCCGAACGTGGCTCCCACGGGCAAGGTGCCGAACATCAGCGTTGAGCTGCCGTCCGGCGTGCCCGAGTAGGCATAGACTCCGTGACCTTCGACGCCGAACCGCACCTTGTTGTTGCCCGCGACCGCTCCGCCCAGCAGGGTGTCGCCAATGATGAGCTGATCGAATCCTGGATCCCCGATCCTTCCAGTGCCAACACCGCCGGTGTAGATGAGAGGACTGTTGCGATTCTCGACAGCGTCCTCTTCGTCCTGCATTTGCTGTTCCTGCTCCTGCTTTTGGGCTTGATCCTGTGAAGCGGCTGGACTCTGATTTGCTGTCTGCTGGCCACCGGCTGGATTCTGGCCATCACCCGCAAGTTGGCCTCGTGCGACTGCAAACACCAGGCTGATGGGCCTGATGCGCCCATTGCTGGATGCGTTCGAAGTTGTTTCCGGATTGCATGGTTGCGCAGGTTGATCGTTGCCGTGATCCTCGACGGATGTGGCGCTTCCAGGATCTGCTTTTGGCGCCGGCAACGTCCTCGGAAGGTTGGGCAAATCCTCCTCGTGAATTGCCAACAACGCAGAATGCAGTTCACGTTCGCCTGCATCGTAGTCGCCGCGTGCAATATCCTGCCGTGCTGTCATGTGCAGCAGCCCCGGGTCGTTGGGGAAACGCGCGAGCCCGCGATGCATGTATTGCTCGGCCAAATCAAACTTGTGCGTAGAAAGGGCGGTTCCTGCTGCAACGCGGAAATCGCCTGCCTCAGCGCCAATCATTCCCCAACTTTGGAAGACATCCAGCGCCTTTTGCCTGTCATGCCGCTTGAGATAGAGCGCGGCCAACGCGGCGTGAATATTGCGATCGCCGGGATATTGCTGAGCCGCATCGGTGAGGATGGAGAACGCCGTTTGTGGCTTCGATTCGAAGGCGATCTCTGCACGACGAACGCTCCAGGTGGAGTAGAGTTCCTGAAATGCATCGCGCTGCTTGTTGGTGAGATCGGTGCGGCTCTTCTCGCTCACGAAGAGTTCACTCAGCCCTGGCTCGTCCGGTGAGACGGCAAGCATGGTCCACGCCAGCTGAACGTCCAGTTCGACGGGTGGATTGCGGTGTTGGCTCGTGTAACGGGCGCGCGCTGCCTGCAACAGCGGAACAGCACCTTGAGGCTGGTTGGAAATGACGTAGGCACTGGCTTCGAGAATCAGGAACGTCGGGTCGGACTCAAGTTGGGCGCGAACCGCCGCGGGGATATGCGGAATCTGTGCCACAAGCGCGCGGTCGGCGTGCTGCTGATGCAGCGCCACCAGATAGCCGCGCCATGCGTTCGCTGAATTCGCATCGTTTGTCACGATGGCGCTGTAAAGGTCGCGCGCGTTGCCATAGTTCCGTTCGCGCATCAGGATGTCTGCCAGCTGCAATTGCGTACTCTCCGCAGGCGGGCGACCCTGGCTTTTATCGAGAGCGAGGGAACGATGCAGGAAGTCCTCCGCCTCCTCGCATTGTCCTCGCGTGGCGTAGAGAACGGCTACGGATTTCAAGAATCCACTGTCTTTCTCGGCGACGCTGTAGGAGCGATCAGGCATGGTGCGCACGGCCGATGCGGCCTGGTTGAAGGCGCCAATGCGCGTATAGGCGCCTACGAGCCCCTCCCACGCATTCGCGCTGTCGGGGTGAAGCATGGTGGCCTGTTTGTAGATCTCGATCGCCTTTCCATTTCTTCCCTGATCCATCAAGGCGCCGGCAATTTGAAGCCGGAAGCCGAGTGCGTCGGTTGAATCAGAGGTTCTGGCGACCTGTAGCGCCCGCTGCAGCAATGCATCGCCCTGATCTGGCTGACTCGCCTGGTAGGAAAGGAGCGCCATCTCAGACAGGTAGTCCGAACGCGATTCCATTTGCGCCTTCACTGCCGGTGGAATGCGTTTCGAAGTGGCGATCGCGTCTTGTGGAGCCTTTCCTTCCATCTGGGTATGGATTAACAGGAGCCAGTTTGACTCGTCATTCGGGAACGAGGCTGCGAGCCGATAGTACGTTTTCGCAGCTTCAGAGTAATCACCGACGCGATCCGATGCATTCGCGAACCCGAGCAGTGCATCCTTGTCATTCGGGTTCAATGCAAGAGCCTGCTGATAAGCGGCAACAGCGGCTTTGGCCTGCCCGCGATTCAGTTGCTCCGCAGCCTCGCTCGTGAATCCCCAGAACTTTGCGTTCTGATAGCCCTGCTGGACGTCCTTTCGTGCGGGATCGAGCTGGCGCGCTTTGGCAAAGAGCTTCTGAGCGTCGTCGAATTTCTTCTCATTGAGCCGGACGAATCCAAGCCCGGCTACGGCATCGGCATTGTTCGGCGACTGATTCAAAACCTGCTGGAATTTCGCTTCAGCCTCGCCGAATTTGCGCTCGCGGACCAGGGCATTCGCGATTCCCAACAGCGCGCCGGTATCGATCGGACGAATACTGAGAGCTTCCTGGTAGGCTCCAATAGCGGTATCCGGCTGGTTTTCGCGCTGCGCCGCGTCGCCTCGTTCCACTGCGAGCCAGAACCTTGCGGTGTCATATCCATCGCGAGCATCCTGCTTTTGGGGGGCCAAGGTGCGGGCGTGGTCAAAAAGGCTGAGCGCGTCACTGAATCGCTTCTGGTTCAGGCGGACGTAGCCGAGGCCGGTGATTGCGTTGACGTCGTTCGGAGAATTACGCAGAACCTCATTGAACCGCGCTGCGGCTGCATCCAGGTCCTTATTCTGAAGGGCCTTGAAACCGAGCACACGATCATTGTTCGTGATGTTTTTTTGCTGTTGCGCGCGAAGAGTTTCTTGTGCAGATTGCAGTTCGGGATCAGGGTAGTGCTGTAGATAGGCCTCGATCTGGGGCAATGCGTCGAGGTCCTCTTTCTCCCAGATGAGCGCCTGGCGCCATGGAGAACGAGCCTGCTCAACGGTGGCGGGGTCCTTGATGGAGTCGAATAGGCGCAGCCCCTCCATTCGGGTTTTCGGGTCGTAGGTCAGCAGGGAAGCAAGCCAGAGGCGATAGATTTCCTGCTTGGGATACTGGTCGCAGAGTTTGCGAAGCTGCGAGACCGCGATTTGCTTGCCGCCGGTGCTCTCAGCTTCTGTTTCATAGTAGGGCTGTGCCCACTTGCCCAGAGGCGGCTGCTGATCGCCGAAGACCTGTCGATAGATCTTCATTGCCTCGTCCGGCTTGTGCTGCATTGCGAGGCGCCCGGCTTCGTCGAGGCGGCCACGCTCATCGGCAGTGAGCACATGCATCTTTTCGATGGCTGCGATCTGAGGATTGCGAGGATCGACCTTGCGCAGGCGATCTAGATAGGAACGCTCATCGTTCGCCTGGCCATTTTCCTTTGCACTGCGCGCCATGCCTGCCAGCGCCTCGGTCTGATTGGGGTTGACCAGAAGGACCTTTTTCCAGTTCTGAATGGCAAGATCGATGCGCCCTCGTGCTTCGAGCGAACGTGCTTTCGAGAGCAAAATATCAACTCCACCCTGTGCCTTCGAAGGAACGGATGCAGTCACAAGCAATAGCAGCGCCAACAGCAGGCGAAAACGAATATATTGTGTCATTGCAATCAGCCTCAGGTTAGGTTTCCCACGTCGCCAAACGGCGTTCAGCAACGCGCTCGGTCAGCCAGCGAACCCAGGCAACAATCACAAATGTGAGAGCAAGAACAAGCAAAGGGATCAGCCAATAGTCTTCGATCAGGAATACGGTGCCATATTGAACGCGATCGAGCTCGCCGTTGTGGTAAGCCTGGGTTCCGACAAGAAAGGAATCAAAACGGCCGTTGCGAGAAACCGCTACGCCGCCATATACCGGGCCCTGGCGCTCCGAAGGAGTGAATAATGCGCGGATAGCGGGCATGGGATCACTGCCGCTTGGATCGATCGCAACAACCACGCGATCTTTGCGCAAAGGAGAAACGAAGCTTTCCAGAATCGCGTCCAAACCCGGATTTCCAGCCGCCAGGCGATTCAACCGTACGCCATCGTATTCACGGAACGGCCATTCCGGATGCATGAACAACGTAGTTGCCGGGCTCTCATTGGCATGCATTCCGGGGTCCGAGAAGGCGAGAGGCATGCTTGCCGACCATTCCGACAGCAGTGGCTGCGATTGCGGCGTGCCGATCACAACCAGGTCCTTGTCCTGCACATTCTCTGGATGATCTGCACCTGCAACCGTCAGGCGGTTAGCAAGCGCTCCCGTCTGCGCTCCGAAGAATCCTGCCATGTCCAGCAGGGTTTCGTATTCGCCCAAACTTGCATGATTCGGCATGATGACCGCGGTGCGGCTTAGGTCGGGCCACTCCGTGAACGGGTAGCCTGCGTCTGCAAACAGCTCGAGTCGCGGCAAGACAACCGAGTGCGGAAGACCACTCAGATCGATGGTCGAATCCCGGTGAATGGCGAGAGACTGGCGCGTTCCCTCGGGCGGAGCGCCGTGTTCGAAATAGAAGTCGACAGTGAGTGTGTTTGTGTAGGTGAGCATGCTGCCGGTGGGCAGCCGCATGACTTCCTGCTCCTCAACAGGAGTCGAAGCCGGTTTGAGCTGAATGGTGTCAATGTCTCTACCATTCAGGCGCACGTGAAGGGCGGCCTGCGATCCCTGGGGAATTCCGTTATATCGAAACTTGAGCAGCAATGGCACCGATTGCCGCGAACGCAAAAACAAATCAGGCGGCAAGCGGAAATAGAGATTGAGCGAGCCCGTTCCCTGCAGCTTGAGTCGCTCTTCAGTCGTATAAGCGCCAATTGCGGAGGGTTGGTCCGCCTGGAGCCATCGGGGCGCGCTGTAAACGGGCCGCCCCGCCGGGAGGACAGTGGGAACGCGGAGACTCGCGGCATGCGGCATATGACTCTGGTTCGTCAGCGCTCGAGACGCATTGAGCACATCGTCGGAAGTATCCCCCGTAACAATCAGCAACTTGCCATACGGATCGTGCGGGTTGTCGCGCATCGCAAGGAGAGGGCCCGAGCCAGCGGGTAGCGACAAGCCTGCAAGCAGGCTCGATCCCCGCAC
Source organism: Occallatibacter sp. (assembly GCA_035308825.1). GTDB lineage: Bacteria > Acidobacteriota > Terriglobia > Terriglobales > Acidobacteriaceae > Telmatobacter. The sequence continues at coordinate 71,610 of DATGFX010000028.1, read as the reverse complement.
TGCAAAGACGACAGCGTTGCCATTGGGGAATTCGCCCACGGTCACGGGAAAATGCACGCCGCGCACGTCCGACAGCACGCCGAGCCATGACGCGACAAGCGACGCGCCTTCCAGGGTACTTTCGTCCGGCGCATCGCCGAAGACCACAGGGAGACTCCATGCGTGAAGGCCGGATGGATCGAAGAACGGAAGAGGAAGCAATGACAGATCGTTCGCGAGCGGCAACCTCGTCCCACTCATGATGACGGTGCTCGCGGGATTGAACATTACCCAGGTGGCTCGGGCGCATGAGTCGCATGTGCCCTGAAGCCGGAAAGACAGCGTATTCTCGTTCGTCAAGAGATCGGTGGGCAACGTGAATTCAGTCTGAGAAGACTCGCCCGGCAACAAGATAATCGTTCCGACGGCGGCCCCGTTCAATGTGACTTCCAGGTGCGCTTCACTCGGTTTCAAGTCCGGGGCCGCATAGCTCAAGCGCAGGACAGCGTCGGTTGTCACCTTGTTGACCGGCTCACCGAAAAAGAAACTGAGCGATGCTCCACTGCCCTTCAACGACAAGTTCTTTGTTTCGCCGGCAACTCCAAGCTCGAACTGATCGTGGAAGTTGGCGGTTTGGACTGCCGCTGCCTGCTTCGTCGGTGAGAGTTCCTGCGTTTCGAGATCGGAAGCTTTCGTATGGAGCGGCAACAGAATGCATCCGAAAAGCAAGATTGGCGCGACGAAGGACGTGGCCCGGCCTTTGCGCCTCGAGGGAAGCGGGTCCTCTTCCGTAGCAGGTGCAGGCGTGAAAAAGCCGAAGGGAAGCATCACGATGCCGCGAATCGCAAGCAGGAATATCACCACCAGGCTGCGCAGGGGGCGATCGCTGGAATGGGAGCTATGCAGCGCGCGCCAGGCTCTCCGGCGTGAACGCGTCATTCTTTCGATCTGATCCACCTGTTCTGCTGTCAGTTCCGGCAAGAACAAATGCAGGTTTCGGCCGGCCGAGTGCGCTACCAGCGCCGGAATCTGACAGGCATAGCTGCCTTCTCCGATCGCAAGCAGAACAGAGCCGCCACGCGCGAGTTCCACGGGCTCCTCAACTTTGAGCATCGCACCGTTGCGCGACAAGAGGACGGTTGTCCCGTCGATCTGAGATGGACCTTCCGATACCAGACGCGGGTCAAGCTTCAATTTGACGGGCAACTTCGCGCGCAGGGAGGCGCCAGCTCGCAACTGTCTGCGTTCCCATGCGACTGAAGCCGCCACGGACAGGATCATCGTGCTGTAAAGCGTCCACACACCGTTCATGATGATCGTGTCGCGATGCGCGGGGTCGGCAACGAATCTCCGTTCAGCCATGACAAGTCCGGAGATGTTGAGAGCGAGCAGGAACAGGTAGGGCAGGGCGATGCGGCGATCGAAATAGGATCGCCGGAGGATGCCGCCTTTGCTGGTTACGTTGAATTTGCCGAGACGCGGGTTGATGAGCGCCAGCAAAGTCGGGAATAGGATGTACGGCGCCAGAACGACTTCGTAGATCTCGTTCCAGAAAGAGTGGCGATGACGACCCTGGACGCGGGAATTCGTCATGGTCGACAGAACGAGGTGAGGAAACGCATAGGCAAGAATCGCCCATGTATACCCATAGATGTTGACCTTGCCGAACAGCAGGTAGACCAGCGGCACGGTGAGGAAGATCAGGCGCGGCACAGCAAAAAGAAAATGCGTGGTCGCATTGAAATAGCAGAGCCGCTGCGGGAACGAAAGCCCTGAAGCGAAGAGAGGGTTTTCGACGCGAAGAATCTGAGTCATGCCGCGAGCCCAGCGAATGCGCTGCCCGATATGCGCGGCCAGGCTTTCGGTCGCGAGTCCCGCCGCAAGAGGAATGTTGAGATAGGCGGTGTTCCAGCCGCGGCGCTGCATGCGCAACGCAGTGTGCGCATCCTCCGTCACGGTCTCCACCGCAATCCCGCCGATCTCATCAAGAGCACTTCGCCGCAACACGGCGCACGATCCGCAGAAGAAACTTGCATTCCACAGATCGTTTCCGTCCTGTACGAGGCGGTGAAAGAGCTCGCCCTCATTGGGGACAGTACGAAACTGACCAAGATTTCTCTCGAATGGATCAGGAGAATAGAACTGGTGCGGCGTCTGCAACAACCCCAGCCCGCGATCGCGGAGGAACCACCCGAGCGTCATCCGGAGAAACGATCGCGAAGGAACATGATCGCAATCGAAGATCGCAACGAACTCGCCGCTCAGATGCTCGAGTGCGTGGTTGATGTTTCCGGCCTTGGCGTGCGCATTGTCGTTGCGAGTGACGTACTCCACGCCGGCCTGTGCGGCAAACTGGCGGAACTCCGGCCGGCGTCCATCGTCGAGAAGCAGAACCCTCATTTTGTTCGCCGGATAATCCAGTGCTCGCGCGGCCAGCACGGTGCCCTTCACCACGTGAAGCGGTTCGTTGTATGTGGGAATGAGAACATCGACGGTCGGCCAGTCCGCCGGATTCCCTTCAAGGGGCAGCGGTGGCCTTTTCAAGGGTCGGAGCGTCTGGAAATAACCAAGTATCAAAGTTGAGAATGCGAAAAATTCAGCTGCGAGGAGCATCAGGACGAAGGCAGTGTCCCAATGGTGCAAGTGTCCTGCGCTCGTGATGCCTTCACATGTCTGAGTTACGCGCCAATACCCATAGCGCAGTGTACTGAAGACGGAGATCGTCATCAGTACCATGGTGACTGTGAGCGAGCGCGACGCGCTGTTGAGGAGGATTCCGATCCCGATCAGTGCAGCGCCGAAGATGGCCTGTTCCTTCCAGGCAAGAGGCAGGATGATCAACGGCACAAGCGCGGCTGCGGAAGGGAGCGCAAGCAGCCCAAGGAAAAAAGTTTTTAAAGGCGAGTGCCGCCTCGATCGCGGAACGGATCTGATCATGAAAGCCACCTCAACCCGCGACACCGCAATATGGGATCGAGTGCGTCAGCGGAAATTGGCGGAGAAAAAACTTAGATTGCAACACACTCCATGTTTGCCTGGCGGGCAATCTATTCTCCATGCCACCTCTCGCGTGAGATTTCGAGCAAGAGACAAACGATCAATGATCGACGCTGTTGCGCCGGACGATATAGTTCGAGCTCGTTTGTCGACTGCTTCTTGGGTGCGACAGGAGACGATTTGGTTGCTTGCTTCGCAGGAGCGAACATCGAACCTGGATGGAATGACGTTGATGCGTCAGAGCTTAGCGCGCGCCGATCCGGCTGGGGAAAACCGCCACGGCGTACGCTCGCATCTAAGGAATCTCGAAAGCAACCAGAAAAAAAGCGACATGCGACTAAAAAGTTTTTTGATGTTGTTCCTGATTGCGCTCATTCACGGGAGTTGTTCCGCGCAAAGCTGGCTGGCAATTTGGAAAAGCTACTCCGCGGCCTTCATGGACAACCAAGTGCGCGTAATCGATCACGACGCCAATAATCGCACGACCTCTGAAGGACAGGCTTATGGAATGTTCTTCGCATTGGTCGCCAACGATCGGTCTCGGTTCGACGGCCTCCTGCATTGGACCGAGACGAACCTTTCCCAGGGAGATCTGGCGAGGCATTTGCCGGCATGGCTCTGGGGTCAGAACAAGAACAATCAGTGGGGCGTGCTCGACGCAAATTCCGCATCGGATGCCGACCTCTGGATGGCGTATACGCTGCTCGAGGCGGGCAAAGCGTGGAATGAGCCCCGCTATACGAGGATTGGTTCCGCCTTGGCACACCGTATTGCGACGGAAGAAGTGGTCGAGGTACCGAACCTCGGCACCATGCTTGCACCAGGGCCAAGCGGGTTCGAGCATGGTGGGACCTATCGACTCAACGCGAGCTATGTTCCGCTGCAACTGGTTCTGCGCCTGAGCCACCTGGCGCCTGACGGACCATGGAAACAAGTTGCGCAATCGGTGCCCGCGCTGGTGACTGCTTCGTCGCCCCACGGGTTCGCATCGGACTGGATCGAATTCGGCGCTCAGCCCGCTCCAACCATAGGGAGCTACGATGCCATTCGCGTGTATTTGTGGGCAGGCATGCTGGACGCAGCCACCCCCCATCGCGATCAGTTGATGAAGTCTCTCGATGGAATGGAGAACTACCTCAAAACGAGTCAGACGCCTCCGGAGAAGGTGAATCCGGACGGGACGGTTGTGGATGCTAAAGGTCCCGTGGGATTCTCTGCAGCCTTGCTCCCGTATGCCTTGGCGCTCGGTGCAAATCAGATTCGCGATCAACAGATGGCGCGCGTGAGTGCAGACCTGAAGCCGCAGACCGGCCTTTTCGGTGCTCCTGCCAAGTACTACGACCAGAACCTGGCGCTGTTCGGGCTCGGCTTTATGCAGCGGCAATTCTGGTTTGACGCAGAGGGCGCGCTCAAACTGAGCTGGAAACGCAACTGACCGCTGCGCACCGAATCGAGCTGGAATTTCCGGTTCACCCGGATATGCGATGGACGCGATAAGCTGCTGCTGATGCCTATTTCTATCCTGAAATACACGGAGGCACATGCAGCACGTCACGCGCAGAAAGCTGATTACATCTCTTGCCGGAACCGGAGTTGCTGCGTCGGCGGGATCAACCCTCTTTCCTCTCTCCGTATCTTCAGAGGGGCGGAACGGCTTCGTCGACATCCAGCGGGCACCTGACCTGGTTACAGCCTTTACAGGTCTCGATCATTCGTTCGCCCTGCAGCGCAGCGGAAGCGCATGGAGTGCAGGCGGAGCGCGGGTCCGCTATGAGTTGCAAGCCGCCGGCATGCATATCTATGTGGCCGCCGCTGGGGTTGAGCCCACACATCTCCACATACGCTGGAACGCTGCCATCCGCGAAGACGTTCTTATCCTGGGCGATGCCTGGGAGCGCAGCTACGGCGACCTGCACTGGGCTTCGATGGTTCCGGAGAGAGCGATGCCGTGGTATTTCCTTCTCCTCGACGGAAACGCGCTGCATGGTTACGGAGTGAAGACCGACTCGGGCGCTCTCTGCTTCTGGCAAATCGATCCGCAAGGGATTTCTCTTTGGCTCAATGTGTGCAACGGTGGCGCCGGCGTTGTTCTCGGCGATCGTGAACTCCTCGCCGCGACAGTCGTGATAGTCCGAGGGACACCGGGCGACCCGCCTCTCCGAGCCGCCAATACCTTCTGCCAGAAACTGTGCGATCATCCACGCCCGCCGCAGGTCGTCTATGGCAGCAATGACTGGTACTACGCTTACGGACAAAACTCAGCTGCTCAGATCGTGCGCGACGCCGCTCTGGTCGCGGATCTGGCTCCGAGCGATGGCCCGCGGCCCTTCACTGTCATCGACGATGGATGGAAGAACAAGTCAGCCTATCCGGATATGGGCGCCCTGGCGTCTGCCATTCGCGGTCACGATGTGCGTCCGGGTCTTTGGATTCGCCCCCTGCAGGCTCCTTCTGGTACGCACGAAGACCTGCTGCTGCCGGCGGAACGCTATGGCCGCCGCACCGAGCGGCAAAGAGATATTGCGTACGATCCAACCAACCCTGACGGGCTGGAGGCCATTCTCGCCAAAGTGAGGGAGGCGACGGGTTGGGGCTATGAGCTCGTCAAGCATGATTACTCCACCTACGAGTTCCTCGGGCAGTGGGGATTCGAGATGGGTCCGGAGCCCGCGCTGCCGGGCTGGAATCTGCACGACCGCAGCAGGACAAATGCCGAGGTCATTCACGATCTCTATCTCGCGATTCGGCGCACGGCTGGCGACGGCACGATCCTTGTTGGCTGCAACACGATTGGCCATCTCAGTGCGGGCATCTTCGACGCACAGCGAACGGGCGATGACGTGAGCGGCCAACTATGGGAGCGCACCCGGCGCATGGGCGTGAATACCCTCGCATATCGTCTTCCCCAGCACCGCGCATTTTTCGCGCTGGACGCCGACTGCGTTCCCATCACCACTGAAACTCCGTGGGCATGCAATCGTCAGTGGCTCGATCTGCTGGCGCGGAGCGGTACTGTGCTTCTCATCTCACCGCAGCCGGCAGCGATGGGGCAAGAGCAAAGAGAGGCGGTGCGAGAAGCGTTTGCGATCGCCGTTGCAGCCGATAACCGCGCCCTGGCCGTCGACTGGCAAACCAGCACCACACCGCATCACTGGGAGTTCGGGGGCTCGTCCGCGGCGCACAAAGAATATGACTGGTATCAGGTCGCTGGAGCGTGGCCATTCCAACTTTGACTCATGTCGCTCATGCGATCTTGAGGGGCCGAGAGAGAATCGGAATCGGCAGTCTTCCGACCCTTGACAACCATTGAGTACGGTCGTACTCTTTAGCCATGCGATATTCGCCCGAACACAAAGCCAGGAATCACGAAAGAATTCTTGCTGCGGCGTCGCGTTCTTTCCGCGAGCGCGGCGGCGACTCGAGCGGCATCGGGACCGTGCTGAAAAAGGTGGGCCTGAAAAAGGGTGGATTCTATCGGCATTTCAAGAGCAAGGACGACTTGTTCGTCGAGGCGATGGCACGGGCCATCGAGGAAACAGGAAGGGGGATGGAGGAGGTTGCAAGGGCTGCACCCCCAGGTCAGGCATTGAAGGCGATTATCGAGCGCTATTTGAGCGTAGGCCATGCGAATTCGCCGGGAGCAGGCTGTGTGCGCGCAGCTCTCGGACCGGAACTCGCACGCAAGCCGCTGGCTGTGCGGCAAAGGATTGAGGCATTGCTGGATGGCTATCGCGAACGGCTTTCGCCGTTCATGCCGGGGAAGACGCGCGACGAGAAATTAGCGAAGTGCAGGTTGTTATTCCCCAGCATGGCGGGGATGCTGATGATGATCCGGGTGATTCCGGATCCCAAAAGGCGTGAGCAGAGGCTGATGGAGGCGAGAGACTTCTTTATGAAGTGCTTCGCTGAAGGGTAATTTTTTTGTCTAGAAAGAGTACGATCGTACTCTTTATGAGAAACAATCGCTAGAACACAAGTGGAGAGGAGAATCCAATGAAATTCCCGATGCTTTTTCCGATGGCTGCGGTTCCTGAAATCTCGGGCGCGCAATCACAACCTCAGGTCGCCAACGGACTGCCGAGCGTGGCCATCCCTAAGACCACCGCGGTCCTCGTCATTCAGACGCCCAAGCAAGGCGTGACGTTCCAGCAGGTCATGGCGGTCATCCCGGAAGAGATTCGAGCCACTGTGAAGCTCTACCTCGACGGCAAAATCCGCGAGTGGTTTTCGCGCGGCGACGGGAAAGGCGTCGTCTTCCTGGTGGATGCGACCAGCGCGGACGAGGCTCGAGCCATGCTGAAATCGCTGCCCCTTGAGAAGGCGCAGTTGATGAACGCCGAGTACATTCCGGTCGGTCCGCTGATGCCTCTGCGGGCATTGAACCCGGAAGCGCTGCAATGACTCTTCTCATGAAGATGGACGCATTTCAACCACAGAAATCCGAGAAAAGGAGACAATCATCATGCCACAACAGATGATCTGGTTTTTCGTCAGCATCGCATTCAGCTTTACAGCATGGGGGATCATCACCGCCCGAACCATCTGGCCGGAACTCCGGGCACGATCGCGCGCCGAAGCCTTGCGGCCTCTGCTCATCCTGCACAGCTTTCGCTTCATCGGATTGGCGGTCCTGGTTCCTGGTGTCGTCTCACCGGATTTGCCGCCGGCGTTTGCACATGCGGCAGCTTATGGCGATTTCGTGGCGGCGATCCTCGCGCTGATTTCGCTTCTATTACTGCCGACTGCAGCCGGCACCGCCGCCGTCTGGGTCTTTAACGTCTGGGGCTCAGCCGACCTGATCAACACGTTCTATCAAGCGGGTCACGCAGGACTCCTGGCAGGACAACTGGGCGCGGCATTCTTCCTTCCGACCTTGATTGTGCCGCTGCTGTTCATTACGCACGGAGTCGGTTTCCGGATTCTCATGCAACGCGAACCGGTACCTGCAATGCAAGAAAGCCGGCACCTGGCATAGTTTGCAGGAACACTTGAGTAGACTACCTATAACCGGCGCGAGATGCCGCTCGAATTCAAAAGAACTTGAAGGGAGAATTGTCGTGAACGTATTGACCGCAGAGCAGGCGCACCTGTTTGTCCACAACGTGGTGCTGGCGATTCTCAAGACTGAAAGCCGTACGACAAAGTCAATTCTTGCAGCGGTACCCAATGTGTATCTCGATTACCGGCCCGATCCATGCGCAAAGACTGCGAACGAATTGCTTCGCCATATTGCAAGCGCCGACAATTTCTTTCTGAAGTCGGTAGTGGATGGATCGTTTGTGCCGGGCAGCGTGAAGATTCCGGAGGACGTGAAGACACCGGAAGAAATCGTCGAGTGGTATGGAACAGAGTACGCAAAGAATTTCGATGCGGTCTGCAACTTAACGGGAGAACAATTGATCAAGATGGTGGATTTCAGAGGACTATGGGAGCGACCTGCCTACGCTTTTCTCCAGGCAGGTCTGTTTCATACCATTCACCATCGGGGACAATTGTCTACCTACTTGCGTCCCATGGGCGGCAGAGTGCCGGCGATTTATGGCGAAAGCTACGATTCCGCGGAAGCAAAGAAAGCTGTGCAAGCTCTGGCCTGACTTGTTCTGGAGATCGGGTTACGGAAATTAACAGCTTTATGGTGGACCTGGTCGGGATCGAACCGACGACCTCTTCCATGCCATGGAAATGCCAAAAACATAAGTTATTGACGGTAAAGCAGTTAGAAACCGGCATAACCGGCAAAACCGGCCTTCTGGGCGGCCTTTGACACAAACTTTGACACAAACTTTTCGGGCCGTGGGCTGGGTCGTGGCGGGCCAGCTCACACAATCTTGGCACAACCTTGCATTGATTGCTGGTCAAGCTCAAACGAGCTTTCGACTCGAAGATAAATTGTTCCCATCCTTGGGAACGATTATACTGATTTATGAGGTGCGGTGCCATGGAACTGAATTTTGAGACTCTCACAACCACTGAGGCGGCCGTCGTCGCCGGGGTTTCTGTCGATGATGTGAATCGGGCGATCGATCGTAAAATCCTGCCCGAGAATCTTTATTGGACCGCGACCGTCCGCACACTGAAGCGAGATGCTTGTCTCTGGATTGCGTTTTGGTTTGAAACCTCGGAATGGCTCACTCCTGACGCTCGGCAACGAATGATTTCGGAAGGATCGAACCGATGCCCTTCATGGGCTGAGCTCCGAACCTGCCAGTTACAGGAATCGCGAACGATCAAAGTCGGTATTCAAGACATTTGGGATGAGGTCAACGCTCGCCTCAACGAATTACAGAACGCACAGAAGATGGTGATTGAAGACCCCGAAATACTTTCGGGAACGCCAGTCATCCAAGGCACCAGAATTCCGGTTTACGACGTTGCCAGTCTCGTAGACGAGAAGACTCCAATGGATGAGCTAAAGGAACTGTATCCGCGCTTGTCCGAGGAGCAGTTTCGTCTCGCTTCTTTGTACGCGAAGGCTCGGCCTCTCCGGGGCCGCCCAAAGCGGAAAGCTCTGCCCGAATCGAGCAGGATTTCCGTCTCGAAGAAGCATCTTCGAGAGGCCTCCGTAGGAGGATCTAAGCGTGCAAAAATTGCTGGTCGATGAAAATCTCAGCCCGAGTTTGGTCGGGCTGGCTACTGACAAGGGATTCGTGTGCTCGCACGTCAATCATCTCGGTCTTACTGGGCAGAAGGATTGGCAGCTGAAGACGACAATTCTCGATGGCGATTGGACGTTCATCACGAACAACGGTGTCGACTTTCGGGGATCGGCGAAGAAGCCTGGTAGCCAAGGAATCTATGCAGATGTTCCCCTTCACGCGGGCCTCGTCTGTGTCGATGCTCCGGGAGGTCTGAACCTGGAGAGTCAGAAGCGCCTCTTTGATCTCGTTCTGTCGAATCTCGAAGAAGAAGGAGCTCTCACAAATCAAATCCTGCAAGTCACGCTTTCGCCTGACGGATCGGTGGAGCTTGCTCGCTACGAGATGCCTACCTGATCGGTTGCAGATTCGAATACGGCTATCGACACCTCTGATCGCTCCTTCAGTCGACTGCCGCCGCAATAATGCGCCCAGGAAGAGTCCCAAGATCCCCTCCCACGAGGCCGCACATTCCGTATGTTGGGAGGTGGAGCCGGACCTTGTCCGACATCCTGACTAATGCTGCAAAAGAATCTGCTTCCATCTTTCGCATAATATGACCGCGATGAAGTTGAACTGTGTACTCGGTGATCCCCAAATCATATGCCACTTGTTTGTTCAGTAAGCCGCTTGCCAACATCGGCAATATTTCCCGTTCTCTGGGCGTTAGAGATTCGTATCGCGCCATTAAACGAGCATGTTCGTCGGCCTCGTGGGCGATGGCGATATTCTGTTGCAAAGCCCGCTCCACAGAATTAAGCAGCGAGGCTCCGTTTACCGGCTTAGTTTGAAAGTCACTAGCGCCTTGTTTCATAGCGCTTACTGCTAACGGAATATCGCCGCGGCCCGTAAGGAAGATGATCGGTATAGGACACCTTTCAGTATTAAGGTGCGCTTGCAGTTCAATACCGGACATGCCCGGCATTTGAATGTCAACGATGAGGCATCCAACCTTGCGTTTGGCTCCAGAACGCAGAAAATGCTCAGCGGAGCTGAAACACAGCGCAGACATGCCCTCCGCCTGGATTAGATCTTGCAAGGCGTCCTGCATTGACTTGTCGTCGTCCAGAATTGCCAATAGGTGCGAAGTACCCACGATCGTCATGTGCGAAAGGTAACGCAATCAAAGCCCATATGCAATCGGGTATTGGTAGGGAAAATTACCACTCGAGTGGTAGTTAACTAGATCGGAAGGATTAGGCTATCAATTTTGAAGTTCCATTGAGCTCTCTCAGCGATAGGTGCACAATCCAAAACACTTGCTCGACTGCTGCGGCCGGCGGTCTAGAGTTTTTCTGCAATCAGGATGCAGACACCTGACGAATGTTCGTGATTGATCCCGAGCGGAGGAGCCGCACTCAAAGGCATCACGCCGACATTCTTTGCAACAAACGGGTATCTGGCTTCGAGGTAGTTTCGTACCATTTGTGCTCGCGCGTAGGACGACGACATGGCATCTGCTGGTTCCGGCAAGTCCGAATACCCTTCGATCACAATCGGGTATTTGAAGATCGCATCCCCCAATGAAGCGACTACTGTATCGATTGAATGTTTTCCTTCCGGGCTCAGTTCTTCGGTGCCGTGTGGGCCATGCTGAAACAGGCTGGTTGCTTCCAGCCAAGCGCGCGGACTTCGGGCACTGCTGAACAGTTTGCTGCGCCTATATTCCCGAGGGGAGAGACTCGCGAGGTTGTAATACCCACGTTGATTGAAAAATCCCTTGAAAAAGAAGTTGTGCTTTAGGGCTTCGGTGTCTTCCGCCATGTTCCCCGTCGCGGCATTGATATTGCTGAGCGTCTCGTTGATGTTTTGCGCTGCAGTAACGCCGTTTGCATCGGGACCGAGAGCTTGAGCCAGACTTTGACGCAACTGGCCGACCGTCGCATCGGCTTGAGAAGATGCAGAGTTGATCTTGCTCATTGTGTCATCGAGCTTCTGGGGCAGTTGGCGCTGCTGAATATCAACTACCATGCTCTTCACTTGAGCAGAAGCCTGATTCATGTTTGACGTCGTTGACTGCACGCTCGCCAAAGTCCCTCTGATTTGGGTCGCCACTGTGTCATCTCGGAGAAGCATCCCGGCTGTTCCGTGACCTTCCTTTAGGCCCACCAGCAGATCGTTCGCGTTTCCTACGGCTCCGTTGACACCATCGAGGGCAACATTCAGCTTTCCTCCTAGTTGCTTCATTGTCGCGTCTGCATCATTCATGACCCCAAGGCCATGATCCAGCAATTCGGAAAGCGTTATGGGAGCTTTGCTTTGCAACACAGAATTGGCAGGGGCAATCGAAGCGCCCGGTGACCCGGGATGAATCGTAAGAAAGGTGTTTCCTACGACGCCCTCAGTGTCCACCGTTACTACTGAGTCTGTTCGGACCAGCCCATTAAATTGATCATCAACCTTCATCTGGACACGAAACTGACCGTTCGGGGAGCCGGGTACATCAACCTTCGTGACCTGGCCCGCATCCATTCCAGCGACCTGCACCTTTGATCCCTTGGTGACACCATCGAGATCTGAGAAGTTGGTGTAGAGCAGCACGTGATGCGAGAACGCCTCGTGACGGCTTCCAATCAGAAAAATCCCGAGCGAGAACAGTGTCACACCGGCAATGATGAATATTCCTACCGCAAGAAATCGTCTAGGCATTTGAATCACTCCGTGATGAGCCCGCGAGCGACGCTGTTCTCGCTCCGGCTTACTTCTTCGACCGTTCCGAAGGCAACGAGATTCCCTGTATCAAGCACAGCGACACGGTCTGCGACTCGGCGGACCCCGTGGATGTCATGCGTAACGATGATTAGCGCTGTGTTGTGGTCGGCCTTGCGCCGCATAAGCAGTTCGTCAATCTCGGAGGCCGTGATACGGTCCAGTCCACTGCTCGGCTCATCGGCCAAGACGATCTTCGGTTCTAGCACCAGCGCTCTCGCCAGGCCGGCCCTCTTCTTCATCCCTCCAGAGAGCGCGGACGGAAATTTCCCCCCATGAGCTGCTAAACCCACATCGCCAAGCAGACCGCGGACTATCTCGTCTATTTCTTCTTTGGATTTTGTAGTCAACCGCCTGAGCGGCAATGCAAGGTTCTCGTATAGCGTGAGGGAATCAAACAGGGCAGCGTCCTGAAACAGATAGCCGAGTTTCTTTCGGACACCAGATAAGCGATGTCTATCCATCCCGACAACGTTGTCCCGATCAACCCAGATCTCTCCCGAGTCCGGACACATGAGGGCCATGGTTAGCTTTAGGGTGACGCTTTTACCCGTTCCGCTGCGACCCAGAAGGCAGAGAGCCTGACCCTGCTCGACATGAAAGGACACGTCATTCAGCACACGCTGTGCGCCGAATGACTTCACTACCCGCTTGAATTCGACCGCGATGGCATTGGGCTCGTTCATAGGGCAGTGTCCGGAAACAGGAAATAGATGCACTTAATCAGCAGGACGTCCGCAAGGATAATCAGCAGAGAAGACACAACGACGCTCTTGGTTGCTGCTTCACCGACGCCCTGCGATCCCTTGTTTGTCGTATAGCCGAAGTATGAAGAGACGGAGCCGATGATGAATCCGAATACAGTCGTTTTAAGAGTCGGCGCGACGAAATTAGACCACTGGAGATAGTCAAAGGCTCTGTTGAGATAAAGAGTTGGCGCAATGTGAGACGACAGTGCTTCGGAAAGATAACCTCCAAAGAGTCCGGCAAAATCCATGAAAAGCGTCAAGAACGGAAGAGCAATTACGCAAGCCAGGACTCGTGGAACGACCAAGAACTGGAATGAATCGATGGACAGCGACTGGATCGCGTCGATTTGTTCTGAAGCGCGCATGTTGGCCAGAACTGCCCCAATCCCCGATCCAACGCGTCCTGCGAGCAGGAGTCCCGCCACTAAAGGGCCAATCTCCACGAAGAACGATACTGCCTGGACGGCGGGAATCATCGCGGTCGCCCCAAATGTCACTAAAGTCGATCTCGTATGGAGAGTCATTACAGCTCCCAAAGCAAACCCAGAAACGACAATGAGAGCGATCGATCTGTTTCCGATTTCGGCGAGTTGGCGTGAGAGTTGGGCGGCTTCGAATGGAGGCCTGATGGAATCGATCAGTACCCTGAGGCTGAATAGTCCCATCTTCCCGACTAGTTCCAGCCATCTCGTGAGCCAGCCCATTTGCCTCTCCTATCGAGATGCCATGCTTCCCATCGAATAGGAAGTGAGCGTCTGACAGCGTGATAGTAGCAAGCATGGGAGGTCGGTGAAACTAGATGTTCCTATAGGATCGGCTCTAAGCTAAGGCACTAGCCTCATAAATGAGAGCTTCCCGGTCCGAGAGTGTACGAAACTGAGGTTCGAGGCAGGGAAAAGCGATGCGGTCTACCGAGGTCTGGAAAGAAAACACCCGGCCACAACAGATGCCGCAGACGCAGATTTCTCGCTCTACCTGTTACGCCAGCTCGATTGTGCGTACATCTTGCGGAGTTCCGTTCGGCATTTAAGGGCAAAGTCGTTCAGTGGGTCTGGATGTTGCTGCAAGGCGAGAGATGTGAGCTCCGAAATGCTCATGTTCTTCTCTCCATATCGCTCGACTAAGTTCCGCACGAATGCGTCCGCGGCCTCAAGCACGCTGCTAGACGCAAAGAGCCTGATTCGGTTTACCAGCGCGTACATCGACGTGAGTTCCTCGATGGTGTCCAAGCTCTGCAAAAGCGCCTTGGCGTAGCAAGTTGTCCCCTGACGAATAAACTCCGAGTATAATTCTTCGCGTTGCGCAATCTCCCGGTTGGTCAACTCACGTTGGGTCACGCTTCGTTGGAGTACGAAGTTGCTCAGAACCGGAGTTGAGGCACCGATAATAGAGCCACTCAGAGCGGCCAGAACACTGGTCAATGTATTATCCATCGCGCTTATACCCGCCTTCACATGGCAGCTGCTCCACGCCTGAGATGTGCGCTGCCGGTAATCCATGTGATTGACCGATCATGTCGGATCATCATCTGCTAGAGGACAATCTTCAGATCGCTTCAACAAGCACCGAGCAATTAGCTATTCGCTTTCGACGGCTCGCATAATTGTCCCCATCTCCATCGCGTTATTCGATGGGATCTCGTGAAGCGAAAGAGCGAGCTGATCGGTAGAAAGGCCCGTGAGACTTTGAAATGTCTCCCAGAGAAGCCGAAGAAGATCGGTTTTCTCTTCGGCTGTGTGGCCGGCACGCAGTACACAATTCAACGCAGCTGTGGCCGCCTCCACCCCACCGGTATACCCAGATCCCTTCGGATACGAGAGGAAGATCACACGCACGAACTGCTTCGGCACCCTCATGATTAGGCAATGGATTTGCGTGATTTCATCTGCGATCTTTGCTTTGTCTTCGTTTGAGATAGTTCCATCTTGTGTTATCGCGGTGTAGAGCGGCATGACTGTCCCCTTTGTTCATGGGGCCATCGCAACGAACGCGTATATTGCAACACTCTTATACGGTAGCCTCATGGCGAAGAGTAATAACATTTGCATGATGGACGCAATTGGGTTCTGGGCTCGAAAACTACTACTCGGGTGGTAGCCCACTAATGCGCGGGAAGAAGGACAGGCACTGGAGTGAAAGTACCAAGCTATTTGGGAGAAGCGATCTTCAGCTTATCGGCCATTCTCACCAATTCAATCAAAGAGCCAGCTTCCATCTTTTGCATTAGGTTGCCCCTGTGAATCTTTACGGTTGCCTCGCTTGCTCCAATTTCCGAGGCGATTTGCTTGTTGAGCAGACCGGATACGACGAGAGTCATCACCTCTCGTTCTCGTCCGGTCAACGTCTCGTAACGCTCCTGGACATGGAGGAGTTCGGCCTGCTGTTCCCGCGTCACTCGATCACGCTGTAGAGCCTGTTGGATTCCGTCTAACAGGTCCTGATCTCGAAACGGCTTCGTTAAAAATTCCACAGCACCCGACTTCAGCGCCCTAACAGACATTGGTATGTCGCCGTGCGCGGTAATGAAGATGATGGGTATCCGAATGCCTGTCGCGGCTAATAGGCTCTGGAAATCGAGGCCGCTCATCTGGGGTAACCTTACGTCAAGAACCAAGCAACTCGGGCCAGGCGGCTGGCCCTTGTTCAGAAACTCTTGGCTATTTGCGAACGATTCTGCACGAAGGCCAACCGACTCCACGAGGTCTTGAATGGCCTGACGCATGCCACGATCGTCATCGATGATGAACACGGTAGGCATCGTGGGCGCCTTCATGCGGTTGCCTCGACCTTGCTTGGAAGCGAGAAGTGAAACGTTGCGCCCGCTCTCTGATTGTTGGTGGCCCAAATGCGTCCTCCGTATGACTCCACGATCGAGCGCGTAATGGTGAGGCCCATACCCGTTCCATGCGATTTGGTCGTATGAAAAGGGGCAAAGATCTGTTCAGTGTTTTCGGTCCGCAATCCGATACCAGTATCGCTGATGGAAACAATTAGACGACCTTCTGGATCGATTCGCGATCTGATCGTTAATTCGCCTCCGCTTTCCTTCATGGCCTCGATCGCATTCAGCATGAGGTTCATGAAGACCTGTTGAAGTTGTACTCTATCTGCCATGACTTCAGGGGTCTCGTCCTCAGGTGCGAAATGTATCGTTATGAAGTGCCGATCAGCTTCGCCTCTCAACAGAACGGTCAATTCGCCAATGACTTCCTTCACATCGACGATTTGGCGCTTTGGGGGCATTCCCGTTTTATAGAACGACTGCAAGCTGTTGATAACATCCGCCGCACGGTTGGAGTCATATTCAATCCTGTCCGCTGCAGCCCGCGCTCTCTCCAAGTCGGGTGGATCATGTGCCAACCACCGCGAAAGAGCGTTCGCGCTTGTGATCGAGGCTGCCAGTGGCTGTTTGATTTCGTGAGCCAGGGCTGCGGCCAGTTCCCCCATCATGTTGACGCGATTGATGTGAGCGAGATCAGCTTCCAATTGACGAAGCTTTTCGCGCTCCATCGCGGCATTCTTTTGTTCCGTAATGTCCATCGTGATACCGAAGTACTCTCCCAATTCTTGGGTGCGGTTGTGATGTCCCAAAGAGCGTAGAGTCCTGATCGCGCCGTCGGAGCGGACGATCCGATATTCGATGTCGTAGTCCATTCTCGCCTGAATCGCTGCATAGAACTTTTCCCGCAGGGCAGGCTCGTCCTCCGGATAAGTGGCTTTGTAAAGATGTTCGAAAGAAATAGGATCTTCGCTGGGGGCGAGTCCATATATCCGAAGGGCTTCGTCCGATAGGTGAAATATTTTCCCTGTCAAGAAATTACACGCCCAGCTGCCCGCATGGGTTAAACTTTGCGCCTCGGCAAGATATGCTTGCTCTCGCCGCAACTCCAGTGTCAATAGTTCTTGTTCGGTGACGTCTATCGTGGTACCAATGAATCCTTTAAAGACTTCACTCTCAATCACCGGAACTGCCACGCAGCGAACGTAGCGCAACTGCCCGTCGGATCGAATTATTCGCTCTACATGATCGAAACCTCGATGCTCTTCAATCATGAGTCTGATATTTTCAGCTGTCGAAGCGCGGTCTAGAGGATGGACGAGGGCCAGATACTGCTCAACTGTCGGAGCCCCGCTCTTTGAATCTAGTCCGTAGATTGCGTAGAGTTCGTCAGACCAATAGTGGCTTGAATCGCGGAACGCCCAGCTTCCAACGTGCGCGAGGCGCTGCCCCTCGCTGAGATAAAACTGTGTCTGCTTGAGTTGTTCCTCTGCGCGCTTGCGATCCGTGATGTCCTGGCAGGTGCCAAACATTTGGTAGGGCCGCCCCGATGCGTCTCTCTTCAAATGGCCAGGACTGTGAACGATTCGTACCTCGCCGCTAGGACGAACGAGACGATGCTCCGTTTCAATGGAAACTCCATCACGAACCGCTCGTGCTGCCTCCTCAAACACGTACTCCCGATCGCCAGGGTGGATTAGCTCTCGGATTGTTTCTAAATCAATGGGATCTTCTTGTGGGGTTAGGCCGTAGATGCGGCAAGTTTCGTTTGAAAAGGTCACGTGATTTGTCTCAAGATCCCAAATCCAGTGGCCCAGATGCGCAACGCTCTGGGCTTCTTCAAGTCTGGCGTTGCTCTCTTCGAGCTTGCGAGCCAGAGACTGGCGTTCTTCGTCTAAGCGCTTGCGTTCCGTGATGTCCTGGACGGTGCCGAACAATTTGCGTGGACGTCCGAAAGTCTCCTTCTCCGAGCCATCTGGCATTCCGCTCGCACGCTTTGAGGTAATTGCGTGTACGGTGCGAACTTCACCGCTGGGAAGAACAATTCGAAACTCAGCGACCGGATTCACACCCACAACAAGGTCCTCGTCCACCCCGCCGTACAGTGAATCTCGGTCATCCGGGTGTACGATTGCGCGAACGGTTGCCAAGTCCATGGAGCGTTCTTGCGGCTTTAAGCCAAAGATCCGATAGGTCTCGTCCGACCAGACGACAGTTCCGGTTTCAAGATCCCATTCCCAGTGGCCGACGTGAGCGACACTCTGAGCCTCTTGGAGTCTGGAGTTGCTTTCTTCTAATTCGCGAGACAACGCCTGACGTTCATTTTCTGCACGTTTGCGTTCCGTGATATCGGTGACGACCCCGATGTACTCGCGATTGCCAAGGCTATCAAGTCCTGCATGCGCAACCACGTGGACATATTTGACGCCACCATCGGGCATTACCAGACGGTGCTCGTCGTCCAGATCCATTCCTTCTTTCGTGGCGAGATCTCTGAGACGCCGCAAACGCTCTCGATCATGGGGGTGAATTCGATCGAATACCAGATCAAGCGTGAGATTTGTTTCTCGCGTAAAGCCCAGAATGCTATAGGTCTCGTCCGACCAGTCCAACTCCCCACTGTTGACCCTCCAGGCGAACGTTCCTGAATGACTAAGCCTCTGGGCCTCCGCCAGATACTGCCAACGTCGCTGCAGTTCAGCCTGCGCCGATCGCAAGTCTGCATTCGCCTTTTCAAGCCCCTCCCGCCGCTCTTCTTCCTGATGTACGTGAACGGGAGGTCCTTCGATGCGCCGCTTCGACATCTTATGCTCGACCTTTCTCTCGCTCGACCTGAGCCCTCCGAAGCGAGTGATCTAAGGAGCGGATGTCACGATTCTCGAAAATCTGACTTGGAGCGACTCCTGTTCTGGTTACGACCAGATTCACCATGACATGGGCCAAGTCGTCAGCTCTGATGACCTGATTGGGAAACAGAGTTCGAAAAACCGGGTAGATCCGTCGCAAGATGCGATAGCTAAGATTTGGCTCTTTTCGCGGCTCCACGGGATAGATATACGCCGGCCTCAGGATATAAAGGCGCGGAAACCCGGAGGCGACAAGCGCATTCTCGGCTTCTCCCTTGTATCGGGCGAAAGACATTCGGCTTTTTCCGGTGGGGTCGGCGCCACTCCCGCTTAAGAATGAAAACGCTGCATCCGGACTACTTGCTCGCAAAACTCTGGAGAACTCTATGACGTAGCCGACCGTTACCGCACGAAGTTGCACGTCTGATACCGCCCCGGTATATGCCCCGAGGCAAAAGATTGCCGCATCCTGGTCCGAAAGTGCCCCCGCCAGTGCAGAGCAATCTCCGAAGTCTTGATGTAGGACTTCGCGCAGCTTAGGGTGCGATGTGCCCAGTGTCCTGCGGCTGATCGCAGTCACACTTCCAACCGTGGGTTGGTCGAGCGCATAGCGAAGAGCGTAGCCGCCCACCATGCCCGTGGCACCCAGGATAACGAGCCGTGTTTGCCCATTCGTCGGAACGTCCATTTTCGACTCCCTGTACTACGACTGTGTTCGCCGACTCCATCCGGGGGTTCGATGATTATGATAGTGCGCGCTCGTCCAGCCAGTCGACATAGAGCAGACGCTCCGCAAATAGCCAGGCGTCGTCCACTTTCACAAAAGTGTCTTGATAGCGGAGCGAAGCCACCATCAAGCGCTTCTTTTCGCCGTGAACTGTGACATGGTGCGCCAGGCAGTAGGCTTCGCCGGTTGCTCGCTCATTCGTTAACGTGAAGATTGTGCTCTGCCCGAGGAAGTGCGTCGTCGCGTCATACTTGTTCAGGTCTGCAAAAACGGGAGCCAACGCCTCACGCGAGTTCAGTTCCTGTGAGGGCGTCGGATCTTTGGCGTTCATGTACACCACGAAATGCGTATCTGTGGTGAAAAGAGACATCTGACCTTGCGCATCGCGCCGATCAGCGCAATGGGCGTAGGCCTCGACGAGTTCCCGGATAGCGAGGCGGTCCGCGGCTTCCTGCGGGGAAATCGAAATGTGTTTGCTCATGAGTCATCTCCTTGTTCAATCTGCTTAGACCCTGAAAGAGGTTATTCGAGAATCGCTCGAGGTTCGAGATACGCTTCGATCCCGAAAGTTCCGAATTCGCGGCCGAAGCCGGAATGCTTGAATCCGCCGAACGGCGCCTGTTGATCGTCCAGCAAGCCATTGATGGCCACTCGGCCGGCTTGAATCTGAGATGCGACGCGGCGTGCGCGCTGAATGTCTGTGCCGCTCACATAGGCGTGCAGGCCGTACTCTGTGTCGTTGGCAATCCTGATCGCATCCTCTTCATCCCCGTAGGTGATGACCGAGAGAACCGGGCCGAAAATCTCTTCCCGGGCGATTGTCATATCGTTCGTCACGTTGACAAATACCGTGGGTCTTACGAAATAGCCCGATTCGAGGCCGGGCGGGTGTCCTTCGCCTCCAACAAGCACTTCTGCGCCTTCTTCAATGCCCTTGCGAATGTAGGACTGCACACGCTCATACTGCTTCTCGTTGACCATAGGCCCGATGGCGGTTTTCAGATCGGCGGGATCGCCGGCAGGAAAAGCGGGGATGGTGTCTACGAGCGCCCGCTTGACTTCTTCGAAGCGGCTTTTCGGCACAAGGAGCCTGGTCCCCGCGACACACGCTTGACCACTGTTCATAAACCCAATCGCGAAGGCATCGGGGATGGCCTTTTTGAGGTCGGCATCCTCAAGCAGAATGTTGGGTGACTTGCCGCCCAGCTCAAGTGTGATGCGCTTCATTGTCGCGGCACCGTCGCGCATGATCGATCTTCCGACTGTGGCCGAGCCGGTGAAGGAAATCTTGGCTACGGCGGGATTTCGAACGAGTTCCGCTCCGACTACTTCTCCTCGCCCGGAGACAACGTTACACAGCCCTTTAGGCAGTTTTGCCTCGTGAATGCACTCCAGCCACACGCTCGTTTGCAAAGCGCTTAGCTCGCTCGGCTTCATAACCACCGTGCAACCGGCAGCAACTGCTGACGCGAGTTTCATGCAAAGGAAAAACGCATCCGCGTTCCATGGCGAGATGAGACCGGCGACCCCAACCGGCTCCATGGTGACCGTTGTCTTGCCCCAACTCCGTTTCAACGGCAACTCGTGGAGTGCCTTCTCGGCTGCGAGAAACACGGCCGCGCCTGCCTGCACGATGACGGATGCGAACCGCACGACACCGCCGTACTCCTCAACCATCATCTTCGTGAGATCATCTGTCCGGGCCGAGACGGCCTTGTGCAGGCCGCGTAGAATCTCGATGCGCTCTTCTTTGGTTGTCCGCCCGAAACTTGCAAACGCTCGCTTGGCGGCGGCGATCGCGCGGCGGGCATCCTCCTCATCCGCGAGCGTTACCTTGGCAATCGGTTTGCGGTTGGTTGGGTTGATGATATCCATGACCTCGCGGCCGTGCGACTCAACAAATTCCCCATCGATGTAGTGTGTCGTGATTGTTTTCATCGCGCTTCTCCTTTTAGAAACGAGTTATGTTGGGGGTGAGAAAATTCGCTCGATTGCCGAGGATCTCCTCAAAAACACCGTTGTGTGTCATTTCAAGACGGCAGCGTGCGGAGTTGTGCTCTCCGCCAGGAATCGATGCACGAGGTGAACCGCCATTGCACCCTCGCCGACCGCTGACGCAACTCGCTTAACGCTGCCAGCTCGCGCGTCACCCACTGCAAATATTCCGGGCACACTGGTTTCGAGAAGGAGGGGAGAACGGCTCAATGGCCATTGAAAATCCCCATGTTCGACAAGATCGGGACCGGTGACGATAAAGCCCTTCTTGTCCAATACGAAGGAGTCTTCGAGCCATTCAGTACGAGGCGCGGCGCCGGCCATGACAAATACGTGGCGAATTTGTTTTGTCGACGTGAGTCCTGATGAATCGTCCTTCCAGTCGATGCTTTCCAGATGGGCCGTGCCGGACATCCCGACAATTTGGGTCCGATAGTGGATCTCAATCTTTGCGTGCGTATCGATTCTCGCGATGAGGTACTGCGACATCGATTCTGAAAGCTGGTTCGAACGCACCAGGAGATGCACTTTGGATGATGTTTGGGCAAGGAAAACAGCAGCTTGCCCCGCGGAATTTCCGCCACCCACAACAACCACCTCTTCCGAATCGCAGAGCTGTGCCTCCATATGTGTCGCGTTGTAATAGATACCTCTTCCAGCAAAAGCGTCTGCGTCCTCAACCGGCAGCCGCGCGTATTGAGCACCCGTCGCGATCACGACGCTGCGGGCATTGAACTTCAGGCCAGATTCCAGAACGATCCTGTATGGCCGCCGACTGCAATCGATATGCACAACCGATTGGGCCACCATCAATTGGGCGCCGAATTTCTGCGCTTGAGCGATGGATCTATTTGCGAGCTCTTGTCCTGAAAGCCCAGTCGGAAAGCCTAGGTAGTTTTCGATCTTCGAACTCGATCCTGCCTGCCCTCCGGGTGCGGACTTTTCGATGACCAGGGTCTTTAGTCCTTCCGAGGCTGCGTACACCGCCGCAGCAAGTCCTCCCGGTCCGGCACCGATTACCAAAACGTCCCGCACACCCTTGTCGACATTAATATTGAGGTCAAGACAAGCAGCGAGTTCGGAAATGGACGGATTTCTCAGAACATATCTTCTGTTGCAATAGACAACCGGGATCTCGCTATTCCGAACGGCAAGCTGCTCCATTAGTTCGCTGGCGCAGTTATCGCTTTCGATATCAACATATGTGAATGGATGCCCATTTCTGGTAAGGAATTCTCGTATTGCCAGAGTGCGTGCAGAGCCCTTCGCGCCGAAGAGAATCACGTTGCCTTCGCCAAGTTGAATCATCAACAGGCGGCGCGCGACAAAGGCACCCATGAGAATCTCTCCCAATTCAGTGTCCTTCGCCATGAGAGTCAATACCTTGTCCCTCGCCAGTTCAAGCACGGCGCCGTCACTGGTCACGCGCGCTGTAAGGAGCGATCGGCTTCCAGAGATTACGGACATCTCTCCTGTGAACTGTCCGGGCTCGCGAACGGCTAGAATCTTTTCGTCCTCGCCAGCTCTTGTGATCGAGACCGTACCCTCGAGAACGACGAAGAGTGGAACGTCGGGATGAGAGGGTGCATAGAGTACTTCGCCACCATGCACGGAACGGAGCTGTGCCACCGATCTGATCCTGTCGATGTGTTCTCGACTGAGTGTGGGATTGTCCTCCATCCTGTGAATACCTCGCTCCCTTTCGATCCCTGCGCCGGGTTATTCGTGGACCGGGAATTTGAGACGCCGTGTCTTTTCAAATACGGACGAAGTGTGTTGCCGAGCCATACTGTGACTGCTACCCTCGGCGCCGGAGAACCACTACGATTGAGCGACGGCATCAGGTCACAGACTTCGTTAGCATGGCCCGCCGCTTAGTCCCCCCTCTCGATGGAGGGGATTTACTCAAGTACACGGCGATGCTATCCCGACCGGGGACGCAAGAAAACTACATGTTTATAGAGGTTTGATCGATTGTCGTCGGATCTGTACCGCAAAACACCCTTCACCTCACTTGAACCGGATTGCCGAGGAGAAGCCCACTATCGGGACTTAGACTTTGACCAAACATGGGGACCTTGCTTTGCCCCGTTTAATCGATGTAGCCTTGTAACAGTCGCGAAAAACGACAGCCTGCTTGCAGCAATGAAACGCAGGCTGTCGAGTACACACCAACCACGCATTTCTTGTGGTTCGGCCAGCGTCTCCGAAAAGCAACTGCCTGGTGATCCCATCAGGCAAATCGCAGCAGTCAGCGCGACCATGCTGACTGCATAAAGGAGCGCAATTTGCGAAACCCGATCACAATCATTGGTGCAGGACCCGGTGGCCTTACCCTCGCCCGCGTTCTCCACCTTCATGGCGTTGCCGCCACAATCTTTGAAGCAGAAGCCTCAGTGCACGCGAGAGCGCAGGGAGGACTCCTTGATATTCACGAATACAACGGACAGCTTGCCCTCAAGGATGCGGGTTTGTATGACGCATTTCTTCGACTCGTCCGTCCTGGCGAAGATGCAAAGCGCATTGTCGATCAAGATGGAAATGTTCTCTTCGACAAAGCCGGTGGCGACTCCGGCAAGCGGCCCGAGGTCGATCGGGGTGATCTTCGGAGACTGCTCCTCGATTCACTCCCAGACGGAACGATCCAATGGGACCATAAGGTAACGTCCGTGACGGCAACTCGCGACGGCAGACGTGAAGTCACCTTCTCGAACGGCTCGACGATTACCTGCGACGTTATCGTAGGGGCCGACGGTGCGTGGTCGAAGATCCGCCCACTCCTCACCGATTCAAAGCCAACCTACACTGGCACCTGTTTTGTCGAGACGTTCCTCTCCGGCCGGGACGCGCGCTATAAAGCCAGCGCGGATGCGATCGGCGGTGGCACGCTCATGGCAGTTGCACCCGGCAAAGGAATCCTCGCGCATCGCAATGCCGACGGAAGCCTGCATATCTACGTTGCCCTGAATAAGCCGGAGGACTGGATTGCTTCTATCGATTTCCGCGACGCAAATGCTGGCTTGTCTCGTCTCTCTGAGCAGTTTAGAGGATGGGCTCCCCAGCTTACAGCCCTCATTACCGAAAGCGAGATCGAGCCGGTGCTTCGGCCGATCTACGCTCTTCCTGTCGGGATTCGCTGGGAAAGGGTACCTGGCGTAACCTTGCTCGGTGATGCGGCGCATCTGATGTCACCTTTCGCAGGAGAAGGCGCGAACCTCGCGATGTATGATGGCTCGGAACTGGCCCGGGCAATCATCATCAATCCTGATGACATCGATTCCGCTCTTGCTGCCTATGAGGGCGAACTCTTCTCCAGGAGCGAAAAGTTTGCTCGAGAGACCGCACAGAATCTCAAACGGTTTTTCGACGATACCGCTCCCCAGAGCGTAGTAGACCTGTTCGCAAAACATCTTGGGTGAACTGGAGACCTTTATCGGTATCGATAAACGCCCATGGTGCAAGCAATTTTCGATCTCAGTTCGTCGCACGATTCCATGATGCAGGCAGGTATCAAGACTGGTCGGGCAAGATAATTCTTTACCAGCCGATGCAGCCGCAATATCGACATTTTGGTCGGGGGAGCCGCTAGTCGTTCACGCCGGCCCCGGGAGGTATTTCTGAAACCGAGAAAGCTGGTCGACTAGGGCCGCAAGTGGCGCTCGCGCGAGTTCTGCAATTTCATATTCCACATGAAGAACTGAACTGCTCAGGTCTCGCCGCACGATTAAATTCACTTTTTCAAGAGATCTAAGGTTTGCAGTTAGGGCCTTCTTGGACGCAGTTGGTATGAGCCGCCTTAGCTGACTCAGACGAACCGGGCCGTTAAGCAGCGCACACAGAACTTGCACAGTCCATTTCCCTCGAAGGACCTTCATTGTGCGTGCGACCAGGTCTAGACACTTTGCGTCGTATGAATACATAGAGGATTGGCGTTCCTTCCACGAACCGCCGGATAAGGAATCGCTCGCGACGGAATCACGATCAGATCGCTTGCTTAAGACCGCATTATCGGCAAGAGAATATTCCGGAAGTGAGAGCCCTCCCTGCAAATCCTTCCTGCCTAAATGCACTGAGGCAGGGTCTCCATCAATTGCAGAGAGCGGTAGAGCCAAATTGAACCTCGCGCCACCATCTGGGCAATTCTCAGCCCATAGGCGGCCGTCGTGGGCTTCCGCGATTGAACGTGAAACCGCCAATCCGACCCCCATACCGTTTGCCTTGGTAGTCACAAAGGCATCGAAAATTCTTTCAGTGTCTTCCAAGCCAGGGCCATTATCAATTACCTGAACGATGATCTCGTTCCGATCTGTCGTAACTGCTGCGACCTCCACGAGCGGATGCGCTGGCCTTCCGTCCTGGGCCTCAATCGCATTCGAAAGCAAATTAATGAAAAGCTGCTGGATCTGAATCGCATCGACCGAGACCGCAGGGAGTGGGTCCTCGAAGCGTAAGTCTATGGGAACTTCGCGCTTCTTCGGATCTTCGTGGACGAATCGAACAGCTTCCCTGATAATGTCTGCAATATTTGCTCGACTTTTGTCGAAGGAGTCTTGTTTGAAAAGTGCTCGGATGTGTCGCAATGTTTCGGCCGCCGCCTGAGCATCTCGGAGGACCCTCTCAATTGATGTGTTCACTTCCGGAAAGTTCGGTTGGCTGGCAGTCAACCACTGCCTTGCAGCTTGCGCATTTGCAATTATTGCCATGAGCGGCTGGTTTAGCTCGTGGGCGATCGAAGCCGACAACTCAGCGGCCGTCGCAATCCGCGAAGCCCTGGAAAGCTTGGCCCGCATGTCGCGAAGGTAGTCCTCTGCCCGTTTCCGCTCGTCGATGTCGATGGATAAGCCGTACCAATGAACGATCTTTCCAGTGGGATCGCGCAACGGCTCGCCCATCGCTTGGTGCCATCGATACTCCCCGTTTGCGCGCCGCAGCCGGTGTGTAGCAATGTATGACTCACCAGTTTGTATTGCATGACCGAATGCCTTTGCAGTGTCTTCTAAATCATCTGGATGAATGAACCTACTCCAACCGAAATTCGCAAAATCCTCAAGGGTCAACCCGCTGTATTCACGGACTCTTGAACTGATATGGGTGACTTCACCGGTCAGGGACGCTGACCAAAGCATTGGAGTGATTGTCTCCGGAATTCCAGATCCAGGCTCTAGACCCTGAAGGTCTCCGTCATTCGTCCTCATTGCAGCTTTATCGAAGAGAATCCCGTAGCTGTCGCGAATGAGTAGAAGGAGATAGAATTCGTGAGCCACTGCCTGCTCTGCGGATGCTATGCATGCGCGGCGGCAATGGCGGCGGACGCCCCGGAGGATTCGTCTCTGGGCACGATCACCCATGAAGGAATTCGCATAGTGACGACTACCTGCACTGGAGCGATCTCCAGGGTCAAAGTGCCGTAATGGCCTTTGCATAGGAGGATTCCTCTCGAATCGTCTTGCGTAGTGATTTTATCTCGGAAGATTATTGTCACCAATAAGGCACTTTGAACTACGTAACGCACATGGAAGTAAGCATGGCACAGAGAGTGCGGGAAGAGCCCCCGTGGCATCTCCAGGGAAGATGATTGCTGAGTCGTACTGGTTCGCGTTTCATTTTGTCGAGATGCGGTTCTCGCAGATGTCGAACACCTAGCGGAAACATGTAATGTCATTCGCCTTCATTGTGCTTTAGGCTTTCAACTGCAATGGCTCCATAACTCCACGCGCCTGCCGTGGATGAACTGGAGACACGGCAGCGCTTGCATGCGAGATAAGCACAAGCCGTGGTACTAGAAACATGTAATAGCGGCTTGCGGTTCACCTTCATACGATAAGCCCATAACTAGTCGTGGCCTGCTCTCTTCAGTGCTCGCCAAAAAAACGTCGCGAGTCCTAGCAAGCCCCGTGTAGTGCCGTTGAGGTTGGCCATTGGCCTTCCCTCATCACTTATGTCCGCATCGGTTCGGGATTACCTGCGTGCCTAACGGCGGTCCAGATATCCAGAAAGATGGTCGTCGGAGGTTCCAAAGCGTGAGTAAAAAGTCGTTGATCATACCGGTGATTGTTTTGCTCGCCGCAGCGGGGCTGCTCTTTGGAATTGCTGGGCACTGGACCGCATGGGAAGGCGATCGCGCCGACCAAAGCACAGATGACGCTTATCTCCGAGCAGACGTAACGCCATTGAGCACTCGTGTTTCGGGTAGTGTCCGAAAAGTGGATGTAGGTGACTATCAAAAAGTCACCGCAGGCCAGGCATTGATGGAGCTTGACGACGAGGATTATCAAGGGAATCTGGATCAGGCCAAAGCTGGACTGGCGGCCTCTGAAGCTTCCCTTGACGACAATCAAGCTGCTAAGCGAATTCAGGACGCCCAAATCCATGTAGCCGAGGCAGGCATTCTTCAAGCACAGGCCGCGATTGATGCGGCTAAAGCGGGTGTCGCTTCAGCGACTCCGCCGGCAGAACGGGCATTGACGGAACTCCGGAGGCAGGAAGCACTCTTCAACTCTAAAGCTGCGACGCATCAACAACTCGAATCTGCTATCGCGCAGGAGGGTCAGCTCCGGGCCGCGCTTGACGCCCAGCGAGCGGAACTAGCCCGGGCAGAAGGTGCGCTTGCGACAAGTCAAAGCCAACTTGAGGCGGCAAAGCGCCAACGCGACGCATTGAATACCAAAGATGGTGTTTACAGGGCCGATATTGACGCAAAGAGGGCGGCAATTGTAGTAGCGCAGGTCAACCTGGCCTACACCAAAATCACGGCGCCCACAGCGGGGCGTGTCGGTGAACGGCATGTACTGGTCGGGCAGTTGGTTACGGCTGGAACACAGATGATCGATCTCGTGCAGAGTGACGTTTGGCTGCAAGCGAATTTTAAGGAAACCCAGCTTACGAACATTCAAGTAGGCGCTCCCGCTGATGTTCGTGTCGATAGTTTCCCGGACAGGGTCTTCCACGGAAAGGTGGCTGATCTTTCTCCGGCAAGCGGTTCTCAATTCGCCCTTCTGCCCCCTGATAATGCAACTGGAAACTTCACCAAGGTTGTTCAGCGTGTTCCGGTCAAGATCGTCTTGCTCCCAGGACAATCAGACCTTGATCGGCTTCGTCCGGGCCTCTCGGCTGAGGTGACTGTTCATACGAAAGCTACAGCGAATGGCCCTGATGGTGGCCGATAATGTCCGCCGAGGCCAAACCAGTCGAGACGTCTTCAACGCTTAGCACGCACCCTCTACTCGGTGTCGCTGGGGTTCTTCTCGGTGCGATGATCGCAACCTGCACGGGACGCCTGTTGAGCGTTGGTCTCGCCGATCTCCGAGGCGCTTTGCATCTTGGCGTCGATGAGGCCTCATGGATCAACACTTCCTTCAACGCCTCCATGATGTTTATCGGACCGTTCTCCGTCTATCTTGGGGGGCTTCTCGGGCCTCGCCGTGTACTGCTCTGGTGCGCCTGTATTTTCACTGTTGCAAGCGCAGTGTTGCCCTTCTGTCACTCCTTGCTCGTTTTGATCGGGCTATTAGTCGTGGCCGGTCTCGCAGCAGGAACGTTCTATCCCCTAACGCTCTCGTTCGTTCTCAGAAGCCTGCCGATGCGATACGTATTGCTCGGGATCGCGATGTATGCGATCGACATCGTCTTTACAACGGATATGGCACAGGCCTGGGAGTCTTTCTTTGTAGAACACCTCTCGTGGCATTGGATCTTCTGGAATGGAACGGTTCTCACGCCGTTGATGATTATTCTCATCTATTTCGGCATACCGAAACAGCCGCTTCCGACTCCGAAGCCAGGGCAGCCCTCCCCGAGTTGGCGTGGCTTTCTCTATGCCAGTCTAGGAGCGGCACTTCTATACGCCGCATTGGATCAAGGGCAGCGGCTCGATTGGTTTCATTCGTCGCTCATCATTGGTTTGGCCGTTTCAGGACTCTTCCTCGTCCTATCTGCAATCGTTAGGCACTTCCTGTTGCCAAACCCTCTGATCAATTATGGATTTCTTCTCCGAAGAAATACTCTCCTGCTGGCACTTGTCTTGTTCAGCTTCCGGTTCGTTATGCTGGCAACGGTTGTGGCTATCCCGAGTTTCTTGGGATCAGTTCGGGGTTTTCGTCCGCTTCAAGAGGCACCCGTTCTGAGTTGGGTTGCCCTCCCTCAATTTGTGCTTGGTATCGCCGCAATGGGACTAATGCGGCGAATCGATCCGCGCTTGATGCTCACCGCTGGTTTTTCGCTGGTAGCGATCGCCTGCATATTGAATTCGCGTGTCACCTCGGTCTGGGCCGGTTCCAATTTTGCCCTCTCAGAAGCTTTCATGGCATTAGGCCTAGCTCTAGCGTTCAACGCGATGGTTGGCGCAATCATCCTTGAAGTATTGGATACGGGAGCCCTTTCGCGCCCGGTCGATATTCTCACATTCGCGGGGTTCTTTCAGGTGGCGCGCCTTTTCGGCGGCGAAGCGGGAGCCTCGCTACTTGGACACTTCATAGCGATCCGAGAACAGTTTCATTCGAATGCTCTTGGGCAACATGTGCAACTCGCGAATGCGATCACAGATGAGCGCTTGTTGGGATTCAGGGCGGCATTGTCACCATTTTCGACTGGGTTCGCGGCTACAGGTCGTGCGGGAGAACTCTTGGGGCTGCAGGTGAGGCAGCAAGCCTTCACGCTGGCGATTTCGGACAGCTTCTTCCTTATCGCACTGTGCTGCGTGTTGTGCCTGGTCGTGGTCGCGTTTATGTCTAAGGTTCCAACTCAGTATCAACAGGTCACGGCTTCAGGCTCTTGAGCACGGCGAGTAATGGACCCGAGGAAGGAGACAAATCTTCGATGACATCCCACAGAGCGAACGCTACGTCCCAGATAATCCTATTGCATTTGCTATGCGCGATCATCCTGGGTTCGACTGCGAGCCGATACGCGTTCGCTCAACAGAATCAGCCCATGCACCTGACTCTGGATCAGGCGATTGATCTTGCCATAAAGCAGAATCACTCGGTGCATTTGCGGTCGTTAGCCGTAGACGACATGCGAAGCAAAAAAGACGAAGAGCGGTCGCACTATTTGCCGCAAATGACGACGACCGGTGGAATCCATCATGTGACTGAACTTGCCGGTGTCGAGATACCAGCCGGCGCATTCGGCAACTTTCCCACCACTGGGCCCGTTCCCGCGAAGTCCCTATTCATCGATCAAGGAACATCTACCACCTATTTCGGAGCGGTAAATCTGGAGCAGCCGGTTACCCAACTCTTGGGGATTCATGAGGCGAATGTCGCGGCCAAGCAAGACGTACTCATTGCGCAGACGCAATTCGAGCAAACCCAAGACGAGGTTGCACTCAAAACACGCCAACTGTTTTATGGCGTCCTCATCAACGCGCGACAGTTGGAGGCTGCGCAGGAACAGATGGAAGCTGCACGAGTAAAGGATGACGAAGCGAAAAGAGATGTTGAGCATGGAAATGCTCTTGATATTGAAACGATCCAAAGCAAGGCCTCCATTCTCGATGCACGGCAGAAGTCGCTCAGCCTGAAGTTTCAGGGAGAGGACCTTCGGCGACAGCTCGCTGATCTGCTCGGTCTGCCGGTGGATGCAAACCTCGATCTTGACTCGAATATCCCTTCAGATGTGATCGATGTGCCATTGCGGGCGGATGCCATCAGATTAGCTCTTGAGCAGAATCAGGGCATCCGAGCCGCGCGCCAGACGCTTGAGAAGGCTAAGGCTGGACTCCGGGCTTCCAAGGACGCGTACATCCCTGATCTCGCAGGGTTCTCCAAATATAGCTACCAAAGTGGAGTCTCGTTTCTGGAGCATAACTTTGGTGTGTTTGGGTTCAACCTCAGTTATGACCTGTTCGATGGTGGGCGACGCGAGGCCGAGGTGCGGAATTCGAAGACCGCTGTTACGTCAGCGCAGGTCACGATCGACAAGCTGGAGTCAGAAGTCACGGTGGAAATTCAAGCGGAATACGACCGCGTGGAAGAGCTGCGGGAGATGGTCGGCGTGGTCCAACAAGCTGTTGAGGTCAGAACCGAGGCTGCCCGACTCGCAGACCGAGAATTCGAACAGAACGCGCTGTTGAACTCTGCTCGTAGCCAGGCACATGCGGACCTTTCGAATGCAACGGCCCTGCTCTTGGAGGCAAACCTCAACCTCTCATTGGCCGAGGCAGATGTAAAGAGGACGCTCGGCCAGTTGCCCCGGTGAATGGATTCATCATGGATAACACTCTCACCAGCGTACTCGCGGCTCTCGGGGGCTCTATCGTTGGTGCGACTACGCCCGTCCTTAGCAATTTTGTCTTGCAGAGAAGTTTGACCCAGCGCGAACTCACGAATCGGGAGATTGCACAGAGAGAGGAGCTCTATGCCGAATTCATTCGGCAGGGAACAGCATGCTACGCGAAGGCGCTAGGGCAGGATTTAGAGGGCGTAGGCGAGATTGTCGCGATGTATGCGCTTGTGAACCGGATAAGGCTTTTTGCGTCGGAGGGTGTTCTCAAAGCTGCTGAGGAATTCGTCAAGAAGCTCGTCATGAAGTATGGCGAAGGCGCATTGAGTATCGAGCAACTGAAGACGGCTGCGCTTGAACATCATGTCGACCCATTGAACGACTTCGCTCTCAAGTGTCGAGCGGAACTCCGCAGAGTGTATGAGCGCGCCGCATTGGGAAAGCGTTATTAGTCGAACGACTTGTGAAGGCGTGGAAAGCGCGATTCTGACGAAATCGCCTACTAGAAACATGTAATGTCCGTCGAGAGTTTGAGTTGTTAGTATCACGCTGTCGGAATCCTTTCCCGCGAAAGGTGAGTTCTCGTTCTGACCTTTGAATACGACCTGCCTCCGATTCTCATGAAGTGTGAAGGGAAGATCCCTAGATGCTGGCGCAACTCATCCCGCGTATAGTTCGCTCCGGCGCTGCGGCGACAAGCGCTTGCTTGCCAACCGTAATTTGGGCGCAGGGGCCGCAGCGGATTCCTAGCACCCTTGCTCCCGCTTCTACTTCTGCGCATCAAATCTTCGATTTGTCCTTGTTTGTCGTTACGCTCACAGGGGCCATCTTTGTAGTGGTTGGCGGACTCTTGGCGATTGCGCTGTTCAAGTTTCGCGTACGCAAGTCCGACCCTTCTGCCGAACCGGCTCAAATTTATGGAAGTACACAGATTGAATTGGCGTGGACGGTGATTCCCGTACTGATCGTTGTGGTGCTGTTTCTTACAACCGCTCGCATCATCTTCGCCATCCAGGATGCTCCGAAGCCAAGCGCTGCGGTGGATGTTACTGTCATCGGTCATCAGTTCTGGTGGGAGTTTAGATACCCGAAATATGGTGTGGTTACCGCCAACGAACTCCATATCCCGGTAAGCAGCAAGTCTGCTCCACAGCCCACATTCCTAAAATTGACGTCAGCCGATGTGAATCACAGCTTTTGGATACCCCAGTTGGGGGGCAAGACAGATTTAATCGCCAACCACACCAACAGTATGTGGCTCGATCCTAATACCCCCGGACTCTACCTTGGTCAATGTGCTCAGTTTTGCGGAGCGCAACATGCCATGATGTTGCTTCGCGTATACGTCGATACACCCGAACAATTTGATGCCTGGATCAAGAATCAGCAGCAACCTGGGTTGCAAGACACCGCTGTCGCTGCAGGGAGGCGTGTGTTCGAGACTCAAGCCTGCATGAACTGCCACACCATAGCTGGTACGGCGGCCACTGGGCGTTTTGGGCCGGACCTAACTCACCTGATGAGCAGGGCGACACTGGCCTCCGGTGCGACGGACAACACTCCGGAGAACCTCCGGCAGTGGATAAAGGCTCCGGACACGTTCAAGCGGGGAGCCCTTATGCCGGCAATGCAGCTTAACGATGAGCAACTCGATCAATTGACTGCTTATCTCGAGACCTTGAAGTGATGAGAGACCTGTGACATGAGCGATTATCCACTCCCGCATCCGGAATTGATCGAGACCATCGTTTCTGATGGATCGAAGCGAACACTTACGGAGAGACTTCATTCGTGGGTAGTGACAGTCGATCACAAGCGCCTCGGTATACTCTACATTCTCTACTCGACGCTCTTCTTGCTGGTCGGCGGCGCCGAAGCTCTTTTCATTCGGATTCAGCTCGCGTTTCCACACAACCACTTCCTCAGTGCCCAGGTTTACAACCGCTTCTTCACTATGCACGGCACGACCATGGTCTTTCTGGTCGGAATGCCATTTCTGTTTGGTTTCGCGAATTACATTGTGCCGCTGCAAATTGGCGCAAGAGACATGGCGTTTCCGCGTCTCAATGCCTTCAGCTTTTGGCTCACGGCTTTCGGCGGCTTATTGCTCTATTACAGTTTTCTTGGCGGCGGAGGGCTCTACGGTGTTGGCAATGCCCCGGATGTGGGCTGGTTTGCTTATGCACCCCTGACCGCACGTTCGTTTTCACCGGGGCATGCGACCGACTATTGGGCACTGGCTCTGATCGTCGGCGGATTCGGAACATTCGGTACCGCGATCAACATAGTTGCAACGGTCATTTCCATGCGCTGCAAGGGTATGACGTTCATGCGGATGCCGCTATTTACGTGGTTGATGTTGATCGTAAGCATGTTGACGTTGGTCACCATTACACCGCTGACCGCGGCGCAGCTCATGCTTCTGATCGATCGCTATTTGGGAGGACATTTCTTCGACACTCAGGCAGGCGGTTCGTCTGTGATCTGGATTCACTTTTTCTGGATCTTCGGGCATCCAGAAGTCTACGTCCTGGTCCTTCCGGCGTTTGCGATTGCGAACGAAATCATTCCCGTCTTCAGCCGAAAAGCCATCTTTGGATACCCCGCGATGGTCGCCGCGTCGATCTGCATTATGTTTGTAAGCCTCAGTGTGTGGGCCCACCACATGTTCACAGTCGGAATGACATCTGTCTCGAACGCTTTCTTCACCTTATCTACGATGCTTGTGGGAGTTCCCACGGGAATCAAGATTTTCAATTGGATCGCAACCCTGTGGGGTGGCCGCATACGATTCACGACTCCAATGTTGTTTTGTATAGGCTTCCTTTTCCAGTTTCTGCTCGCCGGGCTCACCGGAATCATGCTCTCTGTATCTCCGTGGGATTGGCAGCTCCACAACTCGTACTTTGTGATCGCCCACTTTCACTACGTCCTGGTGGGGGCGGTAGTGTTCTGTATCTTTGCGGCCATCTACTTCTGGTATCCGAAGGCCACTGGAAGGTTGATGAATGAAACGTTGGGGAAGTGGCATTGTTGGTTGTTCGCGATCGGCTTTCACATCACCTTCGATACGATGCATCTGCTGGGACTGCTTGGCATGCCGAGATCGATCTACACATACCAACCAGACCGCGGTTGGAACATCTTGAATCTCGTTGTCTCCGCGGGAGGCCTGATCCAGGGAATCGCTGTGCTTATCTTTATCTACAACTTTATAACTTCGCTGTACAGAGGAGAAGTTGCGGGACATGACCCGTGGGATGCCTGGACGCTTGAGTGGAGCACGCCATCTCCTCCGCCTTCTTACAACTTCGAAGAGCTACCGGAGGTTCACAGCCGTAGACCGCTTTGGGACCTAAAGCATCCCGAAGACCCCGACTGGGAGTATGAGGCATGAGTTCGGTCCCCGTTCACAATCCGGTAAGAGTCACAGAGTGGCAATTGCCTTATAAAGGGCGCGTCGGCATGGCTGCCTTGATCGTTGGTGAAAGCGCGATCTTTACGATTTTTGTCGTTGCCTACATCTTCTACCTCGGCAAGAGCGTTACTGGCCCGCAGCCAGCAGACGTTTTGGAAGTTCCGATCTTGGGAACGATCTGTCTATTGTCCAGTAGCGTGACGATTTGGCGAGCGGAGCGAGCAATCGAAGACGACCGGATGACAAGCTTCACCGGATGGCTCGGAGCAACGATTGGACTCGCCATCGCGTTCCTTCTCGGTACTGCTGCCGAATGGAAAAAACTGATCTATCGCGACGGACTAACGATCAGCACAAATCTTTTCGGCACAACGTTCTACTCTCTCGTCGGATTGCACGCGACGCACGTTGTCATCGGACTCGTCTTGCTCAGCAGCGTGTTTCTGTTCTCTCTATTCGGGCGGTTGGACTCCCGTCAAAGTCAACGCTTTGGAACGGTTGCGCTCTATTGGCACTTTGTCGACGGAGTCTGGATCGTTGTGTTTTCGGTTGTATATCTCATTGGACGGTGAGCTGTGACAGACGAGCAGAATCTGAAACGTGACTATGTCGAGCGAATCGAGGTGCCTGCGGACACTGCGTGGCCGATCATTCTCGCGTTTGGAGTGATGCTTTGCTTCGCCAGCCTGGTGACGAGCGTCGGTATCGGATTGGTAGGTGCTTTGCTTGCATGCTGCGGAATCGTTGGGTGGTTCAAGCAGGTGTTTCCACAGGAGCACCATGAATTGGTATCAGTAGAAACCAGACCCTTCGTCCCCATCAGCCTTCGAACCAGCGTAGCTCGGATTCAGGTAAGCGAGGTGCATCGTGCCTACCTCCCAGTCGAGAGCTATCCGATCATCTCGGGTTTGCGCGGAGGACTTGTCGGAGGCTTCGTGATGATCTTCCCGGCACTTCTTTATGGTTACCTCACTCAGCACAGTATTTGGTATGCAGTCAATTTGCTCGGTGGCGCTGGCGTAGCCCACTGGACGAATCCGACCACTGCTGACATAGCGGCATTTCATTGGAATGGTCTGATCATTGCGACCGTCATACATGCCGCTGTATGCACCCTCATTGGGTTGCTGTATGGAGCGATGTTGCCCATGTGGCCGAAACACCCCATTTTGCTGGGTGGAATCGTAGCGCCTCTTCTATGGACCGGACTGCTGCATTCGATTCTGGGATTTGTAAATCCGGTCTTCAACGCCCGGATTGCATGGGGCTGGTTCGCACTATCAGAAATACTTTTTGGCATCGTTGCAGGGATTGTTGTAACGGGAAGTGGCAAGTTCAAAACTCACCAGACCTTGCCGTTCATCCTGCGAATGGGAATCGAAGCAAAGGAACTCGAGTCGCCCAAAGAGGACCAGCGATGAAAAGACTCGCAATAAGGGGTCTTTCGCTAGGATCCCTCGCACTTCTTCTGGCGTGTACCGGATGTCATCGACGGATCGGCGAACCCGATGACAAGAACGAGTTGATGAGACCGGACGAGGTCGTCGCCTTTGATCGCCTTTACAGTCAGAACTGTTCGGCATGTCACGGCGAAAATGGGTTGGGCGGCCCAGCCTTCGACCTTTCGAATTCCAAGTATCAAGTGCTGATTGACGACGCTTCGCTTAAGCGTTGGATTACTTCCGGCATGCCCGGGACCCAGATGCCAGCCTTCGGTGAGTCAGCTGGAGGCTTCCTGACGCAGCCACAAGTCGATGCCCTTGTCTCAGGAATGCGCGCGCGTTGGGCACCGAAGAAGGCAGCCGCGATAGGTATGCCTGCATATTTGGAAAGCAGTCAGGGAGACGTAAGCCGCGGTGATGTTCTTTTCCACGCGACATGCGCGTCATGCCATCAGCAGGGCAAGCAAAAGATCACAGATGGCAGTTATCTCGCACTCGTGAGCGATCAGAGTATCCGAACCGTGGTGATCGCCGGGCGTCCCGACCTCGGTCATCCAGATTGGGAACAAGTCAGGCCAGGACAGCCCATCACAGACCAAGAGGTCAGCGACATTGTTGCTTACCTGCACTCCTTGAGAAGTGAGACACCCGGGCAGCCGTATCCCGGCGAAGGTATGAGGAGGTGATTATGTCCGAAGAGCATGTCTTAGCAGAACACAGCCAACAAGAGGGGGCACCGGTGGACGCGATAGCCGTATCACGACGCTGGTTCTTGCTTGGGATAGGCGCATTTTTCAACGCCGTTGTTGGCGTAGCTGTGGCTGTTCCTGTGATCCGATACCTTCTTTCTCCCGCAAAGCCTGGAAACGCCTACAAGTCGTGGATTTCTCTTGGGCCGATTGACGCCTTTCCTGTCGGGGAAACACGCCTTGCGAAATTCACGAATCCGGTTGGCAGAGCTTGGGACGGTGAGACGGACGGCGTGGCCTGTTGGGTGCGCCGAGTCGCGGCGATGAAGTTCCAAGTGTTTGCGGTGAACTGCGCACATCTGGGTTGCCCGGTTCGTTGGTTCCCTCAGTCGCAACTATTCATGTGCCCTTGCCACGGTGGCGCATACTACGCCGATGGAAGCCGAGCATCTGGTCCCCCAGAACGCGGACTGTTTCCATACGATACGAAAATCGTAGAGGGCAATCTTCAGATCAATGCAGGTCAGATGCCTACCTTGGCCAATACCGCGAAACTCGTCCAGATTCAAACCTCTGCGGGAGGGCCGCCATGCGTTGGTTAAAACTGATCTACAACTGGACCGACAGCCGTTTGCAACTCGGTGAACCAATCAAGGAGATGGCTTTACACGCCGTTCCGAATCGGACCGCGAGCTGGTGGTACGTGTTTGGGAGCGCCGCGTTCGTCTTACTGATGCTGCAGGTTGTTACAGGAATTCTCTTGGCGCTCGTATATGTACCGTCGGCTGGCCAGGCCTGGAACAGTCTCAACGTCTTAAATCATCAACTGACCCTTGGCTGGTTCCTCCGTGCGATGCATGGGTGGGGATCGAACTTTATGGTCGCCGTCGTGCTGATCCATATGGCGCAAGTTTTCCTCTTCGGCGCTTACAAGTTTCCTCGTGAGCTCACTTGGATTCTCGGTGTCTTTCTCTTATTGATGACCCTCGGAATGGCGTTCACAGGTCAGGTGTTGCGCTTCGATCAGGATGCTTATTGGGGTTTGGGTATTGGAGCCTCTATTGCCAGCCGCGTGCCGTTCATCGGGAATTGGGCCGTGCATATGATGCTCGGCGGTCCGATCATTGCCGGCGCAACCCTATCTCGCTTTTTCGCGTTCCATGTCTTCGTCATACCAGGAATGCTCTTGGCTTTCGCTTGCCTCCATGTCTGGATGGTGCTCAAACTCGGAATCAACGAGTGGCCAATGCCCGGGCGCGTTGTTCGCCGTTCAACCTATCTGAGTGAATATCACGCTCTGACGAAAACGGACGGTAGACCCTTCGTGCCGGGCGCTGTCTGGAAGGATGCATTCTTTTCCGCAGCCATTATTGCGGCAGTTGCAGTTTGTGCGGCTGTCTTCGGCCCTTATGGGCCTGGTGGCCAGCCAGATCCAACGATCATTCAAACTGCTCCTAAACCAGACTTCTTTTTCCTCTGGCTTTACGCCGTGCTGTCATACTTGCCGCCCAGTCTTGAAACGCCGTTCCTACTGATCGCGCCCGTGCTAGGAATCGCCGGGCTCGTGGGGCTTCCGTTTTACGCGGGAGAAGGAGAGAAAAGCTGGCACAGGCGCCCGGTCGCAATCCTCATGCTTACTTCGATCGCCGTAGCGTGGGGTGTGCTCACCCATCTTGGCACATTTACACCTTGGAGTCCCAAGATGGCCGCTTGGAGTGGCGGCCCACCGATTCCTGTGCGTTACACACACGACGCAAGTCCATTGCAACGGCAGGGCGCGATCGTCTTCCAATCCAAGCAATGTCGCAACTGTCACTCAATCGCAGGGGTGGGAGGACAGCGAGGTCCCGCGCTTGATCTCGTTGCATCGCGCATGACGGAAGACCAGCTGATCCGCCAGGTTTTACAGGGAGGCGGAAATATGCCCGCATATGGCAAGAATCTCGCGCCCTCAGAAGTAACCGCCCTCGTCAGTTTTCTGGAGACTCTACATCCTATCAATGAGCCGCCGGCCGCAGACGCATCCCGAACCGCGGCAGCAAGCCGTGCGGATCATTGGATTTCCCCTCCAGTGACAACAGCTCCCGTGATGCTCGCCAGCCGAGCCAAGTTGATTGACCAAGGCGGCGCGAAGTAGCGCAATCTTTGTCATCTAAGCCCAGCCAATGATCGAAAAGGAGAGCAGGCATATGAAGCACATAGTTGGAATGGTCCTCGCATTATCGTTGGCTTCAACTGCATACGCATCCGAAGACGTTGTCACCGCGGTCCACGGGAGTGTCGAAAAGATCGACTCAACTAGCAAGACGATTGTGGTGAAGACGGACGATGGGGCCCGCCACGTCGTGCATTTTACGGATAGAACGGCAGTTCACGGCGCAGACGCTGGGGAAAACGCAACCAAGGATTCGTGGCACGGCTTGAAAGTGGGGAGTGAGGCCGTAGTGCACTACACAACTCGGGGAACCGAAGACAGCGCAGTCGAGATCGACAAAGTTGGCGATGGCGGCCTGAAGGCCACTGAAGGCGCGGTCAAGGGAATTGACAGAGGCGGAAAGGTATTGGTCATCGGCGCAAAGGATGGTTCTGTGGAGACGTTTCGACTCACCGAGCACGCCACCAAGGATGGGGGGAAAGGAGCCGTAAAAGGCGCAAAGGTCACTGTCTTCTATTCGGAGACTGCAGGTAAGAAGATCGCTCATTTCTTCGCCACTCCTTGATTCAAAGAGAGTGCCCAACGAGTCGGAAGGGCAAGAGGGGCACCTTTCCCGGTCTCGATAACTTCATGCTTGTCAGACATCCGATCCGTGAAGGAGTGTAGTTGGACACCTCTCGGCTGAGCCTCGTTACTGACTGGGACATCCCGTTGTGGGTGACGAGTGCCCTCGTTGCAATCAGCGTTATTTACGTGCGCGGGTGGGTCGCACTTCATCTCACAAGGCCAGCAACGCTCCCCATCTGGCGCCTAATCGCATTCCTTTCAGGAATGGTCGGAGTGTTCGTTGCTGTCGCATCCCCACTCGACACTTTCAGCGAAACACTCCTTTCCATGCACATGGCTCAGCATTTCGTGTTGATGTCAGTCGCGCCGCCGCTGATTGTCATGGGGAGCCCGGTAGTACCGCTTCTTCGCGGCTCGCCTCGCTGGATCGTTCGAACGATTGCAGGCCCGGCAATTCGTTCATCGGCGCTGCGCTGGGCCCGGCACCGCTTCTCTGGGCTCGGTTTTGCGTGGTTGTCCATGAATCTCGCCTATGTGTGCTGGCATATACCGCAGGCCTACGAATTCGCATTGTCTTCCGAAAGCTGGCACAACATTGAACATCTGTGCTTCTTTCTGACGAGCATTCAGTTCTGGTGGCCAATCGTGCTCCCCTGGCCTTCGCGCCGGCGATTCGAGACCTGGATGCTCATCCCCTACTTGCTCACGGCTGACCTCGTGAATACCGC
Organism: Occallatibacter sp.; assembly: GCA_035308825.1. GTDB lineage: Bacteria > Acidobacteriota > Terriglobia > Terriglobales > Acidobacteriaceae > Telmatobacter. The sequence continues at coordinate 30,974 of DATGFX010000028.1, read as the reverse complement.
AATATCCGCTTTCTTGTGCTTCTCCGGTCGTTTGCTTTATCCGAGCTATGCGCGTGTCGAGCGACCGTTCGGGATCGATGCGTTGAGAGACCAGATTTCTGCGGGTGCATTCATGTGGGTATTTGGCTCGGTAGTATTTCTGATCCCCGCAATTGCTTTGACCACAAGGTGTCTAACGAATCGTCATCTTGTTCAGCCAGGCGATCCATTGGAGCGAACCCGTGCGCTGGTTCGGTAGAGCATTCGAGTTTGTTGGCAGGCTTGGCCTCTTCGCCGGGCGCGCGCTCATCGACGCCCTTCGGCCGCCATTTGAGCTTGTTCAGATCTCGCGGCAACTGGCTGACGTGGGTAACAGGTCAATGGGACTCATCGTCGTCTCCGGCTTTGCCCTCGGGGCGGTGATGACGCTTCACACGCGAAGTACTCTTGTGACGTTTGGTGCGGCGGCAATGATACCCGCCGTTCAAGCCGTATCATTCTTCGTTGAAATTGGACCCCTAGTGGCAGGTCTGCTTCTCGCAGGAAGAGTCGGATCTGGAATCGGAGCCGTGCTTGCCAACATGAGGGCGTCTGAACAAATCGACGCAATCGAGTCGTTGTCGATCGACTCATTCAAGTTTCTGGTGGTCCCCAGGGTGATCGCCTGTGTTATCGCGCTACCGCTCTTGACCTTGTGCATGGACTTCGCGGGATTGTCGGGTGGTTTCCTGTCAGAGGTCGTAGCGTCACATATCTCACCTGAGCTCTATTTATACCGTGCGTTTGAGAATCTGCAGTGGGCGAACTTCATTGCACCGACCCTCAAGACAACGGTTTTCGGCTTCATTATTGGCTCGGTCTCCTCATACTTCGGCTATACGACAGACAAGGGCGCAAAAGGCGTCGGTGAAGCAGCTACGAATAGTGTCGTGATTTCGTCTTTGCTGATCATTCTTGCGGACGTTCTTCTGATCAAGTGCATCTTCTTCCTCTTCCCGGACACCGCGATATGAGTTCCTCATCAAGCGCAGCGGTCGAGTTTAAGAGCGTCACGAAGGCGTTCGGAGATAAGCGTGTCTTGAATAATCTTTCGTTCCAGGTCGAACAGGGCCAGGTATTGTGCCTGCTCGGCCGGAGCGGCACCGGAAAGAGCGTGACTCTTAAGATCATCATGGCTCTGATGCGTCCCGATTCTGGGGAGGTCTGGATTGATCAAGAGAACATAATCGGCCTTGGCGAAAGCGGCTTATCCAAGACGCGGAAAAAATTGGGCTATCTGTTTCAGGACGCTGCCCTCTTCGACTCGCTCACTCTTTACGAGAACTTGGCTCTCCCACTCACTCGCTTAACGGAAAAATCGAAAAGTGAGATCGACGACAAGATACACCTCGTTCTCTCAGATGTCGGACTTGGACCCGACGGCGCTAAATATCCATCAGAATTGTCCGGCGGAATGCGAAAACGGGCCGGTTTGGCGCGTGCCCTAGTCCTTGAGCCGAAGATCCTGCTGGCTGACGAGCCGAGCAGTGGGCTCGACAGAATAACAGCGTCCGAGATCGACGAACTATTGATGCGATCCAAGAAGGAACATGGCACTGCCCTAATCGTTGTAACGCATGACATCCACGGTGCTCGCCGAATTGCAGACCGTGTCGCGGTGCTAGACAAGGGAGATTTGGTTGCATTTGGCACCGTCGATGAAGTTGCGCGCAGTGAGAACGATGTGGCCCACAGGCTGATTACGGAGTGACAAAATGTCAAAACGATACTTTGCTGTCGGAATCTTTATCGTCACCGGTGCGACATTGTTTGCTCTCGGCATCTTCTTGGTTGGGAATCGCCACGAGGCTTTCTCACGGAACCTGATTATCTATTCGGACTTCAGCGATCTCGATGGACTCACCAAAGGATCGAAGGTGCGCGTCGCCGGCATGGATGCAGGCCAGGTAGTGGGAATCGGCGTTCCCGACTCTCCAACTTCCCCATTTCATGTTCAGATGAGAATTAGTGAACGACTACATGGGCTAGTTCGGGAGGACTCGGTAGTTACGATCGATACCGAAGGGGTCGTGGGAGAGACATTCCTATCCATTCATCCAGGTAGCCCTGGGGCCGCGGTTGCGCCGCCGAACTCGACCATTCGAAGCAAACCCGGTGTCAACATCTCCGATCTCATGGACCATGGTTTAGTCGTAATGGATGATGCGGATGTTTCCCTGAAACAACTGTCGAGTAAGATCAACGTGTCCTTGGACGGAGTCAATCTCGCCGTCAACAATGCGAACGACCTTTTGATTGGGCTGAAGGAAGGAAAAGGTCCCGCAGGGCTGCTTCTCAGTGACGAGCGAGTGGCTGCCCAGATCCGGGACACCATGACCAATGTCCAGTCAACGGCTTCGAATCTGAATCAGACAGCGGTGCGAGTGAACGGGATGGTACAAGACATTGAGCGGCGACAGCTACCTCAGAAGGTCGATGAGACGATGACGCAGGTGCGCGCTGCTTCGACAGAGGCCAACGATACTATGCAGGAAGTTCACCAAAGTCTAAAGCAGGCGCTGGGACCGGGAGTTGATGGAGTGACGGCAGCTCAGAACATCAGCGAAACCCTGACGAATGTGAATGCGGCAACCGGGAATATGGCAGAAGATACTGAGGCCATCAAGCACAACTTCTTCTTCAAGGGATTTTTCAATCGGCGGGGATACTACAGCCTTACGACCATGTCGCCCAACGAATACCGCCGAAGCAAGCTCTTCATCAACGCAGGTGGTCAACGCACTTGGCTCTCAGCAGATGCTCTATTCCAAGTCGACAGTCACGGAATTGAGGGGCTCTCACCTAAGGGCAAACAAGCCATCGATGAAGCAGTTGCGGGCTATGGCGATTCGTTCTTTCAGCATCCGGTTGTCGTTGAGGGCTATTCTGACCGCGGCGATCTCGCCGATCAACTCGCCCTCTCTTACGGTCGCGCCGCACTCGTTAGACTTTATCTCCAAGCCCGCTTTCCGTTTGTCGCGAAGGACCTCGGTCTGATGCCCCTTAGTTCAACGCCACCGCCTGGCTTGGGCCACGAACGGTGGTCGGGAGTGTGTATATCGGTGGCTGAAAAGAAGTGAGAGGGCCGCGCTCGGCAGTTAAGATGCGACTTCGCGTAGACCCTTTTCCCAATTTCAGGTATTCCATATTTACGTAATGGATCGGCCTGATGAAGTTGCGTTTCAGCTGAATGTTGCGTCGATATAATTCTCTGTATCAGTTGTTTGCCGTAACTGGGTCTCGAATAGCCGGAGTGATCCGGATTTTCATTGGAACTGGTCAAAGTGGACTTTGGTCGATATCCGCAGAGGGTTCTATGGAAACGGCTAGTGAGTACGTCTACGTTGTAGACGATGAAGTCAATGTGAGAGAGGCGCTTTCAGCGCTCCTCCGTGCAAACGGTAGACAGGTGCGCACATTCACATCTGGTCAACGGTTTTTAGAGTTTGTTCGGCAGGATTCCTGTGCCTGTTTGATCCTCGATCTCAATATGCCTGGTCTAGGGGGACTCGAAGTTCAAAGAGTGATCTTAACGAAGTCGTCGATTCCCGTGATATTTCTTACGGGCCGCGGTGATATCCCATCTACGGTGAGAGCGATGAGAGGCGGAGCGGTCGACTTTTTGACAAAGCCTGTCGATGAGAAAGCTCTGCTTGCCTCAGTTGAACGAGCATTGAATCAAGATCGTGCGAGCCGGTTAGACGCGGCCCAGCATGCAGAGTTGGTGAGACGATACGAATCATTGACGCCACGAGAGCGTGATGTCTTGCCGTTGTTGGTGGATGGCATGCTCAACAAGCAAGTAGCCTTCCATTTGGGTATCACCGAGTACACGGTGCAGATCCATCGCGGCCACATCATGAGAAAGATGGAAGCTGATTCGTTTGCAACGCTGGTGAGGCTCGCCGGCAAGCTCGGCCTAGCTCCCCCGAGTACATCTAGCAGAAATGCGTAACAGACACCTTCAGCGAACTGCGATAGAGTTGCAATCAGCCCAAAGGTGATCTATGGACACGCACGCGAACACGGTCGCAATCATCGACGACGACTTCCGAGTTCTCGAATCGCTCGTCAATCTTCTATCTTCGTTTGGCTTCACGGCGAAATCCTATATATCAGCGGAGAAATTTCTTGCATCGGGTGACATTGTCGAATCCTGTTGCATAATCACCGATGTCGAGATGAGGCAGATGAGTGGGCTTGAGTTGCTCGAACATTTAAAGAGAAACAACTCTACCATTCCTGTGATCATCATCACGGGCAAGCCATCGGTGAGAGCTGAGATGTTTTACATGGAAAAGGGCGCGGCAGGCTTTTTCAGAAAGCCGATTGACAGCGACGCTTTGTTGGAACTGCTTAGGTCAGTTTGTCCGTCGTAAACTGAGACGGGACGTTCTCTGCTCGACTGCCTCACGTTCGGTTCCTCCCATGAAGCTCGGTGCACCGCAGAGTTTTCTAAAGCAGACCGAACAAACTCCCCAAATTCGTGAGCGAAAACTGCGCGGCATCATTGACACGATTCTCTCAATGCTCTGGGCCGCGACTCCCGCCGGGGATCGTTAGGCGCGTGTCAGCTTCTCGAGTGCATACATAAAGGATTCATAGGGCGCCTTCGTCGCGTGCTCCATACCCACTTCACACGTCCGGTTAGCGCAGATGTACAAGTCGAGAGCCTGGCCCATCACTTCCTGGGCTTCATCATGCGTTGCCGACCGCGTGAGCTCCTCATGGAGCAAGCCACGGTCCCCCGCGAAGGCGCAACAGGTACTCGTGAGCGGATAGAACGGTTTATCGGCGAGTTGAGCGGCGATTTTCCGGAGGGTTGTATCGTTGCCTAAGGAGTGCATGGAACATGTGGGATGAACCGTAGCCGATCGTGCCTTTTGGGTCATCTTCAGGTTCGGAAGGAGCTTTTCGTCTGCCCAAGTAATGGAGTCGTAAATAACGAGGGTTTTATGTCGCTCGCGGTTCTCAAGGGAGAGGTAATCTAGAACCTCCTGCTTGAGCCCAAGGGTGCAGGAGCTAGCATCACAGACGATAGGAAGTGTGCCCTGCTTGCTCCAACGCCACATATTTTCTACCGCGCGATTCGCCATCAGTATGTTGCCAGCGTTGTAGCCCTTCGAATGCCAGACGGTTGCGCAACAGGTGCCTATGACATCCGGCGGGATAAACAATGGGAATCCCGCGCGTTCAGAAACTGCAACGAACGCAGCAGGAAGAGACACTTCATGATGGGATAACTTGGAGCCGCCGAAGATCCTATTGATGCAGGCGGGAAAGTAGATGGCGGCTGCTCCATTCTGTGTGGTTTTTGGAAGCTTCGACGATGCCGGCATGGGGAGGGATTCAACCCAGCTGGGGAGCAAATCCGGACTGATCACCTTTCGGGCGGCATTCAATATCCCGCTTACGGTTCCGTCTCCCAATACCTTGGCCGCTATGTTCCCGATGAGCATTGAAAGCCGCGCGATCGGTTCAACCAAGCCCCAATGATCTGCGATTCTCGCCGCCACCCACTCCTCCCCTTGACTGTGTTCGAGGTGGCGGAACTGCTTCATCATGACGCCAGTATTGATCTGGACAGGACAAGCATGTTCGCAGGAGCTGTCACCGGCGCAGGTCTGTACTGCGTCATACTCGTATTCTTTGAGGAGAGCCTTCTGAATGGCAGAACCCGGCTCGTGCCGCATCATTTCACGCCGCAATGCTATGCGCTGGCGCGGAGTTGTGGTCAGGTGACGACTTGGGCAAACCGGTTCGCAATAGCCACATTCGATGCAGGCGTTGGCGACATGTTCGATCTCAGGGAGCGTGTGCGTGTTTTTGACATGTCCGAGCGGATCTTTGTTGAGCATTACTCCCGGAGCGAGGAGTCCTCTAGGATCGAAGAGTTTCTTGATCCTCCACATCAAAGCAGTCGCCTTCGGTCCCCATTCCTTCTCCAAGAAAGGAGCGATATTCCGACCCGTTCCATGCTCGGCTTTCAAGGACCCGTCATATTTGCTAACGATCAGCGTTGTCATCTCTTCCATGAAGGCGGCGTATTTGTCGACATCTGAAGGGAGGCCGAAGTTCACCCCCACAAGGAAATGGAGGTTGCCCGCAGAAGCATGGCCGGCGACGTTTACAAGGTAGTGAAACTTACGCTGTAGGTCGAGGATGTCATTTGCCGCATCTCCCACACGGTCCTGCGGAACGCAAACATCCTCAATCATCAGACAAGTTCCCTGAGCCCTTGCCGATGCCACAATCGGATACAGCCCCTCTCGGACTTTCCACAGAATAGCGGCCGCTTTGGGATCCCGGCTGAACTGCGCCGGCTCGTGGAGGTTGAGTGTAGAGGCGAATCGGACGCCTGCCTCTTCCATCTTCGCCAGTTCGTCATCTTGCGAAGCACGAAATTCCACCAACAGCGACCCGGCATCTTCACTGACGGTGCCCCAACTCTTCGGCACGCCAGGAATCGAAGTGGCGATGTGCAGACATCTCCCGTCCATCAGTTCGGCCGCCATAGCTCCCATCTCGATAAAGTGGGGAGCTGCAGCCGCCGCGTCATGCAGGCTGGAAAAGATAAGGAGACCTGTAGAGCGAAGCGGCTTGAGGGGGAGCGTTTCAAACGTAACTTCGGCGATGTAGGCCAGCGTTCCCTCCGAGCCCACCATCAACTTCTGGAGAATGGCGCCAGGGGTATTGCAATCAAGAAACGCGTCAAGCCGGTATCCATTGGTGTTTTTGATCGAGAACTTTTTCTTGATCCAGGCGGCAAACGTTTCATCCTGAAGAATCTCGTCGCGAATGTCTAGCAATCCGTCATGGAGTTCGCGTTCATGTGTAAGGAGCTCGTTGTCGACTCGGTCGTCGCCCGTATCAACGAGAGTACCGGAAGGCAAGAGAACCTTCATGGATGTGACAGTGTGGTAGCTATTCAATTTCGTTCCCGCGGTCATCCCGCTGGCATTGTTCGCCACAACACCACCGATGGTTGCGACGCCGCTGCTGGCAGGGTCTGGCCCTAGAACTCGGTCGTAGGGAAGTAGTGCGCGATTTGCGGTGCTGATGATCGTTCCGGGCTTGATTCTTGCGTAGATACCGTCCTGCAGGATCTCCAATCCATTGAAACAATTCCGAACATCAATGAGGATGTCGTCCCCCTGGGACTGACCGTTCAGACTTGACCCGGATGCGCGAAAAGTGACCGTCCTATGATTTTGTTGCGCGTATTGCATAGTCTTCGCGATTTGTTCAACTGACTCTGCAACAATCACGACTTGGGGGAAAAGACGGTAAGGGCTTGCGTCCGTAGCGTACTTCACCAGGTCAGTAACCCGCGACCTGACGGCCGTTGGCCCGAGAAGCGAAATCAAGTCATCACGCAAGGCTGACGGAGTACCGTTCGCAAGATGGTCGGGGGTTCGATCAGGCGTCGCACGAGAGCGAAGTGGGGTTAGTGCATCGGTATTTGGAGAAAAGAAGCACATTTGTTGACTCCGAGAGTTCCGATCAGTCACATGATCCGAGATAAGAGCAGCGGCTATTGATGTCCAACTGCTTGCATGATTTGCCCCATCTCCATGGCATTGGAAGATGGGACCTCCTGAAGTGAAAGCGCGAGCTGCTCTGTTGCTGTTCCGGTGAGATCTTGAAACATTGTCCAAAGCTGCTTCAGCATCTCGGCTTTGTCTTCTGCGGTGTGGCCGCTCCTCAGTACGCAATTAAGCGCAGCGGTTGGAGCCTCAGAACCGCCGGTGAAGCCAGATCCCTTCGGATACGAAAGAAAGACGACACGAACGAAGTTCTTCGGGACCTTCATCACTGAGGTGTGGATCCGTGTGATTTCCTCAGCAATCTTCACCTTGGTTTCGTTGGAGACTGCGTCCTCCTGGGTGATCGCCGTGTAGAGCGGCATTCGCATAACCTCCTATGGCCTGCAATGGGGACCAACCTGTTCTGTTATTCATCTAGGAATGGCATCTGCATGCCGGGATGATGCCAGAAGCTTGACGTGATGGTATTTACCGGTTCCTCGGCCGGCAATTACATAAAGCTGCTATCGCGGCTTGCAGCTATTGGCTTTGCGGGGGAATCTTTGGAACGAGCACAAGCTTCTTGTTCACAAACTCCTCAAATCCGAGATTGGAGAGCTCTTTACCGTATCCGGACCTTTTGATTCCTCCGAACGGGAGATCCGGCCAACTGACGTCCGGATAGTTGATGAAGACCATCCCTGTTTCAACGCGGCTGGCTACACGCTTGGCTCTGTCGATATTGGTCGAATAGATCGATCCGCCGAGGCCAAATGGAGTATCGTTAGCGATCCTGATCGCGTCAGCTTCGTCCTTCGCAGAAAAAACAAGGGCTGCTGGTCCAAAGAATTCCTGCTTATATGCGGGGTTATCAGAGGTGATGTCGGTGAGTACGGTGGGCTCCAGGAACGCGCCCGTCTTCCCTGACTGCTTCCCGCCGAGCAAGATCTTCGCTCCATGGCTGATTGCTTCATTTATCTGCCGCAAGATTAGTTGCAGCGCATCGTCCGATGAAAGCGGCCCGAGCGTTACGCTTTCGTCGAGTGGGTCTCCGAGTTTCAACTCCTTTGCGGCTGCGATGAAACGCGGGAGGAACTTGTCGAGGATTGATTCGACGACGATGAACCGCTTTGCGCCGATACAGGTCTGTCCGTTATTTCCGAACCGTCCAAGAATGGCCATGGCAACAGCGTGGTCCAGGTCCGCATCGTCAAGGACGATGAATGCGTCGCTTCCACCCAACTCCATTGTGGATTTCTTGAGATTCTTGCCGGCCCTGGACGCCAAGGCTTCGCCGGCGCGTTCCGATCCGGTGAGTGCAATCGCTTTGACACGAGCGTCGTCGATTAACGCTCCAGCTTGGTCATTACTGAGAAAAAGGTTGGTATAGACGCCGACCGGAAAGCCTGCATCTTTCAAGACTCGCTCGAACGCGAGGGCACATTGAGGTACACCGGGCGCATGTTTCAACAGCATCACATTGCCCGACATTAGATGTGGACCGACAAAACGCGCCAATTGATAGTAAGGGTAGTTCCAAGGCTGAATGCTTAGAAGGACGCCAAAGGGCGAGAATTCGAGATGAGCTTCTCCCATGACCGACGCAATGGTCTTCGGGGCGAGGAATGCCGCTGCATTGTCTGCGAAGTATTGCAGTATCGCGGCACTCAATTCGACCTCGCCTCTACTCTCGGCAATGCGCTTACCCATTTCAAGTGTGGCCAACCTTGCAAGGTCGCTTTTTCGTTCAATGAGAAGTTCGGCGGCGCGCGACATGATCTTCGAGCGATCGGCTATTGGGAGCGCCGACCACGACGTAAAGGCTAGGTCTGCTGTGGCTAACGCATCCAGCATCTCTTGATCGGTGTGTTCTGGGAAGGTCTTGAGCACCTCTCCAGTAGCAGGATTTACGCTGCGGTATGGCACTGTGGACTCCTTTGCGGTCTTTCCATTGCGATCTCGGCAACGTAGCGAAGGCAGACTTTGCTGGTGTTATATCGAAAATGCCCCAGAAGCCTCGCTGTAGCATCGCAGCCTCGCGTATCGCTGCATCGTAACGAGATTCATAGTCTGATTCCCATTACATCTTCCTAGTAGGCGTCCGACGCGGGACTTCTCTTCCATCCAACGGATTCTCGAAGTCCAGATGTTCGTGCGTAGCAGGAACATGTAATGTTCCCCCTCAAGCTTGCGGCGATAGTATTTGCGCTGATGCCGGGTGTTAAGTTGGTCGATGTCTTTCGGTGAGGATTCCTTAAGGCTCACTTTGGCTCACGCGATCGCCACGAATCTTTCGATGGCCCCGGTGTTACGGCAGTGCAAAGGAGGATATCGATGCTTAAAGGTTTTAACTATCCGCTTACGCCGAAAGGGTTGTCGACACTCAACCCACCCCCGCCCTGGCATTACTCGGCCGACTTCCTTAGCGTCGAATTCTGGGCCGATCCCGCAGCGGTAGCAGCTGTACTGCCTACTGGAATCGATCCTGATCCAGCGACGGATGGCCATGGAAATGCTCTCTTCTACGATTGGCAGTTCAGCGGAGCAAACGAGGAGTATTTGGATCCAGCGCGCTATCAGTATCGCGAATTCCTTCTGCTAGTCGATGCTTTGTTTGGGGGAAAGCCGGTAGCGTACTGCCCCTATATCTTCGTTGACAACGACGCTGCCCTCGCCCGTGGATGGACTCAGGGTTACCCGAAGCGTCTCGGCCAGGTGTTTCAGACTCGCTACTATGCGGCGACAGGGAAGGCGGGTCCGGCTCTCGCGCCGAAATCGAAGTTCGCCGGATCGCTGACAGCAAGCGGTCGTCGGCTGGCGCAGGCCCTGGTCACACTCAGTGAACCAATCACTGACCCTGCGGCCCTGAAGCAGCGTCCGATTGTCAACTTGCTGCATACGCCCCGTTTGGCAGCAGGCAAACAAGACAAACCGGCTATTCACGAACTTGTCGAAAATGTGCCGCACGATGTCAAGATCGAACAAGCGTGGATTGGCGATGGGTTTCTTACTTTGCCAATCGCAGATGGAGAGGAGATTTCGGATCTCGCTCCCATTCGTTGTGGCAAGGGCATTCGCGCGTCGATGGCTTACATCGTGGACGATCTCAAGACATTGAAGGATCTAACGAAGTGAAATGAGGAAACGAGCCGGGGAGTCCTCTTTTCTTTCCCAATTGTCGCCGCAGCGCGAAGCGGGAACTCAAGGAATGACTTTACATCGTGGAGTACCGCATGAAGAGAATCTATTGCAATCTGCCTGATTCCCTCTACGAAGCTCTCATGGAACGGGTACAAACGGACAAGACAAGCTTTGACCATGTCCTGTCGACTGCTTTGTCCCAATGTCTTGGCAAACCATTTCACACGCTCTTTCAGGTCTCGACGTCAGCCGCACTGGTCGAAGGCCTCTATCAGGGTGCGGTCACGGTTGCTCGACTTCTCATTCACGGCGATTTTGGCCTAGGCACCTTCATCGATCTGGACGGAGAGATGGTCGTCCTCGACGGAATCTGTTACCAGATATCTTCTGATGGCAAGGTCTCTGAGGTTGAACGTGACCGTCTGATCCCCTACGCAGTCGTCACGTATTTCAACGCCGAGTTCTCAGAAAAGCGCGCGGAATTGGATAGCTTCGCCGAGTTGGTGGCGACTTGCGATCGATTGCGAGATTCCGAGAACCTGTTCTACGCATTTCGAATCGACGGAACGTTTTCTTTGCTTAAAACGAGGGTAATGAAGCCGGTGACCGATGGAACAGGACTAAAAGAAGCCGCGTCAGCGCAACAGGAGTTCCTGTTTCAAGAGGAAGAGGGGATTTTGGTCGGCATATGGTCGCCTGGCTTCGCCGGCTCCTTCAGTGTGCCGGGATATCACTTTCATTTCCTTTCTAACAATCGAGAGCGAGGCGGCCATGTTCTCGAGTGCAAGGTCAGGAAGGCGGTTATTAGTGGCTGCGCCATGCATGAAATGCATGTCTCTCTGCCAGAGACCACGGAATTCCTAAAGGCCAACCTCAGCGGCGACCCAGCCGGAGATTTGGCGAGCGCGGAGCGGAATCATGGTTCATAAAGCGAAGTTTTGACATCGAGAGGACGTGATGGGTTCGAATACTTCTAAGACCGGTGCGCAGATCGTCGTGGAATCGCTGGAACAGCACGGAGTGACGCACGTATTTGGGATTCCGGGAGCCAAGATCGATAAGGTCTTCGACACGCTAAAGACTTCTTCGATTGAGACCGTTGTATGTCGACACGAACAGAATGCAGCCTTTATTGCCGGAGGCATCGGGCGACTGACAGGCAAAGCCGGCGTTGCGATCGCAACCTCGGGCCCAGGAGTCAGCAATCTCACTACTGGCCTTGCCACCGCTAACAGTGAGGGAGATCCGATGGTGGCCCTGGGCGGGTCTGTCGCCACCTCCCAGAGCCTAAAGCAGATTCATCAAACTCTGCAGGCTGTCTCGGTATTAAGGCCCGTTACGAAGTTCTGCGCCGAGGCAAACTCTCCCGAGTCGGTCGGCGAGGTCATGGCGAATGCATTCCGGGCTGCAGAATCTGACCGTCCCGGAGCCGCGTTTGTGAACCTTCCGAAGGACATCATGGAAGGAGAGGCGAAATGCGAAACTCTCCATGTTCCCGCAAATTCCAAATTCGGCCCAGGCAGCTCTGAGTCACTAGCTGCTGGCGCAAACCTCATCAACGCCTCTGCACGCCCTGTCCTCCTACTGGGCCTGCTTGCCAGCAGGCCAGAGAACGCGAATGCAGTTCGTGCCTTCCTTCGCAAGACTCGATTACCGGTGGTGGGCACTTTCCAGGCTGCCGGAACCGTTTCGGCAGATCTTTTCAAGAGCTTTGCGGGACGCATAGGTCAGTTGGACAATACACCCGGAGATGAACTCTTGGCCACGGCTGACACGGTCATCACGATCGGATACGACCCGGTTGAGTATGACCCCTCTATATGGAACCATTCGCGGACGACGCGGATCATTCACATCGATTCGACTCGGGCTGATGTCGACAATTTCTACTCTCCTGACATCGAAATATTGGGAGACATCGCCGCGAGTTTGACAGTGCTAGAAGGACTCATCGCTCCTCACGTCCTTGCACCGGACATTGAACGTTTTCTGTCCACGCTTGCCTCCAATAGGGCGAAGCGCATCGAAGATGCAGGTCGGCTTACTGGAAGCCCAATCCATCCTCTCAGGATCGTCGCCGAACTGCAGAAGTGGCTCGTAGATGATGTGACCTTGTGCCTCGATATGGGGTCATTCCATCTTTGGATAGCCCACTTCCTCTTTAGCTTCCGGGCTCGGCAGATTCTTATCAGCAATGGCCAGCAAACCCTTGGCGTCGCCCTTCCTTGGGGGATTGCATCCTGCCTGGTGAGGCCGAATGAAAAGACGCTCTCCATCTCCGGTGATGGCGGGTTTCTCTTCTCTTCAATGGAATTCGAAACCGCCGTGAGGCTGAAATTGAACCTCGTACATATGGTCTGGATCGATGGGACCTACGATATGGTCGCTGTTCAGGAGGAATCAAAGTACAAACGCACTTCGGGGGTGGACTTTGGGCCTATCGACATAGTCAAGTACGCCGAGGCTTTTGGGGCAGTCGGCTTTATGGTTGAGAGCCCCGGTCAGATAGGGATCATATTGAAGAAGGCGTTCGAGATCCCCGGACCCGTGCTGATTGGAATGCGCGTAGATTACCGCGACAATCACAAGCTTTTCGAGAAAGTACACGAGCACCTACTCAACTAGCCAACGCGGAACTTTAGGTCACCGTCAGGACTACGTCAACGTTGCCCCGCGTTGCATTGGAATACGGGCAGACCTGATGTGCAAGATGTACCAGTTCCTCTGCGGTTGCTCTCTCAATTTCCGGAAGATGGATGGTCATGGCCACGGCGATGCCGAAACCCTCGACGCCTCCCGCCAGAGGGCCAAACGAAACCGACGAGTCAACCGCTACGGTCTCGCTCACCCGGATGTGCCGTTTGCCCGCGACTACTCGCAAGGCCCCGATGAAACAGGCGGCATACCCCGCAGCAAACAACTGTTCTGGGTTAGTACCTCTTCCTTTTCCACCCATTTCAACAGGGCGATCGAGCTTAAGGTCGATCTGCCCATCGTCAGATTTTGCGGCGCCGATTCGGCCGCCGGTTACTCTTGCATGGGCCGTGTAGATAGCCTTTTCAATCGCCATTCTGAATCCTCCGTGGGTTGAGTGTGAACGAGAGCAGCGTCTTTAAGTATTGGTGCGTCGCCGGATGATCAGACGGGCGCCGCGCTTGCCGCTCACGTATGTCCACGCCCACTGTAAAAAAACGCTGATGCGCAAACTGTTCTCGGCTAGAAATTGAATGTGTATAAGCGCCCAAACGAGCCAAGCCATGAAGCCGCTCAACTGTACGCCGCCACTCTGGAGAACTGCAAAGTTCTCTCCGACCACAGCGAGATTGCCTTTGTCGAAATAGCGAAACGGTGGCAATGGGCTATGACCGATCACTGTGCGGAAGATGGATCTTGCCGTATACCGGCCCTGTTGGATCGCAACTTGCGCAACTCCAGGAAGCGGCCTGCCGTCTTGATTGAGAGCCGCAGTATCACCGATGACGAAGATCTCCGGATGTTCGGGAACTGTAAGGTTGGGTTGGATCAGAACTCGGCCTGCACGATCCATTGCAGCTCCAAGCCATTTTCCTGCAGGAGAGGGCGCGACGCCGGCAGTCCAAACAACCGTCCGTGCCGAGATCCGTTCACTTCCGATGACGACTCCTTCGTTATCAATTGTTTGAACGGCCTGACCAAGGCGTACATCGACCCCCAGTGATGCCAGTCGTTGTTTCGCTGCTTCGGAGAGTTTGTCGGAGAAACTCGGAAGCGGACGTGCTCCCATTTCGGCCAGAATGATGTGTGCGGTTTTCGGGTCGATTCGCCGGAAGTCTCTCCGCAGCGAGGTTCGAGACATGACAGCGATCGCACTTGCCATCTCGACGCCCGTGGGCCCTGCTCCTATCATCACGAAGGTCAGTAACGCTTGTTGCCTGGCTGAATCTTCTTCAGCCTCGGCCTTCTCAAAGGCTTCCAATATGTGATTTCGCAAGGCCTCTGCGTCTGAGAGGCTTTTGAGGCCGGGAGCGAAGGCCGCGAATTCATCATGGCCGAAGTAACTGTGACTGGCCCCGGTGGCGAGAATCAGGTAATCGTAGTCGACTCTCTGGCTGGCTTTGTCGCCGGCGTCCACGATGACCTGCTTGGCGGAGGCATCGACGTCCGTCACATTGCCCAACATCACAGATGTGTTTGTCTGATTCGATAAAAGACTCCGGAGAGGCGATGCAATCTGCCCTGGAGCAAGGACTGAAGTTGCAACCTGATATAGAAGAGGCTGGAAGACGTGATGATTGTTCCGATCGATAAGAAGCACTTCGACCGGAGAAAATTTCAATCCCCTCGCAACGGCAAGTCCGCCAAATCCACCTCCAACAATCACTACTCGCGGAGCTTGGGTCGTCATCTTTGGCTCTCACATCCTCGTGGGATAAGCTCACGACCTTATCGACTCAATGAATCGAAGACGACTCCGCACGCAGCCGCGATACGCGTCGCTCTCAGGGCATAAAGGATCGTAACAACCGACGAATCCTGACAAAAGTACATATTCCTGCTAGTTCGCTTGGAGAATTCTGGTGAGCGTTCCTGTATGCGGCTTGCATTCCACGAGAACCCTGGCTTAACAGGAACATGTACTTTTCTCAACCTGTCCCCGACCGTACTATCGCCACATAGCGGTCATCAGTATCAGGCTCCGCGCATCGCGACCTTGGTCGGATCTACAACGAAGGTAGCTGTGCACCAACAACGTTCTGCGCGCCATCATCTGAGGGGCAACAATGGATGACATTACGTCGCTCCTTTTGAAGCATGGATATTGGTTACTCTTTCTCTGCATTGTTGGCCGCCAAGCCTGTTTGCCTGTACCTGTTAGCCTCTTCGTGCTTGATTCGGGAGCGATGATAGAGGCGCATCGGTTCAATACATTTGCCCTCCTTGCGACAGTCATACCAGCGTTCATTGCGACCGATCTTGTGTGGTACGAAATCGGCAAGAGGTTCGGCAAACACTTGCTTTGGCTCATCGACAAATCACCGTCGGGCATGGCCTTAAGCGTGGACAGATATGTGTCAATGTTCCATCGCTACGGAGTAAGGTCGCTCTTGGTCTCGAAATTCATATTGGGATTCGATGCGCTCGCAGCCCCTGCGTCAGGATTGTTTGGAGTTGGCCTTTCGCGATTCGTATTGTTCGATGGCCTTGGCGCTCTCATTTGGACGACAGCGTATTTGGCGCTGGGCTACGAGTTTAGAGACCAGCTAGACAGGATCGCAGAATATTTAGGACATGCAGGCCATCTGGTTGCTTGGGTGGGATTGGCGGTGCTTGGCAGCGTAATTGTACGGCTTGCATGGCGACGCTACAGAGTCGCTCGCAAGAGCCGCTCATCACTACGACATGTGAGTATGCCTGCCAAACGGCTACGACGAGGGGAGGGCCGCGACAGTTCGCGATAAATACAGGAAATGAACAATCAGACGAAAACGACGATCTTCGGTGCCAGGGATTGCACCTCTGGCGATTTAGGTGAGGCTGACGACGAACTGTTAGTTATGGCCGCGAAATCCGGCGATAGCATGGCATTCGCGACGCTCAGCAGACGCTATTCTAAGATGTTACTGCGAACGATATATCAGATCGTGGACAGTTGGGAGGATGCGGAGGACGTTCTTCAGGAGACATTAATGAAGGCATTCCTTCACATCAACCGCTTTGAAGGAAGATCTCGCGTGACAACGTGGTTCACGCGAATCGCGATCAACTCTGCGTTGATGACCCTGCGCAAGAGGCGCGGGTTTTTCATTGCAATCGACGCGACTGTTGACGACCAGTGTTCTCACTGCGGATTTGAACTCTATGATACGAGAGAGAATCCCGAGCAATTGTACGTGCGTAACGAAAGCGAGGTATCGCTTCGACGGGGCATTAAGCGACTCTCTCCTCACCTCAGAGATGCGATTGAGTTGCAGTGTGATACCGACTGTTCGAATAAAGATCTCGCGGAGGCTCTCGGAGTTTCCATCCCGACAGTAAAATCAAGGCTCTTACGAGCCAGGCGGATACTGCGTAGATCATTGCAAAAACGTTTGCCGTTCGGGCTTGGCTAAAATCCATTCCAGACATCGACAAGGATTCGCCCTAGGAACTCCCCTTTTTCGTATCGTGAAAGGGCTTGGTCGAGCTTGGTGACCGGATAAGTCAAATCAACGGGGATCTCCATTCCTTCGCTAAGCCACTGGCCCAAAAGTGTGAGGTCCCGATTATTAGCTTTCACATACACCATCTGCACCCGGCTAGATGAAGCAAGGCTCATCAATTTGTCGACAGCAAAAGCCATAGACGGAAGTGTTGTCACAAATGTCCCGCCCCTCTTTAATTTCCTCTTCCACTGCGACCAACGATAGGCTGCGGCTGCATCGAAAATCACATCAAACTGGCCAGTGACGTTCTCAAAAACGTCGGCCCTTTTGCGATCAACGAGAGCATCCACACCCAAATTCCGTGCGAGCTCTAGACCACGCTGCGACCCAATTGCCGTGACGTGGGCACCGAGTTTCTTTGCTACGAGAATCGCGACGGAGCCAACGCCTCCAGAAACTCCAGTAATCAAGACTCGGGCATCCCTCGGAGGAATTCTGCCTTGGTCACGAATCCCTTGCATTGCTGTCAATCCAGCCGTCGCCGCAGCGGCGGCTTGTGCATGAGAAATTGTTGACGGCCTTAAAGCAATCTGATCTGCTCTCGCAATCAAGAATTCGCCGAAGGCACCCCGTTTATTCGACGGGCCGTAAGGCAGAAAACCGAAAACATTGTCGCCGGCCTTCCAACGACCCTCACTCGGACCAGTTGCATCCACTACACCCGAAAAGTCGTACCCGAGGACAATGGGGAAATTTCGGGCATGGAGAAACTTAACGATCCCACGGGAGACTTTGTAATCGGCAGGTCCGAAGGCCGAGGCGTGGACCTTGATTCGGACCTCGCCCTGCTTTGGCTCGGGGGTCTGCAGGTCTGTGAGAAAGTAGCCGTCTTTCGCACCGTAATGTTTTAGAGTCATCGCGCGCATTGAACTACCATCCGATCGAGGTTGGTCATTTCTGTTTGCTGTTAAGGGCGCTCCACGCGGCCAAGGAGTCCATGTAATCTCGCCAATGGACGATTCTGCGGCTTTCGATGGTGATGATCGAGCAAAACCGATTGTTGTACTTCGCACTTGTCGCAAGGACGGTCCCGTGAACTTCGTACTCAATGACGACCGTACGGCCGTCATCGGCCTTGTGGGTAATCAAATGGTCCGCAGATTGGAGTTTGATGTAAGCTCCATAGCCGCCAAACTGACTCATAAGATTGGCGCGTCCCTTGATCTGCCGCGGCCATCCCAGGTCATAGAGGACTTCATAGACGATGTTGTCAGCCACAACATCGAAGAAGTGCTCGCCATCCACGAGGTCGCCCAGCGCGCTTTGGACTAGCGCGAAGTACGGCTCTGCTGCTTCATACTCCGCATACCGTGTTTTCTTCATAGCGAACTCCCAATTGCTTCCTGTCACAATGTTACTTACTAAAGTATAGTTGCACCATATATCGCTGGTACACTTAAAACAAGAAGGCACATTGAGTTCGGTTGCGAACACGGAGGTAAGCTATGAAAAAGGCAAACAAACCTGAGCAGTCAGATCCGGCATATGTTTGTGGCTCCGGAGACCCTATGGCGGTCCGCGAGATGCTCACCAAGATTGGCGACAAGTGGAGTATTTTTGTCGTCCTTACCTTGGCGAGGGTTCACAACAATCGGGCGCGATTTTCGGGGTTAGAAAAAACTGTCCCAGGTATTTCACAAAGGATGTTGACTATCACACTGCGAAACTTAGAAAGGGACGGCTTGGTTTCAAGAGAAATGTTTCCGGAGATCCCCCCGAGGGTTGAATATGAGCTAACCCCTTTAGGGAAAAGCTTACTTAAACCTCTTGATGGACTCGTTGATTGGGTCACTGACAATTGGGAGGTCGTAAGGAAGGCTCAAGCTAAATTCGATTCTAAATAGTCACTTACGTTGCGTTCTCATTCTAGATGAGAAGCCATGATCTGACGATTGTGCATTGCAGAATTGCTTCTATCCCTAGTGATTATTGGAGTGTCACCTATGGTTTCGGGTCTCGCGCCAGGGGAGACTTCAAATCCTAAAACTTATACGTCGTCCAAACAGCTCCGTAGTTGACGTCTTTGCCTTGCGGTGATGCGTCCACCAAGAATGGTCCGCTGAAAAAATGGGCGTACGCAGCCGACACGGAGATGTGTTGGCTTGCCCTCCAGTAAATTCCGACCGACGGCTGGCTACCGACGTAACGCCCAGAATTACCTGGCCCGGAAACCAACAGATTCACGGCCGGCCCATAGAGGCCGTCCTGAAGACTGGTCCGCCAGAAGACATTGTTGTCCGCGATCACACTGAGCAATTTTGTGACTTGCAAAGCTATTTTCGGGCCGATCGCCATAAGATTCGAGGGTCCGAGCAAAGCGATCCCGCCCTGGCCGAAATAATAGCCTGTCGGGAAGAGTGGATTTAGCGTTCCCAAGTCCGACCGTGAATTGCCGCGGCTACCGCTCGCGACAAGCGCGCTAGCACCAATCTGTGGCTGGAGGCGGATGGATCGAAATGTGTACGACGTGTCGTGGCCGGTGCCCCAGGCACGAATATTTCGTGCGCTAAAGCTACCCCATTGAAAGGCGGCTTCGCTGTCATAGCTCCAGCCACCTTGCCTGCCTGAGAGCCTTCCGCCCACCGTATGGCGCAACTCATCTGCCGAACCAATTTCGAACGCTGCGTTCTTTCGAGCGAGACCAAGATAATAAAGATCGATATTCCCACCCTTTATCTTTGGGCTCGGATGAACGGTATACACGCCCCAAAAGGTAGAACCGTGATCAGGCGGCGCGTCAAAAATGCCAGTTCCATTCAACACTGGCTTCAAAGCGAATCCATCTATTTTCCAGGATGAAAGCTTCCAATTCAGGCTAGCGCCATCGAAGGTTTGGCGCACGTTAGGTCCCTCTCGAACGTCCACTAAGCGGCCGTCCCCAAGTTCGAACTCCTGTCGTCCAAGACGCATAATCACCTTATCGCGGGCTTCTTTCGATAAGGTGATATCGGCGAATGCTTCTTCAAAAAACAACTTTGACTCGTCGATCACCGGCCTAGGGCCGCCATTCCGCCCGGCCTCTATACCGCTCGTGAGTTGTACGAAGAACCGGAGGCGAGGCGCTGCGTGAATATCGCCATAGACGGAAAGGCGCTGAAGTAGATACCCATTTGCATCCTGGGTACCGAATCCCCAACTTGCATTGTGATAACCTTCGTACCATTCTCGAACCTCGCCGCCGAGCGTGAAGAAGGTATCTGCGCCCGATCCGAGCCGCACATATTTGAGGCGATCCCAATAGTCATTGCGGCAGACTGGATGACGCAGATAGCTGTAGTCTTCGTCCTGGCGAAGCAATGCGTATGCTGGTGGACCGGTGGGACACTGGGTTTGGGCAAACACAGTACCTGCAGCGAGCGCCAAAACAAACAACACTGAAGAAACAAAGCGATTCATCGCTGATTACCGGCCAGTCGGAAGATGTTCAATACTCCATTACCTTTGTCGGGGTTGCTGCGATCAGGCGTCGACGAATCGCTTTTGGCGCGATGGTTCTGGAACTCAGCGTCTGGGCTACGTCCTCTCCTCGAACATCCCGTTGGAATTGGCGCGCGGGATATTCGGCCCCAGTATGGGAGCAGCGTTCGTCGGGTCACCCACAAATTGCAGTGTGTCCCAGTGCTCGATCGCCTTACCATCGGCGTCCATCTTGTAAATATCAACGCCGGCGATCCCCGTATCCTGCGGGTCATCGGTGAACAGATTTAGGAAATTCACGTGGGCCCAAACGTAGTCGCCAACGGCGATGATGCGGTGAACAACAACGCTTGCGCGAGCGCGTTCCCGGGTAACCTTACCGAAAAATTGTCCAAGTGCTGTAGAGCCATCCGGAATTAGGGGGTTGTGTTGGATGTACTTGGGACTGACGAACTTGGCCGTTCCCTCTTCCGACTTCTTCTGGTTGATCATCATTTCGTAGAGGACAAGAACGTTGTCCTTGTTACGAACGGCACGGCTATCTTTGGGGTCAACGATCACGATCATGGCATTTCTCCTTTTGAAATTAGGACTTCATCAGCGTCGGTTCTCTCTGGGACGGAGCGGAGCCTTTATAAGAGCGAACACGCCTCATTGAAGAGCAAACGCGGAAGTCGAGGGTACAAGGCACTCGGATCGCCATATCCAAGATTGACCAGGAAATTTGACTTCACGTGGCTGCCAGGAAAGAACTCCTGATCGCGGTCGACGCCGGGCTTCCCAGTGGCAAAGAACTCCTCGTCCACCTTGGCGTTATCGAATCCCGACATTGGCCCGCAGTCGAGACCGAGAGCCCGTGCGGCGAGAATGAGGTAAGCGCCCTGCAAGCTGGAATTCCGCTGGGCGGTCACCTCGACCAACTGCGGATTGCTTTCAAAAAGCTGCTTCAGGCCCGGATTCTGAGGGAACAGCTTGGGCAGTCGCTCATAGAACTTCATATCGTACGCGACGATCACGGTGACTGGGGCCGACATCGTCTTATCGACATTGCCCGGCGCCAGCGCTGGGCGGAGTCGTTCCTTGGCCTCTTTCGACCGAAGAAACGCAAAGCGCGCTGGCGAGGTGTTCGCGCTGGTCGGCGCCCACTTGAGGATGTCGTAGAGATCCCTCAATGTTTGATCGGCCACCGGCTGCGGCTTCCATGCGGTGTACGTGCGTGCTTCACGGAAGAGTATGTCCAACGGAGAATCGTCAATTGTTTGACCCATAACCCGGGTTACGTCCTCTCCTCGAACATTCCGTTCGAATTTGCGCGTGGGATATTCGGCCCCAGCACGGGAGCGGAGTCCTTCGGGTTACCCACAAACTGCAGTACGTCCCAGTGCTCGATTGCCTTACCGTTGGCATCCATCTTGAAAATGTCGACTCCGGCGACTCCGGTATCATCTGGCTCATCGCTGAAAAAGTTAAGAAAGTTCACGTGTGTCCAGACGTAGTCGCCGGCCGCGATGATCTTGTGCACGACGATGCGGCCCTTGGCGCGTTTTGCAGCGATGTCTCCAAAAAACTTGGCCAGCGCAACGCGCCCATCCCCCATGAGTGGGTTGTGCTGGACGTATCCCGCGTTGAAGTTGCGGGTACCTGTCTCGGCGTCCTTATGATTGATCATCCGATCGTAGTGGTCGAGAATCATGTCCTTGTTGCGAACAGCGCGGCTGTCATTGGGATCGACGAGTGCGATCATCTGTAGATTTCCTCTCTCTAGTGTCTTGATTCCGAAGTCAGCTTTAACGCCGGCAGTTTTATTCCAACCCGACCATATGGAGGCGCAGGGCATCCAATTCGGCATCGGACTTCTCGCGGACAAGCCGAAGAATCTCTTCGGCGTCGGCGCCCACTGCTCCTCGGCTGGGCGCGGGTAATTGCTCTGAAAGTTCGATCACTCGATTCGCAGCGGAGACTGAATCGAGTCCGCTTCCTTGCATCTTGTTGAGAGTCGTGGCAAAGGTATCGAAAGACTTCCCGTACAACTCGCGCTGCTCGGGTGTCATCTGGTCGGATACGCGCTTCAGGGCAGCAGCAGTTTTGGCCGGCCCGCCCGTTCTCATATTGCCGGCAATAGCCAAGACCACATCAACGCCAAAAGACTTTAACTCCGCGCGGTAAACAGCAGCAAAGGCGTCGAAAGCGGCCTTTGAAGCGCCGGAAGGGCCGTTGAAGGGGAACGGCAACGTCGCCGTCATCGTACTCACTTGAACAACTCGTCCATGTGCCTTCCTCAATGCGGGAAGAAAAGCATTCACAACGGATAGGGCCCCAAAGACATTCACTTCGAATTCGTGCCGGATGGCATTCAGCGCCAGAACCTCAAGTGGACCAGGTGTCAAGATTCCCGCATTGCTTATGAGGAGATTGATGCTGCCTTTAGTCTGGGTTGTGACTTCGCTTGCCCAAGCCTTTACGGCAGCCTCGTTCGTAATGTCGCACTGGCTAAGACTGACTGCACCCCCTGACGCCTGCTTCAGGTCCGCGATCTCATCTGACGAAATTGCCGTCCCGAACACGCGATAGGCCTTTGCCGCAAGTCCAAGCGCGATGTCCCGGCCGAGTCCACTTCCCGCACCTGTGACAACGGCGGAACGATTCCTCTGACTGTCCTGCGTGGAAGTCATCCTTTCACCTCTTCTGTTTCTTATCGTGTGTAGGGTTATTCAAGGCTTCGTCCTGAGCGGTCGTGCAATCCACTAATTCCCGGGAGCCTTGTCGATAAAGGCATACAGGGAGCAAATGCGACCGTGCTTAAACACCGCGACATCCATCCCGATGACAACGGGAGCGGTATCTTTCGGTCCGTAGTGCCACCGGACACGCCCCAGATCCTGAATCACCTGCGCAGGGCCTGCCAGACGGAAAACGAATCCTGGGGTTCCCTTCAGAAGGTGTTCGACCTTTGCATTAAGAGCTTCGCGACCGACACTTCGATCATCAGTTTCAAAATCACTGAAGGTGCAGTCTTCCGTGTAGAGTTCGTTGATCACCGACTTGCGGCGCTCGGAATCCCGCTCCCCGAAGACCTCCAAAACGTTTCGCTCCATAAGCTGGCCCAACGCAGTGTTCACAAGATTCTCCTCTTCATAGCGCGCGACAACTACGCGCCCGATTTTTGCGTATGAGTCGCCAACAGCTGAAACTCCCAGGCGAGACTGGTGCCTATGTTGCCGCCGTGCTTCAACATGATTTCGCTAATTCCCGCTATCGTCCTTTCCCGAGCCCAGTCACGCTGCAGTTCGCTCGCGAATCCGATCCAGGTCAAGGGAACGGCACCTGCTTGCACCATGCGCTGCACCGCTCTTTCGTGCGCCTCCACGCTGACGCCGCCTGAGGCATCGGTAACAATGAAAACTTCGTAGCCTTCCCCGAGAGCGCTCAGCACGGGATAGGCGAGGCATATCTCGGTCCAGAGTGCCGCGATAACGAGCTTCTTGCGTCCAATTTTCTTGACTGCGTTTACCACCCGCTCGTCTTCCCAGGTGTTGAGAGTGGTTCGGTTGATTGTCTTCTGCTCAGGGAAGACATCCTGAACCTCTTTAATCAGATGTCCGCCGCGCTCTTCCATTACCGTCGTCAAAATCGTCGGGACACCAAAGACCTTGGCCGTTTTCGCCAAGCCAACTACGTTGTTGACCAGCAGAATTCCATCGATGTTCTGCACGCCCGCGAATTGAAGGCCCTGATGGTCGATGAGAATCATGGTGCAGTTCTCGGGATCGAGCAGGTTGCCAACTCCGATGTATCGGTTTTCCATCGTTATTCCCCTCTTTTCCTGTTTTAGGTCGATCTACGATTGGCTCATGATTGAGTCATCTTGAGTGGCTGCCGTCGCCTCTTGCGCGTCGAATCGTTATTGGAGAGGCAAGAACGTTGCCATTTGACCCTCTTGTTGTTTCTGATAGTTAGCCGGTAGAGTCGTTGCCACTTTTCGAGATTTTGCGATGGATGGTAAAAAAGCGACGAAGAGCCATCAAGGATAAGTGACAAGCAATTCCGGTCCCGATGAAGGTGACTTCCTATCCCTAACGAACGCACAGATGACACAAGTCGGAGCGAATCAAGCACCGGGTTCAGTTGGGGTACGAGCGCGGAGGATGCCGGAAAGTGCGTCACGTACATTCCAAGCAGTTCCCACCCAGAGAACAGTGGCGACGGCCGCGAGCGGCAGGCCGCTCGGTGCCATGAAAGTGTGAAAGAGCACGATGTTGACGATGACCGGCCCCAATAGGTTTAGAGCCAGCGGCACATATCGGTTTACGAGGAGCAGAACACCGCAAATCACCTGGAGTCCCATGATGATAGCCAGCTCGCGCGAGCTAAACAGTGCTCCCATGAACTGCGCGGCGGCCCCCGTCGGCGGCGGAAGTTTAATGAACTGGAGAAATCCATTTAGTCCAAAGGCCAGGAACAAGAGGCCCAGAAGGATGCGTGCAACGTTGGATGTGGTCTTCAAGAGTTCTCTCCTCAGATTGCCGAACAGTCACTGAGGGTGCAAGAATGCTGCCACTCAAATCTCTTGGAGTTTCTTATAGTTAGCCCGGTGAACCGTTGCCACATTTTGAGATTTTGTGATGAATGGTAAAAAAACAAGCGTCCGGATATGTGATCGATTCCGAATCTAAGCCGCAAAATGCAGGCGATCCTTCTCATTACCCGGAAGCTACGTCACTTTTCCTCGTCTCGATGGGCTCGTTTCTCTTGAAGCATCCACTCACGAATATATGGTGGGCAACTCACAACCTGAATGCCATGCACCTGGCACTCATTCAGGAAGCGAATTCCATCGATGTCAACAGAGCTAACTTCATCCAGGTCCAACGTCGCCGGCTGTCCGAACCGATCAATTTCGATCTTCAGATTGACGAGTTGCGCGTATCTAAGCTCACCGGACAAGCAAATTCGAGTCCCGCGATTCTCACAAAGCGGTTTGATCCTCAACGTCATTGTTGGCACCCAAACCCGTCTGCGGGAGATGCAAAGAGAAGACCATTCAAAAGGCACGCAGCACTAATGAGTTAGCGCCGACGAGAATTTCGGATTTTCGCAATTTTGCGTTTGACGGGAAAAACGCGGAAGGAATGCACAACGTCAACAGCATCAACCTAGCTGAGATTTAAATCGATATTTGTCGATGCCCAAGCGTTTGAGTTTTGCTTCGAGCGTCGAACCAGGAATGCCGAGCTTTGCCGCCGCCCCTGTTACTCCTGAGATCCGTCCATGAGCCTCGGCAAGTGCAGCTTCAATCACTTCCTTTTCGCGTGCGAGCAATACCCCGTTAAGAGCCACGCTCGAAGGAGGAGCTTCCGATGGCCCGCGCTTGAGCCACGCTTCGTCCACTGCAAACGTATCAGAGTCACTTAGTGTGACAGCCCGTTCAATGACATTCTGCAACTCACGGACATTCCCGGGCCACTCGTAGTCTTGCATCAACTTCAGAGTCCTGTTTTCGATGGTCCGGAACTTCTTCCCCATCTTTTTTCCAAATCGGGCGATGAAGTATTCGACAAGAATGGGAATGTCGTCTACACGTTCGCGGAGCGGTGGCATCGTGATTGGTACGACATTCAACCTGTACAAGAGATCCTGACGGAACTTACCTTCGCTCACGAGCTTGTCGAGGTCGCGATGGGTCGCAGCCAACACTCGAACGTCTACAGGAATGGGTTTGTCGCTGCCAACCCGTTCAATTTCGCGTTCTTGCAGCACGCGCAATAATGCAATCTGAATATCCGGAGGCAAATCTCCGACTTCGTCCAGAAAAATAGTGCCACCGTTCGCCGCTTCGAAGCGTCCCAAACGTCGCTGGATTGCACCGGTAAATGCTCCCTTTTCGTGCCCGAAGAGCTCGGAAGCAATCAGCGACGTCGGGATCGCACCGCAATTTACTCCGATAAATGCTCGGGCCGCCCGCCTGGACCGCTTGTGAATGGCGCGTGCAATTAACTCCTTGCCCGTACCGGTTTGGCCCAGAATGAGAACTGTTGAGTCCGAAGGCGCCACTTTGCTGATCTGAGACAGCACCTTCCGCAGAGGCTCCGAAGAGCCGACGATCTCTTCGAACATCGACACCTGGTTAAGCTCTTCACGCAAAGCAGAGTTCTCTCGTTGCAGGCCTTCCTCGGCTCGTTTGCGGTCTTCGATATCAGCGCACGCAGCATACCAGCGAAGGACTCTTCCCTGGTCATCGCGCACAGGATTGTGCCGACTCAGGAACCAACGGTAGGCGCCATCACTTCTCCGGAGCCGAAATTCGATTTCAAATGCAGAGCCGCTTGCGATCGCACGACCCCATTCGGACCGAAGCCGCTCCGTGTCTTCCGGATGAACCTCGTTGCTGGGCGACGTTTCGCGCCACTGATCAAGAGTCATGCCGAGATAATCTAGACTCATCTGGTTGAGATAGAGACGCTCACGGACGGGCCCAAAGACAGCGATAAGTTGTGGCGCGAGATCCACCACTTGCCGAAGCTCCGTTTCCTGTTGCTTAAGTCTCTGTTCGGCCTCTTTACGCTCCGTTATATCCATGATTGCGCACACAGATTCCTCATTGCCGTCGCCGTCTCTTAATGGGTGCGCAAGACTACGAATGTGCTTTATTGAACCATCCGGCATCAGCAACCGATGCTCAAAATCAAAGACTCTTCCCGCTTCGCCAGCTCGTTCAAGAACGCTCTTAAAAAGGTTCACATCTTCAGGATGGACTCGCTGCAAAAGCAAATTCGGTGTCGGTTCCGTATTGGGAGGGTACCCGTAGATCCTAGCCGTTTCCTCGGACCAAAACATCCGCTTGGTAACTGCGTCCGTTCCGGCGCTGCCGGTGTGACTGAGTCTTTGTGCATTCGCTAAATGCGCTTTGCTCCGTCGAAGTTCAACCTCGGCCCGCTTCGTTTCGTCAATATCGAGATTAACCCCAATCCAAAGTACTAAGGTTCCGTCGCTCGCTCGCAGCGGCTCAGCTCGGCTCAGGAACCAGTGGAATTCCCCCTCTATATTGCGAACTCGAAACGCCACCTCACCCGCACTCCCAGTGCGGAGACAGTTAGACCAGACTCTACGTGTTTCTTCATGATCATCCGGGTGCAACAAGGCAATATGAGAATCCCATTCTCCACCGACATCAACTCCGAAACGAAGAGGATGATCCTCGGGTAGCCCGAGATAATCGGCGCTTCGTGAATTCACGAAGACGAGTGCACCAGAAGGAATTGCATACCATACGTGGCCCGGAATCACATTGGCGGTGGCTCGAAGCTGGGCTTCGATTGATAATTGTTTTTCAGACGCGCCGACTCCGTTCACTCCATCTAGCCGGTCGGCGTCATCTTGCGATGACAGAGGCATGCGTTCACCACCCATCAAACCATGAGCACCTTCTGCGCTTTGCTAAGTCCCCATCAGCGCCTGGAATCGTGCCGTCGTCGCTAGCCGCCGCATCCCGGGCCGAGAGTAAGAGCATATAGCGCAGGGCAAGTATAGAAGCCAGCCGCGGCAGCAATCAAACCCCAAACTCCGGGGAAAGTGCATGCTTTTTTTAATTCTTTGAATCCATATGCGTGTTGTAACACTCATATACGTGTTGTCACACGCATTGCCTTCCAGTTTGGAGAAAGCAAGCCCCCAGGAAAAGGAGAATCAAAATGAAGATCGTACTGTATGGAGCAACAGGAAACTCGGGCCAACGGATTCTACAGGAGCTCACCAATCGCGGCCACGAAGTCACAGCGGTAGTCCGTGACACCTCAAAGGTGCCCGCTGCGGTGAAGGCGGTAAAAGATGACCTGAGCGACATCGATGCGATTGCATCGGTCATCCGTGGCGCGGATGTGGTCGTAAGCGCCTATGCTCCTCCGCAGGACAACACCGACGCAATCGTCGGAGTAACCGAACGCCAGATCGCAGCCGTCAAGAAGGCTGGGGTTTCACGTCTGATCGTGGTGGGCGGGGCCGGGCTCCTCGAAGTCGCCCCAGGTGTGACTCTGATCGCCTCCGGGTATCTGCCTGAAGCATACCTGCCAATTGCCAAGTCGCACGAGAGAGCGTTGGGCATCCTCAAGGGGTCGGATATCAACTGGACATACTTCAGCCCCGCGGGATTTTTCGAACCAGGCCAACGGACCGGCAAATTCCGCCTCGGAACGACGAACTTGATCGCCAACGAAAAGGGCGACAGTCGGATTTCGTTTGAGGATTATGCAGTTGCCTTGGCCGATGAGATCGAAAAGCCCGCTCATGAGCGGGGGCAGATGTCTATCGGCTACTAATCCTGCTTTCTCAGCTCTATACCTCGGGCCGAAAGAGGTTGGGCCGATCCCCGGATCGAACTCCTGCGGATCACCAGCCTCGATTGGCTACGAAACGAGATGAAAGAATAAGCTATGGCCCGCGCAAAGAAGTCATCTCTCGCTACAGCTCTCAAGCAAAATCGGCCCTTCGTGTCGTTAGAGCAGGAAGTGTACCTGAGTATTCTTCGCACGGCGTCCGAGCTGTCTTATGCCGTCGATCAATTCTTTCGACAATTCGATATCACGCAGTCACAGTACAACGTCTTGCGGATACTCCGGGGAGCTGGTGCGGAGGGACTTTGCCGGAACGAAATATCGGAGCGGATGGTGACTGCGACGCCCGACATGTCGCGACTGCTGGATCGCATGGAGAAGACGGGATGGGTTACACGAAAAAGGGCGGAGGATGATCGTCGACAGGTGTTCACTCACATTACTAAGTCCGGTATGGAGCTGCTGGCAAGGCTCGAAAAGCCCACGAGCGATTTTGTGACGTCACTCTTTGCTGGTACTGCGATCAGCGACCTAAAGACTGTTCTCAAGGTCAATGATCAAATCAGAGCAAAACTCTCATGAGCGCGGTGAAAGACGGTGTCTAGTATGAAAAAAATCGGCTTCCTTTCCTTTGGCCACTGGACACCTTCACCACAGTCGCAAGCGCAGACTGCGGCGGACGTGCTGTTGCAGTCCATCGACCTGGCTGTCGAGGCCGAGCGTTTAGGGGTGGACGGAGCCTATTTTCGCGTTCACCACTTCGCTCGGCAACTGGCGTCACCGTTTCCACTGCTTGCTGCAGTCGGCGCCAGAACGAAAAAGATTGAGATCGGCACCGGAGTGATCGATATGCGGTATGAGAACCCTCATTACATGGCGGAGGACGCCGGCTCCGCCGATCTCATTGCGGGCGGCCGCCTGCAGTTGGGAATCAGCCGCGGCTCACCTGAGCAGGTGATCGAGGGATGGCGTCATTTTGGCCATAATCCAGCCGAGGGCGAGACCGACGCGGATATGGGCCGCCGGCGCGCTGAGAAATTCCTCGAGCTACTCAGCGGCAAAGGCTTCGCTCAGCCTAACCCTCGCCCGATGTTTTCGAACCCGCCAGGTCTGCTGCGGCTTGAGCCGTTTTCTGAAGGCCTGCGGGACCGCATTTGGTGGGGTGCGGGGACCGATGCGACGGCTGTCTGGGCGGCAAAGCTCGGAATGAATCTTCAATCGTCAACACTCAAATTCGACGAGACAGGTGAACCGTTTCACGTTCAGCAAGCCAAGCAAATCCGTGCTTTTCGTGCAGCCTGGAAGGAGGCCGGTCATCATCGGACTCCGCGCGTCTCCGTCAGCCGCAGCATCTTTGCGCTCATAGACGATCGTGATCGCGCCTATTTCGGTCGTGGGGAGAAGGACGGCGATCAGTTCGGCTACATTGACGGCCCCAGAAGGGCGGTCTTTGGCCGGTCCTACGCAGCCGAACCGGACGTGCTGATCGAACAACTCAGAAGGGACGAAGCGATTGAGGAGGCGGACACGCTTCTGCTGACCATCCCGAACCAACTAGGCGTTGCCTACAATGTGCATGTATTGGAGGCAATCCTCACGAGCGTCGCCCCTGCTTTGGGATGGCGCTGAGGGGCCGCGATCTGCCTGGATGATCACGCGGGAATTCGGGAGAAAGTGCAGGAGGAGGAACTCGAATCCTGCCGCGCAGCCGACGGCTAATATCCGCCGCTACGTCACTCAGTCTCAAAGTCGGTGGAGACGCTGAGTTCCTTCCAAATTCGTGCTTCCTCCAATCGCGCCAGATCGTTCTTCTCTACCGCGGTGTACGCATCGCTGCCGAGCAACAGTCGCAACGGAGGGTTTGGTTCCTGGGTCAGATGCAGGATTGCCTGAGCCGCCTTTTTTGGATCACCAGGCTGCTTCCCGTTGTAATTGCGCTGAAATCTTGCGGTAGCTCCGACAGTCGAGTCGTATGCGGGATGACCTTCGCTCAGTTCGGTGGAACTCCCCGCGAAGTCCGTGCGAAACCCACCGGGTTCAACAATTGTGACCTTGATGCCGAGTGGTGCTACTTCCGGCAACAGCACTTCAGAGAAGCCTTCGACACCCCATTTCGCCGCCGAATAAGGGCCACGTCCTGGAGGGCCGATCCTTCCGCCCACCGATGAAAACTGAATGAAGTGGCCTGTTTTCTTTTCGCGAAAATACGGAAGAGCTGCCTTGGTCACAATAATCGTTCCGAAGAGATTCGTTTCGATCTGTGCCCGGAATTCCGAGAGAGGCGTGTCCTCGATGGACGAAAGATTGCCATATCCTGCATTGTTGATGACCACATCCAGCGAACCAAATAAATCGATCGCCGA
>DATGFX010000027.1:0-2243 GCA_035308825.1 Occallatibacter sp. | reverse complement strand
GCCGTTCCGAAGAGTTGCTCGCCTGCAATACGGGGACGCGTTACCGGCCGAGGCACGGCAAGACGGTCCTGTCGAGGTCTTCGGTTCCAACGGAAGCGTGGGCTCGCACAACGACGTAAACACCCAAGGCCCATGCGTGCTGGTTGGTAGAAAAGGATCTTTTGGAAAGGTCTGCGCCTGTTCGTTTTCTGAGACAAACCGTTAAGACACGGGTTACCGTTCGATGATAAATCGTTCCCTTCGATGAGGCAATCGATTTATGCTGATCGTGACCGGTGAAGCGGAGAAGGGCAACGCTGGCGAGCGACCCTTCGAGGAATAGCCGGCGGAACTCATCGTGGACGATGGGCAGGACGCGTTCTTTCCGGCGCGTCCTGATAGCTTGGGCTGGGCCCGGATGGCCGCGTAGCGAAGGCCGGCAGCCGCCTGCTCCTAGGACAGGTGGCCGCAAGCTTTCGCCGGCGGCCCGGAAAGCGGCACCCCGGCCCGAGTTTACCAGCAGGAACAACACATCGGACCGATAGATTCCGCATGCCTGAAAAACGCATTGCGAGGGCGCCCTCAGTTTTCATACCGCAATGGCTTGACGGGATGCACAAAGCGAACGCTCGAACTCGGCGGGAGGACGATAGTCCAGAGCCGAGTGCAGCCGCTTTTGGTTGTAGACCTTCTCCAGGAAGTGCTCGATGGAGTGCCGCGCCTCACCTAGATCGCGGTATTCCTGGCGATAGACTTCCTCGTACTTCAGGGTCTTCATGAACGATTCACACTTGGCGTTATCGTACGGATTGCCCTTCCGGCTCATGCTGATCTCAACGCCGTTCTCCTTCAACAGCCCGGTGTAGTCGCGCGATGCATACTGGACACCGCGGTCGGAATGATGCACCAAACCAGGAACTGGCGAGCGGCGCCGCAAGGCCATTTGGAGTGCGGTGATCGTCAGGTCATCTTCCAGCGTCCGATCCAAAGCCCAGCCGATCACCCGCCGCGAAAAGGCGTCGAGAATCACCGCCAGGTACACGAACTCCGTCTCCAGCCGGATATAGGTGATGTCGGCCACCCACAGTTGGTTGATGCCCGTGAGAGTCATCTCCGCTGCCCGGTTGGGGTAGATGGTCAGACTGTGGTTGGAGTTTGTCGTGACGACGAATCTGCGACGACGTAGGCAGAGCAGGTTGTCTTCCCGCATGATGCGGTAGACCCGGCTTGGTCCGACGGTCCAGCCTCTGCGGCCCAGCTCCTTCACAATTCGAGGACGTCCGTAGCTGGGAACCTCCACCGCGATCCGCTGGATCGCATCCCGCAACTCGATATCTGCGTCCCAAAGTGGTGGGGCGTTCGCAAAACGGTAATAGCTGGCCCGGCTCACATGCCCCAAGCCGCACATCTGGGCCAACGTCATGGCTGTTTCCTTCTGACCTTGCTCTTGAATGTTCTGGTAGATCGCGGCTTTCCAGTCAACGCCTGCAACATCCGCTGTTCCTCGATGCGTTGCAAGCAGCCCTTTAAAAAATCGATCTCCACCGCTTGTTGGCCGATCTTACGTTCCAGCTTAGCTTGCTGCGTCTCATCCCAGCGCCGCTTGCCCAGGCCCGGAAATGCATTCCCCGGCCCCTGCCGGAACTCCCGTCGCCAGCGGTGCAGCACGTTCGGGTTTACCTCAAAGGCCCGTGCCACCTCCGCGATTGTCGATCCTGTTTCCAGCCGCTGCACGGCGGCCAGCTTCGTTTCACGCGTAAAGCTTCGTCGCGACGTTCCCATGACACAATTCTCCATTCAATGAAAGTTGTGTCTTAACTGGTTGTCTCAAAAATTGAACAGGTCCAGGTGCCGAACTTATCCTCTCGACTGTGTCGGATCGGGCTGGCACAATCGTGTAGCTCAGATGAGTCATGTTGCGCCATAATCAAACTACATGCCCAAGAACACTGGCGGTTTGAGTCGCGACGTGCTGAATGCAGCGCTGCAGGGACTGGAAGCGCAGAAACAAACGATCGAGCGGCATATACAGCAGGTGAGGTCCATGCTCGGACTCGGAACTGATCGCCGCGGACGCCCGCCCAAGTCGGGGGCACCTACACCCACCGAATCCGGTGCGACAGCCATACCCACACCTAAACGAAAACGGTTCAGTGCCGAGACACGGGCTCGGATGGCCGAAGCTCAGCGCAAACGGTATGCCGCCGCGAAGAAAGTAGATGGCGCACCGAAGCTAGCCGCGCCGAAGAAACGCAAGCTGAGTG
>DATGFX010000026.1:0-1745 GCA_035308825.1 Occallatibacter sp. | reverse complement strand
CTGCCGCCCGGCGAATATGAAGTAACCGCCAATTCCGCAGGATTTGCTCCGGCGCATTCGGAGGTTTCGGTAACAATTAGCTCGGTGCAGGAACTCACGATCATCATGCTCCCGGCCCCCGTTCGTCAGACCCTGACCGTGAATCGGCGAGCGTCCTCGATCACCTCAGAGCCGATCGACGCGGCCAGCGCGACTTTGCAAAGCGTCATCACCGCGAAGGACCTCGAAACCGTTCCGCTCGCGCATCGCAGCTTTGCGAATATCGCTTATCTGGCGCCGGGGACTGAACCGGTTGAGCCTTCCGATCCCACCAAGGCGCGCATCACGGCTGTTTCTTTCGGTGGCAGTTCGGGGCTCAACGTCGAACTCTCGGTGGATGGCGGCGACAATTCCGACGATTACATTGGCGGGTTCCTGCAGAATATTTCTCCGGATGCGATTCAGGAGTTTGCCGTTCGTACGGCGCAGGAAGACGTGGACACCGGCCGCACCACGGCAGGCTCGGTTGTGATTAGCACCAAGCACGGCACAGACATGTGGCACGGTGATACTGCGTTCTACGAACGGGCCTCAGCCCTCAACGCGCGTTACCCGATCGAAAATCCCGCGCCTGATCCCAAGCAGCCCTTCTTTCGACAGAACTATGTGGGCACCCTGGGTGGTCCGATCAAGGCTGGCAAGCTCTGGTTTTTCTCATCGTTTGAATACGTGCACGAAGATGCCAGCATTGCTTATAGCCCCGCGAGCCAGGCGCAATTTGGCGCGCTGGCGCAACTGGCACAGATGGGCTTGATCCCAAATGTAAGCTCGATTGCCGTGCCGAACAGCGTTCCCATTCCATTTCGCGATTATCTCTCCACGATTCGCCTTGATTGGTCGCAATCCGCGCGTTCCCAGTGGTTTCTACGCGCGGCTGCCGATAACTACACGACGGAAAACGACCTGGTGCAGCAGGCCACACTGCCTTCCACGGGCGCTACTTCACACTCGAACTACTTGAATCTGCTTTTGAACCAGCAGTTTACCTTCAGCCCAACATGGCTTGGCTCGTTCACATTTGATGCTGGAGGGCTTCATCACACCGAAGCGCGCAATTCTGACTTCGGCTATGCGCTCGCTTTCCCGTTCAGTGCCACCTCGCAGACCGTCTCTGGCTTCGAGACCTTTGGCGACAATCAGTTCATGACCGCGATTACCAATTTTCCTGTCCTGCGCAACCAGGAAAAGTACCAGTTTCGATACGATATGCGGCACACGTCCGGGCGGCACGCCACGAGCTTCGGCGTGAACTTCATTCATGAACCCGTTCTCGATGGCGCCCTCAGCGGTACGCAGGAAACACTCATCGCGTATCCCAACGACCCCAGCTTCTACGTGGCGAACCCGTCGCAGTTTTATTCCGACCTGACATGTGCGCCCCCGGCGCCGGCCAATGTAACCTGCGCGGCTACGCCGGCCAGTGACGGCTCGTTCTCGCAAAACCTTCAACGGCTGGGGCTCTATGCCCAGGATTCCTGGCGCGCAAAGCCAAATCTCACACTGAATTACGGATTGCGCTGGGACACGACGTTTGGCCTATTCGATGCATCCGGGCGCTCTCAGTCGGACAATCCCGCGTTGCTCACGCTGCGCGCCCTGGGGATTCCGCTGGTCTCGGGAGTGCCGCACGACTACCGCAAGCAATTCGCGCCGAGGTTGGGATTTGCGTACTCGCCGGGAGGATCTCAAACCACCGTAATCCGGGG
>DATGFX010000025.1:0-1625 GCA_035308825.1 Occallatibacter sp. | reverse complement strand
CACCGAGACGATTTCGCGGAAGCCAGGCTTAATGCTCACGCTGAAGTCTGCGGCGCGGTATTTGCGGTCGCGATAGCCCAATTTTTTCAGGAGCCAGTTCATTGGGAGGCTATGTTAGCGCAGTTGTAGTGCATCAAGGATTCGCGCCCGTTGACGAGGGGGCACTCGAAAAGGCGGCCTCAGGTCATCCCGATCCAAAGGCGATCGGGAGGGACCTGAGCTACGGGTAGTTGGCTGTTGGCCGAGCTCGTACGAATGGGGTATGGGTCCGTTGGCTGTAAGTCCCCAGGCCGAAAGGCCCACGACGAGGAGTACGTCGTCGTGGCTACCGAGGTGAAATGATCCGGCTCGACGCCCTGCGACGCCTAGGGTCAACCGGAGTTACGGAAGTGACGCCTCGCTTTGTCGTCGTCATGGTCTGAATTTGGCTGTGCATGTCCGGAAACGAAACACCTGATTTTTTATGACGGGATTGGGTACGTTCTTGCGCAATGCATGGGGAAGGGCAGCGACCGGTGAATCGCGGAGTGTGGAGACTTGGAGAATTCCGTGGCCCCTGGTGCGTGGGCTGCACCAGGGCGGGGAGCACCGGTTGTGGCAAAAACATGCGCGGCGGAAAAGGAGATGGACATGGCGGGATATGACAGTCATCAGGTGGGGGATGCCACGGAGATTTCTACGACGCCGGAGGCGGTGCCGGCTCCGTGGTTGTTGGTAGCTATTCCGGGGACTTTACTTGTGTTGCTTGCGCTGTCAATGAGCTTCTTTGGGGGATTGATTGCGGCGGGGTTTGTGTATGGCGCGATGTATCTGCTGATGCATTCGAAGCAGGCTACGCAGTATCGGGTGCCGGCGAGGTTTCGCGTTTCGAAGACGGGGATTGAGGTGAATGGCAACTCGATTCCGAAGGATGCGATTCATCGGGTGATCATCCGCAACCACGTGCTGAAGGCGGCAGGCGACGTGATTGTGGTGGCTGACCCGCATCCGAACAGCGGGCAGCAGAACGTGGTGGCGGGGATGAATTGGGCGATCCAGAAGCTGGGGCCGATTTCTTATCGGGTGGATGCCGAGGCGCGCGGGGTGCCTACTACTTTGGCGGGCGGGCTGACGGAGCCGACGGCTTCGGCGATTATGATGGATGTGAATCGGGCTCTGCAGCTGGGCTGAGAAGGACTGCTGACTGCAGCGGTGAGCGGCGGGGTGCGATTGTTACGGGGAGCAGCGGTTGCGTGCGCGGTGTGAATGAAGGCGCACAGGCCCTTCGGATCTCAGGGTAAACAAGAGTGCCGGTGCCACTGGTGCCCGTTGTCCGCCGGGAGGTGTGAAGTGGTTTGCGTGGCGCAAGAGATTTATAGGCGACGGCCGGAGGCCAGCGGTACGAAAGGCGATATCAAAAGCAAACAGCTGACGCCGCGGTACGCAGGCTCATCCGTGGCGCAAGAGGGTTGGCTACTGTTTGAAGACGAGGGGAGGGCCGCTGATTTGTTTGGCTTCGAGGGCGATGGTGACTTCGACGTGGTCGGCGATTTTGATGAAGGGGATGCCGCTGTTCATGCCGTAATCTTTGCGATCGAAAACCATTTTGCCGTCGATGTGTTCGAAACCTGTGGCTTCGGTGGGAA
>DATGFX010000024.1:0-4442 GCA_035308825.1 Occallatibacter sp. | reverse complement strand
ATACTGTCCTGAGCCGAAGACCTGCGTCTGGCCGACACCATATAACCGTGCGATGGGATCGTTGAGGTTAATATACGCATAATTCGCCAAATAGGTCGCATCGTGAGTGCCGTGTGGCGAGTATAGGGCGATCAGCATGAGCGGAGCGGTGGTCGACTTCTTGAGGTTCACTCCGTAACTATTCACTTCGGGTGGCAACTGCCCAGTTGCTAATTGCTCGCGCGACTGCGTGAGGATCAGATCCGTGTTGGGATCCGTTTTGAGATCGAAGTCGACGACCAACGTCGTTTGCTGGTTGGAAGTCGCGTTCAGCGAGTACATGTAGGTCATGTTGTCTACACCGTTGACTTGCTGCTCGATGGGCGTGGCGACCGCGTCCTCTAAGGTTTTGGCGTCGGCGCCAGGATAGTTGGCTTGCAACCTGATCTCGGGTGGGGCGATGTTTGGAAACTGGGCCACCGGCAAGAACGCGATTGTGACTGCGCCGACAATTACTGTAAGGATCGCGATAACCATTGCCACGATAGGCCGATTGATAAAGAATTTGGACATGTTTTTCACTCCCTTCCGTTTTGAGCAATCACTGGTCAGACGTCACTGGTCACTGCCCTTGAAAGGCTCGGGTTTCACCGGCGCACCTGGCCGGAGGTTCTGCTGGCCTTCGACGACCACGCGCTCGCCCGGCTTTAACCCCTCTTTGATTACCAACATCGTGCCCGTACGTTCCCCAACTTGAACCGGGCGCACGGCGACCCGATCGTCGGTCCCGACAACGTTAACCAGATAGCTGCCCTGCTGGTCAGTAACAGCAGCCTGAGGAATCAACAAAGCACTGCGCTGCACGCCCATGACTGCACGCACTTTGCCGTACTGCCCGGGCCGAAGGACACTGCCGGGATTGGCAAAGAGCGCCGCCAATTGGATCGCTCCGGTATTTTGATTCACTTGGCGATCCGCAAAATAGAACTCGCCTTCATGCGGATATCTCGTCCCATCAGCCAGGATGAGCTGCAGTTTCCAGTGCTCCAGGTGGGAATCCGAAAACTGTTTCCGAAGCGCCAGATACTCCTGTTCGCTGACGCTGAAGTAGTCTCTGATGGGATCGAGCGTCGAGATGGTTGTTAGCGTTCCGCTGCTGGTACTGACTAAGTCGCCTACCTGCGCCTGAGCGATTCCGACGATACCGTCGATGGGCGAAACTATGCGGGTGAAGTTGAGGTTGATGGTCGCGATTTCGACCGCCGCCTGGCTGGCTTGAATTTGAGCCTTCGCAGCGGCGATTGCGGCTTTGGCCGCCTGCACCTGCGCTTTATTGGCAAGATTCGTCTGTACGGCGTTATCAAAATCTTGCTTGCTGACAGCGTCCGCCTTGGCAAGGGGACCATACTTCTCCACGTCAAGCTGGCTCTTGAGCTGATTCGCCTCAGCCGTGGCGAGCTG
Source organism: Occallatibacter sp. (assembly GCA_035308825.1). Taxonomy (GTDB): domain Bacteria; phylum Acidobacteriota; class Terriglobia; order Terriglobales; family Acidobacteriaceae; genus Telmatobacter. The sequence continues at coordinate 3,002 of DATGFX010000024.1, read as the reverse complement.
CGCCTCACCTTGTGCCAGTTGCGCTTCTGCCTGCGCCAACTGGCCCTTGGCTTGGTCGAGTGCCGCCTGAAATGGGCGAGGATCAATCTCAAAAAGAAGTTCGCCCTTCGTGACGTATGATCCTTCCTTGTAGTTCCGCGTGAGCAGATACCCGGTGACCTGCGCCTTGATGTCGGCATTGACCTGCCCGGACAGCGTTCCGATCCATTCACGATAAACAGGAGTGTCCTTCTGCTCCACCGGTGCGACCTCAACTGCTGGCGGCGGGGGCGCTTGCGCCGTGGGCTTGGCGCCGGAGCGAGCGGCAAAGAATATCAGCACGACCACCAGCACACCGGCCAATGCCCATGCCACGTGTTTCAATCTCGGAGCGGAATTCAGTTTCATTTCGTGTGTCTCCTCGTCCGGGAATCTTCGTTGTTGCGAAGGCCTTTCTTCCGCCGCTGTCGATCGGCAGCGTTTAAGGGCTGCTTGCCCGACGCTAAGGAAGAGCCGCGATCCCTCTGCTTTTATTATTCTCATTATTTGAGTCTTGTGTCAAATAATATTTGAATGTATACTCAAATATAACCCGCCCCGGCATGGAGCCGCGGCAGTGGGCCGGAGGCCGTCGTCAAGCGGCTGACGGGCCAAATCGTTTGGAGAGAATGAATGCCTTTAGTGTCGGATAGCGCCTCCGTCTCGCAGGACCGGAAGGTCCATTTCGGCCCCACCTTCGTGCTTCCCTTGGCACTGGGCTCCATGCTGAACCCGATTAACTCCACGATGATTTCAACGGCGCTCACGCCGATTGCAAAGGACTTCGGGGCCACGGTGGCTCAGACGGGATGGCTGATCGCCGGGCTTTACCTGACGAGCGCGGTTGCTCAGCCGACGATGGGGCGTCTTGCCGATCTTTTCGGTCCGCGGCGGATCTATCTCCTCTCACTCGTGCTGGTCGCTCTGGCCGGCCTCGGCGGCGTCTACGCGCCTACGCTGGGTGCGCTTGTGGCCGTGCGCGTACTGCTGGGTGTCGGCACGTCGGCCGCCTATCCCTCCGCCATGCGAATCTTCCGCGTCCAGGCTGACCAACTCGGTATGGCGCCACCCCGAATGGCTATGGCAACCCTGTCGCTCGCCGCGATCTCCACCCAGGCTTTCGGCGCCGCGCTGGGGGGCTTCATTACCGGCTTCTTCGGCTGGCACGCCATCTTCTCGGTGAATGTGCCGCTCGCCCTTATCACCGCACTATTAGTGCTCCTGTGGGTGCCCAGGGATGTCCCGCGGACGGTGGGCCTGCGCGAACTCATGCGCGAGATCGACATTCCCGGCGTCGTACTGTTCGCCGCCGCGCTCCTCTCCCTTATGGCATTCCTCATGAACCTCGACCGGCCCCTCTGGTGGATGCTCCCGGTCTCCGGCGCGATCTGGACACTGTTCTGGCGCCATTCCGCGCGACGCCGCCAGCCCTTCATCGACGTCAGGATGCTTGCCGCGAATATTCCGCTGTCCGTGACGCTCGCACGCGTCACATTGACGCTGCTGATCCCCTATTGCGTGGTGTACGGCTTTGCGCAGTGGCTTGAAAGCAGCGCTAATTATTCGCCGGGGGCCGCAGGCCTCATGACGCTGCCCATGTCGGTGACGGCGGCCGTGTGCTCCCTCCTCGGAGCCCGCTCCAGGGGCATTCGCGCGCCCTTCATTGTCGGGGCGGCGGCCGGTTTGGCCGGCTGTGCTGGACTCATATTGTTGTACAGCAACACAGCACCCTGGCTCATCGCATCCGTGGTCGCGCTCATTGGGATTCCGATGGGCCTGACTTCAAACCCAACGCAGACCGCTATTTACCTGCAGGCTCCCGCCTCGGAAATAGGCGTCGCCGCCGGACTGCAACGCACGTTCGGGTACTTCGGAGCGATCGGGGCCGTGAGCCTGCTTGGGCTGATGTTCGGAACCCACGTCACCGACAAAGGCTTTCACAATCTGGCCCTTGTGATGACCGCCGCGTCCGCCCTGCTTCTTGTCTTCATTCTTCTCGACCGCACGCTGCCGCGCGGCGCGGTGGAATCAAACGTCAAACATCAACTCAAATCAACTCAAGGAAAACTCATCCATGCCACTGACACAACTGGACCCCAAACCCGCTCTGATCGTGATTGATCTTCAGAAAGGCATTGTCGCCCTGCCGACAACGCATCCGAGCCCGGAAATCACGGCGAGGTCTTCCGCGCTGGCCCGTGCCTTTCGCGCGCACGGCCTGCCCGTCATCCTGGTGAATGTAGCGGGCGGCGCGCCGGGTCGCGCGGATGTGACGCATGCCTTCCACCCTCCGGCCGATTGGACCGAACTCATTTCCGAACTGGAACAGCAACCGGGCGACCATGTTGTGACAAAGAATCGCTGGGGCGCCTTTCATGAAACGCGGCTCCATCATTATCTGCAGGCCCAGGGCGTCACACAGGTTGTTCTTTGCGGTATCGCCACCAGCATCGGCGTTGAATCGACGGCCCGGAATGCCCACGAGCACGGCTATCACGTAGTATTGGTCGAGGATGCCATGACCGACCTTGATGCCGAAGCCCACACCAACAGTGTGAAGAGGATCTTTCCCCGGCTCGGAGAGGTCTGCCAGGCTGCCGAACTTCTGGCCGAGCTGAGAGCCGCATGACAACCGGGGCGGAAAAGCGAGAAGGCGAGGCCATGCCGAAGGCGGCCATAACCCCGCAGCGGAGCAACGGCCGCGCGCGAGTCGCCCTCATTCTGCAGGCGGCTGCCGATGTGATCCATGAACGCGGATACGAGAGCGCGACGATGAGTGAAATCGCTCTGCGATCCGGCACGAAAATAGGTTCGCTCTACCGCTTCTTCCCGACCAAAGAACTGGTGGGTGATGCCCTCATCGAAGATTACGCTCAATCGTCGGAGGTCCAGTGGCAGGCAATCATCGCGGCAGCTTCGAGCGCCACGCTCGAGAAACTTGCCGACCTGCTGCTCGACGCCTATATTGATGCCCGCAGGAAGCA
>DATGFX010000023.1:0-1896 GCA_035308825.1 Occallatibacter sp. | reverse complement strand
ATAAGCCCTGAAAGGAACATGCCTTGAAAGTATACCTTCTCATATTCAGTACGCTATCCTGCGGGGCGCTCTCGGTGACGTGGCTGGATGCAAAACAGTTGCAGGCTGGCGTGGCGGCCGTGGAACTGCACCCGCCTCTCGGCTACATAATGGGCGGCTACGGCGCTCGCACCGGGGTCTCGCAAGGAGTGCTCGACCCGCTTCATGCGAAGGTCCTCGTGCTCGAAGGCAAGGACTCAGCGGTAGCGCTGGTCACGATGGACCTGGTCAGTAATCTGCCGGCCGCGCAGCTCGATCGTATTCGTGAGCTGGTCAAGTCTTCGACTAATATCGAGGATGTTATTTTCAACGTCAGTCACACGCACTCGGGTCCTCTGGTCGTAGAGAACCCTCCGCCATGGCAACTCCAGGCTGCGAATGATATCGCGGCTGGTATCGGGCGCGCATGGCGAGCCCGCCGGCCAGCCCGAATTGGAATCGGAACCGGTTCCGTTCGCATCGGCCATAACCGTCTTTATGACATGTCCGAGGGACATGGCTGGACTGCGGCTGGACTGCGGCCCTGAATTGAGACAATCGGAATTTGGACACTCTTCAGCGAAAGGAGAAGGAGATGTCCGAAGAGCCGAGACGAAAATGGGACCGCTGGTCGGCAGAGTTCCGGCAGCAAGCGTTGGAGCGGATGAAGACGTGCGAGAACGTGAAGGCCCTAGCAAAAGAGCTCGGGGTGGCACGGCAACAGTTGTATTGGTGGAAGCAGCGGGCCGAGCGACGAGCGAATCCGCGTGAGCCTGGCGCGCCCGAAGATCCGCGCGATCGACGCATACGGGAGTTGACGAAGAAGGTCTCTGAGTTAGAGGGGGTCATCGGCCAGAAGACCCTGGAACTGGATTTTTTCGCCGGTGCCTTGCGAAGGATCGAGGAGTTTCGCCAGAAGAAAGGCATGTCTGGCGAGACGGCATCTACACAGAAATCCGTGAGTGGATGCAATCGCAAGGCGGATTGAGCATCCAGCAAATGTGCGAGATGGCGATGATCAGTCGAGCCAGCTTCTACCGCAGTTGGGAGAACAAGGCTCCCACCGAAGCGGAGATGGCACTACGAGACGCCATCCAGCGCATGGCCGTCACACATCGCTTTTATGGATACCGCCGCATCGCTGTATTGGTGCAACGGGAAGGCTATGAGGTAGGCGCCAAGAAAGTGCGGCGCTTGATGAAGGAAGACAACCTGCTGGCGGTACGGCGGAGGAAGTTTGTCGCCACCACGGATTCCGGTCACGATTTTATGGTGTATCCGAATCTGGCGGAACACGTAATCGTTAATGATGTGAATCAGCTCTGGGTGGCTGACATCACCTACATCCGTTTGCCGGCAGAGTTCGTGTATTTGGCCGTGGTGCTGGATGCCTTCTCACGGCGTGCGGTGGGTTGGGCGTTGGGGCGCAACCTGCAAACTTCTCTGCCACTGGCCGCTCTGGAAAGCGCAATTCAAAATCGCCAGCCTAGCCTTGGGTTGATACATCATTCCGACCGCGGCACACAGTATGCCAGCAACGATTACGTAAAGCGGCTGGAAGGCATCGGGGCCGTACTGAGCATGAGCCGGCCAGCTCGTCCCTGGGAAAACGGGCAATGTGAGAGCTTTCTCAAGACGCTAAAAAGAGAAGAAATCAACGCCCGTCCGTATCGCACGATGGAAGAGCTCGAGCAGCATTTGGAGGAGTTCATCGAACAGATCTACAATCGAGTTCGTCTTCACTCAGCCTTGGGCTACCGCTCTCCGGCTGAGTTCGAGCAACAGCAGGCGCTGCGCAAGACCGAAGCGACGTGGTTGCCCGCAGCATTGAGTTTTCGAAGGCATCAGGAAATCTATCCCGATGATCATTTGCTTCAC
>DATGFX010000022.1:0-3359 GCA_035308825.1 Occallatibacter sp. | reverse complement strand
CAATCCACCTCTCGCTCGCGTTCGGCCACAAATCCGCGGCTCTCGAAAAACGGCCTCGCCGCCAGGCTGACTTCCGCGAAAAGGCGCGCCGCGCCACGTTGCCGGATCGCTTCTTCGGCCATCACATAAAGTGCCCTGGCCAACCCACGCCGGGCGAAGTCCGGATGCGTAAACATAAAATCAATGTGCCCTGTCCAATCCCACACCGTGAACGCCGCTGGCCTCCCCTCACAATCCGCGATGAACGTCTGTTGTGGAGAAACGCGGGCGTGCCACTTCGCGGCCTCCATGACCGCCGGCGCCCACGCGTCCAGTTGCGCCTGATTGTAAAACGGCGCCGCCAGCACATGAATGGCCCGCTGATAAATCTCGATCAGGCTGTGGACATCGCCCGGCTCGTATCGGCGAATCACTGGCGGTGTGTTCATGGCAGGCGGGAACAATATCGCATGAGGCTTCCCGCGACAATGCTTTGTCTCCCTACCGTCATTTGCTGGTGTGATTAAAAGCGGGTGAAATCACGGTCCGCTTTTTCGGAAATCCCGTAGGGATGACCCGAAAATAGCCCGGCGATTTATCGCCGGGAATCCGGGCCAAACCACAATAAGTCCCGACGGGACGGCTGAGTTTGCAACTCTTCCCTCCCGGATGCGCGACAACCCAGACCTTTGCCTCACCCACTTCCAATCACACTCTGCGCCCCTTTCCGTAAGCGACACGCCATCTGCCTCTTGACAGGAGTTCTATCGGCAATGTCGTCAGTGTCATAGCAGATACGCTATGACGTTTATGATGCGGCCTGTTGTGGCAGTTGCGTCTGCGCTTTGGCCCAGGCGGCCGGCGTGACTTCGGGGATTTGATGGTTGGTCATGCGAGGCAAACGTGTCAGAACGTCGCGCAGGTAAGCGTAGGGATCAACGCCCCGTCGGCGGCAGCATTCGATGAGGGTGTAGAGGATGGCGCCACGGTCTCCGGCTCCGGCGTCGCCGATGAAAAGCCAGTTCTTTTTGCCCAGGGCGGTGGGACGGATGGCGTTTTCGACCAGGTTGTTGTCGATCTCGACCCGGGCGTCGGCCAGATACACTTCCAGCGTTTTCCACTGGCCCAAGGCATAGTCCAGGGCGATGCCCAATAAGCTCTGCGGCAGATGCCTTCCGCCGCTCTTGAGCCGGAGAACGGCGCGTTCCAAGCGCTGGACGATGGGCCTGCTTTGATGGGCGCGAACCGCCTGGCGCAGTCTGGGGCCGGCTCGTTGTTCGCGCAACCGGGCTTCCACCCGGTAGAGGTGTTGGATTTGCCGCATCATCCAGCCAGCCGTTTTGGGCGACTGTTCCAGGGCTTCGTGGAACTTCCTTCGGACATGCGCCCAGCACCCGGCCAGTTGGATGGTTCCGTTGCGCCGGTTGGCAAAGGCGCGGTAGGCGGAATAACCGTCGCATTGCACGGTTCCTTTGAAGTCCACAGGAATAATGTGGCCCAGGCACTCGGCCGCCCGGCTGGTTTCCCAGCGGTAAAAGACTTCGCCGCCCGGACGGCTGCACGTCCAGAGATAGCCTTGCTTGGTCGTTCCATGACCGGGCGCCAAGTAGTCCACCGGCGTTTCATCGACTTGCACGTAACCGCCGCCCATCACGCCCGTGCGAATGTGTTCGTAAATCGGTTTCAACCAGTCGGCGGCCAATTCCACCCAGCGGGCCAGACTCTGCCGCGGCAGATTAACTCCGTGGCGTTGCTGAAAAATTTGTTCCTGCCGGTAGAGGGGAAGATGGTCGCAGTATTTTCCCACCACGATCTGCGCCAGCAAGCCCGGCGCGGGCAGGCTGCGATCCAACAACCGTTCCGGCAGGGCCGCGATGACGGGCGCACAGTCGGGATTGGTCTTATGCACGTATTTGCGGCGCACCACGCGGCGCTTGAGAAAACGGCCCGGCTCATAATCGAGTTGCTCACTTACTTCCTGGCCAATGCAACGCCACACCTCGGGCTGCGCCTTGACCGGCTCGGGGTCGATGACTTCTTCCACCACCGGCAGGTTCTCGGGTAAGCGCGGCTCTCGTGGCGGGCGTGAACTTTTCGAGCGATCCTTCTCCGGCACAGCTACGACGAGGGCGGCAGGAGCAACGCTTTCCGACGGTGCCGCCAGCAGTTCCAGTTGGTTTCGATCCAGCGGCTCACTGCTGGAACCAAAGACCCGCTTGACCAGCAGATCAATCTTCTGCCGCAAAAGAGCGTTCTCCCGGCGCAGGAGTTCAACCTGTTGGGTCAGTTCCGTTTCGCGTGGCGTCATCGACTGCAGATTCTGACGCCCTCACCCACCGGATGTTCAATATATTTGACAACTATTTTTATTCGGAGCGCTCATACCACGGCCGCAGTTTGCCTCCGCGCAAATCTACCCCGTCGGTCAGCATGGCCAAGGCCTGCGGTGTCAACTTGAGCTTGGTGGTTTGCGGCTCCAGGTTTTTCGGCCACGAAAAAGTTCCCTGCTCCAGCCGCTTGGTCAGAACCCAAAGTCCGGTGCCGTCCCAACACAGGATTTTTATTCGCGTGTGACGGCGGTTGCTGAACACAAACAACGCGCCCGCTCGCGGGTCCTCGCCCAAACGCTCCGTCACCAGACCATGCAGGCCGTTGAAGCCTTTGCGCAGGTCGCACGCCTCCACCGCCACGAACACCTTCAGGCTGCCAGAAAAGCTCAACATGGCTTGGCCAGCGCCTTCAGTAAGTCCGCCGCCAAAGCGGCCTGGTTTGGGTGGCTGATCTCCATGCGCGCACCGCCGGGCAGATGCACCAACAGGGCGATGGAAGGTGGCGCCTGCTCCACCATGGCCTCCAGCAGGCGCACCTGCCGGGCGCGTCCCTGTGGTTTGGTGCGGCGGTAGCGTTGCAACCAACCTGCCAAAGTCGAATACTTGAGGCCGGTCTGCTTGGCAAACCGGGCGGCCGACACCCCGCTGCGTTCAAACTCGGCCAGGATGAGCCGTCGCTGTTCCTTGGACGCACGCACCCGGCCCTTGGTGTCCATCGTGACTGGCACATTTTGAATCAGGGAAGAAGGAGCGGCAGTGGGTGAATCGGGACTACTCGTAGATGTCATAGTTCTCATATCTATGACATCTGTGAGAACATTAGCCAGTGGTGCTACACGCGACGCTTACACTCGTTTTCCGTAAGCTTCGGCGGTTTCGATGTCGCCCTTGGGCGGTGTGGCGGGCGGATAAACTTGAAAGCTCGAAGCCATCGGCCCGATGAAGGAGCCGACGCGGTTGTGGGCGTCGGGGCCGGGACCGGACGGGGTGCTCATTTCTTCCGGTTTGTTGGCGGAAGGCATCATGCCGAGGCCGACAAAGATCATGCCG
>DATGFX010000021.1:0-1649 GCA_035308825.1 Occallatibacter sp. | reverse complement strand
GAACGTGTCGGTGGTGCGTCTTCCTCAGGTCCACGACACGGTCAAGCAGGGCCTCATCACCTACGCGGTCCAGGTGGCCCGTGAAAAGGGGGCCTCGGCGTACATTGGCCAGGGACTCAATCGCTGGCCGGCGGCGCATGTCCTCGATGTTGCTCGCCTCTACAGGCTTGCGCTGGAGAAGCACGAGGCTGGCAGCAGGTACAACGCGGTCGCTGAAGAGGGAATACCGCTGCGGAAGATCGCTGAAGTAATCGGGAAAGGTTTGAAGGTGCCCGTGGTCAGCGTCTCTCATGAGGAAGCGCAGGCTCATTTTGGCTGGCTGGCGATGTTCGTGGGCTTCGACATGCCAGCTTCAAGCGCACAGACACGGCAGCGGCTCGGTTGGCGCCCAACCAGACCCGGACTGATTGCCGATCTCGAACAAATGCACTGGCCCGAAGCAGTAACGCACTAATGAGGAGAAACAAATGACACAGGTATGGGGAGCAACTTCAACCACAGACGAGGTTCTGTCGGGGATCGATTTGCACGGAAAACGCGTTCTTGTCACAGGCGTTTCCGCGGGCATCGGGGTTGAGACGGCGCGGGCTCTTGCGGCCCACGGCGCGCATGTCACAGGAGCAGCGAGGGATCTTGAGAAAGCCGCAGCCGCGACCGCGCAGGTGCGAAAGGACGCCGCAGCAAATGGGGGCAGCTTCGAGCTGATCGCGCTCGATCTGGCCAGTCTGAAGAGCGTCCGCGCCTGCGCCGATGAACTTCTGGCGCGCGGCGAGGCTTTCGACGTGGTCATAGCCAATGCAGGAGTCATGGCCACTCCATTTGGGCACACCGTGGACGGTTTTGAGACGCAGTTCGGCACCAACCACCTCGGCCATTTTGTGTTGGTAAATCGCATCGCCCCGCTGATCCGCGCTGGCGGACGCCTGGTCAACCTCGCATCGGCCGGGCATCGTTTCTCCAATGTGGACCTCAACGACCCCAATTTCGAGCGAACGGCCTACGATCCGTTCGTCGCATACGGCCGGTCCAAGACAGCCAACATTCTCTTCGCGGTGGCCTTCGACCAGCGGCATCGCGGGCGCGGCGTCCGTGCGGCAGCCGTCCATCCGGGAGGCATCCACACCGAACTCGGCCGTCATATGGACGCGGCTCAACTCGAGAATATGATCGAACACATGAACCGGCAACTGGCGGCGGAAGGCAAGGCTCCATACGAGTGGAAGACGATCCCGCAGGGCGCGGCCACTTCAGTCTGGGCTGGCTTTGTTGCCCCGGCCGATGAAGTCGGAGGCCGCTACTGTGAGAACTGCCATGTCGGCACGATCGTAGCGGAAGATGTGGTTATCAGCGCAATCAGTGAAGGCGTCAGGGCGTATGCGCTCGATCCGCACAACGCCGAGGCGCTCTGGAAGAAGAGCGAGGAACTGGTCGGAGAGTCTTTTTGAACTTTTCTGACAGAAGAGCAGGGAGAGAAACGAAATGAAAGAACAGACGAATCTCGGTGGCCGTTTTACGTTCGCGGGCACTTCGCTGACTGTGAACCGGATCGGCTATGGGGCTATGCAACTCGCCGGACAGGATGGCGATAAGAAGGTTTGGGGCCCGCCGCGCGATATTCCCGGTGCGATCGCGGTTCTGCGCGAGGCTGT
>DATGFX010000020.1:0-1523 GCA_035308825.1 Occallatibacter sp. | reverse complement strand
CCATCCGCTCTTGCTTACAGCCCTTTCGCTGTTGGCAGGTGCGTTTATGCTGCTCACCATCGGAACAATTCTAGGCGAAGCTCGCGGCTTCTCGCTCTCTTCCGTCACGTTCCGTTCCTGGGCGGCGCTGGCCTACATGGTGGTGTTCGGCTCGCTGATCACTTTCACTGCCTATGTCTGGCTGCTCGAACACTACTCGCCCACGTTCGTCGCCACCCACACCTACGTCAATCCGATTATCGCGGTCTTGATCGGCTGGCTGTTGGCAGGTGAAAAGCTCAGTCTTACCTTGGGAATCGCCGCCGCAATGGTGATCGGCGCTGTGATTCTCGTGCAGCGCGGCACGGCCCGCTTGGAACGCTCATAAGATCAGCTCATCCCGCGCAAGAACGGATTTTGCTCCCGCTCCTCGCCAATCGTTGTCGTATCCCCATGACCTGGAAACACAATCGTCTCTTCCGGCAGCACCAGCAACTTCTCTCGAATGGATTTCAAAATCTGCGGCATCGACCCGCCCCACAAATCCGTGCGCCCAATGCTTCGCTGAAACAACGTGTCGCCCGCGAGCAGGATCCCCGGATCTGCGTTGCGCTGTTCGCCAGATGCGCGTCCCGGCGTCCAGTTTTTGCTTGGAGCGCCTTCAGCCAAAGCCGTGCCAGTAGCCCCCGGCTCGATCACCAAACTAATGCTCCCAGGGGTGTGCCCCGGCGTATGCAACACTCGCGCCGCAAACCCGCCCCAGCGCACCGCATCACCTTCCTTCACGAAATCCTCGATGCGCGTCATCGCCGGGGTCGGCACTCCCAGCCACTGCGCCTGTATACCCAGATGTTTGTACAGCTCCATGTCCGCCTCATGAATCATCACCGGCGCGCCAGTCGCCCGATGCAACTCCGCCAGCCCGCCCACATGATCAATATGTGTATGCGTGCTCACGATGGCCCTTAGCTTGAGCCCGTGCCTCTTCAAAATCTCGAGAAGCCGCGCAACGTCATCTCCCGGATCCACCACAATCGCCTCACGCGTCACAGGATCGCCCAGAATCGAGCAGTTGCACTGCAGCATCCCCACCGGAATCACTTCATGAATCAATTTGTCGCTCATAATTTCCGCAGTATACCAGCCAAGTTATCGGCTGATTCGATCCTTCCCTCTGTGGCTCTGTGGCGTTCACGCCTCTCTTTTTTCTTTCTGTTACTATGAAATTGAGATGGACACGCCGCTCACAAAACTCGAAATCGCCGAAGGCGCCAAGCTCGCGGACTTCACCGGCTGCGCGCTCCCGGAAGTCTTCTCCGATTTCGACGCCGAATACCGCGCCGCCCGCGAGTCCGTCGCCCTTTTTGACACCAACTGGCACGCCGCCATCACTCTCTCCGGGCCCGATCGCGTGCGCTACCTCAACGCCATCGTGACGAACGACATCAAAGCCCTCAGCGAAGGCTCCGGCACCCTCGCGCTGCTCCTCAACCCGCAAGGTCACATCCTCGCCGAACTCGAAGTCTACGCGCTGAAAGAAAAGC
>DATGFX010000019.1:0-1796 GCA_035308825.1 Occallatibacter sp. | reverse complement strand
ACAGCCCATCGTCGTGGGATGTGCCCAACCGGTTCTCGCTGGGGTGGAGCTATGATATTCCCGGCGTCAAGGGCCGAGGCGGTTTTGTCGACCGGCTGACCTCCGGCTTCACGTTCGCCGGCACAACCATCCTGCAGTCGGGGAATCCGTTCTATGTTTACAACGACAACGCGCTGGCACTCGTCGATACCGCCGGAGTTACCGTGACTGCGAATAACTACGCCAGCGAACTAGCAGCCGGCAACATCGCTTTCGCTCCCAACAGCGGCAACTACGCGGCGGACGGCGACAACCACAACATCCCCGACGTGACGAGCTATCACCAGAAGCATGACCGCAAGTCGTATCAGTACACTGGGGTGGTGGACTCGGGGATCATCAGCCACAGCCAATTCGCGGTGCCGGCGTTCAAGGCTGGTGGTACGGAAGGCAACGAGAAGCTCAACCAGTTCCGCAATCCGGGCTTCGCGCAGACCGACTTCACGGTGAAGAAGACGACGAACATCGCCGAGCGGCTCAGTTTCGAGCTTCGCCTCGACACCTTCAACCTGTTCAACCGCGTGAATCTCAATGACGTCAACGCCAACTGGGGAGACTCCAGCGCAGGCTTTGGAACCACCAACGGCAACCTGCAGCCGCGCAACATGCAGGTGGCTGCCAGGTTTATCTTCTGAGGGAGGCCCGGAACATACAGCCAATGATTCGTAGACGCCCGGCGCAGATGATCGCGCCGGGCTTCACTTTCCGGGGTTAACCCGTCCGTTTAGTTCCCTTCTGTTCCTGCAGATTGGCGACGGCAAGGATTCGGCGGAAGTTGCCGCGACCTCGATGGTAAGCCGTTCGCATTTCAAAAGCCCACGTAGAGTTCTGTCCGCGCGGATCTCTCGACTTTGTGCACGTCTGCGCCGATCTTTCGCGTAACGTTCCCGGCCCCCGGCACACCATCAGGTTGCATCTGTCTGGAATCGACCCGGCACAGCTGCAGGGGGTCCTCTTTGATGACGTGGAGCCGGAACTCACCGGATCAATCCTGCCCTGATCCATTGCCAGCGGGAAGGTGCACGCCACTTGTAGCGCCGGTTTCTCCTGAAGGCTGCACGCCAGCGCGGGTCGAAGGAACCGGGTCGAATCTTGGCTCCAACAGGAGCCGGGAAACTATTTCATGGCTTTCCCGGTCCTTATTGGCTATAATCCGTCCGAATCCGTACGTAGATTCCAATCCTCTCTCTTTCGGACAACCCATGAACTCCCCCTGGAACACGAGCGTCCTGCTTGTGCTTCGTGCAGCTATGCTCGTCATCGTAACCGGATGCGGCATTGCCACGAACACAAATTCTCCAAAGCCTGTCAGTACCGGCGCTACGTCGAGCGACAAGACCGTAGCGCCCGATGGTTTGCAGTTGGGTTATATCTGGCAGGCGGACAGCAGAAACCTCTATCCAGTGCTGGGCGTTTCGGGCGCTGCGCATTACGGCGGTCCGGCGCTGGGGTCCGACGCAACGGTGGTAGCGGCGGCGGCGACTACTTCCCCATCGTCTTCCTGGGCCTTGGTGCTGCACAAGGACGGGACGCTCGTGCAGTGGTCATTTCCAGCCGCGAACGCGGCCACGCTTGCAGCAGGCGTTGCGACCGATTCAGCTATCCGGTTCTCTCCCGCCGGCACCTGTGCCGTGCTGGTTTCGGGATCGACCTTGAACGCGGTGGTGATTACCGGTCTGCCCTCGAAGCCGCTTTTAGCGAGCCTCAAACTTCCGGCAGGATTCTCCATCGACAAGTTCGCCGTGAGTGACGGAGGA
>DATGFX010000018.1:0-129286 GCA_035308825.1 Occallatibacter sp. | reverse complement strand
GGATCTGAAGAACGAGGTCAGGGCAAGGCGCTTGTTTCTGCAAAAAGTGAATGAGTCGCCAGATAGGATTTACCTCAATCGTAGTCAGCGGCCAGTTCGGTAGGCTCCGCAATGCGTCACTAAGCTGATCTGTGTCGCGTGCCGACAAGATGCCGAGCTTCGCTTTCTGATCAGAGCGCCAGGCCTTCCGCAAGAGTCCGCAAGCGTGTAATTCCCGGCCTCGCGACGATTCTCGCTCAATTATTCATTTCGCTCTCGATCCGGGTTGCGTGAGCTTACTTTTTTATTCGTGCCGCATAGCCGATTGCCTCCGCCTCCCTTGCGGCTCCAATCGGTTGGTACTTGTTCTGGAAACTCTTCAGCACTTCGGCTGGTGCGCTCTCGGGGGTTCCGCTATGAAAGACAGGATTCGGCGCGTACTCAATGGCAAGTTGGATCTCCTGAGCAGCAGCGTCTCCTCGCAGAAGGGAGACCAGCACGAGGGCCGCATCCAGCCCAGACGTCACGCCGGCGGCGCTGATCAGGTTACCGTCGACGACGACCCTTGCATCCACCAGCTCCGCGCCGTAGTGAGCCATCAGGTGCCGTGCAGACCAGTGAGTGGTCACATGTCTTTCCACAAGCACACCCGCTGCGCCGCATAGCAGCGCTCCGGTGCAAACGGAAAACACGAGCTTTTCGTTATGAACGTGACTGCGGATGAGCCCAAGCACTTCTTCATCGTGCATGAGCGCTTGCTGTCCATAACCGCCGGGCACCACGAGAACGTCAAAGTGCTCGGCCTCAGCGATGCTCACATCCGGAGAAAGCCGAAGCCCCAACATGTCCCGCACGGGCGCGAGCTCTTTGGCCACGATTTGGATCGTCGAGTTGGGCATGCGTGAAAGAACTTCAAACGGTCCCGTAAAGTCGATTTGATCCATGCGCTCGAAGATCAGTGAGCCCACAGAAAGAGGCTGAGTTGTGAGTTTCGGTTTCGTTCTCTTGCTCACAAACAGGGGGACGCTCATCGTGCTTTCTCCTCAGTCTCTGTTGGAAACATACACTCCACACGCAGCTCCTGTGCCGTGACGCACTGTGGCGTACCGACCGTTGTAATCAAAGAAAAGTAGGAGAAGCGCTGCTTCCCCTTCCGAAATACTAGGGGCAGTACCGGACTCTGTGATGCAGGCGACGGCTTGAGCTGGGCAACACCTGGATACTCCCGTAGCCGCTTCAGCAGCTCCCGCAGTTTTGCATCCAACACCTGTCCCACGGCCTCTCGCCGAACTCGCTGCAACAGCGCGGCCGCAACGGTTTCCCACTCTTCGACAAAAGGTCGAAGGGCCGCCGGGTCGAACATAAGGCTAAGAAGGTTTCGCGGCTTTGGCCATTTTTCAAGATCGATGAATGAGCCAAAGAATCGCGGCGCGGCGCTGTTGGTCCGGACCACGTACCAATGACGATCCAGCACCAGCGCGGGATGCGGTTCATGCTGCTTCAGCATCCGGTCGATGGCACCCGTCACGATCGTCATCTGCTCGGAATCGATGCTTTGCTCGTTGTATTGCGGAGCGAATCCCGACGCGAGCAACAGATCGTTCCGCTCGCGTAGTGGAATATTCAACGCATCGGAGACAACGGAAAGGAAATCCCGGCTTGGGGCGCTCCGCCCGCTTTCCACAAAACTGAGATGGCGCTGCGAGATCCCCGTATCCATTGAGAGGTCGAGCTGGCTCTTGCCACGCTCGTGTCGCCAGAAGCGCAGCAATTCACCAAGTTGAGGAACTGCCAGAGCAGACTGCGTTCCCATGCGATCGCCCCCTATTCAGATAAGGACTTCGGCAAAGCCGCATGAGCCGCGCATTCGCCGCATTGCCTTCTTCAACATTAGTCCCGCCACGCGTGCTCCTGGAAAGCTTCCTCAAGCGGCGGATTCGCGATGGTTCCGGTGTAGTTGGTGATCGCCGATGCCGCCACGATGGCGATCACTTCCAGGACCTGTTCCTTGGTAAAGCCGGCAGCGATGAATGAATCGAGTTCCTGTTCGCTCAGGTGACCGCGTTTCTCAATGAGCGCTTTCGCCAGGTTGGAAAGTGCAGCAAAGCGCTTGTCCCTGGGCAGGCGCCCCTCTCGAATCGCGCTTGTCTCTTCAAAACCGATTCCTTGTTGAAGAGCCAGCGCCGTGTGGAACGCCACCGCATACGCGCTAGAGTTGGTGACCGCATCTGTCAGTAGCACAATCTGGTTTTCCGCCTCACTTAGACCCGGGCTATGCACCTGCGCAAACAGGCCAACGAGAGCGTTGATCAGTTTTGGTGAATTGGCAATGACTGCGGGAAGATTCGGCAGAATACCAAACGCCTTCTGCAATTGTTCGAGCGCCGGCTTCGATTCTTCCGGTGCTGACGCGATCGTTTGAAGTGGATAGCTCTGCATGTTGATCTCCTTTAGCATCTGCAGCCTCGCAAGCAAATCTGGTCGGCCACAGCTCTACTTTCGGACAGATCAGGAATCGCAGCAATTACCTCTCAGGTAATCGTCGGATGTGCCTACCCCTTTTTCAATGACAGGCTGGACCTCGTTGGGCCTCCGCGACTTGCGCGCAAAAAACTGCCCGCCGGTCGGTCCTTCATATCGACCACCTGTTTGCAGCGGGGTTCAGTGAACGGTCTTTCGGACTTGCTGACCGTCGTATTCAATTACCGTATTCGGATTGCCGGAGACATCGACGCCCACGCCGCGTCCACTTCCCACCAGCACAACCAGGAATTTACGGTGTTCGATCATTCCGGGAAAAGAGCCTTCGCGCGTGCCGATGGTGAGAACCGAGTTGCGATCGTCCCAGCGAAGAGAAATCACAGATTGCTGGCCCTGTTGGTATTCGTAGCCGTCGCCGGCATCTTCATAAAGATCGAATTGGCCATCGGCGCCGCGATAGATACGGAGCTCGATGGGGCCCTCCGGATCTTGCGCGGCGAACTCGATCTGCGGCCCCATGGGAACGATGGAACCGGCCCGCACGAAGAGCGGTATCCGCTCCAGGGGCGCGTCGGCATCGATCTCCTGGCCCCCATTGAACGTTTTGCCGCTCCAGAAGTCGTACCATGTCGCGGCTGTGGGCAGGTAGACATTGCGTTTGGAAACGTCGGGCTTCAGTACTGGATTGACCAGGATCCCGGGGCCGAACATAAATTCGTCGCCCAAATTCCAGGTCTTCGGATCTGTACGCCAGTCCATAACGAGCGGCCGCTGGATCGTGTAATCGTCGCTCGTTACCTTCCATGCCAAAGAATAGATATAGGGCATCAGCCGATAGCGCAGCTTATCGTAGCTCACCAGGATTGGCTCGACCTTGTCGAAGCTCCAGAGTTCGTTATGGGGTCGATGTCCATGCGTGCGGAAGATCGGACAAAACGTGCCGAACTCGAACCAGCGCGCGTAGAGCTCCTGGAACGCGGGATCGGCGAGAGGGTCGTCGTGGGGCGGCCAGTACCCTCCAATATCAGTGGTCCAGTATGGATATCCGGAGAGGGCGAAATTGAGTCCGGCCGGGACCTGGTGGCTCAGTCCCCAATAGGTCCCGTAGACATCTCCTGACCAGACGGTTGCGCCGGCACGCTGCTGGCCGAGGAACGCCGAGCGCGTAAGCAGGAACACCCTCTTGGCCGGGTTTTGCGCCTTCCAGTGCTCTTGAACGCCGAGCGTGTGCAAGAACGGAAAGACGTTTGTGAATTCGGCGCCATTGCCGATCGCGAGTTGCCGGCTGCTGAGGATGGCGTCACCCATGTGGGGCCAGTATTCTTCGGGCTCCGCGCTATCGAGCCAGAATGCATCCCATCCTTGCGCCAGGAGCTTGCCCGGCAGGTGCTCCCAATAGATGTCGCGCGCGTCGGAGTTGGTGGCGTCGTAAACATGTGCCCCCGATACAAGCTCGTGCTTCGCATCGAGTAGCTTGTAAGTTTCCGATTCGGGATCGAGCAGGCCCCAGACGGAGATCATGGCGTGCACGTTTTCTTTGTGCAGGGCATCCAGATCCTTTGCCACGTCGTGATAGTTGGAATTGAAGATTGGATCGCCTTCCGTCTTCCACCAGAACCAGTCCTGCACCATCGCATCCAGCGGAATGTGCTCACGCCGGTAGCGGTCCGCGATCTCGCGGATCTCGTCGAGAGATACGTAGCGGTCCTTTGATTGAAAAAAGCCGTACGCCCACTTGGGCAGCATCGGGGTGTGGCCGGTCATGTCGCGATACTCGTGGACGACGCTGTCGATTTCGGGGCCATAAAGAAAGTAGTAGTCGATCGACTTGCCGGCGATGGCAGTCAGTTTCATATCGAGCGGGAATCGATTGTCGAAGTAGGTAAGCGCGGCTGTGTTCCACATCAGCCCGTATCCTTTGTTCGAAATCAACAGCGGGATCGCAACGTCAGTGTTGTTCTGACCCAACTCGACCGTGGAACCGCGATAGTTGAACATTCCGCTCTGGTGCTGCCCCAGCCCGTAGAGCGCTTCTGTAATGGTGGGGGAAAAGCGATCCGTCATCCGATACGTTTGCTCGCCATTCAGTTCGACCGGCTCGTAGGTGCGAGGAATACTGTTGCCCTCGTTCAGCAGCGACTCTCCGCTTGCCGTCTTGAACGAGAGGTTGCCGCGCTCGATCTGAATGCTCACCTCGAGCTTCGCGGTCTTGATGCGGGCCGTTTTTGCGTCTTGCGTAAAGGTGGAAGGCGCTCCCGGGCAGGATTGCTTCTCATCGAGCATCCACGGACGCGGCGCTGCCGGAGCGGTGGGGTCGGGCGTGGCCACGACGTGAATCACCGAATCGTTACACACCGTCAGAGTGAGGAATTCACCGCCGGCAATGGCCCGGAAGCCCCGGCCTGTCTGCTCAACTTGTTCAGGCGGCGGCCCGGGCGCTTTCTGGCCCGGCATTTGCGCCCTCGCCGGCGAGCAAGCAAGCAGAAGAGCGAGAGCAAGAACCGCTGACCTCAAACGAAAACGCTGCGGGCATTGACTTGTCATGTGACCCATGTGCGATGCCAACCCTCCATTCGGTTGAGTCGTCTCGAATAAGTGAGCGGCAATCCGCCGTAAAGCAAAGGTTCCTACTGACGAAGGGCAACACATGGTTTTGGAAGCGGCGCTCCGATTTGAAGAATATCTATGACCAGTCTCTCGAGCACGGCGGTGACATCGTCTCTTGATACTTGCGCCGGAACCCTCGACTATACCGCCGAAGAGATCCGTGGAACAAGCGAATAAATCGCTTTATTTAGCTCGGGGCGGTGGAGTACCATGCCCGTGATCAGGCAAGCATCGCAACTCGTCCCGGAATTGACTTTGCGAGAAGACGTTGACGGAGGTGGAAATGAAATTGATCGGCGTATGGATGCTATTCGCAGCGAGTTTCTGTATTGCGCAGGACGTGGGCGACTTCAAGCCGGCGACGTCGAACGTACTGGATGCGCAGTATCCGAAGGTGGACGGCAACTCGCGAGTCGAAATCCGTTTCAAGGCGCCCGATGCGACCAAAGTTCGCGTGAACTTCTGGAGCGGCCCCAAGGCCGATATGGAAAAACAGCCGGACGGGTTTTGGACGTTCACCACGCCGCCCATGGCTCCGGGACTTCACTACTATACGGTGATCGTGGACGGCGCAGAGGTAAGCGATCCCTCCAGCACTGCCTATTTCGGGGGAAGCAAGTGGGCGAGCGCCGTGGAGGTTCCTGAGGCGGGCGCGACCTACTATCTGCCGCAGGATGTCCCGCACGGACAAGTGCGTCAGGTCTGGTACCACTCCAGCGTTACCGATTCGTGGCGCGATGCATATGTCTACACCCCGCCCGATTACGACACCAAACCGAAAGAGCGCTACCCGGTTCTGTATCTTCAGCACGGTGGAGGCGAGGACGAAAGCGGATGGATCCGCCAGGGAAAGGCGAACTTCATCCTCGATAACCTGATCGCCGCGGGAAGCACGAAGCCGATGATCGTCGTGATGGCCAACGGTTATGCCACCCGCGCCGGTTATGTGGTTCCAGACCTTAGCGGAAAACCGTTCGGCTCGCCGGAATTTATGAAGGTGATGCAGGAGCGGATGGGCGCGTTCGAAGACGACATGACCCAGGTGCTGATTCCATTCATCGACAAGACGTTCCGCACACTCCCCGATCGCGATCATCGCGCCATGGCGGGACTCTCCATGGGTGGTATGCAGACGTTCCAGGTGACGCTCGATCATCTCAATCTGTTCTCGTATATCGGCGGTTTCAGCGGAGCTGGCGGGTTCCAGATGATGCGTAGCGATCAGAAGATCGATATGAAAACCGCTTTCAACGGAGAGTTCGCCGATCCGGCAGCTTTTGCAAAGCGCGTGCATCTACTATGGCTCGGAGTGGGCACCGACGAACCGCCGATGATGAAAACGGGAATCGAGAAGCTCCACAACGCGCTCGATGAAGCAAAGGTGCAACACATCTTCTACAAGTCGCCCGGAACAAACCACGAATGGCAAACATGGCGCCGCGACTTGAAGGACTTTGCGCCGCGGCTGTTTCAGTCATCTACTCAAACTTCGGCCACAGCCCCACAGTGAGCGCGGTTCACCCATCAATCATTTCGATCCGTTGAGATGCCGAGGAGCAATCAAGAAGGTATGCAGCGAAGAGATTTCTGTAAGGTGCTTGCGATGGCGGCCGCGTCGAAAGCTGTTCCAACCATTGCGCAGACGTCATCGAGTAGGCAATCCGAACTCCCGGAAGGATTCAACCGCTTCACCCAGGACTATGCCGACTTTTGCGCATTGCCGCCGGAGAAGAGGATTTTCTATAAGGTCAGCGATGGCAACATCGTCCCGATCAAACTGGACGAAGCCAAATGGCAGCAGCCGGCGTGGAACTACAATCCGGCTCCGTCGCAGATGGCGGGCGGCATGTGGGACGACGTTCCACTCGAGTCCCCCATCCCCAACCTTTCCGGAGACGGCCCCTTCAAACCGACGTGGGATTCGTTGCTCGAGTACGAGGCCCCCGAATGGTACCGCGATGCCAAGTTCGGGATATGGGCTCACTGGAGTCCGCAGTGTGTGGCCGAAGCCGGCGACTGGTACGCGCGTAATATCTACGTCGAGGGGCAACGGCAATATCAGTATCACCTCGATCACTACGGGCCGGCCTCGCGTTTCGGCTACAAAGACCTTTGCGCTCAATGGACGCTGCTCAATTGGGAACCTGATGAGTTGATTGCGCGCTACAAGAAAGCGGGCGCAAGAATCTTTGTTGCTCTCGCCAACCATCATGACAATTTCGACGCGTGGAATTCGAAGCACCAACCCTGGAATTCATCAGCTATTGGTCCCCACCGCGATGTGGTCGGTACCTGGGCCGCCGCCGCGCGAAAGCAGGGATTGCGATTCGGCGTGACCGTTCACCAGGCTCGGAATTGGTGGTGGTTTCAGCCGTCGCACGGTGCGGACAAATCTGGACCTCTGGCCGGCGTTCCTTACGATGGGGTTCTCACGGAAGCGGCGGGGAAGGGACAGTGGTGGCAGGGCCTCAATCCGCAGCGTCTCTACTGCGTTAAGCATCCCGGAGATGCGCTTCCCGATGTTTCGTATGTCAAGAACTTCTACGACAGAACCCGCGATCTGATCGACCAGCACAATCCTGACCTTCTCTACTTTGACGACTCGTTATTGCCCCTGGGTTGGGGTGGGATGAATATCGGCGCGTACTTCTATAACAAGAGCCTCAACGTGAACGGCGGCAAGATGGAGGCGGTCTTGAACGTCAAGGATGTTCCCGATCGCCTTGCTAAAGCCATGGTGGCCGACTATGAACGCGGCTTAACCGCCGAGATCATGAAGTATCCCTGGCAGTCGGAAACCTGCATCGGCGCCTGGCATTACTTGCGCTACTTATATGAAAAACCGGGCGAATACGGCGGCTACCTGAATCCTCGCGATGTGATCCACTGGCTCATTGATACGGTGAGCAAGAACGGCACGTTCATTCTGAACCTGCCTGGAAGGCCCGACGGAACACTTGATAGCAAGGAGATCGCGGTGCTCGATGGCGTGACCTCGTGGATGGAGGTCAATGGCGAAGCCATATACGAGACACGGCCCTGGAAGATCTCCGGCGAAGGGCCAAACCTTGTGAAAGCAGGTTCATTTCAGGGCGGGAGCGTAAACAAGCTGGGCGAAAAGGACATTCGTTTCACCCGCAACAAGGCAAACAGCGTCATCTACGCAATGGTGCTTGGCTGGCCGTCGGAACCGATCCTGGTGCAGTCGCTTGGATTGTCGGCCGCGACAAGTCCTGGCAAGGTGGCCCGTGTTGAAGTTCTGGGAACCGGCGCAACAGTCGACTGGAGCCAAAGAGCGGATGCTCTCCGCGTCGTGCTTCCAGCCAACTATAACCCGACAGCCGACTATGCCGCCGCCCTGAAGGTGACTTTGGCATGAATGTTCAGATTGCGCTGCTTGGGCTTGCTCTCACTGCCGCCAAGGTTCCATATCTTGCCCATGCGCAGAATGCTTCCGAGCATCCCAACTGGCCGAGCGCTGGACAGCTCTTTCTCGGCACTTGCTACCAGCCCATCGATCGCTCGCCACAGCAGATCGATCAGGATATAGCCATCATGAAACATGCTGGCTTGCATGTTGATTTCACGAATCGCCGATTCTCGGCGGGGAGAGCCCTCTTGTTGATCCGGAACTGTAACAGAGCCGGCGAGTGACCCACTCAAGCCGAGCCTGGGTGTCCAGTGACGCACTCATTGCTTTCGAAAAGTCTGACACTTTGGATCTCCGTTTCGTCGATTACATCTCTGTAACGACTCCCCCTGAAGACTTCACCGAACGCCCCCGTTGGCAGAGAACCGCCTTCGAGCAGACCGATCAGCGCGTCCTGTTCGTCCGTAGGCCTTGGCTCTGCCGAATCCCTCGAATGTGTTTTGCCACTGGATATTCAGAATCTTCCAAGCCATGCCAATCTCGAGAATGCCTGGGGGATCCTTATCTTTGGATTGTTCATTGCCGGAATCGGTCTAACGATGTTTGCACATGAGCAGACGAGATAACGCACTGTATAGTCAGAGTGAATGCGCGAGCACGCATTGAACCCTCCAGGGTAAGCGAGGGCGCGCTGAAAGTTGTGAAGAAAAGATAGAAATCAGTCACTTCGCCCTGAGCATGAGAATGGGCACGCTTACACTATGCCGCACTTTAGTGGCTGTTGTGCCACGGAACAAGTCATCGAGAAAACGATGGCCATGAGTGCTCATGGCCACCAGGTTGCACGACTTCTCTCGCACCCATTTGATGATTTCCTTGTCCGGTTCTCCGTAGGCCAGTTCGGGTTCAGCCGGGATGCCTAGAGCTTCAAACTCCTGTCGAACCCTCTCCAAATACGCGGTGTCTTCGGTGATTTCGGGACTGACCGCATCGGGCCCATAGGTTCGGGCCGCCCACCCATCGGCGACGTGCAGTAACACGATGCGGCTGTGCGCGAGTTTGGCCAGTTCCTTCACGTGCTCGATGATCGCCCGGTCTGTGGGCGTGCCGTCCAAGGTCAGCAGGATCGTCTCGTACATGGTTCTTCCATTTCTATCGTCATCCGCCGGCGACAACACGCCACGCAGCGTTGAGCGAGTCCGGTAGGCCATAAATGTCCATTGCGGTGATCAGAATAGCACTGGCCCAACCTGCGATCAGCAGGAACCAGCCAAGTTTCCAGACACCCATGCGCCGGCGCGAGCTTGTGAAATGCAGCAGAGGAAACATGGCGAAGGGGAGCTGCAGCGCGAGCACCACTTGACTGAGCGTGAGCAGATCGGTCACGCTGCTCTCCCCTCGCAGCCCAATGATCAGAACGGCAGGCAGAATCGCCAACGTGCGCGTGATAAGCCGTCGCACCCACGGTTTGATTCGCCAATGCATGAAGCCTTCCATGACTACTTGTCCGGCGAGCGTCCCCGTGATGGTGCTGCTTTGGCCGCTCGCCAGTAGGGCCACCGCGAACAGCGTGCTTGCGACAAATGTCCCCAACAAAGGTGCAAGGGTCAAATAGGCTACCCGGATCCAATCACTGTCGGCGCTGAAGGTGACCACCAGTCCACTCGACGTGGTGACGCTTTGTTTCCCGAAGAAGACCGTGGCTGCGAGCACCAGAATTGCAGCGTTCACGAAGAAGGCGACCGTCAATGCCGCAACCGAATCAATCGTGTTAAAGCGGAGAGCACTCCGGACGGATGGCTCGTCCTTCTGCAACTTGCGGCTCTGCACAAGTGCCGAATGCAGATACAGATTGTGGGGCATCACTGTTGCGCCGATAATGCCGATGGCGAGGTACAGAATTCCGGTTTGACGAAAATGCGGGGAAACCAGGGCTCTTCCCATTTCCAGGAAATTGGGCTGGGTCTGTGGCAGAACGAAGATTTCGATGTAGTAGCATACGCTGATCGTCGCCACCAGCAGCAACACAATGGCCTCGATCGTACGCATACCGAAGCGCTGCAAACCCAGGAGCAGCAGCACGTCCAGGCCGGTGATGATAACTGCCCAAAGCAAGGGGATATGAAACAGGAGGTTGAGTGCTACCGCACTTCCGAGAACCTCCGCCAGGTCACAGGCGCCGATGGCGACTTCACTCATCATCCAGTTGGGCCAACGCGTCCACTTGGGATACCAGTCGCGACAGCATTGAGCGAGATCCTTGCCCGTCACTACACCGAGCCGGGCAGAGATCACTTGCATGAAGATAGCCATCAGGCTGGCGAGTCCGACCACCCACAGCAATCCATATTTGAATTGAGCGCCGCCTTGGAGATCAGTTCCCCAGTTTCCTGGATCCATGTAGCCGACACTCACCAAAATCGCGGGACCAACGAAGGCACGCCACTGTTTCCAGAATCCCGCAAGATGATGTGGGACCGCGATCGAACCGTGAACGTTCTCCAGCGAAACATGGTTCCCCGACGCAGTTCCTGCGTCTTCGGTTTGAACGGAGATTTCCGTGTGCCTATCTTCTTGATTCATCGGCACTCATTCCATACTCGCTGTGTAGTTCAACATATCCTTCATTCGAAGACGCGATCGTCAAAATTCAATCCTTCCCTGAAACGCGATCATACGGGGCGAGCTGTCGCCGCCCAGCCCAACGCCCAACAACCCTGTAGGTGGCGAGATCGTGCTTTCGAGGGTTCCGAATCTGGCCGGAACCGACACGCCAGGAACGCCCGCTTCGACTTCGCTGGGCAAAGCGAAGTTGGGATGATTGAATGCGTTGAACATCTGAGCATCGAAGCGGAATGTGATCCCTTCTCTAATTGGAAAGGTCTTGGTGATGTAGACATCGGAATTCGTGTAATGCGGTCCGCGTACAGAGTTCCGTCCGGAATCGCCAAATTGGCAGTTCGCCGGCGAGTCGCCTCCCACACATGCTCCCGTTGTCGGATCGACTGCCGAGACGAAGGCTTCCGGGTTGAGCCATTGTTTGGTGCCGGCCACGGTGACGCCGGCAACGGAACTCTTCTGATATATAGGCACGCCTGGAATTCGATTCGCATAAGCCGGCGCGTTGAATTGAACGGTGCTGGCCCCATTCGCCTGGAACACGCCGTTACGGTTGGCGATGTAAGGCTGGCTCAGCACGCTGAAGGGCAGACCGGAGTGAAGGATGGCAGTCTCCGAGATCGACCACCCTTCGAACATTTGACGAAGGAACGCATGGTCGGCGTGGAACGGCACTTGGTACAAACCGTAGGCAGAGACGTTATGGCGAACGTCATAGTCGCAACTGGCATATTGCCGATTCAATTCTCCAGGCAAGGGCGACATCAGTCCCTGCGTCGAGAAGGACAGCAAACCGCCGTTTGATACTTCATCGAGGCAGTGACTGAACGTGTAGTTTCCGTGCAGAGTGAGTCCGCGCCACTGTTGGCTATAGGCGATCTGAAGTCCGGCATAACTGCTGTTCGCGTCGGTGCGAAACTCATTCACATTCCCGAATCGTTGATCGAGCGGCTTCCGATACGAAAACGGTGCGAAGCATCCATCGCAGACCGTTTGATATCCGTTGAGCTGCACCTGGAACGGCTCATGCAGCCCTCGTGTGCCGACGAAGTCGGTGCGCAGGCTGCCATGCGTGCCAATCTGCTGTTCAATGCCGAAGTTGTATTGATAGTAGTACGGTGTCTTGAGTGTTCCGCTCGGAAAGGTATTCAAGCTGACTGCCAGCGGACAGGTCGGCGCGCCGGGCTGAACTCCCGCGCAGGGAGCGCCGCCTGAACGAAAGATTGCCTGAAAGGAATGGTTCGCGTTCGCTGCAGCATCCACTGCACTCCCCGCGACGCCGGGAGCGATACCGATGCCGCCGACCTGGCCACCGATTCCACCAACGAACGTCGGATCGTTGGGCGCGTTCATCGCCGCAAGATCGGCAATTTGCATGGGAATGATGTCGTTGAAAACTCCAAAGCCGCTATGAACCGCCAGCCGCGGACTCAGTTGATATGCAAAGGAAACTCGCGGCTGATAGACAAACAATGGCGTGGCAGGAAACAGGTCGTGAACATTTCCTACTAGCACTTTGTTCAGCGGTTCATCGGTATTATGCGATGCGTCAAGGAAAGAGCCAGCCATGCGGGCGAAAAGATCCTTTCCGCTCGTGACGTTGGTGTTCCGGGTGACGCGCATTCCATAAGTAATCGTGGCCTTGGCGACGGGCTTGTAGGTGTCCATTGCGTAGTACTCGAGATTGCCCGCTGAAACCCGCTCTTTCAGCGAAACGGGAAAGCTCTGACTCGCCGTGTATGCGGCTCCGTAGGTGAACTCCGCCAGGTCATTGTAGGTGACCGTTGGCACAGTGCCTTCGCCCACATCGTAGTTGCTCACATCGAGACGCCGTGTATTGATCCCGAACTTCCAGGTGTGCTTCTCGTGCGTCCATGTCAGATTGTCGTTGATTTGCCATTGCGTGACCTTACGGCCCTGCGGATAGGTATTGTTATTGCCGCCGATCGTGGTGAACGGGACACTGTCGCTGCCGGACACAAGCACAATGGGAAATTTCCCTACCACTTGCGAATAGTGATTCGGTTCGAAGATGCTGGAGTACCAGCTCGCGCCGGGATTGAATTGGTTCACAACGTTCGAACTGAACACATGAGTGTAGCCTGCAACGAGAGTTCGTTGTGGCTGCGGCGAATAAGAGTTGAAAATAGGATTTACGGGATCGGTATACGCCGCCTGGAGCCCCGTGTCCTGTTGAAAGCGATACCAGATGCTGCTCTTCGCGTTGACGGTGTGATCGA
This sequence comes from Occallatibacter sp., assembly GCA_035308825.1. GTDB lineage: Bacteria > Acidobacteriota > Terriglobia > Terriglobales > Acidobacteriaceae > Telmatobacter. Next base: position 115,990 of record DATGFX010000018.1, on the reverse strand, counting down.
TCTTCACCACAATGAGGTTCTCGCTGTCGCTATTGTTCAACGAAGCCTGGCGCTGGCTCGCGCAACCTTCGCCGTTTGTGCCGAGCGGGCACCCGACAATCGGCACCGGGGAGCCACCTGATGTGGGTAGCAGTGAGAACATCTTCTGGTAAAAGGAAATCTCCGCGGGCTCAGCCGGAAGAGCTGCGCCCGTGACTGGGTCCTTCCCGCCGGTGGCGAGTTGACCGAGTACATATTGCCGGTATGTCGGCGTCGGCAGAGTAATTTGGGACACGAGCGGCAAGGCGATCCGAATACCCTCGTAATGCCCGAAGAAGAACAGCCTGTCTCTCCGAATAGGTCCGCCGATGCTAGCGCCGAATTCGTTAACTGTGGAGCGGGGCTTCTTCGCACCGCTGTCCGCTGTATCGTTCGCATGCAGAAAGTAGTCCTCCGCGTTGAATAGCGAACCATTCCAGATTTCGTACGCGTCGCCGCGAAACGCATTGGTGCCCGACTTGGTGAAGTAGTTCACCTGGGCTACGGCGTACCTCCCCTGATCGACTGAGAACGAGTTGGTATTGACGGTCGCTTCCTGCACTGCATCGAGCCCGATGACGAGATTCGTGGAAAGACCGATGTTCAGCCCAAGCCAGGGATCGTTCGTATCGTAACCATCGAGGATGTAGCCATTCGAGGTCGCAGGCAATCCGTTGAACTCCACGTTGCCGTAACCTCCGGGCGCCTTGGCGTCGTTTGAAGAGCCCGCCGTGTTCATCAGCGCTCCCTGCGCGAATTGTGCAACGTACGTGAGGTCCTGCCCTGGGTTCGGCAGTCTTTCGATGGCCTTCGCTTCGAGTGTTGTTGAGGTATTTGGATTCTCCAAGCTCAATAGCGCGGTCTGCGCAGTAACCTCGACGGTTTGCGATGTGCTCGCAGGCTTCAATGTGAAGTTCACCGCGATGGTCTGACCCACGGCAACCGTGGAAGGTTGCGACTGGGCCGGTCCAAAGCCTTCGGCTTCCACCGTGATCCGATAGGTCCCTGGATTCACCTGCGCGAAGAGAAAACGCCCTTCCGCGTTGCTTCGCGCAGTTCGTGCTGCTCCCGTGCTCACTTCCGTAGCTCTGACAGTGGCATTGGGAACAACAGCACCGGTGGCGTCGTTAATGCTCCCGGTGATGGCGCTGCTCGTGCCGCTTTGCCCCGCTGAACGAATGGGGTTAATTGCAGTTAACACCGAAAGAAGAATGAGGCTCAGCGCGGTTCGGATTCTCATTCGAAACTGATCTCCGGGAACGAAGCGAATACGGGCGGCTGCGCTGTCTCGACAGCCGCCTGGCAGGAAAGGGAAGGAGCCGTCAGCCAGAGCCTAATATTTAGGCTCGCCTAAATGATTATTGTTAGGCTAACCTAAATTGAAGGACGAGTCAAATCGAAAAGACGCCATGCCCTCTAATCGCCAGGTGAACATCAATACTGAGTCCGTGGACAACTACCTGAAGGCGATCCTTGCCCTCGGTGGTGCGGAAGGGCAGGCCGTTTCGAGTACTGCCCTCGCTGAGCGTCTGGGAGTCGCGCCCGCATCGATCACGAACATGCTGCAGAAGCTCGCTTCGGCTCGACCATCGTATGTGGAATACGAAAAGAGGCGCGGTGTTCGATTGTCTCCTGAAGGAAGGCGCCGCGCACTGGAAATACTCCGCCATCATCGGTTGATCGAGACCTTTCTCTACGAGGTTCTCGATTATCCGATGGAAGAAGTTCATGAGGAGGCTGAACGGCTTGAACATTTCATCTCCGAACGGTTCGAGGAACGCATCTCCGCGAAGCTTGGCCATCCGAAATTCGATCCCCACGGGCATTGCATTCCGTCGATGGACGGGAAGATGTCCAGGCAAGCGTCGAAACCACTGACAAGCCTTGAACAAGATGGCAAATTTGTTGTGGAGAGCGTCTCGGATCAGGATGCGCTCTTGTTAAAGCGGCTCAGAGCGCACGGCATTGTTCCAGGTGCACGGATACAGGTCACAAGGCGAGGCACGGAGGAATTTACTTTGCGCACAGGGCGCGGTACGCCGGCGCTTATTGTTTCGCGAGATCTTGCCGAAGCCGTTCGCATTCGTTCTGGAGACTAGGAAGACGTATCTGGCTTATCGGCACCGTATTCGCTAATTAACGGGTTCGACTGCTTCGCCGAATACCTACAAGCAAACCCGCACTCATGCCAACGGACTGCGGATGACCACCCGCAAAGCCGTAATCATACGCCGGTTCAAGAAACCAGCCGAAGCGGTGTTTGCCGCTCGGCCAGAACATGAAATCTCCTGCTACCTCGCCGGCGATCGAATTTGCAGCCTTCCCATTTTGTTTGAGGTAGGTCCACTGCGGGCCGATCCCCAGCATGAACTCTGCCTTCCGTGAGAGTGTCCAGGGTTTCTTGAACAGCAGGTCGGTATCCCATTCTGTCGATGTGCGAGTGTAGAAAGGTGACACACCGGCTTCCAGTTCAAGCCAGCCTTCTATCGGCGTGATCTCCGCTGCCAGATTGGGCGCGAACGTGGCTGCGCCGCCCTTGATGTTCCAGCTCGTGGCAGCTCCAACCTCAAGAATTGCCACGGGCTCCTCAGGCTCCTTAGCCGTCTCGGCTTGCGATAGATCGGTGGACTGTTTTCCAATGGCGGCTTGCCCAAAACCAGGCAGACACAAGAAAAGAAGTGAGGATGCCGCAACGAAAATGAACGCCCGTGTGACGAGATCCGACGATCTAAAGCGCTGCATGCTCACGCCTCACCAGCCAACGCGGCTTCCGTCTTGAGGTCTGTACTCTTCCATCTTGATGCAAGCAGACGGGTGGAATTCAAAATGAACGTCAGCTCAGACGCAACGTGAATAAACGCAGCGAGCAGAGGATTGAGGAAACCGGCTGCGGCCAGACCGATCCCGATCGTATCCACAATGAGAGTGCCGTAGAAATTTTCGAGAATTACACGACGGCAGTTGCGCGCGATGCGGACCGTCTCGACAAATTTCATCAGGTCGTTGCCGATCAGAACTACGTCAGCGCTCTCTCGTGCCACGTCGGTTCCTGCACCCATGGCGACTCCGACCGTCGCTTCGCTCAGCGCCGGAGCATCATTGATTCCGTCTCCCAGCATCGCCACCACTTCTCCGCTCCGTGTCCTCGCGGCGATTTCCGCAGTCTTCTGTTCCGGCAGCAGGTCGGAGTGGACGTGAGAGATGCCGAGTTCATCAGCAACGGCCTCGGCGGCAGCGCTTGTGTCCCCCGTCAGCAGAATGACGCGAATCTTCATGTCTTCGAGAGCGCGCACCGCAGAGGCTGATCCTCCTCGAATCTTGTCGTCGATTGAGATGAAGCCCGCATATTTTTCGCTGCGCGCAACATGCACCCGCGAACCGCTCGTCTCACGATAACGAGGCACAACGATCCCCGCAACTTCAAGGAAGTTGCGATTGCCAGCTATGACCGGCTCGCCCGCAACCAGGGCGGAAATGCCTCGCCCGATTTCATAGTGGAAAGCGGTCGGCTCCATAGTTGCAATGCCTTGCTCATTCGCATAGCGGACAATCGCTTTTCCTAAGGGGTGTTCGGACCCGCGTTCGGCGCTTGCCGCTGAGGCGATCAGCGCCTCCACGCCGCCTCCTTCGGCCGGATGAACGTCTGTCACCGTGGGGGCTCCCAGCGTAAGCGTGCCTGTTTTGTCGAAGAACACGGTGTCCAGTTGGCCGAGAGCCTCCAGGTAGACTCCGCCCTTGATGACGGCGCCCTGCCTCGCCGCGCGTCCGATAGCGCCGAGGATGGCAAGCGGCGTACCGGCGGCGATTCCGCATGCGCCCGCCACGATAACGACCGAAATGGTCGATCTGATGTTGTGCGTAATGAGGAATGTGAGCACCGCGGCGCCGAGCGCGAAGTAGACCAGGTAACCCGCGAGCCGGTCCGCCATCTTCTGAATCGGCGCACGAGAGTGTTCCGCACGCTCGACAGCTTCAATGATCTTGCCAAATGTGGTTTCTTTCCCTAAACGTATGGCCCGAACTTGCAACGTCCCCGCCTGGTTCATGGTGCCGGCGTAGACTTCGCTCCCGGACGACTTTTCGCTGGGCATCGGCTCGCCGGTGATGGCCGCTTGCTCCACAAATGAATGACCACTCACGACCTCGCCGTCAACAGGGATTCTGCTCCCTGGGCGAATCAGCACGATTTCGCCTGGAGTAATGCTCCGGGTTTCGACTTCCACGAAGTCCCCATTTCGAAGCACACTTGCCGCTTTTGGCAGGAAGTCGAGCATGTCCTGAATCGCGCGCCGGCCACGACCAACCGTCAGCCCTTCAAGGATTTCGGCCGCAAGCACGAACGCCGTGATGACCAAAGCGGTGAAGAACTCGCCAATGGCCAGAGCCGCAACGAGTGCGATGGTCATCGAGAGCTCCATCGTCATCCTGCGTTCGACGATGTTCTCTAAGGCCTCTTTGAAGATCGGGTAGCCGCCAATCAACGCGGCGGCAAGCCCAATCACACTTACCCGATGAAATGGCTCCCACAAGTGGAACCACACGGCGGCGGCGGCGAGAGCAACGAAAAGGACACGTGCCATGTCCAGCCACTCGAAGCCATGCTCTTGGTCGTGATCATGATCGTCGATTTCGGGTTTGTGGCCTGCAACGTGCGAAATCGCAGCCGAATGTTGGAGCGCGGGAGACTTACTCGAATGTTCTGCGACGAGGCTCATGTACGTCTCCTAAGGGGAATCTCGGGACGGAAGCGCGGATCATTTGAAGTAGCGTTTCACAACAGCAATCAGGTCATCGGCGGCTTCCAACTGGGACGGGAGCGTTTTCTGGCCTGGCGCGAGGACGTGGTATCGTACCTGGCCCTCGATCAGTTCTGCCATCAGTCCATTCAGTGCCCCACGACAGGAAGCAACGAGCTGCAGGATCTCTTCGCACTCGCTCTCTTCTCCAGAGAGCGCTCTTTCAATCGCCTCGACCTGGCCCTTAATACGGCGGACCCGGCTCAACATCTGTTCTTTGTTTTTGCTGGTGTGGGACAAGCCGACCTCTTGCAAGAAAAGGTAGTAATATACTCCCCTAGAGTATATGTCAAGATCGGAGAGCCGTGACCCGTTCTGCAAATCAATCTCCTCATGAGGCGGAGCGGCTGCAACTGCAATTTCGGCAGAAGGTGTGATTGATTCTGTGGGCTGCGATCATGAACCCACTGCCTATCAGGGTGATCGCAACTTCCGCTGCATGTGATGGCAGATGATCCCCATACCAGGCGCCGCCGAAAATGAATGCCAGTCCGATTGCCATGAGCAATGGTATGCGTCTCTTTTTGTGCCTGTGGTATCCCTTCACCAGCGCGAGCGCCCCCACGAAAGCGATCGAAACGGCCAGGACTCGATGCGTCCTCTCCTCCGAAGGCAGGAAGTGTGCCGAGACGGCGGAAAGGGAAAGCACAACGGGGGTCAGCAAACAGTGGACCATGCAAAAGCCTGAGGCCCAGATGCCGATCTGATCGGCTGGGAACGTCAGGACTCTGTTCAAGTCGCCGGATTGCGATTCCTCACACGAAGACCGCTGATTCATCACCGCTCTCACTTTCGATGGGATATTTCGTTAAGGCTCCACAGGTTCCGTATTCCTGATCTGAGGACCTTTGGTCGGCTCGCGATGGGGATGTACGTGCCGCAATTCCCACAGCATGACCATCAGGCTCATGGCGAACAGGAGAATGGCGAGCAGGGCTAAGCTGAAAATCTCGAATAGCTTCCATCGAATCTGCTTGAGCCTCCGCCTACTGCCTTTGTCGAAGGTGATCACCTTTGGCATGCGAGCCTCCTTCGAACGCACAACCTGGGTAGCAGATCGAACGTTGCTACCCAGATCGTGCCGGAAGTGACGAACTGCGTCTCGTCAGAAGTGGAATCCCACTTCTGCGGTGAGCGCGCGTGGCGTCACATAGTGCGTTCCGCTGAAGGTCGAAAGGAAGTTGTAAAGTGCGGTTTTGTCGGCGACGTTTACCGCGGTAACGCGTAGACTCCAACGGCGGCTCGTATCACTGTGAAAGAGGTTGTCGTCGCCGATCGAAGCATCGAAGAGATTCCGCGGCGCGATGCGCGGAGGGTTATGGTCGTCGTCCTCGGTGCCAGGAGCCGGGATGCTAACGAGTGAGGACTTATACCCGGCTGCGTCGCAGCTGTCGAAACCTGCAGTCGGGGTAGCGGCTACGCCGTCGCAGATTATTCCCGCCTCGAACTGCTGATCGGGTGTCAGAACGCTGAGGTCAACACCGGGACTTCCATTGGGGAGGGTGATCGATGTGCCTCCGTTGATGGGATTGCACAGGCTGTTGGGGTCGGTGACGTTGTAGCACGGGACCGATCCGGCAACGAGTCCGCTGTCAAACCTCCAGTTGAAACCCACCCAGGCGCCGAGCCGTCCGGGAACCTGATATTGAACATGTGTGGTCTGGTTATATTTCTCGTCATGATCGATGCGGAACGCGTAGCCGCCACCCGGCGCCGCGCCCGCTCCTGCACTCTGTGGGGGAAAGAAACGGGCGGCAACCGAGGACATCACCACGAACGCGGAGAGTCCATGGTAGTTCGGGACGTCAGCACGGAGCGTGAATCCCGGAATCTTCGAATTGTGCCAGTCGATGGGGAAGAAGATCGGCGTGTTCCCAAGGATGCTGAAGTCGAACGCATTGTGGGTGTACTTCCAGATGTAGTCCCCACTGATCACGAGGTTCTTCCCAAACGCCTGTTGCAGTCCCGCGTGGAACTCGTTGCGGAAGCCGGGCTGCAAGGTGCCATTCACACCCGGGGTGCAGGCAAGCAACGGTGCAAGCACATCGTTCAGGCATCCCTGGCTCGACAGCACCAGGTTTTCGTTGAAAGGCGTTTCGAGGGTTCTGGCATACGACACGCGCAGAATCGTGTTGGTTGGCTTGATATTGTAGGCGACGCCCAGCCGAGGCTCAGCCTGCCGCGCGACCGCGAGACCATTGTAGAGATCTCCGCGAATGCCAAGGTTGAATACCCAGTTTCCGGCCTTGATCTGATCCTCAATATAGAGCGCGAGTTCCTTGACATCTGTGTGGCCGAAATACGGATAAAATGCGCCGCTCCGCGTCAGGTCGTACGGCAGCAGAGTCGGATCGAAGCTGCCGCCGACGGAAGCATCGTTCGACACCAATCCGGCAGCCGCACACTGCGAAGGATCGGTGAACCCGGGCTGTGGGTTTCCGTCCGCATCGACGCAAGGCGCGTTGAACGTCGAATCGATAATGCCCAGGTTGTCATGCTCTCGCAAAAACGTATGTTCATAGACTGTTCCGGCCTTGATGCTGTTAATCCCTTTTTGAAGGGTCAGCTCGGCATGAACGCCTGAGTTCAGCAGGGATCGCTGCTGGGAGATCGATTGGCCCTGAATGGGGCCGAGGTCAGCAAGAGGATTGTTACTCGGATAGTAGTTGTACCCATCGCGGCGCACGAACCCGCCGATGTTGAGCACCGCGTCTTTGTTCAGGATGCGCGTGTAGGTGGGAGCGATGTTGTAGGTACCGATCTTCGATCGCTGATCCGTGTCGCCGAGGTTGTCAAAAACCGGGCTCGCCGAAGTGCCCCCGCTGACAATGTTCGAGACGTTCAGGTTGTCGTACGCATTGGGGGTCTGGAACCAGGAGCGAGAGTAGTTGAAGTTCGTATGAATCGAGTCGTTCGTCGTGATCTGATAATCGACCCGGTCGAATACATTCTGTTCGTTGCCCTTGTCGTGGAACACCTTGAACTCTGGAGGATCGAGGAATCGCGAGGTGTTCAGGCCGTCAAGTTCGAAGAAGTTGCCCCAGTTCTTGGCGCCGTAGCCCAGATCGACGGACCCGGTCGATGTTCCAAACGATCCATACGAAGCGCTGATGTTGCCGACCGGTTTGGTCAGGCCCATGCCGGACCGGGTCGTCACATTGATCACCAGGCTCGTTTTGTCGCCGTACTCTGCCGGCGGAGCGCCGTCGATGACCTCGATCGACTGAACAGAGTTTGAAGGCAACTGGTTGGAGAAGACTTTGCTTTGTTGATCGGTGATCGGTTGACCGTCTACTGAGAAGGAGTTTGAGGCGTGGTCTCCCAATCCATGAAAGAGGCCGTTGGAGTCGGCCGCCACACCCGGAGATGCCAGCGTTACCAGGGAGCTGAGTGAGGACGAAGCGCTCTCAAGAGGTAATTTGTCGAATAGTCCTCGGTCAACGTCGGTATGGTCGGTGGGGTCATTTTCAATCAGATCGCCACCTTCAACCGTCACGGTATTGACAGTACCGCCGACTTTCAGTTGAACGTTTGAAGTCACAGGAAGGATTGAATCGACGTTCACGTCCTCGGCGAAGGCTCCAAACCCTCCCTTCGTGACTGTTAGGTGATAAGGATTGAAGGGCACGTTCGAAAAGCGGAAATGGCCGGTGCTGTCGCTCGATGTTGTTCTGCTGTAAGCGCTGACCGGATTCTGAATAGAAACCGAGGCTCCTGGAATCACGGCTCCCGACGGGTCAGTAACGACCCCCGTAATGGAGCCCGAATTGGATTGGGCAATCATCGTCGAGAACGCTGACGAAAAAAGGAACATGAATAGGAAAAAGGAAATGTTGCGCGAATACTTGCGCATGGACTGCCTCCTGGTGAATGACCAATTGTTAGGAATTCTCGTCTGCCGGTTTTCGAATCGGTAACGCGGAAGCGACCACGGCTAACCGCTCTTCCAAAAGAGGAAGAGCCGCGTGGGCAGCGCCTCTGCTGCTCTACGCGAATTCGGAAACGGATCTATGCGACGGGAGTTTGGTCAGGAGGAGGTCTGTTCCAATGCGAATAGGAGAAGAGGTGTTCGCGGTATAACCGCTTCGTGAGTGGAGCAAGTCGCTGGACAACGAGGAAAATTGGCCGGACGGCGGGAGCCGGCGACGGCCGAATGACGTTATGTGCGTTTTGACATAGCGCGCAATCCGCGTGCCCGGAACCGTCCGGGTGGAAATGCAATAGTTGAACGGTGGTTCCGAAGACAAGCAGAAATGCGAAAAGGGAAACGAACAGAATGCGAGTCAGAGGACTCGACGCCCGTATTCTGTCACCCAACGCCATAATTAATCATGACTATATACCAGGATGCGGAAATCGCCAACAGCCTGATTCGGCACGGACGGACGCATGAAAGGCTCAAATCGGGGTTTAGCACTCTATTTGTGAGATTTGGGTTCACTGAAGAGAGCCGACTTCAGACCGAGGCGCTCATCGAGCCAATGGACGCGCCGAAATGCCATCGGTACGACTTGCTGATGCGCTTGTTCACGCGGCCCTATCATCCCGAGATGCGTATCAGGATCAGAATCGCGTCCGAGTAAACAAAACTGATTCCGTCACCGGCAATCCTTTGCCCGCGACCACGCAAGCGGATGGTTCATCGTCATCAACCTTTGCAGGATCACACATTCCGACTCCGCATCAAAGCTCCGTCAAACTGATTTCTCTGCGTTCGAATCGTAGACACCGATGAGGCAGTCGAAGAACGGCAGATGGCCTCCAGTGTGGCGCATGGCGCCCTTACCCGTTTGGCCTGACCAGGCCCCCGGTCATGCTTGCCGCACCTCGCGGTTTGGATTCCGAGCGGGCCTCGTCGTTAGCCGAACACCGCCAAGTCTTCGCTTTTTCAATGACTTCCGGATTGAGCTTTGCGCCCTTCTGACCAGTAAGTATCAGCCTTCAAGGTACCTTCGCGCTTCGAGACCGACGAAAGTGGGAGGGCTTTTCGCTTCTCCGTTAGGGGACAATCTCGCAAGCTCCATCAGGGATCGGCTATGTCGGTCAGCAGAGAACTCGGTACGCGGAGCGCCGCTCGCGCGCTGACGATCTTCCCGCGGGTTTCCACCTCAGCCGATAACACCGGGATTCGGGATGCGGCGCAATTCAACCAGACACGCAACACTTCATCCGATGTTGTGGAACTGCTGATCAGTTATGCGCTGATTCTGAGCGCAAACTGGACACCGAATCCTGTGCGCCAACAGTTCTATTGGATGGCTGCAGTGTGGATCGGTGGATCGACCGCAGTCTCATTCATCCGGAGTCGATCCATTGAATTTCGCATGACGGGATTCAGACGCTCGTTATGGATCGTGGGCGTGGCGCTGGTGGTGGCATCGGCCGCAGTGGCGATTGCGGCCAATGCGCATACGCTGCAACAGCCTTATGGTCCGATGGATGGCGCGGAAGCATTCGCCGGTTACGCGGTGTGGGCGATCGCGCAGCAGTGGTTGCTATTGGGATACTTCTTGCCGCGCGTGGCGCAAAGAACGCCACGGGAGGGTCGGGCCGCGGCGATTGTGGCGGGCGCGTTTGCCGTGGCGCATCTGCCCAATCTAATTCTGGCGGTAATGGCACTGCTCTGGGGACTCGCTGCCGGGTTTCTTTTCCTTCGCTTCCGCAGTATCGTCACCCTTGGCTTCGCGCATGCAATACTCGGCATTGCCGTGGCAGTATCGATTCCAGGCCCTGTGCTGCATAACATGCGGGTGGGACTCGCCTACCTTCAATACCAGCGGCCGGCAGAGACAGGCCTGGAGCACGATGATCATCGTGTCACAAAGGTGATGTGGAATAGGAATCACGGGCAGGCGCCGGAACTCCAGCCGACGGAACAACCACAAAAGTAATCCGCGTCCTGCGGCGGCCCTTCAGTTCCCTTCCCACTGAACAGCAAACCCGTTGGGGACTGCCTCTGTTCGTCGCCGGGCAACGGTTCCTCATCGGCGCCTTCGTTCGGTACAAACGAGCCGCACAGATGGTGGGCATTGGAATTCCGCCGGGTTGCTCATCTTTTCGACGCCTCGAATCAAAGAAGCTCGCGCCTGCTCTCGCGCTTTGCAGTTAATAAGTGACTTGTGTGGAGAACGGTAATACACTCGAAGCCGAATTCCATGTGAGGCCAGCGAATGCGTCGCGGATTCAATGCGGTCATGCGAGTAATTAGCAGCCTGATCGGACTCTTGATGATCCTGATGGGTGGGATCTGGATACTTCAGGGGCTGAATCTTGCATGGGGAGCTCTGAGCCGCAGCTTCATGGAGGGCGATCAACATTGGGCGCTCTATGGAGCAATCGTGCTGATCGTCGGGGTCTGTCAGATCATTTGGAGCAACACCCGCCCATGAAAATCACCGGCCTTCGGGCCTCATCGATCTTGTCTCTGCAACCTCCAGTCACGCATCCGGAACGGACCTGCCGTCGGATTCCGTGGATGCATTTTCAGAATTTTGCGTCATTCGCCAAAAGAATATCGACCGGGGTTGGATCAGACGCCAGGAGCGAGCAAAACATCCATTGACTCCAATTGTTCATCGAGTTTTCCAGTGTCCGTGCGGAGAGCCCACCGTGCTCCCGCTCAGTGAGCTTGAATCCCTGGTTTCCGATCTGGGTGGCCGATCCACGAATTCCGGTGCGATCGGCGTTGTGTGCCCTCACTGCAAACGCACCAGGATGCATTTGCTTGAGATACAGAACGGCGCCTCACTTCAGCCGGACAGGGCGCTATTACTCGAGCCTTCGAAAAACGTTGTGACTCGCTGCGCGGCCATTATGCGATGCGAAGAAAGCACCTGCCCCCTTCCTCTATTGCTGGTGATACCCGTGAATCGCGAGATCAGCGAGAAAGCCTATTTAGCGCACCGCTCGAAGTGGGATTTCTCAGAGTTAGTTTGTCCGAACGGCCACGCAATTCAGAAGCCTGAAAATTGGTGAGAGTTGATGGGCGCCTCACCAGACGGCTCGACATAGCCTGAAGGTGGCATCATTTCAGCAAATAGCAAAACTCCTGAAGAGCACCTCTGGGTGCGGAACGCTTCGCAGTTTTCCGCGTATGCGAATACCCAATGAAAAGATCATAAAAAGCCGATGAATCAAGATCTTCATTAAGACTCCCTTAAGGCTCTTGAAACTAGCCTGCGCACGAAGTCCCGATTTCGATGAAGCCAAACGGATCTCGGGAATGAGGAGTGCCATGCGCAGACTGTGCTTCACCTTGACGCTGATGACGTGCATTTTGACGGCCACACTGGGATGGTCACAATCGGGCAAAGGCGTAATCAATGGTGTCATTAAAGACCAGGCAGGCGCACTCCTGCAGGGAGCCAGAATCGAGTTGCAGCCGCAGTTGCGGCCTGTCACTTCCAATGACCAGGGGGAGTTCACCGTAACCGATGTTCCAGCTGGCACCTATGAGCTCAAGGTTACATATGTTGGTTTTGCCCCCTACACGGCCAACGTCACAGTCGCTTCCGGACAAACTGCGCACATCGATATCAAGCTCCAGGTTGCATCGGCAGGCGATGAAGTCGAGGTCACTGCGGACCGCCCACACGGGGACGCCGAGGCGATCAACCGTACGCTGGCTGCCGAAAACATCCTCCAGGTTCTTCCCGCAGACGTGATCACCTCGCTACCCAACGCGAACATTGCTGACGCACTCGGCCGCATGCCTTCCGTCTCCATCGAGCGCGATGAAGGCGAAGGGAAATACGTACAGATTCGCGGAACCGAGCCACGGCTCAACAACACGATGGTCGATGGCGTAACGATTCCCTCGCCTGAATCCGGTGTGCGCCAGATCAAACTGGATACCATCGCCTCTGATCTCGTCGACTCAGTCGAAATCAATAAGACCCTCCAGGCCAACATTGATGCGGATGGAATCGGCGGCTCCGTGAATCTCGTAACCAAGACCGCAAGTGATACGCCCACCATCGTGCTCTATGGAGTTGGAGGCTATACCCACATCATCGGAGGCCGCGATGTCGATCAGTTGGGCGGCACCATCGGCAAGCGATTTGGAGCGGATAAAAAGCTGGGTGCGCTTGTCGGCGGCACATACGACTACAACGGCCGCGGGATTAATGACATTGAGCCCGTGCCCACCGCCGGCAGTGCCACTCCTCATTACGACAGCATGGATTTCCGTGACTACATTTACAACCGCTCCCGCTGGGGTGGCACGGGCAGTGTCGACTACAAATTGGGGCAAGGCTCCGGCGTCGCGCTTCGCGGTTTGTATTCCAATTTCCGGAACTGGGGCAACAAGTGGGTCTATACCATGAATGACGGTGCGGCTCCGCAATACAGCCAGGACTGGCGCCGTCCGAACATGGCAATCGGCAGCCTCGTACTGCAAGGCAAGCACCTCTTTGGCTCCAACACGATCCTCTGGAATGCATCCGTCGCGCGTTCGCGATCGCTGAGCGGGAGCGGCGGCGCCAATTATCAATGGATGGGCGATCCGAACGCTACCTGCGTCAACGACCAGGGTGTTGCTCCGAGTGAATACCGGCCGGGCTGGACCGGTTGCGTCGGTCCTGGAACACCGGCAGCCGACAACGGCTTCGACCGGGATAACTACGGCTTCGTCGAATTCGACTATCCAACCAGCGGCCTCAGCGCGCAGTTGAACCTCGAAGCGTCCGGCTCCTATGCGCGCATGTATCACCTTGGATCTCGCTATGGCACCTTCGAATTCGGTGCGAAGATCCGCAACGCGCATAAATTCGATAACACCTTCAACACCTGGTACACCGTGCCTACCCAGAATGTTTGCGATCCGGCGAGCGACCCGATGTGCGTAGCAAACTGTGATCCGTCCACCGATCCCAACTGCACAACGGTTCCGATTCCCGTTCCAGTTGCTCAGCATCCAGAGTGGAATAGCACCTTCCACGATCCGGTCTACTACGACGGATCCTACGGCGGCGCGTATCCAGCGGTGACCGACTGGGGTAAGCTCCGCGGGTGGGTCGAAACAAACAAAGCCCAGCTGGTCTTCAATTCGGACCCACAGCCGAACTCAAACAACTACGACCTGATCGAGCGCATTCCCGCCGGCTACTTCATGAACACGATCGAGCTGGCCAGCCGGGTGCGTCTCGTTGCCGGCCTTCGCATTGAAGCGACACACGTGGACACAACAAGTTTTGACGAATCAACAAACACGCTCACCTACAAGGCCGGCGGAGACTATACGAACATCCTGCCCAGCGCATCGCTGCGCTTTGCGGTGGATAGAAACTCCGATTTGCGCGTCGTTTACGGCCGCGGCCTCGCGCGTCCGGACCCGCAGGATATTTCCGCGGCGGTGAGTCAACCAACCCTGAACCAGACACCGGTCACGATCAGCATCGGAAACCCAAATCTGAAAGCCGAGCAGGCCAACAACTACGACATACTCTACGAGCGCACCTTCAGTCACGCGGGACTCTTGCAGGCAGGCTGGTTTTACAAGGATTTGACGAAACCCATCGCCTACGAGGAGTTCTACTCTACACAGCCGTTCCCGCACGTGCCGGCAGGCACCAACGTGCTGGTCACGGAACCGATCAATGCGGGGAGCGCCTACGTCCAGGGATTCGAGATCGGTTTTGAGCAGCGGCTCGCTTACCTGCCCGGCATCGCCGGCGGCCTTGGCATTTCGGCCAACTACAGCCACACAACTTCGATTGCGCGCGACCTGCCAGGACGCAGCGATCAGCCCGCTCTTCTTCGCGATGCGCCCAACACCTGGAACATCAGCCCGACTTACGACACAAGGCATCTCTCCATGCGCATCGGCATGACCTACGACGATGCGATGATCTACCAGTATCAGTGGCAGGATGGCGCCGACTCGGTCGGCCCAAAGGGCCCCGTGGGTGACAACTACCTTTACGCACATTTCCAGTTCGACACGCAAGCCAGCTACAATTTGCGCGCCGGGTTCCAGATTTATGCTTATGGACTGAATCTGAACAACGAAGTCTTTGGATTCTTCAATGGCAGCCCGAAATATGTCGTGCAACGGGAGTACTACCATCCCACCTACGCTGCCGGCCTCCGCTGGAACATCCGCCACGAGAAGTAGCCGATTCTAACAAAGACCATGCATACGATTTGCAGGAAAATCACGCGTATCAAGTTTCCCTACCGCACCGTTCTCGCATTTGCGCTCGCCATCATGGTCGGCGCATCTGTGTCGGCGCAGGATAACGAAAAGAGTGCAAGGGTCCGGCCAGAAGATCTGCCCACTTCCAACCTCTTGAGTCAATCCGGCCCTGCGTTCCGGGTTTCAAGCCATCGCAAACATACAACAATCATTGTCTTTGGCGATCAGAGGTTCACCGACCCCTCCAACACCACGGTCACCGATCCGGTTGCGCGCCGTCTGCTTGTCAGCAAGATCGAGGATCAACATCCGGATGGAATTCTTCTCAATGGCGACGTTCCATACAGCGGAGACGTCGTCGATGACTATCGAGTCTATCGGGAAGAGACCAAAGGATGGCGGGATGCAAGACTGAACGTCTTTCCGGCGCTCGGGAATCACGAGTTCCATGGCGACGCCCGAGTTGCGCTCGAGCATTGGTGGAGCGCCTTTCCCGAGCTTAGAAATCGCCGCTGGTATTCTGCGCAGATTGGAAAAGCAATCTACACCATCTCGCTCGACAGTGATACTTCGCTCCTGGTTGGAAGCGATCAGCAACGATGGCTCGATGCACAGTTGACCCGACTTCCAAAGAGCATTGGATTCGTTCTGATCAGCCTCCATCACCCGCCGGTAGCCGACGTGCAAACCAGGATCAACGTCAGTCACAATCCGCGGCCCAATGAGATCGCGCTAAGAGACTACCTCGAGGAAACAGCTCCAAAGCTTCGTGCAAGGATCATCGTTTGCGCAGGCCACATACATAATTACGAGCGCTTCTCGCGCGGCGGCGTTGTTTATCTGGTCTCGGGAGGGGGCGGGGCCTCGCCCGTTCCCGTGGATCGAACGCCGGGCGACCTCTATCAGAACACGGACTTCCCGAACTTCCATTACGTGAAGTTTGAATTGGATGGCGGATCATTGCGCGGGACAATGATCCGGCTCGATGAGAACGCGGAACCCGCGCAGCAATGGCAGGTTCGCGATCGATTTACCGTCTCCCGGCCCTGAGCGGGTTGGTTCGAGACAGCGAATCGGATTCAAATAACAAGCCCCAAAGCCTGTGCCGGTACGGCTGCCACAGAACACACGTGCGCGTCATGGCTGGCCAACAACGATGATCTGGAAGGTGCCGGGCTTCGCCGCCGGCCGCCCGTTTGTGCCTGTCGTCATTTCTGCTGTTGGCAGGAAGATTTGTCGCGTTTCCTGATCTGATTGTTGGAACCGACTACATCTACAGTTCAGAGACCTGTTTCCTTTTGACTTCTTGAATCTCGACTTCCGCGATCGTTACTATGGCACTCCGCCCGACGATAAAAGGATCAATAATACGATTGACACACTTCTTGAGTGGCAGAGATAGCCAAGTAAGAAAAGCGACGCAAGAAATATCGCATCTCACCAGAAGGCAGAGCACGGATCGTCGCTGCATTAAAGAAGAGGTGGGCTGCCAAGAAGGGAAAGGGAAAGGCCAAATGAAAAGCGGACTGCGACTGTTTGACAAGTGCGCGGAGTTCCTTGGACGGGACCTGGTACCCAGCATTCCCAGAGGTACACGTGGGATATACGCTCTGCTCAAGCAATCAAGGCGCAGAGGAAAAACAAAGTACGATGTCGTTTACATTGGGATGTCGACGACCAGCGTTCACGGACGCCTGAGATCGCACGCCAGCAGTGCAAAGAAGGCCGAACTTTGGAGCCATTTCTCGGTTTACTCGGTCTGGCCAAATATCACTGATGCTGAGATCGTTGAACTAGAAGGGTTGCTCAGAGCCATCTATCGGAAGGATTCGCGGGCGAACAGTATCGCAGTGCAAAAGGGCTTCAAGAAATTGCGCGTCGTTAGGAACAACAAGCTCGACAGATGGAATGAGCCGGTTATTCCCACGAGGACAAGGTGAATAGATAATTCCCCCGCCCCCCAGTTTTGGACGTGTGCCGCCAGCGGCGAACGTTCCCTCATTCCATGCACAAGTCGTACGCGTCGCGAAGCGTGAGCGTGATGACAAGCGAGCCGCTGGTTTCAGTTTGTGGTTAAGGCGGCCTTGATGCGCGAAAAGCATTCTGTGTCAGTGTTGCGTTCGCTGATGTAGCAGGCCCTAGGGTTTTTCAGAGAAGAAAGGTCTCTGAACCTCGGATCAACTGCACCCCAATGATTCACCGCTCGCATTCTCAATACGACTTTGCTCGATAGCATCTCCCTTGCAAGTTGAAACGTGTATCGCTGGGATTCGCAAATGCGGTCTAGTGGCAAGCCAGAATACCGTGAATGATAGGGAAACCACTCGATTGCAATCAGGCGCTCTGACAAAGTTCTATCATCCAGTTTGGTTGCCTCTTGCAGTTTGCGAAGACGCGGACGCCACCATTGCGCAGTTGGTTTGTCCTTAAAGTCGGGATTCAGTGGATAGAACGGATACTCCATCGATTCATGATGCAGATTGCGGAATAGCGCAGTCTTGAATTTCTCATTCTTGTGAGCTACGCGGTCTCCTTCTCCATCTCCAGGATTCAGGAGGAGCATAACAACCCTCGCAGATTGTGGGTTTCCGATGAACGGCTCCGGGATGGAGTCAAGTGCAAGCTTCGCAGTGTCAGTCAGTCCCGAGTTAAGCCGTTCGATTGATTCCCGATCCATGTCTAGAAGGTAACGGCCATCCGTGAGTCGGAGATTCACCCAAGGGTTTTCCATCTGCTAAGTGTAGAGCAGAGATTCAGCGAGATCATTGTGCCGAGATTTCCACTTCTATTTCTGCGATAGTCAATGTCGGAGGGATGTACATGAAAGTTGTGACGACAGTTTGTCGGGCTTGCAAAAAGACGACCGTTTTCCCGGGCTTCGACCCTTTGTCGGATTGGTCCTGAATGAAATCTGACACTCCGGTTGGGGTGCTGTGCCTTTATTGCGGTAGCGCGTACTCCACAGTGTTTTCCGACTGCCAACTCACGCAAAACGAAATGAGCGGCAAATCGAATTGAGATTTTATCAGTCTGTTGGGGCAGCCATACCAGATGGTTTTACGCCATGCGCATAGAGGAACTTGTCGATCTGCTTGAAGTTGAATGAACCAAGGCCATAGAAATCTCTGAAATCTGTCATCAGCTTCACGAACTCTGGGTAGCAGTTCCAGAGATCACCGTGCGGGTTCAGGAACTTCGCAAAGCTTGTCTGCCTCATAGATCGAAGATACCTGTCTACGCGAGAGTCCCAGATCGGATACGAAGCTTGGTTATGCCAACTGCAGTATTTGGTCGCAAATGAGTAGTTGGTCCGATTCTTGCCAGTCGTTGTGATCGTGACACGGGCGATTTTGTCCACGATTTCGGGTACGCCACTCGCCAATGCCGAGTCAACGTCTTCGGAGAGCTGCCAGATGTGGTGTGCCACGTCGTATACGGCGAAGATATTTGTGGAGTACAGACGATTGAGGGCCACCACCTTCAAGAGAACATTAGACTGTTTGTCGTTGCGTGGGTACCGGTTGAACAGATCGGTCAGGGCCTGTTCGACGACATCATTCGCCTCATCGAACTTCTTGCACGCATCGCTGACGAGGTCTGGAGTCGGAACGACCGGCATACTTTCATCAATGTTCATGGGCGTGGTGATAGTACCACATTCGGTATGTCACTATAGACTTGCTCGTGAAAGGAAACGTACAAATGAGCGCAACAATACTTGCCGCACTGGACGCAGAAATCGCAGCACCTGGAACGGGCACGGGAGGTGCTCGCTGGCACTGAAAAGACGAAGCCAGCGGCGAAGAGACGCAAGAAGCATCGCATCTCGCCAGAAGGGCAGGGCACGGATTGCAGCGGCTCTGAAGAGAAGGTGGGCCGCTGCAAAGAAGAGGTGATGATTAGTCCGATGTTGACGGCATCGAACGGTTGAATGCGCCGACAGCAAAATTCAACGATGCGATCGCTCCCAAATAGGAAACGAATAGCAACCCTTTCGCCAGCAGAATCGATTCCGGTGTCCACATCTTTTCGATGTCGCCTTCGTTCAGACCACTACTCTTAATCAATTCTTCGGAAGGGGCATTCGGGAATTGCGTCATCGCTAGCACGGTGCGTTGGAATCCTATCGTTCTGTATTGCGTTCCATTGTGAGGAGTCTCGATTGCGACAACAACCTTCATCACAAGGATTCCATAGACGATCAGAAGTAAAAGCGACAATCCTCCGGCCATCCACATATGTCGATTCGCGGTTTCTTTTGTGCGGAGTCTTGCGGGAAGCCAGCCAAAGAAGGCTACAACGCCGGAACTGAGGGCAGCCAGATATACTTCGCCTGCATCCAGTGGTGGCCAGACGAAAGGCACGTCAATTTTGTCAGCAAGGAACTTCGACAAGACTGGAGCTACCGCGAGTGGCACCCAGTGCAGCCGACGTCTTATCCACCTGACTAGGGATCGAATACACATGACGGTGCGCCTCATTGACTCTTACAATGCAATTCAACCGATATGGTGACCGGTTCCTTCTCTTCGTATGGATCAATGCGAAGCAACTCTTCTCTGCACCCGTCTTTAGCAAACTTGAAGTCCCATCGGGCAAGATCAAACTCGGCGCTTGAAACATCTGTGGGGCGGGAGTAATCGAGATAGGCGACGTCAACAACCTTCTTGTAATGGATTCTCGCCCCCGATGGGAAGCTGAGAATCACTGCGTTGAAGGTGATGCGTCCGGTATTCCTTACATGAGAATACGCAGAGATGTGCTCTTTGATTGTCTGGTCTACCTGATTAGCGATAGAGGGCCATTCTCCATTTGGAAGATCATCGTCGCGGGATTTGAGTTGCTGCACCAAAACGAGCTTCGCCCCATAAGTGAAACTGGTTGCGGTGTGATCGTTTCGAGGACGAGCGGCCAATTCAATCAGGAGTTCTTGATACCGAGCACGAAAGTCCCCGAAGAACGCGGGAATCGCGCCGTTGTTATGAAGAATCTCCTGGTCGTACTGACCCTCTGAAACCTGCAATTCCTTCAATGCGTCGGTGACGATTCCGCTCAAGAAAGTGTCGAGGCGTTCAGCATTCGCAGCATTCTCAGGGAGTCCATTATCTAGTCTGCTTTTCAGTTCCGAGAGCTGTTCGATCCTATTATCGAAATACTGCTTCTCGGTGAGAGACAGCTTGACAATTGCGCTCGTCGGGTACTGGCCCGTATCTGGCACTGATTTCACCGTGATCGTGACCGGACCAGATGATAGGGCTTTCCCTTGTATGTGGTTGGGACAGGGGTCAAGCATCACTGTATGGTTCGTGTATTCGCCTTCGGGTTGATCTATCGGCACCGTCAACTTCACTGTCACCTTCGTCTGGCCTTTCGGAAGCTGCTCATATGCAGTGAGGCCATACCCGCCGTCTTTGCGCGGAAAA
Organism: Occallatibacter sp.; assembly: GCA_035308825.1. Lineage (GTDB taxonomy): Bacteria > Acidobacteriota > Terriglobia > Terriglobales > Acidobacteriaceae > Telmatobacter. The sequence continues at coordinate 95,615 of DATGFX010000018.1, read as the reverse complement.
GGAACACGTACGTCTGTGCTGCAGGGGTATGGGTTTTCAATGTCGACGGGTATTTCCACCGTTTGTCCGCCGTACACAGTTGCGCTCGAAACCGACACCCGTGCCTCGGGTGCCTGCGCCCAGATCGGCTCCGTAACGAGAGCCAACACACAGAGGCAGCAACGCGCATCCATCGTCATCATCCCCTCGGCAAGGACCTGTGCCTTCATTCTACGCGGGTCACTAGCTAACTTGTTTGTCCAGAAGGAACTGACGTGCCATGGAGTGAAGGCGTGGACAGTTCAGTCTGATATCAATTGCACGCAGGCCGAACATGATTCGTAAGAGCCTCACAATCTATGCGACTATCTCATAGAAAATAATGCACTTGCAACAATGTCAAGTGTTCGATGGGGATGCTGCAACGCATCAGTTCCTTCGCCTCGCAAAACGAGTAGGTTACCCGAAAAGACGAGCGATGACTCTCAACTGGTGATAACAGGGCAGGAGAGTTCGTTCGCAGGAACTCTGAAACTTGTCGCCCTAACTTTAATCGGCTTACCTGAATTCATGCTGAAGATTCCTGCAAATTCTGCGTCTAAACCAGCTCCCAGATCCGCCTTCGATTTCCCGGCTGGGTCGAGCCAGTTCTCTTCAGAGGTGGCCCTTCGACTGGCACACCCGGAAGGCCTTGCCATCGGGAAGTTGCAGGCTCTGCAGCCACCTGCCCTCCATCCGCCGATCGCTTCGTCTCCTCTCGAAGGCACTTCGTCACGTTCATGGAACGGAATGAGGCGAGGAGCGTACATTTTTTTGAAAAGCACGAAAGGCGGTTCGGAGTGAGAAATAGCCCCGGTGTAGCTTGCGTTGTTTCTGCGGCGATTGCGGTCGCTTGCGCGGTGTTGGCCGCCCGTGGTGAGTCGGCGCCGCCAAAGCCTTTGGGAAAGCTCGTCGACCTGGGCGGGCACAAGCTGCATGTCAACTGCACCGGCCATGGCCGACCAACAGTCGTAGTCGAGAGCGGTCTGGGAGACTTCTCGTTCGATTGGATTCTGGTGCAGGATCGCGTCTCCCGCTTCACTCGAATCTGCACCTACGATCGGGCAGGCTACGCGTGGAGCGACTCCGGCCCTACGCCCCGTACCTTCGATCAGCTGAATCTCGAACTGCACGACGCACTGCTCAAGCTTGGCGAGCGCAGCCCTTATGTGCTCGTGGGCCACTCCTATGGCGGGCCGGTAGCAAGGAACTTCGCTGCGACCTATACACAAATGGTTGCTGGAATGGTTTTGGTGGATTCCGCGTTTGAAGGCGAGCGAATCCCAATCGGCGGCGGGAAGACGCTTCGGCTGGGCGACGGGGCAAAGGGCGTCGCGATACCAGCGCCGCACGAAACCGTGGCTGAATCCGACAAGCCGGCGATTCGTGCGGAAGATCTGCCGCCTGAGGTAAAGACCCTTGATCCGATGTTCAAGGTTCTTCCTGCAGCTGAGCAAGAGTTGCAGCTGTGGGCGCAGCAATTGCCCCAGGTCTACGGCGCCGAACAAGGCGAAACTGAATGGTCCGCCGATTACTTTACGCGGTGGTTAGCCAAGCCCCAGCCCGGCGTATTGGGGAACATCCCCCTGGTCGTGCTCACGCGTGCCGAAAGCGGATACGGCAATGATCTGGACATTCCCGCAGCCCAACTGGATAAGGAACGAAAAGACGGCCAGGCACGGCTCGCATCGCTTTCGACCAATCACAAGCAGATCACCGTTCACAGCGGCCATAACATGAATCTCGAGGCTCCCGCGGATGTGACAGCCGCCATTCGCGAGGTCGTGGACGCGGTCCGGAACAAATCGAATCTCGAATAGCACTGCGACCGCTTTGCTCGGATTGCAGACGAGACTCCTCTACTCGACACGGGAGGCGAACTCTTCCAGCGCGCCGAGCAGGCGCTCCACCTCCTCGACCATGTTGTAGTGCACCAGCCCGATGCGCAGCATTCCGCCTTTCCGCTCCACATCAAGCCGTTCCGTCAAATTGAGCGCGTAGTAGTTCCCGTCCCACGTGAAAATGCCACGCGCTGCAAGAAATTCGGCGATCGACTTCGGACCATGATCCCCAATCCGAATCGAAAGCGTCGAGCAGCGTTCCTCGAACCGCTTGGGATCGGTGATCCCGTAGATCCGCACATCTGGTATCGTCTGCAAGCCCTCAATAAGTCTCGCGATCAAGCCCCGCTCATACCCGGCCGTGGCGCGGTAGGCTGCCGAGAGCGCTTCCCTCCGCGTGTTCACTCCTGAATCGCTGTGCCGTCCCACTCCAGCGATATACTCCACCGCCGCGCCGATTCCGGCGATCAGTTCATGCGCCTGGGTGCCCGTCTCCCATCGATCCGGAAGCTCGTCGTGCGATGGCCGCACTTTGTAGGGCCGCAGTCGCTCTAAATGCTCGCGTTTCCCGTAGAGCGTGCCCGCGTGCGGCCCAAAGAATTTATACGGAGAGCAGACCAGGAAATCGCAATCCAGTTCCTTCACGTCAATCAGGCCATGAGGCGCGTAGTGCACCGCGTCAATGAATGCCATTGCCCCCGCGGTATGTGCCAGGCGCGTGATCTCTCCAACCGGATTGATGGTTCCCACCGCGTTCGACGCATAGCCCACGGCCACCACGCGCGTGCGGTCGTTCAGTTTGCTTTTCAGATCCTCCAGGTCGAGCGTGCAATCCTCCTCCCGAATGTCTGCAACCCGGATCGTCACGCCTTTTTCTTCGAGCGCCTTCCAGGGCGAGAAATTGGCATCGTGATCGAGAGTGGTTAGCAGGATTTCATCGCCGCGCCCCAGTTCCCGCCCGATCGCTCGCGACAGTGCGAACGTCAGGCTAGTCATATTCGGCCCGAAAACAACTTCGTCCGCCTCACAATGGAAAAAATCTGCCATCGCAGCGCGTGTATCAGCGATCACCTCGTCGCTTCGCCGGCTCGTCGGAAATACCCCGCCGGTATTCGCATTCGAATTCATCAGGTAGTCCCGGATGGCTGCTATCACTTGTGCCGGGACCTGCGTCCCCGCGGGTCCGTCCAGAAACGCCGCCGCGTGTCCGTTCACCTTCGTTGCGAGCGACGGGAACTGCGCCCGTACCCACGCCACGTCAAGCAATCTCTCCAGTTCCAATTCCGCTGAGTTCATGAACTTATTTCTCCTCGGACCATACCGGCACAGTCTAAATGGGAGCTGATACAGCGCGCCCTTGCTCAACCGTGATCAAATTTCTGGCCGTTCGCGATGCAAACTATGCGATCGTGATCGCCGCCACCTCGTAGTCATCCATGGATGGAATCGTGAACCTCAGTTCTCCGCCCTTCATTTCAAATGCGGCGCTCCTATCCGCGCGCAGCAGGTCGACCGCCTTCACCCTCACGCCCTCTGACAAATTCATCCTCACTTGTTGCGGGCCAAGCTTCACGACCGAGCGCATCCAGCCATGATGCGTGTTGGGGTTGGTGTAATTCAGCAAATGCACCGCGTATCCCGGATCCGTCTCCCAGCAAAACAGCTCGACAAACCCAGCCCCCTCCACAATCACCACGCGTTCATCGCGCGTCAGCCAGCGCAGCGTGTTGTGGATCAACCGAAGCAGATCGCCATGACCCGTGAGCCAATAGGTGCGCTCCACGTCGCCGGAGAACCAGGCCGCGCGGCCGCCACCGGCCTCGCGCAGCACAAGAGCCGGCTCGCTCGTGTGCGCCACCGGCGGATACGCCAGTTCCGGAGGATAGCGCACGAAGCCGGGCACCACCGTCAACAGCGGATCCGCAACCGGCTTCAGTGGCACACGATTCTCCGCGCCCGGCAGCCAATGTGTGTCGGAAAATCCCGCAAGAATCTCCTGAGCCCGCGTCGCACGGTCCTGCTCGATCCATGCATAGTAGGGATTCCCGTTTGTCCCGATCGCATCCCCTGCCTTGCTGATGCCGAACACCTCCGCAAGCCCGAAATCCGCTCTCTGCTGCATGTTTTCGTCGTAGAGGCTGGTTTCAAAACTGCCCATCAGCGAGCCGCCGCCGCTCACGTAATCGCGCAGTCGCTCGCATTGCCTGTCGCTCAGCATGGCCACATTCGGCAGCACCAGCGCCCGGTAGCGCGAGATGCGCTCAGGTTCCAGCCGGTCCTCGTGCACAAAATCGAAAGCAAAGCGCCCCCAGAGCAATGCGTCATAAATTCCTTGCGTGGTCTCGCGCATGTAATGCCGCGTGCGCGCCGTGGCGGGTCCGGGGTAAAGAAGCTGTGTGCTCTGTCCGATCACCACGCCGATGTTGGCAATCGACCGCCGATTCGTGAAGTGCGCTTCGTGCTGCGCCGTCCAGCGAAAGTATTCTCTGCCCAACTCCTGCCACCGCCGGTCCTCGCCGGCTCCCCCTTCCGCTCCCACAAAATGGAAATACGGCGCCATCCCGCTCGCCACAGTCTCGTTCAGCCACATGCGCGCTTCTTCCGCGCTTTTCGACAAATTCCGCCACCCCGGCGATCCGGTTGAGTAAGCCGCCGTCACATTCGTCGCAAACTTCCCGTCCAGCACCGCATTGCAAACCCGTCCCTGCAGGCTGCAGCCCCACACCTCCGGTTCCTCCCAGGTGCGGCCCTGGTTGTCGGCCTGAAACCACCTTGCCGTCTTTCCCAGCCGGGCCAGGTTGGGTCCGCCGCGCACATTTCCACCCGAATTCGCAAAGAAGAAGCTCTCCAGCTTTTTCTCCTTGGCGATCGCATCGTATTTCGCCCACAACTCCACCACGCGATCCGTGAAGACGCGCCAATAAGCCGGCGTGTTCGATGCCGGCAGCTTGCTGCAGATCGAGCAATGGCAATCCGGCAGGCTGCCGAGCGGCGGCCAGCCGTTGGTGTAGAAACAGTCCACTTCGTACAGAGAGTTGATCTCCCGCATGATTGCCGGAACATAACCGTCCATGTAGCTCGAAAACATGCAGGTCTTGAACAACTGCGGCTCCTGCTCGTTCCGTTGCACCGATCCGTCGCGGTGGCGCATGGCCCACTCGGGATGCGCCGCCAGCGCATCCGGCCAGTTCAGGTCTGGGCTCATCCGCGCTACCACCCGCATTCCGCGCTTGCGGGCTGCCGCCACGCACTCGCCAAAGAAATCGCGCCCCTTCAGAAACTTTCCATGCTTGTGAAATGGCACCTTCGACGGATAGAACGCCAGGATGCCGGTCACGCTCACAAACACGACATCAGCCTGCGCCGCATGCCAGAACTCGGCCCACTCCTCGACGTTCATCACCGCCGGGTCGTGCTCTGTCATGTTTGTCTGCCCGACGCGCCTTACGCGGTTCCCCCAAGGAAGAGAGCTGATGTCGATTGCGTGTCCGCGCTGCGGAAAAGGCGCAAGCTTGCCGCCCGAGTCCCCGACGAGCTCGGACCACGAGACCTGTGCCTCTGGCGTTCCCGCCTGCGCTTCCAATCCGCGCAGCGCCGATGCAAGTGGCGCCATCGCTCCTGAAGTCAAACTGCTCTGAATGAATTTGCGTCGATTCAACATGACGGTAACCGGCTCCCGAAAACGCGGCCAGTGTAACCGGAACCATCGCTACCGAGCCAACTGCGGCCGGGACGCGTGCATTGGATGTCCCAGGTTTTTCATGGACAGCGCGGCTTGTCCGCCCGCTAATTCCGGTTTCAATACTGAATCCCATTCCGCGATTGACCGCGGTCGCAGCTACTCTCCGTTTTTCAGCCGCTCGACGTATCGGACTGCCGACTCGTCTGACCAATCAGCACCTCCGAAATACTCGCCTCGCACCGTCCCATCCGCAGAAATGAAATAAGTCGCGGGCCACGCTGACGGCGATAAGGACGGAGGCACCGGCTCGGACCCAACGTAGTAGATTGGCATCGTCAAGTGGTTTTTGCTGACGAATGCCTTCACTTTCTCTGGGCTGTCATTTTGCGAGACAACCACAAACGCTACCTGGGGATCCGTCTTGAATCGGTCATAGAGCCGTTGCAGAGTCGGCATCTCTTCGACGCACCCCGCGCACCACGTACCCCAAAAATCGATAACCACCACCTTGCCCTTCAATTCGCTCAGTTGATGCGTCTTCCCATCCAGGCTCCGATACGCGAAAGAGGTCGCCTTTCGGTGAACCGGACTGATGGCCGGAGGATGCAGCGGGGTACTGGGATGGGCACTCGAAACGGCCAGTAAGAAGGCGATGGCTCCGGGAACAACGTATCGCATTGCAACTCCATTCAGCGCCATGCGGATTGCTTTGTCGGCATGACTCATCTGCAACGGTCTCAGCATTCAACGGGGCGCCGATCAGCCACCTTTCCCATCATAGCGGCTCCTCGAGTAATCAGAGATAACCGCCCCCGGCCCGCCGAAACCCCTTTAAACTCCGACCTTCCAAGCCTATTTCTAAATCGCCGCTTAACGCTCAGCGACAAACTTGCATCGAAGTTTGTTGATGATGCGGATCCTGAAGTGGCCAATCTTCCTTGTATCGATTTGCGGCCTCGCGTTGACTGGCACGCAAAACCGGGCCTTTGCACAGGACGACTCCAGCCTGCCCGACGAGCCGAGCCCCAATCTCAATGTGGTTTCTCCGTTCCAGGGCTTCATAGGAGGTAGTCCCGGCCAGACGCGCCCCGGAGGCATCGATACGACCACGGGAGTCGTGCAGCGCGAGGCGACCTGGCGCAGCATGCCCGGCGATTTTCTCCACGACCAGAAGGATTTGTGGACCTTCCCCTGGCGGCTCGCGCACGGAAAATACCTGCTTCCCACGGCCATTGTGGCAGGGGGAACGGTGGGCCTCATCTTCGCCGACCCGCACGTCATGCCCTACTTCCGCAACAACGCCAAGCAGTGGGATTCGTTTACCGACGTGTTTGACCCGATGATCACCACCGGCGAAGTGATCGCCTTGCCCGTCTCGCTGTTGACCGCGGGCTATATTCGACACGACACCCGCGAGGTGAACACCGCTCTTCTCGCCACCGAAGCCTACGGAGACAGCGTCGTCATCAACCTGGCAATGAAGGCGGTCACCCGGCGTGAACGCCCGACTGACGTTCCCCCGGGTGGCGACTTTACCGACACCTTTTTCAGTGGCGGCAAATCGCCGTTCCACGGCAGCAGCTTCCCATCCGGACACTCCACTGCAGTCTGGTCAGTGGCGACCGTGGTTGCCGAACGCTACAAGGGCCGGCACAAGCCCTGGATTCCGGTGCTCGCCTACACGATGGCGGCGACCATCAGCTTCTCGCGCATCGCCGACAGCGCGCACTTCCCGTCCGACGTGTGGCTAGGCAGCGCCCTTGGGTACTCCATTGCGAAGTACCAGACACTCAAGCCACGACAGCCCTGAGCGGCACGTCGAACCCGCACCCAACTGCCTCCTATTGACATCTTCATGAGCGTTCTCTATGCTCCTATCGTCATTCGATAGGAGCGTAAGCTCGCCGCGCGCTGAAAGCACACTGGGAGGCCGAATGAGCATGATCCGAGGTCTCGCGTCCACGCTGCGAACACTGTTCCGCAGGCAACAAGTCGAGACAGATCTGGACGACGAAATCCGCGGTTACGTCGATGCCGTCGCCGACGAGAAAATCGCGCGCGGAATCTCCCCGGCCGAAGCGCGCCGCCAGGCTCTGGCAGAGTCCGGCGGTCTCGAACAGGTCAAGCAGTCCGTGCGCGACCGGCGCAGCAGCACTGCGATTGAATCTGTCCTTCAGGACATTCGCTACGGGCTCCGCCAAATGCGCCACAATCCCGCATTTACCTGGACCGCCGTAATCACTCTCGGATTGGGAATCGGCGCAACCACCGCGATCTTTTCTGCCGTATACGCGCTGCTCATTCGTCCGCTTCCGTATCCTGACTCGGCTCGCCTGATGGAGATCCTGGATGGAAATCCAAAGAAAGGCTGGTTGGGCGGTCCTCTCATTTCGCCGGATTTCGTTGCCGCGCAGTCGAGCCTCAGGTCATTTGAATCGGTTGCGGGATTTGAAGACGGGGGCGACATGAACCTGACGGGCGCCGGCGACCCGATGCGCGTGAAGATCGTTGGAATCACGGCCAATTTCCTGCCTCAGCTTGGCGTTCTTCCTGAAAAAGGGCGGGGGTTTCTGCGCAGCGAAGATCGCCTGGGTGGTCCCGCCGTTGTGCTCCTGAGCCACCGCCTGTGGCAAGGCAAGTTTGGAGGCGACGCGTCAGTGATCAACCGGTCCATCACGCTCTCGGGAAAAGCGTGGACCGTCGCGGGAGTACTTCCTGCCCACTTCATCTTCCCCGATCCCGCGATGGAGCCCGACCTCTACATCCCGGCCGGATTCAGTGCCGACACGACCGTGACTCCGACTTCGCCGGTCGCGTTTGTGCATACAATCGGCCGGCTGCGCGACAGCGCAACCGTGCAACAGGCCAATGCGGATCTGAGACTGTTCGCCGGGAGCCGGTCTAAAAGCTACCCTGCGGACCTCGTGGTTCTGAACGAAGGGCGCGAGATCGATGCCGAGCCTTTGCATCGTTATCTCACCGGCGATAATCGCAAACCGCTGCTGATTCTGCTGGCCTGTGTCGGAGCGGTCCTCCTGATTGCGTGCGCCAACGTGGCCAACCTCCAACTGGCTCGCACCGTAGCCCGCCGCCACGAAATGGCCTTGCGCGGTGCGCTTGGTGCCGGAAAGATCCGGCTCATACGCCAATCCCTCATCGAAAGCCTGACCCTTGCCGCCATGGCTGCGGTTCTCGGGCTGGGAATCGCGGTCGTGGTCACTTGGTTGATTCGCCAGGGAGGAATCCCGGGGCAGTTTTCATCGAACTCGCGGATTGCGGAACTCCTTCAGGTGCCCTTTGGAAAACTAAGCGCGGCCGTCGACGTCAATGGGTGGGTTCTGGCATTCACGGCAGGGCTGGTTCTACTCACAACGATCCTCTTTGGCCTTGCCCCTGCCATTGGCGCATCCCGGTCCGATCTGCGAACCGCGCTTCAGAGCACGGCGCGGCACGGCGCGTCCGGTCACCAGCAGCGGCAATTGCGCAGCGTTCTGCTCATGACCGAGATCGGTCTCTCCGTCGTGCTGCTTACTGGTGCGGGACTGCTGATCAGAAGTTTTGTCAACGTGTTGCGCAGCGATTCCGGCTTCGATCCCCGGCAGTGCCTCACCGCGCAATTGCAACGCAACTACACTGAGCCGCCGGAAAAGACCTCAGCTTTTCTGCAACAACTGCTGTCGCGCCTGCGAACCCTCCCAGGTGTGCAGGTAGCTGCGATTGCAAGCAACCTTCCGCTGCAAAATATAACGCCCAACAGCGCGATCCTGCCTGCAGATGGACCAGTACCCCCAATCGGGCAATGGCAGGCCTTCTGCACCATCAGCGTCAGCTCTGAATACTTCCGGGCTGCGGGCACGCGCGTCCTGACAGGACGAACGTTCAACGATCAAGACAGAGCCAACTCGATTCCAGTCGTGATCGTAAATCAGGCCTTTGCCTCGCAGTTCTTCAAAGGCGAAGCTCTCGGCAAGCAAATCAGAACCAACATCCAATCAAGATCACAGGGGCCTGATCAGTTCGCCCGCAGGATCGTTGTCGGAGTGGTGCAGGATGTTCGCTATAACGGAGCGGAAGGACACGTCGAACCCGTGATTTATCTTCCAATCCAACAGGTCCCGGAATGGGATATGAACATTTTGCTGCGTGCGGATGTCGAGCCGGGTTCGCTGTCTTCAACGGTTCGCAAGACGGTGATTGATATCGATCCTCAGCAGCCTCTCTTCGACATACAAACCATGGACGGCCGCATCGCCGAGCTCGTTGCCCAGCGCCGGCTGATGATGCTGCTGATCGCGTCCTTCGCCCTGCTCGCGCTCATGCTGGCCGCGGTAGGTGTCTACGGGGTATTCAGCTATTGGGTGAGTCAGCGCCGCCAGGAAATGGGAATCCGCCTGGCCCTTGGCTCATCCCGCCCCGAGCTGTTGCGCCTCGTCCTGATGCAGGCCTTGCGCTTGATTTCGCTCGGCAGCATGGCAGGCTTTGCCGGAGCCTGGTTCCTGGATCGCCTTCTGGCGTCAACCCTCGTAGGCGTCAAGGTGCATGACCCGCTATCCCTCTCGCTCGCCTGCGCCCTCATGATGTTGATCGCTCTGCTCGGCAGCGCCTTCCCTGCCCTGAGTGCCAGCCGGACCGACGTCGTTTCCGTCATTCATTCGGAGTAGTGAATGATGCGGTTCCTCGAGTGTGCCGCAGGCCAAAAGGGTCGACGTCGCTCATTCCGCGCGCAGCGCCTCCACGGGATTCACGGCAGCCACTCTCCGCGTCGGCAGATAGCTGGCCAGCGCCGCGGCCGCACAAAGGCCAGCGCAAGCCAACACATAGGTCAGGGGATCAAGCGCGCTCGTATGGAACAGGAACGACCGCATGGCGCGGGTTGCTCCCATGGCAACAACAAATCCGCACACGACTCCCACTGCGGTCAGTTGCAGTCCCTGCCTGACGAACATGCGTGTGATGTTGCGCCGCTGCGCTCCCAACGCAATGCGGATGCCGATCTCGCGCGTCCGCTGCGACGCAGAATAGGCCACGACACCATAGAGCCCGACCACCCCGAGCAGCAACGCGATAAAAGCAGCCACCCCGAGCATCACCAGCGTGAACGAGGTCCGCGCCATGGACCGCGTGTAAAAATATTGCTCCGTCCTGATGTCCGTCAGCGGCAGGTTCGCATCCACCGACCACACGGCGCTCCGAATATCCTGCAACAGGCTCGCCGAACCGGCTCGCGGACTGCGAACAGCAAATACCACCCAACGCCGCACATTTTCGTCATCGCCCTCGAAGTGCTTGTCCAGAATCGGCCACCACGCAATCTTCGGCGCATCTTTCTCCAGACCGTCATCATGCACGTCGTCGGTCACGCCGATGATCTCGCGCCAATCATCTTTTGTACCGACGCGAATGTGTTTGCCCAGGGCGTTCTGCGGACTTCCCCACATTTCTCTCGCCAGGTTTTCTGAAACCAGCACCACCGGGACCTCGTTCAGCTGGTCATCCCAGGTCGAATCGCGCCCCGCGATCACCGATATGCCCATCGTCTTGAAAAACCCCGGCGCGGCAAACTTGAAGCGGCGTAGAGGAGGCATTGTTCCTTCGGCATAATTCTTGTCTTGCGCAAATACGGGATCTCCCCACTGCGAGCCATCCAGCGGAACCGAGTTTGCCAGAGATACCGCGGTCACGCCCGGGATCGCCGACAGCTTGCCCACGATCGTCTCTTCTCTGCGGAGCACATCGGTCCCTTTGGCGACATCCGCATCCGTAATGTTGATCCGAAACGTTTGCATTGGCGCCGCGGAGTCGAACCCCGAATTGACATGGGTCATGGCCGCAAACGTGTGAATCATCAGCCCCGAGCAAATCAGCAGCACAAACGCCAGGCTCACCTGAACGACGACCAGCACGTTCCGGGTGCGGTGACGTTCCTTGCCTTGGCTCAGCGAGCGTCCACCTTCGCGAAGGCCTGTGCCCATGCGGGTGCCGGCATAGCGAAGTGCCGGAACAGAACCAAACAGGACACTGCAAAGCATCGAGACGGCCACCGTAAACAGGAGCACGTTGAGATCGATGCCAATGTCGTGCTGGCGCGGGAGACCGGCCGGTGCGATCGCGATCAGCAGCTGCAGCGCGCCCCACGCAAGAAGCAGGCCGAGGCAACTTCCAACCGCTCCGATCACCAGGCTCTCAAGCAGGAAATCGCCAACGATGCGCCTCCGGTTCGCGCCGAGCGCCGAGCGAACCGCAATTTCCTGGTGTCTGCCTTCAGCTCGAACCAGCAAAAGATTCGCCACGTTGGCGCAGGCAATCAGCAGCACGATGCCGATACCGCCCATCAGCACCCATAGCAATTGGCCAACATCGCCTACCACGTCACGACTGAGCGGCCTCACATTCGGCGCTAAACGCACCTTCTTGAAAAGGTCAAGGCTCAAGCCGGGAGCAGGCGGAAAGCTGCTCCAGACCCGCGGAATGAGATCACCAAGGTCGCTGTTGGCCGAGGCCAGCGTGACCCCGGGGCGCAGCCGCGCGATTCCGTCATAACTGAATTGCCCGAGAACCGTCTTGCTGCGATCGAAGCGGATCGGAAGAAACATGGCCGGCTGATCACCATCCAGAAACACAAAGGTTCTCGGCATCACTCCGATGACCTGCCGCAGCTTGCCGTCGATTGTGATGCCTCGCCCCACAACCGTCCGGTCGCTGTCAAACCGCCGTTGCCAGTAACCATAATCAAGGATGACAACTTCCGGGGCGTCTGGAACGCAATCCGCGCGATTGAACCAGCGCCCCAGCATCGGTGGAATACCGAGAATCGGAAGCACCCCGTCGGTCACGTCCAGCGCCTGCACCTGCTCCGGGTTGCCATGCCCCGTAACCGCGACGGAGTCGCCCTGATAGACCGCGATATCTTCAAACGAATGGTTCTGCTCGCGGTAAATAAAGTAGTTCGATGGAGCCATGTTGACCTCATCGAGATTCAGTCCCGGAGCGGTGTGCCACACACCCACAAGAGACTCGGGATGGGGATACGGAAGCGGCTTCAGCAGCACCCCCTCCACCACGCTGAACACGGCAATATTGGCGCCTACGCCTATCGCGAAGGTGATCAGCGTAACAAGTGTGAAGACCGGGGCCCGCCACAATCTCCTGATCACTTGCCGCAGCTGCTGAGTCAACTCTTTCAAGGCGCACCTCCACGACGAAACCTATCTTGTCATCTACGCTGGCAACACCTCATCCGTTCCGTCGCAAGCGAAGACAGATGTGCGAAGTCAGGACGAATTGCCGCCTAATCACATATCCGCAAAACGAACCGGTCGCGGGATGCAAAGAAAAAGAGAAAAAGAATTAGTGAGCCTGTCAGGATCGGCCCACTGTCCTGGCTTTCCATGCTCGTCATGCGCAGCAGCGCACACCACTGGAGCACGTGGCCAGGCAATCGCGCCCTTTGGTCATCCTTCTCAGGCCGTCGCCAGCAATTCACCGATCCTCGAGTGGTAGCTGCGACTCATGCTGACCCTCTGCCCGTTCAGCATGTGAACCACGAAGTCGCCCTTCCCCTCGGTACGCACCTCTTTCACGAAGCGCAAGTTCACGATGGCCGATCGATGCACGCGCAGAAATTGACTGGGATCGAGTCGCTTCTCCGTCGCCGCCATGGTCTCACGCAGCAGGTGGGTCTCCGTCCCGGTGCAAATGCGAACGTAGTTCTCTTCCGCGCCAATCCACCGGATCTCCGAAACCGGAAGAAACAAGATGCGCCCCCGCGACTTGAAGACGATTCGGTCCGCGTACGCCTGGTTTCCGTCTTCGCCATTCATATCGCCTGAAGGCGTACGCTGCGCCAGCTTCAGCTGGTTGCGAGCACGCTCAACCGCCTGATGCAAACGTTCCGCCGTATAGGGCTTCAGCAGATAGTCAAGCGCTCGAATCTCAAACGCACGCAACGCGTACTGATCATATGCCGTCGTAAAGATGACGTTCGGGATTTGGGCTCCCTTCGCATCGTACAGGCGATTGATCAATTCGAATCCGTCCATGCCAGGCATATGAATATCGAGGAAGATAAGTTCAGCGCTGGTGATCTTGACCAGGTCAAGGATCTCTGCGGCCGTCGAACCTTCTCCGATGATCTCAATATCCGGCTCCTCGAGAAGAAGCCGGCGAAGCTTTTGCCGGGCGAGTACTTCGTCGTCTGCAATGAGCGTCCGCATGCGCATGACCTCTTAAGCGATGAAGGATACGTGCCGGACAAGTCACCGATTGACAAGCCCCGCATGTCAGAGTGGTTGCAAGTGTTCCTCCACTCCAATCATCCCGACCCTGCTGAAAAATCAGGGGCTTATCCGTGCCGTACTCCGATGCCGCGTCCGCCGACTGTTCGTTTTCGACGCAAATCGTTCGAATGCGGACACCCGGTCCCGCCTTCGCAATCGATCGAAATCTGTCGCCCAAAAGGAGTCCGGCTCTCGCACATCCCGCGCTTCGTCACCGTTAGCACGCAGTTCGTCACCCCCAATGGAATGGGTGCCCTTTTCGCCGCGAACGCACATGGTCGAAGCACATCCGAAAACTTGAACTCGCTTTCCGTCGTTCCTCCAGAAACTTGAAGAACCGTTCCGCAATCCACTTCCGCCGTCGATTGCACACCCCTCGGTTCACCGTCTTGTCGCCGAGTCTTGTCTCATGGATCGGAGAACCGGTCACATTTCATTCCGCGGCGAAAACTCTGGAAGAGGGTTTGCCTATTCCTCTTGTGGAGAGGATTCCTATGTCGACCCTGGCGCCAGAGCTCAAACATCATCGCCGCCGCACGAATTCAGGAGAAGTCCTTCTCCAGGATTCGCCTTACACCATCTGCGCGAGCATTCGCGTCAGGGCCGAAACCCGGCGTCTATTCCAGGCGCTCACAAGCCCCGAGTATCTCGAAGCATGGATGTGCATTCCCGATGCGGCAACGCGCTGGCCTCTGGTCGCAACGCACGGCCTCAGCGGATTTCTCATCGAGAGCTTCGATTTGGATTCAGACTGGATCCGGATCCTGGCCGCTTACACCGCGTTTCGTCGCCGTCGCTTGTCCATTCACTGGAGCACGGAACGGAAACATCAAATCCGCGAGAGCGCCGTGGCCATGCGCCTGCACGGCGACTTCGAGTACAGCGTACTCTCCCTCTGTCATGCTGGGTTTGGATCCTTCGACGAGGTCGCGTGGCACCGGCAGCTCTGGGCCGCATCGCTGGGGCGTTTGGCTAAGTTGTTTTAGACCGCCTCACCCAAAAATTCGCTTCTTAGCCTTGCAGCAGGTCATGCATGCGAGCCTTGTACGTTCTGCTCATCGGAACCTTCTTCCCGTCCGCCAGCACCACGACCAGCTCGCCGCTTTTTTCGGTTCGAACTTCTTTCAAAAACTGCAGATTGACCATGTAAGAGCGGTGCACCCGCAGGAATGTCTCCGGATCGAGCTTCTCTTCAATCCGGCCCATGGTCTCTCTCAGCAGGTGCGTCTCGTGCTCGGTCGACAGGCGCACGTAGTTCTCCTCTGCGCAAATACAGCGAATATCGCTCACCGGCAAAAACAGAATCCTTCCTCGCGACTTGAACACGATCCGGCTGATGAACCGCTTGGCCGAGGCAGCCTGATCGCGCGTGGGCACAGGAGTCTGATTGACCAGCCGCAGGTATTCTCTTGCTCGTTCGACAGCGGCATGCAGCCGTTCCGCTGTAAATGGTTTGAGCAGATAATCGACAGCATTGATCGCGAATGCGCGAATGGCATAGGAATCGTAGGCGGTCGTAAAGATGATCTTCGGGATGGACTCGCTCGCATCGACCGAAAGTGCTTCCAGGATGTCGAAACCGTCCATGCCCGGCATGCGGATATCGAGAAACAGCAATTCAGGATGCGTCTCTCGCACCAGCTGAGTGGTCTCAATACCGTTCGCGCCCTCGCCTACAATCTCGAGGTCCGGCTCGGCAGTCAGCAGCACGCGCAGCTTTTGCCTGGCCAGCACCTCATCGTCGGCGATGACCGTATGAATCATGAGGCACCGTAGCCTACCAGAGTCGTCTCGCGCACATCCGAGAACACGAGCGGGATCGACACCTCCACCTGAACCATATTCGGAGCTACCTCGCGGATTTCCAGGCTCTGGTCGCTTTTGAAATGCAACTGAAGGCGGTTTTTGATATTCGTCAAGCCGACGCCGCCCATTCTGCCATTCCGTGGTTCGCTTCCGTTCCTCAAGCCGGTGCCGTTGTTGCGGACCGTCACAAGCAGCCTCTGCCGGTCGCGCCTCGCCTCGATCTCAAGAATCCCGCCCGTGTTGATGCGCGA
Source organism: Occallatibacter sp. (assembly GCA_035308825.1). Lineage (GTDB taxonomy): Bacteria > Acidobacteriota > Terriglobia > Terriglobales > Acidobacteriaceae > Telmatobacter. The sequence goes on along the minus strand of DATGFX010000018.1, from coordinate 79,741 downwards.
AAGACCGTGCACGTACGCGTTCTCAACCAGCGGCTGAAGCAGCATTGCCGGCACCAGCGCATCGTAGAGTTGCGGCTCGATCGAGACACTCTGGTGAACGCGTCCGGCGTATCTGCGTTCTTGGAGCGCCAGGTACAGCTCGATAAACTCGAATTCCTCGCCCATGCGGATCAGCTGTTTCGATCCTCGTTCCAGGGTGATGCGCAGCATGCTGCTGAGCTGTTCGAGCATCGAGTCCGCAGCGCGAACATCGGTCTGCATTAGGCTCGAGATGCTGTTCATCGTATTGAACAGAAAGTGCGGATTAATTTGCATCCGCAGAGCCTGCATCTGCGCTTGCGTCAGCTCAACCGCAAGCTGTGATAGAGCCCTCTCCTTCTCGCGCGATTCCTCGTAGTAGCCGAGCGCCCGCAATGCCAGAATCACCGACCAGAAAATCGTCATGTTGCCGAGGAACTCGTCGGTCAATCCAAAGTCGAGCCGTTCCAGGAAAGTCATTGGCTTGGCGCCAAGGGGAAATTGCGGAAAGGCCGCTGCAAGCACCATCTCGACGCCCACGCTGAGCACGACACTTAAAGGAAGCATTCGCATGAGCAGGTACGACCAGTTCGCTTTTTGAAGACTGGGACCAATCCAGAACCAGAGTGTCCAGCAGCACACAGCCCAGACCAGGTACTGCACGGCCCAGCCTGAGGCAACCACCAGAAGCCTGACCTTCATCCGCGGGTACCACACTTCAGCGGCAACCCATTGCTGCGTGGCAAACAACAGGCTCACCAATAAAAAGCTCCCGACAAAGATCGCCGGATGCATGATCAACGGCCGGGAACGCGCCTTGAATCGTTCCTTTAGCGTCATCGCCTTCCCCCTGCCAGGCCTCTGCATCATGCGCGTCTGGAATCCATTCCGCATGAAGCGTAGCTGTATCTTACCGCCGAAAAACCGCTTCACCGCCGACAGGGCAGCGCGTTTAGGCAGCAGAGTTGCGCTTTAGACACCGTGCAATGCATTTAGTCACAGGTACCACGCAGTCCGTCACGAGCTCAGCACACTCCGATTGCATCAATTCGCGATAACCCCGCGCGTCCGTTCATCCGATACTTCGTATGAATCACCCCGGCAGATACAAACAATGGGAGAACCCAACTTGATTCATGACCCGATCGAATCTCAGCGGATCATCGCTGTTCGATCGTCCGTCCCGCTTCCCCGGTATCTCGTCCCTCCTCAACGAAATTGATCACAACTCTGCTCTGCGCCTTGTGAGTGGACGGCCGTTTGCTCCCTTTCTCCATGATGCACCGCACCTCCCCGAGTGCCGCCGGCTGTTTTCGCCAGCACACAGCAGGCGTGTGCAACCTCGTTTGGTCCAACCTCACAACACTTCCGGCCAGGAGGCCGCCTATCATGCTCGCTCGACTATTCCGCCTTGTGTTCTCGTTGCTCATCCTCATATCAGCGTATGGAGCGATGGCGCAGGACGCCTCCTCGATGACCGGCGTCGTCACTGACTCGAGCGGCGCGTTGATCACCGGCGCTGTCGTCACACTGACCAATTCGTCGACCTCTGTTTCATTCACGCAGAAGACCGACGACAAGGGCTCCTACCGCTTTCTCAACGTGCCGCCCAACTCCGGCTACAAGGCAACCGTCAGCCACGAGGGCTTCTCGACCGCCACAGTCTCGGGCCTCACGCTCAACGTCGCCGAAACTCGCACCCAGAACATCACCCTCGTGCCGGGCGACATTCAGACCGTCGAGGTTTCCGCCGCCGACTCGCTTGTCACGCTGGATACTTCCGATGCATCCATCGGCAACAATATGCCGGTCGAAGAACTGAATCAGTTGCCGATCTACGACCGAACCGCGGGAATCTCCACCCTGTTCACCCAGCAGCCCGGGGTCGACTCGTTTCAGGGCGCGGTTACCGGCGCCCGCATCGATCAGACCTCCGTCACAGTCGACGGAATGGATGTGAACGACTTCGCAACCGGCCAGACTTTCGTCATCGTCGCCAACGCGCCGGTCGATTCGGTCGAGCAATTCAGCGGAACGGTTGCCGGCATGATTCCGGGCATTGGAACGGGCAGCGGCGGCCAGTTCCAGCTTGTGACCAGAAGTGGCACAAATAACTTCCATGGAAATCTGAATGAGTATCATCGCGATACGACCACTGAAGCTAATGACTGGTTCGACAATCTCAATGGAATCCCCAGAACGCCCTTGATCCGCAACCAGTTTGGCGGCAGCATCGGCGGTCCGGTCCTCCGCAACAAGGCTTACTTTTTCTTCAATCTGGCCGATTCGCGTATCGTTGAGTCCTCGGCTGCTGAGCGCATCGTGCCCCTGGATGCGTTTCGCAACGGCACCCTGAATTACATCAACAACGGATCAGGCTGCGGCGACAGCAGCCGTCTCGATACCCAGCCGGAATGCATCAGCACCTTAAGCGCCGCGCAAGTCGCGGCTCTCGATCCCGCCGGCATCGGTTTCAACGCGGGCGCGCTCTCTTACATCGATGCTCGGTATCCAGAGGCAAACGATCCAACCCAGGGAGACGGCGTGAACACCGGCGGATTTCGATTCAAGTATCCCAGGCCCGACAATTCCGTCACCTACGTGGGCCGGATCGACTATAACGCCACATCGACGCAACGCATTTTCGGCCGATTCACCATTGCGCGCCGAGACGCTATTGACGGATCTCCGGAGTTTCCCAGTGATCCGCTCACCCATCCCTTCACCGACCGGAGTTACGGATACGTCATAAGCCATGTCTGGACGATCGGCAAGAACAAGGTGAATCAGTTCTACTTTGGCGATACCGTCAGCAAGTATGGGTTTCCTGACCTCTATAATCCCACCGGAGCGAACCAGTACAGCTTTACTGGATTTGATGGACCCCTGACCAGCTTCGACGGTCAGCAGCGCCGCATTCCAGCTCCGATGATTCGCGATGATTTCAATTGGCAGCACGGTGCTCACAGTTTCACCTTCGGTGGAACGTTCAAGTTCATCAAGACCCATTCGAATTTGACCAGCAACTTCAACTTTGTCGGAGCCGGCTTGCAGGGCGCCGTGCTCTCCGGTGGACTTGATCCGTCCGTTCGCCCGGCCGACATCGCCACCGGTGGACCCGGCAATGCCAACAACGTTGCCGTAAATGACTACGACAAGCTCTTTGCATCCGCACTCGGCGTCATCGGCGAGATTGCGACCAATTACACCTACAACAATCAGGGACAGGCCAACCCCGCCGGCAGCGGAGGTCCCCGCGCCTATCGCTTCTTCGAAACAGAGCTGTACGCAGGTGATACGTGGAAGCTGACCAGCCGCCTCACCATGTCCTACGGATTGCGCTATCAGCTGAATTCGGTACCTTATGAAGTGCATGGCGATGAATCGGTTCCAACCAACATCAGCCTGAACGACTATATTAAGGACCGCCTCGCCCAGAGCAACTCCGGCGACACAAGCAACACCGGTTTGCCGCTCTATAGCTATGTTCTCGGTGGCAAAGCTAACCACGGCCCCGACATGTATAACATGTCCTACCTCGACTTCGCCCCGCGCGTCGCGCTCGCCTTCAGCCCCTTCAAATCCGGCAAAACAGTACTCAACGTCGGCGGCGGCATCGTGTTCGACCGCACTGTGATCAACGCGGTCAATTTTCTTCAGGACCAGGTCTCCTACCTCTTCTTCAACCAGCCGACGAATCAGTTCGGGGCCGGATCCATTCGTGACTCGCTCGCAACCGATCCCAGGCTCGGCGCAAGCCTTGCTTATTCGGCAAGTCTGAATCCGGCGCCAATTCCGGTCGCCACTCCCTACACCCCGTATGTCGATGCCAACGGCAATCTCTTTGGCCTCGCCATCGGCGAATCCAGCTTTGTCGTCAGTTCGAATCTCAAGGATCCGTACTCGATCGCCCTCAATGCCGGCATCCAGCAGGAGCTGCCAGGCAAAATGATCCTGAAAGCAAACTACGTGGGACGGCTTGCCCACCGCCTCCTCGCCGACGCCGATGCCTCGCAGGTAATCGATGTGCCCGACTACACCGGAGGATCAACCCAGTCCATGGCGGGGGCATTCGGACAACTCACCACCCAACTTCGCGCCGGAACTCCTCTGACTCCTCAGCCCTGGTTTGAGGACGTGCTCGCCCCCGGAACTGGCGCAGCGCTGGGCGCCGGCAACAATACGAACCTGGTTGCCGCCCTCATCGGCCAGTATGGCAATCGCGGCGACATCAGCGACAGCCTCGCTACCCTTGCTGCCGTAAGCTACCTCTTCCTTCCCGGATTTCTCCCCACCAATATCGGAATCCCTTCGCAGTTTGGAACCAATGCATATCTCACCAACATGTCTTCCTCCACCTATCACGGTCTGCTCCTGACCGTAGATAAAAACATGTCGGGAGGCTTGCGCGGCGAGATCAACTACACCCTCTCCCACTCCATCGATAACGCGTCGCTCAGTTCAAACCAGAACGCGCTCTACACCGCTACTGGAATGATCTGCGATATCCTGCACCCCCGCGCCTGCCGCGCCAGTTCTGATTTTGATGTCCGCCAGGAAATCAATTCGTATCTCGTCTATGCTTTGCCGTTTGGCCAGGGTAGGCGGTTCCTGAGCACGTCTCCACGGTGGCTCGACGAGGCAATCGGCGGCTGGAGTTTCTCCGCCTTGCCAAGCTATCGGACCGGCCTTGCCATCACTCCCTACTCTCATGCCTACTTGGCATCGTTCGACAACGATGACCCCGCAATCTTCACCGGCAACAAGTCCGACCTGAAGGTAAAGGTGAACACCGATCGCACTACCAACACGGTCTATGGATTCGCTGGCGGTGCGGATGGCGCTGCCAAAGTCCTCTCCGAATTCAGAGGCCCCATCGGACTCGAATACGGACAGCGGAACCTTGTGCGCGGCCCCGGCGCATTCTTCCTCGATGCCGGACTGGCCAAAACATTCCCGCTGGTTCGCGAAAAGATGAACCTCGAGTTTCGTGCGGATACGTTCAACCTCTTCAACCACCCGAATTTCGGCGCGCCCGCGATCGACATCGTGAATAACGCTTCGAACTTCGGGCAGATTACCGCGACTAATGCGGCGCCCGATACGACTGCGGTGCCCGCTGACGATGCACGGGTTGCGCAATTCTCTCTGCGCTTGTCTTTCTAGTCCGTCAATCACCAGGGATCAGGACACATCCCGCAGATCTCTCCGTGCTCCTGATCCCGGCCGGGCTGCCGCATGCTCATCCGGCCCCCGGCCAACATCTTCGACAAGGTGGCCGCCCCGGCCGGCGAATGCTAGAGTACGAAAATCAACATGAGCTCCTGGACCCACGATCTTCGTTTTAGCGTCCGGCTCTTGCGCAGGAAGCCCGGATACACGGCCGTGGTCATCGTGACGCTGGCGCTCGGAATCGGCGCGGTCACGTCGGTCGTTTCCCTCGTGAATACGGTGCTGATTCGCTCCTACGGCCCCATCAATCCCGATCGATGGGTCTACATCTGGGAGCACCGGACGAGTTCGCAGAGTCTCAATCAAATCAGCGCCTCCATCCCCAATTTTCGCGACTGGCGAGCCGGTGCCGCGAACGTCTTCGCCGATATAGTCGTCTGGCTGCCTTGGAGCTATACCGCATCCGGCTCGGGTATTGATGATCCCGAGCGCGTCCGCGCTGCCGTTGTCTCCCCGGAGATATTCGCATCGTTGCATTCCCGTCCGATGCTCGGCCGGTTCCTGACAGAGGAAGACTCAAAGAGCGGCGAACGCAGGGTAATGCTGAGTTATGACTTCTGGCGAAGAGCCTGCGGCGCTGACCCCCAGATCGTGGGTCGGACCATTCAATTGAACGCAGCCACCCACACGGTTATCGGAATCGCATCGCCCGGCTTCGCTTTCCCGCCTGAGGAGCAAGTCGACGTCTGGACGATCATGCCCGCGAGCGTCCTCGCATCGGCGAACCGTGCTAGCCGTGGTTATCGCGTCGCAGCCATGTTGCAGCCGGGCGTGACACCCGAGATGGCACAGTCGGTGATGAATGGAGTCACAAGACACCTCGCCGAACAATACCCTGAAGACAGGGACTACGGCGCGTTGGTGATTCCGATGCGGGAAGGTGTCGCGGGCGATTTTCGCGCGCCGCTCGTGGCACTCTCCGGAGCAGTCGGGTTCGCCCTGCTCCTTCTCTGCCTCAACATCGGTTTTCTCCGCTCGGTCCATCTTGAGGCCCGCAGAAAGGAACTGGTGTTGCGCGTCGCTCTCGGCGCACGCAAGCTGCTAATCTGCCGTCAACTTCTCATTGAGACGAGCCTCCTTTTCGCTGTGGGCAGCGGACTCGGAATCCTCCTGGCTCCCGCGCTCGTTCGTCTTCTCGTCTCCTTCGTGCCCGCGCAGGAGATCCCGTGGCTTCATGCCGAAGTAGACGGCCGGGTGTTTGCAATCGCGGTCCTCTTGACCACGTTCGCCGCCGTCGTTGGTGCTGTATTACCCGCGGTCCGCGCCATTCGTTCCGGGTCGGCCCTCAATCTGAGTCTCCCGGGAGCCCTCACCACTACTGCGGGAAACGCCGGCCGCCTGCGTGCCGCAATGATCACGACTCAGATCGCTCTCGCCTTTGTTCCCCTGTGCGCCGCGGCGCTGCTCATGCAGAGCTTCGTACGGCTTCAGGGCGTTGACGCGGGGTTCAATACTTCGCATCGATTGTCCTTTGAACTTTTTGCTCCGAAAGGACGTTATGCAGGTCCGGAGCAAATCTCATCCCTGGCCGGCGAAATCCTCCTTCGAACCCGCAGCATCCCCGGCTTGGGGCCCGCGGCCCTGGCGCAGGCGATCCCATTTTCCCCGGGGCCGCGCTGGCTGCAGGCAATCAGCCGCGGTGACCCGAAAGGAGTCCCGAATATAGCCACACTCCCGCTGGTGCGCTATTCGGTCGTGACACCCGGCTACTTTGAAGCCATGGGTATTCCGCTGAAAGCCGGTCGGCTCATCGCCAACTCCGACTCCCGCGACGCCCAGCCCGTAGTACTCATCAACCAGAAGCTCGCGAAAATGTATTTCCCTGGTGAAGACCCGGTGGGCGAACAGCTTTGGATCGGGCACGCAGAATCTCTGCCCGGATCCGCCCCCCGCATCGTCGCGGGTGTCGTGGGCGACACACACATGTATGCACTCGATAGCGACCCGGACGCCGCCGCATGGGTCCCTCTGGCACAGCAAACCTCAAGTGAGGACATCTGGCGCAACCTGTTCTTCGTCGCCCAATGTGACTCCGGCCCGAGCACTGTAGTGCCTGCCATTCGCGAGCTGCTGAAAAGCATCGACCCCGGCTTGGCCATATCCGATGTCTCCTCGATGGCGCAGCGCGTTGACGATTCGCTGTGGCAGCAGCGAATCAGCAGCACCGTGCTGGCTGCTTTCAGCCTGGCGACTCTCGCCATCGCCGTGCTCGGCATTTTTGGCGTCACCGGCTTCCTCGTAGCGCAACGCTCCCGCGAAATCGGCATCCGCATCGCCATCGGCGCACAGCCGGGAGACATCAGAAGAATGATCCTCGGCCAGAATCTTGTCCTCTCCTCGATTGGCGTCGTCTTTGGACTCGCCGGAGCCCTCGCGCTCACGCGCTTGTTGCAGAGTTTGCTCTTCGATGTCCGCCCGCAAGATCCCCTTACGCTCGCTGCCGTCGCGCTCGTCATGGTCGTGGCGGGGGCGTCTGGCTCGCTGATTCCGGCTCGCAGGGCAGCCAAAGTCGATCCCGTCGTAGCACTTCGCAGCGAGTAGCCTGGGACACCGAAACTCCTTCTTTTCATCGCTTTTCGCCCAACAGAGCGGCTCGGCCCCTTTCCCCGGCCCGGCTAGTGTCGAAATACCTCTTGCCCGGCCATTCGTCTTATGGATATGGGGTCGAACGGAAAGCGATTAGAATAGTACCGACGAACGGCGCGTCGATCCATGCTGAAAGGCTTGCTTTAAATGAGGTTGGCGAAAGTGCAACCGGTCCGGCGAATCGTTTCCGCGATCGCCTTGTGCTTCCTTGCGGCACTCCTGTCGGTTGCTGCCAAGATGGCCTGGGCCGGATACTCGGGAAACTCGCCCACCGACATCACGGCCATCAAGTTATGCCCATCCGTTGAGAAGTGGATCGCCCCCGCCCTGCATGCGTCGCCCGCCTCTCACGGTCTGCGCCATTCGGCCGCGTCCGCTGCTATGGCCCAGAACCTCCCCGCAGGGCACTCGAGATTCTGGCAGCGAACAGCGCACCAGCAGCTTTCCCGCGCGGCTGCCGATCTCGCGTTTTTCTCCCCTCCTCTGTTTCTGCGCCCGCCCCCCATTCGCTGAATCTGCATCACTGTGACGGTGACTGGCCGCATGCACTGCGGCTGGTCTCCATCGTCCCTTACCACGCTCACGCCATCGAACCATCTTCCCAATCGAATGGCGCCGGGCTGGTCTTGAAAGAGCGGGGCTCGCCGAATGGCGCAAGCGCCCGGCCGGGAGTTCAGAACAAATGCCGAGGTTCGCCCTCAAATATCCCTACTTCATCCTCATGCTCTGCCTTGTTGTGTCGCTCGTGGGCGTGGTCAACATCGTTCGCATGCCCGTCGACCTCTTTCCCAAGATCGACATGCCGGTCGTCGTCGTCGCCACTTTCTATAACGGCATGCCCCCAGCGCAGATCGAAGCCGACATCACCAACACCTTTGAGCGCTTCTTCACCCTCGCCGCCAATGTCGACCACAGCGAATCCCGCTCCCTGACCGGCGTCAGCCTCATCAAGATCTACTTCAAGCCCGGCACCGATCCCAACGCGGCGCTCAGCAACATTGCCAACCTCGCCATGGCCGACCTGCGTCGTCTTCCGCCGGGAACGCTGCCTCCAGTCGTGCTCGGCATGGACGCATCCACCCAGCCGGTCTGCCTGGTCACCCTCAAAGGCCAGGGACTCAACGAAACCAACCTCAAAGACCTTGCGCAGTTCCAGGTGCGCAACCAGATCTCGAACGTGCAGGGCGCATCCGTTCCGCAGCCCTTCGGAGGAACCTACCGCCAGATTCAGATTTATGTCGACCCCTTGAAACTCGAAGCCCGCAATCTCAGCCTCGATGACGTGGTCAAGTCGGTCGACAGCTCCAACCTGATTCTGCCCGCCGGCGACGTGCGCATCGGCTCCAAGGACTTCAATATCTACGCCAACAGTCAGTTCCCCGATGCGCAGGCCATGAACGCGATGCCGCTCAAGTCAGTAGGCAACGCCTCGGTGCTCGTTGGAGACATCGGCAAAGCGGTCGATGCCGGCGCATTGCAATACAACATCGTTCGCATTGACGGGCAGCGGTCAGTCTATGTGCCCATCTTCAAACAGGGCGGCGACAGCAACACCATCAGCATCGTCAATGGCATCAAGACCGCAGTCAAAAATCTGGTCGACATCCCGGCTTCCTTGAAGACCGACGTCGTCTTCGATCAATCCGTCTTCGTAAAACTTGCCATCTCCAATGTTTCCAAGGAAGCCGGCATCGGCCTCGTGCTCACCGGCCTCATGATTTTCGTATTCTTGGCCAGCCCGCGAGCCACAGTCTCGGTTCTTTTAGCCGTCCCTCTCTCCATGGTGGTCTGTCTCTTGATCACCAACTACATGGGCGGATCCATCAACACGATGATCCTCGGTGGATTGGCCCTGGTCTTTTCTCGCCTCATCGACAACGGCGTGATCGTGCTCGAAAACATCTTCCGCCACATGGAGCTCGGCGAGCCCACTGCGGTGGCAGCCGAAAAAGGCGGCACCGAAGTCTCTCTGGCCGTTCTCGCCGCTACGTTTACCACGGCAATCGTCTTCTTCCCCGTCGCATTCTTCAGCGGTGTCAGCAAGTACATCTTCACTCCGCTGGCGCTCGGCGTTGTGTTTTCCATCTTCGCTTCCTACTTCTTCGCGATGACCGTCATCCCCCTCTATTGCTCCTTGTTCATCCGCAAAAAGGACGACGAGGAGCTTGCCGAACACACCAGGCGAGGACTGCTTGGCCGCTTCGAGGTCAAGTTCAATGAGAGGTTCCAGGCAATGCTGGTCTGGTACGAAGGGCTTGCGAAAAAAGCCATGCGTCGGCCGGGTCTCACCACGGCATTCATCTTGGGCGGCGTGGTCGTCGCGTTGGCAGTCACGCTCCCCTTCCTCGGGCGTGCATACTTTCCGCGAACTGATCCCGGCCAGTTCATCATCGACGTCCGCATGCCCGCCGGAACCAGGCTCGAAGTCAGTAATGACTACATCGCGAAAGTTGAAGACGTCATCCGAGGCGTCGTGAAGCCCAAGGATCTCGACATGGTCGTCTCCAATATCGGCGTCTACCCCGATCTGTCCTCGATCTATACAACCAACGCATCGATGGACACGGCTTTCGTTCAGACGAGCCTCAAAGAAGACCACGCAATCGGCAGCTATGAGTACATGCGTCGCGTCCAGCAGCGGTTATCGCGCGAAATGCCTGAGCTCTCGACATACTTCCAGGCAGGCGGCCTCGTCGACGGAGTCATCAATCAAGGCCTGCCGGCGCCCATCGACATCCAGGTCAAATCCCAGAACATGAATGGCTCGTATGCCCTGGCCCAGGAATTGGCCGCAAAGATCCGATCCATACCCAATGTCAGCAGCGTTTATATCCCCCAGAGCATCAACTATCCCGGCCTCCAACTGAACATCGACCGCGAGCGCGCCAGCCTGGTCGGCCTTTCAGCCAAGGAAGTCGTCGACGATGTCATCACGGCTTTGACCTCCGACGGGATGGTCGCCCCCAGTTATTGGATCGATCCGAAAAGCGGCAACAACTACATGGTCACGGTTCAGTATGCCAATCGCTGGATCAACAACATGTCGATGGAAGACCTCCAGAATATTCCCCTCCGGGCCAGCGAAGCCCCGTCAACCAGCTCCTTGGAAGATCCGCCGGCAACTCAGATTAAGGAACAGATGATGCGCGGAGGCCACGTTTCCGGCTACATTCCCTTGGGCGAGGTCGCCAACATCACGCAATTCAATACGCCCACTGAAGTGGATCACAGCCAGATCCGCCGCGTCATCGATATCTATGTCGCCACAAAAACCGAGGCGCTGCAGGGCGTCGGTGCACAAATCCAGAAACTACTCTCCCAAACCAGGCACGATCGCAATACGGTGATCGCCGTGCGCGGCGCCGTCGTCAGCATGAATCAGGCGTTCCACGATTTCAGTCTCGGGCTCGTCATCGCGGTCCTGCTCGTGTATCTGATCCTGATGGCGCAGTTCCGCTCCTTCATTGACCCGTTCATCATTCTCATGGCCATCCCACCGGGGCTCGTCGGAGTCGTGCTCATCCTCCTCCTCACCGGCAGCACGCTCAACATCATGTCCTTGATGGGCGTCATCATGATGACCGGCATCGTCGTTTCCAACAGCATCCTCATCGTCGAATTTGCAGGGATTCTGCACCAGCAGGGAATCCCGCTCCTTGAAGCGACCATCGAGTCCTGCAAAGTCCGCCTGCGCCCCATCCTCATGACCTCGCTCGCAACGTTGCTGGGCATGATTCCCATGGCCCTCGGTCTCGAGGCCGGCAGCGAACAGTACGCTCCTCTTGCGCGCGCCATCATTGGCGGGCTCGGTCTCTCCGTGGTCGTAACCATGTTCCTGGTTCCTGCCGTATACCTCGTGATTCACGGTAGAAAGCAACCGCACAATCCCCAGCCGGAACAGGCGTAGCCGGAGGACCGCTCGTGACAAACGCCAGCATCAAGCCGGGAATCTCCATGAAGAGCATCCTCTTCGCAACGGATTTCCTCGAGAGCTCCCGGCTTGCCCTCGACTATGCCGTGGCATTCGCGCATCACTATGGCGCGATGCTCACCATCGTGCATGCGTTCGAGCTCAGGTCTGAAGCCAGAGAAATCGAGATGGTAACTCATCGCCCGAGTCTCTCGCGAGAGCACGCGAGCGCCCGGATCGAAGCCTTTGCTGCCGGGGTCAAGCGTCTCGGCATCCACACTGAAATCGACCTTCGTCCCGGCGAACCGTGCGCCTCTATTCTTGCTGCGGTTCGGGACCACCGCGCCGATTTGCTCGTGCTCAGCACGCATGGCATCTATCGGGGCGTGCAGCACGTGCTTGTCGGTTCGAACGCGGAAAAGATCCTGCTGTCCGCTACCTGTCCGACACTCACAGTCGGCCGCCATGTGATGGCGGGAATTGACCTCGACCTCGGTTTCAGCGAGATTCTCTTCCTGTCTGACATGTCGTCGGAGTCTGTCCAGGCTGCGCCCTATGCGGCGTCGCTTGCTCAGGATCTCGGCATTCCGATTGAATTGACGGCTCTTGAACCTGATCATGAAACCGTCGAGACGAGCAGTTCGGTCGCTTCGGCAACCGAATTCTGCGCCGGTCTTAAGGCTCTGCCCGCTTTTCCAAATCCTGAATGGTGCGACCCTGCCTATGTATCAAAGAGAATGGCAACCCTCGAAGCAGTCACCGAGCGGGCCATGAAATGCGCGGACATACTCCTGGTCCTCGGAGTGCATGACATGTCGCGTCTGAAGCGCCATCTGCACGCAAGCTACGCCTTCGAGCTCATCGCAAGATCCTCTTGCCCATTGCTGACGATCGCTGGCAACGGCCGAGCTAACGGAAAAGGCTGAGGTCGATCGAATCGGCCATCGCCGCATATCCTGCGTCCTTCGGATGCAGATGATCGCCGCTGTCATATTGCGCCGCGAACACCAGAGGGTTCGCTGCGTCCCGCGTGGCCTTATCGAAATCGATCGTTCCATCGAAAACGCCCGACGTGAGAACCCAATGGTTCACGGCTTCACGAATCTGCTCGCCCTTCTCGGTAAAGTAGCCCGCGCCTTTGTAGGGCGTCAGAGTCGCCCCGAATACCTTGATCCCGTGCTCGTGCGCCCGCGCTACCAGTTGCGATAGACCTTGCTCGAGGTCCTCGGCTGTCAAGCGATAGTCGGGACGGTTGGGATCGTGCAGCGTTCCAATATCGTTGATCCCTTCCAGCACAATCAGGTACTTGACGCCGGCCTGCGCCAACACATCCCGATCGAAACGAGCCAGCGCATTCGAGGCCACGCAATGGATGAGAATGCAATTGCCGCCAATCCCCTCATCGAGAACCGCGAGATGCGCAGTGGCCGGAGTGTTGTGAAGTCTCGCCTCCAGGTAATCAGGCCAGCGGTGATTCGCATTCTCTGTCGCATAGGCGCCATCCGTGATCGAATCTCCAAAAGCCACAACAGTCGCTGCCCTGGAATCAACCGGCACGACATCGACACCCTTCACGAAATACCAGGAGTCCACGATGGTAGGCGTCGCCAGCGAGGCATCCTGGACGTGATTCCCCGTTTCAATGTAGTTGTCCTGCTGCGCGCTCGAGTGGACTGACACGTCGCTGACCTGCTGCAACGGCAGGTACACGCTGATGGCCAGGTTGGCGAGTGCCGGCGTCTCCATCGTCACCGGGTCCGAGATGACTTCCGCGCCAGCCGGAATCACGATCGCGGGCGAGCCCCCAAACATCAGACCGTGCAGCGTGCCCGCGTCAATCGCGCTTTGGCCCGTGCTCAGCGCGACCGAAGCAGCCCCAACCCGCAGCGGTTCGATACCGAATTCATTGCTGAGCCGGACGCGCAGTTGCCGCCCTGCCACCGAGGTATGGACAACTTCGCGCAGGGTCGAATCCACAAGGGTGGGCACCGTATGCCAGGGGTCGCCGTCGAATGCCGATGTTGCCCACGTGCCAACCCATTTCTCCTGGGCATCGGCCGCCGTGATGTGTGACGAAGCAACAAAAACAGTCCCGAGCAGGAACATGAGGATACGAATGCGCATCAGGCGATCAGACCTCCCTCGATTTCTGAAGAAGGTCCATCATATCGCGCGCGGCCGCAGGCCACGGACCGGCTGCTATCCTCCCTCCATGAAGGTGCAGCGGCTGGTGGTACTCTTTTCGCTGTTGCTTGCTCTCGCCGGTTGCAAATCGGCTGGGCGCGTTCACAACACGCCTGCTCAGTCATCGGGTGCGCGGGGTGCAGGCGCGAGCAACGTCTCATCCGGATTCGACTTCTACCTTCTCAATCTCTCCTGGTCGCCCGAGTTCTGTTTTTCGCATCGAGACGCGGCCGAATGCGCGTTACATCCGGGCTTCGTCCTGCACGGCCTCTGGCCTGAGAATGCAGACGGCACCTACTCCGAGCACTGTTCCAACGCCCCCGGTCCCTCGAACCCATCGTCGTACAACGACCTCTATCCGGACCCTGGACTGCTCTCACATGAGTGGGAAACCCACGGCACCTGCTCTGGCCTCGACCCCGACGCATTCTTCACCGATGCCCGCCGTGCCTTCCACTCCATCGTGATCCCGCCACAATTCACGCAGCTGAGCACTCAGATTTCACTCAGCCCCGACCAGGTTCTCGAATCGTTTTCGGCCGCCAATCCGGCGGTCCCAAGCGGAAGCTTCCTCCTGAGCTGCGGTCACAACTATCTGAGCGCAGTCGAGGTCTGCATCGACAAGGGCCTGCATCCCATCACCTGCCCCTCGGCGATTCATTCCTGCCGCGCCCGCGTAATCCGTGTTACGCCGCCATAACCGCCCAGATGCGCTCCCTGAGATCGCAAGGGCACGGGCTGTGATCATCCCGCAGGAATCAGCTTCTCGGGATTGAAACGGCAATCATTCTTGCCTTGCCATCGCGGTCCCGTTGTCGCCAACCGTACCGAGACCCCCTGGCCACCAATTCCAATCGCCCGCAATACGAAGAAGCGCAGGGCCGATCACAATGCGGACGATCGTCGCATCGATCAGCACAGCGATGGAAAGGGTAAAGCCGATCATTTTGACCACAAGAAAATCGCCGAACGTGAAAGCTGCGAACACCATGATCATGATGGCCGCGGCGCTTGTGATCAGGCCCGCGGTTTTGGCCATGCCCTCAGGGATGGCATCCAATTCGTTCAGCCCGCTCTTCCTGGCTTCGAGAACGCGTGCCACCAGGAATACCTCGTAGTCCATGCTCAGTCCAAAGACAATGGCAAACGCAACGATCGGCACCAGGGGAAACACGCTTCCCGTTCCACCCGGAACCCCCAGGAATCGGCTCCCGTGGCCCTCCTGAAAAACGAAAACCAGTGCGCCGATTGAAGCGGCCACCGACAATAGATTCAGGCCGACGGCCTTAACCGCCGCGAAGATCGAACGAAAACCGGCAAGTAGCGCGAACAGCGTTCCTGCCACTACGAGAGCCGTCGCCGAAGGAAAATGGTCGATGACAATCGTTTCGTAGTCGGCGTTGAGTGCCGGGATACCTCCGATAAGAAGCGTTGCGCCCGGCACTCCGGTCAGAGCGGGTGCGCCAATCTTCCTCAATTCTCGAACCCACCTGACTTGGTCGCGCAGGGAGACAGACGTTGCGGGCACCACTTCGAGCAGTGCGGCGTGCCCGTCACTGCTTAGAAAGGTGCGACGCGTCTCGCGCGTAAGGCTACCCAGAGACGACCGGTCGCTCTCCGCAAGCGTGGTAATCGAAATTACGCGCGCGCATCGCGGATCGCTCGTGAGTCGCTTGCTCAGGCGGTCAAGCGCATTCCAGCCCGCGTCCGTTTGCGCGATGGATTCGGGGAGTTCCACGATCACACGCAAGGATTCAACGACCCCCGAGCGATCCATCCGTTCCAGTGCGTTGAGCGCGTCGACCGATTCGGCGGCCTCCGGAAGCCAATTGACCCGGGGCACGCTGGTGTCGAGGTGCCTGACCTGCCACGCAAGCAGCAGCAGCGGCACGCCCGACAAGATGAGTGCGAGCCAGGGATGGGCAACGATCAGCCTTCCCCATCGCCGCCAACGAACTCCCGTCAGCGCATCACGACGCGCATCCAACTTCGGTGTAAAGGGCAGCTTGCCAAAATCGATGCGCGGACCAAGACACGCGAGCACCGCCGGAACGAGCGTGTTTGTCAGCAAAACACTGATCCCGGCAACCAGGACCCCGGCAACGCCAATCGAACGGATTTCGCTGATCGGAACCGTGAGCAGGGCAAGGAATCCAATGGTGACGGTTGAAGCCGAGATCAGAAGCGTACGACCGGCATGACGTGCCGCAAGGGTCGAGCTTTCAGAGCCGCTATGTCCCGCGGCGATCGCTTCGCGGAAGCGGCTGACCATCAGAAGCGCGTAGTCGATTCCCAGGCCCAGGCCGAGCATTGTCGCCAGATTCTGCACAAGAATGGATAAGTGCCAGCGCTGCGCAAGGAATGCCGTGATCGCCATGGTGGTCGCGATGGCAAGCTGACCAACGGCTAGCGGAATGAGGGCGGCGACAAAGCTGCCGAAAGCCACGAGCAGAAGCGCAAGAGTCGCTGGAATCACCAGGCTTTCGCCGCGCTCGACGTCATTGGCACTCGCTTTGCGAATGTCGAAATTCAGCGGAACCTCGCCGGTGAGCTCAAGCTTCACCGCCGGATACCGCCCCCGCAGCTCGTTTTCAAGCGACCTTGCAAGCTGGTGAAGCCCTGGAACGAGCGACTCCACCGGTCCCTCTGTCGATTCGAGTCCGATCAAGACAAATGTGCCGCCGCCCCTGCCGAGAAAGATCGGATCGCGCAGATCGAGGTAAGAGACAACACTCGAAACGCCCGGCTGCTCTTTCAGCCTCGCTTCGATGGTTCCCAGCACTTGCCCGCCTTCATCCGAATCGGCGGCTGGAAGCCCTTGGACCACGAACACAACGCGGTCCACAAACGGCGACCGAAAGCGAGTGGCCAGCTCCTCGCGAACCGTTTCAGCCTGGCTGCCCTCCACACGTGTGGCAGTCTCAAGATGGTTGCCTGCGTGAAACGAGAAAGGGATTAGCGCAACAGCAGCAATGGCGACGATCCCTGGAACCACGAAACGCTGCACACGCATGGCTCTCATCATGTCATACGAATCCACGTCCGTGAACTCTCCGGTGGCGTCCGGAGGTTGCAAGGTAGATGATTTCGTCCGGATTCGTGCCCCGGTGCTTTGCGCCAAGATTTACACTTGCGGCTGAGTGCGCTTGCCTCGCAATCGCGAAGCAGGTTCGACCCGTCCGTGAAGGAGGACCCATTCGCCTCTTCCCGTTGCTCGCCTTGCTTGCTGCCATCCAGTCGACGGGGGTTGACTCCCGTGTCGGCACTTGGACTCTCGTCTCTGCGCAGTCCAGCCTCGAACCTCCAAACCGGCTCTCTCTCACTCCCGTGCATGGTGCTCTACACGTTGTGATGAGCGGCGAAAACCGGCTCGATGTCACCGCCAGGCCGAACGGACAAAAATCACCCGCGCCGGGCAATCTGGC
This sequence comes from Occallatibacter sp., assembly GCA_035308825.1. Taxonomy (GTDB): domain Bacteria; phylum Acidobacteriota; class Terriglobia; order Terriglobales; family Acidobacteriaceae; genus Telmatobacter. The sequence continues at coordinate 62,386 of DATGFX010000018.1, read as the reverse complement.
GTTCGATCAGATTGAGCTGCATCGGATCAATAAGAGGCAGGCAGAAGTCCTCGAAGAAAAGAACGGTGCCCTCATTGCAACCGTCCGCGAGAAGCTTTCGAGTGATGGAGGCGAGCTCGACGCCACGACTCTTGCCAAGGGCCATCCCGATCAAGTCACGGTGTGGACGCGCTCCGGCGGAGCGAAGCTTGCCCGTGACCCATTCGCGGGCGAGTGGACCGAAGATCTCAGCAAGACCCTCATGCGCCAGGGGCTCGTCCTGAAGATCGAAACGGACGCCAGCGGCACAGTCCATTTTTCGGGTGACTTCAGCTATACCGCCCGTTTCGACGGAAAGCAGTACGATCTTAGGAATTCACGCAATGACACGGTAACGCTCGAGCGTATCGACCCGCACACGGTGGATTCCATCTACCGGCGCGACAATCAAATCACCCAAAAAGACAGGTGGGTGCTTTCCGCTGACGGACAACAGCTGACGATGACCACCACCGGCACCCTCGAAACCGGGCAGCGGCTCACTGAAAAGCTGCTTTTCAAGAAGCAGTAGCCGACAGCGCATCCGTGCAGTTCAGCAGAGTACCCGGCGACGCGACGCTCATTTCACGTGGCGCGACCGAAATAATGCCCTTGCGATGCATGAATTTCAAAATACCGTTCACCGTGTCTTCAAGCGATGGATCCGGTTGGCCGAAAACCGAGGCATCCCGCGCCATCTGATAGGTTGAGCTCTCGTACCGTTTGAACTCCATCGCCGAAATGTTATCGACCGAGCCCACCAGAAAATCCAGCAGCGGAAAGAGCAGATCCTCTTTCCGGCATCTCCGTATCAGTTCGGGAACAAAATCGGGCAGGCTGAAGATCTCGAATTGCCGGCCTGTCGCCTGGGTAATCAGCCCGGTGATGTCCATCATGTTCGAGTACTCGTCCCGGACCACGTGATACGTCTGGTTCGCAGTACCCGGCGTGGTCGAGATCGCCACGATGTTATTGGCCACGATATCAGCCGGAACGAAGCTGACCTGGTTCAGGGTATCGACGCCAATGCCATGGTTCACCATGAACGCAACTAAACGAACCGCAATATCGAAGTTATTGCCTCCTCCCGTTACCGAGGGACTCACAAGGGCCGGCCGGAAGACCCGCGTCGCAAGCCCGCGGCTGCGCGCGTCGAATACAACCTGTTCCGCCACCCATTTCGATTGGCTGTAACCGAAATCAAGAAGCTCCATGTCCGAGTTCTGATCCGTCTCATACAGGACGGACTTGACTGCCCAGCCAAACACGAAAGTCGTCGAAACATAATTGAATTCCTTCGGCTTTCCTTCGAAGGCCAGGCGCAACACCTCGTTCGTTCCAAGCACGTTCGCTTCCCGCATGCGGTCGTAGTTGAACAGATAGTTCACGGTCGCGCCGTTATGAAAGACTGCATCCAGTTCATTGGTCAGGTGAGACCACGTCTCCGGCGCCAAACCCAGACCTTGCTGGCCAAGATCGCCGCAGACCGGAGTCACCCGCGCCTCGAACATCTCCATCAGCCTCAGATCGCACGAGCCCATGGACTCCATCGCCGCCCTTAGCCTTTGCATCCCCAACTTTTCGTTGGAAGACCGGACCAGCACATGGATCCTGGCCTGTGTCTGCTCGAGCAGGCTCTTCATCAGAAACGGCCCGATGAAGCCGGTGCCTCCCGTGAGCAGCACCTGATTCAGAACCGGGACCTTCGGTAGGGGCGACACCGCCGGCGGCTCGAAGATAAGCTTGCGGTCCTTGTTCATTAACTCTTTTTCCGCGGCGTTTTGCTCGTCGCGGAAAATTGCAAGGGCATGACGTAAGTGAACCAGGGCCTCTTCGGGAGCTCTTTCCAGCTGTTCGGCCAGCGCAAACAACTCAGCTACGCTGACTCGCTGAACCACTCCGATATCGACCTGCCGCGCCAGCATCTCCGCGCCATGCTCCTTCAGGAGTTCCTTCAGCTCATGCATGAAAACGACAAGATCCAGCGAATCGAGGCCCGCTTCAACCAGGTTGTACGTTTCGTTGCCGGTCAGGTTGTACCTGGCTTTCAATTCAGCGAAAGGCGTGTTCATTTCATTGCACAGTGCGGCGCCTCCCCCATCCTTCTCGTTCGAAAAGTCCGAGAGAATGGTGAACTGACCGTCCAGCCACATCTGCTTGGTCTTGTGGCGCATGATCTTGCCGGAGCTGGTTCGCGGAATCGCCCGAGGCGCGATGAGCGAAATCACCGCCACCTCCACATTCAGGTAGTTTCGAATGGCAGTCGCAATCTTTCGCGCATCCGGCAGAGCTCTGGCGTTCTTTACCTCGGCAACGATTGCCAGCCCGGGTTCACGGTCTTCCTGGATCTGGAAGGCGACTACGCAACTGTGCCGGATCAGACCGGATTCCTTTTCGACAATATCCTCTATGTCCTGCGGGTAGTAGTTCTGGCCGCGCAGAATAATCATGTCCTTGATCCGCCCGCAGACGTAAAGCTCGCCCTCGTGGAAGAATCCCATATCGCCGGTCCGAAGAAAGCCGTCGTCATACGGTGTGTCGTCCACCAGCCGCGCCCGGAACTGCTTCAACGTGAGCTCCGCATTGTTCCAGTAGCCGCGGCACTTGCCGCTTCCGGCAAGCCAGATTTCACCGATGCGCCCCGGCTTCAGGGCGAAGTGGCCCTCGGGGTCCACAATCTTGACGTCAAGACCCTCCAGCGGATTGCCGCAACTCACAATCTGCGTGGCAAGGTCGATTTCAGAAACCTCCGTCGTCATGCGGGCTTTGCCAAGCGCCAGCGCGCGTTTGTTGACCGAAGCGATGTTGCGCCCGCCAAGCGAAACCGCCAGCGTATTCTCGGCTAGCCCATAAGCCGCATAAAAGCTCTCCGACTTGAGTCCGTAAGGCTGAAATGCCTCTAGGAACCGGGCGTATGTATCCGGCTTTACCGGTTCGGCGGCGCACATCAGGATCCGCAGCGAGCTCAGATCACAGGTTTCCAGGCTGTCTTTCGAGAGCCGCCCGGCTCGCAGGCAATAGTCGTATGCAAAGTTGGGCGCTGCCGTCGCTGTGGCGCCATACGTCGTGATCGCGTCGAACCACAGGATGGGGCGCTGAATGAAATCCGTGGGAGCGAACCCGTAGGTTGTGCCGCCCTTCAACGCCGGATAAAGATAACAGCCAATCAGGCCCATGTCGTGATACTGCGGAAGCCACGAAACCACGACCGGAGCGGGATGATCGATCACCAGGTCATAGGTGTTCAGGATGTTTTCATGTGTAACGATCACGCCCTTGGGTTCCGTCGTAGAACCCGACGTGTACTGGAGAAACAGGATCTCCGAAGTCTCGAAAACCGGTCGAGTCGGAACCGTGTCCACAAAGCCTTCCGTGGGAATCCACGGGAGGCCTGAAATGTAGTCCACATCCACGCCAGACGCCTTCACGCCACTTCGGGCCAGGTTCGTCTTCAGCGAGGCGTGTTGGTCCTGAGTCGTCAGAATCGCGGCTGCGTCGCAATCCCTCGCAATGTGCACCATCTTGTACAGCGCGCTCTGAAAGTTACGCGAACTGGGAGGATAGACAGGCACGGGGATCAAACCGGCTCGAACGCATCCGAAAAATGCGGAAATCATTTCGAGCCCCGGCGGGTATGCGAGCAGAAGACGGTCTCCTGTCCTGAACCGGCCCTCTTTTCGCAAATGCCAGGCGATGGCGTTCGTCCGCCGTTGAAACGACGCGTAGGTGTAGCTCTCGATCGGTTCGCCGTTCAAGTCGAGAAACGAATATAGGAGTTTCTCCGGGTGCTCAGCGGCCAGCCGGTCAAGTTGGTCCATCACGGACGCCATCATCAATGAGTTATCCTCCAGCGTTGAATCAAACGATTGAGATAGGTATATCGCGCCGCCCTCAAAGCGCCATAACCCGGTCGAATACCAGGTCTACAACCTGAAATGAAGTCTATGATGAGGACATCCGCGTTCTCTTCCACAACATAGGCACGGCTTGGTGCTCTGGGGAAGGAAGTCTTCATGTTGATGCCAGCACCGCAGGAGGGAGAACTATAAAGCTCTCCGAGCTTCGGAATCGGCTCCATTCATGGATCGTTAACTGTCCAATGGTACCAAAGCAGTTCTGAAAGTCACGCCAAATCATAGGGGGGCAGTGCTCAACCTGTTAAATATGACCGCCTCACTCTTTCCTTGATTGCTTTTCAGGGCTTTGGATAGGCTATAGAGCACACGGCAAGACCGATCTGATCTGCGGATGTGACGGATGGAATGCGCTGAGTTCAATTACCAGGGTGGCCGGCTCGCCAGTAACCTCGAACCTGAAGCGTTGATCAGGCCGGAGCCCGACGTGGTCCACGGTCTGCCGCCTGAGGCCTCGTCTGAACGGCTGAGTGGTCCGGCCGCCTCTTTCCCCAAGGTCTTGCGCCTTCGCCTCGACAGGTTTTTTGCTGACCAGAAAGTCTCTCCCAAGGCCGACACCGTGATGTGGGGTAAGATCGTGATCGGTCTGGCAACCCTGGCCGGTTCCTGGACCGCCTTGTATTGGTTCCGGCCCGGTTCCTGGGCCTTCGTTGGCCTCTACCTCTTAGGCGGGCTCGCGCAGACTTTCCTCTTGCTGAATGTCGCTCATGACAGCAACCACAACGCCGTCTCGTCTCGGGCGTTCGTGAATAAGTCGCTCAATTATGTCTTTGACCTTTGCGGCGTCAACTCCTACATGTGGCGAATCCTCCACCATCGGGGCCATCACTCGTGCGTCAATCTCCACGGCGAAGATGACGCGCTTTCAGGACGCGGCATCTTCCGCTTTACGCCCCATGAATCCAGGACCCCATGGCACCGGTTTCAGCATATCTACGCTCTCTTCGTTTATGCGTTGTTTTCCCTTGACTACGTGTTCTTCCGGGACTTCCAATGCTTTTTCTTTCCCGCCCACGAATATTTGAGGCGCACCCGGCATCCGTGGCGTGAAATCACCATCCTGTTTGTGGGCAAGGCCTTCTACCTCACCTACATGCTCGTCCTGCCAATCTTGATACTTGGAAAATCGCCGCTGCTGGTCGCGGGTGCGTTTCTTTTGGTGCACTTGGTCGTTGGGTTGAGCGTCACGCTCGTGTTCCAGACCACCCACACCATCGACAGCACCTACTTTCCAGTCGATCGCGGCGAGTTTGACAACGGCGTGTACCACATCTTCGCTACCACCGCCGATTATGCGACTGAAAATCCTCTCGTCAGTTGGCTCACCGGCGGGCTGAACCATCACATCGTCCACCATCTGTGCCCTCATGTCTGCCATACGCACTACCCGCCACTCACAAGGATCGTCAGAGAAACCGCCGCTGAGTTCGGTGTACCCTACCGCCAGCACCGCACCATGACCCGGGCAGTCCACCATCATCTGATACTTTTAAGGCAACTGGGGAATGAGAACTGATTCCGGCCCGTTCAGGTCTTTGCCTTTGACAGCTTTGTCGCTTCTTCGAACTGAAATGCCGTCTCCTATGCCCGCCGGCCTACGTCAAACCGGCCCATTATGACTCTGCCTTCATCGATACCAGCCGTACCCAGATTGCGATGCTTTGCTGATTCGGCCGCAATGGCCGCCAATCCCGCCGCAGTCTTGTCGACTTACCTCGAAGGCTTTGGCGACACCTTCCGGATTTACCTTGGCGGCCTGAAAGAGGCGATCGTTACCATCGACCCTGGTGTCATCCAGCACGTGATGAAGACCAATGCCGAGAACTACCAGAAATCTGAAATCCAGGTAAAGCGGATGGGCCATTTCCTGGGCAAAGGTCTCCTTACCACCCATGGGGAAGCATGGCGCACCCAGCGCCGTCTCATCCAGACGGGTTTCAAAGAGCTGGGCATGCTGTCCTCCATCATGCAGGACTCCCTCGCCGAGTCGTTGCGGGATTTTGATAGGCAAATTCGGCTCGGCCCTATCGATATTTACTCTCATCTCATGAAAATGACTTTCTCGATGGTCGCCCGTTCTCTATTTGGCGCCCGGCTGAAGAACGAAGACATCGACCTTGTCAGTCATACGATCTGCACCGTCCAGGAGTTCATCGTCCGCCAAACGCTGCAACCCTATTTGAATCCATGGTTTGCCGTTTCCGGCGAATTGCGCGAACACGAAGACATGCGCAAAGGCGCGGACGCCGTTCTGCTCGAATACATCAGGAAACGCCGTCATGAGCCGCCCGGCCACGACCTGCTTCAGACTCTGATGGACGCGCGTTACAGCGATGGCGAGGGCATGAGTGATGAGCTCGTCCTCAGCGAGAGCATGCAACTGCTGGTTGCCGGACATGAAACGTCGTCGAATGCGCTCTCGTGGCTTCTCTATCTTTTGAGCACGCATCCCGATTGCCTGGCGCGAGTGAGAAGTGAGTTCGAATCCGTCCTCGGTGATGCGCCTCTGACGTACGCCGACGTGCTCAAGTTTGAATTCACAACGCAGGTGATTTACGAGGGGCTTCGACTCTATCCCCCGTTTTGGATGATCGACCGCATGGCTGTGGCCGACGACCGTGTCGGCGATGTGATCATACCCCGCGGGTCAATGGTGATCGTGTACGTATATGGCGCCCACCATGCTCCGCGCTACTGGCAAAACCCTGAAGAATTCGATCCAGAGCGCTTCACCAGGGAAGAAATGAAGCTGCGAACCCCATTCACCTTTCTTCCCTTCGGCGGTGGCCCGCGCGTCTGCATCGGCCAGCACTATGCGATGCTTCAGGTCCTCATGATTTTGAGCGAACTCGTAAGACGCTACGACTTTGAACTGGTTCCAGGTCAAACGATCGAAGCGCGCCCCATGGTCATCCTGCGGCCGAAGTACGGAATCCGCATGACCTTCACAAACGCACGCCAATCTTCTCGATCCACCGCCCAAAATGCTGAAAATGGCGTGGGGATGCCCGCAATCCGATAAGTTTCCGCTTCGAAGCTGCGTTTACACCTGCCGTCCCGGCAGATACTGTCCCAGAAAACGTCGCGCCAGGATAAATCCGTCCTTTCGCTGCTGCGGAAAGTCGGGAAGATCGCCGCTATGCGGCGCGTCCCAGAACTCGTCCTCGTGCTCCACCGCGATCCCGCCGTTGAACTGGATCTGCAGCAGCACCGTAAGAAACTCGGGCCAGTTCACGATGCCCTGTCCGGGAATCCGGTAGCGCCACCATCCATGCCCGGCAATGCCCACCTGCTGCAGCACCGGCTGGATGATCTCGGTGTCCTTGGCATGCACGGCGAGTATGCGGTCCTTGAAATGCCACGCCACTCGGATCGGGTCAATGTACTGCCGCACGAAATGCGAAGGGTCGAATTCCAGCCCCAGGCGCTTGCTGGGCACGAGATCGAAGATGGCCTCCATCCCCGCCGGAATACTGGCGAAGTTGCCGGGGTTCGGGTAGCCCTCCCATCCCATCCTTAAGTCGAGCTTTTCGCAAACAGGCAAATATTTCTCATGGAAGACATCGGCAAATGCCTTGGCCTGATCCTGCATGCTCGCGCCCGGCATTCCGCCGCTGAAGGTCCCCACAAACTTGCAGCCCAGGCGATGGCAGAACTCCAGCGCGCGAACGAACTCGGCATTCGCCGCTGCGCGTTTGCTGGCATCGCGATCCGTATGGTTGGGGCCGAAATATTCAATGCTGACAATGCGAATCCCTGCATTGTGCGCCGTCGCCAGAATCTGATCGATGGCGCTGTCGCTTAAGCTCGGGTTGAAGTCCTCGCCCGGCGTCACCACCACGCCTTCGTAGCCAGCCTGGGCCGCAAACGCGAGCTTCTCCGGTGAGTACGGGGTGATGATGGAGAGCTTCGGATACGGCGTATCCGCCGGCATCGCCGTCTTCCCTGCCGGCTCCTGCGCTGGGTGTCCCGCTGCAGTCTCTGCTCCTCCAACGCCCAGCGCCGCTGCTGACGTGCCGCCCACCTTCAAGAAATCCCGCCGATTCCAAACAGAGCGTTCGCGCTCCATAGCCTTGCCTCCCATTCCCGGCGCAATCGCTCGATCTGGCCGCTTGCCCCCGCAGAATTATAAAAGGTGCGCCAAACGATTCGGACAAGCGACAACAGGAAGTTGTTAACCGTTTTCCATCCGCGGCGTTATTCCTGCGGAGACCCGAAGGCAACACAGCGAACTCTGCTGTTCTCTGTTAGTGTGCTCGCCAGACCCACTTCGCAAACCGAGGAGGAATCATATGCCCGCGCCCGGCAACCAACGACTGACGACGCTGATGCTTTTAGCGGCCGTAGCCGTGCCACTCGTCTATTTCGGCGTTCAACTCATCGCGGCCCCGTGGTATCCCGGCTACAGATTCGCTACCGATACCGCAAGCATGCTTGGAACCACCGCATCGCTCCATCCTGCAATTTTCAACGATGGCGCGATGCTCGTCGGTATCGCCGGATTCTTCGGCGCGGCTGGGTTGTTTCTTGGCCTGTCCAACATGACAGGACTCTGGCTTCGAATCCTCATCGCCGTCGGCGTCGTATGCAACGGAGTCCTGTCGCTCAAAGCGGGGCTGTTCCCGATGCCCGACCCGCGTCATGCTTCGTGGCAGTTTCTGCTTTTCCCTATCCTGATCACGCCGCTCCTGCTGCTCGCCGCCACCTGGCGAACTTCGTCATGGCTGCGGATTTATCTCGTCGCCGATGTTGTTTGCCTGCTTCTCACAATTCCGATGATGATGCACCGTATGGCGCCGCTGTGGCCGGAAGGAACCATGCAGAGACTCTTTGCCGTCCTTGTGATGGTGCCGATCGGTGTCGTTGCGCTCGCTCTCATGCGACAGAACAGTCATCCGAGCCTCCGTGCTGACCGGCTGCGCACCGGCGGAAACTTCAAAGTCGCGTGAAAGTCGCGATCCCGACGTGCACGACTGCGTTTCCCTCGACAAAACCTTCTTGCCCCGGTTGAGGCCTTGCCATTCCTCGCGCCCGAATTCTAATCTCCCCACACAGGAGATGGAATGCGTCCACCGGCGCGCAGCCTTGAGTTGACCCAGGTCACGGAATGGAACGAAGGCGCTGTCCATCCGCAGCAGGATTGGCTCGCCGCCGAAGAGCCGCTCGAGATTCGGGTCAACGGAACACCGCGGACCGTAACCATGCGTACATATGGAGCCGGCCTGGTGCTGAACGGACACTACCACCTCTATGAATCAGAACGGCTACGCGTGGAATTTCAAGCCGGCACTGCAAGATCCCGCACAGCCCGGCGGCGTGCCTTTCATGGACCAGGCGTCGGCTCCTGCCACGGCCCGGTCAATGGCGGCGGCAACTAAGTCGTCTTCGCAACGTCAGGCTTGACCTTGCTTCCAATCATTCCCCTTCGCGAGAAACCGCGGAGGGGAAACTTCTTTTGTCCGCTCTCACATCCTGCCTGCAGCCTTTTCTGTATCTGCGCTCAGCCCGCGGAGCTAACTTCCTCCATGATTTAACTTGACACTCATATTCAGCCGCCATCACAGTGAGCGTCAGGTTTCATAAAATCCACAAGCGCAGCGGCTGCGTTTATTCCCGTCCTCCAGCTTCGCGGCACTGTTTGAGGTCGACGCACGAATGGCATCGCAGAGTCCAACGGGGCCGCGGGACGCTAGGCCCGCCTTCCTCGCCAAAATCATCTTCGGTGCCGCCACGGGAACCCTCATCGAGTGGTACGACTTCTTCATCTTCGGATCGCTAACCGCAGTCTTGGCGGTTAAATTCTATCCACCAGGCAACGACACCTTCGCCCTCATCGCCTATCTCGCCACATTTGCCGTTGGATTTCTCGTGCGCCCCTTTGGAGCCCTGTTCTTCGGCGCTATCGGAGACCTCTTGGGCCGCCGCATCGCCTTCATCATCACCCTCACCGTCATGGGCCTTTCCACGGCTTCCATAGGATTGCTGCCGACGTTCGCCACGGCAGGCTGGCTCTCACCCGTCATCCTCATCCTGATCCGGGTGCTACAGGGGCTCGCGCTGGGTGGCGAATACGGCGGCGCGGCCATCTACGTTGCCGAGCACACCCCGGACAGGCACCGCGGACTTTCCACCAGCTTCATACAAATCACCGCGTCCCTCGGGTTTTTTTGTTCGCTGATCGCCATTCTGACAACTCAGCTCGGCATGAGCACGGCATCTTTTCAGCGCTGGGGGTGGCGGCTGCCGTTCCTTCTCTCGCTGGTGCTGGTAAGCGTCTCGCTCTACGTCCGGATCCGCATGAAGGAATCCCCAATCTTCGCGCAAATCAAGTCGGCAAAGGCCCATTCATCGCAACCGCTGAGAGAAGCCTTCACAAAATGGCCCAATCTGAAGCAAGTCCTCATCTCCCTTTTCGGTGCGACGGCCGGCCAGGGAGTCGTCTGGTACACCAGCACCTTTTATGCACTCTTCTATATGCAGGTGATCCTGCACTTGAATCCCCGTACCGCCAACATCGTGATCGCCATTGCCCTTACCATCGGCACGCCGTTCTATGTCGTTTTCGGGGCCCTGTCTGATCGCATCGGACGCAAGAAGCTCATGATGTCCGCGCTGCTCATGTCTGCCATCACCATCGTTCCCATCTATAAAGGCATGGTCTACGCAGCGGGTAACCACGTCGTCTCGGTCAGCTCAGTGCGGAATCCGGTCACCGGCGACATCCGGCTTACGCCGCTCACGCGCAACGCCTCCGGCAATCTCGTTCCCGCACCTGTTGCGCCAAATCCCAACATCCCCCTGCTCGTTTTGCTGGTGTGGATTCAGATTCTTTTCGCCTGCATGACTTACGGGCCCATCGCTGCCTATCTTGTCGAGGCCTTTCCCGCAAAGATTCGCTACACATCGATCTCATTGCCCTACCACATCGGCAATGGCGTCTTCGGCGGTCTGCTCCCTCTCATCGGCTTGAGCCTCTGCGCTTCTACCCAGAATATCTATGCGGGGCTCTACTACCCGGTTGCCGTCTCGGTTCTATGTTTCGTTTGCGGCGTCATCTTCCTCCGCGAAACCCACGGCACTCTCATCTGGAGCGAAGTAACCGAACCAGCTTTGGCGGCACGCCCCGATCTCGACCTCCGCCAGGGCGAGACCGCTTCCTGAGCGCTTCGCCGCATCTCAGTCGAACCGACGACTCGCCCGGAAATCACCAGCGCTGCCGTTCCCGTTGCATCCAGCAACATCGAGGGCAACTTCGCGATCGATTCTACCGAACCAGGATTTTGGGAATACGCCGGCGATCCGATTGCGGCGGCTGCAAGTAGTTGGCGGCTTCTGCGCGTTCAATTTGCGCCCGCACTAAGGCACGGAGCCTCGAGGCGTGCTCGCGGCCCAGCCCCAGGTTGTCGCGATCTTCCAAAACTGCGAGCGCGTCCCTCAGGTCTTGCACGTATCTGCGGCCGTAAAAGAGCATCGGCGGCAATCATACAATCGAATCCTGGTTCCCTGGGTCACCATAAAACTGCACAATAGAAACGATTACCCGCTTCGCCGCTCGGCTCAATTTCAGCTTTCGGAACCATCCTCGGCCTCACAACAGCATCATCGGATCTCAGGTCGACGAATCGAATTGTTTTCCAAATCTCCCGGAATCCATAGATACGGTTGGGCTTTCGCCTGCCGCTCCTCTTCCGCGCGAATCGGTGAGCGCGCAATACTCCTACGGACAGTTCCAGGCGATGTTCCATGAACCTGCTTGATCTTCTTTGCCGACAAAGCTCTTGTATTCCGAGGCGTCCATCTGTTCCGAATCGTTCGCGGTCAAGCCGACAATATCCGTTTCATTGTTCAGCGCGAGGGAAAGATCGGGCTGGACGCGTCGCAACTCAAATCCGTCTGTATCCAAAAGAACGATCGAGATCGAGCATGTCTCCTGCAGTCGCTTGCTCATGATCCCGATTTGCTTTTGTGGCGATGAGTACTCGTCTTTCAGCAGCGGAGTCGCCGTCAATTTGTACCGGAATCTGCCCTCGTGATCTTGCCCTGGTATCCATGAAGTCGCCATCTTGAAGACCATCAAATCGTGGGAGTCCTTAAACAGCCGCCGTTCCAGCGCTGGCCATTCCACCGGCTTCGCGAGCCTCTCATTTTCCTCCGCTCGAGACTGCTTGGCGCGAGAGTTCTGCTGGGCCATCGAGAATGTCGGAGTCGAAAACAGCACGAACAGGCAGCTAAGTGCCAAAGCACGTCTGACGCATCTGTTCATTCGGTCCTCACGCGTGATTTTCTAGCAATTCTACTCGGAGAAGCGTTGCCCCGGTGCCCAAGAATCCATCCGCTGGCATTCACGAAAGTAACGGAAGCATGAATGTCAAGCGAGCGGAATCAGCACCATAGTCGCAGGCTCCAGCACCTGCGAAGAGGTGCATCGTGCGAATCCCCTCAACCGCCCGCCGTTAGATCCGACGGATTACAATCCAGAATTACAATTCAGGACTGAGTGTTTCGATCCCCTGCTCCACGCAATCCGTCGCGCCACAATCTCCAGGACGAGTGATCAACTCGTCGAAGAAAGAGGATGGGAGAAGAAATATGGATACGTCTCTTCTCGCCGATCGCACCACCCGAGCCGGCGTTGAGCACAAAATAAATCGGCGTGCATTTCTTGCGGGTGCTGCCGCCTCCACCGCGCTCGCAGTCGCGCCCGGCGCGGTTGCGCAATTGCCACCGATGGATGAAATCCCCATCATCGACACCCATATTCATCTCTTCGACGGCACCCGTCCCTTGGGCGCCGACTATATGGGCTCCCCCGCTTACCAGGCGATCTCCCAAACCTCCCTTCCATCGATGTACAGCGCGTTGGCAAGGCCCGCCGGCATCATCGGAGCCATGGTGGTCGAGTCATGCGCCTGGATCGATGAGAATCTCTGGTATCTCGAGATGTGCAGAACCGACCCCATCATGATGGGGGTCACTGGAACTCTGGATTCAGGATCGCCAATATTTGGCAGCTACTTGGAGCGCTTTCACAAAGACCCGCTCTTTCGTGCCATTCGCGCCCGGATCTTTCCCTTCTACAACGAAGACAACGGCAGGGTAACCCTCAAACCGGAACATGTAAGCAATCTCAAGCTGCTGGCTCAAGCGGGTCTGGTGCTCGATACCGCCAACCCAAGCATGGGTCTGATGCGAGCGAATGTTCTGCTGGCTGAGGCAATTCCCGATCTTCGCATCATGATGGATCACCTGCCTTCCTTCGATCCCACCCCCGAAAATCAGAAAGCATACGAAGCGGTCGTCAGTGATATGGCAAAGTGCCCAAATATCTTTGTCAAATTGTCTGAGGTTTATCACCCGCGCGAGAGTGATGGAGTCGTGGTCATGGAATACGAGACGCTTCGCGCCAGGCTTGAACATCTCTATAGCGCCTTTGGCGAAGATCGCGTTCTTTTCGGCAGCGATTATCCCAATAGCTACGGCATCGCGTCGATCGCCGATCAGGTCGCGTTGATGAAGCGCTTCTATTCCGGCAAATCGAGAGAGAGCGCAGAGAAGTATTTCTGGAAAAATGCACTGCGAATCTATGGGTTGAAGCTCACTTGACCGCCACGGAATGACTGCGCCTGCGGTCCGGCGCCGGCAGGATTCAACCTTTCGCGCCAGGGAGTTCGAACGCATCGGGAGCGCTGCATGAAAATCACCGAAGTTCGCACGCGTGTCGTCCAGTGGGAGGGCCTCACGCCACTCCTTCCTCCGCATTTCTGCACGAACCCCATGGATCTGGTCGCGTTTCGTCAGCCTTCGATGGGAAATTTCGCCTTTCATAACTGGCTTCTCGTCGAGATCTTCACCAACACCGGACTGGTAGGACTGGGCAACGCGGCGTTGTCGCCACTCGTGACCCGGCAGCTGCTCGACACCTATCTCAAGCCGCTGCTGATCGGCGCAGATCCATGGGACGTCGAGCTCCTGTGGCAGCAGATGTACCGCCGCACGCTCCCCTTCGGGCGCAAGGGAGTCGCGATGGCCGCAATTTCCGCTGCCGACATCGCCCTCTGGGACCTCCTCGGAAAGGATGCAAAGCAGCCCGTCTTCCGTCTGCTCGGCGGACGCACCAAGGACAAGATTCCCGTATACGCAAGCCGCCTCTATGCAATGCCTCTCGATGAGTTGAGCGCCGAGGCGCAGAAGTATAAGGATCAGGGCTATACGATGATGAAACTGCGTTTCGGCTACGGGCCGCTCGACGGTCCCGCCGGCATGCAGAAAAATGTGGAACTGGTCCGCACTGTTCGCGAGGTGATCGGCGACAGCATCGATCTGATGACCGATGCGTACATGGGCTGGACCCTCGACTACGCCAAGCGCATGCTGCCGCGGCTCGAGCAATTCAATCTGCGCTGGCTCGAGGAAGCGGTCATTCCCGACGATACCCGCGGATATCGCGAACTCAAGAGTTACGGACGAGTTCCCATCGCCGGCGGTGAGCATGAGTTCACCGTCTTCGGCTTCCGCGAATTGCTCGAGACGAACTCCCTCGACTACATTCAGTTCGACACCAATCGCGTCGGCGGCATCAGTCAGGCCCGGAAGATCTGCGCCCTGGCCGAATCATTCCAGGTCCCGGTGGTGCCGCATGCCGGGCAGATGCACAACTACCACGTGATCATGGCCAGCCTCAATTCGCCCATCGCGGAATTCTTCCCCAAGGTCGACGTGGAAGTAGGCAACGAATTGTTCTGGTACATCTTCGATGGAGAACCGGTGCCGGATAGGGGATACATCAACCTCGACGACTCACTCCCGGGCCTTGGCCTCACAGTCAACGAAGAGTCGCTGAAGCGATTCCGCGTCATCGAATAGAGCTACCGCGTTCCCGGCTTCCGCTTGCACTGAAATGACGGAAAGTTTAGAACGTTGATTCGCCCGCCCGCGTCATTCTCATGTCGACTTTGCATCAAGAGGAGAAGCCCTGGATGCTGGCACGAATGCTGCGAATTGCGATAGCGGCAGCGCTGTTGCTGACGGGATACATGGTTGGGACGCACAGCTCATTCACCATCCATGCGCAAACGATGAAAGGAACCGTTCCCTCAAGCTATGGAAGGCTGGCCGCGGCCGATAGCTCATCGCTCTGGTTCGAGGATGATGCCGGCACTCTTCGCCAGGTCACGATCCCGGCCGGGAACACCATCTTCGTCATGACTCGGCATTAGTGGCCAATTGCCAGGCCTGAAAATCTTCGCGCGATCAAATCTGTTCGAAGTAGCGTCGACGCTCCCAATCGGTCACGGACGCATCGAACGCCGCCTGCTCCGACCGGAAGAAATGAACGTAGTGCTTTGCGGCCTCAGCTCCCAGGGTTTCGCGAGCCAGTGGACTGGCCGCAAACAGGTCCGTAGCTTCGCGCAGCGTCGCAGGGATCGACGGCATTTCGGTTGCCGAGTAAAGATCGCCTTCAAAAATAGCCGGTGGCTCGGTCTGCTTCGTGATCCCATCCAATCCCGATGCGATCGCGCCTGCAATGGCCAGGTATGGATTGCAATCGGCCCCTGGAATCCGGCACTCGATTCGCAGGCTCGCTCCCGCCCCCACCACGCGGAAACTTGCCGTGCGGTTGTCGTAGCACCATGCCAGGCGCGTCGGCGCCCAGGACCCGGATTGAAAGCGCTTATACGAATTGATGGTTGGTGCGTAGAACACCATGAACTCGGGCACATGCGCGATCCATCCGCCCAGGAACCAGCGGAAAATGTCGCTGCACTCTACTGGCCCCAGCTTGTTCTTTCCCGCCATCGCGTTCTGTCCATCTTTCCAGAGACTCAAATGCAGATGGCAACTGGACCCGGCCTGGCCCCCATCGGGCTTGGCCATGAAGGTGACGCTCATGCCAAGGCTCTCGGCCACCTCCTTGAAACACTGCTTGAACACGACATGCCGATCCGCCATCGTCAGAGCGTTGGCATACCGCACATTGAGTTCGTGCTGCCCTTTCCCCCACTCCCCCTTCGAGCACTCCACCGGAACGCCGGACTGCGACAGATGCCGGCGCACGGCCCCGTTCAGCTTCTCTTCCCGCGTGCCCTGCAGAACGTGATAGTCCTCGAGATACCATCCCGCCGCTTCTAATCCGCCGTATTTCGCCGCCGCAGCCTCCCGATAAGAATTGTTGAAGATGTAGTACTCCAGCTCGGTTCCGGCAGCGGCCTCGAAACCCATTTGCGCGGCTCGCTCGATCTGGCGCCGCAGAATCGTCCGTGGCGCCTCCGCCACCAACTCATGCGAGTGACAATCCAGCAGATCGCAGGCAACAAGCACCGTGCGGTCTAACCACGATGCCAGGCGAATCGTCGACAGGTCGGCGCGCATATGCACATCGCCATAGCCTCGCTCCCAATTCGCGAACTGGTACCCCGCCACGGGGTTCATCTCCATGTCGGTTGTGAGCAGATAGTCGCAGGCATGCGTTCCCGGCTCTTCATTTTCCAGAAAGAACCGCGCATCCAGCCGTTTTCCAAATTGGCGGCCATAGAGATCAGTGAAGGTCAGCAACACCGTGTCGACACGCGAGTCGTCAACCATCGTCCGAAGTTCGTCGACGCTCAGCATTCCGTTGATCTTCATCGCATTCCCTCAGCCTGCGGTCTGTGTCCGGACATAGAAGCTCTTGGGACGAGTCAAATAGTGAAATCCCAGCCGCGATAACGTGCAGCCGTGACCGCTGTCTTTGATTCCAACCCAGGCGAGCTCCGGATCGAGGTAGTCGCAGCGGTTCACATACACGGTCCCCGCCGCTGTCCGCGATGCGAGCGCTTCTCCCCGCGCCGCATCTCCGGTCCAGATGGAAGCGGTGAGCCCATAGGGACTGTCGTTCATCAATCGAATTCCCTCCTCTTCCGAGTCCACCGGCATAATGCCGATCACCGGACCGAAGCTCTCTTCCGTCATCAGGTCCATGTTATGGTCCACGTCCACCAGAACCGCCGGCTCGAAGAAATACCCCCGGCCGGGCGCGCGTTTTCCGCCGGTCAAAAGCTTCGCGCCTCGCTGCACCGCCTCGTCGACCTGGTGCTTCAAAAAATCTACCGCCTTGAGCTGCGCCAATGGTCCGATGCCGGTCGCAGGATTCTCCGGATCGCCCACCGCGTACTTCCGCACCTCCGCAACATAGGCCTCAACGAACCTTGCAAACAGCGGACGCGCGACATAGATTCGTTCGACAGCGCAACAGCTCTGGCCCGCATTGTAGAAAGCCCCATCCACCAGGTTCGCTACCGCAAAATCGAAATCCGCATCCTCGCAAACCAGGGCCGGATCTTTCCCGCCGAGTTCCAATCCCATATCAAGCAGCTGCGCCGAGGCCTGGCGGTAAACCTCGCGGCCTCCCTCGACGGAACCGGTGAACGAAACAAAATCAACGGCGCGCTGCGCAATCACGCGCGTGATGGTTTCATGACCCACGCGGATCGAAGCAACCAGGTCGCCCGGCAGTCGGGTTTGGCGGAAAGCGTCGACGAATGCATCGCCGCACAGCGGGGTGAGACGGGCATGTTTGATCAGCACCGCGTTGCCTGCCAGCAGCGCGGGAATCACCACATTCACTGCGATCAGGAGCGGATAATTCCATGCCGGAATATCGAGGACAATGCCCAATGGCTCGCGGCGAATAAACCGCCGGACGCCCGCCTTCGGCTCGAGTGTTTCATCAGCGAGGCCCGAGGTTGCCAGCCGCAGAATGGTATCGGCGCGATCCAGCATCGTATCCACTTCGCGTTCAGCCTGCGCCACCGGCTTTCCCATCTGGCGCGTGATGTCCAGCGCAACGCCTTCCCGCATGGAGCGGAACGCATCCACGAAGCCCCGGCAGATTTCTACGCGCTCCGCTACCGGCACCTCCCACCACTTCTTCTGAGCGGCCTGCATGCGCTCGAGAATCACGCCAAGTTCCGATTCCGAGGTCATCTCGAGACTCCGGAATTTTTCCTCCGTCGCCGGATTTACCAGGTTCATTGAAGAGGTCCTGAACATGATCACCAGCTTTCCTGGTAGAGCTTGCATAGATCATCCTGCGTGCAGACGCGAATGTTCGTTTTATGACACGAGTCCGCGAAAGCGCTCTCTGAAAGCCCTTCCAGACTCTCCCGTGGCACGCGATGATTGCGCAAACCGCGCTTGATGCCAAGCCGCTCGATCATGCCTTCCACCATCTCGACCGCTTTGGCGGCCAATCGATCGTCTGTCTCATTTGAATGATCGCCATAGATGCGCGCCAGACGCGCATAATGCGGCGTCGCCGTTTCCAGGTTGAATCTCATCACCGCGGGCAAACACAGCGCATTCGCCAGTCCGTGATGCAAGCCGAATTCAGTCGAGAGCGGATGCGCCAGCGAATGAGTGGCGCCCAGATCCTTCTGAAACGCGATTGCGCCCATCGACGCCGCGACCAGCATGTTGCCCCGTGCCTCGATGTCATGCCCATCGCGGGTTGCGCGTTCCAGATACCGGACCACCAATTCCAGTCCGTGAATGGCGATCGCGTCGCACAGCGGGTGGTACACCGGGCAGGTAAGCGACTCGAGGCAATGCGTGAAGGCATCCATCCCCGTCGCCGCTGTCAGAAAGGGCGGCAGGCTCACCGTAAGCTCGGGATCGAGAATCGCCCGTTTCGGCATCAGCCACGGGCTGAAGATGATGATCTTTCGCTTCAGCTGGTGCGACGTGATCACCGATGACCGGCCCACTTCGCTGCCCGTTCCCGCAGTTGTCGGGATGGCAATAATCGGATCGTACGGACCCTTCATGCGATCCATTCCGCCTGCCTGCGCCTCGAAATCCGCGAGCGCTCCCTCCTGCCGCGCGAGTACAACCGTGGCCTTTGCCACATCGATCGCACTTCCGCCGCCGAGCCCGATCACGCAATCGCAACCCGCCGCGCGATAAGATGCCGACGCATGGATCACATCTTCCTCGATCGGGTTTGGATGCACACCATCAAAGACTTCGTACTGAATCCCGCCGCCCTGCAGAGCCGACTCAACCGCCTTGAACGGAGGCGCCGCCCGCAGTCCGGGATCGGTCACCACGAGGGGCCGGCGAACCCCGTTTTCTTCCAGGCAGGCCGGTAGTCGGCGTGTCGCTCCCACTCCAAAAACGATCCGGGTCGGGAAGGAAAACGTCGTGATTTCGTCGAACATCTCAGGCTCCTGCCTCGCGAGGTAGCGCGATCGTGTGCTTCCAATTGCAGCCGGGCATCCAGATTAGCATTCGCCGACGGACGCATCGGAATCGCCGCTCTGAAGGATCAGACCAGCAAACGGAACGTCAATCGCGCGCGCTCCCGAGTGCCGGCTAGGACGGGTCGGCAGCAACAGGCCGCTGTTCCGAGACCCAGCCCGGAACCACATACTTGCGCCGCACTTCGAAGACATAAATAAGGGTGAGCGCGGCCAGTACGCCTGCCAGCGTTTTCGCCGCCAGTTGGTTGGGCGGCATCATCAGCACGAAACAAATAAAAAGAGTGTAGACAAGCGCAATGCCATTGACGGTCGCTCCCCATTTGCCCAACGTCCACTCCGCCAGCAACCGCCAGTCCGATCCGCGCAAACGCGCCCGCAACCCCAACCCCACGGGAACAACATAGGCCAGATACAACGCCACCGTGCTGAGCGAGGTCACAATGGGCACCGCGCCCGTCCAGGCCATCGCCGCCATGCTGGCGATCACCGTCGCCCAGATTGCCGCCACCGGAGTTCCATGCTTTGCGCTCACCTTCTGCATGATGCCGGCGAATGGCGTTCCGCGATCGCGCGCCAGGGAGTAAATGGCGCGGGAGGCCGACGTCACGCACGATAGCCCGCAGAACCACATCGCCATCGAAGCGATCGCCGCCAATGCGTTGCCGAATCGGTACCCGAGGCCGGTCTGCAGAATCGCGATAGCGGCAGGAATCGCGTTTCCCTGCGCATCGTGGGCCGACAGCACCTCCGGAACCGAGTGAATCGCCAGAGTGATCGCAAGCAACAAGATGTATCCCACGACACCGGACACGCCAACCGCAATCACCATGCCCCAGGGGGCCACCCGGCGGGGATCATGCGTCTCTTCGGCCATGTGAGCCGATCCGTCAAATCCGGTATACGTCCAGTGCGCCTGCAGCAATCCCAGCAGAAACGCCCACGCGTACGGGTGGCCGCTCGAACTGGCGTGGCTGGCCAAAAATGAAATCGGCTGCCGCGGGGCAAGCCAGAAAAGGATCCCTGCGATTGCGAACACGCCGGCAATATGGATGATCACGCTGGTGTTGTTGAGCAGCGCGACCAGCCGTACGCCGAAATGGTTGATCAGGCCATGCACCACCAGCGTGAACGCGAACATCAGAAACACGTTTTTCGGCGTCGGAGAGATACCCAGAAATGGCAGAACGAACTGCGCGGCGCTGAAATTAATGCCGGCCAACGCGGCGATCAGGCCGACGATGTTCAAGGACGCGACAAACCATCCCGCCGCCCGTCCGCCAAGAGCCGCAGCCCAATGGTACATGGCCCCTGAGGTTGGGTAGGCCGAGCACAACTCCGCCATGCTGGCAGCAAGCAGCAGCGTAAATACAGTCGCCAGCGGCCACCCGAGCGACATCTCCAGCGGGCCTCCCATGGTCAATCCGTATCCATAGAGTGTTACCGCTCCTGTCAGGATCGAAATAATGGAAAAGGAAATCGCGAAATTCGAAAATCCCCCCATGCTGCGGAAGAGTTCCTGGGCGTACCCGAAGTGGCTCAGGTCTTGCTCGTCGCGCGATGGAGAAGTGTTCGACATGAATCGGCCGGAACGGCGCTGTCATCAGGGTTGTCGCGATCATCCGCTCAGCGCAGGACGTTCTGCAGTGTTCGCGCCCTAGCCTGCCCATCAACCGTGTCCGCCACGGAGACAGCAAAGCTTGGCCATTGTAGCTGCCGTTCTGACTCGAAGCAATCGCATCGCCAGTGCCATCCGAATCTCTTCCGCAGCTGGGCGGAACCTTGGAGGCTTGGGTGCTTGACCGAAGACCTTCCGAGACGCGAACGAGATCACTTCCATCTTGCGCAAAGCGGCCGACCTGATCGTCCTCGGCGCCAATCCTGCGGAGAAAATCGAAAACGTGGAGAAGGTCGAAACCGTCTTCAAGGACGGCGTCGGCTGTGACCCCGCTGCGCTCATCCGATCCGTCAGCGGCCTGGTAGGTTTGCGCTAACGCATGCGCGTCGAAGGACCCAGAGACAGCATCGCTCTTCGCCCTCCGGACTCTTAGACCGGATGCGTTACGAGTTCAATTCGCTCAGTTTCTTGCCCACCGCGCCGGGTCCGAAATTGATATGGGCATCCTTAATGGAAATGCCGA
The DNA here is from genome assembly GCA_035308825.1 of Occallatibacter sp. Taxonomy (GTDB): domain Bacteria; phylum Acidobacteriota; class Terriglobia; order Terriglobales; family Acidobacteriaceae; genus Telmatobacter. The sequence goes on along the minus strand of DATGFX010000018.1, from coordinate 41,080 downwards.
CGACTTCGATGCGCTTCAGGTCCCGTGTTCCGATCCCGGCTTCTTCCGCCAGGCGCAGCGAGTTGTCTCCGCGGATAAACGGCGAAGTGCCGCGCTCCGCATAGGGATCGTAGCCCATCACGGCCATGCCTACGGCGTCCACACAGACTGCGTTGCGCCCGGCAATGATCACCCGCGGCGACATCTTTTCCAGGCCGCGAAGCCACGGGCCTTCCCCTCCCCGCACCGTCTCGACACCATCCACGATCGCGAGATCGATGGGCCGGATACCGTTCTGATCTACCAGAATGCGTGGGACCCGATAGCCCGGATCGCGTGGCGAATCAGGATGCAACTCGGCATCCACTCCCGAGGGCGCAGGCGTCGTTCCGTCGTGCAGCACGGCTCCCCGCTCTTGCGTCGGCCGCTCGTTTCCGCTGGGTCCGCAGTCGCTGCCATAAAGCGAGCAGGGCGTATTGCCGAAGTTGTTCTTCATGGTCATCGTCACGCCCGCAATCCAATGGTTCTTCAGTTTGGCCATCGAAGCGTACACGTCGCACTGATAGAACGCCGGGTTCAAGTGGTATGCCGGATAGGCGTATCCGCCCCACGGCACCTTCATCCGCACATACTGCTTGTAGTTGCCCAGGTTCTGCACGTTTTCCCAAACCACCGGAACGCCCATGTTGTTAATCGCGTTCACGTCCAGGCCGTAGCGCGCCCACAACGACAGATCCTGATCGGCCGGAAAGAAGCTTTCAATCATGCGAACGCGCCGCGCACCGGCTTTGGCAAACAGGTGCACCGTCGCCGCCACCGACTGCGGATTCGTCCGATAAGGTAGCTCAGGCGTCAGCGGGAAGTTCTTCGGATTCCCAGTCAGATTCAGCTTGAGCGCGACGGTCTTCCCGCGCACCAGCTTCTCGATACCGCCAATCTGGTCGAACGCGAGAGAGAGTTGCTGCTGATATTGCGCGTAATCGGGACAGCGCACGATCGCAACCCGGCTCGCTGGAGCCTCGGCTGTCATCAGCTTCGGCATGCAAAGTGCTCCAAGGGTCGCCGCACCCGTGGTGGCCAGCATCTCTCGTCTGTTCATGTTTCCCGCCTCCTCAACGCCATGCTACTCGGATATGATCGGTTGCGCATGCCGTATTTTTTATCCAGACGATCATTTTGCAGGCTGCTCGCCGCCGCCCCGCTCTCCAGGGCCTTCGCCGGCGACCGCAACATGTTTCTCTCCCTGAACAGCGTCCTGCTGCAAGGCCGTGTGCAATGGCCCGACTTCGCCCGCCTGGCCGCGAAAACCGGCTTTCCCGGCACCGACATCATGCTCGGTCCGGCCATGCACGCCGGCGCCGGCGCGACCAATGACCTGCTTGCCGAACTCAAGATCCGGCCCGCCGTTATCGATTTCCCGGTCGAATTCCGGAAGGATGATGCAACCTTCCAAGCCTCCCTCGCCCAACTCGACGCGGCCGCCCGCTTCGCCGCCGCCATCCGCTGCCCGCGCATGTTCACCTACATCATGCCCTCGAGCAACACGCCAAAAGACGAACTCCGCCGGATTTACAAGCAGCGGTTCAACGAATGTGCCCGCATTCTGGCGCATCATAACGTCCGCCTTGGCCTCGAGTTTCTTGGCCCGCTCGAACTGCGCAAAATGTACAAATACGAATTCATCTGGCGCATGAACGATATGCTCGAGTTCGCCAGAGAGTGCGGCCCCAACGTCGGGCTGCAGCTCGATTCCTGGCACTGGCACCACGCAGGAGCCACCCCCGGCGACATCGTTGCCGCCGGCCGCGATCGCATCGTACACGTCCACTTCAATGACTCGCCCAACCTGCCTCCAGAGCAGATCCACGATAACCAGCGTCTGCTTCCCGGCGAAGGCGTCATCAACCTGACCGGCTTCCTGCAGGCGCTCCAAACCATCCACTACAACGATGCGCTCAGCGTGGAAGTGTTCGGGCGAACGAAAGACATGACACCGGAAGCAGCTGCGAAAGCCGGCCTCGAGAGCTCGCTTGCAGTCTTTCGCAAAGCCGGAGTTCCCGAAGGCTGAACGACAAACACCCTTGGGGCCGGCGCGTGTCGCGCGATGACGCAGCAAGTCGATCTCCAGGTCGGCCATGCGAATCGTCTCCTGCGGGCGCGGCGTTGACCGGCGCAGCAAGGAACGCACGCGCGCAAGCAGCTGAGTCCCTTCTTCAGAACTTCGCAGTTTTGACTTCGTCTTCGATGACCAGGATTTTCATGGCAAGCCTCAGAACTCGAACCGTAGTGCGAACTGCATCTCGCGGGGCGTGCCTGATCCCACTGGAGTGATGGGCGAAACGATGCTGGTATTCACCGTGTTCAGAATGCTGCCGAAGCTGGTGGTGTTCGAAGGATTGAAGGTCGACTGCGGCTGACCCGGCTGCGGATGATTGAACACGTTGTAGAGCTCCGTGCGGAATTCGATCCGCCCGCGCTCCCGCAACGGAATGGTTTTGCCTGCGCCGAGATCCATCTGCCAGGTACCCGGTCCTCGAACCAGGTTGCGCGGCGCTGTGCCGAATTCTCCGGCCGGCGTTGCGAAGGCGGCAGGATTGATCCACTCTCCAACATGCTTGCCCCCCGGCGGCGTGAGCGATACGCCAGGAACAAGATCGGGACGCTCCGTCCCGGCGTTGTTTCCGTCAGGCGCGATGTAACTGCTCGGCAATATCACGTTCACTGGAAATCCCGTGCGAGCCAGTGCGGTTGTGGTGAGCTGCCAGCCACCCGCGACGCTGCTCACCAGTCCGCTCCGGTTCAGCAGCGGCTTGCCGTAACCGAATGGAAGCTGATAAACCGCGTTGCCATTGAAGACGTGCCGCGCGTCCCAGTCGCCGCTGGCTCGCTCACATGCCGAGCAAGCAACATTCTGCGCCACCTGCGAGTCGCCATCGCCGCTCCCGTCGGAGTCGGAATCGATCTCGTGCGAGTACATGTAATTGGCGGCCAGAAGAAAGCCATTTTCGAAGGGCCTTCGCAGCGAAGCTGAAAAGCCGTGATAAATACTGTTCTCCTTGTCGCCGCGCCAGCTGATAGCCGGTGCAAAAGCTGGATAGGGGACAGCTCCCGTTGCCGGATCGATCATGTTGACCAGCGAAAGCGTCAGCAGGTGAACGCCGCGGCTCCCCACGTACGACAAGGTGCTTACGAAATTGGCGGGGAGAGCCCGCTGGACAGCTGCGCTCCACTGTTCTGTGTAGGTGTCTTTGCGCCTGCGATCTTCAGCATCAGGCGAGATCGTTCCGGGCCCCGAATAGCAGGACGAAGCGATCGGATACGTGAGCGGAGATCCCGAGCAGTTGGTCAGCGAATAGGCGCCCGCTTCGTTGCTCTCGGGCAGATTCTGATCGTCCAGCTGCCCATCTTCGTGATACATCCCGAATCCGGCGCGAACGATCGTCTTTCCCTCACGCGTCGGCGTCCAGGCCAGAGCTACCCGTGGATCCACATCGCCATGGTTCTGCTGTCCGAAACTCGCTCCCACGCCGCAGAATCCTTGCGGACCGCAGGTTGCGAAATCAAACGGATTGGGTTTGCCATGCACCTCATGGAAAAGATCGAAGATCGTGTACCGCACCCCCAGGTTCGCAGTAAGGTTGGCGCGTATTTTGTACTCGTCCTGGACGAAGCCGATGGTGTCCGTCTTGCGCAGTCCGTTCACAGGCAGCGCATCGCTGAGAGTTGCCTTCTTCACGACATTTGCTGCGAGGCTCTCCACTGAGGAGAAGGTGATCTTCCCGCTCATCGTCTTTCCCTGGTTCATTTGAATGCGCCGGATCTCAACGCCCGCTTTCACGGTTTGCGGACCGTGAATCCAGGTCAGGTTGTCGATCCAGGAAAACGAGTTCCCGACTCCAATGCTGACGCGGTCGTAGTTCTGGGTGCTAAGCCCGGTCACGGCAACCTGGTAGTCGATACCCGCCTTGCTGAAGCTGTAGGTGTTGGAGGTAGCGCGATTGAATCCGAATTTGACCTCGTTTACAAGGCGTGGACTGAAGATGTGCAACAGTTGCAGGATTCCATTCACGGGCGCTGAAACCTGTTGCTGTAGATCGGCCGCGCTCACCGCGAATGGCTGCGTATCGACTGAGCGATCGAAGTTGAATCGCATGAATGCCGTGGTCCTGGATGAAAAGTGCTGGTCGAGCCGAATCATCGCGGAACTCTCGTTGACCACCTGCTCACAGGCGCAGACAAGTTCGTCGATGTTGGGGTCGCTGTTCAGGCCGGGAATCAGCAGAGTGCGCGGTCCGGCCACCGGATAATCGTTCATGATCTCGTAGACCGGCGAACTCGATGGAACTGTTGCGCGGTACGCCGGGTCGGGCACCCAGCCAATCACCGGATATCCCCAGTTTTGCCGGTAAGCTTCCGACGCGACGAAGAAGAAGGTCCTGTCGCGGACGATCGGACCGCCCAGCGATCCGCCGAACTGATTCAGTCGAAGCGGCTGCTGCGCTTCCCCGCCCGACGCCCAGGAGGGCTCGGCGGCATCAAAGACATCGTTGCGAACGTACTCAAACAGACGCCCATGGAAACGGTTGGCGCCCGAAGGCGAGGTCACAGCCAATTGCGGACCAGCCGTTCCGCCCGACTCTGCGGGTGAGAGCAGCGAATCGACGCGGAATTCCTGGATCGCATCCAGAGGGATGGCCAGCCTCACCCACGCCCGCTGCGCCTGGTTTACGATGTTCGAGGCATCCACTCCGTCATAGGTGAAACTGTCGTCGTCCGTTCCTCGTCCCGCGAACCGTACCGAACGCTGGTTGCTGCCGCCGATGTCCACGGCGCCCGGCACAAATGCGGTCAGCGAAGCCCAGTTGCGGCCATTCAGCGGCAATTCGTCTGACTGCGTTCTCTCGATCAGGCCCGTGACCGCACTATTGCTGCGATCCATCAGCGCCGAATTGGACGAGACGCTGACGCGCTCCTCGGCGCCCGAGACCTGCAGCTTCGCATCCAGAGCACGAGTACTGCCGATGATTTGCCGAACTTCCGTAAATTCAAGCGTCTTGAATCCCTGGTGCTCGAAGGTTACCGAATAAATGCCCACCGGCAGTTCCGGAATGCTGTAGTTGCCACCGGCGTCCGAAACGGCATCACGCTGCAGTCCCGTTGCGTTCTCCACCACCCTGATATGGGCCTGCGGCAAAAGGCGGCCCGAGGAATCTGTAACCGTGCCGCTCAATCCCGTGCGGTCTACCTGCGCCGGCGAAAAATAGCAGCTGCAAAAAAACATGCTGCATACGATGAAAGGGCAAAGACTTCGAAGCACGGCGCGCGCTTCGGCGAAACGGAGCTTGTCGTTCGACAAAGAAAGCATAGGGCCACCGGATTGAAAATCGGGTTGAGGAGATGTCGGATTTCACACGGCGCGCGATGATGCTGCGCTGAGGGCGATGACAATCGTGTAATCCGCCGAAGTTGATTGCCAGTTCACATCGCGATGAATGTCCGGTCAAAGAATTTGCAACCCACGTCTCGATCATCGATGATGGACTGCGTGGATGAACAATGTACCACGCCTCATTTCAGCGGGTAGAGGACACCCTCGTAGGCCCTTCATCTCGCTATCCGTGTGGTCAGCATTGTGCGCGGATTTTTTCCGAGCAGGATCGAGTTGACACCCCCTCGCCACATGACCCCGGAACATCACTCGATCAAACATCTGTTTCATCGTATAGATCGAACCCTGCGAAATACTGCTTGCGAGTACACGATTGGGAATGCGCCGGGCTCCTCTCGCTGGTTTCCTTTGACGCGGCTCGCCCGCGATCACATGATTGCTGGAACCTGGCGCAGGCTTTGGTACTCTGCTCGTGCTTTCTTCAGGACCGGAATCTCCGTGTCAGCCTCTCTCCAGAGGTTGAAGAAATCCTCATATGCGGCTTTGGCCTTCACTGGGTCGCCGGCGACCGCGAATGCTCTGCCGAGCTGTAAGTGAGCAAGCGCGCCGATCGGGTCACTGCCTGCAATTTCGCGATGGTCGAGGATCTTCTGGAATTCGACGCTCGCTTCCGCTCCTTTTCGGGCCGCGAGATAGGCCTCGCCGCGTACATAGATTGGATAGAGCGCGCCGATCAGGTCATGTGAAACGCCGAGCTCATAGGGAACAGCAACTTGCAATGCCTCAATCGCTTTGGCAGCGTCGCCATGATTCAAGGCGATACGTGCGCGAAGCACGGGCAGATAGCTGAACCGCACAACTGAGTTTTCAGGAAAATTTCTTTCCATGCCCTCGGCAAGAGCCTCAGCTCGAGAGTCTCTTGCGACGGCCAGCGCTAATGCCGCGCCGTACACCACTTCAGTGTTATTTGAGAGGTTGAGTGCGGCATTCGCTCTCCTGATAGCTTCGGGTGCGTTGCCGAACCGTGCCTCCCGCAGCGATTCGCCGGCGTCCCAAAGCGCAGCTCTCTCGCGCAGCGCTTGCTGCATGTCGAGATCGACCGAGCGCTGAAACAGCACTCTCGCCTGGCGCATCTGTCCCAGGTAACCCAGAGTGGAAGCTTGTCTGTTGGCAATCCATGCTTCTGCGCCTGATCGTTCACGTGCCCGCCCGACAACCTGATCCATAGCTGTTTTGTCGTTCTTGAGGAAGGCGATGTCGTACTCCAACATGAGATATTCATCGATTTGCAAGGCACGCCCAGCCGCGCGGCGCAGAGTATTCTCCGCTTCTTCGATGCGGCCCATATAGAAGTTATCGACGGCCAGATTGTAGTAGGCGATTGCGAAATCGGGATTGAGCTCTACTGCTTGTTGTGCCCACGCGATCGCCTGTTCGTAACGCCCCGACGCCTTGTTGGGAAATCCCGCCAGCATCGTGCGAGGCGTTGCATCGCGGGGATATGCACGCGCCCATGCTTCACAGGTTTGCCGAGCCAGTTCCAGGTTGCCGGTAGCGAGGATCTGGTACGTTGCAGCAATAAAGAACTTCTCAGGGTCGCTGGCGTGATCCCGCAACTGCCACCCTCTGCTCGTACTTTCTGCCGCGTGATCAAACTCTTCGATATTGGCATATTCGCGTCCCAGGGTTGCGTGGGCAATGGCGAAGTTGGGATCGATCTCCACTGCGCGCTTGAGCAGCGGCAATGCGGCCATGGTTCCCGTAGTTCGATGGAGCTTCCAGCCTGCGCTATAGGCCTCCAGCGCTTCGAGCGATGGCGTCGTCGCCTCATCCAGCGGAGTGTCGTGCTCCTGAATCGTATTCAGCGATTCGCCGACGCGCTTTCTGAAGCGACGGGCCACATGGCTCAGCGCACTTAGAACCTCTTCCTTATTGGCCGCCTGCACCTGCTCCAGGTCGAGGACCTTTCCATCCCGGCAAGCCGTTGCCTTCAGCCCCACCACGTACTGGCTGCCGATCGGTGCGATCGAGCCCTCCAGAACGGCTGCACTCCCCGTCCGCTCACAAATTCCGCGCGCGATTTCACCCGTAAGCCGCGTATCTGGCGACTGGCCCATCAGGCGAAGCACGTGCTGGACTCGTTGGTCCGGGATAATGCTGAGAAACGGCGACTGTTCAAGTTGAATCGCCAGGCCCCGGCGCAGTGTCTCATCGAAAACGGGATCGCGAGTGGAATTATTGAAATCGGCCAGAACGACCGTATCTGTTGCGCTCAGTCTGGCGCGCCGCTGTGAGAAGTACCGGTAAAGACCGAAACCCGACGCAACGATGACCAGCGCGGCGATGGTCGCGACCCACCGCCACGGCTTCGTGTCCTTGACTTCCACCTGCATGCGGGTATGGCTCGCGGCGACGACGCTGAGCTCTTGCTCCGGTATCATCCGCACGCTTTCAGCCAACCGGTACCCACGGCCAGGCACCGTGACGATGTAACGATGATCCTGCGCCGCCTCACCAAGCGCCTTGCGCAGCAGAAAGATGTTGCGGCTGAGATTGGCCTCTTCCACGAATGTGTCCGGCCACACGCTCTTCATCAGGTCGTCTTTGGTGACAACCTCTCTGTTCTTGCGGATCAGGACGAGAAGGATCTGAAAGGTCTTCGGCGTCAGCGGGACGGGCTCGCCGGCGCGAACCACGATCTCCTTTTCGGCATCAACCCGAAACGGTCCGAACTCGTAGAGCTCCTTGGTTGACCCGCTTTGGGAAGCTGACACGGGAAGCACCTGCCGTCTTGTGTGCCTGTGATCCCCGAATCTTATCAGCAACAAGGTTGACGGCAAAATTTCATTCCCGCGAGCTCCCGCTCCTAAGTCATCTGCTAAGAACGCCTTACCCGGATGCGAGAAATTATCAGAAGTTTTCAAGCGGCTTGAAAGGACTTTTCGGCGCTCATGCGGCAACCTGCGCAAATCAAGTCGCTCGTTCCACAACGAAATGAAAGGCCAATGGCAAAGCTGACAACAATCACCGTCGAAACCGATTCCTTGCTGATTCTGCGTGGGCCGACATCTCACCGCGCCTGGTGTCCTCGATGCGATGCAGAAGTGGAAATGATCGCGATGAAGGAAACAAAAGTGATATCGAACCTGGACCAGACAGCTCTTGAGGAGTGGCTAAGTTCCGAGGAACTTCATCGCGCGCAGTCGGCGGAAGGCTCGGATTTGATCTGCCTCAACTCAATGCTTGCCCGGATTCAGAAAACGCAAACCGGCTGACTGCGGCATCCGCGGGCCACAACAAAGGAGATGATATGAAACCAGAATTGTTCTTCAGGAACTCGATGGTCCTGTCGACCCTTATTGCGGTCCCGCTCTGGATGAACGGGCAGCAAAAACGAACCGTGCACTTCCCTCATTACATCGTCACCGATCTTGGAGCATTGGGGTCGGGGACGGTTGCGTCTGCGTTTGACATGAATAACCTCGGCTGGGTAGCCGGGTCATCCAACCTGGCCCCTGGAGGTCCGCAACACGCTTTTGTTTGGTATGGCCACGGTCCGCTGAAAGATCTGGGCACACTCAACGGAGCGGACTGCCCGCAGTGCAACAGTGCGGCTGATGGTCCGAATTTGCTGGGTGAGACCGCAATCGGGTCAGAGATTTCCACGCCAGACCCGGATGGAGAAGATTTTTGCGCCTACGGCACGCATCTGGTATGCCGGGGAGTGGTCTCGTTCAATGGCAGACTGATCGCGCTCAGCAACCTCCAGGGCGGGCGCAATGCCAATGCATTCGGCATCAACGATCTCGGCGAACTCGTTGGTTTTGCCGAAAACGGGGTTCGCGATTCGACCTGCGCAACCGCAACGCCTTACCAGGTCTTCCAATTCCAGGCCGTCAAATGGGAACCGAATGGCCGGATCGTCCAATTGTCCCCGCTCGAAAGCGCAGGCGACACCGTCGCGTATGCCATGGGAGTGAATGACCTCGGCCAGGTTGTCGGTTCATCCGGAACATGCGCAACCCAGGGCCTGCCTCCCCTCAATGTGAATGGACTGCACGCGGTCTTATGGGAGAGAGACGGCACTCCCGTTTACCTGGGCACGCTGGGAGATGCCATGAATACTGCATCCAACAACGCTTCGAGCATCAACAACCTCGGGCAGGTGGTGGGAACTTCGCAGTTTACCGACGGCACGATTCACTCCTTCTTCTGGAGCAAAGCCACCGGAATGCAAGGTCTCCCGCCGCTTCCTGGTGCGTTTGCCACCGTCGCCGGATGCTGCCGCACCATCAACGATCACGGGGATATCGTGGGCTTCGCGTTCGATGAATCGGGACCCCACGCCGTGATCTGGATCGGCAAGCAGATCAAGGACCTCAACACCCTGATACCGGCAAACTCGCCTTTGTATCTGCTGGGCGCTTATTCCATCGATGATTCCGGAGAAATTACCGGGCAGGGCTGCGTGCTGCCGGAGTGTTCCGTGCTGCACACGTTCCTGGCAAGACCTGAATAAATCATCGAAAACGCCGGGTGCTGAGCATCATTTAAGGGTGCCGCACCCGGCATTTAAGGCGCGACAGAAAACCCGCCGGTCGGCGTCCACTCATAACGAGAATTCCCGCATTGCGATGTCCTCGCCCAATCGCTTATCCAGACTGGCTTCGCGCCGTTTCGCGCATATAGGTGGGAATTTCTCTGGCGGTGGATGGAGTCCGCTGCGAACCAGTCTCCATACCAAGTTCCCTGCTAACAGGGAAAATTACAAGGAAATTCGCAAATTTGGTCGACGAGCCCGCTACCCACAATCACCTATGTTGGTGAATTTGTGCGCGTTCTTTCACTTTAGCCGACGTCAGGCTTCGCACCAAAACAGGGAATTATCAGCTCCACATCAAGGGGGCTTTCTTCCTAATGCCGCTGGTGCGGGTGAACTTGGCTTAACAATCTCGCAATCGCGAGGTCGGCGAGTTCGCGACTGGGAGAAGGGATTCAAAGCATACGAGCGCACAATTAGGATTCTCTTAATTAACAACTCGCGAGGATTAGGGATCAATACTGAGATGTGCACGCGCGTGCACAACGATTTGGCGGATGATGCTGTAAAAGAGCCTGGGCACCCGTACGTTTCGCCATACAATGATGAGCACGATCACCGAGGACCGCGCATGAAGATTTCAGGGGGTCGTAAGGTTTCAGGGGCTATCTCCTGGGGCGATTATCCTTCTCAGAGAATTTCACGGCGCTCATCCCGAGATCGCCATCACGTTCGGTCCAGACCTGTCGGACGCCACTGCCGATTGGGAATCCTTCGACAGCATGTCAAGGTTGACTCGCATTGCTGCGTCAGTCGAAATCAAGAGACTTCATGAATAACCCCAAGGAGGTCAAGGATGCCACGATTCCCTATTATGGAATGGCCCAAGGCGATTGTGTGGATGGCGCTCATCACTATAGCGTCAACCGTTTCGTTTGCAACTTGCATCGGCGCTGATCCCTGCCGCGCATGCAAGAACTGCAAATACTGCAGTCATTGCGCAAAGCAAGGTGGCACCTGCGGCGTGTGCAAGAACTCCGCCTAAGTGCGAAATTCAAAAACTCCCGGTCACTGGATGTGACCGGGAAAGCAGATCATTCGTCTTGGTTTGGGCCGCGAAGCAGACAATTTCGGCGGACCTAGAAACTGTCACGACTAGGCTTGGTCCCGTTGCAGCGCAAGCGTGAGCCCTCCAAAAACGTCTCTCGGCGCGGACGTTTACTACTTTCTACATTGCGATGTCCTCGCCCAATCGCTTATCCAGACTGGCTTCGCGCCGTTTCGCGCATATAGGTGGGAATTTCTCTGGCGGAGAGAGGGGGATTGGAACCTTAAGTCCAATAAAATCAATAAAATCAAGGGTATCGAGCGTCACAATCGTCCTTGCTATAGCGTTGCTATAGTTTTTGGGGTCGAGGACCCGAATGGTAAACGTTAGAGTGGCGCTCATGAGGCGGGTGAAAACTCCGGCTGGGTGGCGCTACTACCCCGCCGCGTATTCGCCAAACGGAAGGGTGAAGCCAGGTGTTGCGGTTGTCGCCGGGAACGAGGTCAGACATCCGTCAGGCTACTACGCGCTCAGATACTGCAAGGGACCCAAACCGGTTTTTGAACGGTTGAATGGAGTCACCCCGGCCGAAGCGGAGGCGAGGCGAAGGAAAAAGGAATCGCAACTGTCATTGTCAATCGCGGCCAAGCGGGCTGAGTTCAAAGTTGAGCCGATTGATCCTGATCGGAAGCTCCTCAGCACCCAACTGGAACAGTTTCTTGCAGCAACTGTATCGAGAGGGTCGCTCGAGGCAGCTGAGGTCTATGAACTCGCCTGCAAAGAATTTCTCCAGGTCACCGGACACAGGTATTTGGATGAACTTGACCCGCGGGATCTCGTGACCTTTCAGCAGGCACTTTTTGCTCGAGGAATGAGCACGAGGACCGTCAGCAACAGACATGCAAACGTAAAGGCTTTCCTTCTCTATTGCGGTATAGAAACGAAGAGTCTTCCAAAGCCGCCGAAATACGACAAGACGATGCCCGAAATCTACATGGACCAGGAACTCACGGCCTTCTTCGCCGCGGTCACCTCGCCGAAGGAGAATCTCCTCTTCCGCGTCTTCATGCAGACGGGTGTCCGAGAGCAGGAAGCGATGTACCTAGAGTGGACGGATATCGACCCAGACAGAAAAATCCTCAGTCTCAAATCCAAAGTGAAACGGTTTGGATTCCGCCTCAAAGATTTTGAAGAGCGGGAGCTTCCTCTCAATGACGACTTGCTACAAAGGCTGCTTTCCTACAAGCGGGATTGTCAAAAAGGGGGAACACTTCTGTTCCCTAAGCATGGCAAGCCTGACGGACACATGCTCAGGATGCTGAAGCGATTGGCCAAGGCTGCAAAGCTCAACTGTGGAGAATGCGACGGCTGTTTGAGTGAGTCGCACGAATGCGAACGGTGGTACTTGCACAAGTTTCGGGCAACTTATTGCACGAAGCTCCTGCGCTCAGGGGTGGACATCCGGACGGTGCAAGCCATGATGGGCCACAGCGACCTGGCATCCACCATGCGGTACCTGCGACCGGCCGAGAACAAGCAAACGCAGGCACGCATCAACGGGATAAACTGGTGGTAAGAATCTTCCCAATGAATTGATCCTGGAAAACTGGCGACGAGCCGATTCATCGTTATGAATCGACTCGCTACTCAGCTATCTCTTTCGAGGGCCGCCGCGGTTGGATTCTGTTGGCGAAAATCCGGAAAGGGTCCGAGTCGGCGACCACACACTCACGAAAGCGGATATGGGCCCTGACTCCATCAGAGGTGTTATGCCACGGAACGCCAAACGAGAACTTGACGGGGCGCCTCAAATCATTTTTCCGCGAACTAAAAGCACATGTATTGAAACTGATTCAGCCCGGCTCCGCGCCGGTCCAGCAGACTTTTCTGAGCGTTTATCCCAATTACGTCATGGACGTGGAAATTACGCCAAATGCTGATTTGAATCTCCGCGACACATCGCAGAGGCTGCGCGCTAGGGACATAGAAAGCCACCTCTCCGTAAGATAAGCGACGATCAGTTGGACACCCATTACGTTGATGACTGGGGTATGGGCAATTGGAGAACGCAAATTGGAAGGATCATCTGCGGGTGACGCGAGAATGGCCGGCCACCAACGTCATTCAGCCAACCTGAACTGTCGTAGGCTGACACGGCGACCGCCCAGAAAGTCACCTACGCGACGGTGCATTACTCGGCTGCTTTCCTAATTGCGTCACACTTGCAAAGTCTGTCTCGCCCGTCTCCCACTCGTTTCGATCACTGAAAAAACAGTAACGGACCGGTTGCATTCGGCGGTGCGGTGTTATGTCACCGGCGTACCGGCAGGCGCGCAGATTCTCTTTGAGCTCGCCCTTCTTTCGTGGCTAGCATCGCAACCACAGCTTCTTCACACTCCCCCGGGCCAGGGACCGGCGCCTGAGTTCGCCGGAATAAGTCTGCAACGCAATCGTTGCGCCAGCCCTCCAGCCAACCTTGCGTGGCACCAGGAGAGTCTTGTGCGCCGAACGCCGAAATGGTTCGTATTCGTTCTTGCCGTCCTCGCATTTGTTTGTGTCTTGCCGATCATCAAAGCGGCGATTACTCAGATCCCAGCGGGCACATGGGCTTCGGCAGGCAACGGAAGCACCGCCATGTCGTCGTCGCGGTCAGGCGCCGCAACCGTCCAGCTCCTGGATGGCCGACTTCTGATCATCGGCGGCAATAACGGCACGGGCGCCGTCAACAGCGTTGATGTATTTGACGCGGCAGGAAACTTCTCGCCTGCTGCCCCGATGAATCTTGCGCGATCGCAGCACACCGCTACTCTGCTTCAGGATGGGACAGTTCTCGTCGCAGGCGGTATCGGAGCAGGCGGCGTGCCGACCGATTCGGCGGAGATCTTCGACCCCGCAAGCGGCACCTGGACGGTTACTCCTGGACCGATGCAGTCAGCACTTTCCGGGCATACGGCCAACTTGCTCAGTGACGGAACCGTACTCATTGCGGGCGGTAACAGTGGTAACCAAGCGACAAATACTCTTGAACGTTACGACCCGGAGACCGGAACCTTCTCGATGATCAATGGCACGTTGTCGTCGGCTCGCGAGGGTCACGCATCTGCGCTGCTAAAAGATGGTCGAGTCATGTTGATCGGTGGTTGGGATGGAACGACGGCTCCTCCTCAACCACCTGCTTTGACGGGAATCCCGAATGTCCTTGTTACGACTGACATCTATGACCCATCGACTGGCTCGGTGTCAGCAGGACCTGCTCTGAACGTTGCTCGAATGAATCTGACCGCTACCACTCAGATCGACGGCAAGGTATTCGTGGCCGGCGGCAACAACGGAACGCAGGATCTCGCTTCGGCGGAGGTTTTCGATCCGGTAGGCGATCCGGGTGCCACTTCCTTTGCAACGGCCAGTGTTTCGTTGGGCACGGCCCGCAGCAATCATTCGGCGTTTTTGCTTCCGCACAACGGTGGAACTCTCATCGTGGGCGGTACATCAGGCGGCACGGCAATCGCATCGTCCGAAATCTACATGCCGGTTTACTTGTCGCAAACCGAGACGGCGACGCTCTCTCCGACACCGAATCCAATGAGTTCGGCACGTGCCTTTGCGACTGGAGCGGCGCTTTCGAATGGCTCGGTAAGTAGCATCAATGACGGATTGCTCCTTGTAGCGGGAGGCACCGACGCATCCGGCAACGCGCTCTCCACTGCCGAGTTGTACGGCTTCTCCTGGATAAAAACCGACGCGCTCGACTATTCTCCCGGATCACCGGTTACGATCACAGGCGGTGGATTCCAGCCGGGCGAAACGGTGACGCTGCACTTTCAGGAAAGTCCGTACTACGACTCTCACCCGGACCTCACCGCTGTGGTTCAAGCAGACGGAACATTCAGCAACAATCAGTTCGCGCCTGACATTCACGACTTGAACATCACCTTCTATCTCACTGCGACAGGAGGCACTTCCGCGTTCCAGGCGCAGACCATATTTACCGACGCGAGCCACTTCAACGGCGTGACCGTCGGAGCGCAGACCGGGACTTTGAGTTACGGCACGGCTGGATCAGCCACTTACACAGTCACGGCGACTTACAACGGAAGCGGAAGCAATACGGATGACCCCATTGCTCTGAGCTTCAACGGATGGACAGGCACGACACCCGCGGGGGTCACCCAGTCACTTTCACCGAGTTCCGTAAACATCGGATCTCCCAACGCGACGTTGACTCTCCACACGTCCGGAAGTACTCCAGCAGGCACCTTCACTTTTTCGGTTAAGGGCACGAATAAGGCAGGGACAACCTCATTCACCGGCACTGGAACCCTGACGATCGGTCCAGGGCCTGTCAATTCAGGCACGTCGAACGTAATTGCCGCCCCGACCACGGTGGTAGCCGACGGCGTCAGTACGTCCACGATCACCGTCACACTCGAGGATGCGGGTGGAAACCCGGTAAGCGGCAAGACCGTGACGCTTGCGCAGGGATTAGGGCACTCGACGATTTCGGCCGCCAGCGGTCAGTCAAACTCGAGTGGTGTCGTTACATTCACAGTGAAAGATACAAAGGCTGAAATCGTCACCTACTCAGCCACAGATGCAACTGATGGTGTCGCCATTACCACGATGGCATCTGTCACCTTCATTGCCGGTACGCCTACGGCCGGGAACTCTACCGCTACGGCTAGTCCAACGACCGTGACTGCCGATGGATCGACAACCTCAACTGTCACTGTTACGCTCCTGGACGCGCACAACAACCCAGTGAGCGGTAAGACCGTGACTCTTGCGCAGGGTGGGGGTCACTCGACGATTTCGGCGGTGAGCGGACCGTCGGATTCGAATGGTGTGGTCACCTTCACTGTCAAAGACACCAAAGCAGAAATCGTCACGTACACGGCGACCGACACGACCGATACAGTCACTGTCACTCAGAAGCCGCAGGTGACTTTTACGGCAGGTGCGGTCAGCGCGACGGTGTCAACGGTCACCACCAACCCGGCATCGGTTCCGGCCGACAACTCGACCACCTCAACCATCACCGTTACGCTCCTCGACGCGAACAGCAATCCTGTCAGCAGCAAGTCGGTTTCAATCAGTGCAGGTAGCGGCAACTCGTCCATTTCGCCTGCAAGCGCAACGACGAATGCGAGCGGCGTGGCGAGCTTCACCGTGAAAGACGCCGTGATTGAGTCTGTGACTTACACTGCCAAAGACACAGCGGACTCCACCACACTGAGCTCGACGGCGACAGTGAACTTTACGGTTGGTCCCGTCAGCGCCACCGTCTCAACGGTTAGCGCTAATCCGACATCCATTGTCGCGGATGGGGTGACGACCTCTACGATCACGGTGACCCTGCTTGACGCATCGAGCCGTCCAGTCAGCGGCAAGACCGTAACGCTGAGCGCAGGCAGCGGCAGCTCAACGATCACAACGGTCAGCGGCTCGACCAACGCAAGCGGGCAGGCAACGTTCACGGTCAGGGACACCAAGGCTGAGTCTGTCACCTACACGGCTCACGATGCGAGCGATAGTCTCAATATCACTCAGACAGCTGCGGTGACATTCGTCGCCGGTACGCCGACGGCCGCGAACTCGACGGTTACGGCCAATCCAACATCGATCACCGCAGATGGCGTCACGACTTCGACGATCACGGTCACGCTGGAAGACGCGCACAACAATCCCGTGAGCGGGAAGACCGTGACCATTTCGCAAGGCAGCGGCAATTCAACGATCACGACTGTGAACGGAACGACAAATGCCAGCGGCCAGGCGACGTTCACAGTCAAGGACACGAAAGCCGAGACCGTCACCTATACAGCGACAGATCCGGCCGATGCGGTGACTGTTTCCCAGACCGCGCAGGTGACGTTTACCGCGGGACCCGTCGCTAAAGTTGTGTTCTCGTCGATCAGTAGTCCGCAAACAGCAGGAACAGCATTCAACGTCACGATTACAGCTGAAGATGCGAACGGCAATACGGCGACGAGCTATAGCGCCGACGGTAACAATGTGACGATCTCATCAACCGGGACCCTCCTGGGCGGGCCATTCACGACCGCTGCATTCACCAACGGTGTTCTTGCCAATCAGCCAATCACGATCACGAATACAGGCAACTTCACCCTGACGGCGACCGGAAATCCAGGCCATGCCAACAATAGTGTCGGAACCAGCAACGCGTTCACGGTAAATCCGGGTCCAGCAGCTTCGGTTACAGCAACAGCAGGAACGCCGCAGAGTGCCACGATCAACACTGCCTTCGCGATCAATCTCGGCGCGACGGTGAAGGATTCCTTCAACAATGTGATCAGCGGCGCAACTGTGACGTTTATCGCGCCAGGCGCGGGCGCCAGCGGTTCCTTTGCCGGCGGAGTGAACTTGGCCACATCGAGTGCCAACGGCGTGGCGACTGCGGCCCCCTTTACGGCCAACGGCACGGCAGGCTCGTACAACGTGAGCGCCTCGGTAGCGGGCGTTGTGACTCCCGCACTGTTCTCACTGACCAACAACAACCCTGCTCCGACACTGACCAGCATCTCTCCGGCCAGCGGAAACCTGACAAATACCCTCGATGTGGTTTTGAACGGGAGCGGTTTCGTGAACGGCGTATCGTCCGTGAGCTTCGGCGCCGACATCACCATGAATAGCGTCACTGTCAATAGCGCGGTCAAAATCACTGCGAACATCACGATTCCTCTTACCGCGACCCTGGGGGGACACACCGTTTCGGTCACGAATGCATCTCCGGGCGGCGGGACAGCAACCCTTGTCAATGCGTTTAACGTGACCGGAGCGCCCCCGCAGATCACAAGCGCAAACAGCGCGACATTCACGGCGGGTATGGCGGGCATGTTTACGGTGACGACGACGGGCACGCCAGCGGCTGCGATCAGCGAGGTGGGAGGCCTGCCAACGGGTGTGTCGCTTACAGACAGCGGCAACGGTACGGCGACGATCGCAGGAACGACGACAACAGCGGGCAATTTCGTCATCACCATCACTGCACAGAACGGGATCGCTCCCAACGCCACTCAAATCTTCACGCTGATGGTGAATCCGGGATCAATTAACCATCTCGTGCTCAGTCCGCTCAGTGCTTCGATTGCCGCGGCGGGAAGCCAGGCCTACACGGCGATGGGCGTCGATGCATACAACAATCCCGCTGGGGACGTAACCGGCTCGACCGTGTTTAGTATCGCCCCGGATGGCTCTTGCACGGCCGCAAATTGCACCGCCAATGTGGCGGACATCAATGGGTCGAGTCACACCGTCACCGGCACATATACGGCAACCGGAGCGCAGGGAATCGCCAGCCTCACCGTGACTGCCGGAACATTCAGCCAGCTTCAATTGCTCGTTCCTGGAGAAACGGCAGCGCCGGGCACCGCGTCTGGCAAGACCGGATCTCCAAGCACCGAATATGTGAATGGGCAATTCCAGGTCTCGGTGAATGCCGTCGACCAGTACTGGAACGTCGTCAGTTCTGTGAATGATACGGCCCAGATCACTTCCAATGACGCAAGCGCAATCTTGCCGCCGGATGCGGCGTTGACTTCCGGCACGGGCACTTTCAACGTTACGCTCGAGAAGACCAGCTACGATCCGGCAACCACAACCATTACTGCTTCCGATGTGAGCAACGCCGGAATCAATGCAGACACCAGTCCGGCTATGCCGGTGATCGTGGTTTACACGGCAGGGATTACTCCAACAAGCTGGGCCACGGGCCAGATGGCGACCTACACGCTGACAATCAACAATGCGCCGTCGCCGAATGCCAATAACCTTGCGAGCGCTGAGATAACCGTTCCTGCGGCCGATCAAGGAACAATCGGCTTCCTCAACGTCGTTGCAACCAATCCAGGGAATGTGCCGGTCAACTGGTCCTACGACTCTGGCCTGCTGCCGGGTCTGTTGCGCGTGCATGAGAACTCCCCGAGCGACGCGGTTACTCCGGGCGGCATGATCACGATCACGTTCACTGCGACCAGCAATGCGTCCGTGATGAGCAGCCCAGTGGCTGAGATTTGGAACACGACTGCATTCTCCGATGCCACCTCCAATAGTCCTTTGCCGCTCGCATCTCCAGAGCCCACGGTGAATATTGGCGCCGCCCCCACCATTACAAGCACGAACAGCACAACTGCGTTCACCTACGGGATGTCCGGAACAGCATTCACAGTCACGACAACCGGAGTGCCGCTGCCGACTATCTCCGAAAGCGGATCGTTCCCGGCGTGGGCAACCTTCACCGACAATCATGACGGCACGGCGACGATATCGGGCACGCCGAACTCCCCTGGATCATCCTCATTTACGATCGCTGCGCACAACGGCTACGGAAACGATGCGACGCAGGGGTTCACTCTTACTGTCAACCGGGCCACGTTGATGCCATCCGTCACCGCCAACGATAAGTACTTCGATGGAAATAACACGGCCACGATTGCCAGTTGCACGCTTGCTGGAATTGTCGGCATGGACAATGTCACCTGCAGCGCCTCAGGCGCAACCTTCGCTTCCTCGGATGCCGGAACGTGGACCGTAACCGCCACAGGGATCACGCTCGGCGGTCCTGCCGCTGGAAATTATCAGCTCTCGTCGACCACCGCGACAACGACGGCGACCATCAAGCCGGCGACCCCATCTGTGATGGTCACGGGCGGGACGTTCACATACACCGGGATGCCTCAGGGAGCATCGGCGACCGCCACAGGCGTGGGCGGCGCCCCAGTTTTCGGTACGTTTGCCTTTACTTACACGCCTCCGGGTGACGCAACCGTTCCCGTCAACGCAGGCACCTATAACGTCAGCGCGATGTTCACAAGCAGCGATCCGAATTATGGCAACGCGGTGGGCTCCGGCACGGTCGTGATCAACCAGGCCAAGGCCAGTGTGACCGCGGCGGATGCCATGCGGCCGTATGGACAAGCCAACCCGGCGTTCTCGGGAACTCTCTCGGGTTTTGTTGCGACAGACGGCATCACCGCTACCTATGCAAGCACAGCGACAACAAGTACGCCGGTCGGAGTCTATGGGCCGGCAAGCCCCTATGCCATTGTTCCGACGCTCGTCGATCCGAACAATAAGCTGGCGAACTACGTGGTTACTTCCACGAACGGGACTCTGACCATCACCGCGGTTCCACTGGTTGTAATCTCGCCGGACAACACGCGTGCGTTTGGCGCCGCGGATACACCGCTCACACCCACCCTGGTCGGGCTAGTGGCCGGAGACACGGCGGCAAATGTTGGCAATCCGATGTGCAATGCGACGGCTAATGCGACCAGCGCTCCCGGCTCCTATCCGATCGTCTGCTCGGGTGTGACATCGAACAACTATGTTGTCACCTATGTGAATGGGACGCTCACAATCACAGATCCGCTGAGCATGATCACAGTCACTCCAAATCCCGCGACTCTGACCTATGGCGGATCAGGGACATTCACCGCCCAGGGAACATTCGCCAGTTCGACATCGCGCAACCTCGCCAATGCGGGTGGCGCAACCTATCCGTTGCATGATCTTTCCATGGCTCGTGCAGGCGCGGCCGTCGCTGAGGCCCAAGGACATCTCTACGCGATTGGCGGAACGGTCTCTGGCACACCCAGCAATACGGTCGAGTCTTACGATCTTGCTTCCGATACCTGGAGTGCAGTTGCAAACCTGAACACGGCCCGCACCGATGCTCGCGCAGCTTCGGTTGCCGGCAGAGTATATGTATTCGGCGGCTGCAGCAATGCGGCTTGTACTTCGCTGGTATCGACACCCGAGGTCTACGATCCAGCTTCGAACACCTGGACGAACATCAGCTCCACCGGGTTCACTCCACGCAGCGCGATGGCTGTTGGCATGGTCAATGACAAGGTCTATGTAGCAGGCGGCAACGACAGCGGCGGCAGTCCGCTCAGCACCGTTGAGGTTTATGATCCTGGCGCAAATGCTTGGTCTGCAGCAGCACCCTTGAACAAGGCTCTTGGTCCGGCCAGCGGTGGAGTTGTCAATGGCAGCTTCTACGTGGTCGGCATCGTCTCTGGTAAGGCCGAGGTCGAAAAGTTCAACGCCGGCGCCTGGTCAACAGTAGACACCGCCATGCAGTCCCTAACCGACGCAGGCGTCGCGGTGCTGAACAACGTCCTCTACGTGATCGATGGTGCGCAAGTTCACGCCTACGATCCTGTAGCGAACACTTGGACGGACAAGACAAGTCTCACGATGGCTCGCATGCAGCCTGAACCGGTCACAATCGCCAACCTGATCTATGTCGCCGGAGATACTGCCGGTGGCGCCGTGGATCCAAACGCCGTGGAGGCCTTTGCGTCGGACGAAGCCCAATGGGCCAGTTCGGATACGACTGTTGCCAGCATCGATCAGACGGGCAAGGCCTTGGCAGTGAAGGTAGGCGGCACAACGATTACTGCGACAAGCATCGCGACGCCGACGATTTTGGGGAATGCAGCGCTGACGGTCAATCCCGCAACACTGACCATCAAGGCCGCTCCACAAACTAAGGTGTATGGACAGCCTGATCCGACCCTGACTTACTCGGCGGATGGATTCCAGTTCTCCGATACTGCGGCGTCCGTGCTGACCGGCGGTTTGGCGCGCGATGCAGGAGAAAGTGTGATCGCCGGGCCCGGGTACACCATCAATCAGGGCACTCTCGCAGCGAACAGCAATTACACGATCAGCTTTACGAGCAATTACCTGACCATTACGCCTGCCACATTGACCGTTTCTGCCAATCCGCAGACGAAAGTCTACGGGCAGGCTGATCCAACCCTTACATACTCGGCCATGGGATTCCAGTTCACCGATTCAGGCACAACCGTGTTGAGCGGGAGTCTTGGCCGCATGGCAGGCGAGAATGTCATTCCCGCTCCCGGCTATGCCATCAACCAGGGATCCCTTGCGGCGAACGGTAATTACACGATCAGCTTCACGGGAAATTACCTGACAATCACGCCGGCGCCTCTGACAGTCAAGGCCGACTGGAAGACGAAGGTTTATGGGGATCCCGACCCGACACTGACTTACCAGGTGAGCGGCCTGCAGTTCAGCGATAGCGCATCTGGCGTGCTGACAGGTGCTCTTACGCGCGTTCCGGGCGAGACAGTAGCCGGAAGTCCATACGCGATCTCACAGGGCACCCTCGTGTCGAACGCGAATTACACAATCAGCTTTACCGGCAACTCGCTTTCGATTACACCGGCAACGCTGACCGTCACCGCCGATTCGCAGACCAAGGTCTACGGGCAGGCTGACCCGGCTTTGACGTACAAGGCGGTTGGGTTCAAATTCACAGATAACGCAGCATCTGTGCTGACGGGAACTCTTTCACGTGCTCCAGGCGAAACGGTGGCGGCCAGCCCCTACGCCATTACGCAAGGCTCGCTGGCAGCGAACAGCAATTACAACATCAGCTTTACCGGCAATTCGCTCACCATTACCCCGGCTCCTTTGACCATCACCGCTTCCAGCGGATCCATGACCTACGGCAGCGCGTCGCCGTTCGTGGTGATGCCGATGTACAGTGCTTTCGTAACCGGAGAAGGCCCGAATAATCTGCCGACACAACCGATGTGCGGCCCGATATTCACCAATACCACCCCTGCCGGAGCGCAGGCGACCAGCTGCACGGGACCGGCGATCGATGGAAATTACGGCATCACATACGTGGGCGGCAATGTCATGGTCAACCCGGCCAACACTTCCACGACAGTGACTTCGTCTCTCAGCCCATCCACCTTCATGCAGCTCGTCACGTTCACTGCCGTCGTAACCAACAACGATACCCCGGCAACGCCGACCGGTACCGTGACCTTCAACGACACATACAACGGAAATACAACAGTCGTATGCCCCAGTGCCGCGCTCGCCGTCGTGAATGGACAGAATCAGGCGACTTGCAGCACAACAACATTGGGCGATGCATATCCGAATAACATCGTCGCCGTGTATGTTCCCAGCCCTGCCAACTTCAATGGAAGCACCTCAACCACGCTGCAACAAACTGTGAATCCGGCGCCTGAGGTTACGCTGGCTCCCTTGTCTCTTTCATTTGGAAATATCAACGTGGGCTCGACGAGCAATGCGGCTCCGGTATCGCTCGGAAATGCCGGTGACGCCCCGCTGCTCTTGCCCAACGGAGCCATCACCATTACCGGGCCGAATGCGGGCGATTTTACGTTCACGACGACCTGCGGCTCAAGCGTCGGATTCACAGCGCCAAACAATTCCTGCACGATCAACGTGAAGTTCACGCCATCCGATACGGGCGTCGAGATCGCCACGCTGCAGATCACAGACAACGACGACGACGCAACGAATGCACTACAGTATGTCGCACTCACAGGCTCGGGATTGAGCTCAATTTCGGGCACCTCCCTATACACCGATGCGGTCTTTGCAACTTCCAATGCGTGTGGCGGAATCACGGTCAGTGGAGGCAGTTCGGTCGATAGCTTCAACTCCAGCCTTGGCTACTCCGCCTCAAAGCAGAACAGCGGTGGAAACGTAGGCACAAACGGCAACGTGACCCTGAATGGAAGCAACAGCGTGATCTATGGCTCCGCTGCCGTGGATACGCTGTCGACCGGGACGTGCAGCAAGACTTCAGTTCCAGGTCTCACGAGCAATGGCGGAGCGAAGGTTACGGGCGGACTTGTTGCATTGAACGGGCCGATCAACTATCCGGCGCCGCCGACGCCCAATCCTGCTCCGCCTACGACCAACCAGAGCATCTCAGGTACGTGCCCGGCAGGCATGGCTGGATGCACAAACACCGGCAGCAAGGCAGTCTCTCTCGCCCCTGGACAATACGGAAACCTGACCGCCTCTGGTGGCACGACTGTCCACGTGCGCATGGGCACTTACAACCTGAACAGCCTTGCTCTCAGCGGCAAGGGTGTTCTGTATGTTGATTCCGGTCCGGTTGTGCTGAACATTGCCGGCGCTTCGCTGGCCAACGGCAGTCCTGCGATTGATCTGAGCGGCGGGAGCATCGTCAATCCATCCCACATACCCGCCAATCTCCAGCTCGCGTATGGCGGAACTCATGGAGCAAATCTGACCGGCGGAACGGACGCCTATGCGGTGCTCTATGCTCCGAACGCACTGGTGAACATGAGCGGCGGAACCGACTTCTTCGGATCGATGATCGGCAGCACGGTCACGAGCAGCGGAGGAACCGCAGTCCACTATGACGCCAATCTTCCCAACATTCAGATTGGAAATACCATCTGGTTCACAGCCGTCGTGAACAACATCAAGGGTTTGCCCGCGAGCCAGCAGGCCAAGCTCTACATGACCAACGCGAGTATCACCTTCACGGCCAATGACACGCAGTACAACCTGCCTGTCCCGAATGGCGTGGTGACATTTAATTCCATGTCTCAGGGATCCGGCGCAAAGACCGGTTTCGACACAACCAATAGTAGATGGAGCACCAACGTCGCGAAAAACGCCGCAACCGGCAATACATTTGTCACCGGGATTGCGTTCCCAGTGCCGGCGAGTTTCCCGACCGGTATCCAAAACGTGATCTTCACCGCTGCGTTCTCCACGGATACGCCGGGAATGACGATGCAATGGCAATGGAACGCCGGTGTCTACACTCAATTCAGTCCAACGTATGCGACGACGGGCAACGGTAATATTTTGGGCGTGAATGCAGAGGATGGGACCGCGAATATGAATGGCACCGATCCCGCCGGCACACCTGAGACCTACAAGCAGTATGCGACTTTCGGTGCGACGGGCGGCTACTTCAGCGCGGCCTCCGGCATTGTGCCCACAGTCGCGCAGGTCAGCGCAGCTCCCAGCAGCCTCGACTTTTCCACGCAGACTGTCGGCCAGGCAAGCACCACGCAGCAGGTTGTTCTCACCAATAACTACTCAACCGCTCTCACGATTTCGAGCATCGTATTTACCGGTGGGGATATGAACGACTTCAAAGAGACGGACAACTGTTCGCGAATGCCGAGCGGATTTACCTCAGGATCCTCGTGCACGATTTTGGTCACGTTCACTCCCAGCTATGCCAACTTCGAATCGGCGAAGATGGTCGTTACAGACACAGCAAACAACAGTCCGCAGACCGTGTACTTGTCTGGGACCGGGCAATAGGGGACGGATGGAAACTGTGCCTTCGATGTGCGTTCAACGTTTGCTCCGCTGGCCTCGGATGAGTTCAAGCCCGCAACCATCGAACGCTTACCGAGCGCGCACGCGGGGAGATTCCTGCGCAAGCCAATGAGCGACGACTCCGTCGAAAGTCGCGCTGAAGTGACAGATTTTCATCCAGATGGGTGGGTCGCAGACCCACGCGTAACTCGGACGTTGCAAGTTGGACTGATTATCCCCTTGATGCATGTTTGTTTTTAGTCCAAGCTATGTGCGTCGATCTTCGACCTAGCCCTGACCAGCATGGTTAACCGGGTTCCGTTGCCCTACAAAACCTTGGTTGCCTTCTAGCTCTTCGATCTGCCGGCTCGCTTATCCTTCCGCTCGTCCTTGCGTCGGGCGCGTATCCTCGCGCTGATCTCCTCCTTCGAAAGAGGCTTCGTAATCAGCATCGCTCTCAGAACCCGATCGTGATTGGGATGATCATTCAAGTTGGTTAACATTCTCGATGCGGTGTTGACAAAAACATGACTGCCGAGTGGCCGACCATCCGACCAGAACAGCAGATACACTTGTCTTTTCGCTCATTATGGAAGATGAGATACGGGAAAAAAAACCTCGTGGATCTATGAAGGTTCTGGCCATCATCAGAGGACGCGAAAGAGCCTTTGCCATGGCCCGAACCTCATCCATCTTGGGACCACAGGTCAGCATTCTTGGACGCCTTGGCGTTTTGATGCCGCTGCCCAGCGAGCCTACTGATTGGCAGCTTCTGCGGAGAAGTAGAGATCCACATTGCTCTTGTCGATCAGGGCTGAGCCCGTATCGACAAACACAGGATACGGGGAGAAAAAGTCCGTCCTGAAGACCTTGTACAGCTGAGATGGAGGGGCATCGAAGACATCGTGCAAGAGTTTGAGTCCAAAAAATCCCATGGTGTAAGGCTTCTGTGCGATGGTGGAATCAATTGTTCCGTCCCTAATCGCATCGAGCGTACCCTGGTCTGTATCCCAGGAGATGACAACACGGCCGCTCGCCTTTGCCCTTTTCATAGCGTCGGCAACAGGCTTTCCCGAAATTGCTTCGAGGCAGACAATCGCATCAACTTTTTCGCCTCCCGTACGGCTCAATAGACGTTGGGCCTCGTCGAAAGCGGTGCTTGGGTTCCCTTTCATGTCGACGATTTCGGGCTTAATACCAGGGCTGGAGCTCAGGATCTGCCTGAAGCCCGACAAGCGATCCTCGAGGTTCGGTTGACCGGGAATCGTGAAGAAGGCCACATTGCCTTTGTTGCCGAGCTTTTCGATCAGTCGAACGCCGCCGAGGCGTCCAGCTTCCACGTTGTTCGTCCCGATGAAATAGAGTCTGTGACTGGCCGCTGCGTCCGAATCCACCGTGATAACAGGAATCCCCTGGCGAACGGCGGTATCAATTTCACGTTCGAGAGTCGAGACATCCGATACGGAGATCAGAATTCCAGAAGGTTGAGCCCGAATTGCCTGCTGGAGGGCATCGAGTTCTGCCAGCGGATCATATGTCTGCGGTCCAACAACCTTCGCCTGGGCTTTGTAGGTTGCTGCGGCCTTATTGAATCCGTTTGCCACCGATTGCCAATACGGCAACTGGACATTGGCGGCAATCAAATAGTAAACCTCTTTGTTCTTGTTCGTGTTGCAGCTGGTCGAGCATGCCAACACCAGCCCCGCCATGAGCATCGCAATGTGTCTTCCTGGCTTCATAAGTGCCTCACGTTGGAGAGCTAGAGATTCGAAACCGGCGCGTCAAGCAACCCGAGAGGACTTCGAGCACCATATGAAGCCTGAGAGGCCGATTCTCGGAACCGAAGAATATACGCACAAGTGCACCGCTCGCCATCTTTTCTTTCGATCCCTGGGCGATAATGTCCGTACCGCCGACTACAGACCCGGAGCGGCGATAAAGCATCGTTCCGCGGCGTCGACTACCATTCTCCACGCTGGCATTTTCGTTCTCTAACGCGGCACGCATTATGCAAACGGCCTTGCGCAATCCACTTCGACTCGTGTATAGAGCAATACCGCCGTGCTTCTCAATGCTCAGAACGCACACGACATCACAGGTGACAACGGGAGTGGCGAGTACAGTTCGAGATTCTTGACAGGGACCGCCGTGAGCGTCGGCCCCTTGCGTAAAGGTGCCTTCGCGGAAAGAGCATGTACCGTTGGCCCCTGCATTGGAATTCAACCAGCGTGTCATTCCCGTGGGCAGAGGCGGCGACCCCACGTCATCCCCTGCCATCGTCGCCCTCCCCGTCCCGCACTGCAACCATCCAGGCCCTCCACCTCACCATGTGCTTAACCCTCGCAGGGACTTCGCCTCCACACTCCTTCTGCACTCGCCCCCGATCATGTTCCACCCACGATCCATCGACAACACACAGGCCTCGTCGCGCCGACGTGTCCGCACCTAGGGGTTTCAACCTATTCCGTCACCAGCTCCCACCTGTGATCCTCATCGCAGGATGGGATTGCAACACCGATTTACACTGGCGGCGGCCAACGTGTGGAGGCGTCCTATGGGACCGGCCAGTTCCTGGGAAGCGCATTGCGCGCTTGGCCATAAGGCAATCCTGATGACTCAAAGGACTGCAATACGAAACTGAACAAACAACCCAAAGTAGTACAACTGCCCACATGCTTGCGAAAGCTTGTTGCCGCCGAAATCATTGCGGAATCGACAGGCTGGTCCGTCAAGCATGTCTATCGTCTGGCCCAGCAGGGCCTCATACCCCACTACCGCATGCATGGCTCCGTCAGATTTGATCCGCAAGAAATAGCGGACTGGCTCCAAGCTCATCGCATCGCGGCCTAACCCTACGGCCCGGCGATCTCGAGCGCCGGGCCGACCACCACGTCCTCAAGCGCTCCCTCCATCGCTGTGTTGCCCTGGCCAAAATGAGCGCCGACGCTTACCTCGGATCTGCGATCGGCAACTTGTATAGATGAGGGCGCGACCCTCCGATGATATTTCTTGACAGCCCGTTTGAATAGACATTAGCTTTGTGCGGATCTGAACCTGAACTCATTTTCCGGATCTTTCACCTTTTGCCGTAAGCAAATGGCGCAGCCGCGTTGTGCAGCACGGGCCCTGGAACTATTCGAAGGAGGCCGAATGGCCAGATTTCTCGTCACCATGCTTCCGGCAAACGATCTTGGGCTGCCAACGCGGATGGTTCCCATCGCTCGGGCTCTTGCCGACCGCGGACATGACGTGGCGGTTTTCAATCCCGCCCCTGCGCCAGGGAAGCTGATTGCGGAGGCCGGACTCACCAGCCTGCCGATGCCTTCGCGTCCCATGCCGGCTCCGGCGTTCGATCTGATACTGCTGAGCGAAGCCTGGGACGTCGAGCACTTCTTTGGAGGTATTTACACAAGCGAAGAGTACGTGCGCGCGGCGCTTCCAGTGTATCTCGATCTTCTACGCGACTATGCACCAGACGCCGTCGTGGATTCATTTGACCCGCTGCCGTGCCTGGCGGCGCGCATACTGAACATACCTCTGGTTACCGTGCTCCAGGGCAACTTTCATCCGGCGAGCCGCGGCTTCAAGTGGTGGGAAAGTGAGCGGCCGAACGGACTATCGAGTGGAACGGTGTATGTGAATAAGGTCATCGCCGACTATGGGCTCGCGCCACTTGAGCGGTGCACCGAGGTGTTGTCAGGTGATCTGTCATTAATCGTGGGAACCCCGGAGACGGATCCGGTCGACGATCGCGCCGACGTGACTTACATCGGGCCGATGATCTTCCAGCGCGACGATGCATTGCTTCCCGCGTGGGTAAATGAGATCTCTAACGAGCGTCCTCTGATCTGGGTGTATCCCGGTAATGCGCGCTACGCGCCTGTGACCACTCCGATCGATTCGATCGTGGTGATCCGCGCCGCAATTGAGGGCTTGGCTGGCGAGCCGGTAGAAGTAGCGCTGACCACGGGTTATCAGGAGCTGCCGCAGGAACTGGGCGAGCTACCGAAGAACTTCCGCCATGCGGCGTACGTTCCCGGCCCTTTGATGGCCCAGCGGTGCGACCTGGTCGTGTTTCACGGCGGGCACAGCTCGGTGATGACAACCTTGAACGCCGGAACCCCGTCGGTGATCATTCCCACGATCACGGAGCGGGAAAGCAATGCGCGGCGCGTCGCCTCGCTGGGCGCGGGCGAGATTGTGATGCCGGTGAACAGCGCGGATGGCGAAAAGCGCATCGACGTGGCCGAGTTCCGTGCGAAGGTGAAGCGCGTATTGAACGAGCCCTCCTACCGTCGATCCGC
Organism: Occallatibacter sp.; assembly: GCA_035308825.1. Lineage (GTDB taxonomy): Bacteria > Acidobacteriota > Terriglobia > Terriglobales > Acidobacteriaceae > Telmatobacter. Next base: position 11,693 of record DATGFX010000018.1, on the reverse strand, counting down.
CAGGCGCATTTCCGAGTCCATGGGTCAATTCGGAGGCGCCCAGGACGCCGCTGAACGAATTGAAAAGTTCGCCGCCGCTCAATGAGCGCCCCGCGAGTGGTTGACTGCCCGACCCAGAAATGGAACGCGCTTCGGTGCAAATTACTTATCTGGCGTGAGTTGCGCAGGAGAAGTCGGGATTACTCCTGGAAAACGCCCCAGTATCCAGGAATTCCATTGAGAGCGCTTCGCTGCGCGATCATCCACGCGGACGTATCGTCGCCGACGCGACCTTGTGCCGCAACCATCGAAAAGAGCGCGTCGTCCGTTTTACGCCCCAGTGGACCGGATTTGTAAAGACTCGCCGACTTTTGAGTGCCTATTCTTCTTTGGCGAGTCGGGTCCCGCACACTGAAGGACTTGCGTGTCGTGCTAAAGCGCAGCCAAAGCATCGACCTCGTTTGGGAAGATCTGGGAATACTTCGTGATGCTCACCATGGTGAACACTTTTGTGAAGTGTTGTGACAAACCGAACGTAGTAACCTTCTGTCCCGAATTCGAAGCTTCGATCAGAATCTGGATTATCAGCGCAATCCCGCTTGAGTTAATGTAGTCGACCTTATCTGATTGGATTGAGTACGCAGTCGGCAGGGGTCACTGTATGTGATCTATATCACTCGGAAACGCAGTGTTCGCCCAACCCTTTGTCCGCCAGTCCTGCCACGGCTTCCCGCGCGGAGCGAATCTCTGAAGCGAGGATACGAAGAACAGACATTGACAATTGGCTGTCCTCGCGGATCATCGGCGCTGCTGCTGAACTCTCTGCCCGGACCTTGTTCTCTGTCCCGGGCTTTTCTCGGAAGAGATCCCTTGTTCGTTGTTGTCCGTCGTTCTGTTGCCGTAAGAGGATGTCGTTCTTGCCCGCGGAGTTCTTCGTCTAGGCACCGCTGTCTGGCCTAAGCCACTGCCCGCCTTCCGAGCGGGCTCGTTCGGTGCAATCGGGCTCTTCGGGGTCATTCAGGTTGGGAGTGTTGTATCCGCGGCGTTGGGCAAACAGTGTCGGCTTCCTGAACCAGGTCCGCCGAATCCGAGAAGGTTCTCGTGAGCGGTAAGCGCGTGACGGCTGTATATCTCGTTCCCGAAGGCTACGAGCGGGTCGAAGATGACAACGGCTACGTCGTGATCGTGAAGAAGGGCACGCAGGCCGGTGCCAGCGAAGAATTGCCCGAGATCGACTTCTACATTCAGCAAGGACGGCAGCGCAAATTATCGATGTGGATACCGTACCAAGGTTCGATTTGGCCCTCCTCCGACCGCTGCGGAATGCTGCGCACCAAAAACCAGCGATAGACCCCATCCCCACCGCGCACCCACGCTTCGATCTCGAACCTGTCGCCACCCGTCAGAGCCTCCCGCCAACCCTGGCGAAAGAGCGGCTTGTCTTCAGGATGAATCACATTGAAGAATGCTTCACTTCTTAAGACCTCCATGCGCTGACCCAAGTAGTCACACAAGTGGCGGTTGCAGTATTCGATGGAACCCGCAGCATCGCTGCGCCATATCTGCTGAGGAATGGCCTCGGTAAGCATGCGTAGCTGACGCTCGCTTTCCTGTATCTCGCGATTTGATTGCATCAACTCAACAGTTCGTTCTTGCACCTTCGTCTCCAGTTGATCGCGGGCAATTCGAATCGCATTCTCCGCTCGCTTCCTCGACGAACTCACGACCGTGATGGCGATGGAACACAGAATAAATGCGGCGAAGAAGCTCTGAGATTCCTTTCCTACTGAAATTGAATACAGCGGGGGAACAAAGAAATAATCGATAACGAGCGACGACATCAGTACCGCCACGAAGCCGGCGATAAAGCCGCCAAACCAGGCGCTGCCCATCACTGCGCCGAAGAAGAGAAAGACGAACGGGTAAGCAATGACATGCTGGAGGACCAACGTCCACAGGAATGCCACTAACACAAAAAAAACCGCGATTGCGCAAGGCCGCACGGCATACTCCACGGGCCAGGCGGAGAGACGGATCTCATTTGTGGCCTTCATGGTCGCATCATAAACTCAGTCAGCCCGCATCCGACTGCAGTAGCCCTTCTGGTCGGCGGAACTTTGTTGCTTCATGCGCAACGGTTGCGATGTTCGTAGTGGTATGGCGGTTCCGGGCGAATAGACGAACTTAAGCCCCGGATCTTGCAGATCCTTCAAAAGGTACAGCAATGAGACCCTGGTCCTTCACCAGGTCGTCTGGGCCTATCAACATATAGCTGGAGGATGATCCGGATCAGGCGACAGGGACCAGGGTCTGGATTTTGAGTCTAAAGGGCGAAGCGGCCGCAATGCGCCGGGTTTCGCAGTTTCGCAGGTTCCTTTCGACCGTTAATTCGTCCCGCGTTTGGATCTATCCCGGCTGAGATACAGCGCACCGCTATCGCCGCGAGGAAGCGCGAGATTCAACCGACTTGCGCCCGGGCTGGAGTGCGCCTGGCGGAAGCGCGGGTGCGGAGAGTCTCCTGCAGGTGGAGGATAAGATCGGCCAGCGGGAATGCCGCCGCCACGCAGAACCAGACAATGATCTCAGTGAACTTTTCGTCAATGTTGAAGACGCCCTGGATCACACGCACCTCGAGGAAGATGATAGCGCACGCATAACTTCGGCTCATCCACTGGCGATGAAGTTGCACCTTGTGCTGCAGGATGAACGTTAGGGCCATGATGGTTGCGAACATCCAGATCGCTGCGTCGGCCACAGTCGCTATTACGAGGGAGAATTGGACGGGATCGCCGGGATAGATGTGCACACTCTCGAAGTTTTGAATATAGAGGCCCATGGGAGCGCCGAGGAGAACGCCACCCACGTAGAAGCGACCCATGATGCGATGAAGTTTCGTGAAGCGCCGGCGGAGACGCTCGGAAAACTGGAACGGTCCGAGGAGCAGTGCGCATCCGGCTGCGAGGCCGTGGGGCAATAGAAACCACTTGAAGGTCGCGATGTGCGACCACTCCGGGTCGGCGTTATTGATGAGAAAGCTCTCGTTGTGAACAAGCACGTAGGCATACATCAGCCCGATGACTGCGAAGAGTAGATATTTGGGACGCATCCACGCGATGCGACCCGGGGGCGAGACTTGGACGGATGCGGCTAAATCTGACATCAAACCTCTACTCGCAGATTCCCGGAGTGAAAGCTGGGCCGTATTGCCCGGGCACTAAGGGAGAAGACTCGGGATGAACAACAGTACCACGGTAGGTGTACACAGTAGCGAGGATCTTTGCCCAAACGCCAAATGCCTGGATCACCCGTAAACCGAGCACAATCCAGTCTTGTGGTCAATTTCTTGTATCACTTCCGGTTTGCCGACGATGCTCCCGCCAACCCGGTGGTTCCATGCTCCACATTCTCTCAACTAGACTTGTGAGCAGTTCTTGAGAAAGCCCTCTGCTCGTTCGAGAATTGAAAATCGGACAAAGCCTGCATCCGGAACACTCCGAAAGAACAAATTCGTCGAGAGCTAGCAAAACGAACTCGGTTTCTAATGATCGTCAGCAGATTTTGAATATGCCACCGACTCACTTATGCCGCGTCGTCGATTTCTTCTTTACTAAGCGGTCCTCCGAGCAGGACAACGGCCAGTGCAAATAGGCCATTACGCCTCATTTGTGGTCCTCAATCTGCTGGTATTTTTTCCACGAGTATCGAAGCGGCTTCTCATTCCGGGCGTGTCGCCGCTGCCGCATCTCGAAGAGTAGTATTCTTCGGCAAGGGATGTCGCCTCTCCATTGAGGAGGATCGAACTGATGCGTGCTCACTCATCCGTTGCCCCGGTAGTAGTAGTTGCATCCTTTATTTGCTCTTTTGTTTCCCAGGCCCAATCCGTGCTACCCCTTCCGGGCTGCGAGGCGTCGCCGGAAGTGCGCAGGATCACGGAAGAGAAACTTGAATGGAACCTACTCGACAAGATGAAATTCGCGGAGCGTCTGGCCTACCAGCTGAAGGTGCTCGAAGATCTCATGGCTCGCTATCCGCGGGAATTGAAACCTTTCGTGAGCTACGCGAGTTGGATGAGCGAGTACGCTCCCGAGGAGTACGCGAGCGTCCGCGATCGCTGGGTGCAGTCCGCTAAGGACCATCCTGACGACCCGCTGGCTCTGGTGATTGCCGGCAAAGCGCTTGTGGGGAACAACACACCGCAGGCGATCAGCCTCCTGGATGCGGCCCGCGCCAAAGCACCGGACTTTCCCTGGCCGTCTCTTTATCTTGCATCGATCTATGGCTCTGGCAAGCGCGCTGATCCGGCCAAGACCAAACAGAACCTGGAGACATTCCTTGCCACGTGCCCGTCCTCAACGGACGATACCGTGCAGTGGCTGTTGAACAAAGATGTACCGGCCCAGTCCAAAGTGGCCACGGCACTGCGCGCCCGCCTCGCCACGGAGACTGACCCGAAACGCCTGCAAGCCTATTCCATTCTTTGGGGACTGGAATTCCGCACCCATCCGCCCAGCGAACACGATGCCATTCGCGCCCAGGTCGCGCTCGACCTCAAGAGGCTCGAGATCCTCAACCCCCACGGGAGTGCCGAATGGGAGAATTTCCTCCACACCGGCTACAAACAGAGCGGCGCGTCCAAAGAGACCGTCACCGCAATGGAAGACCGTCTCCTTCACGACTTCCCCCATTCCACCGACGCCTCCGACATCACCTACGAACGCTGGGATAAGGCCCACCCCAAACCCGAAGACCAGACCGATACCGCGGCCTGGACTAAGTACCAGAAAGAATACGAAGAAGCCGTGAAGGGCTGGGTCCGCGAGTTCACCGATAGCTCGTACTTCCAGCACGATGCATGGTTCTACGCCATTCGCGAGGATGAGGCTGTCACCGAGAGGGATGGCATCGCTGCGATGGATGCGTATTTGCAAGCCGCACGCGACCACGAGTCGCCCAGAGACTACAGCAACTATGAGGAAGGTGCCGCCGAGTTTCTCGTGGAAAAGAAATGGCAGCTCGCCCGAGCCCTCGCTCTGCTCGAAGACGCAAAAGCCATTGCCGCCAGGAACCGCGCGTCTGAAGAGACGAACGACAACCTAAGCGATGAGGATGCCAAAGACCAGGCAAGCTATCGCCTCCGCGAAGATCAAGACCTCGACGGCCTCATCCTGCGCGCTGCCATGGAAGCTGGACTGAGCGAGCCGGCGCTCAAACTGAAGGCCGAGTTGGAAGGTCCGGTTCCGTCTGAAAAAAAGCGCCAGTCCGCTTATTGGCTCAACCGCGCTCGGCTTGCAACCATCGAAAAGCATCCTCAAGATGCGTTGACGTATTACCAAATGGCTCTTCAAACTCGCCTGTCGGCGCCCAAAATGTATCGCGGCAAGCTGCACGATGACCTGACCGACGAAGCCCGTTCGCTCTTTAAGGAGCAAGGTGGCTCCGAGACGGCCTGGGCAGTCTGGAGTAAACCTCCCGGCGGCGCGCAACAGGCCGCCGAAGGGCGTTGGGAGAAGGCCACCAAGCAAATCCCTGAGTTCGAGCTGTCCGATATGAACGGAAGGACTTGGAAGTTAAAGGAACTTGGCGGAAAGACGCTGCTGATCAACCTATGGGCCACCTGGTGCGGTCCCTGCCAGGCGGAGTTGCCTCATCTCGAAAAGCTCTACGAAAAAACGAAAGACCGGAAAGACATTCAAGTCCTGACCTTCGATTTGGATGAGGACCTCGGCGTTGTGGCGCCATACCTGAAGGAAAAAGGTTACACCTTTCCGGTGCTGCCCGCCTATTCCACGGTCGTAAGCCTGCTCGACGGCTTCGCTATTCCGCAAACGTGGATTGTGGATCCGCAAGGAGTCTGGCAGTCCAAGCAGATCGGATTCAGCGGCGGCAGCGACGCTGATTTCGAAAAGGAGATGTTGCAGCGCCTGGACTCGGCGAAGGCCGGGCAGTAAGCTGCCTCGCGGGCGTTCTTCGCAGTTGTTCTCGCTGGGGATGCCCCGTCAGATCTTGGGGTCTCTAGCAGACTCTGTCAACAGGCAGAGTCTGCCAGCGGCGCTCTCATAGCAAAGATGCCGACTAAATACTGTCGTTGTGCCATAACTCGGCTCGAACGATCCGCCACTTCTCTTGAGGTGCGCCAAATCCTCACCCAAAGTCCACAGTTTCGTCGCCTCAACTGAAATTGCAAAGCAAGTGCGACATTTCGAAATAGCGTTGCGGTCGAGTCACCGCCATCCCGGATGTTACCACTTGATAACTTCCGGTTTGCCCACCACTCGGGCGCAAACCGTTGCAAAGATCACTGGCGCGGCCCGGCCAAATGAATCTCGCAACGTAGCGCGAGTTCGCGAAGAACCACATTGATGTCTCCGCTTCACAGATTTGCGAGAAATTCCAGGAGCGCCGGATCGTCACGCCATCGCGCGCGTGATCTGTGTGGGCTTAGCTTGTTTAGAGCATTTTGAAAGCGCTGCGGCGTTAGTGCAAGGTAGCGTTCAGTCGATTCGAGACCTACATTTCCCATGTATGCTCCGAGGGCAGGCAGCATCAGGTTCAACTCCGCTTTTCTTTTCATCCATGAACTGATCTGATGTACGGCAAAGGTCGCTCTCAAGTCTCGAAGGCAAGGCTTTTGCCTCGCTCCGCGATAACCGGCGATTCCCGCACTCCGGCGAAGCCGCGCAAAGTATCTGATGAGCGCATTCGTGTCAATTTTCGTTCCATCGACCCTTGAGAAGAACCACTCGCTCCGGGCGCCAAGGCGCTTCTGCCACTCGACATATTGCCGCACGACGCGGAGCAAGTCGTTTCCAATTGGGATACATCGACCGGCCTTGAGCAGGCTGCCAGAGAATCTCACTCGGCCTTTCTGCTGATCAACGTCTTCATTGCGAAGCCTCGTCACCTCGCTGACAGTGGCGCCAGTTGCATACAGCACTAGAAGAGCAGCGCGCAGGGTCTTGTGATGTATCTTGTCATTTGCCGTTTTGATAATGGGCGCAGCCCGGAGCAATCGGCGGAGTTCTTCCCTGGAATAGATATACGGCAAGAACCTTGATCGCTGTGCTGGACGATTATCGGGCATAGGCAACCTCGCCATCTCGCCGTGAGCGGCCCAGTAATCGAAAAAGCGTCGAAGAAGGCTATGTTTTACTCGATAGGCTCCCGATGTTTGAGGGGTCTTCAGAAATTTCAAAATGTGCTCTACGCTGATCTCGCTGAGAGAAAGATTGCCCACCGCTCTCGAGAACGCTCGGTATGTTCGGCTGCCTTTCCCAAACAACATGCCAGAAGCCTGCTTTCGCCGGATGTACAAATCGATTCCCTCTTCAAGTGTCACAAAACACCTCGCAGACTAAACTTGGCGACATTGCTTAGCGAAGCAGGATCAAACTTGGCATAGCTGCTTACGGATCGCAGGTCACTATGCCCCAGGAAGTCCGCTATATCCTTAATAGAAGATCCGGTTCTCAGTAGCTGTGTGGCGCAGGCCCGGCGCAACATGTGTGGTCCTAATTGCTGGAATGCGATGCCAAGTTTCTTTATTCGGCGGCTGGTAATCGTACCTATCGTATTTCCCAAAACTGGACGGTGAGGCGGATTCAGTGTGACGAAAAGACTGCGGCAGGAGCATTTCGGCCGTGCTTTTTCCAGATAGACTGCGATTGCTTCGCCCACTTCGGTCTGGAGCGGAAACTGTTGGGTCTTCCCCCGTTTGGCTCTATGCACGGTGATTGTCCCTCTGCGCCAATCGATGTCCCCGAGCGCTAGCCCGCTTACTTCGGCAGATCGAAAGCCATAGATCGAAAAAAGCAGGATCATTGCTTTGGCTCGCAGGTCGGCGGGCGTGAGATTTCCAATGGAGACAATCAATCGGCGCACGTCCTCCCATGGCGGTCCGCTCAGGTTCTCTCCTACGCGGGGAACGCGGGGGCTTGAGATGCCGGCCTGAATCCCGCGCGCACACCATCGCTGCTGTTCTGCATATTTGAGGAACGCTCTCAGTGCTCCGCATTCCCCCGCAATCGAAGCGCGCGACCATCCGTCTGACCGCTTCGCTTCAAGGAAATTTTCGAGATCAATCGCCCGTACATTGGAAAAATCGGGACAACGAGGCTGTAGCCACTTTAGAAAGTTCAAAATACGCAATCGGTAGCATCGAGAGGTATTGAGTGCCCAGCCGCGCTGCGAACGCATCGTGTTCAAAAACTCGGATGCTAGATCGCCGAATGGGGGCACCGGTTGGGGAGACGCGACGAGGCTTCCCTGAAATCGGAGCCAATTGCTGGCTACTCGCCGAAATGTGTATGAGGATGCCCTGCGGTGTCCGCGACAAACACTTGTGTCTTCAACCCAACGCTCACCACCTTTCAGAATCTCGTCCGTCCCGACGGGGCGGCTTGAGTCCAAGTTCAGCAATCGAACTATATGAAGCATCATGTTGGCAACATATCGAAGATGCTTTGGCCGAGTACCGATCTCGAACAGGTACGTCAAATACCTTTCCCGTTCAGAGAAGAGCGGGGCAATCCGATGTTTATCGCGGATGTTGTCGATGAGAAAGAGCGAATCTATCATGTCTGTCCTCACCTGGCGGCCACTCTAGCATTCGCGTTAGACGGCGTGCTGAATCTGGACCGAGGCCGCAACACGAGTGAGACGTGACAGACTTCCGAAGGACTGCCAGTTTGCGATTGCGCTGCGGAGATCGGAGCTGAAGATAATCTCGATCTCCGGGTGCGTGCGCTGAAACTGACGCAGAAGATTGACTGCTCCCTCTGTCAGATCGTCGAAGTGTACGACTCCTGAAAGCCTCATCATGTGATCCCTGCCCATGCTTCGTTTCTCCGAGCATGGCTTCAAAGGAATTGTTGTCCAGTTCCTTGTGAGCCGCAAACGGGCCAGATTACCCGTTGACTACTTCGATAATTAAAAAGTTGACGCACTCCTAAAAAAGGGCGCACTCTATGGATTCAGCAGACAATCATTCCCCTCCCCTTTACCGCTGGCCTGAGTGCTTCTATGACGTTTGTAGACCGGGAACTGACGTGCGCCGACTGTGGCGCGACGTTCGTATTCTCTGCAGGAGAACAACTTTTCTTCAGCGGCAAGGGATTCATGCACGATCCCAAGCGATGCAAGCAGTGCAAGGCGAAGCGAACCGGTGGGGAAACGCGTCGAGGGAAAGGGTATTGGCACGTGAACTGCGTCGAATGCGGAACTGAAACCACTGTTCCGTTCAAGCCGACCCAGCAGCGGCCCGTCTATTGTGCCGAGTGTTTCAAGAGGGCGAAGGCAATTCCCATTCGTCAGAGTGGCTGAGGTAAGGACAATGCTAGGAGCAAGGAGAAGTGAACTGATCTTCACGTATGAAAGCGACAATGCCTATGTCGCATCTGCCAGATGCTCTGTTTGCAACCAGGAGATGCCGGCACCGGGGCGGGATGTAACGGTGTCATGGGATCGGGTGTTGTGGTTTGCAGAGCATTTTGTTGTCCACAAACGAGAGCACCATCGACCCGATGAAAGTGACGCGGATCACATCATTTGATCGTTTGGTGGAGCAACATCGATCATGGAGCAGCCCCACATGCATTCTCTTCCCTTTTCAGGTTCAGGCGAATCAGAACCTACTTCCTTTGGTCATGCTGTCGATCCCGAACTAGCCTACAAGGTCCAGAAACGGTCGAAACTGTTCCGGTTTGGCTCTCACGAGGTGTTGTTTCGTCAAGGAGACGATCCTGAGTCTGTTTTCTTGATTCAACGCGGCGAAGCATTGCTCACAATGAGAGTGAATGGGGTCACCGTGATGCGAGTTCCGGCTGGAGCAGGCTCGCTGCTGGGATTACCTGGTGTAGTTGGCGGAAGGCCCTATACCCTCGGTGCTCAGGCCCTCGGCGAATTGGAAGCGTACAGGATCGGCGCTGATCAATTTCTCGAATTGATGCGGGATGAGCCGCAATTGTCGCTTGTCGTACTGCGCATCATGGCTTCAGAAATTCATTCGGCGCGGGAAGCCTGGGTCTCCCTGGCGGACAAAGCGCTGTCAGAGAATTGAGTGATATAGATCACATACGCAAGTTCCAGCAGACCGCACACTCAACTTAATCAGAACCAAGACGAATGATCTGCTTTTCCCGGTCGCTTGAGAAGTGGCCGGGTTTTCTTTGCCGCTAGGAAATCTCAAAAGTCAAAGAGGTTCAGAACGCATTGGACAAAATCCTCTGCGAACAGTGAGTAAGTGCCGTTTCCAGTTAACGATCTCACGCAGCCAGGGGAAGCGCGATCCTTCTACACGAAACCGTGAAACAGTACTTCAAGTCCAGCGCTACACAAAAAATCTCGCTGTCTGACAGCCCAACTGTTCCGTCGACGCCACACTTGCGAGCGCACCCCCTGAGAACGCGTCTTCCCGGCCAATCTTATGTTGAGTCAAGTGCGAATCTTCGTTTTGCAAAAGTAATCTGTTGGTACGCTCGGCACAGGCAAGAGGTGCCGGAGAATTCGTTGTCATTCAAATCAGAGGATTTCTTCGGCCATGCCCTGACAACGACTACGCAACACAGCCAAAGGCCGCACCATAGGCTACAGGTGTCCGGCGCTTGTGGCTTGTGACCTGCCTTACGCATGAATCGCCTCATCGGGCCATTGGCTCATCGGGCCATCGTCGCCAAATTTGCTAAGGAGTTAAAGGAATCGTCGCCTGATGTTGTCGTCAACGATTGATCACTCGGAGCCTGTTCTGTTCCGTTCCTGATCTTCAATTCCAACTCTTCAGCACGCTTACGAAGTAGGGCGCGAACGTACACAAAACGCGAGGGATTTACCGATTTGGCATCGAGATAGGCGAGCGATTTCCGAATGGCTTGCAGTTGTTCTTCGAGGGTTTTCTGGCGCATTCTAAGCACTTCCTGACAAGCTTATCATCCGCTGAACCGACTTTGAGTTATATGACACCTTAGCAGCATCTCGACTAACTCAGATCATAAGTCGTTTGATCACAACGGGATGCTGGGCGGGATCACGAACGTCCTCATGCAGAACCCACCAAGGTGCCCAGTTCAGAGATGCAAGAACCGAGAGAACCATAGCACCTAGAGCATCCAGGGTTACTCCACCTCGCAGGGTTCGCGGGTGTTCGATCCTCGTCCAATGGGCGTCTCACATATAGGCACCTTTGGCGCGAAGAGTGTCCACAGATCGTTTTTGCATTTCGAGAATGCTTTCCTGAACATCGATTATCATCTTGCGGATCGTCGCCAGCTCCCGGACGCCGAGCGCCTTCTCGATTTCGATTAGCTTCTCCAAAATTACGGCAGTGTCCATCACGAGATGCTCACAGTGCTGTGATTTATACCATTCGGCAAGTCGCTTCATCTTCGATAGAGGGCAGTCAAAGTAACCGCAGTCACCTCAATGTGATTACTTAGAGGGAGTTGGGGGAGTGAAAGATCATTGCAGTCGGCTCGCCGCATGAATCATTCAAAGGAGTGAGAACTCAGACTGATCGATCATCGAACATGTGGATTTCCTGGGTATCAACCCGCACCGGCACCACTTGAGTCAATGTTTCGTCACGGTGATTTCATTCTCGAACGACAGTCCGGGGATTCTTGTCCGTCCTCAATCCCACGAATTTGATATGACGTACGTGATTGGAATCCGTCCATTCGAGAAATTCAAAGTTCGCCACAAGTTCCGGCTTCACCCAAACGCAC
>DATGFX010000017.1:0-2029 GCA_035308825.1 Occallatibacter sp. | reverse complement strand
GAGAAGACGACGCAATATAAAGGGCGCCCCTTAGAGAGTAGGGTTTGGGTGGTTGCCTCAACCCCTACAGAGAGGAGCGCCTACTATGGATAGCGCGAAGTATATCGGCCTGGATGTTCACAAGGAAAGCATCTCGATCGCAGTCCTGAATGCTGCCGGCAAGATCGTGATGGAAGGTGTGATCGAGACCAACGCTACCCTGATTCTGCAGTTTTTCCGCGGGCTACGCGGAGAGTTGCATGTCACCTTCGAAGAAGGAACCTCGGCTGCTTGGCTGTACGACCTGATCCAGCCGCACGTCACGGAAGTCGTGGTGTGCGATCCTCGTCAGAATGCCCTGCTGAATCACGGCAACAAGAGTGACCGCATCGACGCACGGAAGTTGGCTGAGCTGCTGCGCATGGGCCAACTCAAGCCGGTCTATCACGGTGAGCATGGAGTACGAACTCTGAAGGAGCTTGTGCGCAGCTATCTGACCATCAGCAAGGACACAGCCCGGGTGATGACCCGGGTGAAAGCGTTGTACCGCAGTTGGGCCATCCCCTGCACCGGCAAGCAGGTCTATGCACCGCAGCACCGTGCAGAGTGGCTGGCGAAGATCACCGAACCCGGCGTGCGCCGCCGGGCGGAGTTCTACTACCAACAGCTCGATGCGCTCAGGTCCTTGCGCCAACAAGTGCGGCGCGAGTTGCTCAGTGAGAGCCAGAAACACCCGGCGTGGAAGCTGCTCTGCCAGATTCCCTCGATCGGTCCGATCCGGGCGGCGGTGTTGATCGGCATCCTACAGACGCCCCACCGCTTCCGCACCAAGCGACAGTTGTGGACCTTCAGCGGTTTTGGCATCGAGACGCACAGCAGCGGTGACTATCGCTCGGTTGAAGGGCAGTTACGAAGGACGAACAGGCCGGTGTCCATTCGCGGGCTCAACGCCAACCATAATCACGATCTGAAAAATCTGTTCAAGGGTGCGGCGGTCGTCGCGGCCCACAAGCCCGGCCCCCTCCAGGAGTTCTACACCGCACTGCTGGCCAAAGGCATCCGTCCGGAGATGGCACGCCTGACGCTGGCGCGGAAGATCGCGGCGATTACCTTGCACATCTGGAAGAAAGGAGCCCATTTCGACGCCCAGTTTCTGAAACCACAAGCAGCTTGAGTGTCTCCGATCGATCCGCTCCATCGCGGGGATTCTTCTCTGGCGGTGACCGTCGGTTCTTCGAGACACTCGGGTTCGAGAGCGAGTCTCAACTGATAAGTTAGGCGCGATGTGCCTCGGGCACCGAGTCTCATAGCCGACCCTAGGCCCTCTCGGATAACCCGAAAAAGCTATAGGCCACGAGTCTCCGATAGAACCATGGTTGGCACCTGACCACCGTTCTGCTTTGCGGGTCTCAGAACTGATCGGCTTCGTTGCGATACGCGATGAAAACCGCTGGTAGAAGAAACCCAAATCGCCGGGTCACTGCGCCCTACACACCGAGACCATGGAGCGGCAGATCAGAACTCTCGCTCGATCACGTGGGCTGGGAAGCAAGAAAAACTCCGGCCGCAGCAGAAGTGTTTTTTCTTGACTTCCCCCTTTATAGAACTTATCAGGACTTGGCGTCGGCTCATTTTGGCATGGTTACATGCCCGTGCAGCCCAAACGAGCGCGCTCATTGATTCGTTTCCAAGTTGGGAACAATCTAGGCCGAATCTTCCTCAGGTCATGGCTATCTAGGGACGTGGATGCGGCAGGGGATGCCGGTTGATGATCACGCGCACGTGTTCGTGCGCCAAACGGATGCGACATCCCAGCGGGTCCGGACCGACCCTGCAAGTCGCGTCGCGTCCCTGCACCCATACGGCGAATTCGCCAGGGTTGAGCATCCACGCCGTCGCATTCGTTGCATGGCCGGTGGAGTCCACATAATAGGCGGCCTGCACGTCAATGTCGGCGGCGTCCGCATTCATCTGTTGGCAAACGCCCTGGGGAGGCGCGATCGTTCCGTCCGTGGGCGCGCAATAATCTTCGTCGTGCTGTAGCACAATC
>DATGFX010000016.1:0-1672 GCA_035308825.1 Occallatibacter sp. | reverse complement strand
CCTGCTGGCGGAAACGCATGTTGCGGATGATCGAGAACTTGTCGGCGATGCGTGCCTGCATCGGCAGATGTTCGCAGATGTCCATGCCCGGGACGTTGGTGCGGATGGGCCGAAACTCACCGCGATACTCGGCCGGGGCGTCGGGCTTGAGATCGTACATATCCAGGTGGCTCGGTCCGCAGGGCGGTTTGATTATTCAGTCTGAGGCACGCCGAGAAGGTTCAGGGCTTGGGATAGGCAGTTTCCCATCGTTCGCATGGCGGCGGCGAGGTTGGACGCACCGATGTCGCTCAGCACATGCACGATGCTGTTGCGTACCGCCGCCATCACTTGCGGTGCACCGCCCTTGCGAATTCGGCTCGCGTCCTCGGCCATCGTGACATCGCGTCGATAGTGCAGCCCGTTCTCGATGCCCCAATGACCACGCGTCAGTTCCAGCAACCGCTTGGGGCTCGCCTGCTCCGCCCTCAAGCTCGTTATCCCATGCACCGTCTCCGTCGTCGTTTTCCCTTTCTCCGTGCGTTCGCGCACCAACTCGAATCCCTGCTTCAATCCCTTCCAATCCTGGTGTTTCGTCAAGATCGTGGTCGTGCGGATCGTTCGCTTCTCGATGCGGCCGTGTCCTTTATCGATCGTCGTGGCTTCCAAAACCGTGGCCGGACTCGACGCTTCAGGGGGAAAAAGCCGCCGCCGTGCGTCGCATTTGCTCTTGGTAGGCCAGCCCTGCTTTTATGTCGACCACCAGCGATGGTTGATTGTCTTTGGCTGCGAACAGGTAATCGCCGCCATGGTCGATGATCGCGGCACACAGATCGCGTTGGCAGAACAGCGCATCGCCGGTGATGACGTTGCCCTTCACGGGCAGAACGCCGAGCAACTCCAGGGCCGCCTTATGTTCATTCGTCTTGGCATCGACGCGAACCTGGGCCAGCACCGCCTGGGCATCGGCACAATAGGCGGCCACCAAGTGTTGTCCGGGAACTTCGCCATCGCGACTGCCGCGCGCGGTTTTGCCGTCGAGGGCAAAAGCCAGTTGTTGGTCCTTGGGCAACCGCGCCGCAATCCAACCGGACAAAGCCCGTTCGAAGGCAAGCACATCCAGGGCGCGAAAAATCACGGAGAAAGTCGATTTCGTCGGCGTCTTGCCACGCCGGAAGCCGAGCAGGTGCGCCAGCGGGATGCCATGATCGCGTCCGAACTGAGCGATGCCCTCATAGCCTTTGGCTCCCGAGAGCATAGCAACCACGGCAAGCGCGAGGATCGCCGACAAGGGGTGCCGTCGGCCATGACGCGAACGAGGATCCGGAACTTGGAAAAGAACCTCAAGCAGGGATAACGGGGCAGACATTGCAAGGACCTCCGTGTCTCGGATTGACCTTCACCCATTTACCTTCTCGTGCCTTACTCGCCAAGGTCAATCTTCAAACCGCCCTGGGTAAGAGCCGAATCGGGCATTGCAGCAGACAGCAGGCCGCCGCTGCGGGTAGCCAATTGCAGTACTTCCAAATTATGGAGCAAAGCAGCATTGCCGCGCCATGTGGCAAATCACCCCTTTTCCATAACTCATTGAATTCCATAGAATTGTGTCGTTTTTTTTGATGAATTGCCAACAGATGGTATCGGTAGGTCCACGGAGCTTGCCCCGGAAGGGCTTGAGACACCCGGCCGTGGG
>DATGFX010000015.1:0-1942 GCA_035308825.1 Occallatibacter sp. | reverse complement strand
CGGATCTAGCGGACCGCTAGCCCGAATTGAGGCGACTTCAAACGTCTGTCCAAGAGCAGCCACAGATGATCCCGCAAGGAACAGCAGGGCTTTGGCCGTAGTGAAACTCATGTTCTCTCCTTCGGCAGTTCAGATCGATCAGTCTGCCCGGAGTCTATAATGACGATGCTTCCTCATCAAAAAGACGCTCAAGCTTACAAAAAGCCTGCGCGTCTATCATCGTGAGGCGGCCAGGTCGCCCCCCGCATCAGGCAGACCGAAGACGATGCGCGTGGCACACGCGGATGGTCTCACACTGAGTTGGGCAATGAAGGCATGGAAATTGCCCAGATCGTCGTGGAAAGTTAGCGACTCTCGACCTTCATACATTACGCGGCTGCGGCTCCTTTGACAATCGGTTTCTTGGAGACGGCGGTCGCCAGCGAAGACAGCAGCAGCGGAATCTGGCGATGGCCGATGACTTTGCGGAACTGGCGCTCGGCCACCAGTAGTCCTGAACCCACCCAGCGTTCGATGTGATCGCCGCCGCGCCAGCGTTTGACGTTTCGGCAAACGGTTTCGACGATGGAAAAGGCCGATTCGATCACGTTGGTGCAGCACAGGGTACGGCGGAGCTGGTCCGGTACGCGCAACTTGTGAACGGTCAAAGTTTCTTCCATGCCCTCTTCGAGGCTGCGCGCCGCACTGGGATTTAGATCCATCAACTCGCGGTGCAGTTGTTCCAAGGCGCGTTTGGCGTCGGCGTACTCGGCCATCGCATACGCGTTCTGCATTTTTCTGCGTACATCGGCTTTGTGTTCGTCCGGTAAGTGATCGACGACGTTGCGCTTCTTGTGAACCTGACAACGCTGGATGAAAGCCGCTTCGCCGGCATGCTTCCGCACCGCGGCAGCCAGCGCCTTGCCGCCGTCCAGCACATACAGCCGCGGTGTCGAGAAGTTCAATCCGCGCTCTACCAACTCACTTAACAGAGCGCTCACCACCGCCGTGTTTTCGGTCGCGCCCTCACGAATGCCCAGCACGGTTTTCGTTCCATCGCAGCCAATGCCAAGGGCTGCAATCATCTGCCGGTCCTTGAACGGTGTGCCGTCGATCAACACCGCGCACAAACGTAGCTCTCCCAGCGGGCGCTCCATCAACTGTTTGACCTTCTCGCGGCTGGCCTCGATGAAGTTCTCGCTCACAGTCGATTTTTCTACGCCATAGGCGTTGTGGAAGTCCTTCACCACCGCGCCGTAGTTGCGCGTCGAAAGCCCACGCATCATCTTGTCCCACACTCCGGCTTGCAGGGGTTCGCTGCGTTGGAATAGCTCGTAGCTGCCTAATCGTTGCTCGCGCTTGTCGGGCGTGCGCAGCCGCGTCTTGCGGATCGGCACCTTCTGCCCGTCCACAACGCAGTAGCCGTCCTCTTTGCCCCAGCGATGCGCCCGGCGCGCTTCGTGCTGCTGGTGCCGCTCGCCGGCCAGGTGCCGGACTTCCTCCTCCATCACGGTTTGCATCAGCGCCAATCCCGCCTCCCGCAGCAAGTTGCCCACGCCCTCTTGCAGCAAGCCGACTATGTCGGCCAGTGGCAGGATCATTTGAATGTTGGGGTTCTGGTCGGTAGCGATCCGGCGGAACTGCTGCACGGCTCGTTGCTTCTCGATCTGGTATCGTCTCTTCATAGCGACTCTCTCCTTTTTCTTGGCAGAAAAAACCAACCGTCGGCCTATTATGGCCGCCAGTTTGAGAGTCGCTACTTTCTACGATCTACCGGGCATCGTCGCGAACCCAGTACAGGGGTGTGAATATCCTTTACCTATGGTCCCAAGCCAAGTTCAAAGGCTACACTTCACATCTATGGGGCACGAGAAACCAGTGGAATAAACTCGGCGCAAAGGTCCGACGTGGCGAGAAACCCACTGAAGTTGTCTACTGCAATTTTGGCGAGGATGTGGACGAA
>DATGFX010000014.1:0-1857 GCA_035308825.1 Occallatibacter sp. | reverse complement strand
CCAGCGAGATCGCCGCCTGCGAAGCCAGCAACTGCAGCACTGTCACCCGGTCTGGCGTGAATGCGCCCGCGGTCAGGTTGTTTTCCAAAAACAGTGCACCGACCAGCTTCGCCTGCTTGACAATTGGCATGCACAGGACGGATCTGGAGCCCCGCTGCCGCACATATTCGTCCTTTGAATACGCGCTATCGGCCGAAGCATCGTCGAGGAGCACGCCCTCCTGTGTTCGCATCACGTAAAGCAGGGCGGATTGAGGAAGATCGGAGGGCGTAACGGCGGCCTGTCGAACAGCGACTTCGATCCCCGCCGGGCCAGTGGTGGCCTCTGCTTCGATCCGCGGCTCACCGCCCCGAAGGAGGATGAGCAGACCCCGTTCGGCCCCCGCGTTCTCCACCGCGATTCGCACAAGCCTCTCGATCAGCCGGGGCAGCACCATCTCACTGGAAAGCGCCTGCGAAGCTTTCACCGCGGTCTCAACGTCCAACTGCCCTGCAGGTGCGCCAACGGCGGCGGGGAGCGGCGAGGATGCCGCTTGCCCACGCGACCCCTGCCCCGGCAGTTCTTTCCTGAATAACCGGGGGTGTTGAGTTTCGAGTTGCCTTACCTTACCCGTCGCGCCCCAACGCTCATAGCAATCGCGAGCATTCCGCAGATAAGCGTCAGCAAAGATCTCCAGGCCGCGCGCCGCGTAAAAGCGTGCTGCAACCTCATAGGCGAGCGCCTCATTATTGACAAAGCCGTTCGCGCGGGCCGATCGGATGGCCCGTTCGTAAAGGCGCTCGGCATCCAGTTCCCGGTTCTCGATCCGGGCGATCTCCGCCCCCACCAGTGCGGCGCGGTTTTCGAAAGTTTCGGGGCAGTTTTCCGCCCATATCTGGATCTGTTTGTAGTGAGCTTCGAGAGCATCGAAATGCTCCCGGCCTTCATCCGCTGATGCAGAATGCCACAATGCTGCCCGCGCAAGCGCGCTGTAAAATTCATACTCCGCCCACTGAAAATCCGGCGAGGTCACCACGAAAGGCCGAGCCTTCAGTGAGGCTTCAATGACCGAAGCAAAATCGCCGGCGAACAGACGCGCCTGCAATGTTCGGCACCAGTACCAAAAATGGGCTACCGGTGGTTGAACGTTCAGATCACGTTCGAACGCCTCCTCCTCGAACTCCGCATGGTCAAATCGGCCGAATTTTGTCGTCAAGCCCCTGAGCATTCGGACAAGACTGAGCTGCGGGACGATCATTGCGACGGCGAAACCGAACTTCGACTTCCGCGCAAAGGTAAGGGTACTCCCGACTTCCTCTTGCACCTCAGCAAGCGGACCTCCCATGGCGATCAGAAGGGCGTTCAGGCCGGCGCCGTTTAAAGCTGCATATGTGAGATCCCCGATGTTGTTTGCAATCTCGATGGCTTGGCGCCCCACATCGGAACAGGCGGAGAGATGCTTCATCCATGGCATGATGCCAGTTGAGAACACTCCAGAGGTCACAGCCTGGAAGCGTTTCAGTCCACGCCTTTCAGTCAGTTCATAACCGAGTTGGCCAAATCGCGATGAATTCCTATAGTCGCCGAGCCTTGAGCCCGCTATGAGACCAAGCCAGGCATAGCTGGGGCACGAAGCGTTGCTGTTACCGCGCTCAATGCTGAGACCAACAGCTCGGCAGACCACCACGGCGTAAAGATTCGTATCCAAAAAGATCGCAGGCATCACCAGCTTGGCCAGAACATCCAGAGTCGCGACAGAGGTAGGGTCGCTCATCAAGGGGAAGTCAATCGCTTCCTCGACCTCGCGCCCTCCGAGTTGTGTCCAGATCCGCCCATATTCGTTTCGTACTTGTTCGTCCGTTGGATGGAGCGGCCATT
>DATGFX010000013.1:0-2330 GCA_035308825.1 Occallatibacter sp. | reverse complement strand
AATCCAACTCGTATCTCGGATGTCATCGCGTTGGGTTTGGATCAATATGACGCTGTTTTCGTGCCCGGCGGCCATGGCCCGATGATGGATCTTCTCGATGATCCCGACGCTGGCACCGTGATGAGACACTTTCATGATACGTCCAAGCCGACGGCCGTGCTCTGCCATGGCCCGATTTCACTTCTCTCGGCTTCTCCGAACTCGAGGGAGGTGGTGGCCGGGTGAAGTGAACCCATAGGCTGAGACACCGAGTTAAGGGAGTTATCGCCGTTCGCTGCAAAAGCGTTGCCGGCGAGGTTGCGGTTGATCCACTCTGGAAGCACCTGAGCGGAGGATAGGGCAACGCAGGGATGCGACCCGAGCGCCGACTCAGCGGCCGGAATGGCGGGGCGGCACCAGCCGCCCCTAAGTGCGATTAGCATCTTCGCGCCATGACTTGACGACGTCTTTGGCGAATAACCCCACGATTTCACCTGTCGAATCCACGAAGAAGACGTACCCCTCGGGTTCCTCGTCTTGGTCTCCCGATGCCGCGGTAATCGGCGGCTCTGTACCGTCATTGAAAAAAACGATGAACCTCTTTTCAGCCATCGCCGCCAGTCTACAGGAACAGTCATTCTGGCGGAAAGGCGATAAATCCCGGGGGGCTGGGGGCAGCGCCCCCAATCAAAAACGGCGCGATACAGCTTCATGGCAATGCTCCTCCGTTTTGCTCGAACTCCGCCGGAGGCACATAACCGAGAGCGGAGTGGAGGCGTCTCCGGTTGTAAACCTGTTCCAGAAACTGTGCTAAGCCAGCATGGGCTTCCGTCAGATCGCGATACTCAGTGCGATACACCTCCGCGTATTTGAGGGTCTTCATGAAAGACTCGCAAGCGGCGTTGTCGTATGGATTGCCCTTGCGACTCATGCTGATTTTCGCCTGATGCTGCTGGAGTAACTCGGTATAGCTGTGCGAAGCATACTGCACTCCACGATCAGAGTGATGCACGAGGCCAGGCTGAGGCTTCCGCTCGAATAAGGCCATCCGCAATGCACGCAACGCCAGTTCGGCTTCCAGCGTTCGTCCCAACGCCCAGCCGATCACGCGCCGCGAGAAGGCGTCCAGCACAACCGCCAGATAGATGAACTCCGTCCGCAGCCGGATATAGGTGATATCCGCAACCCAGAGCTGATTTATAGCTGTGAGCGCGATCTGTGCGGCCAGATTCGGATAAACCGGCAGATGATGCCGCGAATCCGTAGTGGCCACGAACCGGCGTCGTCGCACGCACAGCAGATTGTCCTGACGCATCATTCGCAGGACTCGTTTGTGATGAATGTCGAAGCCTTGGTTCCGCAACTCCACCGTGATTCTGCGATAACCATATGCCGGCGATTCCAGCGCGATCCTCTGCAACTCGTCGCGGATTTCCATTTCCACCGGCAAGGTCTGAGGCGGCCTTCGCCAGCGGTAGAAACCGGCTCGGTTCAGGCCCGTGATCTGGCACAGCGCACTCACGGCCGGACCTTTCTTCGCGGCTTGCTGGACTTCTTCAAACAGGCATCCCCGCCATTGACGACGGCTGGCGGGTGATGATCCTTGAAATGCTGCAAGGCTTTTTTTAGGAAGTCATTCTCCATGGTGAGCTGGCCGATCTTTCGCTCCAGCTCCGCCACGTGCCGCCCCTCGTCCGTCGCCACTTCCAACTTTCGCCGTCCGATGCCCGGAAAGGCCATCTCCCCTTGTGCCCGCCATTCGCTGCGCCAGCGTTCCAGCAGCTTCGGACTCAATTGATATTTTCGTGCGAGCTCACCGCGCGCTGCCCCCGCATCCAGCGCACGCATCACCGTGACCTTCAGATCGCGACTGTAAATAGCTCGGGACAAATCCATACCTCACTCCAATCAATGTATTTGTTCCCTTGGCTTGCTGTCTCACTTTTGGGGTTCAGTCCAAGGCTAAGGCACGCGCCCGGCTACGCGGCGGGCGCTAAAGGCACACGCCGTGGAAAATCTCACCGAGGCTCTGTGCCGTGCGCTTCCAACAGTCGGAGCGCCGTCAACAAGCACGACATGCCTGAGAATGTCCGAGGATCGACTCCTGAATGCTTTTTGATCTGGTTAAGCCGAAAGTAAACAGTGTTGGTATGCACTCCCAGCTTTCGCGCCGTCTGTTTCACGTTGAGACTGCATTCGGCAAAGGCGCGGACCGTGCGGAATAGATCGTCGCCCTGTCCATTGGACTCGTGGATATTGCGCGCCCAACTCGGTATCAAGCGCAGCGCGGCTTTATCGGCCTGACGGATGATGAAGTCGTTAAGCTCAATTTCAGCGAAGGAAACAAGCGG
>DATGFX010000012.1:0-399009 GCA_035308825.1 Occallatibacter sp. | reverse complement strand
CTTTCGTGGTCACGGTGGAACCATGCAAATCATCGGCGCTGAAGCGGGCGCTGGCGGTCATCGGCAAGATGGATTGCCTGCTGGAGCCGCCGCTGAATCTGCAAATGCTGGAGTAACTCCGGTGGTCAGTTGTCAGTGATCAGGAATCAGGGACGTTGGAGGTCGGGTTTGATCGATACGATTTATCGATGCGAGATTTGCGGGACTGAGAGCGACAATCCCATGCGGTGGATTGTGATTCATTGCAGCAACACGCAGTTGACCGTGTTCAAGTGGACGAAGGAGGCCGCCGATGCTCCCCACGCGCGGCATTATTGCGGTGAAGCGCACGCGCAGGTGTATCTGAGCCGGTGGTTCGAATCGTTCTGTAAGTAAGCGCCGCCGCAGAGTCCCTTATTTTCTCGGGTTGGGAGATCTCGAAGTTGGAGAGCCCCGGGGGATCGCCTCTTTCTTCTCCGTTCTTCATCGCGATTGGACGCCATACCCCGTGCTACAATCCGTCATCGCGCCTCCGCGCAAGCTCCCGGTGAATTCCCATGAATGCTGTCACCCAGGTCGCGCCGGCGCCTGTCGAATCGACGGTTCAGCGGTGGTCTCTTGTCTCCCGTATCGGCTTCCGATTCTGCGTCGTCTACCTCGGTCTGTTCTGCTTCTCGAACCAGATCGTGCAGGGCATCTTTCCGATCCCGAAAATTGACCAGCCCGAATTCGATAGCCTGCGCCCGATCAGTTCGCTCGTGATCTGGACTGGCGCGTACATCCTTCGTCTGAAAACACCGCTGGTCTATGCCGAAACCGGCAGCGGCGACCGCAGCTGGGATTGGGTCGTTCTTTTCCTGGCATTCGTCATCGCGCTCATCGCCACCATCGCGTGGTCCATTCTTGACCGCCGGCGGGAAGCCTATCCAACCTTGTCGAAGTGGTTCCTGCTTTTCATCCGCTTCTGCCTTGCGGGACAGTTGATCACGTACGGCGCGGTCAAGCTCATTCCGCTCCAAATGCCGTTTCCGTTTCTCTTCACGCAAATGGAACCTTTCGCCAGTATGT
Organism: Occallatibacter sp.; assembly: GCA_035308825.1. GTDB lineage: Bacteria > Acidobacteriota > Terriglobia > Terriglobales > Acidobacteriaceae > Telmatobacter. The sequence goes on along the minus strand of DATGFX010000012.1, from coordinate 397,962 downwards.
CGCCCATGGGAGTCTTGTGGACGTCGATCGGTGCGTCTCCTGCTTACGAGATCTTTGCGGGATGCGCGGAACTTACCGGCGGCCTTCTGCTGATCTTCCCCCGAACAGCAACGCTCGGGGCGCTCGTTGGCCTTGCCGACATGATCCAGGTCTTCATGCTCAATATGACCTATGACGTGCCGGTGAAAATTCTGTCCTTTCACCTGATCCTGCTTTCACTCGTGCTGCTGGCACCAGAAGCTCGCGGCCTGGCAAACTTCTTTTTCTTCCATCGCACGGCCGAACCCGCCAATCGCGTTACGCTATTCCGAACCTCGCGCGCCAACCGTATCGCCCTCGTTGTGCAGGTATTTCTCTGGATCTGGATTCTCGGAAACACTGTCTACAGCGATTGGACCAGTTGGCGTCAGTATGGCGCCGGAGCCCCGCAATCCGCTCTCTACGGCGTCTGGGACATCACGCAGTACACCCGCGATGGCCAGGTACGTCCGCCGCTGCTCACGGACAACGATCGTTGGCGCCGGCTGATCTTCGATCGTCCCGATTTCGTAAGCTTCCAGAAAATGGACGCTTCGAACGGCTTCTGCGACGCATCCATCGACACGAAGAACAGCAGCATCACCTTGACCAAGGGTGACGATAAGAACTGGAAGGGCGCTTTCACCTACACGCGTCCATCACCCGATCAGCTCGTTTTCGACGGCTCCATGGACGGCCATCAAGTCCAGTTGCAGTTGAAGCGCATCGATCACACGAAGTTCCTCTTCGTCAGCCGCGGCTTCCACTGGATATCAGAGAGACCCTTCAATCGCTGATTCTGCCTATTCTTGAATGCTTCGTCAGGGCGGAGTCTCATCAATCCGACCCCGTCCTCCCGAACACTTCCTTCGTCATCTCCACCACAGGCGCATTCCCGCAGCTCACGCAGTGCAGTTTCACGTTACCGTCATCGCCCAGCACCACGGTGAAGGTCATCGCCTTGCCATCCCTCCTCCGCACCCCAAACCGCAGTGTATTGCCATCCATACGCGCGCCCACCAGCACGTGCACCTCATCAGCCGTCACGCGCGTTTTGCCATCGTGGTTGACAACAATGTCCAGCACCAGCGTTCCGCCTATGGTCCCCGCATCATTGGCCAGCGTCAGGGTCGCGCTGGGTTGACCGTCCAGGAACGCCCGCCACACTCCAATCCATGGCGCATCATGACTTGCCACATTCCCCGCCGCCATCGCGCACGCCAGAGCAAATACCGCACTCCTCATGACCATTACCTCCTTTACGTTCCAGGCCGTCCGCTTCGCGCCGTTCAGTTGCCGTACGCCCGCACCATTACCTGCGAATCGTCATGCTGGGTAACATCCAGAATCGTTCCTCGATTTCCATTGAGCGTCCTTTCGAGAAATGCCCGGATATACGTCTCGATCAGATTCAGGTTGTACAAGGCTTGCGCAGCGCTCGCGCTGTCGTTCGCTCCCAGCAAGCGATCGTCGCTGAAGCTTCCATGCACCAGCCCGCTCGCTTTCAGCACCACGTCAAACGATCCGGCAGGGCACTGCTCCAGCTGCTCTTCTTTTTTCTTGAAGTAGGCCATGTGCTGTTCGTGCGTGCCGAACATATGGGATTCGTCATAGTTTGCTTCCAGCAGCAGGACCGACTGCTTCATCGTGGCTCCATCGCCGAAGTCCGGCAGCACCGATACGGGAACCATGCCTCCGTCCAGGTCGATGCACGCCTTGAACCGCACGTCGAGCTGGCACGCACGCGCCACGCTCGCTGCGCCGGCTGAGTGGCCGATCGCCACAGCCTTATCCAGATCAAGCGCCGCGATCATAGGCGCAGCACGCGGCTTTCTCTGCATTGCGGTTAGTTGATCCAGCACAAACCGCACATCTCCCGCGCCCTCCGCGATGCCCAGCCCAGCCATGGCCACCATGCGTTTGAACTGTTCTTCGGGGGATAGTCCCGGCTGCGGCGTGTCGCGATGAATCTCCAGGATCCGTCCATCCGAAAACACGACCGGTGCGTTGTACGGCACCTCGATTGACGCTACCGCATATCCGTGACTCACCAGGTCCTCGATCAGGGCCGTGTACCCAAAGCTCGTTCCGCCCATCCCCGGCACAAACACCAGCAGCGGGAACTTCTGTTTGCCTTTCGCTGTCGCGGCATTCTCTCGCGCATGTGAGGTCAGAGCGCCCGAAACAATCAGCTGCCACTTCGACGCATCGTCCTCGCGATAAAACGCAGCTGCCTGCGCATCGGCCTCCATCTGCTTCGCGCCCGGCTGATACAGGCCCTTGTCGTCCGCAGTCTTCGCAGCCGGATACCAGAGGTACACCATCATTTCGCGATGCGCGCCCGCACGCTTTGCGAACCGGTCGGGGCGCGAGGCGTCCACCCAATCGAATCCAATGCGGCCGATTCCGTAGGTTCCCGAAGGTTCCGGCAGCTGCTTGACTGCGTTTCCAGACGCACTTTGCATCGCGATCGCTGGTACGGCCGCAAGACACACGACCAGCGTTATGCTCATAGCTCCAAGTTTCATAGCGAACCTCTCTTATTGTTTGGCCAGAGTTGTTGTTGCCAGGGTTCCGCCGAGCCCCATCGTTTCGATCGCCGACGAGGGCACCACCACCATCGACCCTTTTTCGCGCATTGCCTCGAACAGCATGTTCATGCCGCGGAGATGCAGTGCCACTGGATTATTGGTATACATCTCAGAAGCCGTCGCAAACTGCTTCGACACCTGTACCTCGGCATCACCCAGGATCACGCGCGCCTGCCGTTCCCGCTCCGCCTGCGCCTGCTGCGACATCGCATTCTCCAGCGCCTGCGGAATCCGCACGTCGCGAATCTCCACCGACTGCACCGTGATCCCCCACGGCGTGGTCTTCTCATCCAGAATCTTCTGCAACTCGTGGCCGAGCTTTTCGCGCTCGCTGATCATCTGCCCCAGCTCATGCCGCCCAATCGACTCCCGCAGCGCCGTCTGCGATCCCAGCGTGATTGCCTCGATAAAGTCTTCCACCTCGAAGATCGCCTTCTCCGCATTCCACACCAGCCAGAACACGATCGCATCCACGTTCACCGGCACCGTGTCTCGCGTCAGCGTTGACTCCGCGCTCACCGTCGTCACGCGAACACGCTGATCCACGTACCGGCTCAGAGAATCCACGATTGGAATAATCAGGAACGCGCCCGGCCCCTTCAAGCCGCGATACCGCCCGAAGCGCAACACCGCAACACGCTCCCACTGGTCCACCACCTTGATCGCCAGTAGAAAGTAGACGCCGAGAAGGGAACCGATGATCACCCAGCGTTGCTGGTGCGTTTCCGCCGACCCCCACATGCCTGCGGCGACCAGGATCAGGCACACCAGGACGCCAACGCTGCTGATCGTTTTCGATGGCCGCAGATTCGGCTTCGATAAATTTACCTGGAACACAGCTATCTCCTTTCTCCATCCGGGCCCATGCCGCGCAGTTTTCCGATCAACTCGCCCACAGTAATCCCCGCCGCGCCTGCGCGCGCGACAAATTCGCCCACCAGCTGGCTCAGCTGCCGCTCTTTCTCTTCCTTCGAAATCTCGATCCGCCGCTCCGCGATGAACGTTCCTGTGCCTTGCTGTGTATCGAGCAGTCCGCGAATCTCCATCTCGCGGTAAGCCCTCATCACCGTGTTGGGATTGATCGCCAATTCCACGGCAACGTGCCGTACCGTCGGCAACTGGTCGCCTGGAGCCAGGGATCCGCGCGCCACTGCGGCCTGTACCTGGTCGATGAGCTGCCGGTAGACGGGAACCCCGCTGTGGGCATCAAGCCGAAACGTGAAGGCGGTCGATTCGATCTGTGTGTTTCTATCCATTACAGGACCAGTGTACTAGTTAAATAGTACATTGTCAAGTCGCTCTGCAAAATCATTTCTCCTGCATCTGCGCACGCGCGGTCCCAATCCAATAACTGTTTGGGGGACGGACCTGCAAAGGTGCCCAAACCCCAACTCCCTCAATAATCGGCATGCAGGTATACTTATGAATGTGACCACAACCGCCTTCGACCACCCTACAAAGACCGATTCAACTGAGACTTCCACCCCTACAAAGCGGGTGCTTTTGCTCAAGCCGCGCGGCTTTTGCGCGGGCGTGGTCCGCGCCATCGACATCGTCAAAATTGCCCTGGAGACCTTCGGCGCGCCCATCTATGTTCGTCGCGAGATTGTCCACAATCGCTACGTGGTCAATGAATTGGCTGAAAAAGGGGCAATCTTCGTTCATGAAATCGAGGAAGTTCCCGACGGCCAGCGCGTGATTTACTCCGCCCACGGTGTGTCGCCGGCGGTTCGCGAAATGAGCAAGGGGCGGGGCCTGAAGGTCATCGACGCCACCTGTCCGCTGGTCACCAAGGTCCATATCGAGGCCGTCAAGTTTGCCAAGCAGGGCTACTCGCTGGTTCTTATCGGCCACCGCGATCACGACGAGATCGAAGGCACCCTCGGCGAAGCGCCGGATGTGACCCAGGTGGTTTCCAACGTGGCTGAAGTCGCCGCGCTTGAGGTTCCCGACCCGAACCGCGTGGCCTATCTCACGCAGACCACGTTGAGCCTTTCCGAAGCCCGCGACATCATTCACGCGCTCAAAGAGAAGTTTCCCAACATCGCCGGACCTCACTCGCAGGACATCTGCTACGCCACGGAAAACCGGCAGGTGGCCGTGCGGAACGTGGCCCACAACGCCGATCTGGTGCTCGTCGTCGGCTCAACCAACAGCTCCAACTCCAACCGCCTTGTCGAAGTCTCGCGGAACCTTGGCACTGTGGGCTATCTCATCGATAACTCGCAGGCCATCCATCCCGCCTGGCTCGCGGGCGTCAGCACGGTCGCGGTAACCGCCGGAGCGTCCGCGCCCGAAATTCTCGTCGAGGACGTCGTGAACTACCTCCGCCAGAATGGCTTTTCCAGCGTCGAAGAGGTAGAGGTGATGCCCGAGAATGTTCGCTTCGGTCTCCCACCTGAAATCGTGCAGGCCATCGGAGGCGCCAGCGGCGCTTCTTCGGTACCCGTGAACTGATTTGGTTCGCTTGATGAGGTGCGGTAGGTCCGCACCACGGGCGATCCGGGTTATTTTGTTGTAACCCATCGTTCTTCCGCGACATCGATTCACCATGGTTCGTCGATAACTCCCGAAAGGGGATTGGGGCGTCACAATCAGCATGAGTTCAATGCAGGAAGAACCGCAATCCATCACCCCGAAATTCGGGCGTCTCGATGCCGATCTCGGCGATGTTGAATCGGCCATCCACAAGTCGCGGGACTTTCTGCTCTCTCTGCAACATCCTGAAGGCCACTGGAGCGGCGAGCTCGAAGCCGATTCCATGCTCGAGGCCGACTACATCTTTCTCCACACGTTGCTCGAAAGCGGAGATCCCGGCCGGCTCCATCGCGCCCTGGTCGAAATGCTTCGCTACCAGAACGAGGATGGCAGCTGGAGCCTCTATCCCGGCGGCCCCGGAAACATCTCGCTCTCGGTCAAGTGCTATTTCTCAGCGAAGCTGATGGGCATACCCGCGGACGATCCGCGGCTCGTCAAGTGCCGCGAATGGATTCTGGCCCACGGCGGCGTGGTCGCGTGCAACACCTTCACCAAGATGTATCTTTGTGCGCTGGGTCAGTACGACTACGACGCAGTCCCGGCCATTCCGCCCGAGATCGTCCTGTTTCCCAAATGGTTTTACTTCAATATCTACGAAATCTCCGCATGGTCGCGCTCGATCCTGGTTCCGCTGGCCATCATCTACGCCAAAAAGCCGTTCAAGAAAATTCCGCGCGAGCAGAATATCGATGAGCTCTTTGTCGGCGGCCGCGCAAATTCGATTTTGCGCCTGCGCATGAATCGCAAATCGATCTTCTCCTGGCGCAATTTCTTCCTCATCTGCGACCGCCTCATGCACCTCTCTGAAGCGGTCCACATTCGTCCGCTGCGCAAACTTGCGCTCAAGCATGCGGAGAAGTGGATGCTCGAACGTCTCGAAATGTCCGACGGTCTGGGCGCCATCTATCCCGCCATGCTCAACGCGATTATCGCGCTCCGCTGCCTCGGCTATTCCGAAGATGATCCACAGGTCATTCGCGCGCGTGATGAATTTGAGAAGTTAGGCGTCGAAGAGCCTCCAACTGCGGATTTCCCCGAACCCACGTTTCGCATGCAGCCCTGCATGAGTCCGGTGTGGGATACGGGACAAGTGGTCTACGCCCTGGGCGAAGCCGGCGTTCCGCGCAACCACCCTGCGCTGGTGCGCGCCGCCGACTGGCTGCTCTCGAAAGAAGTCCGCCACAAGGGCGACTGGACCGTGAAAGTTCCCAACACCGAGCCCGGTGGGTGGTACTTCGAATACAACAACGAGTTCTATCCCGATACCGACGACACCGCGCAAGTCCTGCTCGCGCTCAGCAAGGTCGATAACCCACGCGAGCGCTATCAGCACCAGGTTGTGCAGCGGGCAATCGATTGGGAATTTGCGATGCAGTGCCGCAAAGGCGGCTGGGGCAGCTTCGACAAAGACAACACGAAGATGATCTTCCAGCACATCCCCTTCGCGGATCACAATGCCATGCTCGATCCGCCCACGGTCGATATCACCGGCCGCATGATCGAGATGCTGGCGGCTTACGGATACACGCGAAAAGACAAGCGAATCCAGAAGGCCATCGACTTCATCCTCAGCGAGCAGGAACCTGACGGCAGCTGGTTCGGACGCTGGGGTGTCAATTATCTCTACGGAACTTTTCTGGTGCTGCGCGGACTTGAGGCCATCGGCTTCGACCAACACGAGCCACAGGTGCAGCAGGGCGCTGAGTGGATTCGCATGGTCCAGAATCCCGATGGCGGATGGGGCGAAAGCTGCGATACCTATGACGATCCGAATACGCGCGGCATTGGCGCCAGCACACCGTCGCAGACTGCATGGGCGCTGCTCGGCCTGTTCGCAGCCGGCGACGATCGCTCAGACTCCATCGCCAAAGGCATTCGCTGGCTGCTGACGCATCAAGACGAGACCGGCACGTGGGATGAATCCACGGGCGCGGGCGTTGCTCGCCAGGCACTTTACACGGGCACTGGATTTCCGCGTGTGTTCTATCTCGCGTATCACGGCTACCGGCACTATTTCCCGCTGCTTGCGTTGACGACCTACAAGCGCGCCATGGAGCGTGCCGCATCGTGACCGCCTGCGAAGCGTCCTTGGTGGCGCCGCCTGAATCGAACTGGGTCTGGGGTTCGGCCCTTGAATCCGGCTCAGGGAGCAATACGCCGCCGCGCAGACGACGTGGGCCTCCAAGGCGCGCGTTATCAACCAGTTGCACGTAACAGAATTTTGCGATGCGTTTTGCCTTTTCATTCCGCGATTCGCGTAACCTGAATACAGGTCCGATTCGCATGGAGGAATCTACCAACTATGGCAGTTCCAATCTCGCAGATGGCAACCGTCGCCTCGTATGTGCTCAAGCAGCGCATTCGCGGTAACAAGCGCTATCCGCTCGTTCTCATGCTCGAACCGCTTTTTCGCTGCAACCTGGCTTGTGCCGGCTGCGGCAAGGTGCAATATCCGCCGCACATCCTCAAGAAACAGCTCACGCCCGAAGAATGCTTCGCCGCGGTTGAAGAGTGCGGTGCACCCATGGTCTCGATCCCCGGCGGCGAGCCGCTGCTGCATCCGCAGATTGTCGAGATCGTCAACGGGCTCATCGCGCGAAAGAAATACATCTACCTCTGCACCAACGCGCTCGAGTTGAAGCGCCGCCTGCCGGAGTTCACCCCGTCGAAGTACCTCACGTTTTCGGTTCACCTCGACGGACAGCGCGAGCACCACGACTTTTCCGTCTGCCGCGAAGGCGGCTGGGATATCGCGGTCGAAGGCATCACGGAAGCGGTCAAGCGCGGGTTCCGCGTCACCACGAATGCCACGTTCTTCGACGGAACCGATCCGAACTCCGTGCGCTCGTTCTTCGATGAAGTGATGGCCATGGGCGTCGAGGGCATCGTGCTCTCGCCGGGCTACAGCTACGAAATGGCGCCCGACCAGCATCGCTTCCTCGGCCGCGCTCGCGTGCGCCGCCTTTTCCGAGCCATCCTGTCGAACCGGAAAAAGTCATGGAAGTTCAACATGTCGCCGCTATTTCTCGAGTTTCTGATGGGCGACCGCAAGTACGAGTGCACGCCGTGGGGATCGCCCGCCTACAACATCTTTGGCTGGCAGCGCCCCTGCTATCTTCTCCAGGATGGCTACGCCGACAGCTTCAAGGAGTTGATGGAAACCACGAAGTGGGAAGAGTACGGCGTCGCGTCCGGCAATCCGAAATGCGCCAACTGCATGGTGAGTTGCGGCTACGAGCCCACGGCGGTGATGGACGGATTTGGATCGCTCTCGGGCTTCTGGGGCATGGTGCGCGGCACGTTCCGTACCTACAAGGACCAGCACGCGCTCAACCTGCTGAATGAGCCCATGCCGCACGGTCCGGCTGCACTTGTGCAGATCGAACAAAGCGATCGCGAACTGGCCAAGCTGTGAGAGCGTTTGCCCCAGGACTCGCTTTTGAGACTTGGGAAAGCTGCCCTGCCGACTTGCTAGGAGAAATATGACCGCCGAAGTTTCCAAATACACGATCGAACAGATCGAATCCCTCGAACTTGCTCCGGGCTCAGAGCACGAGCAACTTGAAGGCTGGGTGCCCGAGCTGGCTGGCGAAGATGACCTCAAGAACGCGCTCGAGAAGGCGTTCGACTACCGCGGGGACGTCACGCTCACCCTCAAGTCCGGCGAGAAAATCGAAGCCTACATCTTCAACCGGCACACCGGCGCGACGCTGGCTGACTCCTGGGTGCAATACTTCACCCCCAACGCGACGGACAAGCGCAAGGTCAGCTACGCCGAGATTGCGCGCCTCGAATTCAGCGGCAAAGATCGCGCCGCCGGCAAGCATTGGGAAGATTGGGTCAAGGCTTACAACGAGCGCAAAGCCGCCGGTGAAGAGAACATCGCCCTGCACCCCGACAAACTCGAGTAGCCGACCCAGGACCCGCGCGTCATGCCATCCTGAGCGAGCGGCGAGAAGCTTAAGACCTGCAGCCGCTTTTTCTTCATATCAGTTCTCAATCTCACCAGCCTGCGAAAGCAGGCTGGGATAAATGCGCCCTCTATGTCCTCAGCGGAAGGCAGGGCGACGCAGAATCCGCCTGACGATGCCCCAGATCAGCAATCCAAAAAGGAAGAACGTAATGATTGAAATCAGGGTGTCGACCATCAAATGCACCATGGACCGAAGGTGGAGGTGGATTCCGTGGGCGAGATAGCCGCGAAGCGCGCCGCCCAGGATCGCCAGCATCGGAAGCACCACGACGAGGGTACGCCTGCTCTGCGCGCTCACAGAGCTTTGGGCAAGGGGATCCGCTGAAGGTTCCGTGGTGCGATACCAGTGCCAGGTCCAGGCAGCGACCACCGCAAGTCCGAAGACACTGCTGCCATATTCCAGCACTTTGTCCATGCGCATTTCGCCGATCACGGGCAGTTCGACCCATTCATGCAACACATCCCAGTGCTGGTAAACCCAGGAGGTACTGTGCGTGAACGAATCCCAGGCGAGATGCGTCGCTATGCCGACCAGAATCGAAAGCATGATCAGCACAAGGCGACTCGTAGGCCAGAACGAAAAAACTTTCACGCTCGTTCTAAGTCTCTGCCGAAACCGATGCGGCAGAAACAGCAGCATCGGCTCCTTCATGAATTCGTGAAATAGCCAGAGCGCCACGAAAGCCAGCGGGAAATCGAGCAGAAACATGCCTGAGACCCTATGACTCTCGTAAACGTGGCGTGAAAGCGAAAGCAGGTAGGAAAAATCAGGCGCAAAACTCCCAATGACGAGCGCGGACATCACCAGGGGAGTCCGTCGAAGCGGGATGACCGCGGCAGCATGAGAGAGTGTGAAGGGCACTCCTTACCAGTATCGTCGATGCCACCGGGCCGCCGTTTCCGTGGACGCGGTGCTGATCTCGCAGTCCAACCTCGACTGCCGGGCTCGGGGGCTTCGTCGTAAACTGATCTCCGGTCTCCCTGCTGATCACTGAAAACTGATCACCGACCTCTGTCTTCATGAAAGTCTTTCTCACCGGCGCCACCGGATTTGTCGGCCATCACGTTGCCAAGGCTCTCGCCGCACAGGGCGCCGAGCTCCGCATGCTGGTGCGCAAGACCAGCAGCCTCAAAAACCTGGAGGGCATTGCAGGCGACACGGTGGTCGGCGATCTTGCCCGACCCGAATCCTTCGCGCCCGCGCTCGATGGCTGCGACGCCGTCATGCATGTGGCTGCCGACTACCGTCTCTGGATTCGCGATCCCGACACCATGTACCGGGCCAACGTCGACGGCACTCGCGAGTTGCTCCGCCTTGCCCGCGAAGCCAATGTGCCCCGCGTCGTCTACACCTCGAGCGTCGCCACCATGGCCTTCCGCACCGACGGCATCATCATCAACGAAGACACGCCCGTGTCCCTCGCTGACATGGTCGGGCACTACAAACGCTCCAAGTTCATGGCAGAGCAGCAGGCGATCGCCGCAGCCCAGGATGGGCAGCAGGTCATCATCCTCAACCCCACCACGCCCATCGGACCCAACGACTCCAAGCCCACGCCCACCGGCCGCATCTTCGTCGATTTCCTCAATCGCAAGTTTCCGGCCTACGTTGACACGGGCCTGAACCTTGTCGACGTCGCCGAAGTCGCACGCACCCATGTCGACGCGCTCACCCGCGGCACTCCCGGCCGCCGCTACATTCTCGGCGGAGAAAATCTCACCCTGAAGCAGATCCTCGACAAGATGTCGGCTATCACCGGCATCCCATCGCCGACGGTCAAGATCCCCTTCGCAGTTGCCGCCACCTACGCGTTTGTCGAAGAATGGATGACCGGCCGCATCCGTGGGAAGGAGCCCCGCGCCACGCTCGAAGAGGTCCGCATGGGCCGTAAGAAAATGTTCGCCTCCTCGGCCCGGGCCCAGCAGGAGCTCGGCTTCCGGATCGTGCCTGTCTACCCCGCGATGCGCGCCGCCATCGACTGGTTTCGCGACAATGGCTACGTCCGATGACCCGTACCGCTATCATTGCCGCGCTCTCCGGTGAGTTGAAAGCCATTGTCCACGGCTGGAAGCACCAGTCCATCGACGGCGTCGACACCTGGGCCCACCGCGACGAGAACCTCTACGTCGCCGCCTGCGCTGGAACCGGCCAGGCCGCGGCCACCCGCGCCTTTGCCGCCGTCGAGCGCGATGCGCCCATCGATTTGGTCTTCTCCGTGGGCTGGGCCGGCGCGCTCACGCCCGATGTCGCTGCCGGATCGGCCCACAACGTTGCGGGCGTCATCGATGCTCGCACTGGAGAACGGTTCCATTGCGATGCGGGGGCCGGGCCGCTGTGGCTGGTCACCAACCCCAAGGTTGCCGACCGGTCTGAGAAGCGTCGACTCGCCTCAACCTACTCCGCCGCCCTAGTCGACATGGAGGCCGCGGCCATCGCTCGCCTGGCCCAGATGCGGGGTATCCCGTTCTATGCCATCAAAGGCGTGAGCGACCCCTTCCAGGCCAAGTTGCCCGATTTCAACCGTTTCATCGCTCCCGACGGACGCTTCCAAACCTTTCGTTTTACTCTTTATGCCCTGGTAACCCCCTGGCACTGGCCTGCCTTGGCAAAGATGGGAGAAAATAGTAGCAAGGCTTCCCAGCAGATTGCGGACGCGCTTGAAAACTTTCTGGCGGAATAGGTTACACCCGGAAACCGAATGGCTACCCAAATCTCTAATCGCGGACGACAGATCGAATCAGCCATTCCCGCTACGATGCGCGCCGTCGTCTATCGCGGCGTGAATGACATGCGGGTCGAAACCGTGCCGGTCCCGCACATCGGCCCCGGCGAGTTGCTGGTTCGCATCGCCACGTGCGGCATTTGCGGCACTGACCTCAAGAAGATCCACACCGGCTCGCACTCGGCTCCGAGAATCTTCGGGCACGAGATGGCAGGTACGGTCGCGGCAGTGGGCGAAGGTGTCACTCGGTTTCGCCAGGGCGACCGCGTCATGTGTTTTCACCATGTGCCGTGCAATGAGTGCTATTACTGCCGCAAAGGAACGCCGGCGCAATGCCCGCTCTACAAGAAGACCGGCGTGACGGCCGGCTTCGAGGCTTCGGGCGGCGGGTTCGCGGAGTACATTCGGGTCCTCGACTGGGTGGTCACCGGCGGTGGCGTCGTTCCCGTTCCCGACGACGTGCCATTCGAGCAGGCCGCCTTCATTGAGCCGGTCAACACCGTCCTCAAGGGCGTGAAGATGCTGAATATCGCGCCCGACGACACTGTTCTGGTCATCGGCCAAGGACCCATTGGGATCATGCACGCTTCGCTTTCCAGCCGTACCGGCGCCCGTGTGCTCACTTCTGATCTTTATCCTGAGCGGCATGCAGTCGCCTCGAGATACGGACTGAAGCATCCAATTCATGCAGGGACTGAAAACGTCATCGAGCGCGTACTGGCGGAGACTGACGGGCGCGGCGCCGATGTTGTCATTCTCGCGGTCGGGGGGACCGCGCTGGTTCGCACTGCTATGGACGCTGCTCGCCCGGGTGGCAAAGTGATGTTGTTTGCTCAAACACAACACGGCGAAGTGTCGATTGATCCGGCCGCCGTCTGCGTCGACGAGAAAACGCTTCTGGGCTCCTATTCGTCTTCTTTTGGCATCCTCGATGAAGTCACGGGTCTCGTGTTCGGTGAATATCGCAAGGGATTCGATCTGACCCAGTTGATCTCGCACCGCTTCCAGACGGAAGAGGCGTTGCCGGCGATCGACTTGGCTTCACACCCCAAGGCTGACTCCATGAAAATCATGATCGAGCCGGTTCTGGGCGAAGGGGCGAAGTAGGAGGCACCTGATGCCCACGGTCAAAGACGCAATCAAGCGCGGCCGCTCGACGGTTGAAACCGCAATCGAGCATGGCAGGGCCACGGTCGAAACAGCGATCGAACATGGCCGTGCTACGGTTGGAGACGCGCTTCATCATGGGCGGGCCACGGTCGAGAGCGCAATCATTCATGGCCGCGCAACCGTAGAAACCGCCATCCATCACGGCCGGGCCACCATGCAGGCCGCCATTCTTCACGGTCGCGAGGACATCCGCATCGAAAGCGTTCCGGTGCCCTCGGCTGGGATCGGAGAGCTGATTGTTCGGGTGGGCGCGGCACTCACCTGCGGAACCGACCTGAAAGTCTTTCGCCGTGGATACCACGCGCGCATGATTGTGCCGCCGGCGCTCTTCGGCCACGAGCTCGCCGGAACCGTGGTGGAAGCAGGCGAGGGCGTCACCGACTTCGCTCCCGGAGCCCGTGTGGTTGCGCTGAACTCCGCACCATGCGGCAAGTGCTACTTCTGCGAACGAGGGCAGGAGAATCTCTGCGACGACCTGCTCTTTAACAACGGCGCCTATGCTGAGTTTATTCGCATTCCGTCGCGCATCGTTGCCAAGAACACGCTGCGGGTTCCTGATCATGTTCCGCTGGAGCACGCAGCGCTGACTGAGCCGCTTGCCTGCGCGGTCCACGGATTTGAAGACTCGCGTCCGCATAAAGGCGACACCGTGGCCATCATCGGCGGCGGCCCTCTTGGGCTGATGATGCTGCATGTGGCCTCGCTCTATGGTTGCGAGACGATCGCGGTAGTGCGCCACGACGGCCAGGTGGAAGCGGCCCGCCAGCTCGGCGCTTCCCACGTGGTCCAGGCGAGCACCATTCGCAAGGCCATCCGCGAAACCCGCGCGCTCACGCCCAAGGATCGCGGCGTTGATATTGCAATTGAAGCGGTTGGCACGCCCGAAGCATGGGAAGAAGCCGTTGAGATGGTGCGCAAAGGCGGCACCGTGAATTTCTTTGGCGGCTGCGCCGTCGGAACACACGTGAATCTCGACACGAATCGCATTCACTACAGCGACATCACGCTGCGCGCCACGTTCCATCACACGCCCGCGATCTGTCGCAAATCGCTGGAGCTCATCGCGAGCGGACGATTCCAGGCCGGCGCTTTCATTACCGGCCGGGCTCACCTGTATGAACTGAATCGCGTTTTTGAGAAGCTGATGAACCGAGGCAGCGAAATCAAAACCGCGATCGTGCCCTGAGGAGCCGCAGCCATCGCGAAGCGTACGGGCCTTTAGTCTGTACGTTATGGCCTGCTGGATGCCGCGGGGCTGGCCCCGGAGGGAATGTAGAGAATAACCAGACACCCATGACCACCGCGGCACCACAATTCGACAAGGACAAGCTCGTAGCGCAAGGCTGGAATTCTCTCCCCGCGAGTTATCGGATCCCCGATGTGGCTCCTTCACTCGCTGAAGCACGGACCTGGTGCAAGCAGCTCGCCGAGTCGCACTACGAGAACTTCCATGTCGCCACATGGCTTCTGCCCACGGCGCTGCAGCCGCATTTCCACGCCATCTACGCCTATTGCCGCGTCTCCGATGACCTCGGCGATGAAGTGGGCGATCCCGCGGCGGCTCTCGCTCTACTCGATCTCTGGGGACGCGAACTCGATGCCTGCTATGAAGGCCGCGCTCGTCACCCGGTCTTTGTCGCTCTTGCGGAGTCGATTCGGCAGTGTTCCATTCCCAAAGAGCCCTTCGCCGATCTGCTGGTCGCGTTTCGGCAGGACCAGACGGTGACGCGCTACTCCGCGATGGACGATCTGCTTGGCTATTGCCGCTACTCGGCGAATCCTGTAGGCCGGCTCGTGCTGTACGCCAGTGGAGAGGCGGAGGGCAATGTCGAAGAAAAGTTCCGCCTCTCCGATGCCACCTGTTCCGCCCTCCAGCTGGCGAATTTCTGGCAGGACGTGAGCGTGGACTACGCCAAGGGCCGTGTCTACCTGCCGCAAGCCGACATGCAACGCTTCGGCGTCAGCGAAGAGATGATCGCAGACCGGAGCGCCACGCCGGAGTTTCGCGCTCTGATGAAACACGAAGCCGATTTCGCTTGCGGGCTCTTTGAAAAGGGCCTTCCGCTGATCGGTATGGTGGGCAGGGAATTGGCTGTTGATTTGGATCTCTTCAGCCGGGGCGGCTTGCAGATTCTGAAAGCCATCGAGCGCCGGGATTATGATGTGCTCAGCGCACGTCCGTCTATATCAAAGAGCACCAAGCTTTCGCTTGCGCTGCGCGCCGTGAGCGGCAGGATGCTTCCATTTTTTCGCCTTCGGGCGCGTGCTTGAAAGAAGGCCGCTTGGCGCAGGAAGTAACACTCGAGGAAGCCTACTCAATTTGCCGGGCCATCGCGAAACGCGAAGCAAAGAATTTTTATTACGCATTTCTGGCGCTTCCTGAAGCGCGAAAAAATGCCATCTGCGCCATATACGCCTTCATGCGCAAGGCGGACGACCTGGCCGACGATGAAAGCCTTCCGCACGCTGAGCGCCGGGAGCATCTCGATGCGTGGCTCGCGGCCTGGCACCAGGCAAGCAATGGCGCAGCGACATCGGATCCTGTTTTTATTGCGGTGCGGGATGCGACTGCGCGATTCTCCATCCCGCTGCAGTTGCTCGATGAGCTCGTCGCCGGCACCACGATGGATCTGGCGGCCGCGCCGGGCAGCTCGCCCGACACGTATGCCACCTTCGCGGATCTCTACCGCTATTGCTACCTGGTTGCGAGCGTTGTGGGACTCGTTTGCATCCGCATCTTTGGCTACAGAGACAAGCGCGCCGAGAAACTCGCCGAAGAGACGGGCGTGGCCTTTCAGTTGACCAATATCCTGCGCGACGTGGCCGAGGATGCCCAGCGGAATCGTGTTTACCTGCCGCTCGAAGATCTTGCGGCCCACAATGTCTCGCTCGATGCTATAGTGCATCGCGCTGCCGCAACCCCGCCTGGCGCGAATGAGCGCGCCCTCCTCGCCGAGATTGCCTCCCGCGCGGAAAACTATTACAGATCCGCGCAGGAACTGATTCCGCTGATCGATCGCGAGAGCCGGCCCGCGCTGTGGGTTCTGGTTTCGATTTATCATGCCTTGCTGAAGCGTATCGAGCGGGCCAATTACGATGTCTTTACGCAGCGCGCCAGCGTCCCGACCGCGCAGAAGGTTGGCATCCTCAGTGCGGGAATCGCACGCGTAGCCATCGCCCGAATCGCTGGCAAAACGGGATGAGCTTTTCAATCCGTGCTTTGCAACAAGGGCACGAATGCAGTCGTGCCCTGATGGGCCAAGGTGAGTCGGGGCTTTAAGACCTTGAGGGAAGATTGCAGAGAAACCCGGACAAAAACGGTTCACGCACAGTCCTCGTGATCGGCGGAGGCGTCGCCGGCATGAGCGCTGCGTGCGCGCTCGCTGATGCAGGTTTCCGCGTGCATCTCATGGAGCGGCGCGGCTACCTGGGCGGACGAGCGTCTTCTTATCTGCATCCCGGCGTCAACGAAGTCATCGACAACTGCCAGCACGTGCTTTTCGGCTGCTGCACGAACCTCGTCGGCTTCTACAAGCGGATCGGCGCATCCGACAAGGTTCACTGGACGCGCCACATGACCATGATCGAGCCGGGCGGCCGCCGCTCGCTGCTTGGTCCATCGCCGTATCTGCCTGCTCCGCTGCACGGTTTGCCGAACCTTCTTTTCGCCCATGCATTCACGCGCAGTGACAAGCTGGCCCTCGCTCGCGCCTTTCAGGCGATGCTGCGGCCGATCCCGGCGGATGCGACCGAGACACTCGCCGAATGGCTCAACCGCCATCGCCAGACGCCCGGCGCCATCGAGCGTTTCTGGAAGCTCGTCATTGCCAGCGCGCTCAATGCTGAGATCGAGTGCATCGCGCTGCCCTATGCCGCGAAGGTCATCCGCGAGCTGTTTATGAACTCCGCGGCTGCGGGTGAGATGGGCATCAATGCCGTGCCACTCACCGATCTTTATTCGGGCGCCAGGACTCTGCTCGAACAACGCGGCAGTGCTGTCCATCTCAACACCAGCGTCGAATCGATTTCATTCGACGAGCAAACCTCGGAGTGGAGCGTGGTCACGCGTAATGGCACGTTAGCCGCGCAATTCCTGGTGCTGGCTCTTCCGTTTGAGGCCATGGGCAAACTCGTCGCGGGTATGCCGCCGTCTCATGGGGCCGAAGGCCTGGTGCAACAAATCAGCCGTCACGAGCACTGGCCGATCTGCAGCGCGCATCTCTGGTTCGATCGCGAAATTACCGAGCTCGATCACGCCGTGCTGCTCGACCGCGAGATTCACTGGCTCTTCAACCGCAGCCGGCTTCAACCCTGGCGCAAGGGCGACCTCAGCTACATCGAAATCGAGGTGAGCGCTTCGCGCATCTTTGCCGGGCGCAGCCGCAACGAGGCCATCGAGCTAACATTGCGCGAACTGGCTGAATTCTTTCCGGCGGTGCGGCAGGCGAAACTTCAAAAGGCCGCGCTGGTGAAGGAAGTGCGCGCGACGTTTGGAGTGCCTCCGGGAATCGACAGCCAGCGCCCCTCGTCGCAGTCTCCGTGGCCGAATTGTTTTCTTGCCGGCGACTGGACCTCAACCGGTTGGCCCTCGACGATGGAGAGTGCCGCGCGCAGCGGGCATCTCGCTGCGGAGGCGGTTTGCGATGCCATGGGCGATCCCGAATCTTTTCTTGTGCCCGATCTCAAGCCGCGAGGGCTGATGAGGTTCTTCGGCTAGCTCGGGAACCTGGCTAACGCGCGCAGCGCTGCTGGTTCAGCGCTCTTCAGAGGTACCAGAAGCTGCCTGCAAAGATCCTTTCTAATTCTCGGTTGGCTTCTCCACGTGATCGATGACCAGCGTCGAAACCGGACCCTTCGCCGGCACCAGCTTCAATCCCAACTGCTCATGAAGTGCGATGAAAATCGTCGGCCCCGCATTATCCTCGCTCTGTCTTTCCTCAGGAGTCCACTTCAGCAACATGGAATAGTTGCCCGACAGCCCAGTGTCGTATCTCACCACTCGTCCCACAGTATCCGAAAGGCAGTACGCAAGATTCGCGGTTGTACCTCCGCGAACCTCAATGCGATCGGGACCCCAGCTTGATCCGTGGCCGGCATCCTTCTCCGCCACCTGCTTGAATTTGATCCCGCCTTTTGCGATCTGCAACGAATAAATCGGCCGCTCCTGTGTCTCGAAATGAAAGCGCATCCTGAATCGATCCGCGAGAATCGCCTGCAGCATCAACTGCCTCTTCTTCCATCGCTCGTCCTGGGGCAGCTTTTGCAATGCAGCAGCAAGGTCATCGTCCATCTTCGCTTCAATGTCAAACTCCGCGGTCCTGCCCCACGACGGCATCCCGGGAATCTCGTCATGCGGCCGAATCGGAAACGCATTGAAGAGAAGATTCAGCAGCGTGTTGTTCTCCATCACCAGCCGGTTCGGTTCCGTGCTCACACTGTTGCCTTCGCCGCCCTGCCTGCTGGGCCGCACCGAGACGACCTCGTATACGGGTGCTTTCAAATCCAATGGCTTGGGATCGCTCGGCTGTCCCAGTCCAGCCAAAGCCTGCAGAAGGCCCGCACAGATCAAAACTCCTCGCGCTCGGTGCATTCGTTCCTCCGTTGCCTCAGAACGCAATGACCTTACGCTCGCCCCGGCTATTGGAATGTGTCGGCCGACACGAGCCAACGAACTATTGTCGATGCAGATCGTGCGACGCGGTTGCTTTTCGTTTCTGTGTCCGAGAGAGAGCTGATGCCCATTGCTGGCGACTGCTTCAATGCGCCAGCAGATATACCCCGATACACACCAGCACGGCTGCGGTCCAACGCCTGCGGTCAACGTTTTCCTTTAGAAATAGCTTGCCGGCGATCGCGTTCGTCACCAGCGTGAGCGAGGCCGCGGCAGGAGCGACGAGGCTCAGGTTCAGATGGTTGAGCGCGAAGAGCAGGGAGAAGAACGCAACTGCCAGGAAGCTCACGCCGCCTAGAAACAGCGGGGAGCCGACCACCGCTTTGATTGCGCCCTTCATGCCTGATCGTGCGCGAATGTCATCGAGATCGCCGATCGTCTTCATAGCGGCAGCGATCAGCACTTCGCCTGTCGTTGAGGTCAGCACTACGGCTGCGATCATGGCGGTTGCGGCCCAGATGCCGGGAGCGGGAGCCGGGGAGGGAATGGTCATCGCAGCTGTCTCTCTTCGACTGACACCGTCGATTCCAACTTGCCCGCAGTGAAGGCCTGGGGATCGGTGCGGGCCGGGCCCTGCGCCACAAAACCTACCCCGAGCGTGATCAGCAGAATGCCGGCCCATCTTTCGAATGAAATGGTTTCCTGCAGCCAGAACCGCGAAAGCAGGGCCACAATCACGTTGCCGAACGCGGTTGCGGGCAGCACAAACGTCAGATCAGCCCACGACAGAGCAGTCAGATAACTCGCAAAAAATCCGATCAGCAGTGCGATGCCCGCCGCAATCCATGGTGTGAACACCGCCGCGATCAGGGACGCGGGATGCGCCAGCGTGATCGGGGGCATGTGGGTCATGCCTCGCGAAAGACAGGTATCGCCGAGAGGCGCAGAAAAAGCCACCAGACCCAGGATCAGGTATTGGTGCGATGTCAGTTTGTGTTGTCCCATTGGCGTCCTGCTCGGGCCCACATTGAGAAGATGCAGAAACGAAAAGGCGGACTCATGAAGATAGCCCGCCCTTGCAGTTGGATTGGGGTGATCTACTTAAGCGCCGGCGCCCACGGTTGCCTGCGGATCCGCCTGCTGACGCCGCGCCGCTTTCACCATCTTGTTGCGCTGCGAGCGAAGCTTCAGGAACGCCTTCGCCTCGACGTAAAGCCGCGGAACATCACGGTTCACGATTGCTTTCCAGACCACGCGGAACGCAGCCTTCGGACGGAAGTAGTACTCGTCGTAAAAGCGATGCACCATCTCCATTACGTAATCGGTGGGCAGACCGGGATACTCGATGTGCGCCATCTGGTGGCCGCCGCCGTCTTCCATCTTCTCGTTGGTGATGAAGCCGTTGGCCTTGGCGTAATCGTAAAACTCCGTTCCCGGATATGCGTGCGCGATGGAGACCTGGATCGTCTCGCAGTCCAGCGTCTTGGCAAAGTTGATCGTGTTGCGGATCGATTCCTTGGTCTCTCCCGGCAGGCCGAGAATGAAGTCGCCATGAATGACGAGGCCGAGATCATTGCAGTCCTTCGCAAACGCGCGCGCACGTTCCACGGTTGCGCCCTTCTTGATGTTCTTCAGGATCTGCGGATCGCCGGATTCAAAGCCGACAATCAGCAACCGGCAGCCCGCATCCTTCATCGCCTTCAGGGTGTCGCGATCAGTCGTCACGCGCGACGTGCAACTCCAGGTCAAGCCGAGCGGCTTCAGCTTTTCGCATAGCTCAATGGTGCGGCCCTTCTGGATGTTGAAGGTGTCGTCGTCGAAGAAATATTCCTTCACCTCAGGAAAATTCTGCTTCGCCCATGCCAGTTCGGCCGCCACATCGTCTGTCGAGCGCTTGCGCCACGCGTGTCCGCTCAGCGTCTGCGGCCATAGGCAGAAGGTGCATTGCGCGGGGCAGCCGCGCGTCGAGTAGAGCGCAATGTAGGGATGCAGCAGGAACGGGACGTTGTATTTCGTCACATCCATGTCGCGCTTGTAAATCTTCGTGGCCCATGGCATCGCATCCAGGTCTTCCACCTGCGGGCGGTCGGGGTTATGGAAGATCTTGCCGTCCTTCTTATAACTGATGCCAAGAATTTCATTCAGCGGTTTTCCGTTCGCGTACTCCACGATGGAGTAGTCGAACTCACGCCGGCAAATGAAGTCGAGAACGGAGCATTCGTTCAAAGCCTTATCCGGTGAAGTGGTCACCGGCGGACCGACAAATGCGATCCGGATCGAAGGATTCGCAGCCTTGATCGCCTCGGCGAGGCGCTGGTCGCCTTCCCAGCCCACCGTTGAGGTAAAGAGAACAAGGAACTCATAGTCCTTGCAGATCTTGATGGTCTCTTGTGCTGAAACGTGGTGGGGAGGCGCATCGAGCAGGCGTGAACCCTCCAGCAATCCCGCGGGGTACGTGAGCCAGACGGGGTACCAGTAGGACTCGATTTCGCGGGTTGCAGGCCAGCGCGAGCTGGCGCCACCGTCGAAATTCTCAAACGATGGCGGATTCAAGAACAATGTCTTCAAAGGCATAGGCATCCCTTCAATTTTACCATTCTTAAGGTTTTTGCCAGTTAGCAAAGGAGTTACGGCTGCTTTACGTGCAATTCTCGAAGCCAGTCTTCCATGTGTCCTAAAGCCCGTAAAAGATCTAGACGCGCCTTTGCCAGATCGAAGCCGGCGTCCAGCGAATCTTCGAACTTCGCGCTCTCATCGATCCTTGCCAGCTGTTCGGCTTTCGGCGAGAGCTGCGGGACGGCATTCGGCCCCGTCCCGCTTCCATTCCCGAACTCCAACTGCGTCATCACGGTTTTCAGGTTCTCCTGCGCGATTTGCTGTTGCAGGCTGGCAATTTCGGCCTGGGTCGTGAGCTCCTGCAAGCTGCTGTTCAATTCCGAGATCGCGATGTCGTTTTGATGCTCGGCCTGCTCGGCTTCCACCTTGGCGCGCAGTGCATCCGCAGCCGACTCTCGTGCTTTGGCTCGATGTCCAAAGTCAAAGATCGGTACGGTAATCGCAATACCCGAACTGAAGTTGTTGGCCGGCAAGCCCTTTCCGCTGTTGAAGTATTGATTCACGCTGTTCAAGATTGTGGTGTTGCGGTTGTACTGCGCGCCGAAAGTGAGTTGCGGAAAGTAATTGATCTCCTCATCGCCCTTGGCGACCTGAAACTTCGACTGCGCGAGCAGCCGGGATGCTTCGAGGCCTGGCGGCGCATGCGGCGAATTGCCGCCGCGCAACTCGGGAATCTCGGGAATGCTTGTGCGATCGGGAGTGATCGATCCCACCGGCAGCCCCGTGAGCGCGGCAAGCTGCTTTTCCAGGGTTGCGGCCCGCGTTTCCAGATGCTCCCGTTTCAGCTTGATCTGCGCTGCGGTGAGCTTTGCCTGCAGCAGATCGCGCAGCGGGTCGACACCGGCCTCCGCACGCTCCTGCTCGATCGCCACGAGCCGGCTCGCGAAGGCTTCCTCCTTCTGCGCCGCGCTCAATTCCTGGTCCACTGTATCGAGCTCGATATACGCAGTCGATGCATCCAGAGCCACCTGCTCCCGCGCATCTTTCAGGCTTGTGGTGGAAGCCTGGAGGCCGAGCCGAGCCGCATCGATATAGTGCTTTTGCGGAATGCTGAAGACCAGCGATTGCACCGTGGCCGACCAGATCGACGGCGGCGTTCCCGTGAACCCGACTTCCGGAAATGCGGGCAGTCCGGTGCTGAAGAGGAGCGATGGGATGATCACATCCTTGCTCTCGGAGAGATTGGCCATGGCACGGTTCACATCGGCTTGAGCCAGCCGCACCGCCGTGCTGTTGCGCTGTGCGAGATCCACCACGGTCGCGAGGGAAACCTGCGCGTCACTACGCGTACACACTGCGACGATTGCCCCGCAGATCAGGAGCAAGAGCCGTACCGTATGGAATGT
The DNA here is from genome assembly GCA_035308825.1 of Occallatibacter sp. Classification (GTDB taxonomy): domain Bacteria; phylum Acidobacteriota; class Terriglobia; order Terriglobales; family Acidobacteriaceae; genus Telmatobacter. The sequence goes on along the minus strand of DATGFX010000012.1, from coordinate 375,376 downwards.
CAAGCGTGTACGCACGTTCTGTGATCCGCTCAAAATTTGAGATTCTGTGCCGGTTGATACTCTCTGGCGAGCGCAACGGCTTCCGCCCTCTCCTGGCGCGCTCCGTCCAAATCGCCAAGTTTCGCGTCAAGACGCGCCAGGCGCGTGTGCGCTACAAACGCCGGCGCCTCTTCAGTCTTATACGGTCCATCCAGATATTCGTGAAGCATCTTGGCAGCGAGCTCGGGGTTGCGGCCGGCTTGAATCAGGACAGATGCTCCGTTGTAAAGCGCGACACCCGAGCGCCGGTCTCGCTGCGCAGCTCGAAAGCCATTCTCCACTGCTTGTTCCATGTCTTCCCAACGCTCGCGGCGCCGGTAAAAACTTGCCAGGCTCATCCATTGGTACGAGGGGTGCTGTCCTGCATCGATCGCCAGCTTGAATTCACGCTCGGCAGTTCCATAATCCTTCACCTGCGCGGCAATGCGGGCCCGCAATTCGTGTGCTCGGGCGGGATCCACCTTGTCCAGCTGTTCGGCCACTCCGCGGGCCTTGTCCACGCCTCCACCCACGATGGACGGAGCGTCGTAGTAGAACTCGCCAAGATCCGCCAGTGCTTCGGCGTTGCGCGGATCGAGTTGCACTGCCAGCTCAAACTCAGAGCGCACTCTCTTTCCCAGCGAAAAGGCACTCAAGAACGAGGCCCGGTCGGCTTTTTCGCCCAGCGCGCGACCCAGCCACAAGTGATAATCCGATTTCTGGTTGTCCAGGTTCACAGCCTGCTGACAGGCGTCGGCGGCGGGGTCCCATTGCTCCAATGTGAAGAACACCCTGCATCTCAGATTGTGCGTGTCCGCCGATCGAGGAAGGGAAGCGAGCAAATTGAGGGCGCGGTCTGCTTCGCCCGCCTGCAGCGCGGCGTTGGCTTGCGCCAGCGCATCCCGTTCGGGCAGCGCCGATGCCGCAATCACGAACACGGTGGCAATCAGGCACGCCTGGAAGATCTTCTTCACTGCACGACCTTAATCGGGATGCCGGCTTGGAGGGGCTGGCCCGTGGTGGTGCCGGTGGCGACCGTGTCACCCTCCTTGAGACCCGACAGAATGGCAATCTGCGTCATGTTGTATGCGCCCGTCACCACCTGTGCGCGTTGCAATTCGCCATTCACAACCCTGAACACATAAGGCTTCCCGTTCTCTGAGTAGAGCGCCTCGCGTGGAATGTTCAAGGCGTTCGACTCGCTCGAGGTGGTCACGGTGACTGTCACGTTGGTGTCGGGCAAGAGACCGTCATCACCGCCATCCACCTGCACCAACACCTCGCCCACGGTACGGGAGTTGAGGTTGATCACGGTAACCGGAATGCGGATGATGTGTCCTTTCCACAGCTGTCCCGGCTTGGCATCCCACTTGATCAGAACAGGCTGCCCGACTGCCAGGCCGCCAATCTCCGGCTCGTCGAAGTAAGCGCGCACGCGTTCCTCGTGCAGGTCGGCCATCTGCAGCAGCAGCGCGCCTTGTTCGACGAATTCCGTTGCGCCGGTATTCACGCTGTACACCGTTCCGGTGATCGGGGCTCGCACTGAAGTCTGCTCTTCTACCTGTTCGGCCGCCGCAACCGCCGCCTGAGCCTCAGAAACCGCTGCCCGCGCGCGTTCCACATCGCTCTGCGAAAAGCGGCTCTTCGCACCCTGCTCCGCTGCGTCCAGTGCGCCTTGCGCCGCATCGAGGCGCTGTTTCGCTGCCGTTACTTCGCTGAGGGATGCCGCTCCTGTGGCATTGAGCTTTGTGAGCGCCTCGAGGTCAGCCTTGGCCTGGTCACGATCCATTCGGTCGCGCGCAACCTCGGCGGTCGAAGCCTGCAGCTGTTCCTGTGTCCCGTTGTGAAGCACCGCGTCAAGTGCCGCGCGCGCACTCGCCAGACCGCTTCGCGCCGATGCCAGCCGAGCTTGCGCCTGCAGGTCATCCAGGACCATGAGGAGTTGCCCGGCTTTCACGTGATCGCCTGGATGAACGAAAACCGCTTTGACCGTAGTCGCAATCAGGCTATGGATTTCCTGATTGTGCTCTGGCTCGACCCGTCCGCTGGTGGGAATTGTGTTGGCTAGGGGCTCACGAGATGCTTGCGCGACGCGTATCTGCAAATGCTCCCGCGTAAGAGCCCGGACTGTGAAGAACACTCCGATTAAAACGACGATCGCGCCCACCCACAGCCAGCGACGGTCAAGTTGCTTTCGTATTTGAGCCATTCCCTAACCTGAGTCAGTATATAGGACTCAGGAAATAGACCCGTGGTATCAGGAAATTGTGTTTGTGCGAATGAAACCAAGAAGATACCGGCTCACGGACGATCGGCCAGTGCCACTCGATTGCGGTGGCTCGAACTCCCGAACCGTTTCCGGAGAAGGCGGAATTGAAGCCTCGTACAATAAGGACATGGCTGTTCAGCCCCTTTACACTGACGATCACGCCAAGGCAGGCCTCGACTTCGCTTTCCCAGACATCGAGACCTGGCGGAACCAATACCCCGGTTATGAGATTTCGATCGACGATCCGGAGCTGACATCGGTCTGTCCCCGCACCGGCTTGCCCGACTTCGGCCACCTCAGCATTCGCTACATGCCGCGCGAGCGCTGCCTCGAGCTCAAATCGCTGAAGGAGTATCTCTTCAGTTATCGCAATCTTGGGATCTTCCAGGAAAACATCGTGAATCGCGTGCTCGAAGATGTAGTGAAAGCCTGCGATCCGATCTGGGCAGTCGTGCGTGGCGAGTTTCGTCCTCGCGGAGGCATCACCACCACGGTGGAGGCACGCTGGCCGCGACCGGAGAAGTAAGACGCTCACGGCCGTTCCTTGGGCAACCGCCCGCAATGTGATAATCCTTGGACCGCGCTTTCTTCCCGAGGACCCAACCTTTTGACGATGCCAGCCCAAGCTGCCCGAAGGTTCGTCGCCCCGGCCGTGGGCACGTTCGCCTTGCTGCTGGCGCTCAATCTGCTGAATTACATTGACCGCTACATCCTTCCGGGCGAGGTCACGCTGATCCAGAGGGAGTTTCATTCGACAGACCAGCAGATGGGCCTGCTGACCACCGCTCTCTTCATTACCTACATGATCGTCGCGCCGCTCACCGGCTGGCTGGGCGATCGCATCTCGCGCAAGCCCCTCATCATCGGTGGAGCGGTATTGTGGAGCCTGGCCACGCTGGCGACGGCCTGGGTGCACGACTACTGGAGCCTTTTTACTCGCCACGCGCTGGTTGGAGTCGGCGAGGCCACATTCGGCATCTTCGCTCCGGCGGTGATTGCCGATTTCTACTCGGAGCGCGACCGCAACCGCGTGCTCTCAATCTTCTACCTGGCGATTCCCGTGGGGGCGGCTCTCGGCTACGCAGCCGGCGGCAAATTGGGAAGCATGTGGGGATGGCGAGAGCCTTTCTACATTTGTGCCATCCCCGGTCTTGCCATCGCCCTGCTCTACATCTTCATTGGCCGGGAACCGGAACGAGGGGCCAGCGATCAAATCGAAGCAACCCGGAATCGATCGACGTTTTGGGGGCTGTTTCGCAATCCCGCTTATCTGACTGCTACTTTCGGTCTCGCTGCGCTCACGTTTGCCATGGGTGGCATTTCCAACTGGGTGCCGACGTTCCTGCATCGCTTCGCCGGCCAATCGGTCGCGGATGCCAGCCTTACGGTCGGCGCCATCACGGTTGTCGACGGCATCGCAGGCACCATCGCCGGCGGATGGATCGCCCAATACTGGCTCAGAACGAATCATCGGGCGCTCTATCTGCTTAGCTTTTGGAGTGTCGCTCTCACGCTGCCGTGCGGCGCGCTGGTCTTCTTCGGGCCGCCGTCCTGGGCGGTTCCGTCCCTCTTCGCCGCCGAGTTTTTCCTCTTCCTGAATACCGGCCCATTGAATACCGCGATCGTCAACGCGGTCTCCGCGCCGGTGCGCGCCACGGCCATCGGAATGAACCTGTTCATCATTCACTGCTTCGGCGATACGTTTTCACCCACCATCATTGGCTCGATCTCGGATGCGGCCAGCAGTCTTCGCATCGGCCTCGGCTTCACGCTCATTTCGCTGGTCGTTTCCTGCGCAATCCTGCTTGCCGGCGCCCGATTCGCTCCGCTACTCGATCCAGCTGCGGCCGCGAATTCCTGATCGAATCAGTATTTCGATGGAACCCATGACGCCGAAGTATCCCCTCCGCGTGGTGTGGCGGGACACACGCTACCCGCTCGACGAGTTATGCCGCCGAGCAAAGATGCAGCGTTATTTTTATTTCGCGGGTTTCGTGGGAAGAGCTTCCTGATCGCGCGAGTTCATGAAGCCGCGGTGGCCTCCCTGCGGTCGCAGGTTCGGATCCCTGACGGCAGGCCGGCTTTGATCGCCGCTAAATCCGCGGAGAAGGCGTGGATTGGGCCTGAACTTGGGCGGTCCACCATGAAACTGGCGCACATGCGACAGCATCATGCCCGCGCGACCGTGCATGGACTCTACGATTCCGCGGATCTGCACATTCATGTCCCGGTAACGGTTCAGTTCGCCCACTTCTTCCCGATCTTCTTTCATGCTCACGATCGTGAAGCGGCACTGCTCGTCAGATGTGTCGGGCGAGCAGATGTCAAGGAAGCGGGTGCCATCGGGGAGTTCTACGACCTCGTACACATGGGCTGAGATGCAAACATCTTTGTTGAGCATCTTCGCAGCGGTATCTGCGGGAACACACGGCTTGGGATGCCCGCCGAAGGCGAGCGATGGACAGAGCACGAGAATCAGCGCCAGTCGCCGCATGCACGTCGTTTGTGGGGAATACAGTCAGCTTACGCCGGGCCAGGAGAGAAGAAAAGCGCCGCAAAGAGACGGGTGACAAGAATCACATCATGGACTTACTTCCAATGTAACGATCAGAGAACGTCAAATTGGGGCTACCGAATGAAGGCGGTCGGTCCCAGGAATTCAAGGTTTTGCCATGTCGTCGCGCTGTTCTCAGCTTCTTCGTCCTGCCGTTGACTGCGCTCTCTCGGTTCGCTCCAGCATTCTGAATGCAGCCATCGAATTCAGAAATCAGGTTGAGCGTGATCGTGCATTGCGGCGCAATCTCGACCATCGGCTCGCAAATATCGAAGCTGCTCTGGAATTTCTTGCCGAACTCGCCAACGCCAAAGCGGGTTCGGCGGTTGATGTGCTGCTGCCATCGCCGCGCCCTCTCACGCCCGCGGCGCTCGAACCCAACTCCTGAGGCATCGGGAGCTCTCCGAGGCCCGGAGCGAACAGCCTCTCCCTATCTTTCGGACCATCCTCTCGAAAAGGGAACGACGCGACCTGAGCCGCGTCGTTGGACGAATCTAACTTTCAAGGCGCGAAGCAAAGCGCGCAGCGTGTGCCGGCTTATTGGACGGCTTTATCACTTGCCTGCTGGCTCGCGGCCGCAGCCAATGCACCTGGACCCTTGATGAAATAGGCTCCAATGGCCTGGTGAAGGGCATGACGGTTCATATAGGGAGGCTTGTCTTCATAGCGTGCAGCCCAGCAGACCTGCTCAATGATGTCGCGCGGAAAGCACGACCGAAGTTCCTGCTTGAGGTGATAGCGGATGAAGCTGATCAGGTCGTTCGGAATGGATGCATCGAATGGCACGCGGTTTTCCGCTGCCACGCGCCGGAAGATCTCGCAGAACTGCTCGTCCGAAATCGTACCGATTTCGATCTTCGTTTTGATGCGGCGGATAAACGACGGATCGACAAGCTCTGCCGGATCAAGGTTGGAAGCGAAAACGACCAGCATCTCGAATGGAACTTCGATTTTTCGGCCGCCTTCGAGCGTGAGGAAGTCGATGTGACGATCGAGCGGCACAATCCAGCGATTGAGCAATTCTTCCGGGCGGAGACGCTGGCGACCGAAGTCGTCAATGATCAGCACGCCGTTATTGGACTTCAGCTGCGCGGGCGCTACGTAGAATTTGGACACGGGATTGAACTGGAGATCCAACATCTCGGCCGTGAGTTCGCCGCCCACCAGGACTGCGGGTCGTTCGCAGTAGACCCAGCGCGTATCGTGGCCCGCTGAGTCGGCATCCACTGCTCCCTTATGAACCGTGGGGTCGTAGACGGTGATGATCTGGCCATCGATTTCAATCGCGTAAGGAATCCAAACCTTGTCGTCGGCCAGGACTCTCGATAGCACTTCAGCAATGGTTGTTTTGCCGGTGCCGGCCGGCCCATACAGGAACAGGGAACTGCCTGAATTCAGCGATGTGCCGAGTTGGCGGAGTGTTTCGTCGTCGATCACGAGATGAGCGAAAGCGCGGTGCAGATCGGGAGCATGAACATTGGCCCTTTGCGTGCTGTGCTTGCGAACCTGCTTCACGTAGCTTGCAAACGAAACCGGCGCGGGACCCACATAGCGGTTTTGGGTCAACAAATCTGCGGCGCGCGAGCGGCCCTGGGAGGTAATCGCGATCTGCGGAACGTTGCCGATCATGCCGGTGACCTGGCAGCTCGTCTCTGTACGGAGGCGGGCGAAGAGCTCGTTGGTGGCGGAGTAGCTCAGGCGAAGCCGATTGGAGAGATCGAGGACCGACATCGATCCGCAGAAATAGAGAGTCTTGAGCGAAAGGTCCTCAAGAATCGACGAGCTGACATCCAGCTCAGCCAGGCTCTGAGGCTTGTGCGTGGGACCCTGAACCGGGGGTGTTTTCTTGATGAAATCGAAGTCGTTTTCCTGCGTTGCCAGCAAAGTAGCCATCGGCAGTCCGTACCTGCTTTCTCTTTATCTCGAATCAACGCTCATGCAAGGCCCAGGTACAGGCGGAGGGATCATTCGGAACAGCGCTCGCCGGTTCCGGGCCGAGCTGAGATCTATGCGACCGCAGCGCGACCAAGGGCAAAACTGATCTGCCGCTGGAGGGCGTCAAAGGCGCCTTCCGCAGCCGCAGGGACAGCCGGAGCCGCCGGAGCGGCCGGGGCCGCGGGAGCGGCAGAAGCTGCCGGGGCGGGAATCGCAAACTGATCCGCCGGCGCCGCGCACTGAGCTGCCTCAACCAGTGGGCGAAGAGCCTCCGCAACCTTCTCGATGCGATCGCGGCGCAGCCTCAGCTGCTCCATGTCATTGATAACCTTGCCCAATTCGGCCTGTGCGGCCTCGGCAGCCGCGTTAAACACGTGATCCCGATTTGCTCCGCTCATGGAACTACCTCCGCGGAAAATGTAGCGTCAAGTAACACTCCGAGGGTATCACCCGAACGAGTTACTTCAGGATAATTTGGAGTCAAAGGTAACGGGAAAAAGTAACTTATCCGCATTTCAGGAGCTCGAAGGGAGGGTTCGTCCTGAAGGGGACGCGGGATCTCGAGAGCCGCCCCTCTGAAGAAGGCGGGGTCGCAGTGGCGAATGGCTGATCGGCCCTGAACGTTACCGGGCCTCGACCAAATTACCGGGCCTCAACCAATTCTTCGCTCTGGGTGCGCCGGCCGTAGTGGCTTTCGACGTAGCGGTCGAGGATCAGTTTGAACTCGGCCACGATCGTGTCCCCCCGCAGGGTTGTGTAGAGCTTGCCGTCGACGTAAACCGGTGCTTTGGGTTCCTCAAACGTTCCGGGCAGGCTGATGCCGAGATTGGCATGCTTCGACTCGCCAGGGCCGTTGACCACGCAGCCCATCACGGCGAGCTTCAGGTCCTCGACGCCGGGATATTTCTTACGCCATTCCGGCATGGAAGTGCGCAGATAGCTCTGGATCTGCTCCGCCAGCTCCTGGAAATAGGTGCTGGTTGTCCTTCCGCAGCCGGGACAACTCGTGACCTGCGGCATAAAGCTGCGAATGGAGAGCGACTGAAGAATCTGCTGCGCAGCCTGCACCTCTTCCGTCCTGTCGCCGCCCGGCTTCGGAGTGAGACTGACCCGAATCGTATCGCCGATCCCAGCAAGAAGAAGCGGCGCGAGCCCGGCCGTCGAGGCGATCAACCCCTTCGATCCCATGCCGGCTTCGGTAAGGCCGAGATGCAGCGGATAATCGCAACGGGAAGCCAGGGCAGTATAGACGTCGATGAGGTCGCGGACTCCGCTCACCTTGGCGGACAGGATGATCATGTCGTGGCCGAGACCGTAGCGCTCGGCGGAGGCGGCCGAGTTGAGTGCGCTCGCAATCATCGCTTCGATCATCACGTCGCGAGCGGGTAGTGGTTCGGAACGGCGGTTATTCTCATCCATCATGCGCGTCAGCAGGGCCTGGTCCAGCGATCCCCAGTTCACGCCGATGCGGACCGGCTTCTGGTTCTCTACTGCGCACTCGATCATGGTGCGGAAGTTGTCGTCGTCCTTCCGCCCGATCGACACGTTGCCGGGATTGATCCGGTACTTCGCGAGGTCTCGCGCCGCCGCAGGGAACTTCTTCAGTAGGAGGTGGCCGTTGTAGTGGAAGTCTCCGATGATCGGAACGCGAATCCCGCGCTTGTCGAGTCCTTCGACGATGTGCGGGACGGCGGCCGCGGCTTCTTCATTGTTCACGGTGACGCGAACCAATTCCGAGCCGGCGAGAGCGAGGGCAGCAACCTGTTCCATGGTTCCCTCGACGTCTGCCGTGTCAGTGTTGGTCATCGACTGCACGACCACCGGCACTTCCCAGCCCACCCGGACATGGCCGATCCGGACCGTGGGTGTCTTCCTGCGCTGAATTTCCGGCATAAGACCTCTGCTCTAGTTTACCTGTTTTGTAACTCGCGCCGGAAGTGACGCAATCGGCACGGTTTGCCGCACACTAAAACGGCCGAAAATCCGGCCCGCGCACGGCGCCCAAGCCCTCGCCTTGAAACCTGACAAACGGGTACAATGAGGTGCATGGGTTTCCGCCGTATCTCCCATTTTTCCCTGCTTGCCGCGGTTGTGATGTTTGCTGCCGGTCTGTGTGCCTTCGCGCAGAACGACTCTCATGCTCGCGGCCGCAAATACAAGCCGCCACCGCCGACATCGCGGGTACAAGTCACAATTGTGCGCGATGAAGATGCAAAGCCAATTGAGAATGCTGCTGTCATCTGGCACCTGGTAGGCGACAAGGGCAACATGGAGCTTAAGACCGACGAGGACGGCAAGTCGACGATCGACGTGCTGCCGACCGGTTCCGAAGTGCTCTTGCAGGTGATCGCGAAGGGCTATCAAACCTACGGCGCCGATTACAAGCTCGAGAAGGCGCAGATGGCGATTGAAGTGAAGCTGAAGCGGCCCGGCGGGCAGTACTCGATTTACGAGAAGCACGAGAACGCGGAAGCCGGCAAGGACGCCGATCAGGACAAGAAGAAGGACTCCGGCAAGGATTCCTCGCAGAAGGATGCGAGTAAGGACAAGCCGTCGGATTCTGGCCAGCAGAACAACTCGCAGCCGGACTCGAACCAGCCTCAGCAGAAATAGAGGATTTTGAACGGGCGACGAGCCCGAGCATTCATTCCAGCGCATCGATGCCCACACTTCCGCTTAGCGGCAAATCTGCACTCGTGACCGGAGGCGCGCGACGCGTGGGGCGCGAAATCGCCCTTTCGCTGGCGCGGGCCGGTGCGGATGTGACCCTGACCTATCTCTCCTCACAGAGCGGGGCGGCTCAAACCAGGCAGGAAATTGAAGCCTTGGGCCGGCGATCGCAGATCATCGAGTGCGATGTGCGCTCGGAAGCCTCCGTGCGCAGCGCGGTTGCTTCTGCTGTTGGCTTCCGCGGACATCTCGACTTGCTCGTCAACAACGCAGCGGTGTTCGAATCGGCACCTCTCGAACAGCTCACGGTCGAACAATGGGATCGCGTCTTCGAAACCAATGCGCGCGGACCCTTTCTCGCAGCAAGGGAGGCGATTCCGCATTTGCGCGGCTCACGGGGCCGGATTGTCAATATCGGATCCCTCGGCGGCATACGCGCATGGGCTACGCACGCGCATTACTGCGCCTCGAAAGCCGCATTGCACATGCTGACGCAGGCCATGGCGAAAGCTTTTGCGCCCGAAGTCAGCGTGAACTGCGTCGCTCCGGGATGGATTGAATTGGAAGAGAGCTCACCTGCGGCCGCAGCCAGGTTTGCCGCTAAAACGCCCATCGGACGCAATGGCAATGCGAGCGAGGTTGCGGAAGCCGTACTCTATTTCGCAACCAGCTCGGAATTCGTCACGGGGCAGATTCTCACCGTCGATGGCGGCCTGGGCCTCTAGAGACGGAGAATCCTCCATGTTTTGAAAGGGGACCGACTTCAGCGGGCCGCTCAGATTGGCGAGGTGCAAATCTCCCATCGTGCGCTCGGCCTTTGCGTTTCGGGTGGGGAGACGCGCAGGCTCAACGAGACAGCAGGCGGCTCCAAAAGCCTTTCTTCGCCCCGTTCTCGGCCGGTTTGGCGTTGCCATTGGCGTACCGGTGCTTGCTGCCAGACTTCGCATCGAATTTCAGCGGCTGATTTTCCCACAATCCCAGCGGCTCGGGCTGCGCCGGCCACTTCGTTCCTTCCACCGCGGCTCGAGGATTGGTGACACAGAGGCGGCGCGCATTTTCCTCGCCGGTACGCTGGGCAACGTAGTTGTATCCCTTCCGCAAGTGGGGCGGCCGCCACTCGGGATGGTGCGCGTCCGTCGCGATGAAGTGGATCCAGTTCCGGTCGAGCAGAGCATTCGAAAATGATTCGGCAATCTTGCCGAACCGGCCATAGAGCGAGGACGACGTCACCTGCACCAGGTGTCCTTCGCGCATCCATTCGGCCAGCAACTCAGGATTACGCTGGAGCACGGCATTGCGCTCAGGGTGGGTGATGATGAGCGTGTATCCAGCGGCCTTCAAGTCGCGCATGGCATCGGAAAGCTGTGGAGGAATCACCATGTCAGGAAACTCGATCAGAAGGTAACCCTTACCGTCGATGGAGTAGCGGAAGGGATGGGCCAGAGCATCGAGGATATTTGCCGCGTTCATATGAAAATCGCAGCCGAGGCTCAACTCCAGCACTCCTGAGAGTTGCTCGCCGAGCTCTTTGAATCGCTCCCGGATTACCGTCTCCTGGTATGGATATTCGTCGCTCGCGTGAGGCGTGCAAACCATGCGCGTGACGCCCTCGTCGGCGGCGATCTGGGCTATCTCCAGGGCCGTCGCCAGGTCTGGAGCTCCGTCGTCCACTCCGTAAATCAGGTGCGCGTGAATGTCGATCATGCCGTGCAGTCCCGTGAAAAGCTGAGAATTACCGGGTTGCCAATGCCTCGACCATTGAGGCAAAGATATTGAAGCCGTCTGCGGAGCCGAGCAGCGCCTCGCTCGAGCGATCGGGGTGCGGCATCATGCCCAGCACATTGCGTTTTTCATTCAGGATGCCGGCGATGTTGGCGAGAGAGCCGTTGGGATTCGCCGCGGGAGTAATGTGGCCCTCGGGCGTCGCATAGCGAAACACGATCCGGTCTTCCGATTCCAGGCGGCGAAGGTCTTCGGGCGCACAGAAATAGTTGCCTTCCATGTGCCCAATCGGAATCTGCAGCACCTCGCCTTTTGTCAGCTGATTGGTGAAAGGGCTGTCGGTGGTTTCGACGCGCAAATGTACCTGCTTACAGATGTATTTCAGGCCGGCGTTGCGCATCAGCGCGCCGGGCAGGAGGCCAGCCTCGCAGAGAATCTGGAATCCGTTGCAGATGCCCAGCACCAGTCCTCCGCCTGCCGCAAACGTCTGCACAGCCTGCATGACCGGTGAGAACCGAGCAATGGCGCCTGTCCGCAGGTAGTCGCCATAGGCAAATCCGCCCGGAACCAGCACCGCATCCACACCCTGTAAATCTTCGGAGTCGTGCCAGAGGAATGTGACAGGATGGCGGGCGATCTCGGCAATCACGTTGTAGGTATCGTGATCGCAATTGGAGCCCGGGAAGACCAGAACGCCGAATTTCATATCCTTAGGTTATCAGTTTGCCAATTCGCGTGAAATGAAGTTTGGCGCCATGACAACACGTGGTAACCTCTTGAAAATCGTTCAGAAACCGGGCCTTACCACCTCGCCCTCCAGTTCGCGCCGCATTCTCAGGTGCGAGTCGCGTGCGAATCTGTGCTGAAAAGCCCTGGCCACGGGATAACCGAGCCACGCCAACCGGCTACGCGGACGTGAAACGGCCTCGAGCGTGTACCGCACATCGCCGGAATCCGGATCCAGAGTGAGCAGGAATCGCTCTTCGCCTTCCTCGACATGCAGGGCCGTCGTTGCGTAGACGAAACCAAACCGGTGCGGTTCGTCGGCAGCATCCACGATCCGGCTGATGTTCAGGCTCCAGAGGCCGAGAGCGCGGATTTCGACAGCCACCAGCTGCCCAAGTTGAATGATTGCGGCGGAGTTGGCCACGCGCGCCCACCCCAGGTCGAACATCGTCCAGGAGCGAAAGGCCCTCCTGGCTTTGCCAAATGCGGCAGCTCCGTGTCCGATGCAGGATTCCGAAAAATCACGCACAAACAGATCCGGCAGGCTCGACGGTCCTTGCCCGTTGTCCATTCTCAGGAAACGCGGCGGGGGTGCGGGCGAGAGTCCCGCGGCGACAATCTGGTTCTCGATGGCCGTTGCGGAGGGTTGGGTGAGCCGAAACACGGAATCAGTATGTCAGCTGAATGAAATGCGGAAACCCTTTCCTGGATTCAGCTATCCGGTGCCGGCGGGCCGACCTTGCCAGGGCCCTGTCTGGCGAGACGGCAGCGCAACGTTTTTGGGAAAGAGAATGGGTCACAGATTCTTTATGTGTATGCGCTTGATTTTGCAGGGTTGTAACCTTCTATTCATCTTGCCCCATTAGCCTTACGTTGGTGACTGTCCACGTGCCTGACATTCGCATCGCGCAAACTCAACCTCAGTTCCAGCCGTCAGTTCCAGCAGGGCCGTCCCCCCCGCACCCGGTTGCGGCAGAAGAGTCGGCGATTCGGAAGTTTCTGCTTTCCAAGGGCAACTCGGCAGGCGCGGATCGTGCGTTTCATGTGCTGATGGTGCTTTGTGCACTCAGCATTTTTGCGATCGTGGTGCTGATTGCCTACGAACTTGTGATGGGGTCGCACCTCACGTGGGTCAAGTTCGGATTCAAGTTTTTCTATCAATCGTTTCCAAGCCCATACGGTGAAGGGCGCATGTACTGGGATCCGCTGAACGGCCTTTTCAGCGCATTGCCGTTCATCTTTGGGACACTGGTCACTTCCGCGATTGCGCTCGTGATCGCGATTCCCCTGGCAATCGGGCTGGCGATCTTTCTCACCGAGATGTGTCCGCGAGGAATGCGTGCGCCTCTGGCATTTCTTACGGAGCTGCTGGCGGCAATTCCCAGCATTATTTATGGCGTATGGGCGGCGTTTGTGCTGGTACCGCTGTTGCGGGAGCATATCAATCCCCTGCTGACGCATTGGCTGGGTTGGACCGGGCTGTTCATGGACGACAACCCGACGGGGCTGGGCTATCTGGCCGGCGGAACGATTCTGGCGATCATGATTCTGCCGATCATCTCGTCGCTTTCGCGCGAAGTGATGATCGCGGTTCCCCATTCGCAGCGTGAGGCCGTGCTGGCGCTGGGAGCGACACGATGGGAAATGATCCGCATGGGCGTTCTGCGCAATTCGCGGATCGGGATCGTAGGCGCCATCATTCTCGGGCTGGGCCGCGCCCTGGGTGAAACCATGGCGGTCACGATGGTGATCGGGAATACGCCTGAGATTCATCGCTCGCTTCTGTCGAATGGAACATCGATGGCCGCGGTGATCGCAAACGAGTATGCCGAGGCATCAGGCGACATGCACTACAGCGCTCTGACAGAAATTGGTTTGGCATTATTTATGGTGACCATCATTGTGAACGCACTTGCGCAATTGTTGATGTGGGCCGTGACGCGGGGAACACCCTCGCAGACGCGGTAAGGAGACGACCGAGTGAGCGCGGCTGCATCCGATTTTCGATCACGAATGCGTGCGCTGACCGACGATGCGGTCACGACGCTGGCATTCCTGGCAACACTGCTGGTGATCGCGCCGCTGGTGGCGATCTTCGGCTACCTTCTGTACCGCGGCGCCAGCTCGGTGAATCTCGACTTCTTTTTCAAGATTCCAAAGTCGCCGGGTGAAGTGGGCGGAGGCATGGCGAATGCCATTGTCGGGTCGGGAGTCGTGCTTGCGGTAGCCAGCGCCTTCGGAGTGCCGATCGGGATCGGCGGCGGGATTTTTCTTGCGGAGTTCGGCCGCGGCACCAAACTGGCAAACATGATTCGATTCACGGCCGACGTGCTCAACGGTGTGCCGTCGATCGTGATGGGCATGGCGATCTATCTGCTGATCGTGAGCCCGAAGCACAGCTTCATTCCGTTTTCCGGGCACTTCTCGGCATTTGCCGGCGGCGTGGCATTGGGGATCATGATGATTCCGACGGTGTGCCGGACCACGGAAGAGATGCTGCTGATGGTTCCGCACGCTGTGCGGGAAGCGGCGCTGGGGCTTGGAATTCCGAATTGGCGTTCGGTGCTTTCGATTACCGTGAGGACGGCCTCCCCCGGCATCATCACCGGCTGCATGCTTGCGTTTGCGCGGATCGCCGGTGAAACGGCTCCGCTGATCTTCACCGCACTGGGCAACGCCTACATGAGTGCGAGCCTCGACAAGCCGATCGAGACACTGCCGTACCAGATCTACATTTTCGCGCTGTCGCCGTATGAAGACTGGCACCGGTTGGCGTGGGCGGGGTCATTAGTGCTGATTGTGCTGATCGTGATGGCTGTGTCGCTGGTGCGTTGGGTGACCAGCCGAGGAGTTCTCAAGGGGAACAGCTGAGCGCGTGAACGGCATTGGGGATGCGAACCGGGCAGTGAACTGTCTGTTCGGAAAGCGGAAGGAGAAGTGCGCACGTGGGCGTCGGCATTGAAGTAAGCAACCTGAACGCGTGGTACGGAACGAATCACACGCTGCAGGATATTAACCTGAACATTCCGGCGAATCATGCGACCGCGCTCATCGGCCCCTCGGGCTGCGGCAAGAGCACGTTTGTGCGCTGCCTGAACCGCATGCACGAGACGAACCCGGTTGCGCGCGTGACGGGTTCGGTGCGCATCGGCGACCTGGATATTTATGAAAATGCCAAGCCGGTGCAGATCCGGAGGCGTGTGGGCATGGTATTTCAGCGGCCGAATCCGTTCCCGACCATGTCGATTTACGACAACGTGGCTTCAGGGCTCAAGCTAAACGGCTACAGCAATCGCAGGGTGCTGGACGAAATTGTCGAGAAGTCGCTGAAGAACTCGGCGCTGTGGGACGAGGTGAAGGACGACCTGAAGAAGAAGTCGGGAGCGAGCCTTTCTGGCGGGCAGCAGCAGCGGCTTTGCATCGCGCGCGCGCTGGCGGTGGACCCCGAAGTGCTTTTGATGGACGAGCCGGCCTCGGCGCTGGACCCGGTTTCCACTTCAAAGATCGAAGACCTTATCTTTCAGCTGAAATCGCAGTACACTATCGTGATTGTGACGCACAATATGCAGCAGGCCGCGCGGGTGGCGGAGAAGACCGGGTTCTTCCTGAACGGACGCCTGGTGGAGTTCGATTCGACGCACAAGATCTTCACGAACCCAAGCGACAAGCGTACCGAGGATTACATCACGGGCAGGTTCGGATGACACGCATTCGTTTTCAACAGAGCCTGGATGAGCTCAAAGAGAATTTGCTGGTGATGGCGGGACTTGCCGAACAGGCAATTCAGCGCGCCATCGAGGCGTATCGTGTTCGCGACTTATCGATTTGCGACCTTGTCAGCCGCAGCGAGAATGCGATCAATCGTCTCGAACGCGACATTGACCAGGCTGCATTGGACTTGCTGGCGATGGAGCAGCCGATGGCGATCGATCTTCGCTTCATCCTGAGCGTGATCAAGATCAATGCCGATCTAGAGCGTGTGGGCGATTCGGCCAAGAGCATCAGCGATCGGGTGCGCAGCATGGAACAGATGCCGGCGGCCGAGTTGCCGGTGGACATTCCGCGGATGGCAACGCTTTCCACGGAGATGGTGCGCAAGAGCCTGCAGGCTTTCATCGAGGGGGATGCGGAGATTGCCCGGTCCGTGTTGACCATGGACGATGCTGTCGATGCCATGAATCGCGCCTCGTACAAGGCGTTGACGAAGGTGATGGAAGAGCAAAGCCACGTCGCTCCGCAGGCGCTGAATGCGTTGATGATTTCGAGAGCTTTGGAACGTGTGGCGGACCACGCAACCAACATCGCCGAAGACGTAATCTTCTGGATCCAGGGCGACGATGTGCGGCACAACAAAGGCTTGGAAAAGGATGGTAAGAAGGCGATGTCCACTCCGCCGACCCCGCCTTCGGCTGCCTAATTCTTCACATCCCACCAATCGAACGCCAGCATGCGCGGATAGTAAAGACCTGCACGAATGCAGCAGGCGCTTCCGTGCAGTCCGCGCAGGATCCCGGCATACGACTCAAGCTGCGGCGCGAACAGATCGCGCAAGGTAGAGACTGAGAACAGGCCTTGCGCCTGGACCTCGGTGGTCTTGTAGTCGACGATCCACCATGCGTCGTCGCCTTCGTGGAGGGGTTCCAATCCGGAGCGAAAGATGCGATCGACTCGGACGGTGCGCAGTTCGCCATCGGCAACTCCCGACCACGATGCCTCGCTCTCGGATCCTGGGTGCGGCGAGAGAATCCACCGGCCATGCGCATCCTCCGATGCCTTGATCGCAAGACCGAGTGCTTCGGCCGACATGCTTTCGGCTTTGGCGCGGGTGATTCCGCATGCGCGAATCTGCGCCGTGACAGCGGGATGCAGCATGCTGAGACGGGTGCGGGCTGCGGGCCAATCGAGAGACGTGCGCAAGCGGGCAAGTTCTTCCATGAACCGGTGCACCGCGTTGCCGATTGCACGTGAAGTGAGACCGCCCTCATGGCGCTGGTAGGGTTGATTGACGGGTGCGGATCCAACAGACGTCGCGCGGGCGCGGCCGAAATCGATCCCACGCGGGGCTTCGAAATCCGCGGGAAGCCGGCGCATGGGAGTGGGACGTGATGGCACGGGCATCACGAGAAGATTTGATCCTTCCGAGGCGGCGATCTCGTCCAAAATGCCTTCCTCTGCTCTCTGCGCTCCGGTCCGCGTGGTTTTCCAGGCATCGAATTGCGCCTGGATCTCGGCGCCCAGCGCAGGCCATGCGGTGGCGAGCAGGTTGCCCCATGGATTGGCGAGCTTTACGTCTTCGCCGTCGACTTTGTATTCCGGCAACGCGAAGAAGTGCAGCTCTTCGCGCGCGCGCGTTGCCGCGACATAGAGGATGCGGCATGCTTCGGCTTTCTCGCGCTCCCGGATGATGCTGTCGACCCACTTCTTCGTGCCACCACGTTCCGTTCCCTTGGACTGCATGGGAGCGACAAGGAATTCGGTAATCTCGCCGGAACTGTCCGGGCCGGCGAGCCCGCGCTCGCGCCATGAAAGCAGATTGAGACTGTCGCGGCCGCCTCGCGCCTGCAGCTCCGGTACGATGACTACTTCGAATTCAAGCCCCTTGGCCTTATGAATCGTCATGAGCTGCACACCGCAGTCGCCGCTGGCTCCTGGATCGGGCAGGGCAGTCAGATCTTCGAGGGCCGAGCTCAGCGCCGATCCGAGCATGTCCTGCGCCCCCTCGGGCAATGCATCGAGACTGGACCAGAGGACGTCCAGGTTGGCCTGGGCCGCGGCATCTTCGCAGGCTCCGCCGCCAACCTGCATCCAGACCTGTTGTAGCCATGTGCCCAGTGTGGCGCTGGGCAAGCCTGCATGTAGATCGGGCAGCAGATCGAGGGCGCGAAGCAGGCGGCGGACGGCCGCGCGGCCGCATCCACTGAGCAAGTCGCAGCGCTCGGAAAGCAGATTGGGAATTGCGCGCGCCTTGACGCTTTCGTCGTCCGCGCTGACCAGCTTGTGGAGATCGTCGAGAGTCAGGCCGCACCATGGAGCGCGCAACACGCCCAGCCACGCAACCCGGTCCTCGGGATTCAGGAGAGCGCGACCGAGTGCCAATGCATCGAGCACTTCGGGCCGATCCTGCAGCTGCTCGAGTTCCACCGCGCGGAAGGGGATGTGCGCCTGGCGCAGAGCTTGTGCGATGAGCTCGAGATCTTTGTGGTTTCGGCCCAATACAGCGATGCGGCATTGGGTTCCGGCGGCCCGGGCCTGTTCGACCAGCGGCTGCTTCTCGCGAATGAGGGCGACGATGTTGTCGATCTGGCGGTCGTGGATCGTCTCCCGCTCGCGAAGAAGCGCGGAGTCAGAGGCCTGGCCGGGCTTGATGCGTGGCATGAAGTCAACCTGCAATGCGAAACGCGGGTTCGGCAGCGGTTCTGGTTCCCTGAAGGCGATGGAAGGAAAGTGCTGGATCTGGCTGCCGGCATTTGCGCCGAAGATGTCACTGAAGATGCGGTTGACCGGAGCCACGAGCTCGGGGTCGGTGCGGAAGTTTGCTGTGAGGGGGACGAAGTCGAGATCGAGGGCATCGCTGTCGTGCGTCTCGATCCCGAGGTCCCGGACGCGCGGGAACAACTCGGCGTCAGCACCGCGGAAGGAGTAAATGGACTGCATGGGATCGCCGACGACGAAGCAAGTCCGGCCGGAGGGGTCGGGCCAGGCGGCAATCAAGCGGGAGAGCAGTTCATGCTGACGGCGGCTCGTGTCCTGAAACTCGTCGACGAGCAAGTGGCGAATGCCATCGGCGACAGCCAAAGCAGCGTCGCTAGGCATTTCATCTTCGCCGCGCAGGACGCGTTCGGCAATCTGCGCGACCTCAATGAAATCGACCTTGCCGGTTTCGGCGAAGACGGTGCGCAACTCGCCGGCTGCATGGCGCAGCACGAGGAAGCAAGAGCGCACGATGTTCCAGTCTTCGTCGCTGTAGCGGACAGAAGGCAGATCGCGGATGGCGACGAGCGCTGATTCGAGGCCGTCGATCCGACGCAGTTCCTTGAGCAGAGCCAATAGCTGCGCTTTCTCGCTCGTGTTCGGCGGAAATCCGTCGTTCTTGTTAACGCTGTTACGGATGATCTTTTCGCCGCTGAGTAAAAGATCGGCGAGATCGAGAAACGCGAGGCGAGCATCCTCGAGCGCCTCGAGATCGCTGAACGGCGGAGAAGGGAAGTCCGTCCGTCCCGCAAGGGATGTGTAGCGATCACCGCCGAGTTGTTCGCAGGCGTACTGAGCAAGCTCGAGCAGTTCCGCGCAGGTTCCGGGAATGGGCGCAAGCAATTCGCAGATGCGAGTGAGTCCGTCGCGCACAGCATTTGCGAATGGCCGCTCGAGGCGCGCGCGCACCGCTTCCCAGTCATGATTGCGATCGAGAACGAAGGCGTGCATCCAGCGATCGCGCTGCCCGAGCATGCGGATGAGAAGAGATTCCATTTCCTGCCAGTTGTTGTCGCGCCACAGCAGCAGAGCTTCGATCGCGGCAGTAAACTCGGGGTTGGTTCCATCGATGTGTTCGAGGGTGCGGCGAGCTGCGCGGCCATACAGCTCGGTTGGGTGCTCGATGGGATCGAGTTCTCCGCCGATGCCGGTCAAAAGCGGTTGTTGCAGGGCGAGCTCGCGACAGAAGGAGTCGATGGTCGAAATGCGCAACTGTGCGGGCAGGTCGAGCAATTGCCAGCCGCGCGACTGCGAATGCGCAAGGGCGCGGCGGGCAAGCGCTGCCATGGAGAATTTCTCTTCGTTATCACTTGGTGGCGGGTCGGCTGCTGCTTTTTCCAGTTCCGAGAGAATGCGATGGCGCATCTCCGCGGCAGCGGCGCGGGTAAATGTGATGGCCAGGATCTGGCCCGGTTCGTCGACCAGTGCGAGAAGGCGAAGAAAGCGCCGCGTGAGCAGATCCGTCTTTCCGGAGCCGGCCGGCGCCTGCACCAGAATCGACCGCGATGCATCCAGGGCGGCGTTGCGTTGTTCATGGTCGGGAGGAATGCGGCTACTCATTTTCGCTCTCCTCCTCTTCGTCGTTCACGAGAACCTGGTCGTTCTCCTCGATTCGGCAAACCGCCTGCAGGCCGCAGCGCTCGCAGGTCCGGGGATAGTCGCGCGGATCGACGGCGGCGTTTCCCGCGAGAAAATCCTCTCCCATGTGCTGGATATATGCTTTCCAGTCATCGAGCAGGGTGTCTGTCAGTTTGAAGCGAACGAGGCTGGCGGTTCCCTTCAATGAGCAGTTGATCGTAGCCTGCGCATTGCGGACGGATCCCGCAAGACCGAGATCGCCCGCGCGGAGGGTAGCGAAGGTCAATCCGCCCAGGCGCTGACCATCGTCGAGAGCGAAACCGGCGTAGAGCGGTAATTGCACATCATCTGGACGGGGCAGGTTCCAGGATCGCGGTGCGACGGCTCCAGTTTTGTAGTCGATCACGAGCATGGATTGGTCGTTGAGCTGGTCGATGCGATCGAGGCGGAGATCGATGGAAAGCCCAGCGAGATTGATGGTGCGATCCACTTCAGTCTGCGCGACGGTGAAATCGCACCTCGTCTTCTCATAGGCGAGCCATTCTGAGATCAGATGCGTAAGGCGCCGTGCCTCGAGTTCCAGATACTGGCCGGGCATGATCTCTCGCGGAACTTTGAGCTGGTCGCTTTCCATGGAGCGGCGAACATGTGCGTCGACAAATGTGGTGACATCGGCCAGGGCCATCAGCTCCGCGCGAGAACGGATGCCGTGCGGCGGCCCACCCCAGATGGAGTGCATTACATCGTGCAGAAGCCTGCCGCGCTGCGAAGCAGTCAGGCCGGCCTCGGCGGGGTCCAGCCCTCGTGCTCCAAGGCGCGCAGTGGCGAAAGCCTTGAATGGGCATTGGGACTGTGCTGTCAACACCGCCGAGCCGCCACGGATTTCGGGGAGCGTGTAGCGAATGCGGCTCGCATCCTGGATGGGAATGGTGATCGGCATTTCGTGCGGCAGTATTTCCCAGTCCGGCGGGAGCGCGTGCGGGGGGCCGGCGAGATCCTTGATCAGGCGCGATGGGCGGGTCTCCACTTCCTTTCTTTGTCGCGGGTAACTGAATTGAACCGCGGGCGCAGAGGCGAGGATTCTCTTCGTGACGGATAGAGCCACGTCCCAATCCTGACGCGGCGATGCATGGGGCATGCCTGACTCGCGCTGCACAATGACGGGAAGCATGGGATGTGTCGACCCGGCGGATGGCCAGGCGTCTTCATCGACACCCAGAAACCAGATCCAGTCGGCAGTCAATCCGGCAGCTTCGGCGGGACCAGCAATCTGGATTGGCGAGCGCGCGGATTCAGGCGCGAAGAGCGTTTCGTCGAGGGCGCGCATAAGAATGGCGAGGAATTCCTGCCAGTTCATGCGGCGGCCATCGAAGCCAAGCGAGCCGCAGACATCGAGCGCTTGTTCCCAGCGTCGAACCGCCTGGAACTCGGCGCTGGTAAGGGTGTATTGGGACGGCAGTCCGAGCAGGTCGAGGAGTTGAGTTACCAGGTTCGCCCATTCGAGCGGGTTCTTGATGTTCTTGGCGGCTTGGGTGAGATGCTTGCGCGCGAGAAACATGCGCTGTACCCATGCTGTAGGCAGGCTTTTCGATCCGGCCGATTCCGCGAGAAAGGATTGGAGCGTCCACTGCATCCGCTGTAGTCCACGCAAACGCAGGCGCCGCATGTAAGCTTGCAGCGCCGCGGATTCCGCAGTAACGAAGGAAGCGAATCCGGAGGAGAAAAGCCAGTCGATTTCGCTTTCGTTTAATGTCCCGTCGAGCCACTGAAGCAACAACAGGGCCGCGCGGGCAAACGGCACCTGGCGGAGCGGAATTCCGAGGGAAAACTCGAAGTTCGGCGACTTGCCGGCGGGATGGAAGCGCAAAAAGGCGCGCTCGAATTCGCCGCGCCGCGATGGAATGTCCTGCGAAAGAACGAGCAGGCGTGCGTCCGGGTGAATCGCGAGGTGTTGATTGCACCAGCGGGCGCAGATGGCGAGTTCTTCCTGCTCGTCGGCCGCGCGGACAAAATCTGTTTGCGAGGCTGCATCGCCCGACGCCGCCTGAGTCCACGACCCCCATGCATCAAGGAGCGACTTCTGGGCTGGAACGATGCGGTCGAAGCCGACAATGAGCAGCCGCGGCCGAAGGCTCCGATCGGCCTCGAGCAAGGGAATGAGCTCCAGTGGAATGCGGCTCGCACTGAGCAACTGGTTGTTGCGGCAGACCGAATCGAATTCCGAGAGCCATGCACTCCATGCGCCGGCATCCTGCTCCCACGTTGAACGCGCTGATGGATTCAGGTACCTGGGCGCATAAAGGCAGACGAGTTCATGGGCGCGGACAGCCATTGCCGCAAGGCGATTGCGCGGGCCGTCAAGCAGAGTCGCGAGATGCTTTTCGCGGCCGATGATGTCGGCCCAGACCATCTGCTCCTGCGCAGCGCTGAGGAGCATGCGGCCATCGACGGAGCGGTTTTCCCAGGAAGTGCGGACGAAACTTGCCCAGTCGAGGATGCTGGGTGACGCCCAGGCAGAGAGATTTTCAGCTCGGCGGCGCTGGTGGAATTCAAGCTGCAGTGCGCGGGCCGCGCGATCGCTGGCCGCAACGACAAGTCCTCCAGCGCGAAGCCACTCATCGATCTCAGCTCCTGCCAGAGAGCCCATGAGAGCGTTATACGCCGCGCGGAAGCGAAGCGCCATCGTGGAAAAGAAGGGCATTCCGCGCGAGTTGTAAACTGGAGATTGTGACTCGCCGTCTTCTTTCTATTTGCATCCTTGCGCTTGTTGCTCTTGCTGGTTGTCATGCCGGCCCACGGGAGCCCACGCAGACAGCGTCCGATCCCGGCGCGCAGGTTTACCATTTGCGCGGCAAGATTGTTTCCACCGATCCAGCGCATGGCATCGTCGTAGTCGATCACCAGGCAATTCCTGGCTTCATGGATGCGATGACCATGCCCTATCCGCTCAAGGATCCGAACATCATTGGCGATTTGCATCCTGGGGACGTGATCACCGCGGACGTGCTGGTCTCGAAAACCTCGACGGAAACGGTTGTGCTGGATCATATCGACGTAATTGCGCAGGCCAAAGCCGATTACAAGCCCGCGGTGATTTACCATGTGCCTTCGCCGGGCGATGCGGTGCCGGATTTTGCGTTACGCAATGAAGAAGGCCGGATGATTCATCTTCGCCAGTTTCGCGGAAAGGAACTGCTGCTCACGTTCATTTACACGCGGTGCCCGCTGCCGAATTTCTGTCCGCTGGTGACACGAAACTTCGCGGTGCTCAACAACGAATTGGCCAAGACCCCCAAGCTGTACGCGAGAACACACCTTCTCTGCGTGAGCTTCGATCCCGAACATGACACGCCGGAGAGATTGAAGGCTTATGGCATCGAATACATCGGCAGTAACTCGACGCAGGCTTTCGCGCATTGGGACTTTGCGGTTCCGGAGAAGAAGCCGGTGCTGATGGAGATGTCGAAATACTTTGATGTAGGGCTGACCGTCGAGCCGGACCAGACCATTACGCATACGCTTTCGACCACGCTGATTGGCGCGGATGGCAAGGTGGTTCGCTTCTATCCCGGCAATGACTGGACGCCGCAGCAGGTGCTCGCGGATGTGAAGCAGGCCGCGGGGGCATGAGAGAGCATCTGGAGATTGCAGGCAGATTCGAGGAACAAACCATGAGCAATGCATTGAACATTCGCAAGGACGCAGAGCTTGACTTTCTTTCGTTGGGCGCCATGGTGCACCGTCTCGATCCCGGCATTGTGCCGTTTCGGAAGGCGACGGAGTGTGCGATTCATGTAAGCGGCGGCGAATTCAATGTGGCGGCGAACCTGTCGGACTGCTTCCGGATGAAAACTGCCATCGTGAGTGCGATTGCTGACTATCCCATCGGCGACCTGATTGCCGAACGCGTTCGGGCGATGGGCGTGAAAGGAATCTACAAGCATTTCGAGCACAACGGGGTGAATGGTCCCAACATGGCGACGGTTTACAGCGATCGCGGATTTGGGGTGCGCGCTCCCGTGGTGTTCTACAACCGAGCCAATGAGGCCGCAGCGCAATTGAAGCCAGGTGACTTTGACTGGAAGGCGATTTTCAAGGGCGGTGTTCGCTGGGTCCATAGCGGTGGAATCTTCGCCGCGCTTTCCGCGACGACCGCTGAGTTGGCGGCGGAGATGATGAAGGTGGCGAAAGACGCGGGCGCTGTGACGTCATTCGATCTGAATTTCCGCGAGAAACTCTGGAAGATCCATGGCGGCGATGCGCGGGCGGTGGAGACGATCGCCAAGATCGTGGAGAACGTGGATGTGCTGTTGGGCAATGAAGAGGATCTGCAGAAAGGACTGGGCATCCCCGGGCCGGAGGTTGCGGCTAAGTCGAAGCTCGATCCCAGCGTTTTCTTTGCCATGATCGACAGGGTGGTGAAAAAGCTGCCGCAGCTGAAGGCAGTCGCAACCACGCTTCGTGAAGTGCATTCGACCAGCCGGCATAGCTGGAGCGCCGTGGCGTGGGTGAATGGCAAGACATACTGTGCCCCGACCGCAGAACTGGATATTTACGATCGCGTGGGCGGCGGAGATGGTTTCGCGGCCGGCTTGATCTATGGCCTGCTCAGCGGCGAAACGCCCGAGGAAGCGGTCAAGCTGGGGTGGGCGCACGGCGCGCTGATCACGACGTTCCCCGGCGATACGACCATGGCCACACTGGAACAAGTGAAGACATTTGCCAAGGGCGGGTCGGCGCGCATCCAGCGATAGCGCAGATTGCCGGTCAAATCCCGTACTCTCCGCATCTTCGCGGAGGGGTCCGACATCCATGTACTGATATCCTTGCCGTGTCGCTCGGGAGAGGAAATCCATGGCAAAAGTGACACTGGTGTTTGCGGTTCTTTTGGTTGTTCTTGGCTTGGTGGGGTATTTTGGCACGGGCAGCCAGCATTCGACGGCCTTGATTCCGACGTGGTTTGGGCTGGCGTTAGGGGTATTTGGATTTCTAGCGATCAGCCCGAGCGAGTCAAGACGCAAAATCTTCATGCACATCAATGTCACGATCGGGCTACTCGGGTTTTTGGGCGCGGCGATTCGCGCGATCCAGGAGTTTGTTCACGCGAGCGGTACGGGCAAGAGCCCCGATCCGATCGCGGTATCGGCTCAGATTGCCATGGCGGCGCTGCTGCTGATCTACGTGGCTCTTTGTGTCCGGTCGTTCATTGCGGCTCGCCGCACAGAAAGGGTTTAAGACTGCTTGTCTACGATGCGCGGAGCTGGAATGGGCGTGGGCATGCGTGCAGAGCGCACGCCTTCGGGGCGTGGCGCGCGTGCCGGCCAGGGGGATGTTCCCAAACGCAAGGTAGATTTTAAGCGGCTTTGGCCACAGATTCGCGAGCTGGTCGCACCGCGCAAGAGTCTTCTTATCTTTGGCCTTGTCCTGATGGGCATCAATCGCCTTGCCGGCCTCGTTTTGCCATATACTTCGAAGCCGTTGCTCGATAAGGTGCTCTCGCCCACGGGCGATGCTGCCTTGCTCCCGCGCTACATCGCGTATGTGTTTTTTGCCATGTTGGTGCAGGCGATCACGTCGTACTCGCTCACGCAGTTGTTGTCGAAAGCAGGGCAGCGGCTGATTGCCGAGATGCGCCAGCAGGTACAAAAGCACGTGGGCCTGTTGTCAGTGGCTTACTACGACGAGAACCGCACCGGCACTCTGGTTGCGCGGATCATGACCGACGTGGAGGGCGTCCGCAACCTTGTGGGCACCGGACTCGTTGAGTTTACCGGTGGATTGATGACGGCGTGTCTTGCCTTTGTCTTCCTGCTGCATCGCAGCCCCGCGGTGACCCTGACCGTCTTTTCCGTTCTCGGGGTATTTGTCTTTTTCCTTCAGTATGGGTTTCGCGTAATTCGGCCCATCTTCAGAGAGCGCGGCAAAATCAATGCCGAGGTCACCGGCCGCCTGACGGAGTCGCTGGGAGGCGTGCGGGTCATCAAGGGCTACCACGCCGAGGAGCGGGAGCACGGCGTGTTTGCTGCAGGCGTGGAGCGGCTGCTGTCGAACGTGATGCGATCGCTGACCATGACCAGCATTCTGGGTTCGGCTTCGACCACTGTGTTAGGCGTGGTGAGCGCTCTGGTGATGTGGATGGGCGGTCATCACGTGCTGGGGCACTCGTGGACCGTCGGTGACTACTTCAGCTACAACATGTTCCTCGCCTTCATGATCGCGCCGGTATTCCAGATCGTGAATATCGGGACGCAATTGACCGAGGCCTTTGCCGGTCTCGATCGAACCAGCGAGATCATGGCGGAGCTGGAAGAGAACCAGGTGCCGGGGCGCTCAGTGAAGATGCCGCCAATTCACGGACAAGTGCGCTTTGAAGATGTGGAGTTCGCCTACGAGAAGGACAAGCCGGTGTTGCACGGCGTGAGCTTTGTGGCGGAGCCCGGCACGGTGACGGCACTTGTCGGCTCGTCGGGATCCGGCAAGTCGACGATCATCAGCCTTCTTTGCGCTTTCCATACGCCGACGAAAGGTCGCGTGGTGGTGGATGACGTCGATCTTGCGTCAGTCGATCTGCATACCTTCCGGTCGCAGTTGGGCGTGGTGCTGCAGGATTCGTTTCTGTTCGACGGATCAATTCGTGAAAATGTGATGTTCTCGCGTCCGGATGCGACGGAAGAGCAGTTCCTGTTCGCGTGCCGGACGGCGCGGGTAGATGAGTTTGCGGAGAGATTTCCGGAGGGCTATGACACGATCGTGGGCGAGCGCGGCGTGAAGCTCTCGGGAGGCCAGCGCCAGCGGCTTTCGATCGCGAGGGCACTCCTGGCTGAGCCGCGGATCTTGATCCTCGACGAGGCGACCAGTTCTCTCGATTCCGAGTCGGAGGCCATGATCCAGGCGGGACTGAACCAACTCATGCAGGGCCGCACCACCTTTGTGATCGCACACAGGCTCTCGACGATCCGCCGGGCTGACCAGATCCTCGTCGTCGAGCAGGGAGTGATCGTTGAGCGCGGCAATCACGCGGAGCTGTATGCGTTGGGCGGGCGCTATTACGACCTCTATACGCGCCAGCATGGGTTGGAAGCGAACCTGTTTCTAGCTCCCGGCGAGGGCGACACGGTTCCGGCCTAAGCAACTGATCCTGAAGCTGTTTCGAGTGCCTTCCTTGACGCATATCCCATATTCTGAGAGACTCGAAGTGTAATCAAAAGACGGAACAAAGGACCAATATGCGAGACGCACCTCCCCAAGGCACATATAAAGTCCAGGCCCTCGACAGGGCATTTGCCGTCCTGGATCTGCTCGGCGAAAGCGAGACGCCGCTGGGACTGGCGCAGGTAGCTTCATCTCTTCAATTGCACAAAAGCACGGCGCATCGATTCCTGATGGTGCTGGAGCGGCACCACATGGTGGAGCGGACGAATGGCGGCAAGTTCCGGCTCGGACTTCGGTTGTTCGACTTCGGAAACCGGGCCATCGAGCAATTCGATCTGCGCGAGCGGGCACAACCCCATCTTCGTCGCCTTGTGGCAGAGACCGAAGAGACGGCGCATCTTTGCATTCTGGAGCAGACGCGGGTCATCTATATCGACAAGATCGAACCAGCGCACTCGGTGCGCATGATTACGCGGATCGGCGCGAGCAACCCCGTGCATTGCACATCGGTGGGCAAGGCGATCCTGGCATTCCTGCCGGAGGAGCGCATCAACGACATCGTGCGCCGCACTCGCTTTGAGCGCTTTACGAATCGCACGATCTCGACGCCGGAGGCGCTGCGGGCGGAAATCGAAAAAACCCGCCGGCGCGGCTACGCCGTGGACGACGAAGAACTGGAAGAAGGTCTGCGCTGCATCGCGGTGCCTTTGCTCGACGCGCAGCGTTTTCCGGTGGCGGCGATCAGCGTCTCGGGACCATCATTCCGGGTAACGGCACAGAAGCTTCCTTCGATCGCGAACCACCTGCTTCAGTGTGTGCGTGGCATCTCGCAGGACATGGGATTTGCCTCGGCGGGGCGGGGAAGTCGCGCCGCGGCCTGGGCCGTGTAGCACACTGCAGCCTACTCGGATGCATTCCAGTTGGGCCCAATGAACGCGCGCAGATTTTGTTCTGAGGCCCAGGGGGCTTTGTCTTTGAAGCGCGCGATCCAGCGAGGACCCTCGCCGATGCGTACGCGATCGGGCGTGAATTCAGGCGAAAGGGCATTTGCCATCAAGGCGTAACCTGCGCGGTCATGAAGGCGCAAGGCTTTCCAGCAGCCGCTGGGAACCGCCACGAGAGGCCGTTCGCCGGACGCAACATTGCGGCCCAGGGTAACCTTTTCGACGTGTCCGTCGGGATGAAAGATGAAGTAGTCGACAGGCCCGCCTTCAATGAGAATGTGGGTGTCGTCGGACGCGAGCCAATGCAGGTAGTTCATGGGGCGCTCGGCAGTGAGCATGTAGTAGACCTGACTTTGTACCGCGAGGGATCGTCCTTTGACATCGACCATCTGCGCCGACTGGCCGATGAGACCCAGGTAGCCCGATTCCCTGGGGAGAACTTTGAGACCGAGCACGTGAATGAGTTCGCTGGCGCGCTGGTTTGAATCCGCTGGAGACTCACTGGGAGCGGAGACCTGCGACGGGTAGAGAGAGCAGATCGTCAGGAATGGGATGAGGAAGAGCATTCGCTTCATGCGTGCCAGAGTAACCGATCGTGAACCGGGGCGCGGACTCGGGAGGATTGCGATTCAAGGGAACAGGATAGGACGACGCTCCGCGTCGTTGGCCTTGTTTCTGATACACTCATGAATGTTGTCGCAAGACTGATGCTTCGATTCCTCCCGGGGTCGGATGCGGTCGAAGACGCGGCGACCGCGACGAAACAAAGGCTCGGAGTCATGATTTCGGGATTGTTTCTCGCATCCAGGTTAAAGCCTGGGGACGTAGCTCAGTTTGGTTAGAGCGCTGCCCTGTCACGGCAGAGGTCGCGGGTTCGAGCCCCGTCGTCCCCGCCATACAAAGCAAAGAACTTGAGCTTGTATGGCCTCTATAGTGACAATCCACAATCCGTCCACAATTCACTGCACTAGACGACTTCCAAGTCCTACTGCGTCTAGGAACGCGCCTTGTGCTGCCTGCTTTTCCTCGCGATCATCTTGGGTGTAGAGGTTCATGGTCGTCCGGGTACCGTCCCAACCGCTCGCCGAAGTGCGAACGGCAACAAGCGATCTTCTCGCGATGTTGTCAAAGGGGTCCTTACGCCGCCATCGAGTGTAAGGTTTTCACTCAAGGACTTCCAACAAGCAGTAAGCCTGGCCAATGGTGGCGCTGGGCAGGAAAAGGTCTTGCGGGACTTCTCGGATTGATCTGTTGAGAGTCCCCTGAAGCGATCCGGCCGGGGCGATCCTCTGAACGTCGCTCGTTGAGCGATGCCCAGGAGCACAAGCGACGCGCTATTAGCTGGCTACGGACGATCCACGAGAGGCAATAAAGCACGCATGACAGAGAACCGGCCTGCCCTGGCTGGGAACAAAGGGCACAGTCGTAGAGGTGGCGCAGCGGGCGCAGTAGGTTCGTGTTTCCGGCCGAGCCCTGCGGCTACGATCCCCCCGGTTTGCCCTGCATCGCTTGCAGTGCTTGGGAGCGTGGTGAAATCCGCGCTCATGAAAAAAGCGCTGCTCATCCGCGGTGAATACAAATTGCAGATGGCAATCGCTGCACATTAACTCGCGATCGAAGAAACCAACATCATTCGCAGGCAGTGTACCCGTGTTTGTAGCCATGTCTTTTTCAGGATTCATTCGGCAGACTTGCGCCGGTCCACTTCCTCGTGATTTCAAGATGGGTCTTGATCGTGGTCATAACGACCCTTATTCCATTTAAGGACCTGCCCTGCCGGTAGTTCCAATCCCTCAACTCCTTGCTCTCACAATCGCAAGGTCCGGAATGGGTTGCAACTCGGAACGTTCCTAGGTAACTGCCAGAATGGGTAACTGCCAGGATGCGCACGGTCCATGGAACAAAGCGAAGATATCAAGAAGGTGGAGATGGAGTTTTCTCTTGCAAATGGCTGGAATCGCCGCAGGTTTGGCGCCACAGCCTCGTAAAAACCCTAGTTCTCACGGCCGAAATCCCCCTGCTACCCTGAAAGCTAACCGACAGGAATATCGCGTGGAGCGAATGTTTACGCATCGTTTTAACGCTGATGGGACGGTTGATTCCATCTGCCATGGTTGCTTCATGACCGTTGCGACCGCTCGACGAGAAGGCGATCTGCACGCGGTTGAGCAAAACCATGCATGTGATCCGAATCAGGAACGCCTCGATCCCCATACGCACAAGTTTGATCCGGAGCTGATAAATCGGCGTCCCTGAA
Source organism: Occallatibacter sp. (assembly GCA_035308825.1). GTDB lineage: Bacteria > Acidobacteriota > Terriglobia > Terriglobales > Acidobacteriaceae > Telmatobacter. Next base: position 345,080 of record DATGFX010000012.1, on the reverse strand, counting down.
CTGCTGGACGCGTCTGAAAATCACCCGTGCGTCTGGCATCGATTTCGGCACATTCAAACTGAGGTGATATCCCGGTGAAAACCCAGTAGGCGGGGTCGCCTTTTCCGCTTAGTTTTGAAGGCTGAGGTTGCTCGCAGGTGCCCTATGCCAGCACACTCATCCGTGTCCTTCTCGCTACGCTCCGCACAGTCGCTATGTTTCCCCAGACAGCCGGGCGATCCACAAGCTTCGCGAGGGCGTGGACGCAATGATCGCTGAGTTGGAAAGCGCGGCGAGAGCCGAACCTCGCCGTCACCTTTCTTTTGCGACTGGAGCCGATCTCTATCACCCGCGGTGCCGATCAAGAGCGGGGCGGCTAGGTGACGATTCCTCGCGAGATTGCGTAGCGCGTCAGTTCTGCGGTGGTGCGAACGCCCAGCTCATCCATCAGGCTGTTGCGGTGAAACTCAACCGTCTTTGGCGAAATGTGCAGGATCCCCGAGATTTCCTTGCTTGTCTTGCCCTCCGCCACGAGCTGGAGGACCTCACGCTGGCGCGGAGTCAGGGTGCTGCCAAAGAACTCCGATGGGTTGTGCCCGGGATTGAGGCCAGCCAGGCGCGCAGCTTCTTCTCCAACCAGCGGAGTGACGTAGTAAAGCTGGTCGAGGGCGTAATGAATCGCCTGCACGAGTTCGCGCGATGCGCATTGTTTGGCGACATAGGCTCGCGCGCCGGCGGTAAACGCGGCATGCACATATGCCGGGTCGAGCTGCTGGGTAATGAAAACAATCTTTGCCGATGGAAGCGACCGATTCAGTTGCCGAGCGGCTTCGATTCCGTTCATCTCCGGCATGCCGATATCGAGCACGATGACATCGGGCTTGAGGCGTTCGGCCTCGCTCACCAGGGAGCGCCCATCGGCGGCGGTGCCGACGATCTCGAACTCCGGGACCAGCAGGCGGGTGAGCCCTTCCAGCATCAGGGCATGGTCGTCGCCGAGAAGTACGCGTTTACGCATGGTGTTTCACCGGAATCGTCGCTGTGACAGTGGTTCCCTGGCCGAGAGTCGAATTCACATCGAGTGTTCCACCGGCAAGCCGCGCGCGCTCCTGCATCGAGATCAGGCCGAGTCCGCCGTTCGTGGTGTTTTCGGCATCCTGGTCGAAACCCACCCCAAAGTCCATCACGCGCAATTGCAACTGACTGTCGGCCCCGGCCAGCACAACTTTCACATGTGTTTTGCCGGCGTGCTTCGAAACATTGCGCAGCGCCTCTTGCGCGATTCGATAGATCGCCGTGGCAGCCTGCGGCGACCACGAATCGGGCAGATCATGGCTTGCATAGCTTGCGGGCATTTTCTCGCGTTCTCCGAATTCCTTAACCATTGCCTTGAGGGCTGAGGCCAAACCGAGGTCTTGCAGGATGGCGGGATGGAGGCGATGCGATATCTGCCGGACGTCTGTGTTCAGCGATTGGATCTCAAGAGATACAGCTTCGATGGGCTTTAAATCAGCTCGATCGGAATTTCCCGATTCAATCTCGTGCAGCAGAATTTCCAGATGGCTGAGGCGCTGGCTGATATCGTCGTGCAATTCCCGGGCGACGCGTTGTCGTTCTTCCTCTTGCACTGTAAACAGATGCGCGGTGAGGCCGCGGAGTTCTTCCTGAGTGCGGTTCAGTTTGCGTGCAGCAATCTGAATTTCGCTCTCCAGGGCCTGTTTTTCTTTGGAGTTGAGCGCTTCGGCATCATGGCGAAGGGTGATGTCCTCGATCATGAGCAGGAGGACCCGGTTGCCATCGGTCGAGAGGGCTTGTGCCTTGACGAGGAGAGTCTTCTTCTGGGCGGTTGTCGACACATGTTCGAACTCGACGACAGGCCGGTTCGATTCCCGCAGCATCTGATCGAGTTTTTCCCGAAGCAGGTCCATGCCCCACAGATGATTGGCCAGATCCGGCAGGGAGCGGTTCTCCAATTCCTTTCCAGGCATTTTTGTGAGTTCACGGAACTTGGTATTCACCGCGCGAATGGTCAAATCTTCATTCAGCACAACGATGGCTACGGGTACGCTTTCGACCACGGAACTGGCGAAATCGCGGGCATCCACGAGGTGTTGCTGGCTGCGGCGAAGCTGGTCGATATCCACCAGGGCCACCACGAGTCCCTCGATTTTGTTGTCGGATGTCCGGTAGGGGCGAACCCGCAGGAGGTGCCAGCGTCCATCGCGATCCTGAACGTCCATTTCGCGGCTGCCGAGGGTTTCCAGGACCTCGTTGAGAATCTTGACCGCTACGGAAAAGGCTGGAAGGGAAATCTCCTTGTCCCCACCCAGTGCGTCGATATCGTCTCCAAGTTCCTCATCAGGCGCTGGCGCATTCTCCAGATCGGTAGCTCCATCCGCTGTGTTTCCTTGGGATTGAGCATCGTGCGAGCTGTCTGGCTCGACGCTGAGGCCGTGGGGCCCGTTACCAATCTCGTCGTTTTCCATCGCCTTTGTTCCCGATCGTTACTAAGCATATACCGATCAAAGAGCGGCGGAGGATTGCTTTTCAGACTAAGGTCTTGCACATGATCGTCACGTTCACCGGCTGAAAATCCGCATCTATGGTAATCACGAAAGCAAATGATGGCGTTGCCGCCCAAGTCGAATCGTCAGATTGTCGAAGAGACGAACCGGGCCGGCGTGCAGTTCTTGCTGGCCGACCTCGTGGCGGCACTCACTTTCCTGGATGTTGCGGATGTGACGGACGACGAGAATACCAGAACCCGCAACCGGCATCATGCTCGGTTGGCCTACGAAACCGTCTTGAAGCTTCTGCCCAGGATTTCTCCCTCCGATGAGGAGCGCCCAGAACTCGAATCCAAGCTCGAGGATCTGAAGAACCGCCTGCTTGCCCTGGGCTATCTGAAGGACCGTTGCGAAATCGGTGCTCCCGGCCTGGATCAATCCTTGTGAGTTCCGGCTCACGCCTGGCAGGCATTGCCGGCCGGGAATAGGTGTCGGAAGATTTCTTTGCGCTCAAACTGCTTGGGCGGGATGCGCAGGCCAAGTACAATTGCGTGAATTCAGCAGTATTCCAACGAGGGAGCTTCTCGCGTGCTCGATTTTCGCCGGCGCCTCAGCTTGCCTGTTCTGCTTGTAGGGATATGGGCGCAGTGTTTGCCCGCCCAGCAGACCGCGACATCCGGCAAGTTCGTGCTTCACATGATTGCCAAGGCAATTTGAATTGATCGAGAAGACGCGCCGACGATATTCACACTTCCAGAACATGGAGAGGCCATAGAATCAGCATTGCTCACACCATGCGCGGATGGCGCGTTTTTCAAGGCTTTGTCGGGTCCCGCTGCAAGATCAGAATTCGCCTGGGTTGACAGGCAAACAAGGAAAGGTGAAGTCACCATGTACAAAGCCAGGGCGTATTCAGTTTCCAGTGCGACATCGCCATTTGCTTCCTCTACGATCGAGCGTCGCGATCCCACCGAGAACGATGTGCAGATCGAGATCCTGTTCTGCGGCATTTGTCACTCTGATCTTCACCAGGCCCGCAATGAATGGAGCGGACTGATGCCGACGGTCTATCCGTGCGTGCCGGGTCATGAGATTTTAGGGCGCGTAGTGAAGATCGGGTCGGCTGTGAAGAAGTTCAAGGCCGGTGATCTTGCCGCGGTCGGCTGCCTGGTCGATTCAGACCGTACCTGCCCCGAGTGCAAGGCGGGCCTGGAGCAGTATTGCCCAAACATGGTGCTGACCTACAACTTCCCCGACAAGCATCTTGGCGGTGTTACCTACGGCGGCTACTCGGAGAGCGTCGTTGTGGATGAGCGGTTTGTGCTCCACGTACCGGGCAATCTGGACCCTGCCGGCGCAGCGCCGCTGTTGTGTGCTGGAATCACGACCTATTCGCCGATGCACCATTGGGGCGTGACGAAGGGCAAGAAGGTGGGCGTTGTGGGACTGGGCGGACTGGGGCACATGGGGGTCAAGTTTTCTCATGCGCTCGGCGCTGAAACAGTGGTGTTCACCACGTCACCCGGCAAGAAGGAAGATGCCTTGCGCCTTGGAGCGGATGAAGTGGTGATCTCGCGCAATGCGGACGAGATCCAGAAGCAAGCAGGCAGCTTCGATTTCATTCTGGATGCGGTGGCCGCAGATCACGACGTCAATGCGTACATCAACCTTTTGCGCCGCGATGGCAATTTCGTCATGGTGGGCGCGCCGGAAAAGCCGCTGCCCGTTTCGGTCTTCGGCCTGCTGTTCAAACGGCGCAGTTTTTCGGGCTCTCTGATCGGCGGCATTCCAGAAACCCAGGAAATGCTCGATTTCTGCGGCAAGCACAATATCACCTCGGATGTCGAAGTGATTCCGATCCAGAAGGTGAATGAAGCCTATGAGCGACTCGTCAAGTCGGATGTAAAGTACCGCTTCTCGATTGATATGGCGTCGCTGAAGGCGGAGTGACAAAGAAACTCGCGTTCCTACAGACATCGGAGAATCATCATGGAGATCAGGCGAGCGGGCTCGAAGCCGTCGGCAAAAGGGCCGGCGGATTATTTCACGGGGAGTGTGCGCATCGATCCGCTATTTGAAGCGCCCGAACCGGCGCGGGCGGTTGGCGCACATGTGACCTTTGAACCGGGCGCGCGAACCGCATGGCACACGCACCCTCTCGGCCAAACGCTGATCGTCACCTCGGGATGCGGTCGGGCGCAGCACTGGGGCGGCACGATCGAGGAGATTCGGCCGGGCGACGTCATCTGGTTTGCTCCCGGCGAGAAGCATTGGCACGGAGCGGGGCCGACTACCGCGATGACGCACATCGCCATCCAGGAGAAACTTGACGGCAAGACGGTGGAATGGCTGGAACAGGTGAGCGATCAGCAATATCAGGCTGGTTCCTGACGGACCTCTTGGACTTGGGCTGTCGGATTGCCTGCGGCGACGATCATTCGTTGGTCCATACGACCTTGCCCATCATGATCACCTCATCGATTTGGAGAGTGGTCGCGCCATCGTGCCAGCGGAACCGGATGAGATCGGCCGGCTCGCCGGGAGCGAGGGCACCGCGATGGACCAGGCGCCCCGGGGTGAGGGTGGCCATCTTGATAGCGTCGCCCAGCGAGAACCCTGTGTGAGATGCCACATAGGCCACACAGTCCTTGAGCGGCGAAGTTGCGCCCGCGAGGTACCCGGTCCCGGGAATCCGCAGACTGCCGTCCTCATCGAGTTCAACCGAGTCGCCGACAGGCGTGGAATACCGGCCGGGTGACAGGCCGCCCAACGCCACCAGATCCGAGATCAAAATGGATCGCCCCGGAGTTTTTGCGCGCAGCATGGCAATGAGCGTTTCGCCGGGTAGATGGTGCCCATCGGCGATAAAGGTAGCGGTGAGGCGGTCGTCAGCCAACTGAGTCCAGATCGGGTTAGGATGACGCGGCAGCAACTGCGAGATGCCATTGCCCAGATGCGTGCTCAGTCGAGCTCCCGCATCGACAGCGGTGCGTATCTGATCAGCGTTGGCATTGGTGTGCCCAATGGAAACATGAACGCCGCGCTGGGCAAGGGCGCCAATGTAGGCGGGCGCCTCCGGATCGTGAGGCGATATTGTGACCATGCCAACCAGATTGTTCGAAGCTTCTTGCCACAGCAGGAATTCGGGAATGCTGGGCGGCCGCACGTGTTCGGCGGGATGCGCTCCCCGCGGGCCGTCGGCAGGATCAATGTGGGGGCCTTCGATGTGCACGAAGGGGATCATGTGCAGCAGCAGCGGGTCTGAGCGGCGAGCCTCGGCAATGATTCTCAGGTTGCGCAGCAGCTTCGATTCGGGCGCTGTGATCAGCGTGGGAACAAACGTCATGACGCCGGTTGCGAGAAGTTGATCGGCGAGGGCGCGAACAGTGTCGACGGCAAGATCATCGGCATTCAGATCGTGGCCGCAGTATCCATTGACCTGGAGATCAATCAGGCCGGCGCAGAGCCAGGGTTGGGATTCGGCGGATTCGTCTGTGCAGGATTCGATGCGGGCGATCCTGTCCCGTTCGCAATGGACCGTGACGACATTCCCGCTGGAAGGATCGCGGCCTGAAAACGAGGTGAGCACAAGGCCATGGTACGTGATTCGAGCGATCGAATCAGGCCTGGGGATAGTCCTCCAACGAGACGCCTGCAGCAGAGTCGGCGTCGAGGTAGAGCCTGCAGCGAGGATGCCTGCGCAAAGCGGTGGCCGGACACATCGGCGTGATGGGGCCATCCAGCGTGTTTCGGATTGCCTGATTTTTCTGCGAGCCCGGCACCGTGCAGAAGATCGATCGAGCCGCGAGCAGGGCGGGGATTGTCGCGGTGATTGCGTGGGTCGGCACTTCTTCAATCGACGCGAAACATTTGTCATCGACCTGCTGCTGACGGCTTCGTTCATCAAGCGACACGACTCTCACGGTGAGCGGATCGTCGAAGTCGGCTGGCGGGTCGTTGAAGGCAAGGTGTCCGTTCACCCCGATCCCGCAGCAGACGATGTCGATGGGTTCGGCGCGGAGCATGGCAGCGTATTGGACGGCGGAGTGGCCGGGGTCGTTGCCGGGATCGATGAGATGCACTGCGCCAAAGGGCAGGTAGTCAAAGAGGTTTTGGCCAAGCCAAACGCCAAAGCGCTGAGAGGCATCCGCGGCAAGACCGATATATTCGTCCATGTGAAATGCAGTCAGGCGTGACCAGTCGATGCCAGAGGCCTGGCGCAATGCTCCGAGCATCTCGGATTGACTTGGCGCGGCGGCAAACATGATGCGGACGACGGCTTGCTTCTGCAGGATCGACCGCATTTCCGATGCAATATCGGCCGCGGCACGCGCACCCAATTCAGACCTGGACGGCGCGACGTGAATGGCGGGCGAATTGTTGTGCATCTTCAAGATCGTCGATCCAGGAAAATGATCAGGCCGCGCCGGCCGACTGCAAAAGGTCCACGAAGCGATCTGGATCCTGGGAAAGGGAAGCAGAATACTTCGCGGCGTGGGTGAATTGGAAAACGAGCTGATCCTTGGGCTGCATACCATAGAGCGGCGCTGTCTTTGCTAGAGAATCAGCAAAGCGGCCGCTGTCCCAGTCAGCCGCGAGGGCGGCCGCGAGTTTCCGATCGCGATCTGCAATCTCCCGGATGAGATCTGCCGCGGCTTTGCGATCGATCGGCTTCTTTGCGGCTTGCTCATGGATGACGGACTCACGCCAGAAGACGGTATCGAGATACTGAACGCAAAGCTCGAAGGCCAGGAAGTCGGAGCGGTTCGAACGAACGGACGTTTCCAGGGAGGAAAGCAATTCGAGGAGATGCGGGAATGGATTTGGCTGTGCGGTGCGATTCTGAAGCGATGACCGAAGCTCTGCATCGCTGCTCCACGGGACCGGCATGCGACCGGATGGAGAGGATGGGGCGTTTTCGCCGAATCCGGGTGCAGCATCGTAGATCAACCGGAACGCTTGTTGCCAAGTCTCACTCCATTCGGCTCCATAGTGGCGCTCGACGAAGCGTCGCAACGCGGACGTCTGCGCGGCCGCAGTCCCTTCATGGAAGGCAATGGCCGCATAAGCAAAGCCATCCCAGATTGAATTCTGCACATAGCGGCTGGGAACCCAGTTGGTGAGGATGACACCGAGGGAGGCCGGATCGTCGGATCCAAGATAGGCCTGGGCGAAAGCGTCGATGTTACGCAACTGATCAGTCCCGGCGCGGGCGCCCCAGCGATAGCTGATGAGGCCCGGTGCGCCGATGCCACGAGAACCATTCGTTTTCACCTTTGCCAGGGCATCATGGAATTTATCCACGCTGGTGTCCCAGTAGTTCCAGTCCATCACAATGATGTTCTTTTTGAGATGGGTGAGAATCTCCGGCTCTTTTTGGAGAACGAAGTCGCCCCACACGATGAATTGCTTGCTGAGACCTTCGGCGATGTGATTCAGCGCGTTTAAGTACTCTGCCCAGATTTGAGAGCGCGATTTTGATCGCAGCGCCTGCTGCGACATACTGGAGCCGCCCCAGTTGACCTCGTCGCATCCGCCATGCAGATACGGGGAAGAAAAGATTGCGGCGATTTCTCGATAGAGCTTTTCAAAGATCTGCAGCGTTTCGGGATGGACAGGGATGACGCCGGTGAAGTCAGTGGACTTGTCGGGTGTGGCATCGAGCAGATGCGTGTAGGCCGAGGAGCGGGTGATAAAACCCGTGTGCCCGAAAGATTCGATCTCTGGAATCACGTCGACGCCTTTGCTGGATGCAAAGCGCACCAGGTCGTGAAGATCATCGGGAGTGAAGGCGTGTGCATGATTGTAGAGGTGGGGAACGGAAGCGAAGCGGAGCGCCGTGCCCTGGTCATCGGCGAGCCGAAAATGGAGCGCATTCAGCTGCCAGTCGGCGCAAAACTCGATCACCCGCCGGTAGTAGTCCAGTGTTTCAGGAACACGCGCGGCGTCGACCATGACACCCCGAATCTTTTTTGGATTCGGGGCGTGTGCGGGAGTGTCGGCAGGTCCGGGAAGTGTCGGGAGAGAAGGATACAGGGCGGCGCCGGCAAGCGCGCTGCCTGCTCCGTGCAAAAACTCGCGTCGATTGTGCTTCGCCATAGTGGAGTCCGGCTGTTATTTGATGTTGCGTACGAGCGGTTCAAATCAACGAAGAAACGTGATCATCGCGGGGCTGCCAACTGCGGTGTATTCGCCAGTGGGGGTTAGTGCTCCGTTCTCGCGATGGATCCGGAAGGAGGCAATGCAGTCGCTTCGTTGGTCGCAGACGAATAGGAAGGTCCCGGTTGGATCGATCTCGCAGTTGCGAGGATAGTCGCCGAGCGTCGGCACTTCTGCAACGAGCGCCGGACTCCCGTCCGCTCCGATGGAGCAGATTGAGATTGTGTCGTGCAGCCGGTTGGCGCTGTAAATGGTTTTGCCGTCGGCAGAAACCAGAATCTCCGACGCAAAACTCGTGCCGGCAAATCCCGCGGGCAACGCGGAGGTGGTTTTTTGATGCGCCAGGGAGCCCTGTTGAGAGTCGTAGTGGAAGAACGCGATGGTCGAAGACTCCTCCGCAAGTAGGTAAAGCCATCGGCCGTTCGGATGGAACGCAAAATGGCGCGGCCCATCGCCTGAGGGCAGGGAAACAAATGGTGTCGATTCGGATGGTGTGAGTTTTCCTGTTGCCGGGTCGAATCGATAGACATAGATCCTGTCCTGCGCCAGGTCAGTGGCCAGTACAAATCGATTCTGCGGATCGGGAGCAATCATGTGCGCGTGTGGAGTGTCGTGGCCACTGATGGCAAAACTGCCGCGAGGCGCATCGGCAGCATGCGTTGATCCGACGGATCCGGTGTCGCGATGCACGTCGACAGCGGCACCTAATGAGCCGTCTTGCTGGATGGGCAGGACGGCGATGCTGCCGCCCACGTAATTTGCCACAAAGACATACTTACCCGTGGCATCCAGGCTCATGTGAGCCGGTCCGGCGCCTTCAGAACTGATGGTGTTGAGCGGAGTGAGACCGCCGTCTGCCGGCTCAATCCGGAATGCACTGACCGAGCCGTTCGAGCCTTCAAAGTTGGTCACTTCATTGATCGCGTAGAGAAACTGTTTCGAGGGATGCACGCATAACCAGGAAGGATTGGGCGTTTTCGCCACCAGTTTTGGCTGTGTCAACCCGCCGGTGCGTGGATCCATTTCGGCCAGATAGATGCCTTCGCCGTTGGCCGCGCCATCGACAGCGCTCGTGTAAGTGCCAACGTAAGCGAGGACCCGGCCTGTTTTCGAAGATTCGGGCACGGCGGCAAGCAACGAGCGGGTGACGGCGAGCGCGGCCGCACTCTCAAGAAAGGTGCGTCGCGACCAGGTGGGAAACTGCTCTTCGGATTTCAATTGAGTATTCCTTCTTGTTCGGTTCGTGATTCCATTGAAATCAGCAACGAATTCGCGTTAGACGAGATACCAGGCGACGGCCGTTAGCCCGAATCCGACGACTGAAATAAGGGTTTCGGCGATCGACCACGTCTTCATGGTTTCACCGACGCTCATGTTGAAGTACTCCTTCACCAGCCAAAACCCTCCATCGTTGACATGAGAAAACAGGAGCGACCCGGCGCCGGTGGCGATGGCCAGCAATTCGGGATGAACACCAGCGGTATGAAGCGCAATCGGGGCCACGATGCTGGCAGCGGCTGACATGGCCACGGTGGCCGAACCGGTGGCGAGACGCAGCAGCGCAGCGAGCAGCCAGGCAAGCACAAGCAGGGAAACGTGACTGCGCAGCGCCACGGTGACGATCGCCGCGGACACGCCGCAATCCTGCAGGACGCGGCCGAAGCCGCCGCCGGCCCCCACGAGCAGCGTGATGGTCGCAGTAGGCGCGAGGCATTCGTTGCTGAATCGAAGGATGGTATCGCGACTGAAACCTCTCATGGTTCCAAGCGTGATGAAACTCATGAGCGCTCCAATCAGCAGGGCGAGGTCATCGTTTCCAACAATCCTGAGCGTGTTGATCCAGACAGAGTCCTGGTTTTTCGAGCCGCTGGCCCAGCTTCCAATCATCATGAGGATCACGGGCAGCAGAATCGTGAGCACGCTGATCCAGAATCCCGGGATTTTGCGCGTTTCGCTGTGGCCGGACAGCTGCGTGGCCATTGGGTTCTCAGAGGAGATGTGGACGTGCGGCGCGATCAGCCACGCATAGATCGGTCCCGAAATGATCGCAGTGGGAATGCCGATGATGAGCGCATACAGGATGGTGCGTCCCACATCGGCCTTATAGATCGTGACCGCAAGCATTGCTGCCGGGTGGGGAGGAACCAATCCATGGACCACCGAAAGGCCAGCTGCCATGGGAAGGCCAACCAGGACCATGGAGGTCTTTGTGCGTTGAGCCACGGTGAACGCGACCGGAACAAGCAGGACGAATCCAACCTCGAAGAATGCCGGCAGGCCGATGAGGAGACCGAGCAAAACCATGGCCCAGGGAACGTTTTTCTCTCCGAAGAATCGGACCAGCGTGTCGGCAATGCGATCAGCCGCGCCTGACTCGGCCATCATCTTTCCCAGCATGGTGCCAAGCGCGATGATGACCGCGATGTGCCCGAGTATTCCTCCGAGGCCGGTCTCAAACGAATGGAGCGCCGTGGTCAGGGGCATGCCGACGGCGACGGCGAGGCCAAGCGACGTGACCAGCAGCGTGACAACCGGGTTCAGCTTGACGACGGCAACCAGAAAGATGAGGCCGAGAACCGCGACCAGTGCGGAGAGCAAGAGAAACAAACTGTGATGATCGATCATTCGGATCCAGGGAATTCCAGTCTTACCAGAATCACAGCGCCAGAGAAAAATCAGAAAGCGGGATTATGCCGGGTCCTTGTAGGCGACACAATCGATTTCCACCTTGCAATCGACCACCATGCTCGAAACGACGCAGGAGCGTGCCGGCGGATGCTCGCCAAAGTGCTCCTTGAATACTGCGTTGAATGCCGCAAAATCGCGAGGATCATCGAGCCAGACGCCGCAGCGCACGACGTGCTCAGGTCCGTAGCCGGCCTCCCGCAGAATGGCGAACAGGTTGGCGATTGCCTGCTTGGCCTGTTCCTGGATGTTGCCCGTGACAAGGTGGCCGTTGAGCATCGGGACCTGCCCGGAAACATAGAGCCATCCCGCCGCCTCGACCGCTCGCGCGAAGGGTAGGTGCTGCCCCCCTGCGCCTTTGCCTCCTTCGACGCCAAAACGCTTGATGGCCATCATGCGCTCCTCTTGCCGAGATTCGCGGCTCGGCGCCGCTTATTGAATCCAGTTTGTCTTGCCGCGCGGCACGAATTCGCCGGCACGTTTTCCGGTTCCGCCCTTGGATGTGTACGACAACACCCCATTCACCCAGACGGCCTCGATGCCCTTGGCTGCGCGGATCGGGTTTGAAAATGTCGCTGTATCGGCGATGGTTGCCGGATCGAACAGTACCATGTCGGCGGCATATCCCGTGCGCACGTAACCTCGTCCGCTCAGTCCGAACCGTTGCGCCGGCATTCCTGTCATTTTAAGCACTGCGGCTGGCAGCGAGAGCAAACCCTCGTCCCGAGTGAAGTGTCCGAGGACGCGCGGGAATGTGCCCCACAGGCGCGGATGAGGACGGGGATCATTTGGTAAGCCATCGGACCCAATCATGGTCGCTGGATGCGTGAGAATGCGCCGCATGTCCGCTTCCGACATGCTGTGGTAGATGGCTCCAGCGGGGCACAGGCGGCGGGCCGCATCGAGCTGGGTCATCTTCCATTCTGAGGCGATTTCGGCAAGCTTCCGGCCAGCCATTTGGGGATGCGGGTCGCTCCATGTGATCATGATTTCGACACGCTCATCTACCTGCCGCAGATCAAGAGTGCTGGAACTCGCCGCGTAGGGATAGCAATCGCATCCTGCCTGTTGCGATTGCTGCGCGGACTCCAGCGCGCGCAGGACCTCGCCGCTGCGCCCCCAGTTGTCGATCCCCGAACACTTCAAATGGGACACAACAACCGGAACCTTGTTGAGACGGCCTACTTCAAAAGCTTCGCGCATGGCGCTCAAAATGCCTTCCGCCTCAGTGCGCATATGGGTCGTGTAAACCCCGGCGGCGGGCGCAAGAACCTCTGCCAGCCCCACGACTTCGTCGAAGGAAGCTGCGTTCGCTGAAAGATAGGCCAGGCCTGTGCTCAGTCCCAATGCTCCACCGTTGAGGGCATCCTGCAACTGGTTGCGCATCGCCTCGATCTCCCCGGGTGTCGCAGCGCGGTCGAGCCGGTCAAGATGATTGTTGCGAAGAGCAGTATGGCCGATCAGCACGCCCACGTTGACCGCAGGTTGCGCTTTCTGGAGGGCGGCTTTGTAGTCTGCGAAATGTGGGTATTGAAAGGCACCAGCTGCGCCCAGCAGATTCATCGGGTCGGGCAGGTCGCGCCGGGGAGTGACAGGGGATGCGCTGATGCCGCAGTTGCCGACGATGACAGTTGTCACCCCTTGCGAGAGCTTTGGCAGCATCCCGGGATTCTGAATCACGGCCAGATCGTCATGCGTATGGACATCAATGAACCCGGGGGCTAGCGCGAGCCCGGCTGCGTCTGTCTCGTTGGCAGCCTTGGAATCGAGCGACGGGCCTATGGCGCAGATGACGCCGTCCTGAACGGCAACATCCTGCAACTCCGGCGAAGCACCGCTTCCGTCGAGCACGCTTGCATTTCGAATGAGGGTGTCGCAACTCAGCATGGGTGCTAACAGGATATAGGCTAGATGCAGGCCAAGCTTTTGAGCGGCCTCGCATCTGTATTCTCGGCCAATAGGGAGATTCCACTTGATGGGCAATTTCATTGCTGCAAGAAGTGCTACGCCTGGGACGATTTCGGGTCTGAACAAAGGGATTGGATACCTGGAACAACCGGCCGGGCGCGATGAAATTGTCTTGCGCAGGTGGAACCTGTTGCGGGAAGATCTGAACCTGCCGAGCGCAGTCCTTTATCAAGACAAGTTGCTGCATAACCTGAACTGGATGCAGCAATTCATCGACGCCTACGGGATGAAGCTGGCTCCTCACGGAAAGACCACCATGGCTCCGCGGCTCTTTCGGATGCAACTCGACCGAGGGGCGTGGGGCATCACGCTCGCCACCGCGCATCAAACGCTGGCTGCTTATATGCACGGCGTGAAGCGGATCCTGATGGCCAATCAGCTTGTGGGCCGGGAGAACATGAATGTCATCTCTCAGCTCTTGCGGGATCCCGATTTCACTTTCTACTGCCTGGTCGATTCGGCAGAGCAGGTTGATCTGCTCGGGGCTCATTTTTCAAAGCAGAACCAGCAATTGAGTGTCCTGATCGAGTTGGGCGTAATGGGTGGCCGCGCAGGTGTTCGCGATGACGAACAGCTGGAGCAGGTGCTGTCGGCTCTCGCGCGCTGGAATGCTTCGATCGCCCTGTGCGGCATTGAAATCTACGAAGGCGTTCTGCATGATGAGCCGGCGATTCGAGCTTTTCTCGAACGGGCGGTTACGGTGGCGCGGCGGCTTGCCGATGAACAGCGCTTTGCCTGCAACCCGTTTCTGCTTTCGGGAGCGGGATCGGCGTGGTACGACGTGGTTGCGGAGGGATTTTCATCCGCAGGACTGGAAGACCGTGCAACCGTTGTGCTCCGGCCGGGCTGCTATTTGACACACGACGTTGGAGCGTATCGAGAAGCCCAGTCACGGATCCTCGAGCACAACCCAATCGCGAAGCGGATGCAGCAGGGGCTGATTCCGGCTTTGCATGTTTGGGCGTATGTCCAGTCGGTCCCCGAATCCGGTCGCGCAATCATCGGACTCGGCCGGCGGGATGCCGCGTTTGACTCGGGGCTCCCGGTTCCCGCGTTACGATTCAGGCCGGGCATGGACGCTCCGGTAGCGGCGCCAGCACATTGGTCGTTGTCGAAGCTCATGGATCAGCATGCCTTCATGGAGATTGCGAGTGGCGACGATGTGCACGTGGGCGATATGATCGGTTTCGATATCAAGCATCCATGCCTCACGTTCGACAAGTGGCGTGTTCTGCCGCTGCTCGATGCCCAGTTCAACGTGGTCGATATCATTGAGACGTACTTCTAGCTCCAGGGCGTATTCTGAGTCTGTAGCGAATCTGAACTTTGAACATCAAGTGAATGGAAAGACGCGGTTCGAGCCGCTACCCCCTCTCATGCCGATCTCATTGGAAATCTGTGTTGACTCAGTTGAATCTGCCCTTGCAGCTGCCGCCGGCGGCGCCGACCGGCTCGAGTTGTGCAGGGCTTTGCGCGTGGGCGGCTTGACGCCCGAGGCGGCTTTGATCCGCGGTGTTCGCGCCGCTGTGGACATCGATGTATTCGCAATGATCCGGCCTCGCAGCGGCAACTTCGTCTATTCCGCGGATGAGATCGCTGCAATGATGCAGGAAATTGATGCTGCCAAGGCTTGTGGCGTCGATGGGATCGTTCTGGGTGCGCTCTTGGCAGACAATGAAGTCGATGTGGAGGCGACTACCAAGCTGGTGGCCCGTGCGCGTCCTTTGCAGGTCACGTTTCATCGCGCATTTGATCTCTGCCCCAATCTTGAACGCTCGCTAAGAGACGTGATCTCGACTGGCGCAGATCGTGTTCTCACTTCGGCCGGCGCGAAGGAGGCTGTTCAGGCGACTGAGAAGCTCGCGCATCTTGTCGATCTGGCGCAAGGCAGAACCCGCATCATGGCGGGCGGAGGCGTACGCCAGCAGAACGTGCGCGACCTGGTGATAGCCTCGGGTGTGCGCGACGTTCATTCCACGCTGGGATTCTCAGAATGGTGCAAGAACCTGGACTGGAACGGCGCAGAAGAGGATGGCCACGAACCAGCGAATGCAGCGCGGTATGTGGTCAGCGAATCAGACGTACGGGCGATGAGGACGATTCTTTCGGAATTGGAAGAGGCCTGGAATGCCGATGTCTGGCCGCAAAGGTGAGGGCGCCGGTCTCGACCTTCGGCTGAACCCGCGCCATAGGTCATTCCGAGTGGTTTGAAGATCCCCAGTTGTAAAGCTGAAACTCACGAATGTTTGCCTGGCCGGTGCTCGACAGGACGCGAAGACGTACGCGCGTTGTTGTCACGTGCTTGAAAGCGTCAATCTTTTTGTGTCCGATGGCCTGACCTTCAGCGATCCGGTTCCACTTTCCGGCTGCGGCGTCCCAGGCCTCGATTGCATACTTCTCGATGTGTTGGCCGTCGTTGAGCCACTCCATTGTGAGGGAATGATCCAACGTCACCGGTTTCTCGAAATTGACTTCGAGGTCCCCATGATGCGAGCCCTCCGGTGCCGACCAGAATGTGTCGGGATCACCGTCAAGTGCGGCTGCCTCATTGGCAGAGGTCGTCCGGTGTTGAAGCGCAAGGTTGTTCTTCATTCGCTGGCGGAGAGCATTGCCGAATTCCTCGAGTCGCTTCACATCGGAGTCGGGCAGAAGTCCGCGTTTATCGGGCGCAATGCCGAGCATGAGTTGCGCACCACGGCCGACCGTCGCGTCATAGGTCGCGAGCAACTCGTCCAGGCTTTTCAGCGATGATTCATCGTTGGGATGCCAGAACCAGTGGGACTTTCGCAGCGGCGTATCGGCTTCCACCGGACGCCAACGCTCGTATCCATGGCGGTCTATGACGTTCCAGTTCTCATATGTCACGTGACCATCTTCATTTCCCACCCAGCGGGCATCGCCGTATTCGAACAGGCCCGTATCGGCGAAGACCACTGTGTCCGGCTGGTACGTTCGCAATGTCTCGATGATCTTTTTGAAGTTGTAAACGTGGCCCGCCGACCCGGCACCATCGAGCCAGAACTCCACTAAATCACCGTAATGCGTGGCCAATTCTTCCAGCTCGGCGTTGTAGTACTCATCGTATGCCGCAGAGTCCTTGTATTTCGGCTCATGCCGGTCCCAAGGCGACAGGTAGACACCAAAGCGAAGGCCATACTTGTGTGCCGCGCGCGCGACATCGCCAACAACGTCTCCTTTTCCGTTTTCCCACGGGCTCGACCGGACGCTGTAATTCGTTTGTTCCGTGGGCCAAAGGCAGAATCCATCGTGGTGCTTCGCCACCAGGACGACATATTTAGCGCCAGCCGTGCGGATCGCGCGCATCCACTGATCGGGGTCGAACTGGGTGGGGTTGAATACGCTCGGGCTGGCTGTGCCGTCGCCCCATTCGCGATCGAGGAAGGTGTTCGTGGAGAAATGGATGATGACGCCGAATTCCAGATCTTGCCATGCGACTTGATAGGGCGCCGGCTTAACTTCGTCGGCTGTTTGGCAGATGCCTTGGCCCGCTGCGCAGAGGCATACGAGAGCAGAGAGAACGAAGCCTTTCATGCGCGCTCCTTTGCGAGTGAGGGATCGACGAAGGGTGTAGACGTGGTCTTCATCAAGAGGGGATACTGGCGTCATTCATGCACCCAGCCGAGCACGATAGAGCGCGCCCACGACGGGGTCGGCCGGCTCGACAGACTGAATTTGAGTGTAGCGCTCGCGCAACCGGCGCATAAGGGGATCGCGAACGCGCTGCACCTTGCCAAGGATGCTGCCGGCCGTCGCGACGGGCGGCAAAGAAAGCTCGCTGTTTTCAGACTGGAGGATCCGGTCGATGACGAGCTGGGCGAGGTGAGCAAGATCGGCTGCTCCGCGTTCCAAAATTTCTTGCGCGACCTCATCGCCTTCGTCGGCGCACTGGACTACGAGCGGAGCGAATTCTGAAAACAGGGGCCGGGGCTCCGAGTTGCCGAACTCGATCAGCGATGATATCGCCGGTAGTCCCCATAGCTGCCGGGCGCGCTCGAGCAGGTTGGAAGCCCTGCCTTCATCGATCGCGAGGAAGCCCCTGCGAAGTCCCTCGAGGCCAATCCAGAAGCCTGCGCACTGGTCGGCGAGCATCGGTCCCCAGCCCCCTGCAGTTACAATTCGGCCATCGCGGCCGCGGCCTGCCACGTTGGATCCTGTTCCGGCCAGGACGAGCACGCCTCGCTCGCCAGGGAACGCCGCATCGAGCGCGATCTCGACGTCACCAAGAATGAGAAGTTTTCCGGAGATGCGACGCGAAAAGTTTTCGCGAAGCCAGTCGACGACGAGCGGAACCGTGTTGCCGGATGTGCCGATGCAGGTGCGATCAATCTGGTTCATCGAGATACCGGCCTGGGCAACCAGGCGCGAAAGGGCGTCTTCCAACTGCACGGTCGCTTCAGCTTCAGTGGCGTTGAGGCGCTTTACGCTACCGGTGACGACCCGCGCGATCTCATGATCGCTGTCAGCCAGCAGGAATTCTGTTTTCGACCCACCCGCATCGACGGCCAAGAAATACGGCATTCTATCTCCCCGCAGCTTTCAACGAAAATTGGAGCGTCAACATGTTTTTCTGATCCATCGACTGGTGGGCCTTGTTCACTGGTGACGATCCGGGAGAAATGACCATATTTCGGGATCTTCCTGTCCGAGAACCCATGAGCAAAACCCTTCCAGGCCGCGGGATTCGGCGAGTTGATACCGTTCGCGAAATGCGCGCAGGTTGGTAAAGAAGAGCCATTCTCGCATCTGGTCTCGATAGAAGAACGCGAAGGCGGTACGGTCCGCGTCGTCCCATTGAACTGTCCCCTTGTAGGCGTCGGCCAATTGCAGAGCATCGGCTGTGCTGATGTAATCGGCCGTTTCGTTGGGAGATTCTTTGCCGGTTACTTTGTCGACGATCGGCGTCCCAGCAAACCAGTGGTACCCATAGAGCGGAATGCCGAGAGAAAGCTTCTCCTTCGGAACCATGGTCAGAGCGTAGTCGAGGTTGTCGACCGTCCATTGCCAACCAGCAACCGGCCCCGGTGTCGTCCAGCGCGTGTGCTGGTCGTAGGTCATCAGGCAAATCAGATCGACACTCTTCGCCAGCGCCGCCAGGTCGTATGCGCCGCGCCAATCCGAATAGATCCACTTGGCGAAGCCGCCCGCGCCCGGATAGCCCGGTGCATTGGGAACGGTTGCGATGCTGATTTGGAGGCCGGCTGCGTGCAGAGCGTCGGCTGTGCGTTTGACCGTGGCGCTGAAGGCATCGCGGTCGATCCAATCAACGTTCTCGAAGTCGATCTGAAATCCCTTGTATCCGTGCAGTCTGGCCTCGCGTACCATGGCTGCGTTCATTTGATCCTGCGCCTCTGAATTTGTAGCGAGAGCGTGAAACCAGGCCTTATTGAACAGCGCAATGATGGGTGCGACCGGGACGTGGTTCTGTTGTGCGGCTTGGAGGACCAGGGGATTGGGCGCGCCGGTGACCAGCCCATTCTGGTCGACCTGATACCAGGCGGGCACAACCACGTCGATTTTGGCCGCGTGAGCCAGGAACGAACGAATCGAGTCGGGCTGATCGGTCAAATAAAAAAGCGCCGACGGCTTGGCAAGAAGACCGCTACAGGAACAGAGAAGAATAGCAACGACAACGAAAATCCGATTCATGGATGATCTGTCCGCTCGACGAAAGTGGATCGCAATATTCCCCAGATTCGGTAACTGGGATGATTGTATCGCGCTACTCTCGGCCCCATCCGTGTCATTCCAGCGCGCGGATCGGATCGGCTGACGCCCGGCTCTTTCTGTCCATGATGATGGAGCGCAGCTTGGAAACGGCTTGCGGAATTTGGTTGACGGAAGTGCTGCCGAATCCGAGAACGAATCCCTGGCGCGACTTCTTTCCCAGGTAAAACGGGGAGAGGCGCAACAGCCAGATCTTCTCCTGCGCCGCGCGAATCGCGATGTCGCGATCGCTCAATCCTTCGGCCAATGTTACGGCCAGATGCATTCCGGCTTCGGTCCCATGTACTTCGAGCGCATTTCCAAACTCCTTTCGGATGCATTCGATCAGCACGCTGCGCCGCTCGCCGTATAGCCTGCGCATCTTGCGCAGGTGCCTGCCGAAGTATCCCTCACTCATGAAATCGGCGAGTACCTCCTGGTAAAGATAGGGAGGAAAGATATCCATCGCAAAACGCACAGCCGCAAACCGGTCCACCAGATCGGGCGGGATCACCATGTAGCCAATGCGCAGCGATGGAAACAGAACCTTACTGAAAGTTCCGATATAAATGACGCGCTGGTTGACATCGAGTCCTTGAAGCGAGGCGATCGGCTTGGTTTCGTAACGATATTCGCTGTCGTAATCGTCTTCAATAATCCAGCTCCCGGCGCTTTGAGCCCAGTTGAGCAACTGTAGCCTGCGCGTCGCGCTCATGGTTGAACCCAGCGGGTATTGATGCGAGGGGGTGACAAATGCCGCGCGCGCTTTGGGATGGCGTTTGATACCCTGCGCAACATCCATTCCGTCGGTATCGACCGGGACTGGAACCAGCCGGCACCCTGCCGCGGCAAGCACGGTCCGCTCGAGGTTGTAGCCCGGCTCCTCGATCAAGACAGTGTCGCCCGGATCGAGCAGCACGCGGGCGGTGATATCGAGCGCCTGCTGGGATCCGGAAACGATCATGATCTGGCCGGGATCGCATTTGACGGCTCGCGACGTGCGGAGATACAAGCAAATCTCCTCGCGAAAGCGGGGCGAGCCCAGTGGGTGGATGTGGTGCAGGGCCGCTGCATTCGGGTTGCGACTATGACGCGCAACTAGGCTCGACCAAACTGGGAAAGGGAATTGGTCGAATGCCGGCTGATGAACTCCGAATGCTCCCCATCCACGCAGACCCGATCCCTCGAAGATTGGAAAAAGATGAGCACGACGCGCAAGCCGGCGCGGCCCGGAAGGAACATTGGCCGAGACACCTGACGTGCGGCCCACTGACATTAGTTGCTCCGGCAATGACCGCGACACGAAGGTGCCCGATCCAATTTGGCTCTCGAAGTAGCCCTCGGCTAACAGCTGCGCGTAGGCATGCAGTACGGGGAAACGGGAGACGGGTATCTCCGATGCCAGCTCCCGGCTCGACGGCACGGCTTGCCCCGGACGAAGTTCGCCGCGAAGAATCGCAGCCCTGAACCCCTCGTAAATCTGCCGATGCAAAGGCATGGAAGACTTGCGGTCGATGGATATCATGGGCGGGATTGCAATATGCAAGCTGCTCATGGGGCCATTTTAGTGGTTAGGATGAACAGCTCTCAAGTGGATATGGAACATAACCACCAGAAAAATTAAGAATGTATACAGCGATGGGTCCGCAAATTGTTCTCCGGGTTTTGAAGTTCCTCTGACTGGATGGTGCAACCCAAGAATCGCGCGAATGAATGTGATTTGGGAGCGGCATGTTTCAAGTCTTTCCTCGGCATGCCGCCCGCTTTTTCTCAATTCAGATGAAATCAGCCCAGACAGGGATCCCGAACGGCCGGAGGGGATCAATGGAAGTCGTGTGAGCGAACTTCCGCGCTGGTAATATCGAGCGGCACAATCGTTTGTGCTTTGACATGGATCACCCCATCGTTGTTCTGGAGAAGCCCTTGAATGTCGAGAAATCGGCTCCGCGTAATGGTAGTCCGGTCTCGCTCAAAAATATCTGGGGTGATGATCACGTTTGAAATTCCGGTTTCATCCTCGAGAGATAGAAATACAAAGCCTTTCGCCGTACCAGGCCGCTGACGGGCAATGACACAACCGGCAATACGAACCAACTGGTTGTGGCGATATGTTGCAAGGTCGTCCGCCGACAAAATTCCCTCAGACCGCAAGGCGGCCCGGTGATAGGCCATAGGGTGAGGCCCTGTGGTGAGCCCGGTGCCGGCATAGTCAGCTGTAATCCTTTCCTCATTCGTCATGCGACGCAGAGGGCCAGGCGACGAATTCGCGTCACGGTCTCTGATTTCGTTCAGTAGCGGACCGACAGGTCTGCCTGCTTGTTCCACCTGCCAGAGAGCATCACGACGATGCTCGATTCCGCCGATTGCGTTCATTGCCCCGATCCGCGCCAGAGAGACGAGTTCTTTCCTATTCAGCGAAGGAACACGAAAAGTCAGGTCATCCACTGACGAGAAGTGTCCGGATCGCACTCGCTCGGCAGCCAGGGCCTCGGCAGTGGATTTGCGCAGTCCTTTTGCATAATTCATTCCAATGCGCAGTGAGATCGAACCATCTGGTTCTGTTTCGAGCGTGCAGAGCCACTCTGATTTCTGTACATCGATCGGTCGAACCCGCAAACCATGCCGCTGCGCATCCTTAATCAGAACCGCCGGCGTGTAGAAGCCCATGGGCTGGTTGTTCAACATGGCACAAGTGAATGCAGCGAGGTAATGCACTTTGAGATAAGCCGATGCATAGGCAATCAAAGCGAAGCTGGCTGCATGCGATTCGGGAAATCCATACATGGCAAATGAGGAGATTCCTTGGACAATGTTGTCCTGAGCCTCGGCGCCAATTCCATTGCGCGACATGCCTTCGCGCAGCCGGCCTTCGAGGTCTTTCATGCGCTGCATGGAACGGCGCATTCCGACGGCACGGCGCAACTCTTCCGCTTCCGCACCGCTGAAGCTTGCAACCGTCATCGCCATGCGGAGAAGTTGTTCCTGGAAGAGTGGCACTCCGAGCGTTCGCTTGAGGACAGGCTCGAGCAAAGGATGTGGGTAGGTGACTTCTTCTTTGCCCTGCCGTCGCCGCATATAGGGGTTCATCATCTTGCCTACGATGGGTCCAGGTCGAATGATGGCCACCTGGACCACAAGATCGTAAAAACGTTCAGGCGCGTTGTGCGGTATCGAGGCCATCTGCGCGCGACTTTCCACCTGGAACATGCCGACCGTATCGGCTTTACGTAAGGTCTCGTACACGACCTGGTCTTCGGGCAGTGTTGCGAGGTCAACAGACTGGCCATAATGGTGGGGGATCAATTCAATGGATTCTTTCAGGACCGCCATCATGCCAAGCCCGAGTAGATCGACCTTGATGAGGCCGAGATCGGCGCAATCTTCCTTATCCCACTGGATCACGGTTCGGCCTGGCATCGAAGCGCGTTCGATGGGCACCACGCGATTCAAAAGTCCGGCGCAGATCACGAGCCCGCCCGAATGCTGGCCGAGATGCCGTGGAAGGTCTTGCATGCGCAAACAGAGATCGAGGTAGTTGGCGATACGAGGATGACGAATGTCAAAACCCGCGTGATCGAAGTGGCTCGCCATGGTATCGTTCGGTCCGCGCCATTCCCAATGTCCGACCAGGCTCGCAAGCCGTGTCAACTGCTCTTCATCGAAACCAAGGGCCTTGCCGACTTCGCGCGCAGCCGAACGGCCGCGGTAAGTGATCACATTTGCGCTCATTGCAGCGCCGAGGGAGCCATAGCGCTCGTACACATACTGGATTACCTGCTCGCGCTGATCTCCGGAGGGCAAGTCAAGATCGATATCCGGCCACTCCCCGCGACTTTCACTTAGAAATCGCTCGAACAGCAGCTCCAGCCCGATTGGATCAACGGCAGTAATTTCGAGCGCATAGCAAACGGCGGAATTGGCCGCCGACCCACGGCCCTGCACAAGAAAACCATTCTTCTGGCAATAGCGGATGATGTCCCACACAATCAGGAAGTAGCCTGCGAAACCAAGCTTGGCAATCAGGGCAAGCTCATGTTTTACCTGTGCGCGCGCTTTGTTGAGCAGATGTTGCTTGGCTGCGGATCCATATCGCTTGCGCACGCCTTCTTCGACACGCTTCTCAAGGAAGCTGTCCATCGTTTCGCCCTCGGGAACCGGATAATGCGGAAACTCATAACCAAGATTGTCGAGCGTGAATGCAATCCGTTCACTAACGATGCGCGTGTTTGCAATGGCATCGGGAACATCACGGAAGAGGGAAATCATTTCGCGTGCGCTGCGCAGATATCGTGCTGAATTCATTGCCAGCAGCCGGCCTGCTTTGTCGAGCGTGGTATGGTGGCGAATCGACGTGAAGACATCCAGGAGAGAGACATCTTCTTTTGTCGCATAGCAAACGCCATTGGTGGCAATGACCGGGATGCCCAATTCGGATGCAAGCCCCATCAGCGCCTGGTTCCGGCATTCCTCTTCGCGAAGCTGATGCCTCTGCAATTCGACGTATACATTGCCGCGACCAAAGATGGATGTAAGCCGATTTAGGGTCGCGCGTGCGCCTGCCAATCCGTCCTGTGCTAACGCTGCTGCCAACGGTCCTTCTTCGCCTCCTGTGAGACAAATCAGACCTTGCGAAAACTCCTCCAGTTCATCCAGCGTTGCCGCTCCTTCGGCCTTTGTTGCTTCTCGCATCTTGAATCTCGTGATCAGCTGGCAGAGATTCTGGTATCCAACTTGCGATGCGCAGAGCAGCACGAGGCGAGGCGGTTCTGGTGGGATTTGATGAGGCAGCCATGATGGCGGAGTTCGCCGATTGCCAAAATCGGATACCGCAATCTCAGCTCCGATGTGCGGTTTTACTCCGATGCGTTGACCGGAAGTGTGAAAGCGCGCCACGCCGTAGAGTCCGTTGCGGTCGGCCAGTGCAATGGCAGGAAGTTCCAGTTCCTTTGCGCGCTCCATCAGCGACTCGGGCTGTGAAGCGCCCGCAAGAAAGCTGAATGCGCTGGCCGCATGCAATTCAACGTATTCGCCGGCCTCAGTCGTAGTACGCCTCCAGCCGCCATTCGTTTCGCAGGCAGTCGCGCAATAGGAGACAGGCTCTTGATTCGCCACTTGCATTCATTGCCAGTACATCCCATTCCTCGGCATCCCATTGTGAAGTGGACCACCAGCAGCCGCTGGTTCTCCACGGGCCGTATGCCTCTTTGATCTGGAAGCTCGATTCTTCCATCCGAAATGCGGCGGGTTTCGAGCCATGGATGACAACGCGAACCGGCATCGCGGGTCTGATTCGACGCAGAGCAATATGTGGGCTCGTGGCCTGCAGCGCGAAAGGCTTGCCGTCGATTGAAAAGCTTTCGATATGAAAGCTATCCGGACGATGTGAATCATCGAGAACCGCAGATCCTACTCGATCCTCTCCAACCAGGGCCTTGAGTCGCGCAATCGTTACATCCAGGCGTGATGGTTCGGGTGTTTGTGGTGCGAAAAGCCCAAGCTGCATCTTGCGCGACATGCCGGGTTCAGCTGAGATGGTGAGCGCGACGACCGCAGACTGCGGTGGATGGGCAGCCAGCTCCAGTTGCAGCAGCTTCAATAAAAACTTGCGGTCGGTCGTTGGTAATGCCGGACGGATCGTGAGCTGATGTGCCGATCGATCTTCCAGCCGCATATGGATCGACAGGGAAGAGATCGATAGCATGTGATTCGCAGCACGATGCGACAGACATTCGATCATGCGTGTCCCAATAAAGAGCAGGGAATCCATCTGCTCGACTGGGTCCTCAAACTCATAGGTTTCTTCGAGGCGCAAAGCCGTCTCAAATGGCCGAAAAACATGGGTTGCTATCCCACGTGACAATTCATGCCATATGCGTGCATCGGATCCGAATCGCATAACCAGCTCTACTTCTGGCAGAGCGGCGAGTTCTCCTAAAGTCGCAATACCCCACAGTACGAATGTTTCGAGATGATCTTCGCTCAGATCGAGTGCTGAGACCGGCAGATCGGCAAGCGCGCCTGCTTCCTCGCCGGTGGGAATCAAATTGATTCCGCGAGATGCATGAGCCTTCATCAGAGCCGCGTGGTAATTCTGGCTGACGGCTATTGAAGTGCGGAATCCGGAATCAGCCAGCGAAGAATGCAAGCGTTCCGCCAGCTCTTTCGAAGGTCCGAAGAGACGTTCCGTGCCGGCAATATCAAGTACGCAGGAATAGCTCAGATTGCTGCTTGCTACTTCAATCCGCGGTGAAAACCGGGATACATATTCAAGCAATACCGATGCGGCAGATGATTCGACTTCAGCCGATCTGGCCAATACATGAATGCCTCCCGTTTCTTCAGCGTCATGTCGCGTAACTCCGCAGACTAGACCGCGACGCTTTGCCAGCCGGTTTAGGGAGCACACGATTTCCTGTGGCGGCTTGCCTTCGAGAACGACAACCGGCTGTAAACGCAGATCAGTTCGAAGACGCAGCAATGCCTGGGCGGGGAATTCAGCAGCGTGAACGCAGGCGTAGAGAGTGGGTATCATTCCTGCTTCTCCGCTGCCCATTGCGGACTTGCAGTCCAGGTTGAACGTGGCGGCTTTCGCATGCTGACTACCTTTGGCGCAAACCGCTGTCTCTGCTGATCTGTCTCGAATGCGATACCGCTCAGAACCGTACCACCAGAAATGACTGCCCGATTTTTCGCGCATTCCAACACGAGCGCCGCGCTGGATTGTGCATACGATTCCTTGTTGAGCACAACAAGACTGGAACGTGCCTGGTCAGTTGCCTGCCTGAAACGAAACCAGGTGGCTAAAGGAATTCGCCTGCCATGTTCTGGAGAAATATCGCCAAGATCGAGAATGATGACGGCAAATCCGCCCGACTGCAGCAACAGATCGGTCGCACGCAACGCCTGGTCGAGTCTTGCCCATGGGCCAGGTCTTGAACGATTTGCTCGAGCCCGGCTTTGTGCTGGCCGGTTTTTGCACCGCACCCATAAAAGGCGGCTCAGATCGACGCCGTTTGAGGCTGCGGATTGCGGGTCGAAAGCATCATCGACATCGACCCAGGCACAAACCTGCTCCGACATGGTGCGCTGCGCGGCGATGGACATGGCCAAGGTTGTTCGTCCCGAGGAGGACGGCCCTATGAGCTCAGAGATAGCGCCAACCGGAATACCACCAAGCCGGTCATCGACTTCCTGAATGCCGGTCTGAATCACCTCTTGTATCGACTGTGGTGACGGAGTTAGCGCAGAGGGAAAACGGTGTTCGAGCGCGTGCTCGATCTCGAATCGGACTGCAGCGGCAGAGGGCATGGGAATCGCGATATTCGCCTTCTATTCGCCTAGGATCGAACAGGAGTATCTAATTTGTCAACTCATAGAAGAGAAAAATATAACCAGATTATTATCAGTCGATTGCTGATCGGATTGAATGTATTTGTTGCATTGATCAGGGGTTGATCCAATCCAGGGAATAGACGTCCTGAGTGCCTGTATCGCGGAGCAGCAAGGGGGCATCGTTTGGGCCCAGTGATAACGACCCGCCGGCCTGACCGGTATCCACGAAATTCATCAGGTCGGCAATACGCTCCAATGTATGGTCGGAGATCTGAATTCGATCGACCGCACCCTTTCCTGCAAAATCTTTCAGGTAGATGGATTTCGAATCGCGCGACCATTCGATCCATCCGAATGTTCCCTTCGCGAGTTCAGTCCATTTCTGGGTGGTGAAGTCGTAGATCAATATCGTCCTGGAATCAGTCGTCATTGCTGCCAGGAAATGCCCGTTCGGCGACCACCGCGGAGAATACAGACCCTGCGATCCCGGCACATCGCTCACCTTGTGGGTGGCCACATCGACGACATGAATCGCCAGCGATCCAGGCGAAGCGGCGACGTCACTCGCAACGCCCCCGAATACGATTTTCAATCCATCGGGTGACCAGGTGGCATCCTGCTCGTTGTGGCGATCATCCGGCAGAAGCTCAGCAGGCGTTCCTCCGTCCGCAGGAATCGTATACATCTTGCCTGGCTGAGTTGAGCTTGCCGGAAAGCTGAAAAACAGGATGTTTTTCCCATCGGGCGACCAGCGCGGCAGGACCGGCTTATAAGGTGGGAATGTCAATTGCCGAGCATCGCTTCCGTCGGCCTTGGATTTCCAGAGCGAGCCCTCTGGATAGGAGACGTACGCTACCCATTGCTCATCACTTGAAAACGCGACGAACTCTACCGATATTCCGTGCAAAAACGGTACAAACTGCTTTGTCTTTGCATCGAAGCTTTCGAGTTCCCCGCGATAGCTCCGCCCCACGATGTAAAGCTTCTTCCCGTCTTTGCTGGGAAGCGGAGAATGGAGATCCATCGGGCTCGAGGTGAGCTGGACTGGCTCTGGATGGGACCGAAAGAGCCCGCCTTCCCTGGGTTGTGCCCATATCTGCCCCTGCGATTGAAAGACGAAGTACTTTCCATCGGCAGTCCATTTGCCGCAGCATTCATCGGGAGGATTATGCCAGCCCGCGAATAAACGATGAGGATTTGATCCGTCGGCAGCGATCTCCCACATTCCCTGCTGGCCGATACCCGTGCCGCCGACGCCGCTTTGCGAGAAGTCGGAGGTCCCAAACCGGAGATGGCTGCCATCGGGCGACCATACCAGGCCGGATACCAGATAATTCATGGTCCAAAGCTTTCGCGGCGTAGATCCATCGGCTTTCGCAAGATAAATATCGCCGCCATTGGCGAAAACGAGTGTCTGGCCATCCGGCGACCATGCGGCGTCGTCGCCGATTGTCTCAGCCAATCGACGCGGCGACCCGCCGAAAACCGGCAAGCTCCAAAGTGAACCTACGGCCGGGAATCCATGCCCATCGACAACAATGAAGGATGAACCATCGTGCGAGATTTCTACAGGCACCATGGATGGGGACGGCATAGGAATGGGGGATTGTCCACCGCCCGCAATCTGGATGGCAGCGACATCCTGAATGCCGGAGTTGATCAAAGTGAGGTAGATCCTTGCTCCGTCGCTGTCGATGAGAGATTTTTGCAGCCCATCGTGCGTGAGCTGTACATAATGGTCGACTCGCGGCGGTGGTGAAGGGCGGAGCCAGAAATAATCGATGATTGCAAGCGCGGCGACGGTGCCGAAGATTCCAACGAGAAGAGTCGAGAGAGGGCGCATCGTTCGACTCGGCTTGATGGCCTGCACCGGGTGAGTGACCAGGGTCGCGTCTCCCAATGCCTCCAATGCAAATGCCAGATCGGACGCCGACTGAAACCGCTGCTCAGGATTCTTTTCCAAGCCGCGGTTGATCACTTTCTGCAAACCCATCGGCGTCGACGGCGCAATTTCCAGAATCGGCGCCGGCTCCTCATTGAGAATGGCGGTCATGGTTTCAACCGACGTGGGCCGCTGGAACGCACGTTTGCCGGAGAGCATCTCGTAGAGAATTGCGCTGAAGGCAAAGATGTCGGAGCGATGATCGGCCACTTCTCCGCGGGCCTGCTCCGGCGACATGTAGGATGCGGTACCCATGACGACGCCGGGCTGTGTGCTGTCGATGAGGCGGGGACTCGGACTGGTTTTCTGATCCGGCTGTCGCATGCGAGCCAGGCCGAAGTCAAGAATCTTCACTTGTCCATCTTTTGCGAGAAACAGGTTTTCAGGTTTCAGATCGCGGTGAATGATCCCTTTTTCATGGGCAGCTGCCAGGCCCCGCGCAATCTGGGTACCGCATTCAATGCTCTTGCGCAACGAAAGGGGTCCGCGTTTCAGGCGCTCGCGCAGAGTCTCTCCTTCCAGCAATTCGGATACAAGATAAGGCGATCCCTCATACTTGCCCAACTGGTAGACAGCCAGAATATTGGGA
The DNA here is from genome assembly GCA_035308825.1 of Occallatibacter sp. Classification (GTDB taxonomy): domain Bacteria; phylum Acidobacteriota; class Terriglobia; order Terriglobales; family Acidobacteriaceae; genus Telmatobacter. Next base: position 316,195 of record DATGFX010000012.1, on the reverse strand, counting down.
TGGTTGAGCGCCGCCGCTGCGCGGGCCTCCTGCTCGAAGCGAAGCAGACGATTCTGATCGTCGGACGAGAAGTCGTGGAGAACCTTGATGGCAACTTCTCGATTGAGGCGTAAATCCAGCGCCCGGTAAACCTCGCCCATTCCCCCGGCGCCGAGCGGAGACAAGATCTCGTAATGATCGAGTACGGTGCGGGGATTGAGCGCCATTTCGCTGATTATATATTGCTTATAAAACGCTTCTGACGGTGTCGCAGGTCACCGGCATTTGGCGAGGTCGTAAGCGAGCGGGCATCCGGTGCATTTCGATTCTTTGCCGCAGTGCGCCTTTCCGACGGCGACGGCGAGAGCATGAAATTTGTTGAAGAGCGCCTGGCGCCGAGGTTCCGGGTCTGCGGCAAACGCTTCGCGGGTGAGCTGAACCAGGGCGGAGTATCCACGGCGATCGTGACGCGGAGGGGGCATAAGCAGCCCGTGGCGCTCGACGATCCGCCGCAGATATTCATCCGCCACTGGAACCGGGTGCTTGAGCGCGTAAAGCAGGATAGCGTCAGCGGTTTCGAGACCGACTCCAGGCAGGGCAAGGAGTCGTTTTCGCAGAACATCGGTTTGTGCGGCGGCGAGATTTTCAAGAGATCCGTCGAATTCCGCGTCGACCATTGCGATGAAGGCTTTGAGCGCTGGAGCCTTCCGTGTATAGAAGCCCGATGGACGAATCAGTTCCTGAAGACGATCGACGGAGACGTTGCGCAATCCTTCGATGCTCAGGGCTCCCGCGGAGTGCATATTTGCCAGGGAGAGCTCAACGGCCTTCCATGACGTGTTTTGCGTAAGATACGCGCCGACAATCACCTCAAGCGATGTGTTGGCCGGCCACCAGTGCTGCGGACCGTAGGCTCGTGCAAGTTCGTCGTGCATGCGACGAAGGCGATTGGCAGCGGGAGACATCTGGGGGGCTTTGGTCACAGCTGGTTTGTTCTCACATCGTGTGATTGGGATCTGCGATTCAGGCCTTGTCGCGGTCAAAGCCGATCCGGCCTATTCTTAGAATAATTGTGAGCGAGTGAGCATGATGCGGGGGACACGGGATGAAGAGTCACACGGAATACATGGTTTTTGAGACCAAAAAGCGACGCGAGATGGTGCACATCACGGATGAAGTGGAGAAGATTGTCGCTCGGAGCGGTGTGCGGGATGGGCTTTGCTTCGTGTCCCCCATGCACATCACGGCTGCGATCTACGTGAATGATCTGGAGAATGGGCTGATCGAGGACATCTGGAAGTGGCTCGAGGAACTCGCTCCCGCGCGGCCCGACTACAAACACCATCGAACGGGTGAGGACAACGGCGATGCGCATCTGAAGTCGCTGTTGCTGCACCACGAAACGACCCTGCCTGTGACCAACGGCAAACTCGACCTGGGAACATGGCAGCGTGTGTTCTACGCCGAATTTGACGGGCAGCGCAGAAAGCGCGTGATCGTGAAAGTGCTGGGAGTCGAATAAGGCCTATTCGTCGGTGATGCGGCGCCATGGGCCGCCGGAGGTGTCGGGGTGAGTCCGGAGATCGATGGCGGATCGAGGACGAACAACGAGGTCGACCCTTCGATTCTGGGCGCGGCCCTGCGACGTGCTGTTGTCTGCAATCGGATGAAATTCGGCATAGCCCGAGGCGGACAGGCGCTCGGGCGCGATGGCGTGCATTTCGAGAAAGAAACGTGCGATGCGGGTGGCGCGGGCGGATGATAGTTCCCAGTTGGAATCGAACTCGGCGTTGTGCACCGGCACGTTGTCAGTATGCCCCTCGACCCGCACCTCGTACGGTGTGCGCCCTAGCATCAGGGCAATTTTGCGCAATGTTGCGACGGAATCGGGCCGCGGAGTGGCGGAACCTGAGTTGAAGAATCCCGCTTCCCGCAGGCTGATGACAAGGCCGTCCTCGCCCATGTGGATGGCGATGGAATGATCGTCGATCTGGCTTGAAAATGCCTGTTCCAATTCGAGTTGAATGCGTTGGAGATCGTCACGAACAACATTCGCCGATTGTGGGTTGAACCGGACCGTCACGGCTGTGATTGTGGAGGGGTTCTCAACCGGGACCATGGTCTGTGGGGCGCTTTTGTAGACTGCCATGGATTGGAAGGCCGAATCGATGGCTGCCGATACCTGCGCTGGCTTCTGCCTGTCTGCTGAAACGAAGGCATACATCACGACAAAGAAGGCAAACAGCAGGGTAATGAAATCGGCATAGGAGACCAGCCACCGATCATGGGTCACACGGCTGCGATGCACACGGGGGATCAAGCGGCACTCTCCGGAGTTGTTTGGGGAATATCTCGAAGAAATCCCGCCAGCTTGAGTTCGAGCATCCGGGGATTCATGCCTTCAAGGATCGAGATGACGCCTTCGAGCATCATCTCGCGCCGCAGGTGGTCTTCGCGAAATTTGAGGCGCATCTTGCCGGCTAAGGGCAGGAAGAAGAGGTTCGCAGCTCCGACACCATAAATGGTTGCGACGAAAGCTACGGCGATCCCGCGCCCGACCACCTGGATGTTTTCCAGATGCTGCATGACCTGGATGAGACCGAGCACTGCACCAAGAATGCCAATGGTTGGGGAGAAACCACCAGCCGACTCAAAGACCATCGGCAGCCGCTCCTCGCTTTCGGCGGTGGAGTCGAGGCTGACGCGCATGATCTTGCGCAGTTCGGCGGGCTCGGTGCCGTCGACGGCCAGCATGAGCGCACGTTTGAGGAATGGCTCGGCAATTGCGCCGAGATCGGCGTCGAGCGAGACCACGCCTTTGTGCCGCGCCTTGTTGGCAAATTCGACCAGGAGATGGATCAGTTGGTCCGTGCCCCGGCGAGGCGTGCCAAACACCTGCCCGAGCGCCCGGAATGCGGCGACGACCGTAGGCAGCGGAAACTGGAGAAGCACTGCCCCCAGGGTGCCGCCAAACACGATGAGAGCTGCGGTTGGCTGCAGGATCTGCGCCAGGTTGCCGCCCTCGATCACCAGCCCCGCCGTGATGCCGGCGCTCGCGATCAGAACGCCGCTGATGCTGCCCTTATCCATCGCGGACTCCTGGGGTGAGGGAACTCATTGCCCGGACGTCTCGTCCTCGCATGCGCGCTCCGGTGACTTGCATTCCGTGAACGACGACAGGTTCAAACCGGAGAGCGCAAGCAGACCGGACGCAGTATGGGGAACAGCAAGCCCGCGAGCGATTGTCGTGAAAAGCTTCGCTCGATAGGCAACAATGCGCTCGACCACCTCTTCCGGCTTTTCGCGCACGATGAACTTTTCGCCGGTGATGAGTGTGAGCATGGTGTCGGGCGAGGACTCGGCGGTCTTGATCAGGTCGCTGTTGAGTACCAGGGCGTTGCCATTCAATCGAGTGAGCTGGATCATCGGCGGCTCTCCACTCCATCCCTCGGATCCTATCGGCAAAATGAGGAGTAAGGATGATTGGAACGGGAATTGCAGTCCCTGTTGAAAATTCCCGTAAAGTTGTCGCCCGATGACGCCGATGAAGGCAGTGGGAAACGTGGTTCCTTCCACAAGGTGACCCGGGCATGCGAATGGCGCAGGGTTCGGTCAGGCACCCGCAGCAGGAACTCACTGGATCAATTCAACCGAAACAAGGAGAAATTGCATGTCACTGGGTGTCCTGAATAACATCTCCGCAATTTACGCGCAGAACAACCTGAGCAACACGCAGGCTGCGCTGCAAAAGACTCTGCAGGAGCTTTCGTCCGGCAATCGAATCAACTCGGGTGCAGACGACGCCGCGGGTCTATCGCTGGCAGACGGTCTCGGCGCAAATGCGGCGGCCCTGCAGCAGTCGACACAAAACGCCTCCGACGGCATTGGCTATCTTCAGGTGGCCGATGGCGCGCTCTCGCAGGTCACAAGCCTTCTGAATCGAGCTGTTACGCTTGCCACGGAAGCTTCCAACGGCACCCTGGACACGAATCAACTCACGGCAGCTGACACGGAGTTCCAGAACATCGTCACGGAAATCGGCAATATCGGCAGCAACACGAATTTCAACAGCAACACGGTCTTCTCCGCCACCGCGGTCGACTTTGTTACGACCGACGGTACTTCGACCGGAGTGAACACGTTTGCGGAAACCGTAGGCGCTTTGTCCAACGCATCGGTTGGAGTGTCGGATGCGGCTGGTGGGGCAGGTCAAGACCTCTCCGGGGATGATTTGAACGCGGGTGACGCGGCTCAGGCTCTAACCGACGTGACCACCGCAATCAGCGATGTCGCATTGCAGCGCGGCGTGATCGGCGCTGACATCAACCAGCTCTCCGCGGCAGCCAACGTGGCTTCCACCCAGAACGTGAATATGCTCTCCTCTCAAAACAATGTCCTCGCCACCGACTACGGTCAGGCGACCTCGGACATGTCGAAGTATCAGATCCTGAGCCAGACCGGCATCGCCGCTCTGTCACAGGCCCAGCAGTCGCAGCAGCTGATCACGAAGTTGCTCCAGTAGTTGCGACACCCGCGGCAAAGCGGGAAAACAAGCCGGGGAAGGCCAGTGGCGGGCTTTCTCCGGTTTGGCTTGCTCGCCTGCCGGTTATTGGGGTTTTCAAATGGTTTCCCCGATGGATTGGACCTCGGTTTGAAGGGACGACTGCGGAGATTGCAGCATGAGTACAGTTGGACTGAACTTTGGTTCGGCAACGAGCGGACAGGGGTTTGATGTCACCAGCACGGTGAACCAGATTGTCACCAATCTGCAGGCGGTCGAGACACCGTGGAAGACCCAGCTTACAATCCTGCAAAGCAAAGATACAGCGCTCTCGAACCTGGGAACTCAGCTTTCAACGCTGGCGACGGATCTCCAGAACCTTACCGACTTCGAAGGCGTGCTTGCGAACAAGACGGGATCGAGCTCCGACACGAACGTCCTGGAGTTGAGTTCCGCCAACTCTACGGCGTCGGACGGCACCCACGCGATTACCGTGGAAAAGCTGGCGCAGACATCGAGTGCAGCGTCCGATGCGGTGGGCGGGTCGGATGTCCTCACCGGCAGCGTCACCTTTAGAGTCGGAAATGGACAATGGCAGACGGTTCATGTGGGTGACAGCAAGACGGCGGCAACATTGTCAGGATTGTCTGCCGCAGTCAACGCGGCTGGGGTGGGAGTGCATGCCAGTGTTCTTACCGACGCTGATGGCACGGAGCGGCTGTCGCTGGTGAGTCAAACTCCGGGATCCGCCGGCGAGATCACCATAGCGAACAATTCCAACCATTCCGACAGCCCAACCACTCTGGCGGACTCGACGGCGCCGGACAAGAATACGGGCATCGGCCTATCCACAATCCAGGATGGCGTCGATGCCGTATTCACCGTGGATGGTGTCCCGCTTACCAGCCCTTCGAATACAGTTACCAACGCCATTCCCGGCGTGACATTTCAGCTTCTCTCCGCGCCCGAATCCGGTTCCAGTCCGGAGGTCGTCCAGGTGATCATCGCCAACGACACATCGAGTATCGAATCAGCAATCAACACGTTCGTTTCCGACTACAACGCAACCATGAAAGCAATCACTGCGCAGGAGGCCAAAGACTCGTCGGGCAATCCGCAGCCCCTTTATGGCACCTCGGTGCTGGCGCAGCTTCAACAGGGGCTTCTTTCCGCCGTCAGCTCGTCGTTCGGATCCAGCGCTGTCAACTCCCTCATCTCTCTCGGTATCACTGCAAGCGCGTCCGATGACGGCTCCATCACGCTTGATACCAACAGCCTGGAAAGCGCATTGAACAATCACTTCGACGACGTGGTTTCCTTTTTTCAAGACTCGGCCAGCTTCGGCTCGACGTTCACCAGGACGCTGGATGCTCTCGGCAACAACAGTGCCGCATGCGGGGCAATTGCTCTCGCGCTCAGCGAAGACAGCAGTCAGGAAACCACGCTGAATGACGATGTCTCCAATCAGGAAGCGCTGATTGCGACCCAGAAGACGAACCTCACTTCGGAATTGAATCAGGCCAATCAGATTCTGCAGTCCATACCGGAGCAACTCCAGGAAGTGAACGAGATGTACAGCGCCATTACCGGCTATGGCAACAACCAGAATGGATGAGGAATAGTGAATGAGCACCTATCGGGAGAGTGTGCTTGAAGGCGCGTCGGGGGTTGAACTCACGATTGCGCTCTACGACGGCATCATTCGATTCATGTATGGGGCGATCGAGGCCGTGGAGTGCGGAGAAGTGACGCAGCGAAGGGCAGCGGTGAAGCGCGCCATGGATATCGTCCTCTATCTGCAGGCGACGTTGCGGAAGGACATCGGCGGAAGGCCGGCCGAAGCCTTGTCGGAGTTTTATGCCGCCCAGTTCGCGCTGATGCTGCAGGGATCGCAGGCCAGCTCGAAAGACAAGTTTATGCAGGTCATCGCGAATGTGCGCAACGTGCGGGATGCATGGAAGCAGGTAGCGATGGATGTCAATCCGGGCGGGGGCCCTCCGGTATCCGAGGCCGAAGTACGCAGCGAGGTCGCAGGAATGGGCTGGACGGCCTGACATCAACCGGCCACGGTGAGCTCTTCTTCGAGTTGCTGCTTATGGAACAGGCTTGCATAGTAGCCATCAAGGGCGAGCAACTCGTCGTGGCGGCCGATTTCGACGATTTTGCCTTGGGCGAGGACTGCGATCTGGTCGGCATTGCGCACCGTGGAGACGCGGTGCGAGATGAGGATTGTGGTTGCGGTGGCCGTGTAGCTGCGCAGGCCCCCCAAAATCCGCTCTTCCGTGTATGTGTCCACGCTCGCGAGGGCATCGTCCAGGATCAGAATGGCGGGACGGCGCAGAAGCGCTCGGGCGATCGCCGCCCTCTGCTTCTGCCCGCCTGAGAGCGTTACGCCGCGCTCACCAACCATGGTTTCGAATCCTTGAGGGAACTCTTCAAACTCACGGCGGATATGGGCCGCTTCGGCGGCTTGAAGAAGTTCTTCAGCACTGGCCTGAGGCGCGCCGAACGCGAGGTTTTCACGAATGGTATCGCTGAAAAGGAATGTTTCCTGAGGAACCATGCCGATGTTGCGGCGCAGTGTTGCCAGCGGATAACTGCGCACAGGGCGGCCATCGACGATAAGAGATCCCTCGGGTGCATCGTAGAGGCGCGCAATGAGATTGACCAGGGTGGTCTTGCCTGATCCCGTCGGGCCCACGATGGCGAGACTCGAACCGGCGGGAATGTGGAGGGAAACGTCCTTCAGCACCGGCGTGCTGCCGTAGCTGAAGTTGAGGTGGCGAAGTTCAATGTCGCCGTTCAGGACAGCGTCAGCCGGAATGGCTGGATCGGCTTCGCTGTCGTCAATCGAGGGCTTGGCGCGAAGCAGTTCGTCAATGCGCTTCACCGAGGCGGTTCCGCGCTGGAACAGGTTGACCACCCAGCCCACCGCGATGATGGGCCATATCAGCAGGACCATGTAGGTGTTGAACGCCACAAAGTCGCCGACGGTAATGCGGTGTGAAATGACCTCGTGGCCTCCAACCAGGAGCGTGATGATCATGGCGATGCCGAGGATGAACTCCAGCGTGGGCCAAAGCATGCCCATGAGCTGGACCAGGCCCTTGGCGCGCATGATGTATCTGCGATTGGCCTGCTCGAAGAGGCTCATTTGCGACTGTTCGCGGGCAAATGCGCGGACCAGACGCGCGCCGGAGTAATTTTCCTGGGCCTGGGCGGAGATTTCAGAGAAGCTTTCCTGGATGCGCTCGAAACGATCGTGAATCCGGCGGCCGAAGTACTGGACAAGGATGCTGGCCAGCGGCATGGGTGCCCACGCCACAAGGGTGAGCCATGGGCTGATGCGGAGGAGAAAGAAGAGAGCGCCGACCGTGAAAAAGATGGTGTTGGCGCTGTACATGAGCGCCGGGCCAAGCAGCATGCGGACCGCATTCAGATCGTTGGTCATGCGGGCCATGATGTCGCCGGTGCGATAGCGCTGGTAGAAGTCGGCGTCCTGCAATTCGAGTTGCCGGAAGAGATCGTTGCGGAGATCGAACTCAATCTCCCGCGAGATTCCAATCAAAATCCAGCGCTGCGCGTAAAGGAAAATCCCTTTTACGAGTGCAATCGCGACCAGCAACCCCGCGTAAATAAGGATCTGCTTGCGGGTGATTCCCTGCGCCAGGCCGTCGATTGCCTTCTTCAAAACCTGGGGAAAAAGCACCCAGACCGCATTGGTTGCGATGACCGAGAGAAAGCCGCGGACGTAGCCCCAGCGGTAGCGGCGCATGTAGGCAAAGAGCGGGCCGAGGTCTCGCAGCATGGCTCTATTGTACGGTTCCAGGGGCTTGACGCGGGCCCGGGCGCCCGGTCGCAAGGGTGTCGGGTTAAGTTGGAGTGCGCAGCAGGAAGTATCCGCCCGCAAGGCCAAAGAGAACATCCGCAGACCACGCAGCAAGCGGGGCGGGCAGGTAATTCACGTTGCCCATGGCGCCAAAGAGTCCGTCGATGACCCAGTAGGTCAACGCTATGCCGATTGCGATTGCGATGCTGGTGAGCGAACCGCGCCGGCCCATGGATAGGGCGAAAGGAATGGCCAGAACCGCCATAATGACGGCGATGAGCGGATAGGTCAGCTTATGCCAGAGGGCGACGCGCAGACGCATGGTGTCGAATCCGCTCTGGCGAAGGTCGCGGATGTAGCTTTCAAGCTGACCGAAGTTCATCTCCTGCGACTGCTTGTTTTCCTTCACGAAGTAGCCTGGCTCTTCGTGAATCTCGGGAAACGATGTGCTGCGAAACTCGTCGTACCGGACGACATTCGCGCCACTCATATCGCGCGACCAGCCATCCTGCATGACCCAGCTGCCGGAGGCGTCGTCCCATCCCGCGCGGCGCGCAAAGATGCGCCGGGTCAGGGAAAAGCTGGAAGGATCGAATTCGAATACAGACAGGTTTGCGAACTCTTTGCGGTCAGCATCGAAGAACTCGTAATAGAAGATGCGGCCCGGTTCTCCCGGATGCGGATGTCCAAAAATCCAGTTGTGTTCGGGGTGAAGAAACGTCTGCGGAGGCTTGCCCTTGATCGTGCTGCGCAGGGCTTCCTGGCGGCGATTTGCCTGTGGCAGATAGGACTGGTCGAAGAGAAACAGGCCGATCGCCATCAAGGCCGCGATGCAGACGATAGGTATGACAAGCCTGTACAGGCTGATTCCGGTTGCCTTCATGGCCACGATTTCGCTGTTGCGGTTCAGGACACCGAAGGTGACTAGAACCGCAATCAAAACAGCCAGAGGCGCGATCGTGTAAATCATGCTTGGCGTCAGATTGATGAGGTAAGCGCCAACCGTAGCAAGCGCGATATGGTTGCGCAGGATGTCACCGATGAGTTCGAAGAAGGTAAAGACCAGCATGAGCACCACGAAGCCGACAAGCACCAGCATGAGAACGGAGAGGAATTCGCGCACCAGGTATTCATCGAGGATGCGGGGAAACACCCCTCGGGAGGCCTTGCGGACGATGCGGGGAGGCAGCTTGTGGAGCAACGACGGCAGGTGCATCTCTTCGCGCGTGGAGGGAAACTTCAAATTGGGTAGGCGAGAGGCCCAGGCAGCCAGGGCATTCAGGACGCGGCCGCCTGTGGCCATTTGCCAGAGCAGGAAGATGCCCGCCGCCGCGAAGATCATATTGGCGAGCCACAGCGCGAGAAAGGGGGAGAGTTTGCCCTGGCGTCCTAACGCTAAACCTACATACGAGAGCACGTAATAGACAACGACGAGCAGAAGCGTGTAGACGAATCCTGAACTTTTTCCGCCTCGTCGCGAGATGACGCCGAGCGGCACTCCCACCAACATCAGCACCAGGCATGCGGCCGGATACGAGAAACGGGAATGGAATTCGAGCAGGAAGCGTTTGCTGTCGGGGCCGTGGATGCGCTGCTCAAGCACCGGCATGGAAAGCGCGTAGATGGATGTGTCCATGCGGCCCAGGTGGATATCGCTCTGTTGGCTCAGAGCGAGGGGAAGATCGGTGCTGCTGAAGGAAGAAATATTTGATTGGCCATGCTGGCCGGCGACGGTTTCATCGTGGATTCCGTTGCGCAGCCTCATGATCAGTTCCTGCGTGTTGTCGTTGACGACCGTGGCGGTTGCGGCGGTGGTGATCACGGGATTGGACGGATCACTGACGTCGGCCATGAAGACTTTGCGCCAGTTCGATGCGCCGGTGCCGCTGCGCACGTCCTGTACGTAGAGAACCAGGTTTTTGAAATCTTCGTAGAACACGCGAGGTTGGATCTCGTAGGAAGCCTGCGACGTCTCGAGAGCCGTTTGCATGGCGAGAATTGCCTGATTGGCGCGCGGAGCGATGAACAGCGAGTTGATCAGGCCAAGGAGCGTTCCGGCCACCGCCACAATGGAAGCGACGCGTAGGAAATAGCCGATGCCGAGACCGGAAGCCCGCATTGCAATGATTTCGCTGTCGGCAGCGAGCCGGCCAAGGCCCAGCAGAATACCGACAAGCACCGCCATCGGAATGGTGACCTTGAACGTGTTTGGAACCGTGAACACGAAGATCTCTAACACGCTCGACCAGGTCGAACTATTCCGAACCACCATTTCGAGAATGTGGTTCAGGTCGCGCATGAACAGGATGAACGTGAAGATGACGCATCCGATTAGGGCGTAGGAGAGGATCTCGCCGAGAATGTACCGGGTGAGGATGCGCACGCGGGGACTCTAGAGCTAGTTTATCGCGCCTGGATTGAGGGAGACCGGTTTCGGTTGCCAGCCGCGCAGACGGAGGCTGTTGGCAAGCACGCTGACCGAGCTGAGGGCCATGGCTGCCGCCGCAACCCAGGGGCTGAGCAGGATGTGAAACATGGGATAGAGGAGCCCGGCGGCTAAGGGGATGCCGAGCAGGTTGTAACCCACGGCCCATGCCAGGTTCTGGCGCATGATCCGAAGCGTGGAGCGGGCGAGGTTAATTGCAATGGGAATGGCAGAGACCTCGGGGCGCAACAGGAGCACATCGCCTGCTTCCTGCGCGAGGTCGGCGCCCGATCCCATGGCAATGCCGGCATCGGCCTGGGCGAGCGCGCCTGCATCATTGATTCCGTCACCGACCATGGCGACGCGCAGGCCTTCCTGTTGAAGGGCGCGGATGCGGGCGAGCTTGGAGGCGGGATCAAGCCCGGTTTCAACTTCCTGGATGCCAACCTGGTCGGCAATCGGCGCTGCGGCGGCAGAAGAGTCCCCCGTAAGCATCATGACGCGCAGGCCCTCGCTGCGCATTAGGGAGACCGTAGCGGCGGCTTCGGGGCGCAGCGTGTCGCGCGCTTCAAAAAAGCCGGCGGGGTTGTTGTTCAGAGCGATCCAGAGCCGGGTGATGCCTGCCTTGGGCGGAGGAATGGTGCCGGGTACATAAATCGACATCTCGCGCAGGAGGGATTCATTGCCCAACACGCAGTCGTAGTCGTCCACTGTTGCGGTGAGTCCGCGGCCGGGCAGAATCTGCACGTTTTGAGCGGGTCGATTCATGATGCCGCGTCCACGCGCGAAATCGACAATCGCGTGCGCCAGGGGGTGATTGGATCGCTCTTCGGCGGCGGCGGCGATGCGGAGCAGATCGTCCTCCTTGAACCCTCCATATGGACGTATGGAGACCAGCACAGGATGACCAGCGGTCAAGGTTCCGGTTTTGTCGAGCAGGATGGCGTCGAGGTGAGCGAGGCGTTCGAGGGCTTCTCCACCTTTAAAGAGGACGCCAAGCTGCGCGCCGCGGCCGACTGCAACGGTTAGGGCGGCGGGCACGGCGAGACCCATGGCGCACGGACAGGCAATCACCAGCACGGCGACGGTGTTGGACAGCGCAAGCTGGATGGAGTGAGACAGGGAAAACCATGCGGCAAAGGTGATGGCGGCGAGCGCCAGGACCACCGGAACGAAAATCGCGCTGGCCCGATCGGCCAGGCGCTCGAGCGGAGCGCGGGAACCCTGGGCCTGCTCGACCATGCGCGTGATCTGGGCGAGGACGGTGTCTTCGCCCAGCGATTGCGCGCGGCAAACCACGGCGCCGTCGTAGTTGAGGGAACCTGCGAGGACGCGATCGCCGGTTTCGCGCGCGATGGGCGTCGACTCGCCGGTGAGCATGGATTCGTCAACGGTGGTGCGTCCGGTGAGGATGGCGGCGTCGACAGGGAAGCGCTCGCCGGGCAGAACCAGGATGGCATCGCCGGGCCGGACTTCGGCAAGCGGCACGACGGTTTCGACTTCATTGCGGATGCGGCGCGCGGTCGCAGGACGAAGCCGGCTGAGCGAATCGAGAGCGGCCAGGGCGCGGCGCTTGGCCCGGGATTCAAGAGCTTTGCCCAACAGCAGGAAGCCGAGAATGAGCAGAACGGCGTCGAAATAAACCTGGCGATCGGGCGCAGGCCGGACGGTGGCATAGGCGGAATAGGCGAACGCAACCCCGGTGCCGATGCTGACCAGCGTGTTCATGTTGGTTGCGCCGTGAAGCAGGCCGCGCGCGGCGCTCGCGTAAATTGTGCGTCCCGCCCAGATCATCAGGAGAGCGGTGACGGCAAGCAAAGACCAGCGAAGCGGATCATGAGGCAGCGCATAGAGTAGTGGCATCCAGCGCATCAGGAGGTGGTCGAACGCGCCCATTTGGGCGCCGAGCGGCATGGCGAAGAGCATCGCCAGTGCGCCCGCTGCGATGGTGACAATGGCTTTGAAGAGACTTCCCACATCGCGTTTTTCTTCGGACTGCTGGCCGGCGCGAGGAAGCACAGCATCATATCCCGCCCCGCGGATGGCTTCGACCAAGGACTGTGGTTGGGCGATGGAGGGATTGAAAACGATGCTGGCGCGGTGAGCCATCAAGTCGACGCGGGCGGATTCGACGCCGGGGGTGGCCCGGAGCGCCTCTTCGACGTGATGTTGGCACGCCGCACAACTCATGCCGATGACCGGCAGGGTAAGTGATTCAGTCGGGGTCGTTCCCATTGAGCCGTTTATTGCTCCAGGCGAGCGGAATAGCCGGCCTTGGCCAGCGCGGCGATTGCGGCGTCAGCGGAAGCCGGACTGGCCGCTCTCAGGCGCGCTGCTCCGAGCCGCACTTCTTCCACCTTCACGCCTTCAGTGGAGGCCAACGCCTGCTCAACGCGGCGAATGCAGGAACCGCAATGCATTCCATCGATTTGCAGGGCGAGCTGCGCCATCGGTTTCCCTCCTGTTGGCCTTTATTTGATGATACGCCGGATGCAATCGATTCAACGCCGCTGGTACTCAACCGAGTGAACATGCGAATCCCACGCAATATCCTAATGGAGACAGGTTCTAGAGAGAGATGAGCAGAGAGTATCCGGAATTGCCGATGATCGGGGTGGGCGCTGTGATTGTAGATCGGGGCCGGGTGCTCCTGGTTCGGCGCGGGCACGAGCCGCTGCTTGGAAAATGGTCGCTGCCGGGTGGTTTGATTGAGGTGGGTGAGACGCTGCAATCGGCACTCGTGCGCGAGGTGCGGGAAGAGACCGGGCTGGTGGTTGAGCCGGTCGAGTTGATCGAGCTGATCGACAGCATTCATCGCGACGGGGAGCGTGTGCGATATCACTTCGTGATCGCCGATTATCTTTGCCGGGTGACGAGCGGTGGTTTGCTGGCGGCGTCCGATGCAGACGAGGCAAGGTGGGTGGATCGCAGCCAGTGGAACAGCCATAGCGCGATTGCGCTTGATCCGGTGACGGTCCGGGTGATCGAACTCGGTTGGCAGCGAGCTAAATGCATGGAAGAGAGCAAAGGATGAGCACGATGCGGCGCCGGTGGACGGCGATTGCATGCCTGGCAATTGTGATTGCGGCCGGGGCATTCGTCTTTCTGCGGCCGATCAGTGTCTTCGATGGTTTTGCGGAATTGAAGATGCTGTTCAACGGCGCGCACAGCCGCTTCACAACGGTGAATGGAATCCGGGTCCACTATTACGTTATGGGGCCGAAGGACGGGCCGCCGGTTGTGCTGGTGCACGGACTCGGCGGGCGTGCCGAAGACTGGCGCAACCTCGCGCCCTATCTGAAGAAAGCGGGCTATCGGATCTACGTGCCGGATCTGCCGGGCTATGGGCAGAGCGAGCGGCCTGGGGATTTCTCCTATTCCATTCCGGATGAGGCCGAGGTTGTTGTTGGCTTCTTCGACAAGTTGGATTTGCAGCGAGTGGACCTTATTGGCTGGTCGATGGGCGGCTGGATTGTGCAGTGGGTAGCGGCACGGCATCCGGAGCGGGTGAAGAAGCTGATGGTGCTCGATAGCGCGGGCATTCGCGCGAGGCCGACATGGAATACGGCGCTGTTTACTCCGACAACCGCAGACGAGCTTGCGCGACTCGACGATCTGCTGATGCCAAATCCCCCGCATCTGCCCGCGTTCATCGCCCGAGACGTACTGCGCGTTTCGCGAGAGCATGCATGGGTGATTCAAAAAGCATTGCGATCGATGTTGACCGGGGACGATGTGACGGATACGATGCTGCCGGAAATGAAGATGCCCATTCTGATCGTGTGGGGATCGGAGGATCACATCACGCCGCTGAGCGAAGGCAACGAGATGAAGCGCCTGGCGCCCCACGCAGAGCTCGACGTGATTGGCGGTTGCGGACACCTGGCGCCGGTGCAGTGTTCAAGGGAGATTGCGCCGGCGATGGTTGGGTTTTTGAATCGGCAATGAGCGTGCTCGAAAAGTCGGTGAGATTCCCTCAGGGGCGGAAGCCCAGTTCTCTTCGAGTTCTGGTGATGTACGGGCTGAAGCCCGTACCCTTCAAGATTGGGAAATAGCAGCCCACCCAAGCAAAGCTTGGATGGGACACCCAATTCCAGGTCAGACGCTGATGACGTCGCAGAGTTCCTTGACGGCGGCGGCGCTTTTCTTCAGAGCGGCGTCTTCTTCCGGAGTGAGCTTGATCTCGATGATCTGCTCGAGACCGCCGGCGCCAAGCTTGCAAGGGACTCCGATGTAGAAGCCGTCGATGCCGTATTCACCCTGAAGGAATGCCGCGCAGGGAAGGATCTTCTTCTTGTCCTTGAGGATGGCCTCAGCCATTTCGGTGACGGCGGAGGATGGGGCGTAGAAAGCGCTGCCGGTCTTGAGGTACTTGACGATTTCGGCGCCGCCGTCGCGAGTGCGCTGAATCAGCTGCTCGAGCCGATCGGGGGCGATGAGCTCGGTGACGGGAATGCCGGCGACAGTGGAGTAGCGGGCGAGCGGCACCATCGTGTCGCCGTGGCCGCCGAGCACGAAGGCCGTGACGTTTTCAACGCTGACCTTCAGCTCTTCGGCGATGAAGGTGCGGAAGCGTGCGGAGTCGAGGACGCCGGCCATGCCGATGACGCGCTCGCGATTGAAGCCGGCCTGGCGATAGGCGGTCTGGGCCATGGCGTCGAGCGGGTTGGAAACGATGATGAGGATGCACTCGGGCGACTGCGCGACCACTTTGGAGACCACATCGGACATGATCTTGAAGTTGGTGTGGAGCAGGTCGTCGCGGCTCATGCCGGGCTTGCGAGGAATGCCGGCGGTGATGACGACGATGTCGGAATTGGCGGTGACCGCGTAGTCGTTGGAGCCGGCGACGTGGACGTCGCGCTTTTCAATGGGCATGGCTTCGAGCAGGTCGAGCGCTTTGCCCTGTGGAATGCCTTCGACCACGTCGACGAGGACGACGTCGGCGAGTTCCTTGGATGCGATCCAGTGGGCGGCGGTAGCGCCCACGTTGCCGGCGCCGACGATGCTGACTTTTTTGCGCATTGTTTCGATTCTCCTGGTACAGCAGAGGAGCGGAGTTGGCGGAGCTAGCGAAGTTAGCGGAGCCAGCAAAAGGATCGCGGCTAACTCTGCTAACACTCGCGAAGCGCGGCCGGCACCGCTAGCCCCGCTACATGTTTCCGATAATTCTTGTTGCGAACTCGCTGGTTCCCACCTTGGTTGCGTCGGTGAGCTGACGCTCGAAATCGTATGTGACGAACTTCTGTTGAATGGTCTTCTCCATCGCGTGCTCGATGAGCTGGGCTGCTTCTTTCCAGCCGATGAAATCGAGGAGCATGACGCCGGAGAGGATGACGGAGCCAGGGTTGATGACGTCCTTGTCGGCATACTTGGGCGCGGTGCCGTGGGTGGCTTCGAAGACGGCGTATCCATCGCCGATGTTGGCGCCGGGAGCAATGCCGAGGCCTCCGACCTGCGCGGCGGCCGCGTCGGAGATGTAGTCGCCATTGAGATTGGGGGTGGCCAGGATGCTGTAGTCGGATGGGCGAATGATGATTTGCTGGAAGATGGAGTCGGCGATGCGGTCGTTGACGAGGATTTTCGATTTCCAGGCGCCGTTGCCGTGGGTCTGGCCGATGGTGTCGAGGGTGGATTTCACTTCGGCATAGACCGAATCGCGGAAAGCCTGGGGCGCGAATTCGAGGCCCGGTTCGATGAGGGCTGCATTCTGCTCTACGGTGAGGCTGGGGTTCGATTCGAGGTTGCCGAGGATCCAGCTTTCGCGTTCGGTGACGGTCTCGAGGCGAAACTCCTGGGTTGCGACTTCGTAGCCCCACTCGCGGAACGCGCCCTCAGTGAATTTCTGGATGTTGCCCTTGTGGACAAGGGTGACGGTTTTGCGCCCGGTTTCAAGCGCGTGGCGGATGGCGTAGCGGACGAGGCGCTTGGTTCCGAAGATGGAAATCGGCTTGATGCCGACGCCGGAATCGGCGCGAACTTTTTTCTTGGAACCTTCGAGAAGATCGTTATTGAGGAAGTCAATGAGACGGACGGCGTCGTCGCTGCCTTGCTTGAACTCAATGCCGGCGTAGACGTCTTCAGTGTTCTCGCGGAAGATGACGACGTCGAGCTTCTCGGGATGCTTCACCGGGCTGGGAACGCCCTGGTAGTACTTCACGGGGCGGACGCAGGCGTAGAGATCGAGGATCTGGCGGAGCGCGACGTTAAGGGAGCGTATGCCGCCTCCAACGGGAGTGGTAAGCGGTCCTTTAATGGAGACGCGCAGATCGCGAGCCGCGGCGACCGAGTCGTCGGGGAGCCAGTTGTTGAACTGGCGGAAGGCTTTTTCGCCGGCAAAAATCTCGAACCACTTGATGGATCGCTTGCCGCCGGAGGATTTCTGGACAGCCGCATCGAAGACGCGCTGCGAAGCCTTCCAGATGTCGCGGCCGGTGCCGTCGCCTTCGATGAAAGGAATGATGGGATTGTCGGGTACGTTGTAGGCGCCGTTGTTGTATTGAATGCGCTCGCCGTCTGCGGGAAGTTCAAGCCCGTTGTAGCTCTTCTGCATGTCTGGTCAATGTCCCTTTGCCTTTATACCTTTGCAGACGAGGGTTGTGGTTCGCAAATGGGGAAGTGGCCGCAAGTTGGGCTTTTCGTTCCCACGCATGACGCAAGATGCGCGTCATGGATGGGGCACCTGCGAAGAGCCGGTCGGCGAGTCAGCCGGAGATTCGGACTAAGTTGGTCGGGCCCGAAGCGGGAATTTGCGGCAAAAATTTTGTGGAAAACTGCAAATAAACAAGGGGGGGAGGGGGGTACCCGCGGCGCCTCACCGCGTCTGGGGCGGGGGAACGCATCCGACTCAAGCGGCTCACGCGCAGACAATGGACCATGAATCAAGGATAGAGAGTGCGTAGAGTTAATCGGCAATCTGCGGGCGGGAAAATGCAGCGTGGAATCAGAAGATTGCAAGATTCTTTTGGCGAAGGGGATTGACAGGGAGCGGAGAAGGAGATCTCTTCGGACAGGTTTTTGCGCTGGTGATCCGCCGCACGCCGACGAAGGCCTTTCAGCGAGGAACTGGGGCCCGAAAGCTGCTCCGTTCACGATGACGCCATGGAGTTACTGCACCTGCGGGTCGTGGAGGCTGTTGCTGTCGAAGCGCGGGATGCCGAAGTGGCCGCGGAGATGGAGCAGGTCGACGGGGCTGAGATTGCCGGCCACGGTGACCAGGGTGAGGCTGCGCGGCGTCGAAGCGAGCACAACGGCTCCGCGGAGATTCATGCCGTCCATCACCACCCAGACGTCGGTGGTGTTGTTGCGGACAGCTCCGCCGGCCTGGCTGGTGGTGACGAGGTGCTTCCAGCCGCGCACGTGATAGGCAGCGCGGATGGATTCAAGCGCCCCTTCCTCAAGAATCGCGGCATCGCCGAAGCGCATGGTGTGGACGCTGACGCCGTCAAGTTTGCGAATGGCGCGGCGGTCGTCCTCATCGTTGTCGCCGGCCATGCCGGCCGCGAGCTCGAGCATGGTGCGGTCGAGCGTGAAGCTTTCTTTCATGGTGGCCTGGGTACTGAGTTGCGCGAGAGCCGGCGGCGTCCACTCGAGTGAAACAGGGGGAACGGCACGAGGCCCGGCCGATGGTGGCGGCGCGTTGTAGGCCATCTGCGGGTTGGCTTGCGGATCGGATGCGTCCTGGGCGGATGCAATGGCGGCGGGGAGGGCGAGCGCGGAAAAAGCGAGGGCGAGACACAGCTTCATGAGGAGTCAAACGCGGGACCGGAAGAAAGGTTGCGGTCGAAGGGAGCGATTTTTGCGGCCCGACAGGCTGGGGCGAATCCGCCCTCCGAAGCGACAGTGTGTAAACGTGGTATGAAATGCGCAGCAAGCCTGTTGCTGCCGCTCAAGATGAGATAAACTCATGCGGGAACGTTCCCGAATTTTCACGACCGTCAACCTCAGGGAGGGTACATAGAAATTGGGAAAAAGCATGGTCCCGAGGAAGCTTTTTTTCACGAAGGGTGTAGGCAAACACAAAGAGCGGCTGACGAGCTTTGAGCTGGCCCTTCGGGATGCGGGAATCGCCTCGCAGAATCTTGTGCGGGTTTCTTCGATTTTTCCACCGCAATGCAAGGTGATTCCGCGCAAGGAAGGCCTGAAATACCTGAATCACGGAGAAGTGGTGTTTGCCGTGATCGCAGAGAACTCGACGCGCGAACCGCACCGTTTGGTGGTTTCGAGCATTGGAGTCGCGATTCCGGCGGATCGCGACACGTATGGATATTTGAGCGAGCATCACAGCTTTGGCGAGACCGAGGACCAAGCCGGTGAATACGCCGAAGAGCTGGCCGCCGAGATGCTCGCGACTACGCTGGATGTGGAATTCGATCCCGACAAGAGCTGGGACGAGAAGAAGGAAATCTATCGGTTCAGCAATAAAATAGTGCGCACCAGCAATGTGACCCAGAGCGCGGTAGGCGACAAGCGCGGGCTGTGGACCACCACGATTGCGGCGGCGGTTTTGATCCTGGAGCAGTAGGCGCCAGCGCGGAAAAGGGTTTGATTCGCAGAGGCCAATCCTCCGGAAGATGAGGGTTGGCCTTGTTGTGTAGGTGGAAATAGCAGGGCAGAGATGATGGAGAACAGAAAGTACAACGTGGGGCTGGTGCAGATGCGGATGAGCCCCGATCCGGAGGCGAATTTTGCCGCGGCTGTGAATCATGTGCGCGAGGCGGCGCGGTTGAATGCGCAGATTGTGTGCCTGCCGGAGCTGTTCAAGGCGCAGTATTTCTGCCAGCGTGAGGACCTGAAGCTGTTTGACCTGGCCGAGCCGATTCCGGGTCCCTCGACGGAGAAGCTGGGGGCGCTGGCGCGGGAATTGCGGGTGGCGATCGTGGCGTCGCTGTTTGAGCGCAGGGCGCCGGGGCTTTACCACAACACGGCGGTGACGCTGAACGTGGATGGAGCAATTGCGAGCGTGTACCGGAAGATGCACATCCCGGACGATCCGCTGTACTACGAAAAATACTATTTCGCGCCGGGCGATCTGGGATTCAAGGCCGTGGACACAGCATACGGGCGCGTGGGAACGCTGGTGTGCTGGGACCAGTGGTATCCCGAGGGTGCGCGGCTGACTGCGCTGCAAGGCGCCGAGGTGCTGTTTTATCCCACCGCGATTGGATGGCACCCGGCGGAGAAAGCCGAATTCGGCGAAGCGCAGTACTCGGCGTGGCAGACGATCCAGCGGGCGCATGCGATTGCGAACGGAGTGTACGTGGCGGGCGTGAATCGCGTAGGTCACGAGCAGGGAGATGTGCTGGGGAATCGGATGGAGGGACCGGGGCTGGAATTCTGGGGCGGAAGCTTTCTGGCCGATCCGTTCGGGCGCGTTGTGGCGAAGGCCTCGCATGACAAGGAAGAAGTGCTGGTTGCCGAGATCGACCTCGCCCTGCTGGAAGAGACGCGGAGAAACTGGCCGTTTCTGCGGGACCGCAGAATCGATGCGTATGCGCCCATCACGCAGCGGTTTCTTGATCCGGCGAGCTCGTGGGCGGCTGACGGAGACGCGAAGTAACGATGGCGGGTTCGCTGGAAGGGAAGACGCCGCGCGAGCTGGGCTATCGCATGCCGGCCGAGTGGGAGCCGCATGAAGCGACGTGGCTGGCCTGGCCGCACAATCCCGAAGACTGGCCCGGGAAATTCGGGCCGATTCCGTGGATCTACGCGGAGATCGTGCGCCTGCTGGCGGCGCATGAGCGCGTGCAATTGATCGTGGAGAACGCAGCGGCGGAGAGGCGCGTGCGCGGCATGCTGCGGCGGGCCGGGGCGAACCTGGAGCGGGTGACGTTTCACTGCTGGCCGACGGATCGCGGATGGATGCGGGACTCGGGGCCGATTTTTTTGCGGGATGCGGCGGGGCAGGTTGCACAGACCAACTGGCGATTCAATGCATGGGCCAAGTACGACGACTGGCGCAAGGACGAGCTGATTCCAGGGCGCGTGGCGAAGCGGCTGAAGATGCGCGCGTGGGCGCCTGCGGTCGAGGTTGGCGGCAAGCGGCGGCGAGTGGTGCTGGAGGGCGGTTCGATCGATACGAACGGCCTCGGCACCCTGCTGACCACGGAAGAGTGCCTGCTGAGCGACGTGCAGCAGCGGAATCCTGGAATGAACCGCGGGCAGCTGGAGCAGGTGTTTCGAGATTATCTGGGGATCGAGCAGGTGATCTGGCTGGGGCGCGGCGCAGCCGGCGACGACACACATGGGCACGTGGACGACATCACGAGATTTGTCGGTCCGGCGAGGATCGTTACGGCCGTCGAGCCGAATACAAAGGACGAGAATCATGAGCCGCTCAACGAGAACCTGGCGCGATTGAAGTCGGCGAGGACGCGGGATGGAAAGCCGTTCGAGATTGTGGAGCTGCCGATGCCGCAGCCGGTGGTGTTTCGCGGGCAGAGGCTGCCGGCAAGCTACATGAATTTCTATGTGGCGAACGGGCTGGTGCTGGTGCCGACGTTTCATGATCCCAACGACCGTGTGGCCTTGAACACGCTGGCCGAGGTGTTCAAGGATCGCGAGGTGATCGGGATTCACTCGGTGGATCTGATCTGGGGACTGGGCGCGCTGCACTGCATGACGCAGCAGGAGCCGAAGGGACGAAGGGCCTAGGGACTAGAGACTAGGGACTGAGGGACGAAGGGGCTAGAGACTTGTGCGCTTTGATGCAAGGGCTCACCCTGCGGCGGCTGGCACGTCTGGTTTCGCGCTCCCCGCCCCCATCAGGATCAGCGACCGCTGCGCAAACGGCGAATAGACAAGAATCGCGGCACACGCCAGCGCCAATCCGAAGTTGATATGGTGCAGCAACAGGAATGGCGACAGCGACCATAGGATGTCGAAAGCCAGCAGAAACGGCCACATCCTCAGGAACTTTTTGCGGAAGCCGGGAGCGCGGAACAATGCCGCGCACAGCACGAATGCCCGCACCGGGATGAGAATTCCCGCCGTGAAAACGAGTGGATCGAGGGTGCGCGTCGGCCATGGCAGCGCCGAAAGCAGATCGTCGATTTCCGAAAGATTGGCGAGCGCTCCGACATAAAACGCCAGGTACATCAACTGAAACACCACGAAGATGGCCTGCGCGACAGAGTAGGGAACTTTCGGTAGCTCATCTTCCGTGGCAAGGATCCGGACTGCCGGCCGGGCCACAGATTCTAACGATCCAGCGACCGGTGCATTCGGCTCGACGCCTTCAGTCGCACTCAGCGGCTTGCCATTGCCGGCAAGGCGTTCGACAGGCGCGACGAATCGATAGCCTTTTCGGGCGAGGGTCTCGACAAACCGGGGGCTGGCCGCGGTGTCGCCCAATGCTTCGCGAATGCGATTGACTGCCGAATTCACCCCGTGCTCGTAATCGACGAAGGTTCCATCGGGCCAGAGTTCCCGCGAGATATCCTCACGCGTCAGCAACTCTCCGGGCCTTTCCAAAAGCATGCAGAGCAGTTGAAAGGGTTGTGCGTTCAGCTTGATCCGTGTGCCCTGACGGCGCAATTCGCCGGTCGCTGCGTCGGCTTCGAAGACTCCAAAGCGATAGCGTCGTGCTGGCTCTGATTCCGCCATGTCGATCGAATGCCCAGTTTATCCGATCAGGACGTGAATCCGCGCGCGGACCACGAGTTAGAACTTGCGGCAAGGCATCTGATTCGAGCGGCTTGCACCGTGAGGAACATTCACGATCAGGTGATCTGCCCTGCATTGCGTTCGCGGCTGAATCGCCGCAAGCTGCAGAACATGGCGCAGCGGTCCATCACGATCATGTTGGCATTCCTGGTTGCGCTGCATTTCGTCCAGCCTGCCGGCCGCGCTGTCGAGCCCCGTCCCGCTGCCGTCGCGGGATTCGACACGTACATCGCGCGGGTCGAGGCGTGCCTTGCAACGCAACACCAGGCGCCCAGCGCGTTTATCGCTCCGGCCGACTTTGCGCGCCTGCGCCGGGGCGAGCTGGTGATCGAGCAGATCGCTCCTCCCGCCGGCACGTCGGTTCCGGGCGCGATGCTGCACCACTGGCGCGGGACGGCTTTTGTACCCGGGGCTTCGGCAGCCGATTTTGATCGTCTGCTGCGGGATTTCAATGCCTATCCTGCTCACTTCGCACCACAGATTGTCCAGTCTCGCGTCCTCGCCCAGAACGGCAACCACTACCAGATCAAAATGCGTGTGCGCCAGCATCACGTGATCACCGTTGTCCTTGACACGACCTATGACGTCAGCTTCGCGGCGCTCGACCCGAAGCACCACTTTTCCGCATCGCGCAGCAGGGAAATCACCGAGGTTGATTCTCCAGGCACGCTGGGTGAACGCGAGCTCACCGCCGGCCAAGAGCACGGCTTTCTTTGGCGACTGAACTCCTATTGGAGCTACGAGGAACGCGACCGCGGCCTCGCGATCCAGATCGAATCTGTCTCGCTTACTCGCTCAATCCCGACCGGAATGGCTTGGATGATTCGCCCCTTCGTAGAGAGCATCCCGCGCGAGTCGCTCGAATTTACGCTGCGCTCGGCGTCCGACGCGCTGCGGCAGCAGGCAAACCAAATCAGGAGGACAGAACCATGATCGCTGAATCGAGCACTGCAACCAATCACGCTGTCTTTGTCACCGCACGCCGCGTAAACAGGGCAGTCACCGCCCAGATCGAGAAGCGTGCACTCGTATGGATGGCCGAGCGCGCTCCGGGCTGGCTCACTTCGGATCAGCTCACGGGGCTTGGCCTTGCCGCGCAGATCGGTGCGGGCGTGTTCTACGCGCTGGCCCGCTTCGATCGCGACGCGCTCTTCGGAGTCATTGCATGCATCGTCCTCAACTGGCTCGGTGACAGCCTCGACGGAACGCTGGCGCGGGTCCGCCATCAGCAGCGCCCGCGCTATGGCTTTTATGTCGACCACGTTGTCGACATCTTCGGCGCGACGGCCCTGATGTGCGGCTTGGGCTTCTCCGGGCTGCTGCACTGGCAAACGGCTCTCGCCATGCTCATCGGGTTCCTGGTGCTTTCCGCGGAGAGCTATCTCGCCACCTACACGCTTTCCCAATTCGAGCTCTCGCAGGGAATTTTCGGGCCGACGGAGATTCGCATTGTCCTTATCGCCGGCAATCTCGCCTTGCTGCGAAATCCGTACGCAACGCTCTTTGGTCATCGCCTGCTGTTGTTCGATGTTGGCGGCGTCATCGCCGCGGCATCCATGCTCGCAATGGCAGTCGCGGTTGCGATCCGCCATGCGGCGCAGCTCTACCGGGAGGAGCCTTTGCCATGAACGTGTTTGTTCGCTGGGGAAAATTCAACCTGGTGGGCGCGGCCGGCATGGCTGTCCAGCTCGGGGTGCTTGCGCTGCTCAACGTCCTTGCTCCCGCTCATTACCTGCTGACCTCGGCCGCGGCTCTTGAGATCACGCTGGTGCACAACTTTGCCTGGCATGTGCGATTCACCTGGCGGGACCGCAGGGACGGCTCGCCCTTTTGGGGGCAGTTCCTTCGCTTCCATCTCGCCAACGGATTCGTCTCGTTGTTCGGCAACCTGGCGGTTATGCATCTTCTGGTTCACACGGCGCACTTGCACGTGCTCCCGGCGAACGCCATCGCGATTCTCTGCTGTTCCATCGTCAACTTCTGCCTGGGCGATGGCTGGACATTCGCTGCGCGGGCCTGAGCCCGCACTTCGCGCGCACTCAAAGTTTCGTAAGATCGCGATTGCGCCTTTGAGCCCATGGCCGATAGACTGCTTGCCGGGCGAAGAGTCGCGAGAACGACTGCTGCGAACCGAACTTCTCCACCCGAATTGCAAATTCATGGATAGCCTGCGGGCGCACAGCGAATTCTCACTCGCCGTATCGCATCACGCCTCAGGACATCAACGAAGGAGAATCCTTTGCGCCTTGGACGAAGCTCTCTGATCCTTTTCAGCGGCATTGCCGCCGTCGCACTTGCCAGTTGCAACCTGCTTGCCCAGTCACAGGGCAGCGACGCGGTTGCGCCCGCGCCTCACGCCAAGACAATTCATCTCAAGCACGTGCTCGTCATTGGCGAGACCAAGGGATTCGAGCACGACTCGGTTCCCGACGCGATGGCCGCCATCTACAACATGGGCCAGCAGAGCGGCCTGTGGGATACGACTATGCGCACCGACACGGAGCTGCTGACCAAGAAAAGTCTCGGCCAGCGCAACGCCAAAAACCTGGATTACTTCGACCTCATCGTCTTTACCAGCACCACGGGCGAGCTCGACATGGACGACAGCCAGAAGAAGGACATGATGTCGGCCATCCACGACGACGGCAAGGGGTTCGTAGGCATCCATGCTGCCCTCGACACGAATTACAAATGGCCGGAATACGGCGAGATGATCGGGGGCTGGTTCAATGAGCACCCGTGGTTTACATTCAATGCGCCGATTATCAACGAGCAGCCCGATTTTCCAGCCGTTCGCCACTTTCCCCACGCGTTTGTGAAGTACGACGAGATCTACCAGCCCAAGGAGTGGTCGCGCGACAAGGTGAATGTGCTGCTCAGCCTCGATCCCACCAAGCTGAATTACGAAAACAATCCGCGCATTCACCGCACCGATCACGACTTTGCCGTCGCGTGGTGCAAGATGTACGGCAAAGGCCGCGTATTCTATTCCACGCTCGGCCATACTGAGGAAGCGTGGCAGGATCCCGACATTCGCAAGATGTATTTTGAAGCCATCAAGTGGGCGTTGGGGATGACCGAGGGCAGCACCGCCAGTCATCCGCGTCCATAGCCGGACATTGTCAAATCTGCCTGATCGATTCGGCAGCGCACATGCTTTGCACTCGGAGAAAAAAGCGAATTGAAGCAGGACAGGCCTGTTGCATTGAATCGTAGAGAATTTCTTTCGTCTGCCGGAATCGTGACTGTGGGCGCCGCGATGCCGGCATTCGCCAGGGCCGCAGCCGCGCCGCAAGCCGCCAATAGGGCCGATTACAGCCTTCGCATAGAGCCCTACAACCTCGAGATCGGGCAGGGAGTCTACGTCAAAACACTCGCCTTTAACGGGCAGGTTCCGGGGCCGGTTCTCAAACTGCGCGAAGGCGTCCCGGTGACGATTGACGTCAGCAACGCAGCGACCAACCCGGACATTGTTCATTGGCACGGCCTCGCCATTGACTCCCTGAACGATGGAGCGATGGAAGAAGGCTCGCCGATGATTGCTCCGGGCACTACGCGTCGCTACTCGTTCACGCCCAAGCCGAGCGGCACGCGCTGGTATCACACACATGCGGGCTCCTACGGAAATCTTTCCATGGGAACCTACAACGGCCTCTTCGGATTTCTTCTAATCGACGGCAAAGAGAAACCGGAACACTACGACCAGGAGGTGAACCTTGCCATTCATCACTGGGAGCCGGGGTTTGTGCCGATGGTGGAACGCATGCGCGAAGAATCGGCCAACCAGCCGCTGACCACGGGCTCCGATGTGGGTTACAAGTACGCCACCATCAACGACCGCATGCTGGGCTCGGGCGAGCCCATCCGGGTCAGGCAGGGCCAGCGCGTGCTGATGCGGCTGCTGAATGCAAGCGCGACAGAGAATGTCCAGCTCGCATTGCCGGGGCACCAGTTCAAAGTAATCGCGATGGACGGCAACCCCGTTCCGAATCCGCAGAGCGTGGAAGTCCTGTCGCTTGCCGTCGCTGAGCGCGTGGATGCCATCGTCGAAATGAGCAACCCGGGCGTATGGATTCTCGGATCGACGATTGCCGGCTCGCGCCAGATGGGCCTGGGCATCGTAATCGAGTACGCGGGCCAGAAGGGCGCGCCCGCGTGGAACGATCCCGCGGCGACAAAGTGGGACTACACGCAGTTTGCGAACACGACAGAAGCGCCGGCGCCCGACGAGAGCTACACGCTCACGTTTCGCGACATCGGCCCGCAGCATGGATCGCAATTCGACACGTGGACCATCAATAACAAGTCGTGGCCCGATGTGGAACCGCTGATGGTGAAGGCCGGCAAGCGATACCGCCTCATCTTCCGGAACGGCAGCGGCGATCAGCACCCGCTGCATCTTCACCGGCACACGTTTGAGGTCACCAAGATCGGCTCGAAGCAACTCAGTGGACTGATGAAGGACGTCATCAACGTCATGCCGCTGGGTGCCGTGGAAGTCGACTTCGTTGCCAACAATCCTGGCGACACGCTGTGGCACTGCCACCAGCAGTTGCATATGGATTACGGATTCATGCAGTTAATCAAGTATTCTGCCTAAGCTGAAGATAGAAATGATATTTCCACACTCGAAGGTGCGAGGGTTTGGTTTGAAGCTTTCTCGAATTGCTGTGCTTTCCGCAGTCGCCGGATTCGGTTTTCTTGTGGTTCAGTTCATTGAGACGCCGACCCTGGCTGCGCGCCAGCAGGCTTCCCCGGCAGGCAATCCGCCGGCCCCGGCAGACGCTGGGAAGGCTTCGTACGCAAATCACTGCGCCATCTGCCATGGCGACCAGCGCGAAGGCATTCTGCCGGGATTTCCGCCGCTCGTCGGCATTGGTCACCAGATGTCGGACGAGCAGATCATTAGCCTGATTCGAAGCGGCAAGGGGCGCATGCCGGGATTTCCTGACATGCAAAGCGGCGAAATGACGGCGCTGGTGCAGTATCTTGCCACGGCGGCTCCGCCGGCTGAAGGCGGCGAAGAAGCTGCATCGGCGGGAGGCGCATCCGGCCAGGCCCAGGCCGGTCGGGCGCTGTTCCATCAGAACTGCGCCTTCTGCCATGGGCGCGACGCGATGGGCGGAGAAACCGGTCCGGATCTGACGCAGTCGGAATTGGTGAAGTCCGATAAGACCGGCGAGAAGATTGCGGAAGTCATTCGCGATGGCCGTCCCGCGAAGAAAATGCCGGCGTTCAAATTCTCTCCCCAGGAAGTCGCCAGTATCGAGGCATTCATCCACGCGCGAATCGCCTTTGCCGA
Source organism: Occallatibacter sp. (assembly GCA_035308825.1). Lineage (GTDB taxonomy): Bacteria > Acidobacteriota > Terriglobia > Terriglobales > Acidobacteriaceae > Telmatobacter. Next base: position 288,495 of record DATGFX010000012.1, on the reverse strand, counting down.
ATTACATCCCGGCGGGCGGCGCGGTGTGGCCGTTGCCGACCTCCAGACCGGCAACGCGCAGGCTGGCAAGCAGTACTTCGACGGCGCGGGCGGTTGCGTCAAGTGCCACTCCGCCACCGGCGACCTGGCGGGCATTGCCAATCGTCTTCAGGGTCTTCAATTGGAGCGTCGCATGCTCTATCCCGAGGGCGCGCAAAGTTCTGTGACCGTTACGCTCCCGTCCGGCAAGCAAATCAGCGGCAAGCTTGCTTATCTCGATGAGTTCACGGTGGCGCTTCGCGACAGCGGTGGCACGTATCATTCCTGGTCGATCAGCCGGGTGCACTACAAAGTGGATGCGCCCGTCGAGGCGCACGCCGAACTGTTTCCGAAGTACAGTGACGACGACATTCACAACCTGATGGCCTATCTGCAGACGCTGCGCTGATGAATGCGCGAGAGGTTTTGATTTGGCAATGAAGAACAATGTTTGGCTTTCCGCAGTCGCGGCCTTGTTCCTGCTGCCTCTTGCGCCCGCTTGTGTCGCGCAGGATCTCGAAAGCGCTCAGCTGCTTCATCCCGAGGCGGATTCGTGGCCTACGTATAACGGCGATTATTCAGGCCGGCGTCACGTGCGCTTCACGCAGATCACGCCGCAGAATGTCTCGAATCTCACGCTGGCATGGGCCTTCCAGACCGATCAGGCTGCGGAGATCAAGTCATCGCCGCTTCTGGTTGACGGTATCCTCTACTTCACCGTGCCCGACAACATCTGGGCCGTCGACGCGCGTTCCGGTCACATGATCTGGCACTACAACCGGCCGGCAACTCAGGGCGATCACATCGGGCATCGCGGCGTGGCCATGTACAAGGGATGGCTTTACTTCACCACGCCTGATTGCCACCTCATTTCTCTCGATGCAAAAGACGGTCACGTGCGCTGGGACATCACCTACGCCGATGTGAACAAGGGCTACTGGGCCACGATGGCGCCCCTTGTAGTCAAGAATCACGTGATCGCCGGCATCTCGGGCGATCTGGATAATCTGCCGGGCTTCCTGAAATCCTTCGATGCCGAGACCGGCGCGATGCAGTGGGAGTGGGATGCTTCGCCGCCCGAAGGCACGAAGAACGCAACCACCGGCGGCATGACGTGGATTACCGGAACCTACGATCCGGAGTTGAACCTGATCTACTGGGGCACGGGGAATCCGACGCCCGTGCTCAACGGCCATCCGCGGCCCGGCGATGACGAGTACACCTGCAGCATTGTGGCGGTCGATCCCGATACCGGAAAACTGGCGTGGTCGTTCTCTGCTTCGCCGCATGACACGCACGACTGGGACGCCGTGGAAACGCCGGTGCTTGTCGATGCGATGTTTCGCGGCCAGAAGCGCAAGATGCTGATGCAGGCCTCGCGCAACGGATACTTCTTCGTTCTCGATCGCACCAACGGCAAGAGCCTGCTGAGCGTTCCGTTCGGGCCGGTGAACTGGTCGCTCGGACTCGACAAGCAGGGTCGTCCCATTCCGAATCCCGCCAAAGAGCCCGCGCCGGATGGCCGCCTGATCGCGCCCGATGAGGGCGGATTGACGAACTTCCGCGCGCCAAGCTTCGATCCAAAGACGGGTCTGTTCATCGTCGATGCGCACCCGAGCTGGAGCATCTATTTCGCCAAGCCTGCCGACGGCACCTACGGATGGGCCGGCGCGGATTACGACGTGTGGGGCACGGGCGTGATCGAGGCGATTGATTACCAGACCGGGAAGATTCGCTGGAGCCACTTTGTGGGCGAAGGAGGCTCGGGAGCAGGCGTTATGACCACCGATTCGGGCGTCACCTTCACCGGCGACGGCGACGGAAACATGCTGGCGCTCGAAACGGCCAACGGCAAAACGCTATGGCACGCGGGCCTCGGGGCGTCGATGGAAACTTCGCCCATCTCGTATGTCCTGGACGGGCGGCAATACGTTGTGAACGGCGGCGGGGGAGTGCTGTTTGCCTGGGCTCTGCCGGAAAAGCTCACCGCCGAATCGACGCACGCGACGACGGGTCAACACGCGCGCTGAGCGGACGGCCTTCCCGGTCCCCACAAGCGAGGGACCGGGGCACCCCTCGAGCAAGTAGATTCCAGGTGGAATGGGGACCTTCTGCGTTTGCATTTCGCACCGCAAGGATTGATGGGCTGGTCTCTGTTCCCTCCGTCCTTTGTCCCTGCAATTCCAGTGATGAGGCACACTTCCGAGCCTTGTCCGGGGACTCGACAGGAGCAAGGCTGTGTGAGGGCTCACGCTGCACATGCCTAATTAGTCACGGACCCTGATGTGGATTTGTGACTGCAATCACTGAAGTTTTTCCCTCAAAAGACTTTCCTCATAGTTGCATTCCCCGCGAGTCGGTTTCGCAAACAGTGGAGAAATCCGCTGCGGGAAGCCATGTGCGTTTGCCGGTAGGCAGTTTCGCCATGGAGAAAGAAGACGGCAGAATGAACCGAGCCGCACGAATGGTTGCATTCTTCATTGCCATTCCATTCCATCTCTTCCGGGGCCTCGCATGGCTGGTGACAGCGCCTTTCAAGCTGAAGCATCAGGCAGCCGGAACATTGGCGTTGTTGATCGCGCTCGCTCCGTACGCTTTGCGAGCCCAGACCGATTGCCTTGCCTGCCACGGCGACAAGACGATGCAGGATGCTCAGGGGCACAGCATCGCGGTCGACGGCCAGAAGTTTGGCCAGAGCATTCACGGCAGCCTGCAGTGCAACAATTGCCACGCCGACATCAAGGAGTATCCGCACCCCGACCACATCGCGCGGGTCGACTGCAAGACGTGCCATGCCGACCAGGCCACGGAACTGGCCGGCAGCGTGCACTCCTCCGCGAAGGACCATCCCTGCACCAGCTGCCACGGCGATGCCCACGCCATTTTTCCGAAGACCGATGCGCGATCGGCGGTCTATCCGCTGAACATTCCGCGTACCTGCGGCAATTGCCACAGCACTGACGGCATGGCGAAGAAGCACGGCCTGCCCAGCGTCTATCCCTCCTACATGGATTCGATTCACGGATTCGCGCTCAGCAAGGAAGGTCTGCTGGTTGCGGCCAACTGCCAGAATTGCCATGGATCGCACCGGATCCTGAGCCACAACGATCCGCAGAGCCCAACCTACAAGGCAAATATTCCGAAGACCTGCGGCACCTGCCACGCCAAGATCAACGACGACTACCAGGGCGGCGCGCACGGCCATGCGGTCGCGAGCGGCAACTTCAAGGCGCCGGTCTGCACCGACTGCCATACCGCGCACGCTATTCTGCAGCCGACCGAAGCGGAATTCCGCATGCAGTCGACGCCGATCTGCGGATCGTGCCACAAAGACAAGCTCTCGACTTATCGCGACACCTTCCACTCGCAACTGGGTTCGCTGGGCGGATATGTCGAAACGGCCCGTTGCTGGGATTGCCACGGCGCGCACGAAATCTACTCCTCGTCCGACCCGCGGTCGCCCGTCGCCAAGGCCAATCTCGTGAAGACCTGCGGCCGTTGCCATTCCGGCGCCAACATCAGCTTCGTGCAGTACCAGCCGCACGCCAACGCGCACGATCGCAAGCTGAATCCGGCCCTCTTCTTTGTCCGGCTCTTCATGAATTTGTTGTTGGCGAGCGTGCTCACGTTTTTCGTGATTCACACCATCCTGTGGCTGATCCGGTCCCGCTACGACCAGGTCAAGAGAGGCTCGGGAGAAGGAGGCAAAAATGCCTGAGGTCATGATTGCAGAAGAAAAGAAAGTCGAGATCCCGGCTTCGAAAAGGCAGCGCTACTTCATGCGCTTCACGCGCTCGCAGCGTTATCTGCATGCCACGCTGTTCAGCACCTTCCTGGGTCTAGCCGCAACGGGCCTGCCGCTGCGCTTCAGCGAGAGCATCTGGGCCCGCGGTCTCGCCAAGGGCGTGGGCGGATTCGGCGCGATTCTTTTCTTTCACAAGTTCTGCGCGCTGGTGCTGACGCTCGCGTTTCTCATTCATGTGAAAGATCTCTTCACGCGCGCCTTCTTCCGCCATGAGAAGGGAATCTTCTGGGGACCGACGTCGATGGTCGCGAACTGGAAGGACGTGAAAGACATCTTCGGCCACATGCGCTGGATGCTCGGGCTCGGTCCGCGACCGCAATTCGAGCGCTATGCCTACTGGGAGAAGTTCGACTATTGGGCGGTGTTCTGGGGAATGATCGTGATCGGCTTCTCAGGCTACGCGATGTGGTTCGCGCCGTTCTTCGCGCATTTCCTGCCCGGCTGGGCGCTGAACGCGGTGCTCGTCATCCACAGCGAAGAGGGTTTGCTCGCCATTCTCTTCATCTTTTCGATCCACTTCGTCAACACGCATCTCCGGCCGGACAGTTTTCCGATGGACATGGTGGTTTTTACCGGCGTGGAAAATGAAGAAGAGTTCAAGCACAAAAGGCCGCTGGAGTATCAGCGGATGGTCAGCGAAGGGAAACTCGAAGCTCGCATTGGCGAGGCCCCGCAGAGCTGGCAGGTGAACTTCTCCAAGGTGATCGGATTCACGGCGATATTTATTGGCCTGCTGTTGCTCGTGCTCACGCTGACGGCATACTTCAGTTGACGTGCGCAGCGCGAACGGTTGCACGCCCAGAGGGGAGTGGCGCGATCCACTCCGCTTTCTTTCCAACCTCTTTCCGACCGCAGGATGTTCGAGGGAATATCTGGGGTTTTTTCCCAGGTCACTCGGGCAATAGCCGGGACCAGCTCAAATGACCCGGTTCCATGACGCGCATTTTGGAGCGGCGCATACGTGACACGGGCCATCGACGCCATAGCACATTCGTTGCAGCGCGCCGTCGCTGATTCCCGTTCGGAACATCATTAGGTCACCAAGGTTATGTCAACGTCCTGCGCGCGTTTTCCTGATGAATCATCAAAGCGCGCATACTCGAACCAGAACCAGCAGGAGGGGGTGGTGCGGGTGTCGGCGGATAGCCAGGCCGACGCCCCCACCCCCTCGGGAAGAAGCTGCGGCTTTCCCCACGCAGTTGCGATAATTTAGCCCGAACCCCTCGACGGTGCGAGTCGCTTGGCTGGATCGTGGCGGATGACTGCGTTCCAGATCACAGGCGTCTGGTTCGGACAGCCGTAAACGGCATCGCGAAACGATTCTGCGTCACACATTTGGCACGCAACATGTGATGGCGAACGGTGCGCCCTGTGACTCCTATCACGGCGGCGAATCCGCACACCGGCGTCTGCTGAAAGCGTGAAAGTTTCCAGCAGAATCCTGCTCCCTGTGTTCGCGATCTTTCTGCTGGGCTCGTCTCTCCCCACTCGCGCCCAACACAAGCTCAAGGATGAAGACTGTCTCACCTGCCATGGCGATTCGAGCCTGACCACGCAGGTTAACGGCAAAACCGTCAGCTTGTTTGTCGATGCGCAGAAACTCCAGCACTCAATCCATGCCTCGATGAAGCTGGCGTGCGTCGATTGTCACAAGGACGTCAAGAGCCTCGCGCATGAAGCCACACCGCAGCCGGTGACCTGCGCCGGATGCCATGCAGATGCGCAGACGGCGTACGCCCACAGCATGCACGCCATGGCGAGCAAGACCGGCAAGACCCCTGCCGCCACTTGCGTCGATTGCCACGGCGGGGCACACGAGGTGCTTGCAGGCGGCGATCCGAAGTCGCCCGTGAATCACGCCAACATCCCGGCCACCTGCGGCAGATGCCACGGGCAAAAGTTCCTGATGGAGTCGAACGGCGTGAGCGCACAGCCCTTCGTTTCGTACCAGGACAGCGTGCACGGGCGCGCCATCAGGAACGGTTCGATGAATGCCGCGGTCTGCACCGATTGCCACGGCTCGCACGAGATCATCGCGGCGAATGACGCCAGGTCGCCGATCTACAAGTTCAACGTGCCGGCCACGTGCGGCAAATGCCACACGGACATTGCCGACACGTTCCATCAGAGCATTCACGGTCAGGCCATTGCGCGCGGCAATGCGCTGTCGCCGGTTTGCACGGATTGTCACGGCATCCACTCCATCAAGTCGCATGCGGATCCCAACTCGCCGGTCGCCGCGGCCAACGTGTCGCGCGACACCTGCGCGCCGTGTCATGAAGGCGTGAAGCTCTCGAGCGAATTCGGCGTGCCCGGGAACCGGGTTTCCAGCTACATGGACAGCTACCACGGCCTGGCCACGGAAGCCGGATCCGTGGTCGCGGCAAACTGTTCCAGTTGCCATGGCGTGCACGACATTCTGCCGTCGAGTGACCCGCGGTCCACCATCAACCATGCCAATCTCGACAAGACCTGCGGCCAGTGCCACAGGGGCGTGACGCAGAAGTTTGTCCTGACCCGCGTGCATTTCGAAGACGGCGCGAAGCCCCACGATATCGGCTCGATCGCCGTGCGCTGGGTTCGCTTGCTGTACATCGTGATGATCGTGGGAGTGATCGGCGCGATGTTCCTGCACAACGCCATCATCTGGCGCAGCAAGGCCGTCGCGCGCCGGCGCATGCAAAACCCGATGATGACGCGCATGACCACGCATCAGCGCTGGCAGCACCTGATTCTGCTGCTGAGTTTCATCATCCTCGTGATTACCGGATTTGCATTGAAATTCCCGGATTCCTGGTTTGCCGAGCTGCTGGGAATGAGCGAACGGCTGCGCAGCGTGATCCACCGTATTGCCGGAGTGGTGCTGATGGGCGCGGGCATCTATCACCTGGTGTATCTCTATGCGGCGCACGAGGGCCGGCGGCTGATTCGCGACCTGGCGCCGAAGCCCAAGGATGCATGGGATGCAGGCAAGACGATGCTCTACTACCTCGGGCTGAGCAAACAGAAGCCTGCCTACGGCCGCTTCAACTATGCCGAGAAGGCGGAGTACTGGGCGCTGGTGTGGGGAACGGCGCTGATGGGCGTCACGGGCATCATGCTGTGGGCTAAGGTGCTGGTCGGCGACCTGCTGGCGCGCTGGTGGGTGGATGTAGCGACGGCCGTGCACTTCTACGAGGCGATTCTGGCCACGCTCGCGATTCTGGTGTGGCACTTCTACCAGGTCTTCTTCGATCCTGATGTCTATCCCATGAACTGGGCGTGGTGGGACGGCAAGATGCCGGTGGAGCACTACGAACATGAACACGCGCTGGATGTGGAATCACTGCCTTCCGCAAAGACGCAGACCACGAGACCTCAGACAGCACCTCTGGGCGGAGCAGAACCTTCAGGCACTACCGCCGACGACTAGGGACGCCCAGCCTTTGGCGAAACCTCCCGCAGGAGAACCTCCCTCCGCGGCTCAGGCCATGTTCGTTTCGTAGCCCTTACGGCACAGCTAAAGCTCCGCCCTTTCAAGGCGGAGAGTTCTTCGGGTCGTGCGCAGTAGAGAATGCGGAACGAAGCTAAGAGCTGACGGCTGGGAGCTGAAAGCTGATAGTTGACAACTGAAGGCTGATAGCTGTCCTTCTCACACCCGCCACTCGTCGGCGCGCCAGTTGCGGATCCGTTCCTTGATCTGTTTGCGATTCAGGTGCTGTTCGAGCGCCTGCTTCGCCAGTTCGACGACTTCGTCGTCGCCCGCAAACCGCAGGCCGATGAGCTGATCCTCGGTGAGGCGATGGATTTGCCCGCGCCACTCCGGAGGCGCGAGAGACTGCAAGCGAAGTTGTTCTTCGAGGCGGATGACGCGATCCTGCACCTTGAGCGGATAGGTGCGCAGCCGGAACAGCAGAACCAGAGCAGCGATCGCAAGCACCACCATCCAGCCGGCATAAAAACTCGGATGCCGGAAGACGTGGATGATCGCCATGACGATGCTGGCGATCGCAACGACGGCCAGGAAGAAATGGTACAGCGGGTCAAACCTTGCGTGGTGCTTGAAGTCCTGGGGCTTACTCATGTGCGGCTGCGTTCTCTTTCAGGCCAAGATCGGCGGCGCCCGAAGCAGTCGCTGGCTCAGCGCGAAAAACGTCGGTGCCGTCGCTTCCAGGATTCTGTGCGGGCGGGACCGGCAATGTCAACGCCACAATCGTTTTGGGATCCAGGATCTCGGGGTGCTTCGGGATCAGGTGATAACGTCCGCGCACCACGTAATCGACAAACAGACCGCCGGCGAGATAAGGGTTAACGATTGCGATCGGAACCGCGTAGGCCGTTGTCACCAGCGACTCGCTGATGCTCTTGTTCGAGCGGCTCAGGCGGCGATAGCCCGGGATCTGCGGGATCTCGAATACCTGCAACCCGGTATCGGGATGCTTGCGCCCATACCGCACCAGCTTATAGGTAATCTGCTTCGGCGTCGTCATTCCTGCATCGGGAAAGATGCTGCGGCGGAACGTGCGCGGAAAATATTCATTCAACACCACGCGCGCAAAATCCGCGCAATTGTTGAAGAGAAGATGAAAATGCGTGTGGTTTGCCGATGCATTCATCTCCGCGATGAAGGCGTCATCCTGCGTTTCGGTGGTGTTGAATCGGAATGCGTAGATGCGGCGTTCATAGGCGACGCCGATCAACTCCGACCATCCGCCATGCATCAAGCCGCCCTCACCCACATTGCCGAGGCTCATAAGGTGCGCTTCGTGGTAGCGATCGCGGAGCCGCTGCACGGTCTCGCGATTCACGTGCGAGGGCACCTCGACCGGATCTTCGACGGAATAGAGGTAGGGAATCAGCGGGATCGCGACCCAGTCATAACCGGCCATTCCCTGGTAACGGGAGATGACCGCGCCCATTTCACCTGGCTGGCAGCGGCGCAGCGTGACAGGCCCGTCGGCGCAGATGCGCTCAAAGTAGATTGCAGTGTGCCCAGTGGGATTCAGGGCGCCGAAAAATCCGTAAGGTTCCTCCATGAGGAGGGCGGCCTGCGCATGGCAAAACGTGCTTGCAGAAAAAATGACCCATACAGCGGCCATGAGAGCGAATGCTGCTTTGCGCGGGGAACGCATCGAGGGCATCAGTCCTCCGTGGTCGAGTTGTGGTTTGTCTCTCACAGTATGCCGCGAGGAGGTTCAGAAACCATTCACTCGTTTCAGATTCCGGTGCACATCCGTTATGTTGTTCAAGCCTGCGATCACAAACAGAAACCGTCTTAGAGCGACCGGAAAGAAGCACAACTATCACTCTTTGACCCCAGTTGGCGGAAATGGTTGCGCCATCGGAGGTTAGGGCTCGGGCTGACGAAGGGGCGTTCCATCTGCTAACGTATTCCGTCTGGGAAAACTCCATCCGGTACATTACTTTGAATCCCCAAACACCTTTGAGGAGCCGGTTTATGCAGAAAGTGCGTCTGGCCGTTTTCGCCTTCTTTTTCACTGCCGCCATCGCAAGCGCGCAGATCAGCTTGCCCGCCATCCTCACCAGCCACATGGTGGTGCAACGCGATCTGCCGGTCCACGTGTGGGGCATTGCTGCTGCAGGAGAACAAATCAGCGTCACCTTCCGTGGCGAGACCCAATCGGCACAGGCTACGCAGCTCGGGCGGTGGAGCGTTTACCTGAAGCCGGGAGCCGCGGGTGGTCCGTTTGAACTCACGGTGAAGGGAACCTCTGCTTCGGGTGATGCGCCACAGACGATCACGCTCGATGACATTCTGGTGGGCGATGTGTGGGTGGCATCGGGCCAGTCGAACATGGAATTTCCTTTGAGCCGGGCAGCGACCGCTGCCGAGGATCTGCCGCATGCCGGAAATGCGCGCATACGCCTGCTCATGATCAAGAAGAAGGCCTCCGATTTCGCGCCGGACAACGCCGATACAGACGGATGGACCGTCTCGAGCGAAGAGACGGCGCGCGATTTTTCAGCGGTGGCGTGGTACTTCGCGCGCGAAATCGAGCGGCGCGAGAATGTTCCCGTGGGGGTCATCGATTCCACGTGGGGCGGCACCGTAGCCGAGGCGTGGACCCGATTGACAGCGCTCGGGGAAAATGCGGCCCTGGCTCCGCTGTTTATTGCGCGCGGCAAAATGACGGACCGTGAAGCCAATGCCCTGCTCGAAGCCAAAGACGAAGAGCGGCAGCGTGACGAGGCCAAGGCGGCGGGCAAACCCGCGCCACAGTTCTCATGGCATCCGGTGCTGGCGAGCTGGGGTCCGGGTCAGCTCTGGAACGGCATGATCGCCCCGCTCACACCGGCCGCCATTCGCGGCGTGATCTGGTACCAGGGCGAAAGCAACAGCGCGCTCGAGCGCTTTCCGCTTTACGATCGCATCATGCGCACGCTGATCGAGGATTGGCGCAGCCAGTGGGGAGTGGGCGACTTTCCGTTCCTCTACGTGCAGATTTCCAATTTCAAGTCGACACCTGAAGAGGACTGGGCCAGTCTTCGCGAGCAGCAGCGCAAGACTCTCGGCCTGCGCAATACGGCGATGGCCGTCACCATCGATATCGGAAATCCCGACGATGTGCATCCGACTGACAAAGTGGACGTCGGCCACCGGCTCGCGCTGGCTGCGCGGGCGATTACGTACGGCGAAAACGTCGAGTATTCGGGACCGATGTTTCGCCAGGCAACTCCGGAAGGCGCATCGATCCGCGCCTGGTTCGACCATGCCGCGGGCCTGGCGGCAAAGGGCGGAGACGTGACTGGATTTGAAGTGGCCGGGGCAGACGGCAGATTCTCCGCTGCAACCGCGCGCATTGAGGGCACCACGATTGTTGCCGGCAGCCCGTCGGTGCCGCAGCCGGTCTTCGTTCGCTACGGATGGGCCAACAGCCCACAGTGCAACCTGTTCAACGGCGAGGGACTGCCCGCAAGCCCCTTCACCTCGGTGCGCTAGGGGCGGATTCTGCTCTTCGCTCGGGTTATCTCCTATGCGACGGCAATGGCGCGATCGGCGGGAAAGCTGCAGATCGTGCAATTGTCGCCGGCCGGCTGATGCGAAGTGCAGGCGCAAACGGGACACACGTAGAAACTGCGCGCTGTCCCGATCCACGAGTCCGTTGCTTCCGATTCAAGCAGCCGAATCGCTTCGGAATAGAGCTGCGCATGCGTCTTTTCCGCTTCGAGAGCCCAGACGAAGGACCGGGCCGCGGTCGAGTTGATCCGCGCCGCCGCTTCTTCAATAAATGCCGGGTAAACGGACGCGATTTCGTGATTCTCGCCCGTCAGCGCCGACTTGAGATTTTCGAGCGTACCCTTGACGCTGCAGGGTGAGCAATCAGCCGTGACGGAGACTCCCATCTGGTGAAGCACGCGAGCCTGATTCTTGGCGTGAATGTCTTCGGCATGAGCCGCGGCGCGAAAGAGGCTGGCAATTCCGGGATGCCCGTCATCGTCGGCGCGATCGGCAAAAGCCAGGTACCGGTCGCGGGTTTCGAGCTCGTTTTGATACGCGGCGAGCAGGTTACGCAGGGTCGTTTCTGTAGCAGGATCCAGGGCAGCAAACATGGTTCTTTCTTTCTCTTTCTTTGTTTTTTTGTACTGCTGCCAACATATTGCGCAGGCGTCGCAACTGACTGTGACAAACCTCACAATCTGGACACGGACTGCCTTGGAGGAAGTCTCAATGAGCAGTGTCAGACGTCACTTGACTTTGGATCGATCGTCACAGTGCTAAGAAGACTTCGGGGAGGGTTCGCGCGTATAGCGCACCGCCTCGACATTTGAAATCGCAACGAGGCCCTCCTGCACCATGGCGTCCACGAAAGGCAGAATCTTGGCAATCTGCTCTTCGGTGTCGATGATGCTGAGCTGGATGGGCGCATCCTTCGAAAACGTCCAATAGCCTGAGCGGCGGATGCGGCTGCCGGAGCCGTAGCCTTCGATGCCGCGAAATACGATGGCTTCGGCGATGCCGAGTTCCTTGCATTTGGCCACGATGGCCTCATGCAGCGGCTTGCCCTGCCATTTGTCGTCTTCGCCGAAATGGATCCGCACTATGCGGGCGGTGAATTGTTCTTTCATGGCAGCTTCTCTCAGTCCGGCTGAGCCGCGGTCGCCGGAGCCTGGTACGCGTACTTGATGATGTCCACATCGGAGAACACGACAAGCCCTTCCTGCACCATCTGGTCCACCAAGGGCAGAAACCCTTGCAGCTTGTCCGCCGTGTCCACGGCAGAGAGCATGACCGAACCGTGTCCGGCGGAGAGCAGCGACTTCTCCTTGTGCATGCGGCGATGAGCGCCATAGCCGAGAATGCCCCGATAGACGGTCACCCCGGCAATGTCGTTGGCGCGCATGGCTTCAACCAGCGCCTTGTACAGCGGCTTATCCTTCCAGACGTCTTCTTCGCTGACGTAGATGCGCATCATCTGGGCCTTGCCCTCCATCTTCAGATGCGCAGCCGCGGGTAATTTGGGAGCCTTCGACACCTGGGCGGGCTTGGCGACGGTGGTTTCCTGGATCTCGATCAAGCCAGTCCCCGCCAGCTCTTCAAGTTTTCCGAGGATGGCATCGACTTTCTCGCGCGTCTCGATGAACTCGATCTTGAGGGGCAGGCGATCCGAGATGTCGATGAGATTGGCCGCATGCATGTGGTGATCGGCCCCGAAGCCGGCAATGCCCTTGAGCACGGTAGCTCCGGCGATGCCGCGATAAAACAGAAAATCGAGAATGCTCGAGTAGACCGGAACTCCATGTCGCGTAGCGCCGTCGCTCAGGTAGATGGTTACCTTGACGGCTTTTCCGGGATTCAGCATGCAGCCTCCCACGGAGCAATTGAGGATTCTAGTGCAATCGGATGTTCGAGTCGAGGCGGGGTCACAAGGCGTCAGCGAGAAGCACACCGAACCACGTCGCCGCGAGGCCTAGGATGAGGCTTCCGAGGGCGTACAGCGCTGCCATCGAGAAGGCGCCCACGCGCAGAGTGAACAGCGTCTCCCACTCGAAAGTGGAAAAGGTGCTGTAGGCTCCGATGAATCCAACGGCGATGAAGTAGCGCCATGCCGGATTGAGTTCGACGCGCTTGCCGAGATAGGTGACGGAGAAGCCGATGATCAGGCAGGCCGTCATGTTGACGACGAAGGTGCCGTAGGGGAAGCGTGTTCCCATGCGGCCGCCAATGGCAGAGCCGATCCAGTAGCGTGCGACTGAGCCAAGCGCGCCGCCCGCGGCGATGAGCAGGTATTTCTGCAAGTGCAATCCCCCCCGAGCCGATTCGCAGTGGAAACACACCGCGCCGGACTCGTCAATTGAACCGCATGTGCAGGGATCGCGCCGGGGTATGACTCCGCGACAGGATCGCCTGCCAGGAGTCATCATCTGTCCGGTCGACTCGACCAATCCGGCAACGTCAGTCCGTTGCAGGGTGTCCCGAAGAACCGTCAGCGATCTAAGTCCGTTGCTGGGGTCCGGGAAGAGGACAGCAGTTAAGGGTGAACTCCATCACCGCTGTCATGATTAAACGAAAAAGGCAATTCGCCTGTCAATGTAACCGCCGTGTTCTGGAGCGAAGCGGCAACCTGCTCCGAAAACGCGGGGGTTCAAGGGCATGTGGTCGTGGCCGGGGCGCGCCGCATCTAACCCTCCGTAGTCGCGTCAGTAGGGCGCTGGGAAACTCCCCGGGCGCCGGCTCGAACGCGTGCACCGGCGATTTGCGTTCGATGGCAAGGGGCGGGAGATAAGCGATGGACGGGTCACCAACGGCGCGCACTCTCGCCAAATTCTGGTTCCTCACCGTCGCAGTGCTTGCCGTTGCCATTCTCTATCTGGCGAAAGTGTTGTTTTTGCCCCTCGCGTTTGCCATTCTCTTCGGGTTCCTGCTTTTTCCCGTGGTTGGACTGCTTGAGCGCATCCACTTGCCGCGCGCGCTGGCGGCGGTCGTCGTCATCCTGAGCTTTGGGACGCTGGTTGGCGGGGCGGCGTGGCTGGCGTTCACGCAACTCGTATCGATCGCGAACGATTTGCCTGTATACCGCGACAACATCACCGTGAAGATGCAGGCGATTCACGCTCCAGCCAATTCCGCGATCAGCCACGCGCAGCAGGAGATGGAGGAATTGAGCCAGGACCTGGGGCTGGCCAACTCGCCGTTTTCTCCGCCGCCGCTACCGGGTACCGGGAATTCAAAGAAGCCATTGGGTTCAACACCGGAGCACCCCGTACAAGTACGCGAAGTCGCGCGTCCCGCCGGCCGGCTCGATCAGCTGCATGGGATTGCCGAGCCGATTACCACTGCTTTCCTGACCATTGTCTTCACTTTCTTTGTCATGCTGCAGCGCGAAGATCTGCGCAACCGGCTTATCCGGCTCAGCGGCGAGCAGAACCTGACGATGATGACGCATGCGATGAACGATGCCAGCGCGCGCATCAGCCGGTACTTCCAGCTGCAACTGCTGGTGAACCTCTGCTACGGCAGCCTGGTTTTTATTGCGCTCTCTTTGATTGGCCTGCCACATCCGCTTTTCTTCGGAGCGCTGGCTACGCTCTCGCGCTTTATTCCCTATTTCGGAGCGCTCACGGCGGCGTTGCTGCCGATTGTGCTTTCCATTGCGGTGTTCCAGGGATGGAGCCGCACCCTCGAGATTGTCTGCCTGTTTCTGTTTCTTGAAATCTTCACGGCTAACTACGCTGAGCCGCACATCTACGGCCGCCACACGGGGCTCACGTCGCTTGCGATCCTGGCGGCGGCAGCATTCTGGGCTTTTCTGTGGGGCCCGGTCGGGCTTCTGCTCTCGATGCCACTGACGGTTTGCCTGGTGGTGATCGGCCGGCACTTTCCATCGCTGGAGTTTCTGACCGTGATGCTGGGCGACCGGCCCGCCATTCCGCCGCCCACGTCGCTCTACCAGAGATTGGTGGCGCGCGACGAACGCGAGGCTGCTGACATTCTCGACACCTGCCTGAAGGGCGACACGCTCGAAAACATCTATGACAAGGTGGTCATTCCCGCGCTGCTCATGTCAGAGCGGGATCGGCAGCAGGGTGAGCTGGTCGAGCCCGGCATCCACTTCATCCACCAGACCATGCGGGAGCTGATCGAAGAGCTCGGCTTCAAGGAACGGGGCGGGGAAGAGAAAAGCGAGCCGGACAGCGCCACCGGGTCCGCGGCGCCGAAGAAGGTGCTTTGCGTGCCGGTGCGCGACGAGACCGACGAGCTTGGAGCCATGATGCTGGCGCAACTGCTCGAGAGCAGCGGCGTGCACGCCAGCGCCATTTCTGCCTCGGGAGTCGACGATGTGATGGCAAACGCGGTCAAGGAGAACCCCGACATGGTGTTTCTGTCGGCGCTGCCCCCGATCGCACTGGCGCGAGCCCACCGGATGTACCGCCTTTTGCGCGCGCGCAATCAGAACCTGATGATCATGCTGGGATTCTGGGGTTCCACCATTGACACAGCCGCGGCAGCACAGAAGTTCACCCGCGAAGAAGGTTTCCGCATTTCGACCAGCCTTGCCGATGCAGTCAGCCAGGTCCGTTCCGCCTTCAATCTGGATGAGAAGGAGCCGGCGGATCAGGAAACAGCGATGTCAGCCGATTCGGCGGCCTAGGCAGCTGGTTTTTTGGTTGCTGGAATTCAGATCAGTCATCTTCACCGAGGAACCCGGGCAGCACAAACTCAAATCCCGCGCCATGCTTGTCCCAGTTGACCACGCGTGCATGGACCGTGAGGGCATCACCGGGATTCGTGCCGTCGGTGCCCACCACTTGAAGCGTGAGGCGGATGATGGTGCCCGGCAGCCATTTCTCGTCGGTGATCATGTAGAACCCCCAGACGCTGAAATTGCGAACCGGGTGCGGTTCGGAACTGCCCGATGAGAAGTAATAGCCGACCAGTCCCGGATCGGCCACGCGCGGCGCGCGCCGGTGCTCGCGCTGTCGCTGCTCGACCGTGTCGAGCTCAAGCTCCGGATAAAGCCACGACAATACCTGGATCTTCATCGAAAGCTTGTCGTCCTCTTCCGGATGGTTGACGATCTTCATGAAATCGATGTATGGCACCTGGAATTCAGGACGATAGCCGGGATGCAGCTCAGGGAAGAGCGTGTAAAGCAGTTGGACATCCCATCGCCCCGCCATCTTCGCTTCCATCTTGGCGAGCTGACTTTTCTTCTCGGCGCTGGCGATTTGAGTATCGACTTCGTTTTCTTCTTCGAAGGCCAGCTCGTCTTCTTCGAGCGCCAGCTCATCTTCCCCGGGAAGGAGCGGCTGATCGAGCGCGGACTCGCTCGCCTCTTTTTTTTCTGCTATCGGCGGCGGCGCAGCTTGCTTTTTCTTTTGCCTCGGCTTCGGAGGAGGCCCCGGCCACTCCGGCGCGAGCTCGACTAGATCGAATGCCTTATCCGCACCGAGCAATTTGAAGAGCTCGTCCTGCGTCAGCTTGGCTCCGTGCATCACGACGGTCGGCGTGCCGGGCTCTTCTTCCGTCGAATCGCTTTCTGCCTGGCCCTCCGCGAACGGGGCCGCGTCAGGTTGAGACGAGCCGGCTGCCGATTGAAATGCAGGCGAAGCAGGCGCCTGGTGCGCGGGATGCGGCGCGGGTTCGGCCGTCACGGGGCGCGGAGGCGGTGCCGCAGGCGGCTGAGTTCCACTCGGTTGTCTGGGTTCCGCTGCGATGCCTGCATTCGAAGCTGCGGCCGGCGGCGTCGGAATTTGTGGTGCGACCTCACGGCGCACATCGGGAGCTGCGGCCGGCATCGTGGATCGTGGTGCGCTCGGAGGAGCGGCGGGCGTTTCGCGGCGCATTCCGGCAGGCGGCGCAGCAGCGGGGGAAGCGGCCGGTGCAGCAGGCGGCTTCGCCGCGGAACCCTGCGGAAACGCTGGCGTGAGGGGTGCTGCCGGCGCCGAAGCTTGGTGACCTGCGGAAGGAGCTTGCGCAGGCGGGGGCATGTCCGGCCGTCGGGCCGGAGGCTCGGTGGGTCTGATCTGAGCATGTGCCGGAGGGGTGCCAGACGGCGTTTGCGACGTTATTGCCTTTGCGGCAACTTCGCGCTTCGGCTCAACAGGCTGATCTGGCTTGGGCGCCGGGGTTGATGTTCTCTCGACAACGGGCGCGGACTTGGGCGGCCGCAGGAGCATTTCATCAGGCGCAGCAGGCTTCTTCCCACCTGGAGCAGGCTGGGTTCTGGCAGGAACGCTGGTCGTCGCGGCCGGTGCGGCCTGCTTCTTCGCCGGGCGCAGCACGCTGCCGGCTGCCGGAGCTTTTTCGGCGGGGACCGTCGGGATGTTTACCTGCGTTTTTGCCGGTGGAGCGCTGGTTGCGGCGGCCGCCTGCATTCCCCGTGCAGTAAGGGAAGCAATCTGTGCCGGCAGTTCCTGTGCGCCGGGCGCGTGCGCATCAGGACGGAGCGAAATCGAGTCACCGTTGAAAGTCTTTGAAGTAACGATGCTGGTGGGAGGCAGGACGAGAGCGCTCGATGGGATTCCCTTGAACGGAACGAAGTTACTCGACTGCGTAATCTCCACGGTATGAAGAACGCGGAACGCGTCATCGAGGTAGATGAGGTCGAAGGGAGAATAGGAACGCGCAATCGGCAAACCCTGGAAGCGGATGATCCAGAAACCCGTGCCCTTGCTGGGAGCAAGGCCCTCCATCAGGATCTTGAGCACCCTGATGGGCTCGGTGATCGAGTCGACAACGGCGATTCCCGAGCCAAGGTTCATCTTGCTAAGCTCGTTGTACGCACTCAATACCCTGGTGTTCACAGTACCTCGCCGCCGAACCAGAGTTCTACCGTCGAGCGCAAGCCGCCCGTTTCGGTTGGGCGCAGTTTTTCATTGCGACAGAGGCAACGTCAAGGGAGAACAGGGCTTGCGGGCACTCAAGAGTACCGGGGAAATCAGCGGGTTCATGGGCCCGACGCGGGAAAAATTGGGAGCCCTCAAGGCTCCCAGGATGGAATGTCGAGGAAAGGAACGTTCGCCACCCACTCAAAAATCGAAGAGCAAGGCGAACTGGCCGAATCGGCGTTCCGCGGCTAGCTGTGTTTGCCTTTCCATTCCTCGTATGGCCCCTGGAAATCCTCGATCTGGCCGTCCTGGAAATGCCAGAGCCGGGTAGCGACCTCGTCGATCAGATCGTGGTCGTGGGTCACCAGCAGAACCGTGCCCTCGTATCGCTGCAGCGCGATGTTCAGCGCGTTGATCGCTTCCAGGTCGAGGTGGTTGGTGGGCTCGTCGAAGATGAGGATGTTGGGCTTGGTGAGGATCAGCTTGCAGAACGCGAGCCGCGCCTGTTCGCCTCCTGACAAGGCCTGCGTCGGCTTTGCGCCTTCTTCACCGGAAAAGAGCATCTGGCCGAGAATGCCGCGAATGTCTTCAGTGTGCGCTGCCGGATCCCAGCGGTGCAGCCACTCGAACACGGTCAGTCCTGGCTCGATGGTCGAACCCACGTCCTGCGGAAAATATCCGATCTGCGCTTCGTGTCCCCAGAACACGCTGCCCGCGTCGACCGTGAAATCTTTTTCTGCGAGGCCAGGATAGTTGGCCAGCAGGCACTTGAGCAGTGTGGTTTTGCCCGCGCCGTTGCGGCCCATGAGACAAATCTTTTCGCCGCGCAAAACGTTGGCTGAAAATCCGTCGATGATCCTGCGGTCGTCGTAAATCTTCGTGACGCCCTTGAATTCCAGCACGTGCTTGCCGCTCGGCCGCACCTGGTCGAATTTGATGAAGGGGCGCTGGATATTGGAGCGCGCCAGTTCGCTGGTCTGCAAGCGTTCCACTTCCTTGCGCCGGCTGGTCACCTGGCTCGACCGCGTGCCCGCCGCGAACCGCGCGATGAATTCATTCAGCTGGGCGATCTTCTTTTCGCGTTGCGCATTTTCTGACTCAAGCCGCGAGCGGATCTGCGTCTTTGCCATCACCATGTCGTCGTATCCGCCGGTGTAAGTGATGATCGTCTGGTAATCGATATCGGCGGTATGCGTCGTGACGGTGTTTAGAAAATGCCGGTCGTGCGAGATGGTGATCAGCGTGCCGTCATAACCGTTCAGAAAATCCTGAAGCCAGTGCACCGAATCCAGATCGAGATAGTTGGTCGGCTCGTCGAGCATCAGCGCTTCAGGCTTGCCAAACAACGCCTGCGCCAGCAGCACGCGCACTTTCTGGCCGCCCTGCAGTTCGCTCATCTTGCGCTCGTGCAGCGAGTCGGGAATGTCCAGGCCCTGCAGCAGCACGGCCGCATCGCTCTCGGCGGTATACCCGTCTTCGTCGCCGATAATGCCTTCCAGTTCACCCAGACGCATGCCGTCTTCATCGGTCATTTCGGATTTTTCGTAGATGCGGTCGCGCTCTTCGAGAGCAGTCCACAGCGGGACATTGCCCATGATCACCGTGTCGATGACCCGGTAGGCATCGAAGGCGAACTGATCCTGGCGCAAGATGCCAAGTTTGCGCGGGCGCACCACGGTGCCTTTTTGCGCGTCGAGCTCACCGGTGAGCACCTTCATGAAGGTTGACTTCCCGGAGCCGTTGGGGCCCGTCAACCCGTATCGGCGCCCGGCCGTAAATGTGGTGCTGACATCTTCGAACAGGATTTTCGCGCCGTAGCGCATCGTAACGTTGCTGACACTGAGCATGCTTTGCCGGTCCCGGATCGCGGCCGCAACGAAGCCAAGGCTTCGCGGGCCGTCTATTTGCTGAATGAGGCCATTGATGCGGGCGCGCGCGGGTGCGTCGCCCAAGGAGAACTGCCGTACACTCCAGTTTCTCACAAGCGGACCGCCCGATTCGGCCGGAGCTAGAATGGCGCTATGCGCCGCGCACACGTGCTTTCCCACCCACTGATGATGTGCGCACTCCTGATGCCAGGACCGCATGCCGGCGCACAGATGCAGATGAATATGGGCGGCCCTGTCGAGACGCTGCGCGACAATGTGCTTCGTCATTCGGGCTCCGGCACTAGTCTCGAACCCGCTTCGGGCGCGCCGCCGATGCTGATGCGTATGCGCGGCAACTGGATGGAGATGCTGCACGGCCAGGTGATCGCCGCAGAGCAGCAGCAGACAGGCCCGCGCGGCCACGACAAGCTTTTCAGCGTGAACTGGCTCATGCCCATGGCGCAGCTTCCGACCGGATATGGGCAATGGACGTTTCGCGCGATGTTCAGCCTCGAGCCCGCGACCGTCAGTGGCCGCTACTATCCTGAGCTCTTTCAGCAGGGCGAGACTGCATTCGGCAAGCCCATCGTGGACGGGCAGCATCCGCATGATTTCTTCATGGAACTTGCCGCGCTCTACGATGCGAAGCTCGGCCGGCGAGCAGCGGCGACCTTGTATGTGGCGCCGGTTGGCGATCCCGCCATGGGTCCCGAAGCATTTCCGCATCGCGCCAGCGCGGAGAGCGACCCGTTGGCTCCGCTCGGTCATCATCTCGAAGACTCGACGCATATTGCCTGGGATGTTGTGACGGGCGGCTTCACGTGGGGCCCTGCGCGCATCGAGGCCTCGGGCTTCCACGGCCGCGAGCCCGATGAAAATCGCTGGCACATCGAGGTGGGCGCGCTCAATTCGTGGTCGGGACGGCTCAGCATGGAACCGGGCCGCGATTGGGTTGCGCAATATTCGCTCACGCGCCTGCATTCCCCCGAAGCTTTGCACCCGGATGAGCACGTGCTGCGCCAGACCGCTTCCATGAGTTACCACCACGCATGGAGAATGATGGAACTGAATGGAACCGCGATTTGGGGACGCAATCACACCCTCGGCACGGGTGTGAACAGCAATGGCTACCTGGTCGAAGGCGAAGCTCGATTCCGCGAAAAGCAATCATTGTGGACGCGGATCGAGAACGTCGACCGGACGACGGATCTGCTTGGCTCGGCCGCTCCTCCCGAAGAAACCGTGGTGGGCCGGGTGCAGGCCTACACAGGTGGCTACGCGCACCGCATCTGGTCGAACGGGTGGAGTTCGCTGGAAGCCGGCGCCCAGGGAACAATCTACGCCGCGCCTCCCCGCCTGGTTCCGTTGTACGGGAGCCATCCCGCCGGCATCGCTGCGCTCGTGCACTGGCGGATAGGGAAGTAGGCCCCGGCACTCTTCCTCTTGACAATCGAGAGAAGCTTTCCTTATTCTTCTCTCGACGATCAAGAGGAGAATAATGCGACCCGCAGATCACAAAGAAAGATCCGACGGCGACCTGGTGCAGGGGACACTGGACATGTTGATCCTGAAGACCCTGGCGCTCGAACCGATGCATGGCTATGGAGTCGCCCTGCGTATCGAGCAGATCAGCAACGGCGTTTTCCGCGTGAACCCCGGATCGCTGTTGCCGGCGTTGAGCCGCATGGAACGCGCGGGTCGAATCAAATCGGAATGGCGCTCCACTGAAAATAACCGGCGCGCAAAGTACTACACCCTGACGGCGGGCGGCCGGCGGGCCCTCGCATCCGAAACGGAACGCTGGGCCAGCCAGACTGCCGCGATTGCCCGCATCCTCGAAGCCAAGGCCGGCGCCTGATTTCACTGGGAGGCATGATGCATCAGCTCAGAAACGTGTTCGGGGGATTGCAGTCTCTCTTGAATCGCCGGCGCAGCAACGGCGAAATTGACGAAGAAATCGACAGCTTCTTCGATGCCTCTGTGGACGAAAAGCGCCGTTCCGGACTGACCCCGGAGCAGGCCCGCGAAGCTGCGCTGGCCGAGCTGGGCAGCCGCAACGCCATCAAGCATCGCGTCTGGTCGTCGCGGTGGGAATCGGCCATCGACAACCTGGTGCAGGACGTGCGGGTGAGCGTGCGCGCGCTCCGCAAACGGCCCGCTTTCACGGCGGTTGCACTCGTTTCGCTCGCCTTGGGCATCGGCGCGAACACGGCGATCTTCACGCTGATCCAGCAACTGCTGCTGCGCAACCTGCCGGTTCGCAATCCCGAACAACTCGTCACGCTGGGCGATGCCACCAACTCCGGTGTTGCGGGCGGAATCGATATCGGGCAGTTTGGCATGTATCCGTGGTACGTCACGCGGACATTGCAGGCGAATCCCGGTCCGTTTCAGGGGATTGCCGCGATCGGAAGCTATGCGCCGAAGGTCTCGGTGCGCATCGCTCAAGCTTCGGGGTCGCCCTCCAGCTCTCCTGCGCAACTTGCATCGGCAAGTCTTGTCTCCGGAAACTATTTCAGCGTGCTCGGCGTTCATCCCTTGATGGGGCGCACGATCACCGCGGCCGATGATGCGAGTCCCGGCGGCGGCGCAGTCGCTGTGGCAAGCTATCACTTCTGGCAGCATGCTCTTTCGTCCGATCCTGCGATTCTTGGCAAGATCATCACGATCAATGGCACGCCATTTGAGCTGATCGGCGTGATGCCGCCGGATTTTGGAGGACTGAAGCAAGGGCTGGATCCGGCCGACCTGTGGACGCCTACGACGATTCAGGCGGTGATCACGCAACACCCCTCGATGCTGACCCCAGATTCGGGCCTCTACTTCATGAACGTGTTTGGACGCCTCAGCCCCGAAGCGGCGGCCGATCCGCACGCTCGCGCGAAGACCCAGAGCTGGATCGACCAGCAGATTCACAGCGCGATTCGCGCCCATGAAGGCGGCATTGTTTCGCAAGCGCGGCAGCAGGAAATCGAGCGCGAAACTGTTCCGCTGATTCCCGCGATGCACGGCGTCTCGTACCTGCAGGACGTCTACAGAAGTTCCTTGTGGGTGCTGATGGCCGTGGTTGTGCTTGTGCTCTTGATCGCGTGTGCGAACCTGGCGAACTTCCTGCTGGCACGCGCGGCAACGCGTCAACGCGAGATCGCGACGCGGCTGGCGCTCGGGTCGAGCCGGTCGCGCATCGCGCGGCAAAGCCTGATTGAAACCCTGTTGCTCTCGGTGGGGGGCGGTCTTCTGGGGTTGGCAGTTGCATTCGCGGCAACACGCGTTCTGATCGCGTTTGTGAGTGAAGGCAGCTCATGGATCGGCCTGAACCCGGCGCCGAACGCGAGCGTCTTGTGCTTCACTCTCGGCGTTTCGGTTCTCACGGGAGTCCTGTTCGGGTTCGGTCCCGCCATCGCCGCGGCACGCACCTCGGCGCACGATTCGCTGAACTCCGCAAGCCGCACCTCAGTCGGCGGAAGAGGCCGCGCCTCGCGCTGGTGGCCGAAGTCTCTGGTTGTCGGCCAGGTGATGTTGTCGCTTCTGCTGCTGGTGGCGGCGGGGCTTTTTCTGCAAACGCTGCGCAACCTGCAGCGCCAGGACTACGGATTCGAGCGCACGTTCATGCTGGTGGCTGAATTCGATCCACGGCTTGCGGGGTACACACCGATCCAGACCGCCGATCTGCACCAGCGGCTCCTCGATCGGCTTTCCGCGATCCCGGGAGTGCAATCGGCGGCCTTGGCCGGGACTCCGCCGATCAGCAGCGGGAATTGGCGATCCAATATTTCGATTGCGGGATACACGCCTGCGCCAAAGGAAAACACCAACTCCATCCTGAACCGCGTGTCGGGAAGGTACTTTGAAACGGCAGGTATCTCCATCGTCGCGGGGCGCGCCATTTCGCTTTCCGACACGGCCAGCAGTCTCAAGGTGGCGGTGGTGAACCAGGCGCTCGCCCGGCACTTCTTTCCTAAAGGAAACGCGGTTGGGCACATGCTGACCATCGGGATCGATACGGTACAGGGACCCTGGGAGATTGTGGGCGTTGCGCGCGACACGCGCTCGGGAAATCCGCGGAGCCAGGACGAGGAGATGATGACCTACATTCCGCTGGCGCAGATCGAGCCGTACGCTCCCCCCGACACGGGTAAAGGTTCTGCCGCTCCACAACAGAAGCAAGAGAATATGGATCGGTTTGCCGGATTCATCCTGGTCCGTACCAGCGGCGATCCTGCGGCGAGAATTGCCGATCTACGCGCCGCAGTGGCGGCGGTCGACCCCAACCTGCCCCTGCTCAGCGTGAGCACCATTGGCGAGGAAGTCTCGCACATGATGGGGAACGACGAGTTGAGCTCTTCGCTGACCGGTATTTTCGCGCTGCTCGCCTTGGTACTGGCAGCCATTGGCCTCTATGGCGTGATGAGCTACAACGTCGCGCAGCGGACCAACGAAATCGGCGTGCGGCTTGCGCTGGGCGCACAGAGGCAGAACGTTCTCTGGATTATTCTCCGGGAGACGCTGCTGCTATTGCTGGCAGGAGTGGCGCTGGGGTTGCCGCTCAGCCTGATCGCAGCCAGGTATGTGCGCGACCAGCTTTTCGGCCTGAAGACGAACGATCCCCTGACCTATGCGATCGCGCTGATCGTGGTCAGCGGCGTGGTCCTGTTGTCGGCCTGGCTGCCTGCGCGCCGCGCCGCTCGCATCAATCCCGTGGACGCGCTCCGGTACGAATAGCATTCAGCACGCAACAACGGCCCTCTGTTGGAAGTCCCTTGAGGCTGCGCCGCCGCTCAATAGATGCCGGGAATCAAGCGCTTCGTGGTACGGCGATAGTCTTCGTAATCTGCACCAAAGGCCGCGCGAAGGGCATGCTCTTCTACGTGAATGCGGTACAGGACCGCCAGTGTGGGTGGAATGAGGACAACTGCAAAACACCACCATGTGCGTGAGTGCAGACCAAACGCCAACAGAATCAGCTCGAGGCCGAAGTAGGAAGGATGCCGGACGAGACTGTAGAGACCGCTTCGCTTGAGTCTTTGTCCAGCCCGCAGCGCGACGTTTGCGCTGAAAGCCCGGCCCAGCGTAACGATCGCTGAAGCACGAACGCACAAACCGAGCACCAGGATCGCGAAGGCCGCCGGCCTCAACCAGCTATGACTTCCTGGCATGTCCGCGGGGAGGAACCCGTGCATCCACTCCTCAATTTTGAAAGATGCAATGAGCACCACCCAGAGGATGATCTGGGTTCCGCGATCTTGTATCTTGCCTCGGCCCTCGCGTGTCGTCGTGACCAGGGCGATCAGGATTTCTCCGGCGAGCCATACATAGGTCAGTGCATTGAAAAGAAATTCCAGATTCATGACCATCCTCGTGTGTAAGGAAAGAATGCGCTTGCAGACCGGAGAAAAGAAGTAGCAGCTGTCATCCGAGGTAGGTGACACTTTCACATGACAGGTGTCACCTTCTTCATATGACAACTCAAGGTACCAAGGCGACTGGACTGGTGGGATGATGAAGCATGGGTGAGGGCCGGTCAAGGATAGCGGACCAAAGTTGGGAAGCCTCTCAGGAGCGCACCACCAACCCGAGGCGTGGGTTCCCGCGTGACCGCAGGATTGTGCGCTTGGTGGCCCTGCTTTATTCGCTCTATTTCTTCGTCGCTCCAGCGTACCGGCACTCCTTCGCCGTCTGGATTGAATTCGGGGTTATTTATGCGGCCTTCTTGCTCCTCTATTTCCTTGTGGCCGAACTCAGCGGGCGCAGGCAGACGCTGGCATTTGTCTTGTTCTTTCTCGTCGCGTTCCTCTTTTACGGACTCAGCCGGGAAGCCTATGGAGTCTTTGTTTATCCGTTTGCGATGCTCTGCCTCTTTCTCAGCCGCTTGCGTACCTTGTTCCTGGTGCTGATTGCGATGATGGCGGGAGTCGTGGTGGAGACTGTGTACCTCGGTCGCCCTCTTGTCACGGCCGAAAGCGTCCTCCTCCTCTGCGTGATCTTCGGGCTCGGCAACGTTGCCTTTGCTCAGCAGGTACGAACGAATTCACTTCTGGAGCGCGCCAATCTGGAGATTGAGCGTCTCACGATGGAAGCGGAGCGCGAGCGCATTGCACGGGACCTGCACGACCTTCTTGGCCATACCTTGACCGTGATTACGGTTAAGCTCGACCTGGCGCGGCGACTGCTCGCGCGCGACGCGAACCGCGCGAGGATTGAAATCGAAGACGCGGAACATACGGCACGGACTGCGCTCGCCGAGGTGCGGGAAGCCGTCTCAGGCTACCGGGCAGAAGGATTGGAAGCGGAGATGAGCCGTGCTCGCCGCAGCCTGCTTTCCGCCGATGTAGAACTAACGGCGACTCTTGCCGCGGTGAATCTCTCCTCGAGCCAGGCACAGGTGCTCTGCCTTGTCCTGCGCGAGGCGGTCACGAACATCGTCAGGCACTCCCGGGCAACTGCCTGCCACATCGCACTTGCTGAAAGCGACGCGGCAATTCGTTTCACGATTGAAGACAACGGACTGGGTGGCGCAATTCGCGAAGGCAATGGATTGCGTGGCATGCGGGAACGTGTCCAGATGTCGGCCGGGACCTTGAAACTGAAAGGTTCAGCCAAGGAAGGTACAAGTGTTGAAGTCACGTTGCCCGTGAGGAGCGGGGCGCAGGGAAGATCCGCGAACGAGGTTGTGAGAGAGGCGAATTCGCAGTGAGACAAAAGATACGCATCATTCTCGCGGAAGATCAGAGCATGTTGCGCGGAGCCCTGGCGGCACTGCTCTCGATCGAACCCGACATGGAGGTGCTGGGATCGTTTTCCGACGGCGAGCAGGCGCTTCATGCGGTCGGGAAGCACAGGCCGGAGGTCCTGGTCGCGGACATTGAAATGCCAAAGATGACGGGACTGGAACTTGCAGCCCGGGTGAGGGAGCTCTATCCGGACACGCGGGTCCTGATCCTGACCACCTTTGCCCGTCCGGGCTATTTGCGGCGGGCACTGGAGGCGGGAGCATCTGGCTATCTTCTCAAGGACCGGCCCTCGGAAGAACTGGCCGACGCGGTCCGGGAAGTCAGCCGCGGGGCGCGCGTCGTCGATCCTGCACTTGCAGCAAAGATATGGAGCACAGAGAAGGACCCGCTCACCGATCGAGAGCGCCTGATACTGCGCCGCGCAGGCGACGGCGAGACCACGGCGGAGCTGTCGCGTTCGCTGAGACTGTCGGAGGGAACCGTACGCAATTATCTTTCCGAGGGCATCTCGAAGTTGCAGGCTTCAAACCGGTTCGACGCGGCCCGAATTGCCCGCGAAAAAGGATGGCTTTGAAATCGATGTCGTTCTCGGCGCCGGGGCGACAAAGTGTCTGTGTCCAACAGAAGGTATGCGGCGCAGGGGTTCGAGGATCCGGCGGTCGGCGATGGTTGCTGCTGCCGGACTTTGTGTGATCGGATCGATTTGACACGTAAGATGAATTCCAAGGGAATGCGGATGAAATCGGACCTCTTGCGGTTCAACGGAGCGGTCAAACGCGATCCTGCCATCGACGCGTGGATGCGAAAGCATCGCGGCGAACTGGGAGACATCGCGCAGGAGTGGTTTGAGGTGATGCGAAATTGCGGGGATGAAGTCCGTGAGGTTCTGCATGACGGCTGTCCCGTTGCCTGCCTGGGCGATGTCCCTTTCGCCAGCGTCAATGTCTTCACGTCGCACCTCAATGTGGCGTTTTTTCAGGGCGCCGCGCTGCCCGATCCGGCCCGGCTTTTGCAAGGCGACGGCAAATTTATGCGCCACGTGAAGCTGAGACCCGGAACCAACATCGACTCCGCAGCGCTCAGAAAACTCATCGCGGCGGCGTACTCGGATATCAAGGATCGGGTCGAAAACGGCTAGTGACGAATGCCGCAGCGGGACGCGCGTCAGTCGATCTTCTTCACACGAATTTCCTGTCCATCGACGCGGTGGTATGAGTAGCCACTCACGCGGCCCCGAGCATCACGAACGGATCACATCGACGAAGCTGATAACGTGAACCCATGGATCGGTCGAACGGATACGAAGGAGTGGCTCAGGAATTTCTCGCTCGGCGTGGACGCGGCCGCTCGACCGGCAGTGGCGTGAGCGAAGTGCGGGAGTGGGCGCGAACCCTGCCGAGCGGAAGCACAGTCCTCGACCTGGGCTGCGGTCCCGGTTTCCCGATCACCGAGGTCCTGGTCGCGGAAGGTCTTCAGGTCTTCGGCGTGGACGCGTCGCCCTCCTTCGTAGACGCATTCCGGCGCAACCTGCCGGATGTGGCGGTCATTTGCGAAGCCGTACAGGCTTCGAGCTTCTTCGACCGGACGTTCGACGCGGCTTTGGCGTGGGGACTCATGTTCCTGCTGAGCGCGGAAGATCAGGTGCACCTCATCCAGAGAATCTCCGGGATCCTGGCGCCGAATGGCCGCCTGTTGTTCACCGCGCCAGCCCAAGCGCACGTCTGGAACGATGCGATGACAGGATTGGAATCGCGCTCGCTGGGAGCAGAAGAATATCGGCGGCAGCTCATAGCGGCCGGTTTCGCTGTTTTGCGCGAGTACGAGGATGCGGGCGAAAACTACTACTACGATGCAATTCTGCAATGACTAGCTCTGACTTTTCGTTCGGCGATCAACCGGCAATAATGGACCTGCTGTCTGCGAACATTCTATGAAGATTCCGATCGCAATTCTTCTGTGCCTTGGAGTGTCGATACAGTCGTCTGCTCCGAAAGAACAAGCAGGCGACGCGAGCAGCCCGGACGGGATCTTGCAGTCGATCGAGAACGCCAGCGTGGCTCGCGCCGGAGAAGACCTTGTCGTCACGCAAAAAGACCCAGGCAGGCCGGTCGAGATCGCATTCGCCAACTGCCAGGGACTCGGCGTCCGGTACGAAGAGAACCAGTGGTGGGTTCTGCCGATCAGCGCAACAGGCGAGCAGGTGAATGCGAATCGCGCGCTGTGGATTTTGCCGCTCGATAGGACGGATCACTCGTGGCATCTGGAGTTGGATGGCGGCGACCTGAGCGCGACGAAGACTGAAACAGGATTAACCGTCAGCTTGCATGCGAGGAGCGCGACGCTCTCGAAGGCAGAAGGGCGACCGCACAGCGATGCGTTCGGCCATCGGTTTTCGATCGAGATGGACGGCGGCGCCGAGCTCGAGCAGGCGCTGGCCGCCTTCTACTGGGGAACGATGCTGCCGTCCGTAGTGGAGAAAACCATGGCGGCCCATTTCCCCTATCACGATGGATATGTTTTGAGCACTCTCAATGTGAACTCGTATGCGGGCTCGTATCCGGCCGTCGACCACGAGTTTCAAATCAAGGGACGGCTGGCGATCGGCTCCGACATCGATCTCGACATTGTGCGGCGGATGATCGAGCTCCAGTTCAAGCTGATGCGTGACGATCCCGAAGGCCTCTCTCGCATGCCCACTTCGGTGCAGCCGAACGGCAGGCGCGAGTACCACGTGCGCCGAAACAGCCGCGACAACCACGAGAATGCAGCGATGTTTCCCCTGACCGGAGACATTGAGGTGATCGAGGAATCCTGGCGCTATTACGAAGCCGGAAAAGATGCGGCCTGGCTGCGGTCGAACATGGAGAACCTGGAGCACGCGGCCAGCTGGGTTTTGTCGAACACGGATCCATACGGAAGGGTGTGGTCGGATGTGTACTACGAAGACCAGGTGATCAAGGATGGGCGTGTTACGCAGGCGCAGGCCTTTGCCGCGCATGCGTTCGAGTTGCTGGCCCGCATGGAGAACCTGCTGGGGCGGCGCGAGGAGGGTGCGCGGTTTGGCGGCGCTGCCACGAAAATGGCCGATGTGCTCGTTGCGCCTCTTCCGATGGGCTACTGGGATGCGAAGAACCACAGATTCATCGATTGGGTTGATCGCGATGGAAATGCGCACGATCATATTCATCTCCTCGCCAACGAGCTGCCGGTTCTCTTCGGATATGCGACGACGGAGCAGGCCGCCGCGGTACGCAGCCTGATCCAAGGAAATGCCGGTGAGTTCGAGCGATTTCCCAGCTTCGTGGCGGCGAAGATTGGGGACTATGACAAGTCGGAGATTGGCTCGGGTGGCCCTTACGATCTTTGCGCGGCGGGCCGGTACTGGTATTGGGATGCGGCGTATCGCGAGCGGCAGGGGCAGAACGGGCTGTTGCTCGATCAATTGAAAGCCGTGGCGGTGGAGGGCGCGAAGGACGGCTACTTCATGAGCGAACGCTACGACATGGACCATGTGTATTACGTCGACGGCAAAGATGCGCATGGAGCCGAGAAGTACTACGAGTATCCCAACGTTTTCGCGGCGGTGCTGATCGAGAAGCTTCTGGGCCTGGGCGCTTCGGCGGATGCAGACTTGTCCGTTGCACCGCATCTGACCAGTTTTGCCAGCGTGGAGTTTGGAATTCCGGTGTATGCCTTGCGCTATCGCTATCGCCAGGACGGATTCATGCTGAAGAATCTTTCAGAGAAGGCGAGAAGTTTTGACGTGGATCTGTCGGCGCTGGGATTTGGCGCCGCGCATTACCAACTCAGCAGCAAATCGCGGAGCGGAGTCGTGGACACGCATTCCAGGGTGACGCTGGCGGCGCAGGAGGAGGCGCGCTGGACGCCGATGCGATGAGGGGGCGGGTCCGCTGAGGAAGTCGACGGCGCGGACGGCAAGTAGGACGTGCCAGACGATTCCTGTGCCCACAGCTGAGATCGATATACGTTCATGGGCACGCTCGGGGAATCGGAATAGCGGCGCGTGTTTTGCAAAAGGGATATATTCTTGGTGTGTCTTTTGCACGGTCTCGCACACGAAGCGGATCATTTCATGCGCCGGATATGGCTTCTAAGCTGCTTGCTGTTGACCGTGCTCCCATCATGGGCAGCAAAGCGCCTGAGTGTCGCCCAGCTGGAGCATCTACTTTCGCAGGATGTGGCCGCGCACAAGCAGGATTCCGAGATTGCAAGGCAAATCGCAAGTGTGTCGCTTGCGGAGAGAATCTCGACCCAGACCCTTTCCCGGCTTAACGCACAATTCCCCGCAAGCCCACTGACATCCGCGGCGCTTCGCCTGCTCGCCGACCAATCGCAGTTTCTTGAATTGCCCGCGAACGAGTCCGTATCCAGTCCCGCTCCCGACGCTGCGGCTGGGGCTCGCATGCTTCAGGCTGCCCAGGGCTATGTCTCCCAGACTCTTCGCGGACTGCCGAACTTCCTGTCCACGCGCACCATCACCCTCTACGACGACACGCCTGAGGCGCTGAAGCAGGGCGAATGGGCGATGCGGTCCGGCTTGCATCTCGTCGGCACATCAAGCGCGGAGATCTCAGTAAGCCGGGAGAGAGAAGACGAACCTCCGGCGCAAGGTTCCGCAGTGTGGCAATCGAAGATCGGTCTTCTTTCGGGCGGCGAATTTGGAACCACCCTGGGCATGATTCTCGCGGACACGGCAAAGGGCGAGATCAGTTGGAATCACTGGGAAGGGACGCCATCGCAGTTGATCGCAGTATTTCGATACTCGGTTCCGGCGTCTGCATCGCACTTCGAACTAATCGGAACATTTCAGCGCGAGGCCTCGGTTGAAGGCGTTCGAGGCCCGGCCAACGATCGAGGAATCGCGGGTATCGGCGTGCGGCCGAACGTAAGTTCCAGCAACATCGAAGCGGTCCGGACACACCCTGGATACCATGGCTTCATCTGGCTCAATCCTACGGATGGCACCATCGATCGCATCACGCTGGAGGCGGATATCAGCAAGGGCCTTCCGTTTCGCCGTGCCGCCATGCTGGTTGAATATGGCCCGATTGAGATCGCCGGGGAGCGGTTCATTTGCCCGGTGCGAAGCCTCGCCCTCTCTGAGATGCTCGCCACTGCGGAGTCTTTCACCGGAGACACTGCGACGGCCTGGCTCAACGAGACCGTGTTCAGCAACTATCATCGCTTTGCTTCGAGTTCGCGGATTTTGGATGAAGCCGCAAACACTGCGGGCAGCGCTCCTGTAGCGCAGGAGCAAGCGGCGGCCAATCCGCCGCAAGCGACGAGCCCGAAAGCCGACTCGATCCCGCCACCCCAGCCCGAAGAAGATAGCGCTCCCGCTTCCGGCCGGCCGCAGCCTGCCGGGCCCTCGCCGCTGTCTGTCGAACCTGCCGCAACCGAAGCCGCTCCGGCAAAGAATGCACGCGCAAGCGAAACGCCCGCGGCTGCTGAATTGTCGGCGAATGGTTCGCCGCCGCCCGAAAGCATCACGTCGAACCTTCCTCAACCGCTCGCGGGAACGCCGGACGAGAACAAGTTCCATCTCAGCCTCCATGTGAACTCCCTGCTCGTGCCGGTCGTTGTTCTCGACAAGCGAGGGCAGTCCCTGGCGGGTCTAAGCAAAGACGACTTTACTGTCGAAGACAATGGGAGGAAGCGCAAAGTCATCGGATTCACGGTTGTCAAAGGCGCACCTCATGACGGCAAAAGGTCTCTCGATAGCGAGACGGGTGTTCATGCAGGAGCAGGCGCACCCGATTCAGGGACTCAAAACGCCCAGCCCCCGGCGCCACGATCCAGGCACATCGTCTTCCTCTTCGACGATCGTCATCTCACCACTGCTGACCTGGCGATTGTGCAGAAGGCCGCCACGCACCTGTTCGACGCGCCACTGCCAACGTCGGACGACGCAGCCGTGCTGTCGTTTTTCGGAGTCAACTCCGGTTTGACTCGCGATCGCTCCGCGCTCCAGTCAGCCATCATGCATCTGGCGGTGCACCCGGCCGTTCATCATGAAAAAGAGAATTGTCCTGACGTCGACTACTATTCCGCCGATCAGATCATCAATAAGCACAATCCGATGGAGTTCCAGATCGCGGTGCAGAAGGCGAGGCAATGTTCCTTTTCCCAGGACATGGTCAAGCCTTCCTCGAATCTTTATGACGGCATGAACAACGCCAGCAATCCATTTCAAAGCGCGGCGATGGCGGCCGCGGCCAATGCCCTTGCGGAGGGCGAAGAGGATGCTCGGGTATCCCTTGTGACGATCGGGAACGTGGTACGCGGGTTGTCGAAGCTGCCAGGTCGAAGCACGTTGATCCTTGTGTCCCCCGGCTTTCTCACCCTGGCTCCCGAGGCGATGGCGATGAAGTCGGAGGTTATGGACATCGCCGCGGCGTCGGACGTCATCGTGAATGCGCTCGATGCCCGTGGGCTCTATGTAGGCAACCTCGACGCAAGCGAGGGCGGAAGCACGTCGATGCTGGGCCTTGCTTCCGGAACCACTCTGCAGGATCATCTCGCCTCGATGCAGGCGAACGAGAACGTCATGTCGGAACTCGCGGCGGGAACCGGCGGCCGATACTTTCATAACAACAACGATCTTCAGGGCGGCATGGAATCGTTGGCAGCTGCCCCCCAAAACCTCTATCTGCTCGAAATCTCCCTCAACGATGTCAAGGCGAATGGAGCCTACCACCGCTTGCAGGTGCAGATTGACCATCCCGGCGTGGAGGTCATGGCCCGGAAGGGATACTTCTCGCCAAAGGCGCCAGCCGGCAAGAACTAGACACAACCTGCGCGCGTCCGGCGCGATGAGCGGTGCGCCGATTCGGATCGCATTGGCCCATCAGAGGGTGCGAGTCAACCAGCGCCCCCGGGAGAACCCCAGGGTGTCATAGGCCGGGGGCTGCTCGCCATGTTGTCATCACTACCGGGCATTTTGATTTCGTGACGGCTCTGCGATCTATCGATGCCGAGCGCAATCGATAAGAACAACCTTGCGCGTGCAAGCTCCATCAGAGTAGGGGTCTGACCTGGGCCCCTGGAAAGCAGATTCTTCCTCGCAACCCGCTTCAACGCTCGATCCATACATATCTACTATGAAGGACTCGCCAAAATGTTATTGCGGAATTTCTCTATCCTACGTCTGTGCTTGATATTCATTGTCTTCGCGCTCATCGCATCGCCGGCTTTTTCTCAGCAAGGCAATTCATCGTCCCAAGGGCAGGACGAAACAACCGTGGAGGGATCGGTAATCTCCTCAAGCCGCACCACGTTTGTGGTGAAATCGGATGACAACCAGTTCCACCTGTTCGCCTTTGACCGCAACACGAGAAGGCCGCGCGCTCTCCGGGTTGGCACGCGGGTGCGCGTGGTTTCCAATCAAGGAGACCAGCAAGGCGCGCGCTATGCGACAGACGTCACGTTGCTCGACCAGGCGCGGGGTGAGGGGAGGGCGGACGGGTCAGCGGCAAATGCGTCTGCGCGCGACGCAACTCCGATACCGCAATCCGTGCACAATGTGGAAAGTGAACTGAAGCGCGACGCGCGCCGCTGGCGGCTGGGTGCGCGAGCCGGAGTGGGGCTGGACCCGGAACTCGTCCTGTTTGGCCTTCATTCCCAAATGGGACCCGTCTTCAGCCGGAACATCTTCTTCCGACCCAATGCCGATTTCGAATGGGGTGAAGTAACGGACATGGTGGCGCTGAATCTCGAAGGCGCGTATCGGTTTCCAACCGCTATGCGCGGCGGCGAATGGGCGCCTTACGTGGGTGCCGGCCCATCGTTGAATTTCATTCACCAAAGCTTTCAGACACAGGCCGGCCAGGGCCGGAACATCTCATTCGGCAACTTCGATTACGAGACCGGCTTCAACATCTTCATGGGAGCCCAGAACCGGCACGGAACCTTCTTCGAGATTAAAACCAGCCTCTATTCGGAGCCTGCGCCCGTTCTGCGGCTGATCCTGGGACGCACCTTCTGACGGCTCGACTCGATTGCACCGAGCCGCCACTGAAGCGCGACAGCAAACTTATGTTGTGAAGCACGTCGAGGAGTTGCGACTCACGGCTTCGAGGCGAGAATCAGCGGAGAGGGTCCCGGGGATTCCAGCAGGCGCGGGTTCCGGAACCCTGCCTCTTCCAGCCACGCGCCGATTTCCTCGAAGGACCAGGTGTCGCCGTTCTGGGTGTTGACCACCATGTTTACCGCGAAGAAGAGTCCGTTGACAGGGCCCGTGCGTTCCTTGTTCACGAGAAATTCCTGAATGGCAATGGTGCCGCCCGGAGCAAGAGCGCTGAAGGTCTTGGCCAGCAGCTTGCGGCTGCGCGGCTCGCCCTCACTGTGCAGGATGTGGCCCAGCGTGGCGAGTCCGAATCCGGAGCCAAAGTTGACATCGAGCAGATCGCCTTCGATGAAGCTGAAGCGATTGCCGAGGCCAAAGCGCGCGGAAGTCTTCTTTGTGACGTCGATGACCTCGGGCCAGTCGACGGCGGTGACCTGAATGCGCGGCGAAGCCTGGGCCTGGGCGATTCCCCACACACCGGAGCCGGCAGCGAGGTCGAGTGCTTTGACCGGGTTGCCGGAGGAGCCGTAGTTCAGATGCGCAGCGAGGGTCTGCGCCGCCGGGTAGCTCATCGGGAAGATGTCGAGGACAAACTCGTGAAAGAACTCGCCGCCGGAAGTCTCTTCGTTGACCGGGGTGACCGGATTTCCCGTCGCCACCACCTCGTTGATGTGCAGCCAGCGTGGAATCAGCTGCTCGCTGCAATGCTTGATCATCCCGCCCTGAAACGAGGGCTTGGTGCTGACCAGAAAGGTGGAGCTTTCGGGAGTCAGCGCGAAGCGTCCCTGTTCGTCCTTCGAGAGGAAGTTGAGGCCCACAAGAGCGTTCATCACGGCCGTGAGCCCGCGAGTGGAGGCCCCGGTGGCTTTTTCGACTTCCCAGATATTTTTAGGACCTGCATCTAGAACGTCGAAGATGCGATGCCGGATCGCGGCTTCAAGAATAAGGGGTGGGATGTAGCCCCATGCCATTTGCATGATGCGCTCGGGGGAAACTTGTGCGTGCTGCGTCGGCGTCGCCGTTGCCATATCCGTGGCTCCTCATCGATTCGTAGATTTTGCGTGCTGATACCCAGGAAGGGAACGCCGAGGAGTGTAGCAGCTAAGTGGCTCGATTGGATAGATCAGCGGCGACGCGATCGGTGGTCAGTGAGCGAGCGCCATTACCACGTGATTGACCACGAAGGCCGCGGTCCAGGCAAGCACCAGCATGTAGGAGAACTGGATGGCGGGCCATTTCCAGCTGTTGGTCTCGCGCCGCACCACCGCCATGGTCGAGGTGCACTGCATCGCGAAGGCGAAAAAGATCATCAATGCCAGCGCTCCGCCCAGCGTCATATCGTGATGCAGCGCGGTCTGCAGGTTGAGAGCCTGCGTGCTGGCATCCGCTCCATACAGCGTGCCCATCGTGCTCACCATCACTTCGCGCGCCAGCACGCTCGAGATCAGTCCGATGCCGATCTTCCAATTAAATCCGAGAGGCGCAATCGCCGGCTCAATGAAGTGCCCCAACCGCCCGATCATGCTGTCTGCCAGTTCGGGAGCCGCCCAGGTGTGACCGCCTGCCGCTCCGCCCACGTGAATCGGCGGAATATGCGCGAGCACCCATAGGGCCATGGTCACGCACAGGATCACCGTGCCGGCCTGGCGCAAGAAGACCTTCCCGCGATCCACAAGGCGCAGGGCCAGAGAGCGCAGCGTCGGCATCCGGTACTGCGGCAACTCAAGAATGAAGGGCGTTTCGCTGGATTTGAGGATCGAGCTCTTCAGCAGCCACGCCGTGGTCATCGCAGCTACAAATCCGGCAACGTAGAGCCCCAGCATCACCAGCGTGCGCAGGTTCAGAATGCCGTGAAAATAAAACGTGTTCGGAATGAAAGCCGCAATCAGCAGCAGGTACACCGGCAATCGCGCCGAACAGGTCATGAACGGCGTCACCAGGATCGTGGCAAACCGGTCGCGCTTGTTCTCGATGGTGCGCGTGGCCATGATCGCCGGAACCGCGCAGGCATAGGCCGAGAGCAGCGGGATGAAGGCCTTTCCATTGAGACCGGTGGTGCGCATCACGCGGTCTGCAATCAGCGCTGCACGAGCAAGATAGCCCGAATCTTCGAGAATTCCGATGAATAAAAACAGGAGCAGGATCTGGGGGAGGAAAACCAGGACCGACGAGATGCCCTTCCAGGCTCCGTCGAGAATCAGGGACTGCAGCCATCCGGCCGGCAGCAACGGCCGCACGAGTTTGCCCGCATCCAGCAGCAAGTCGCCGAAACCATCGGAAAGCGGCTGACCGATGGAGAACACCACTTCGAACACGCCGACCACCACGACGAGGAACAGCAGCGGCCCCCAGATGCGATGCAGCAGGATGTTGTCGAGCTTGCGGCTGCTCTCGGCGGAGAGCGGAGCGCGATATCCGGTGCGGCGGCTTACCTGCGCGGCCCACGTATGAGTGCTGCTGGCATTGCCCAATACCGGCAATGTCAAGTGCTGTTCGACCTTCTGCGCCGAGCGCGGCAGCGCGCATTGATTCAGAAACAGCGGA
Source organism: Occallatibacter sp. (assembly GCA_035308825.1). Classification (GTDB taxonomy): domain Bacteria; phylum Acidobacteriota; class Terriglobia; order Terriglobales; family Acidobacteriaceae; genus Telmatobacter. The sequence goes on along the minus strand of DATGFX010000012.1, from coordinate 251,673 downwards.
ATCGCATCCAGTCCCGACCCGCGTACGGCGCTGATCTGCGCAACCGGTGCGCCCAGTTCGCGAGCCAGCTTCAGCGGATCAATTTCGCCGCCGCGCGACTCCATCAGGTCGCTCATGTTGAGCAGCACCAGCGTGGGCAATCCCAACGCCAGCACCGGAGCCGCCAGCATCAACTGCCGCGTCAGGTGCAGGGAATCGAGCACCAGCAGCACGGCATCGGGCTTCGGCGTGCCCGGCATCTTGCCCTTCAGCACATCGATTGAAACGCGAGCATCTTCGGTGTAGGGAGACAGCGAATACACACCGGGCAGATCGATCAGCGTCAGGTCGTCGCGACCCGCACCGGCCATCAGGCCCATGCGCTGCTCCACCGTCACGCCGGGATAATTCGCTACCTTCTGGCGTAAACCGGTCAGGCGGTTGAAGAGTGTGGATTTTCCCGAGTTGGGGGGGCCGATCAGCACCACGGTGCTCAACGCGCCATCGTGTCCTGCGGGCGCCTCGAAGACCGGTGTGGAACAGCAGGCCGATGTCATCTGGAGGCCCCGGCAAACTCGCGAGATTCCGTTGTTTTGAAAGTCGCGCCGGCCTCGGCGGACCTGATCCGGATGGCCTTGGCGGTTTCAACGCGCAAAGCGATCTCCATGCCATCGATGCCATACACCGTGGGATCGCCGGCCGGGGCACGGCGCAGGGCCGTGACATGCGCGTCGGGTACAAAGCCCATATGCATCAGGTGGTTCTGGACCGATTCTGGCAGGTCGAGGGCGATCACGATACCGCTCTCGCCGATTTTCATCTCGCTCAACACGCTCAACGACCGGTCCTCCGAGCGCCGCCGGAATGGCAGTACCCTTGAACTACGACCAGAAAGGTCGGAGTTAAGTATACGACCAATTTGGTCTGAGAAGCAAAAGCCGGTTGGCAAATTCTCCGTTTCACCTGCACGCATGCCCTTTGACCCCCTGGGAAGAGGCCCGGCGCCTGGCAACTGGGCCCCCTGACCCTCTTTTGACCCCCTGACGGACCTCATAGATCTGCTATCGGAACATCGATGCATTTTTATCAGCGGCTCGGGCTGAAAGATGTGACCCAAATCACTCGCTAGAGTGAGAAATTGGAAGCAGCAATACTTAAAAAAACGGAGGCCTCATGACGCCAAACCAATTCCGCGATTCGATCTCGCTCGCAAACCCGCCCGACGGCCTCACCGCGCCCCAATCCGCTTTGTGGTGGGACGCAAAAGGCGACTGGAAGCGCGCCCACGATCTGGTCGACGAGCTCGAATCCACGGAAGGGATGGCAGTCCACGCTTATCTGCATCGCAAGGAAGGCGCCGCGTCCAACGCCGAATATTGGTACGCCCGTGCAGGTCGCGGCTTCCATCGCGATGATCTCGATGCTGAGTGGGAGGCCCTCGTGGCTGCGCTTGTTGCGTCCGCCTGAGCCGGAAATGCAGAGCCGCAACACCTGCCTGATGCCTCAAGCTCCCGCCGCCTGAACGCTCGGCGATACTGGGTCATGCGAAATCTCAGGAATGTTGGTGCAGTTGTCTGCCTTGCTTCTGTCGTGTTCTTCGCGGGAAGCGCACGCGCCGCAGAACGGCAGACGGCGCTCGATGCCTACGTGCATGCGCCCGATAGCCACTATCAGTACACACTCGTTGCAAAGACAGCGCGGGTGGGCTGCACGGAGTTTCTGCTGCGGATGACATCGCAGGAATGGCGCACTCCTGCCGAGGTGACGCCGAGCGTCTGGCAGCATTGGCTCCGCATCGAGGTTCCGCAGCAAGTGTCGAGTCCCATCGGCTTCCTCTACATTCGGGGCGGCTCCATCGGCGATGGGCAGCCCAAGCCCGAAGAAAAATTCGTGGCTATGGCCACCATGACGCACACCGTGGTGAGCGAGCTGTTCGACGTGCCGAACGAGCCGCTCACCTTTGCGAACGACTCCTATGGACCGCGCGAGGAAGACCAGATCATCGCGTATACGTGGAGAAAATTCATCGAGACGGGCGACTCGAACTGGCCGCTGCGGCTGCCCATGACAAAAGCAGCAGTCCGCGCCATGGATACTGTGACGACATTCGCCGGCAGCGAGCAGGGCGGACATCATGTGGTGAATCGGTTCGTGGTGAGCGGCGCCTCGAAGCGCGGCTGGACCACGTGGACCACGGCCGCCGTCGACAAGCGGGTCGTGGCCATTGCCCCCATGGTGATCGACGTGCTCAACGTCGTTCCGTCGCTCGAGCACCACTACGAGAGCTATGGCTACTGGGCGCATTCGGTGAGGGACTACTTCCACGAAGGCTTGATGGACCAGATGGACAATCGCCGGTTCAAGAAACTGATGGATATTGAGGATCCGTTTTCGTATCGCGACCGGCTTACGATGCCGAAGTTGATGGTGAATGCTGCCGGGGACCAGTTCTTCCTTCCCGATTCATCTCAGTTCTACTTCGATCAGCTTCCGGGCGAGAATCATCTGCTCTATGAGGCGAACACCGATCACAGCCTGCACGATGTGGATTCAGATCAGAGCATCGAGGCGTTCTATGAGTCGATCGTCGAAGGGATAACGCGGCCCAAACTCACCTGGACATTTGAGCCGGACGGCGCGATCCGCGTCACCATGGACCGGACGCCCCTGGCGGTGACCTTGTGGCAGGCGAACAATCCCGAGCATCGCGACTTCCGCGAGGAGTCGATCGGGCGCGCGTATCAAAGTTCTCCGCTTGAGCCGGAGAGCCCGGGTGTCTATGTGGCGCGGGTGGCGAAGCCGGCCAGGGGCTGGACAGCCTTCTTCGTTGAGGCGACGTTCCCGGGTCCCGGCAAAAATGCGTTCAAATTTACAACGGCAGTGCGGGTGCTCCCGGACGTGGAACCGTTCTCGATGCCGGTAAAAGGGAAGACCGTCGTCGAGCCGGAGCCGCGCTGAGACTCGTTCGACGCGGCACGATGCTGCGCCTACGAACGCATTCAGGCGGCATGCAAACATGACATCGGGAGCGGGGTGAACTCAACCTTGTGATGGCGCGCACGCATGAGGGTGTGCCGTTGCCGAACAACTCGCCGCAAAGCGCATACTCAGGTTAGACAATCGTGAACTGGTCGAAGGAAGGCGCGAACGCGATCCTTCCGAGCTCATGGGCGGGGCCTTGTATCGCATCGAAACGCGGTGGTGGTACCCCCTCCCCCCCTTGTTTATTTGCAGTTTTCCACAATGTTTTTGCCTCCCTTTCTGCGGTCCAACCCGGACCGATCCGGTCCTTGACATCCGGCCGCCTCAGGTCCGAAATATGCGTTTGCCTCCTACCCACAGGTGCCGCACCTGACGGCAGCCCACGTGATCCTGTTGAATGTGCCGCCGAACTGCTTTCCCTCGATGCATACAGTCAGCGCCTTGCTTGTTTTGTACTGGCTGCGCCATTGGAAGTGGGGATGTGTTGTCGGCGCATTGCATATGTTGTTGACCATCTTGGCCACCTTGGGATTGGGAGAGCATTACACGATTGATCTACTCGCTGCGGTTCCACTGTGCTTTCTGGCCCAGTGGCTGACTAACATGATCTTTGAGGGTAAGTTATCAAAGATAAGACTCGCTCAAGAGCAGACGCAGGAGACCTGAGGATTTCGTCCCGGTTCGCCAGGGGCGAGGGACTGGGGGCTTCCGCAAATGGGCAGAATTCCTGGTGAGATCAGGAGCTACCAGCCGAGTTCAAGCGGGGGCATGATCTCTTCACATACGGAATATGCGCGCCCGCTGTAAATTCAAGCTGTGGAATCGATGACTTCGGAATGATCAGCGATCTTATTTGGGCGTTTCTGATCCCTCCAGGGATCACATTGGTATGGCTCCTTATGAGTGGAGGCCTCGCTACAGCCCTGGGCACAAGGAACAGTGATGCTGTCAAGGGCTGGACAAAGTCTGGTTTCTGGTTCTTGCTTGGGGCTTTGTATGCCGCCTGCATAGCAATGTTTATCTACAAATACTTCATCCGCGGAGCCTGACCCTGGGCGACGCAACACGGGATGCTACGTTCCAATGTCGGATCAATAAACATGTCAGGTGGCCGCTGTCCCAGTGGTCTTTTGCAGACCAGGATGTGGATGACCCCGTCTCTCGCCCCTTCGGGGGCACCCTCAAGTGGGTGAGCTTCCCGGTGAGATGGGGGCCGGCGATGGCCTCCCACCAGTCTTAGATCCAGACGTATCCCCCATTTGAGACATCCAACCCTCAGGCTTTGTTCCTTCGTATCCCCCGAACCGGAAGGGTCAGAGTGACTGGACCGCTCCTTCTCGGATCCCCGAATGCCATCGCATTGCCGAAGCGCCGCGGCCTGGCGCCGGCGGCATTTGCCTGCCTCATGGTCTGTACCACCTGCGGCGATCCCGGATCAACGAAAAGCGACCTGGTCATCCAATGGAACAACGTCATCGTCATCAACAAGACCACCCCCACGCTGCAGGTCGTAATGAACCCGCGCCTGCTCCCGGGAGATCCTCTGGGCGATGCGGCGTTCAGGGCGCTCGGTGCGCTGCAGCCGGACGCGACGCGCTATCAGCTCTGGTTCCCTTATCCCAAGCTTGCCGTCGCCGAATTGCAGCCTCCCACGCCGCAGTCGACATCGTGGGACTTCAGCCTGATCGATCCGGTGATGGACGAGTTCATGACCGCGACAGCCGGGCACGCGACGGTGATGGATTTCAGCACCATCCCCCAATGGATGTTCGTGACGGATGCACCAGTCGCCTATCCAGGCGACCCCAACCAGGTGATGTGGAATTACGAGCAGGGAACCGAGCTGCGCGATCCCACCTGCGCGGAGCTCGCCGACTACTATCGCCGCTTCGCCAGCTGGTATGTCGACAGCGGATTCGCGGATGAAAACGGCGTGTGGCATGAATCCGGCCATCACTACCAGTTTCCGATCTGGGAGGTGCTGAATGAGCCCGACTACGAACACCAGACAACGGCGGAGGACTATACGAAGCGCTACGACGCGATCGTGGAGGCGGTGCGCAGCGTCAGCCCCGATACCAAATTCATCGGCTTGTCATTGGGCGCGCCCGCCAACCATCTCGACTTCATCCGCTACTTCCTCAACCCGGCCAATCATCTGCCGGAGATTCCCATTGACTACATTTCCTACCACTTCTATGCCGTGCCGGGACCGCAGGAAACCATCGACAACTGGCAGGACTCGCTTTTGAATCAGGCCGATCAGTTCCTGAACACGGTTCAGTCCGTCGAGGCTATTCGCAAGCAGCTGGCTCCGAAAACGCGCACGGATATCGACGAGCTGGGCACCATTCTCCCCACGGATGCTCCGCCCGCCGTTGGCGTGACGCCTCCATCCGCCTACTGGAACCTCTCCGGGGCGGTCTTCGCTTACATGTACTTGAAGCTCGCCCGTTTGCAGATTGATGTTGTGGGGCAATCGCAGCTGGTCGGATTTCCAACGCAGTACCCAACGGTGAGCATGATGGACTGGACAACCAACCAGCCCAACGCGCGCTTCTGGGTTCTCAAGTTGCTCAAGGATTCATTTCAGCCCGGCGACAGCATGGTCGAGACGGATGTTGCTGTCCCCACGGCTTCTGCCATCGAAGCGCAAGCTTTTGTCACTCCCACCGGTCGCGAGCTGCTGCTGATCAACAAGCGCAATCAAGCCATCGATGTCGCGCTGCCCTCTGCGGGAAATGCTTCGGCATTGACGGTGGATGCGCAATCCGGAGAAGGCCCCGCGCGCTCCGTGACTCCGGAGGACGGCAAACTCACGCTTCAGCCGTTCGCCGTGACGGTTGTGAGCTGGAACTGAAGTCGAGGGCCTCAGGGAATGAACTGAGATGCTCTGGACGCCGCACGATAAGAACAAGCCAAGTCGGAAGCCCCTTCACGACGACATCATGCGTCACGCTGGTTCATCTTCTCTCGAAGATAGTCCTTCCAGCTGTCGGGCAACGCGCCGACGCGGAGGGCTCTTTCGACGCGATGCAGGTCGTCCTCGCCATATTCTTTGGCGAGGTAGAGCTGGGTGATTTCCGAGATGGAAACAGCATTTGGGTCGTGGCTGAGCGGCAGGAATTCGTCGAATGCCCCGACTTCTCCCTCGCGAGTCACCGCAAGGTAGAAACCGGTACGTCGGCTGGCCAGAAATCGGCGCGTCATGTCGTTCGAATCGAATTTGATGTTGAGTTTGTAGCAGGGAAGCCGAGGCTGGCTCACCACAACTTCCGCGGAGCCCACCGCAAACCGATCTCCTATATGGATGGAGTCCTCAAGTAAGCCCTCCGTGGTGAAATTCTCGCCGAATGTGCCCATTTCGAGCGTGCGGTCCGGCAATTCTTCGGCCCAGTAGGCGTAGTGCTCCATGGGATAGCAATACACGGCCTTGTGCCTGCCGCCATGCACGGTCAGGTCGGACTGGCGATCCCCATCGAGGTTGAGCGTTCGCAGAGCCACTCGGCCCTGGACCGGTTGTTTGAAGATCGAAGTGGTGACGTGACTTCCGTGCCACACCACTTCCCGAGGCAGTCCGCAATGAATGGAGAGGATCTTCATGTCCTGTTTTCATTGGAACATGGCCGAATGCAGTGGCTGCGGGATACGGTAGAAGTTCGAGATGCGATGAACTTCAGCGAAATCTGTTTACGGAGTGAAGTGACTTGTGGCCGACTGCCGGCTCAGGTTCTTTCGGGCGGTGATCCCGTTATTCCGCAAACGGCATCTGCGATTCGCCGATCCAGAAGCGGTTGTTGATGCGCGTCAGGGGTCCGGCCGGCTTTTTCGCGAGGCGTGCGCAGGCTTCGTGGTACGGGCCGGTAAATCGCAAGGAGTGGGGCAGGCTGCGATACGAAAGGGCCAGCCAGCGGCGAGCGCGCTCGACTGATCTGCGCTGCGAATCGCCGAACGGCAGTGCAAACTCATCGCGGAACCGCGCCGGCATCCACTCCGCGGTGAGCGCCCGGTACCAACGCGGTGGATGAATCCATGAGCCTGCTCCGTCGAGGATGTTGTGGCCCATCTTGCGCGACAGCTCATCTACGCCCAGTTCGTTGGAGGAACACATTTCGTCAATATAGGAAATGAACGCATTCCAATCCGGAGGCAGAGCCTCCTCGGGAATACCGAACAGGGCAGCGAGCCGCTTTGCTTCTGCGTAGTAGGCTTCCCGTTCCTCCGTCGTCAGCGGCGACAGCACGAAGTCATGGGCCAGCACAGCGCTCTCGATCAGAGTGGCAAACACCCACCGCAGTGCAGGAACGAAGTTGGCTTCGTAATGCGAATTCCGCTCATAGCCGGCAACGTCGGATGGAATCTCTCCCTGAATGCCAGTGTGCAGCGTGTGCAGCGAACGAGCAGCGGCGAGAGCCTGCTCCGCGGAGCCGAAAATCGTCGTGAACACGATGCGAAACGTGTTGTGAAAGCGCTCGATGGGCTTGTTCATGACTTGGGAGTGCTGCTCGATGGCGACTGCAACCCAGGGGTGCGCAAGCTGCAACAGCGCCGCGCGCCCGGCGCCAAGAAACAGGGCAGACTCGCGATTGATCCGCCAACTCACTGACTCCGGGCCGAAGATTCCGGCGCGCGGATCGCGCACCTCGCGGCGCAACCCGGCCAGCAAAGCCTCCAGATGGTCGCGGGTGACGAGGTGTTCCTGAGCGGCGATGTGCCCCGGGTTCATGGCTGAATTCGATGATCGCAGAGTTGCGTCGCGTTGAATGAATCGCCGTGTGAGACATGGCTTTGGGCTCGGATGAAGCTAGCATTCGTCATACGCAACTTAGTACCGCATTGTGAACATGCTTAGTCTGCGTGTGTCTTTCATCACAGCCGCCGAAATCACCCAAGCTGAGACTCAACCTAGTGAGGCTGAAAGCGAATGAGTGAGCAGAAAATGGTGATTATGGATGGGAACGAGGCCGCTGCGTCCGTTGCCTATCGCCTTTCCGAAGTCGTTGCAATCTATCCGATTACCCCCTCGTCTCCCATGGCGGAGTGGGCCGATCAGTGGCGCTCGGAAGGAAAGAAGAACATCTGGGGCGCGCTGCCCATCGTAGAAGAACTGCAGAGTGAAGGCGGCGCAGCCGGAGCATTGCATGGCGCGCTGCAGGCCGGCGCCTTCGGGACCACTTTTACCGCATCCCAGGGCCTGCTGCTCATGATCCCCAACATGTTCAAGATTGCCGGCGAATTGACCCCTGCAACCATGCACGTGACTGCGCGGACCGTTGCAACACATGCGCTCTCGATTTTCGGGGACCACTCCGATGTGATGGCCTGCCGCATGACGGGCTGGGCCATGCTTTCGTCGAATTCCGTGCAGGAAGTGGCCGACCTGGCTCTGGTTGCGCAGATCGCGACGCTCGAATCGCGTATTCCCTTCATTCATTTCTTCGACGGCTTCCGCACTTCGCACGAAGTGGGCAAGATTCTGCCCATCGCGGACGAAACGGTTCGCGCGATGCTCGATGACAAGTACGTCTTCCAGTTCCGGCAGAATGCGCTCAGCCCCGACCACCCGATCCTGCGCGGCTCGGCGCAGAATCCCGACGTTTTCTTCCAGGCGCGCGAAGCGTGCAACTCCTTCTATGCTGCGGTTCCGGGCGTGGTGCAGTCGGTGATGGATCGCTTTGCGGTGTTGACAGGCCGCTCTTACCACCTCTTCGATTACGCCGGCGCACCTGACGCGGAGCGCGTCCTCATCATGATGGGTTCGGGGGCCGAAGCCGCGGAAGAAGCGGTGAATCTGCTCACCAAGCAGGGCGAAAAAGTCGGTGTGCTCAAAGTCCGGCTCTATCGGCCGTTTGATGCGACGGCCTTTATCAAGGCGCTGCCGAAGACCGTGAAGTCGATCGCCGTGCTCGACCGCACCAAGGAGCCCGGCGCTTCAGGCGAGCCGCTTTACCAGGACATCGTGACCTCGCTTGCCGAGCAGGCCGCGAAACTTCCGCTGACTTCGATCCCCACCGTCATCGGCGGCCGCTATGGTTTGTCTTCGAAGGAATTCACTCCGGCCATGGTCAAGGGCATTTTTGACGAATTGGCCAAGCCCTCCCCCAAAAACCATTTCACCATCGGCATCGACGACGATGTAACTCACACCAGCCTGGCCTACGATCCTGCATTTTCGACCGAGGATCCGCAGACCGTGCGCGCACTGTTCTATGGGCTTGGGTCGGATGGAACCGTGGGCGCAAACAAGAACTCCATCAAGATCATTGGCACCGAGACCGACAATTTCGCGCAGGGCTACTTCGTTTACGACTCGAAGAAGTCCGGTTCCATGACGACTTCGCATCTGCGCTTCGGGCCCAACCCGATTCATTCCACGTACCTGATCACGCGCGCGAGCTTTGTCGCCTGCCACAACTTTAGCTTCCTCGAGAAGATGAACGTGCTGGAAACGGCCATTCCGGGCGCGATCTTCCTGCTGAATTCGCCTCACTCGGCCGCCGAAGTCTGGAACAAGCTGCCCAAGACCACGCAGCAGGAAATCATCCGCAAGAAGATTGAGTTTTACGTGATCGATGGCTACAAGGTGGCGCGCGAGGCCGGGATGGGCACGCGCATCAACACCATCATGCAGACATGCTTCTTCGCGATTAGCGGGGTGCTTCCGCGTGCAGAGGCGATCGAGCAGATCAAGAAGGCAATCAAGAAAACCTACGGCAAGCGCGGCGAGGCCGTGGTGCAGAAAAACTTTGCCGCCGTGGACCACGCGCTGGCACATCTTGAGAAGGTCGAGGTTCCCTCGGCTGCCACGTCGGACTTCGACATCACCGGGGTCATTTCGTCCAACGCACCCGAGTTTGTGCATGATGTCCTGGGCCAGATCGCGTCGGGCCGCGGCGACCAGCTGCCGGTGAGCGCGATTCCCGCCGGCGGCGCTTTCCCCACCGGAACTTCTCAATGGGAGAAGCGGAATATCGCGCAATTCATTCCCGTGTGGGACAAGGACCTATGCATTCAGTGCGGCAAGTGCGTCATGGTTTGCCCGCACGCCGTCATCCGTTCCAAGGTGTACAGCGCCGATCTCGCTGACAAGGCTCCAGCCACCTTCAAGTGGGCCAAGCCCAAGTGGCGCGGCATGGAGCAGGATCACTACACGCTGCAAGTCGCTCCCGAGGATTGCACGGGATGCGGCGTCTGCGTCGAGGTGTGCCCGGTCAAAAGCAAGAGCGATTCCAGCCGCAAAGCCATTAACATGGCGCCGCAGGCTCCGCTGCGCGAACCCGAGCGTGAGAACTGGGATTTCTTCCTCAACCTTCCTGAAGTGGACCGCAACAAGCTTTCCCATGGTCAGGTAAAGGATTTGCAACTCCTGCAGCCGCTCTTTGAGTTCTCGGGAGCGTGCGCAGGCTGCGGGGAAACGCCCTACATCAAGCTGCTCACCCAGCTTTTCGGTGACCGGCTCTACATCGCCAACGCCACGGGCTGCTCGTCGATCTACGGCGGCAACCTGCCCACAACCCCCTACAGCCAGAATGCAGCGGGTCGCGGACCGACGTGGGCCAACTCACTCTTTGAAGACAATGCCGAGTTTGGCTTCGGGATGCGTACCGCCCTCGACCAGCAGAAGGGCTATGCGGAAACGCTGGTGGAGCGAGTCGCTCCCGTCATCGGCGCGGAGTTCGCGGCCGCGCTGATCGGCGCATCGCAGAAAACCGAAACGGAAATCAACGCACAACGGCTGCGGATCGGCGCGCTCCGCGGCAAGCTGAAGGGCAACGAATCTTCCGACGCTCGCAATCTGCTGGCAATAGCCGATTCACTGGTCCGGAAAAGCGTGTGGATCCTGGGTGGTGACGGATGGGCATTCGACATCGGATTCGGCGGCCTCGATCACGTGCTCGGCTCGGGCAAGAACGTCAACGTGCTGGTGCTCGACACCGAGGTCTATTCGAATACCGGCGGCCAGGCATCGAAGGCCACTCCGCGCGGCGCAGTTGCCAAGTTCGCCGCCAGCGGGAAGAGAAACAGCAGAAAGGATCTTGCCATGGAAGCCGTCAGCTACGGCTCGGTCTACGTGGCTCAGGTGGCGCTGGGCGGCAACGATACCCATGTGATCAAGGCGTTCCAGGAAGCCGAGGCGCACGAGGGACCGTCGATCATCATCGCGTACGCCAGCTGCATCGCGCACGGCTACGACCTGGTGCACGGCCTCGAGCAGCAGAAGCTCGCCGTACAGTCGGGCTACTGGCCGCTGATGCGCTATAACCCAGCACTGCGCGAAGAAGGCAAAAACCCATTCCAACTCGATTCGAAAGCGCCGTCGATCCGGCTGAAGGAATATGCCTATCGCGAAGCACGGTACACCATGCTCGCGCGCGGCAACCCGGAGACGGCAGATGAACTGCTGAAGGAAGCGCAGGACGATGTGGAGCGCCAGTGGCGCGTCTACTCTGGCAGGGCCGCGATGCCTGGCCGCGGAGAAACGCCGCACATTGCTCCTGAGGAAAAGCCGGAAGACAAAGCGGCGGCAGTACCCGCCGGAGGTACAAAATGATCGATTTTTCGACGCATTATCTCGGTCTCAAGGTGAACGGACCGATCGTCGTTTCGTCCACGCCCCTCGCAGAGTCGCTCGATCATGTCCGCAAGATGGAGGATGCAGGCGCAGCTGCCATTGTGCTTACATCCCTGTTCGAGGAGCAGTTGGCGCTCGAATCGACGGCGCTGGACGAGGATCTGTCGCGGGGCACGAATTCCTTTGCCGAGTCGCTCGATTTTCTTCCCGAGCTGGCCGATTACCGGATGACGCACGAGGTTTATCTGAACTATCTCCGCCGCTGCAAGGCCGCCGTCGACATTCCGATCTTTGGCAGCCTCAACGGCACCACGGCAGGTGGCTGGGTGCGCTTTGCGAAAGAGATGGAGGAGGCAGGCGCGGACGCGATCGAGCTGAATACCTACGCGCTCGCCACCGATCACTCGCAGACGTCAAACGAGCTTGAACTGCAGCTTCTCGAACTGGTCGAGAGCGTTTGCCAGGCGGTCAAGATTCCGGTCTCGGTGAAGCTGTCACAGTCTTTTACCAGCCTGCCACACCTGGTTGCACGCCTCGAGTCGGTTGGCGCGCGCGGTGTCGTTCTATTCAACCGCTTTTACCAGGCTGACTTCGATATCGAGACGCTGGAAGTGCGGCCTACGCTGCATTTCTCTACCCCGTCCGAGTTGCTGCCGCGCCTGCATTGGGCGGCGATCCTCTACGGGCATGTCAACATCGATTTGGCGATTACCGGTGGCGTGCACTCGGCAGAGGACGTTCTCAAGTGCATCATGGCCGGAGCCAGCATGAGCATGATGGCTTCAGCGCTGCATGTACACGGCATCGAGCACATCGCGCGCGTGCTGTCGGACATGCACTACTGGCTCGAGCGTCACGAATATGCTTCGTTGTGGGAGACCCGCGGTTGCCTGAGCCGCCGCTCGGTGCCCGACACGTCGCCGTTCGATCGCGGCAACTACATCAAGACACTCAGCTCCTACAGCCTGCGTCAGACGGTGGCAGCGTTCTGAGATTCAGCAGTCTCTGAAGACACAGCATTGGCGGCCGCGTCCTCGGGGTTGCGGCCGTTGCTGTTGGCGATCTCTGCGGGCGCAGGCAGCGGGGCAGCGGTCGCTGGCGCCGGCAGGCCCTCGAGGAGCCGCAGCGCTGTTCCGATGAGCACGTTCTCGGCATCGGGCAGCGCAGCCGCGACCTGTTTGCTGAACCCTTCCCGCATTTCGAGAGAACCTGCTCCCACGGTGAGCAGAAGTGCCGTGGTGGGTAGGGTACCGTAATAGCTCCGGCTCAGGGCCAGCAGGTCCGGTGCGCTCAGATGATGGCTCATCATGCGAGGGATTTCGCCAGCGGGCTCCACCGGGATCAGCCGTATCGAGCCCGGCGCGCCGTTCGACTCACAATCCACGAAGATGACGGTTCGGGCTCGCGCTACTTCTTCGGCCAGCTCCGGGGTCCATTGCTGGGACGCCAGGATGCGCAGCCGCTTTTCGGCCGGGAAGCGCCTGCCGGCCTGGTTGGCCAGCCATGGTCCCACACCGTCATCCTCGCGCAGCGTGTTGCCGCACGCGAGGACGAGACACGGAATGGGCTCGAGCGTCATCTTGATGTGTTCAACGTCGGATTTGGTCGAGGACTGCTCCATCAGCTGAAAGTAGTGTAATCGCCAGCGGCATCTGACCCACTGCGTGTGTCGAACAGCTCAGGCACGGGTCGAAGGTACGAACCACCGCCTCCACGCGATTCAGAATTCCTTCAGTGAACTTGCCGTCCTTGATATAGTGCCTGGCGGCCTGCAGCACGCCCTGGTTCATCGCGTTGTTGTTCTGTCCGGTGGCGATGACGAGATTTGCCCAGGTTATCAGGCCGTTTTCGTCCACCTTGTAGTGATGGTGCAGCGTGCCCCTGGGCGCTTCGGCCTGACCCGCCCCTTCTAGTCGGTTCACGCCTGCGACTGCCCGCACATGCTTGTCGAGAATCAGCGGGTCAGAGAGAATCTGCTCGATCTTCTCGATGCCGTAGAGGATATCGATCAGGCGCGCGTGGTGATAGTAGAACGATCCCTGCACCGGCCCGTCGGCGATCTGCTTGAACTCGGCCAATTCCTGATCGGCAAGCGGTGTTCCCATTTTCTTGGCGATATTCAGGCGCGCCAGCGGGCCCACGCGGTAGCTTCCTGCGGGATAGCCGAGCGGCTTGTAGTAGGCAAACTTCGTATAGCTGTAGGGCTCGACGGCCTCACCGATGACTTCGGTGAAGCGAGTCGCCGTGATTCCGTCCTCAACAATCTGGCCGGTGGCGTCGATGAGCCGCAGTGCGCCATCGGTAAATTCGACGGAATCATCGTCGTTTACCAGACCCATGTAGAGGGAGGCGAAGTTGGCGAAGACCTCGATTTCCGGCTTGAACGTGTCGGCGATCTGCTTGTAGGCGGTCAACGCAAGCTTGATGTTGGCGTAGGCCTCGGGAATCATGGCGAGGATCTCATCGCGCTTGGTCTGAGTCAGCGGCTCGGTTACACCGCCAGGGATCACCCACCCGGGATGAATCCGCTTGTTGCCGAGCAGCTCGATAATGTGCTGTCCGAAACGCCGCAGTGCGATTCCGCCGCGTCCGAGTTCGGGCTTGGCGGCGGCCACGCCGAAGATATGGCGTTGAGCCGGATCCGACTCCATCCCCAGCAGAAGGTCGGGGGACGAGAGATAAAAGAAGCTCAGCGCATGTGACTGGACCATTTGCGCGAGGTTCAGCATGCGCCGCAACTGCGCTGCGGTGTGCGGAATCCTCACCGACATAATCGCTTCACAGGCTTTGGCCGAGGCGATCAGGTGCGACACCGGGCAGATGCCGCAGATGCGCGCCATCAGGCTTGGCATCTCGTAAAACGGCCGTCCCTCAGAGAATTTCTCAAACCCGCGCACCTGTGTGACATGGAAGTGCGCGTCTTCCACCTCGCCCCGGCCATTGAGCTGAATCGTGATCTTGCCGTGGCCTTCAAGGCGTGTAACTGGATCGATGGTGATGGTCTGGCTCATTGAATCAGGCTCCAAAACGGGTGAGCGCGGAAACGTCCAGTGGCTCACCGGTTACCAGCGCAGTCAGCGCCGCATGAAATGTGTCGGCCGACGGCGGGCATCCCGGCAAGAATACGTCGACCTTCACAAACTCGTGGATAGGCCGCACCTTGTTTAGCAGCTGCGGAACCACCACGCACGGGATCTGCTGCTGCACAGTTGCGTTTTCCTTGTAGGCGCGGTCGAGAATCGCCGCCGGCCCGATGGGATTGCGCATCGAGGGAACATTGGCAGTGATGGCGCAATCGCCCATGGCCACCAGGGTCTTTGTGTGGGCCCGAATCTTGCGGATCTTCTTTTCGTCGTCTACCGAGGCCACCGCGCCCTCGACCAGCGCAATGTCCACCTGGTCAGGAAACTGCTTGGCGTCAACGATGGGGCTGTAGACCACATCCACCAGCTCGGCCAAGGCCAGAAGCCGCTCATCCATATCGAGGAACGACATGTGGCACCCGGAACATCCATCGAGCCAAACGGTCGCCAGTTTGAGTTTGCTCATTGCGCTTCCCTCATCATGTTCAGGTAGGGCAGAAAGTCAGGATACTTGGGGTGTTCGGCGCCGACCTTGCTCTTATCGAACAGCGCGCCGGTCGGGCAGACCTGCACGCACTTGCCGCAGCGCGTGCAACTCGAGCTCCCCCAATCCTGGTGCAGGTCGGTGATGATCATCGAGTTGATTCCGCGGCCCATTACGTCCCAAACATGGGCGCCCTCGACTTCCGCGCAAACCCGCACGCAGCGCGTGCACAGGATGCAGCGATTGTGATCAGCGGTGAAGCGCTCGTGCGAGGCATCCACCGGCAACTCCGGATTGCGATAGGGCAGCCGCACATGGGTTACGCCCTGCGACTGCGCCAGCGACTGCAATTCGCAATGACCATTCGCGACGCAGACCGCACAGATGTGGTTGCGCTCCGCGAAAAGCAATTCAAGGATGGTGCGCCGGTGCTTGCGCAGGCGCTCGGTGTCGGTGTGAACATCCATGCCTTCGTAGACCGTGGCGACGCACGCCGGCAGCAGCTTGTTGCTGCCGGTGATTTCTACCAGGCACATGCGGCAGGCGCCTACATCGCTGAGCCCATCCAGGTGGCAGAGGGTCGGAATCTCGATGTCATTTTCTTTCGCCACTTCGAGAATGGTCTGGCCGGCGCGCGCGCTTACCTCGTGCCCGTCGATGGTGAGAGTTTTTACGTTGGCGTTCTCATTCATGCCAGCACCTCCACCGGCGCTTTCAGGTTGCAGACGCCTGCCGGACACTTCTTATTCACAATGTGATCGATGTACTCATGCCGGAAATACTTCAGCGTGCTCAGCACCGGGTTTGGCGCTGTCTGCCCGAGACCGCAGAGGCTGGTCTCCTTCACCGTGCTGCACAGCTCTTCGAGGAGCGCCAGGTCGTCCATGGTTCCCGAGCCGTCGCAGATGCGTGACAGCAGGGTAAACATTTGTGCCGTGCCCGCGCGGCATGGAATGCACTTGCCGCACGACTCCGTCATGCAGAATTCGACGAAGAAGCGCGCCACATTCACCATGCACGACGTATCGTCCATGACGATCATGCCACCGGATCCCATGATCGATCCGGCTGCCATCAGCGCGTCATAACTCACGCCGATGTCGAGCATCTCGGCCGGCAGACATCCACCCGATGGTCCGCCCGTCTGCACCGCCTTGAAGGTATGCCCCTCCGGCACCCCGCCGCCGATCACCTCGATGATCTCGCGCAGCTTGATGCCCATGGGCACTTCAACCAGGCCCGTGTTGCGGATTTTGCCGGTCAGCGCAAACACCTTCGTGCCCTTGCTGCGCGCCGATCCAATGCTCGCAAACCACCTCCCGCCTTTGCGGATAATCGGGGGAATGTTAGCGAAGGTTTCGACGTTGTTAATGAGGGTTGGCTTGCCCCACAATCCGCTCATGGCGGGATACGGCGGCCTGGGCCGCGGCGTCCCTCGCTTGCCTTCGATCGAAGCGATCAAAGCGGTCTCTTCGCCGCAAACGAACGCTCCGGCACCCAGCCTGATCTCTACGTCGAAGTTGAAGGGCGTGTTGCCGATGTTCGTTCCCAGCAAGCCGCGCCTGCGCGCCTCGCGAAGGCTTGTGGTCAGGCGGCTGACGGCCAGCGGATACTCCGCGCGCACATAAATGTAGCCCTTGCTGGCTCCCACGGCATAGGCGGCGATTGCCATGCCTTCGATGACGCGTTGGGGATCGCTTTCGAGAACGCTGCGATCCATGAATGCTCCCGGATCGCCCTCGTCTCCATTGCAGATCACGTATTTCTGGTCGCCCGGAGCCTTCGCCACCGTGCTCCACTTCAGTCCCGTCGGATAGCCGCCACCCCCACGCCCGCGCAGCCCGCTTTCGGTGATCTGCCGGATCACGCCCTGGGGCGTCATGTCATTGAGCGCCGTCAGCAGGGCGCGATAGCCGTCGCGAGCGATGTAGTCATCAATCTTCTCTGGATCGATGCGGCCGGAATTCTCGAGAACCACGTGGACCTGCTGGTCAAAGTGGTCCCGAAGTTCGCATTTCAGATCCGCGACTGGTTCCTTGTCGAGGCTGGCTGCAATCGCGTCGGCGTTCTCTGCTTTCACGTGCTGGTAGAGCGTCTCCTGCGGTTCCACCAGGACCAGCGGACCGGCCGCGCACAATCCCATACACCCCGTCCGCCGCACGAATGCATTCTTGCCCTGCGCAGCCACGGACTTGGTCAGGGCGTCCCGCAACTGATCGGAGTGCTGGCTCAGGCAACCGGTTCCCATGCACACGCTGATCTCGTGATCGCACTTCGAATGTTCCGCACGAACCGATTCGGCAATCTGGTCGAGTTCTTCGATGGTCATTCCGCTGTCCACCTTTCCAGCTGGGCGAGCATGTCCTCACCGGTCATTTGTCCGTGCAGTTCGCCATCGGTCAGGACGACCGGTGCACGCCCGCATGCGCCCACGCAGCGTGCGGTTGTCAGGCTGATCAGGCCATCCTTTGTCGTCTGCCCTTGTGGAATGCACAGCCGTTGTTCCGCGGCAGCCAGCAACTTGTCGGTGCCCTTGATGTAGCACGCAGTGCCGGTGCAGATGGTCATGGTGTGCTTGCCGGGCGGCTTCAGGCTGAAGTAGTGGTAAAACGTCACCACGCCATAGGCCTGGCTCAGGGGGACGCGCAGTGAAAGCGCTACAAACCGGATCGCATCATCGTCGAGGTACCCGAATGCCGATTGCACCGTATGGAGTGTTTCGATGAGGGCGTGACGCGCAAACCCGTTTTTGCGCATGGTGCCATTCACAATTTTCCAGCGCTTGTCATCGCTGGGCAGCGGTGGGGGGGTGAGGGGTGGCACGTGTTTCCTCCTGGTTGCAAGCCAACGCACTAAAAGAGGTTGCAGGGACGAATCTGTTGCCTGAGTCAGTTCTACGCGTCAGGGCCCAGGACGGAAGGTGACCGCGGTCACGAAGTGCCGGTTGTAGTTTCAAACTGTGACATAGTTTCCCCAGCTTGTCATCCACCGATCCGCCAAGTCGTACAGCGCCCGCCGCTTCGGGTGGAGATTGTCATCTCGGGCGCGAGGCGACTCATCGGCAGGTCCGATGACGCTACGCCTGTAAGATCAGAACGACGTTGCCTCAGCAAGATCGCGCGCATTAAAGATCTATGCCTGTTGTGCCCGAATTTGCTCTATTCGACCCGAAGCGCCTGCACCGGATCGATGGAAGCCGCGCGGAGTGCCGGGATCCACCCGGCCAGCGCCGCGGCCACAATCAGAGTCGCAATCGACGCCGCCAGCACGAGGCTGTCCACCGTTTTGATTTCGTAGAGTTGTGAGCGTATGTACCGCACACAGAACATCGCCGTGGGTGCTCCAATTGAGAGTCCCACAACCGTCTGCACCATCGCTTCCCGCATCACCATCGCCGTCACCTTGCTGCGCTCTGCGCCGAGTGCCATGCGGATTCCGATTTCAGGCGTTCGCCGCGCCACTCCATAGGCGGTCACGCCATACAGCCCCAGCGTCGCCAACAGCAGGGCAAGCCCTGCGAACAGGATTGTCAGGCGCGAGAGCAGCCGGTCCTGAATGAAGTTGTCGGCGATCTGCGCCGAAAATGTCTGAAACTTCATGACGCTGAGGTTGGGATTGATCCCCGCCAGAGTCTTCCTCGCCAGTTCCTCCATATCGGGAACCGGCCGGCTCGTCTCCAGGACGATGGCGTAGGCGTACATGTTTTCATCCTCATCGATGGAGCCCGTGGCGCTGAGGGGGCGCTGCGCCAGGGGTACGAAGAACATGAGGTGATCCTTCCAGGTCGCGCTCTGGTAGGCGGTGTCCTCTACAACTCCGACAATTTCCCAATCGCCGGCGTCGTTTTCGTCTCCGCCGAAATGTTGTCCGAGGGGATTCTCGCCCGGCTTGAAAAGCTGCCGCACAAACTCCTTGTTGACCACCGCGATGCGGTGCGAATTCGCCGTATCTTCGGGCCGGATTCCGCGTCCGATCACAACGCGCGTTCCCACGGAGTCAAAATACTCAGCATTGGCCTTGATGTATGTGGCGATCGCATTGTGCTCCGGCTTGCCCTGGATCTGCACGCCCCACCCATTGTTGTTGTCTTCCATGGGCGTGAAGCTGCTGATCCCGACTTTCACCACGCCCGGCAACGCGTGAAAGCGCTGGTCGATGGTCCTGTAGAGATCGCCCAGCCGGTGCTGCATATATCCGGCGGTCTGCGGGTTTATGTGCACGATGTACCGGTTGACCGGATCGAGCTTCAAGTCGATGTGTTCCAGCTTGCTCAGGCTTTGCGCGAAAAGCCCTGCGCCCACCAGGAGCACCAGGGACAATCCTGCCTGTACGACGACCAGAGTTCGCTGCAATAGGGTTGCGCCGCCCGCCACCGACCGCATCCCGCCGCGGAGGGCGTCGGCGGGCATGGCTTTTGAAGCGATCCATGCCGGCGCGGCGCCGAATAAGATCCCGGTCAGGAGCGACAAACCCAAGGCGAATGCCAGTACCGCTGCTGAAGGGCTCGCATCGATCGGCACACTCTCTGCATAAGGGAATGCCAACGCCAGAAGCATGCGCGTGCCTGCATAAGCCACAACGAGTCCCGCAACTCCACCCGTGCCAGCCAGTATCACGCTCTCGGTGAGCAACTGCCGTACGATCCTGCCTCGGCGCGCGCCCAATGCAGTGCGGACATTCATCTCCGCCTTGCGTCCCATGCCGCGTACCAGAAGGAGGTTTGCGATGTTCGCGCAGGCGATGAGCAGCACGAGGCCGGAGACCGCCCATAGCAAATTCAGCTGCTTGTTGTAGCCCTCCTGCATGGCCTGAATGCCCGCTCCGCCGGGCGTCAGCACCACATGCAGAGTCTTGAGCCGTATCTGCTGCTCCCGCGAACTGTACTGTGGAGTGGTACCGAGTTGCTGCCGGATCAAGGTATTCACCTTCTGATTCAACGAGTCGAGCGAAACGCCCGGCCTTAGCCGCCCGACGATGTAAAGCCATTGCTGATCGGAGTTGTGCACGTAGGTTACATTTGCGATCTCCGGCATGGAGTCGATCGGCAGGTAATATTCCGGCGGTGAAGGCAGGAGCCGGTCGCCGTAAAACCCCTTGGGCGCAATCCCGACGACTGTGACAGGTTTCGTGTTAACACGGAACGTGCTGCCCACAATGCGCGGATCGCCGTTGAACCGAGTCTCCCATGTTTCGTAGCTCATCACGGCAGTTAGCGGTGCGCCCGCCACATCATCGCGATCCTGCAAGGTTCGTCCAGCCACGGCGCTCAGGCCGAAGGTCCTGAAATAATTGCCCGAAACAAACTCTCCCATTACGGAACGTGGGGTATCCTCGCTGCCATCTCGCCGCACGACTACCGGCCGATACGACCATCCCGCCTGTATGGCCGCGAGATCCTCGAACTCCGGCAGATTCTTGCGGAGATATTCATAGCTATCGGTTGTGAAGTACGAGTACTCGCCGGTTTTGGGAAGGCTGATCCCGACGCAGCAATCGTTGTTGTTGCCGAGGCGGACGAGAGAACCTGGATCGGCGACGGGGAGATTCTTGAGCATCAGGGCATTCACGAGGGTGAAGATGGCCGCATTGGCACCGATGCCGAGCGCCAGGGTCAGGACAGCGACCATGGCGAATACCGGCGATTTGCGCAGCATACGAACGGCAAACCGGCCGTCCTGCAGCATTGTTTCGAGTCCCGGCAGACCTTTCTCGGCGCGATACTGCTCCCGGACGGCCTCGGACGGTCCCCATCGCAGCAGAGCCTGGCGGCGCGCCTCGGCCGGAGCCATGCCTGACCGCAGATTCTCTTCCGCCTGCATCGCGATATGCTCGTCCATTTCTTCGCGCAACCGATCGGTCGTCTTCTGGCGCGCCGCGAAGTTCCAGACGCGCATCAGGGATCGCCTCAACGCTCTCATCACAGATCCTCCGCCTTGATTTTAAAGAACCTCGCAATAATTGCCGCCGTCTGCTCCCAGTCGCGCTTCTCCGCTTCGAGCAGTTTGTGTCCTGCGCGGGTCAGGCGGTAGTAGCGCGCTCGCCGGTTGTTCTCCGATGGGCCCCACTCTGACGCAACCGCGCCCTCCTGCTCCAACCGGAGCAGAACGGGATACAGGGTTCCCTGATTCACGGCGAGAAAATCACCGCTGATCTGCTCAATCCTTCGCGCCACGCCCCAACCATGCAGAGGACCCAGCACTTCCAGGGTCTTCAGTACCATCAGAGCCAGGGTGCCCTGCTGTACATCCTTCTTTGGCTTCATGGCAACGTCCTTCCCACGGCGCACCTGTAGGTTACCAAAAGGAGAATTGCAGATCTCCTTTGGGAAAGCAACAGGAAAGTGACGAGGGACTATGGGATGGCGCAAATTCAAATGCCTCGCCCGGACCGAGGTTCTTGCACGCTCTACGAATCCACGCTGATGATCGCCTGCATGCGATGCTCCTGGCCGGGCGCGAGAGACATTTCCGAGCCGAGAATATTGCCGGCTTCCACACAAGCAAATCGCCGCCATTCCTCTTCCTTGAGGTCGCTGAGGGAGGCCGCGCCGTCCTGCCACGGATT
Organism: Occallatibacter sp.; assembly: GCA_035308825.1. Taxonomy (GTDB): domain Bacteria; phylum Acidobacteriota; class Terriglobia; order Terriglobales; family Acidobacteriaceae; genus Telmatobacter. The sequence goes on along the minus strand of DATGFX010000012.1, from coordinate 230,009 downwards.
CCAGACGATCGTGGAGACGGAGTTTATTTTCTCCGTCCGAATGGTGCGATGACCCATTGGATCGATCAACTCCGCGGGACTGCCGACATCGATGTAGGCGTTGTCAGTCTTCGCGGTAAAGATCAAGTCTCCGCTTTGGATCTTTTTCCGGTTCTCGTCGACGTTGTCCAGATACGCGACCTCATCGAGCCCGCGAATCCTCAATTGAGCTACCTCGCTCACTCGAAAATACGAGTGCAATGCTTCTTCGAAATGAAATGAGCTTTGCCCGGTATTCGTGACGATCAACTCAAGCCCAAGCGATTTGCCGATGGAAACAACATGTACGAGGCGAAAGGCGTGCGGCCACCAGCGCTCGGACGACGCATCGTTTTCCGTTGAGCAGGTGACGCGTACGGATTCGCCATCCAGGGTCACGGACTCGAGCTGCCATTCTTTCGTGCGCACGAACCCGTGGGCCGGCGCGGAGGGATCGTCAACTTTGCCTCTGAACCAGGGAAAGCAGATAGGAATCCCGCCGCGGATGGCGCGGCCGGCTTGCCAATTCGACTTCTCGCTGAGGAAGAACACCTCTTCCGCGTTTGCCGGGTGCCATGATGTGAGCTGGGCGCCCTGCAGATAGATCTCCGCCGAAGCCGATGGCGCGGTCACACGTACTTTGGGCAGCTCGCCATTTCCGGCAATCACCTCGACAACATTCGGGGTGCGGAAACTGCGGTTGAGAGCATCGATCTGCGATGAATCCATCTCAAGTTCGATTCTACCGAGAGGCGGCAGGGTGCTTGCGCCTTGCAGAGAACGAGAGCCCGGCCCCGCTGAGCGTTCCGCAAACCGCCTGCCTCTGAAACGAGTGCTGTATGTCACATCGCCTCGTTCCTGCCTGATTTCATAATCGAGCTGAGGCGGTTCGGGGCTCGGACCCCGCGTTTCACTTCGAGGTCTAGTTTCCCCCGTTCTCACCGAGGCTCCCATGACTATTGCGGAACTGAATGCTCTGATTGCGCGCGTCGAAAAGGCTCAACGGCAATTCGCCACCTACCCCCAGGAGCAGGTCGACGCGATCTTCTGCCACGCAGCCCTCGCCGCTGCGGGCGAACGCATACCGCTGGCGCAAATGGCCGTGGACGAAACCGGCATGGGAGTGGTCGAAGACAAGGTCATCAAGAACCACTTTGCTTCCGAATACATCTTTAACAAGTACAAAGACGAAAAGACCTGTGGCGTGTTGAGTGAAGACGACGAGGCGGGCACGATGACGGTTGCCGAGCCGGTCGGCGTGATCTGCGGCATCATTCCTACCACCAATCCCACGTCCACCGCCATCTTCAAAGCGCTGATCGCGCTCAAGACGCGCAATGGCATCGTCTTCAGCCCGCATCCGCGGGCCCAGCATTCCACCTGTGCAGCGGCGCGCATCGTGCTCGATGCCGCGGTCGCCGCCGGCGCGCCCAAAGACATCATTGCCTGGATCGACGAGCCGACCATCGAGCTCTCAAACGCGCTGATGTCGCATCCCTCTGTGAAACTGATCCTGGCCACCGGCGGGCCCGGCATGGTCCACGCGGCCTACTCATCGGGCACGCCGGCCATCGGAGTCGGGCCCGGCAACACGCCCGTCGTCATCGATGAAACCGCCGATCTCAAGCGCGCCGTCGCCTCCATCCTCATGTCGAAGACCTTCGACAACGGCGTCGTCTGCGCCTCCGAGCAGGCGGTTATCGCGGTCGATTCCATCTACGACGATCTGCGCGCCCGGTTCCAGCGCCACTGTGGCCACCTCCTTACCAGCTCCGAAGCCGATGCTGTTCGTGGCGTGCTGATGAACGATGGCAAGGTGAATCCTGCAATCGTTGGCCAATCCGCGGCTCGGATTGCGGAGATGGCCGGATTCAGCGTTCCCGCTGCCACGCAGGTCCTCATCGGCGAAGTCGCCGAGATTGCGCCCCGCGAACCGTTCGCCCATGAGAAGCTCTCTCCGGTGCTTGCCATGTACCGTGCTGCTGACTTCGAAGATGCGGTTGCAAAAGCTGCTTCGCTCGTCGCGCTCGAAGGTATCGGCCACACTTCTGTGCTCTACACCGACCAGGACGGGCAACGAGAGCGCGTGAATTACTTCAGCGCGCGCATGAAGACGTCACGCATCCTCGTCAACTCTCCGTCCTCCCATGGAGGGATCGGAGACCTCTACAACTTCGGCCTCGCGCCGTCGCTCACATTGGGCTGCGGGTCATGGGGAGGCAATTCCGTCTCCGCCAATGTGGGCCCTCAACATCTGCTGAACATAAAAACCGTAGCCAAGAGGGCCGAAAACATGCTTTGGCACAAGCTGCCCCGCTCCATCTACTTCCGCCGCGGCTGCATGACCGAGGCGCTCAAGGAACTCGCCGGGAAAAAGCGGGCACTCGTCGTCACCGATCCGTATCTCTTCAATCACGGGTTTGCCGACGACCTGATCGTCCAGCTGAAGCGCCAGGGCCTGGAAGTGGAAACCTTCTTCCAGGTCGAGCCCGATCCCACGCTCAGCACCGTTCGCAAGTGCACCGAGGTCGCCAGCGCGTTCCGCCCCGACGTCATCGTCGCCTTCGGCGGCGGCTCGCCGATGGATGCGGCCAAGATCGCCTGGGTGCTCTACGAGCATCCCGAGGCCGACTTCCATTCCCTCGCCATGCGTTTCATGGACATCCGCAAGCGCATTTACGCCTTCCCGCGGCTCGGTGCCAAGGCCACGCTCATTGCCATCCCCACCACCTCCGGGACCGGAAGCGAAGTCACTCCGTTTGCCGTCGTGACGGATGACGCAACCGGCAAGAAATATCCGCTGGCTGACTATGAGCTCACGCCGCGCATGGCCATCGTCGATCCCAACCTGGTGATGACGATGCCCAAATCGCTTACCGCATTCGGAGGCATCGACGCCGTCACCCACGCGCTCGAAGCGTATGTTTCGATCATGGCCACCGAGTTCACCGACGGACATGCCCTGCAGGCGCTCTCTCTGCTGAAGCAATACCTGCCGGCGGCCTACCGTCGTGGCGCATCCGATCCCGTTGCGCGCGAGAAAGTGCACTACGCGGCGACGCTTGCCGGCATGGCCTTCGCCAACGCGTTTCTCGGAGTCTGCCACTCGATGGGACACAAGCTTGGAGCGTACTATCATCTGCCCCACGGCCTGGCCAACGCGCTGCTGCTCGCCAATGTGATTCGCTATAACGCCAACGACAATCCGACCAAGCAGACCGCGTTCTCTCAGTACGACCGGCCGAAGGCCCGCTGCCGCTATGCCGAAATCGCTGATGCGCTCAATCTCGGCGGGCGCGATACGGCCGAGAAAGTCGACCATCTCGTCGCCTGGGTCGAACAGCTCAAACGCGACCTCGAAATTCCCGCTTCCATCCAGGCGGCGGGCATTCCCGAGGCCGAGTTCCTTGCCCGTCTTAACTCGCTTGCTGTCGATTCCTTCGACGATCAGTGCACCGGCGCCAATCCTCGCTACCCGCTGATGGGCGAGTTGCGTGCGATCCTGCTCGATTCCTACTACGGGCGGCCGTTCCTGGAAGGCAATGGGGAAGCAGAACCGGTTTCAGCGAACGTCGAGCCGGCTGAGGTGAGCAAGTAGGGAAGTGACGTTCCTGACTGCCCTTCATCCGGACCCATTGGGATAGACGGTCCTGGGACGGGCCACGGAGTTGCGGCAGCTTGTTCCCACCGGGCGGTAATTCCGTGCGCCCCGATTTGAGAATAGAGCGGGGCGATTGACAGTGTAGCGAACGTTTTTGTAAAACGATCGAGCGATGACAACAACGAGCGAACAGAACAAGGCACTGGTACGCCGCTTCTACGAGGAAATCGACAAAGGCAACATCGGGATTCTGGATGAGCTTGTGGCCGAAGACTACCTCGATCACAGCCCGCCTCCCTTTCCGGGTTTGGCATCAGGCCGCGAAGGATTGAAACAAGGCTTCCGCTTGTTTCAGCACGCGACACCGGGTGTGCACCGGATCGAAGAGCAGATTGCCGAGGGGGATAAGGTTGTCACTCGGCTTACATCCACGGGAAAGCACGAAGGCGATCTGCCGGGTGCTCCGCGTACCGGCAACGATCTCAAGATGACTTCGATTACCATTCACCGCATCGCCAATGGAAAACTGGTCGAGAAATGGTCAGAAAAGGACGTGCTCGGGTACCTGCAACAGATCGGCGTCCTTCCTCCGAAGCATCCGTAGCCGCTCAATCTTGTGTTGTATTTGGGGTAGTTTCCGTGCGGATATTCCCCCCGAGTTATCCGAGACACTGGATCTCTGATTACTTCGGGTTCACTTCAAACTGAGATTTGAAAACCTCGGTTACGACCGTTCACACTTTCGCTTGATTGTGGCTGGGCACGCCTACCTTATAATCTGGCGGCAAGGATCCCTCCTGCCCATGTTGAACTTCCTCCTGTACCCATTCAGCCTCGTACTCGAGATACTCGCCATTGTCCACTTCATCAGGCGCCGCCCTGATATGTATTGGATTTACATCATCGTTTTTCTTGGTCCTGTCGGCTCGCTTGTCTATCTGTTCGTCGTGGCGATCCCGGATCTGGGGTTGATGAACAATTCCTTTCGGGGTATTTCACGCCGCAAGCGCATTGACGCTGTTCAAGCGATGGTCGAAGACAATCCTTCGGCAGGCAATTATGAGGAACTCGGCGAGCTTTACATGGATGAGGGTAACTTTCCGGCTGCCCGGGTTGCGTTCGACCAAGCCATTGCCGGCCGATCGGATACGACCGACACTTTCTACCATCGCGGCTTGTGTGCGATGCACCTAGGCGATCCTGCTGCTGCTATCCCTGATCTGGAGCGCGTTGTGAAGGACAACCCTGCGCACGACTTCCATCGCGCCGAGGGAATGCTCGCCCAGGCCTACGCGCAAAGCGGACAAAAAGAACGAGCCGAGGCCCTTTTCCTTGTGGCTGTCAACAAGTCAACTCTGTCTGAGACGTATCTGAACTTCGCCGATCTTCTGGCCTCGCAGGGACGCACCGCCGAAGCCCGCCAGTGGGCGCAAAAGGTGCTTAACAAGGAACGGACGATGCCGAATTATCTCCGCCGCCGCGAGCGAACGTGGTTTCAGCGGGCAGGGGAGTTACTGAAGCGGTTGCCCGCCTGACTAGTTTCCGGGTCCGCCGGTCACCCCAGCGCCGGCAGGCGGTCCGAAATGCCAAAGAGGAAGATGATGCCGATGGCCAGGCTGTAGAGAGCGCCGGTCCATGCAATCGCGTGATAGAACCGCGGATGATGTCCGGTGGTCCGATAGGCGGTACCCATCGAAGCGGTCATCAGCGCGTTCATCGCGACGAGCCCGACAGCAAAGGCCGCCAGGCCCATCATGCCCCGGGAGGTGCCGCCCAGGTTCGCGGTCAGGAAGAAAAGAGCCAGCTGACTGGGGGTTTCTGCGCCAATGCCGTGCAGGACACCAATCAGGAAGACCGATTTGCCGTTGTACATCCACTGGAAGCGCTCCGGCCGGGGCGCTTCAGGATTTGCGAGGCGGCGCACTTTCCAGGCGATCCAGAGCACGCCGTTGATAGCGATGGCGAGGCGGCTCTCGATGCGCCCGTGCGCATGTCCGTGCACGTCCTTACGGAGGATACCCGCCATCACGCCGATCCCGAGCACGATCAGCGTCAGTCCAATGAGGCGTTCAGTCCAGTGATCCAGGCCCTGCGGCAGGCCCATGTGCAGTTGTAAAACGGCAATGCCCAGCGCGGCCACGGTGAAGGCATGGCCCAGCGCGTAGGTGATCCCCAGGCGCAGACCGCTCCACCAATTGCGCTGTACGGCTGTGATGTCGGAGATGGCAGCGAGGTGATCGTAGTCGAAGCCGTGCCGTAGCCCTAGAACCAGGCAGGAACCCAGAGCGGCATCGAGCTTCCAGTCACCCAGGATTGGCGTCACGAGCCCAAGTATAGAGCAGTTGAGGGCCATCCAGAGTGGCATCCGTCACTCGAGGGCGGCCCTCGGGGCAGACGCAGCTGCGTCGGGCTGCCGAAGCTGAATGTTGTATCCGGAGTAATCGATCGTTACGACCGTCTTGCCGTAAAACATGGTGCTCGATTCAGCCCGCGCATGGGTCGCCATCGAAAAGCCGTTGACGTCCTTGTAATCACGCGCCATATGGGTCGTGCCGGCGAAGATCGAGGGGGCTTTCGAAGATACGCCTTCGAGCCGGACAATGGTGTAGTCCTTTGTATCCACCCAGATCGACCCCACGATCAGGTTGGGCGCTTTTCGCTTCGGATTGATGGCCAGCACGTAACAGGCCCGTCCATCCAGTGTTTGCAACCCAGGTTTCAGCGTCATGTCGTAATTCGCCGAGGTGATCCAGGAATGCTCGACCTGCCCGGGGAGATTAATCTCTTTTTCACGCTCAAGGATCGGATCGAGCCCGAATTTTCGAATGATGGCAGAGCCGCTCGATGAAACAACCTCATAGCTCTTGCCGCTCTCGCGCCGGTAGGCAGTCTTCACCGTCATGGAGGCTACAGGATGTGTTTCGTCATTGCCGCGGTAGACAGCGTAGCGTTCCGTCACGGTATACCCGGCGACCTTGTTGATGCGAAACAGCACAGCCGCATCGATGCCGCGAATCACCGCCTGCTGGTCGGGCTGCTGGGGCCACGCGGCCACGGCGGTTGCGCAGAAAAGAAGAAGATGAGCGGTATGAAACTTACCGATTCGTTCGAGCAGACTCACGCCGGATTTTGCCTCCCCATTGACATGTGAACCCTTGAAGAACCCCAATCCAAAGCAAACTCAAGAGACCAGATCATTTTTTAAATAGTGCCAACGGTGCTTATAACCGCATAGTCTATTCTTTGACTGCTTTACAAGGCGTTTGGGTTGACCGGATCGAGCCATTTGGACCAGAATCCGCGTCCTGGTGTGCCGGCTGATGAGCCAGTCCGGCGCGGCATTCGTGTGCAGGGGGTTGTTCAGGGCGTTGGCTTCAGGCCATTTGTCTATCGCATCGCGGACGAGGAAGGGCTCTCGGGCTTCATCGGCAACGACACCGACGGTGTGACCATCGAAATCGAGGGAGCGCCGACCCGCGTTGAAGCCTTTCTCGGACGGCTGCGAACCGAAGCCCCGCCTCTTTCCCGTGTCGACCATGTTGACATCCTGGAACTGCAGCCCAGCGGCGAGTCCGGCTTCCGGATCGTCACCAGTGCGGTCAAAGGCCAAGTCAGCACCGGCATCCCCGCCGACGCTGCTACCTGTGCCGACTGCCTGCGGGAACTGTTCGATCCCAAGGACCGCCGGTATCGCTATCCCTTCCTGAATTGCACCAACTGTGGCCCCCGCTACACCATTACTCGCCGCATTCCCTACGACCGGCCCCAGACCTCGATGGCTGTCTTTCCCATGTGCCCCGCGTGCCAGGCCGAATACGATGACCCGCTGAACCGCCGTTTTCACGCCCAGCCCAACGCCTGCCGGGAGTGCGGCCCGCACGTCTGGCTGGAGGCGCCAGAGGGAACCACGATTATTTCCGTCGATCCAATCCAGGAGGCTATTGATCGCCTGATCACGGGCCAGGTCGCTGCCATCAAGGGCATTGGCGGGTTTCATCTCGCCGTCGACGCAACCAGCGAAACGGCGGTCACGCGCCTGCGTGAACGCAAGCACCGTTATGGAAAACCCCTGGCCGTCATGGTGCGCGATCTCGAAGCCGCGCGAAGGTTGTGTTTGCTCACGCCGGAAGAGGAAGAGCTGATGCAGCGGCCTTCGCGTCCCATCGTTCTCGCACGCGCCCACGAGAAAAACGGCATTGCACCTTCGGTCGCGCCGGGCATTCCCTGGCTGGGGCTGTTCCTGCCATATGCACCACTGCAGCATTTGCTGTTTGCCGATCCGCGCGTGAAGGCGCTGGTGATGACCTCGGCCAACCTGAGCGAGGAACCAATTGCAATCGACAACGCCGAAGCCCGCACCCGTCTGGGCGCCATTGCCGACTTCTTCCTCATGCACAATCGCGAAATCCTGCAGCGCTGCGACGACTCGGTGGCGGCAGTTGTGGATGGCGCGCCGCAGCTCATTCGCCGCGCCCGCGGCTTCGTCCCGATGGGCATCGAGTTGCCCTTTGATGCTGAGCCGCTGCTGGCCGTTGGCGGGCACCTCAAGAACGTCTTCACGCTGGCCCGCGGCCGCTTCGCCTATCAGAGCCAGCATCTCGGCGATCTCGAAAATCTCACCGGTCTCGAGTTCTTCCGCGAATCGCTGGCGCACCTCATGCGCACCTTCGAAATCGAGCCGCGCGCGGTGGTCCACGACATGCATCCCGGATATCTCTCCTCCTCGTGGGCAAAGGAATGGGTGGCCGAAAAGGGTTTGCCGCTGATCCCTGTGCAGCACCATCACGCGCACATCGCGGCCTGCATGGGCGAGCATCGTCTCGAAGGTCCTGTCATCGGGTTGAGCCTCGACGGCACCGGGTACGGCATCGACGGCAAGATCTGGGGCGGGGAAGTGCTCATCTGCCGTTTCGATGGATTTGAGCGGTTCGCGCACCTCGATGATGTGCCGATGCCCGGCGCCGATGCGGCGGTTCGCGAGCCGTGGCGTATGGCGTTTGCACATGTTCTGGCGGCCGGCTTCTCTGAAGGGGAGGCAAGGGAACTCACGGGCGCCAGTGCAGAGGAAACGCGCCTTGTCGCGCGCATGATCGAACGCGGTTTGAACGCGCCCCTCACGTCCAGTCTTGGCCGTCTCTTCGATGCAGTGGCTGCCGTGGTGCTCAACCGCCGCAAGGTGGACTATGAGGCGCAGGCTGCGATTGAGCTCGAAGGGGTCTGTGTTGCAGAGCCGGTCCACGTCGACCGCATGGACTATATTCCTGAGCTCTCCGCAGGGCAGCCACTCATCCTCAAAACAGCAAAACTCTTCACCGCCGTTGTTGACGATCTTTACCGCGGCGTTCCGAAACAGCGTATCGCGGCGCAGTTTCATGCAGGAATCGCAGAAGGCTTTATTGCTGCCGCAGCCTCAGCCCGCGGTCGCACCGGCATCGCGCAGGTGGTCATGAGCGGCGGATGCATGCACAACCGCCGTCTCACGCGCCTGCTGCGCGCTGGACTCGAAGAAGAAGGCTTCCAGGTCTTTGCCCATCGCAACGTCAGCCCCGGCGATGGCGGCCTTAGCTATGGCCAGACCGTTGTGGGCGCGGCTATCCTTGCAGGAAAATCAAGCAAGGATGAATTGAGCAAAGAAAGGAATGCATGACGACTCGCAATGCGGCGTGGCTCATTCTGATGACGGTGACCGGCATTCTCAGCGCGGCCGTTACGCTGTACGGAATCTTTTCGGCGCTCGTCGTGGATTTGCGCGTCGACACGGTGCTGATCGGCCTTTACTGCCTGTTGCCGATCCCGGCGTTCCCCGTGTTTATGCTCGTTCGGCCTCAGCGCAGATCGACCGTATTGCTCTTTGCGCTTGCGATTGCCTACCTCATCGTTTTTTCTGTGGTCAACCGGCGCAGCTGCATCGAGCTTGGGTACTGCGGCAGCTTCGCGTCGACGCTTTTTCAGACGATGTTCCTGCGTCCAGTCCTCATCTACTTCGCGTCCGCGGTCCTGAGCTTCATCGCGATGATGACCGATCGAGAGGCCTCGGGGATGCGCCCGATGCCACCGCTATCCCAAGAGCCGGACTAACTCTTGCGCTTCATGCCGCGGTCCGAGAATCGAGATGCGTGGAATGCGTCCCCGGACCATCGCAACTTCATCGCAGCGATGCAGTCTCGGACACATCTGGCAATCCTTGAAGATTTTATCCGGCAGCTCCGACTTGTCCTCGACCACCCGGAACCCAAACTTGAAAAAGAAGTCAGGAATGCGGGTGAACAGGCAGACTGACTGAATACCGTGCTCTTCTGCTTCTTCAATCAGCGCGCCGAGGATACGTCCTCCCGCGCCTTGGCCCTTCGCTTCCGGCTTCACGACGATCGATCTTACTTCCGCGAGATGCGGGCCGTAGAGATGCAGGGCTCCGCAGCCAAGAAACACGCCGCCATCCGACTCCGCAACCGTGAAGTCGCGGATATTCTCGCAAATCTCCGCGAAAGGCCGCTTCAGCAGCGTGCCATCGCCGGAGAGCGAATTCACCAGGTCGTAGACATTTGATGCATCAGGAAGCAGCGCTTTACGCACCAGCATGTACGGCCTCCTGCGTCAGTGCCTTCACGTACCCCGACATCACCTCCACCGCCAGCCGCACGCGATTGTGCGCCGTGCCGCCGATGACGTTGTGGCAGTCGATTGTTGCCTGGAGCGTGACGGCCGCGAAAAAGTCCTCGCCGAATTCATCGCCAAACTGCCGCAACTCGTCCAGCATCAGATCGCCCAGTTCGACACGCTTGTCGATCGCAAAGCGCACGGCGTTGCCGATCTTCTCGTGCGCCTTGCGGAAGGGAACGCCCTTGTGCACGAGGTAGGTCGCCGCGGCCATCGCATTCAGATAGCCGGTCTGGGCAGCCTCGCGCATGCGCTCCAAATTGAACTGGAGAGCAGCCGTGAATCGAGCAACCAGCGTCAGCATCTCCGGAACAAAATCGACGGCGAACGCCGGCTCCTGCGTCTCCTGCATGTCTTTGTTGTAGGCCAGCGGCAATCCTTTCAGTTGCAGGGTAACGGCTTCCGCTGCGCCGTGAATGCGTCCCACCTTGGCGCGAATCAACTCAGTCAAATCCGGATTCATCTTCTGCGGCATGGCACTCGACCCTGTCGAAAACGCTTCCGGCAGCACGAGGAATCCAAACTCCGCCGTCGCGAACAGCGTGATTTCTTCCGCAAACCGGCTCAGGTGCAGTCCGATAAACGCCAGCGCCTGCAGATACTCGAGAATGAAATCCCGATCGCTGGTCGCATCCATCGAATTGTCCGTTGGCGCCGTGAATCCGAGCTCCCGTGCTGCAATCCAGCGATCCAATGCGAGCGTCGCGCCTGCAACGGCTCCCGAGCCCAAGGGGCAGAAATTCATTCGCGCCGCGCAACCCTTCAACCGGTCTGCGTCGCGCAAAATCATCTCCACGTACGCCAGCAGCCAGTGCGCCACGAGCACCGGCTCGGCCCGCTGCAAGTGCGTATAGCTTGGCATCACGGCATCGCCTGCCTTGCGGGCCTGCTCGATCAGCGCTTCGGCCCAGGACCCCTGCGCTTCCACCACGCGCTCGATCTGGCCGCGCACATAGAGCCGCAGGTCCGTCGCAATCTGTTCGTTCCGCGAGCGCCCTGTATGCAGCTTCAGGCCCAGGGAGCCAACACGCTCCACCAGCGCCAGTTCCACAAAATGATGAATGTCTTCGGCGGATTCGTGCCCGGCAACGCGCTTCTTTCCTGCCGCCGAGGCGTATTCTTCGCGAATTGCATCGAGCGCGGTGCGCAGGTCGGCTCGTTCGCTTTCGCTCAGGATTCCCGCAGCGCAGAGAGCAGACGCGTGCGCCTTGCTGGCCGCCACTTCCGCCTCAAGCAGACGCCAGTCGAAGACGATGGACCGCTGCCACTGTTCGAAGGCCGCATCCAGCGGCTCCCGAAAGCGCCCCGACCACATCTTCCCGGATTGTTGTTCGTTCGACATTCCTTTCGGCTGCCCCCTCACCGTTCCTTTCCCTTGCCGTTATTCAGTTGCGGCATTTCCGTGCCTTTGCTCAGCGTGAGAAGGCCGGTTGCGGCATAGGTGAGTAGCTTCTCGCGGGTGTCGGAAATGTCGAGATTGCGCATGGTGAGTTGGCCGATCCGATCCCGCGGAGAGAAGGCGGAATCCGTCTTCTCCATGCTGAGGCGCTCGGGATGGAACGTGAGGTTCGGCGATTCGGTATTAAGAATGGAGTAGTCGTTGCCGCGCCGCAGTTCCAGCGTAACTTCGCCGGTAACGGGCTTCGCGACCCAGCGCTGTGCCGACTCGCGCAGCATGATGGCCTGCGGATCGAACCACCGGCCCTGGTAGAGCAAGCGGCCTAGCTTACGGCCGTTTTCGCGATAAGTCTCGATCGTATCCTCGTTGTGGATGCCGGTAACGAGACGCTCGTAAGCGATGTAGAGCAAAGCTAGCCCCGGAGCCTCGTAGATGCCGCGGCTCTTCGCCTCGATGATGCGGTTCTCGATCTGGTCGCTCATGCCGAGGCCGTGTCTTCCGCCGATGCGGTTGGCTTCGAATAGCAGGTCGACAGGATCATCGAATTGCTTGCCGTTGAGGGCCACCGGAAAGCCTTCTTCAAAGCGAACCGTCACCTCTTCGCGCTTCACGTCAACGTCGTCGCGCCACGATGCAACTCCCATAATGGGAACCACGATCCTGATCGAAGAAGAAAGATGCTCCAGGTCCTTGGCTTCGTGGGTTGCGCCCAGAATGTTCGAGTCGGTCGAGTAGGCCTTCTCCGCAGGCATCTTGTAGGCAAAGCCCGAGCGCTGCATGAAGGCAGACATTTCTGCGCGTCCGCCCAGTTCGTCGATAAATGCCGCATCGAGCCATGGCTTGTAGACCTGAAGGCTGGGATTCACCAGCAGGCCGTAGCGGTAGAAGCGCTCGATGTCATTGCCTTTGAAGGTGGATCCGTCGCCCCAGATATGGACGTCGTCTTCTTTCATGGCCGTTACGAGCATCGTTCCGGTCACGGCGCGTCCGATCGGCGTGGTGTTGAAGTAGGTGACGCCGGCGGTGGTGATGTGAAACGCGCCGGACTGCAGCGCCGCGATGCCTTCGCGCACAAGCGGGCCGCGGCAATCGATCAGGCGCGCTTTTTCCGCGCCGTATTCAAGCGCCGTGCGCGGAATCGCGTCGTAGTCGGATTCGTCAGGCTGGCCGAGATTCGCGGTGTAGGCATAGGGAATTGCACCCTTCTGCCTCATCCAGTGCAGGGCAGCGGAGGTATCGAGCCCGCCGGAGAAGGCAATGCCAACTCTCTCTCCAATGGGCAATGATTCAAGAATGACAGACATGCTTCAAAAGACCTCGGAAAAGTAAAGCAGTGAACAGTGATCTGTAGTCAGCTCGCTCCTGCCACTATTGTTGTTGAATGCGGTCGTCAAAAGTCGCGTTTCCTCTCACTGACCGCTGAGCACGGAGAACTTGGGAACATTCGCCAGCCCGCCCAGTAACAGCAATAGCAGCGCCTTTTGCGCATGCAGCCGGTTTTCCGCCTGATCGAACACTATGGACTGCGCGCTATCGATCACTGCATCGGTGACTTCTTCGCCACGGCGCGCGGGCAGGCAATGCATGAACACCGCATGCGGAGCGGCCTTCGCCATCAGCGCCTCGTTCACCTGGAACGGCCGGAAAATGGGTGCGCGCTTGGTCGATTCGTGCTCCATACCCATGCTGACGCAGACATCGGTGTAGACGGCGTCGGCACCCTCAGCGGCCACCTGCGGGTCCTGCAGCAAACGAAGCTCGCAGTTGTTGGCCTGGCAGATATCGCGCGCGATGGTCACAATCTCGATGTCGGGCGAGTAGCCGCGGGGCGTTGCGACGGTGACGTTGGTCCCCAGTTGAGCGCCGGTCAGCATCAGCGAATGGCACACGTTGTTGCCATCGCCGACGTAGGTGAAGTTGAGCCCCGACGCCGAGCCGAAATGCTCTTCAAGAGCCATGAAGTCGGCGAGCGCCTGGCATGGATGCTCGAAATCAGAGAGTGCATTGATGATGGGCACGCGGGAATTCGCCGCCATCTCCGTGATGGTGTCGTGTGCGTAGGTGCGCAGAACGATCACATCCACCCAGCGTTCGAGATTCTTTGCGACGTCGGCGATGGTTTCGCGCTCGCCGAGCGGGGAATTGGTCTGGTCAACAAAAATTGCGTTGCCGCCCATCGTGTTCATGCCGGTCTCGAAAGCGAGCCGCGTGCGCAGGCTGGCTTTCTCAAACATCAGCACCATCTGCTTGGCGTCGAGCGCATGACGATAAGCGCCGGGGTTGCGCTTCACTTCGTGCCCGAGCTTCAGGATTGCGCGGACCTCAGAACTGGATAAGTCGCCGATGGAACAAAGGTCTTCGCCGGCCATTCTTTCCGCGGCCGCGAGGATATCGGGATCCTTTTCGACGGGGATGGCTGATTCCCTGCGTTCGATGGTTGCTCTGCTAGCCACGAATTTCACCTCCTGCGGTTTGAGCGGATGCCTGCGCTGCATGTTCAATCAGAATTGCGTCGAGCGCGGCAATCGCGCTGTCGACATGAGTACGTTCCAGGATGAAAGGCGGCAGGAATCGCAGCACCGTGTCGCTCGTGCAGTTGATCACGATATGCCGCTTTAGCATCTCGGCGACGGTGAGTTTCGCCAGATCCGGCGAGTCCAGCTCCGCAGCGATCATCAGGCCTTTCCCGCGCACGTCCACAATGGCTTCATGCCGCGTCGCAAGCTCGCCCAACTTCTCTAAAAAGTAATCGCCAACCTCTGTCACGTGGTCCAGCATCTTCCCGTTTTCGATGGCATCGATCACGGCGATGGCCACCGCGCACGCCAGCGGTCCGCCGCCAAACGTGGTCCCGTGCATGCCGGAGTGAATCGCTCTCGCTACCTCTTCGGTGCACAAGACCGCGCCCAGCGGAATCCCGCCCGCCAACGGTTTTGCCAATGTGGTGATATCCGGCTGGATGCCGTAGTGCTGATAGGCACACCATTTGCCGGTGCGTCCCATGCCCGCCTGGATCTCATCCACGACGAGCAGGGCGCCGGTCGAGCTCGCCAGCGACCGCGCCTCCGTAAAGAACTCCTGTGATAGCGGCCGAATGCCGCCTTCGCCCTGGATCGCCTCGACCAGGATCGCGCACACCTCGTCTGAAAACTTCGCCTTTAGATCAGCCACGTCGTTGAAGCGCACAAACTCCACGCCCGGCACGCCGGGAGCAAAGGGCTCGCGATATTTCGCCTTGTACGTTGTCGACATCGATCCAAAGGTGCGTCCGTGAAAGCTCTGTTCCAGTGCCAGGAACTTCGTTCCGATCGCTTTCCCCTCGCTGCGCAGCAGACCTGCGTGGGCGCGGGCCAGTTTCAACGCTCCTTCCCACGCCTCTGTTCCGGTGTTCGAGAAAAAGACGCGATCCATTCCGGTGCGCTCGGTCAGCCGCAGAGCCAGCTCCGCCTGTCCCTCATGGAAGAACAGGTTCGAGGTGTGAATCAGCGCGCGGCTCTGATTGATGATGGCGCGCTCAATGGCAGGATGACCGTAACCCAGCGCGTTCACGCCGATGCCGCTAAGGAGGTCGAGATAGCGGTTCCCCTGCTCGTCGATCAGGTGAACGCCTTCTCCGGCGACAAACAGGATCGGGTTTCGGTCATAGGTCGGCAGCAACAGTCTTGCTTCGGCTGCGCGGATTTGTTCGAGTTTCGTCAATGCTCCGTCTCCTCTAGGCCACCATCACTTCGGTTCCATGTGCGACCCGTGAGTTGCATAAATCGGGCAGAAACGACGCCGCTTCCGCCGGCAGAATCCTTACTCGCTTCACGCCATTCAGAAGTGCTTCGCGGCAGGCGCTCAACTTGGGCAGCATGCCGCCGGAGATAATGGCGCTCTTTGCCATCTCGGCGATCTGGTCGATCGAGAGCCATCGCAGGACTTCTCCATCCGCGCCCTTCACGCCTGGCACATCGGTGAGAAAGACCAGCGCATCGGCATGGCAAGCTGTCGCGCACGCAGCTGCCATCTCATCGGCGTTCACGTTGTAGTACTCGCCGTCAAAGCCCAGCGCCATAGACGAAATCACCGGCACGCCGTTCAACTTCCATATGGCCTCGATCCAGCGCGGATCGCTCGACGCAATTTCGCCCACGTACCCCAGATCCGGCGCGGTGCGTTTCTTGCGCGCCCTGAACAGCAACCCATCGCCGCCCGAAAGACCTACCGCGGGCTGGCCGAGCGCTCCGAGCGCCGCCACCAGGCTCTTGTTCACTTTGCCGGCAAGCACCATGAGCGCCACGTCGCGTGTCTCCGCATCGGTTACCCGCAATCCCGCAACAAATTCGCTCTGCTTGCCAAGCCTCTTCAACGTGCTTGTCAGTTGTGAGCCGCCACCGTGGACCACCGCGACTTGGTTGCCGTCTCGGACCAGCTCGGCAATCGCGCGAACGCTTCCAGCCAGCAGAGTCGGATTCTCGAGGCCCGCGCCGCCGAGCTTCACCACATATTTCATTGGAGGCCCTCCGCTTCTCCCCAACCGAGCATGACGTTTAGATTCTGCACGGCCTGTCCGGATGCGCCTTTCAGAAGGTTGTCAAGGCAACTGACGATCACGGCGCGGCGGCCGTCCGGCCCGAGTTGGAATCCGATATCCGCGTAATTCGTGTGCGCCGAATACTGGATTTGCGGAAGCATTTCTTCGTAGAGCCTCACCATCGGGCTGTTCGCGAAGAACTCGCGATACAGGTGCAGAATCGACTCGTGACTCTGCGGTTTGTGAAACCGCACATAAATAGTCGATAAAATCCCACGCGGAATCGGTAGCAGGTGCGGCGTGAAGACGATTTCGTTCCCGCGGATTCCAATCTGCTCCAGCAACTCGCCGGTGTGCCGGTGCGAAAACACGGCATAGGCAGAGAGATTGTCCGCCGCGTGCATATAGTGTGTCTTGGCGGTTGGAGCCTTCCCCGCGCCGCTCACACCGCTCTTCGCGTCGGCTATGATTCCTGCATCCAGATCAACGACGCCAGCGGCCACCAGCGGCCGCAGCGCCAGGATGACCGAGGTCGCATAGCATCCGGGATTGGCCACCAGCTTCGCATCGGCAATTTGCGCGCGATGCAGTTCCGGCAATCCATAAACCGCCTGCGCCTGCGTCCCAGCCGCGCTCGCCGATCCGTCATCGTGAAACGCATAGATCGCCCGATTCGCCGGGTCCTTCAATCGCCACGCGCCGCTCAAATCGATCACGCGCATGCCGTGCTCGAGCGCCTGCGGAACCCATTCCCGCGACTGCTCATGCGGTGTCGCCAGGAACAGCACCTTCACGCCGCGCTCGGCCAGCAGTTCCCACGAAAACGGCTCCAGTTTCAGGTCGCGCAGGCCATTGTTATTTCCCAGTTGCGGATGGATCGAAGACAAGGCAACTCCGCCGCGGGCCGCGTCTTTTTCATCAAGCCTTCCGGCAAAGACGGGCGGGAAATCGTGCAGGCGTGGATGGCGCAGCAAAAGCCGCGCGAGCTCCGCACCCGCGTACCCCGTCACGCCGACGACCGCTGTTTGAACTTCCTGTGTCATGACTCGAGCATTACCCTCAACTTCGATTCCACTTCGCCAGCGCGCCGTGGATCGGGACAGATCACCAGCACCGTGTCGTCGCCTGCCAGCGTACCCACCACCTGCATCCATCCCGCGCGGTCGATGGCCGCGGCGACCGGTTGTGCGCCCCCCATTGTGGTTGTCACCACGACCTGGTTCATCGCCTGGCGCACCCGCAACCCAAAGCTTTCAATCATCACCTCGATTGAAGGGGGAGCGTCGTCTTCCGCAACTACCGTCGCGCCATTCCCGTTCGGCAGCACATAGCCGCCGGGGCCCTTTGCGAGCCTCATTTCGTGAATGTCCCGCGACAGCGTCGCCTGCGTCACTTCGAACCCGCGCCGCCGCAGTTTGCGCCGCAACTCGTCCTGGTTTGCCACCAGCGAATGCGCCACCAATTCACGAATTGCGTTGTGCCTCTGGTATTTCATTTCCCGTTTCCTTGCAACGTAAAGCGCGGCTCCGGGTTGGCAGAGTCGCGCTTGCATAAATATACAAACATTTGTATAACTATGCAAGTTGCGTTTTCGTGCGCGGGGAATCACGCAGGTAACCCCAATTCCATGGCTGCTGATTGCTGTCTGTCCTATTCTGCGAAAAACCGGTCCCCCTTTACGCGGTAGTAGGCGCAATTCACTTCAAATCGACGTATAGTAATTTATGGGCGTTCGCGACGGCTCCCCAACCCGTGTTGCTCATCTCTCGCACCATGCCGTGGCGAGCGGGAGAACGGGTTCTCGCCTTCCCGAACATCTGCGCGGAAGCCTGGTCGATCCCCGATTCGATTCCGATTCCTGCGGCGTAGGCTTTGTTGCCCAACTCTCCGGCGAGCCGTCCCACGCCATCCTCACTCACGCGCTCACCGCGCTCAGGCGCCTCGCGCATCGCGGAGCAGTCGCCGCCGACGGCAAGTCGAGCGACGGCGTCGGGATTACCGTTTGCATCCCGCGCGCGTGGTTGCTCGCGCGAACCGGGCTCGGCTTGCCTGAAGGTCAGCCGCTCGGCGTGGGCGTCGTGTTTGTGCCTGAGGATGGTGCTGCGTCCCGCATTGAACTGGAAGCGGCGCTCGACGCGCAGAACATCGAAGTGCTTTTTTGGCGTCCTGTTCCGGTGCGCCCCGAAGTGCTGGGCGAGATCGCGGACTCTACGCGGCCCACGATCTGGCATGTGCTGTGCACGAGCACCGACGCAAACTCCTTTGATCGACGGCTTTTTCTGGCGCGGAAGCAGTTCGAGCGCTCAGGCTTGCCCGGCTACGTCGCCAGCATGTCGTCGGCCATCATGGTTTACAAGGCGCTCTGTGCAGGCCGCCTGCTGGCTGAGTTCTACCCTGACCTGGCCGATCCGGAATTCAAAACGCCGATCGCGCTTTTTCATCAGCGCTATGCCACCAACGTGCTGCCTTCCTGGTCGCGCGCGCAACCGTTCCGCACGCTGGCGCACAACGGCGAAATCAATACCATCTGGGGGAATCGCGCCAACATGGAGGCGCGCGCGGCGACCATGCCGCTCGACATGCATCCGGTCCTCACAGCGGACGGTTCCGATTCCACTTCGCTCGATGAGATCGTCGAACTTCTCGCGCATAACGGACGCAGTGTCGGCGAAGCGGTGCGCATGTTGGTGCCGCCAGCGAATCCAGGCAACAAGTCTTCGTTCTTGCAATATTCCTATGACTGCATGGAGCCATGGGATGGTCCCGCGGCCCTTGCTTTTACTGACGGCCGCCAGGTAGGCGCCATTCTTGATCGCAATGGCCTGCGCCCGTGCCGCTTCGCGCTCGACGACGAGGGTCTCGTTGTTGCCGGATCTGAAGCTGGTCTCGTGGACATGGATCCCGCGCGCATCCTGCATAGCGGCCGCCTCGGACCCGGCCAGATGATTGTTGCCGATCTTGACTTCAATCGCTTCTTCGAAAACGACGAGATCCTGCGAATCTACGATTCCAAGCGTCACTATCAGGACCTGCTTCAGCTGGACAAGCCGCTGAACGATTCGCCCGAAGCGCTGTCGCTGCTCGATCCCGTTGAGCTCAACCGGCTCCAGCGCCGCTTTGGCTACACGCGCGAAGACGTGCGCATGATCCTTCAGCCCATGGCGATGGAAGGCAAAGACGCAGTCTGGTCGATGGGCGACGATACGGCGATCGCTCCACTGGCGCGAGCGCCGCGCCCGCTGTACGCATTCTTCCGGCAACGATTCGCGCAGGTCACCAATCCACCCATCGATCCGCTGCGCGAAGCCGTGGTGCTGCAAATGCACACGCGTCTTGGTCCGTGGGCGCATCTATTCGAAATGCGCGAGCCCTTGCCCGGCCTGTCGCTGCATTCGCCGTTTCTGAGCCTCGGGCAGATGCACGCTCTTCGCAATGCGCATCATGGGCAGGCGGGGAAGATGCCGCATGCCATCCTGAATTGTCTTTATTCGCCCGACACGAGCCTCGAAGTGGCCGTCGACATTCTGGCGCAGCGCGCCGTCGACCTGGTGGGTACCGGCGCATCTCTGCTCATCCTCACCGACCGCGAGGCGAGCCCCGAGTCGATTCCGATTCCTATGGCGCTGGCTGCCGGGGCCGTGCACATGGCTCTGACTCGAGCGGGCGTGCGCGCCGAGGTCGGCGTTGCCGCCGATGCCGGTGATTGCCGCGAGATTCATCATGCCGCGGTGCTGCTCGGTGTGGGCGCCGGCGCGGTATGTCCGTGGCTCGCCCTCGAAACGGCTCGCCAACTCGACTCTGAAAAAGGCGAAGAGAACCTGTTGCATGCTCTCGAACTCGGGCTCGCAAAGGTCATGTCGAAGATGGGCATCAGCGTGCTTGACAGCTACTGCGCCGCGCACCTGTTCGATGCCATCGGCATCTCGGACAAAGTCGTCCAAAAATGCTTTACCGGCGTTCCCGCGCCCATCGAGGGACTCGGCTTTGCTGAGATCGAGCACTATGTGCGCCATCTCTGGCTCAGCGACGAGAAAGCTGATGAGTCCTCCGACGGCGAGCCTGTTGTCGCATCTGCCACGCAGGTGCGCGAACTGCCCGACTACGGATTCGTCCGCTTCCGCAAGGCCGACGAAGCCGAGTCGCACTCATGGCAACCGCAGACCGTGCGCGCGTTGCAAACCGTGGTCGGCTCGACCAAGCAGGGAGCGGCACTTGCGCTCTCACCCTTCGCGAGCTTCACATCGCAGGTGACGGATGCCGAGCCGTCCAATCTGCGCGACCTGCTCGAAATCCGCCCGGCGGGCGCTGAATTGCCGCTCGAGAAGATCGAGCCCGCCGGCAACATCACCCGGAAGTTCATCGCCAGCGCCATGTCCTTCGGATCGCTCTCACCCGAAGCGCACCAGACCATTACGCAGGCCATGAACCTGATGGGCTCTCGCTCCAACACCGGCGAAGGCGGCGAAGATCCTGCCGTTTATGGCCAGATCGACGGCGCGCCATCGCTCTGGAACAACAAGATCAAACAGGTCGCGAGCGCACGCTTCGGCGTCACCGCGGAATATCTGATCCATGCGGAGGAACTCGAGATCAAGATTGCGCAGGGCGCCAAGCCGGGAGAAGGCGGCCAGCTCCCGGGACACAAGGTGAGCGAGCTGATCGCGCGCCTGCGCCACGCACAGCCCGGCATGCAGCTCATTTCGCCGCCGCCGCACCACGACATCTACTCCATCGAAGACCTGGCCCAGCTGATCTACGACCTCAAGCGCGTCAACCCGCGCGCGAGGGTGGGGGTGAAGCTGGTGTCCGGGTGCGGGGTGGGTACCATCGCAGCGGGCGTTGCCAAGGCCTACGCCGACTATATCGTCATCGCCGGTCAATCGGGTGGTACCGGCGCTTCGCCGCTTTCGAGCATCAAGTACGCAGGCAATCCCTGGGAACTTGGGTTGGCCGAAGCGCAACAGGTTCTCATCCACAATGGCCTGCGGGGGCGCGTTCGCCTGCGCACCGACGGCGGCTTGCGCACAGCCCGCGACATCGTGATGGCCGCGCTACTCGGCGCCGACGAATTCGCCTTTGGCACCGCGGTACTCGTCTCGCTTGGCTGCGATATGGCCCGCCAGTGTCACCTGAACACTTGTCCCACCGGCATCGCCACACAGCGCCCGGAGTTGCGCGCCAAGTTTCGCGGAAAGCCCGAGCACGTCATCCGCTTTTTTGAAGAGCTCGCCGCCGAGGTGCGCCAGTTGCTCGCGACATTGGGCCTGCCCTCGCTGTCCGCTGCAACCGGCCGGACCGATTTGATCGAGCAAGTCCGCTCCGACGCCGGGCTTGACCTGAAGCCCGTGCTGGCCGCGACCCGTATCGCTGAAGAAACCGGCGGCGCGATCCGCTGGGATGGCGGTCGCAACGATCGGCCTGAAGAACACGCTCCCATCGACGATGCCTGGGTCGAGCCCGCCATGGCTGCCTACAAATCCGGCAATGCGTTGCGCCTCGAGTCGCTTGTCACGAATGAAGACCGTACTCTGGGAGCGCGGCTTGCCGGGCAGCTCGCGCTGTTCAAGTCCGAAAATCCAACGGCCGCGGGCTCGAACCTGACGTTCGATCTCAAGGGCATTGCCGGCCAGTCTTTTGGCGCGTTCGCCACATCCGGAATGACGCTGCAACTCGAAGGCCTGGCCAACGATTTTGTCGGCAAGGGGCTCTGCGGTGGCGAACTGATCCTTCGCGGAGTGGGTCGCGCAGCGCGGGAAAGCGAAAAGCACACGCTGCTCGGTAACGTAGCGCTCTATGGAGCAACCAGCGGCTCGCTCTTTGCAGCCGGTCGTGCCGGCGAGCGCTTCGGGGTCCGCAACTCAGGCGCACTGGCCGTTGTCGAGGGAGTTGGCGATCATGGATGCGAATACATGACCGGCGGACTGGCTGTCATCCTGGGATCGACGGGCATCAACTTTGGCGCCGGCATGACCGGCGGACTTGCCTGGGTCTGTGACGAGGACGGTTCGTTCCTTGATCGCCGGCTGTACCACAACGATTTTCTGTCGGCGGAGAAGTGGGACGACCTCGACCATACAGCGCATGCTTCGATTCGGGAACTGGTTGAGTTGCACGCGGCCAGGACAGCCAGCACCCGAGCCCGATGGCTCATAGCCAACTGGGATCGTGAATCCGCAAAGTTTGTGCGATTAACGCCGAGAGGGTGACGCGCCTGGACTAGTCGGCTGCGGCCCGGTCGTGCAGCACCTGAGATTTTCGGCTTCGCTTGTCCTGGTACATCGCGCGATCGGCCCTGCTCAGCAACTCGTTGAGAGAAAGCCGCGAGTTCTCTATACAGGTGGCAAATCCGGTGCTGAAGCTCAAGGAAAACGTCCGTCCCTCTTCTGAATTCTTGAGGATCGCATTTTCCTGGAGCAGGTGCGCAATTTCCGAAATTTCATCTCTCGTATACTGCCCGGCCACAGCGAATTCGTCGCCGCCGATCCGGGCAACCACATCGGTCTCGCGGAATGTGGACGAGAGCAGCTCCGCCATTTCGACAAGGAATGCTGACCCGGCTTTGTGCCCGAGTTGATCGTTCACCTGCTTCAGGTTGTCCAAATCGATGAACAGGATGGAAAACGGAACCTTGGCTCGTTGTGCGAGCCGCATCGACTGCCGTGCCAGCAACTGAAATCCTTTCAGATTGCATATGGCGGTCAGCTCGTCGCGAGTGCTCAGCGATTGAATCTCACGTTCCATGTGATTCATGCGCGCCGCAAGATACAGGAGCAGCGCGAAGGAGATCATGCACGCGATCGAAGCCATTGCTGCGGTTTGATAGGGCAAAGAAGCTGCCTCGACGAGTATCAACCGGGCGCGCACGGCCTCGCGAAGGAAGGGCATGACGAGCAAAATCGGGGCGAGCGTTCGAGCGATCCGGCTGCCGATGCCTCTCCCCAAAAAGATCGACAGCACTCCATGCTCCACGCGCCGCAGCAGCGCAACCGCGGTAAGCGGCACCAGGCAAACAAGTACCGGGGTGGGAACCAACCCGGAATGGAATGCTCCGAAGACATGCAACCCAACCAGCAAGGAATCGGAAAGCAGCGTGAGCACAACCAGGCAAAGAGCGCAGGTCAGCGCATCGGTCACGTAGCTCAGGACGCTCTTGTTCTTCCGAATCACGGTCATTACGCCTGCCAAAAGGACAAACGCGACCGCCGTGGGTCGCGCGGCGGAGTGTCGCATGGTGTCAAGCACAACATCGGGGCGCAGGTCTGTTCTTACGGCTGGCTGTACCAGCGTCCACCCCGCAACACATGCTGACAAAATTGCGAGTCCAGATCCGAGGTAAAGAAGCCAGTGCGGTCGCGACGGCGACTCTGAGAGGAAGAAGCTTAAGGCGGAGAAGAGCACCGCCAGAGCAATTGGCAGGCTCATCTGCCCGAAGACAGATGGAACATATCGTACCGCCTGACTGAACGTCTGGACACAGAGGGAGAGCGCAGCTACCTGAATCACCAGCACAAGGCACACTTGCTGCAGGAAAAAGAGAATCTGCAGATGCTCCTGGTCAGGCCGGTCGAGAATCAGGTGTGCCGCGTCGTTCTGCATCGTGGTCGCTTTCAGATGGCGAGGAAATCATGAAAGGTATATCAATAAACGCGCTCCCGATATATGCCACTTTTGTGCGAACCTCAAGTGGGTCAATACATTCCACGTTCGTGTAAGTGCTTACTGAGGTACGTGGGCCCTCTTCAAACGGGCACTTGCAGAAGGATGTGCAGATCCAAAGAGGGACGGCTGACCAACGTCACATGAGGCATTCCGCTTTTCGCTGATAAACTCTCCACTAGTCCTAATTTCAAAGGTACTTCTGGTTCGATCCGAGATGACCGCACCCGACTCGCTTTCCACGATCAATGATTTATTTTTGCGTGTGGCTTCCTCGGCCAACGCGCGTGCCGTGCTTTGGCAAGATGAATTCGGGGAGTGGCAACCGCTCTCGTCCGATCAGATCTATCATCGCGTCCGGGTCCTGGGGCAGACACTCCTCGCTTGGGGAGCTCAGAAGGGTGATCGCATTGGGCTTATCAGCGAAAACCGCTGGGAGTGGGCGGTCAGCGACTTTGCCTGCCTGGCCATCGGGGCAGTGGACGTTCCCATTTATCCGACACTGACCGGTGAACAGATTGCAGCCCTGATCCGGGACGCCGGCTGCCGTATTGCCCTCGTTTCCACTCGGCAGCAATTCGACAAACTGAATGCCGTCCGAGCGCAGACGCCTCTCGAGCGGGTCATCATCATGGATTCCGCCGAGCCCCCCGAAGGGGCGGTCGCATTCGCCGGGTTGATGAAGGAAGCCGAGGGATGCGGCCCAGAGCGCGATCCGGTATTCGATGCGCTTGCCAGGGCCGCAGTACCCGCCGACCTGGCCACGCTCATTTACACCTCCGGCACCACCGGCGAGCCGAAGGGCGTGATGCTGACGCACGGCAATATCGCAGTCAATCAAAACTTTGCGGCGGGCGATTTCTCCTTCAACTCCTCCGACGCCTGCATTTCGTTTCTTCCGTTGTCGCACATTACCGCACGGGCTCTGGACTACGTGATGTACAAGAGCGGCGCACAGGTCTGTTATTGCTCGCAATTCGACAAGCTGCCGCAGTCCATGGTCCAGTTGCGTCCCACAGTCTTTGTCGGCGTGCCCCGCGTTTACGAGAAGATCCGTCAGGCGGTCGAGCAGAAGTCTTCGGTTTCCGCCGTTAAGAAACGAATTCTCGGATGGGCCCTCAGGGTCGGCGGTCGCCACGAGGGCGAGGTATATCGTGGCGAAAATCCTTCATCACTCAGTTGGAAGGTCGCCCGCAAGCTCGTCTACGGCAAAGTTCGCGAGGCCTTTGGTGGCCGGGTCCGCGTCTTCGTTTCCGGCGGGGCGCCACTTGGCATGGACACAGCCAAGTGGTTCGCGTCAGCCGGCATTGCGGCGTGGGAGGGCTACGGACTGACTGAAACCTCGCCAGTCATCGCGCTCAACACACCTGTGAGCCAGCGTATGGGCTCGGTCGGCAAGCCGATCGCTAACGTCGAATTGAAATTTTTACCCGATGGCGAGCTTCTGGTTCGCGGACCGTCTGTCTTCATTGGCTACTGGCGCAAACCGGTCGCCACCGCCGACGCCATTGACCAGGACGGCTGGTTCTCAACCGGCGACATCGGCCATGTGGATGATGATGGCTTCCTTTACATCACCGACCGGAAGAAGGAACTGCTCAAAACCTCCGGTGGCAAGCTCGTAGCCCCTCAGCCGATCGAAAACAAGCTCAAGACGCATCTGCTGGTTGGCCAGGCAGCGCTCGTCGGCGACAAGCACAAATTCATCTCCGCGCTCATCTCGCCCAACTTTCTCGCACTTGAGGATTGGGCAAAGCGGCAGGGAATCGATATCTCGTCTCGCGCGGAGCTTGTAGCCGACAGCCGTGTCGTAGCCGCCTATAGCGAAATCGTGCACCAAGCCAACGTTGGCCTGGCCAATTTTGAAACCGTGAAGCGGTTCCGTGTCGTTGCCGATGAGTGGACGCAGGATTCGGGCGAACTGACCCCCTCGATGAAGCTCAAGCGCCGCGTGATTACGGCGCGATATGCGTCGGTGGTCGACGCACTCTACGCGGACGAAGCAAGCGCACGCGCCGAATAGGGTGAGCTGGTGTCCCTTCCGTCTCCTTTCGGAACAATCCGTGGCGCGTCCACATCCCGTGAAGTCCGCGGAAGAACGGTGCGCCCCAGGCTCCCATTGCCAGAACGCTGCCGAAAAGGATGATGGCGTCGATGTTGAGCCGTCCCGCGCGCGACCAGTAGGCGTCGGGCTCCAGGTTCAGCCACAGAGCAAATTCATCCAGGGTCAGTGCGGCGCCCACTCCGTAACTCACGGCCATCAAGCGGCTGAAGAAAATGGACAGCGGCGAGTGCGACCGGCCCAGGTCGAGCAGCCAGCCGTAGCCTACCAGCAGCAGAATCAGGATGCCCCAGACCAGGTGATGGATGTGCAGTCCCCGGACCGTGACCCATTGGAACGGCCCCCGGTTGTGGATCACCAACTCCACCAGCAGCCGTACGCCAAGAAAGGTAATGAAGAACGACACCGAGGCAATGAACATGCGCCGTCGCGGCCGGTCCGGAATTGTGCTCCGAATCAGAAAGCCGAGACGTGTCAATTGCAGGAGAACCAGCAACAGAACGACAACCAGGCTGGCAAACACCAAGAGTAAGAGTGCTCCCGTTCCGGGCATACCTTATTGAATCACCCCGGCCCTCTGGACTCATCACCAGAAATGCCCTAGGTGTATCGCAGCGTAGACGTGAGGGCTGTCACGATTCCTCTTTACAACAGCGGAGTAAACTGTTTAAAGCGTCGAAACACGGCGTTTGAACAGGCGTATATAGGCCTGGGGAAGCAAGTTCAGCTTGCCCGGCGACTGTGATTCGACCAGGAGACCATGCGATGCGAGTTGCTCTACTGACCGGCGGCGGCGATTGCCCCGGCCTGAACGCAGTCATCTATGCCGCGGTGAAGAAAGGCATCCAGACATATGGCGACGAATTCATCGGTTTTCTCAACGGCTGGCGCGGAGTCCTCGATAACAAATGGATTCCGCTCACCCTGGAAAGCACCGACGGGATCCAGCTGAAGGGTGGGACCATTCTTCATTCCTCGCGCACCAACGTCAAAAAAATTCCTGGCGGCATTGACAAGGTACAGGAGGTGCTAAAGGTCAACAAGATTGACGCCCTCATTGCGCTCGGCGGGGACGATACCCAGTCGGTCACGCTCTTCCTCAGCGAAAACGGGGTGCCGAGCGTGGGTGTTCCGAAGACCATCGATAACGATATCAATGGAACAGATGCGACCTTCGGCTATGACACGGCGGTGTCGATCGCAACGGAAGCCATCGATCGCATCCACACCACGGCTGATTCGCACAACCGTGTCATCGTGGTGGAAGTCATGGGCCGCGACGCCGGCTGGATTGCCTATGCATCCGGCATCGCCGGAGGCGCCCACGTCATTCTGGTTCCGGAAAAGGAAATTGACATCGATCACGTCTGCGCCCTCCTGAAATACAACTACGACCACGGCAAGCACTATGGCGTGGTGGTCGTCGCCGAGGGTTGCCATCTGCCCGAGGTAGGCCAGGTCACCGGTTCTACCGAGGTTGATTCATTCGGGCATGCACGCCTGTCGGGAATCGGCGAAGCTCTCTCGGATCTCATCGAAAAGAAGACCGGATTCGAGACGCGCTCAGTCAACCTGGGGCATACACAGCGCGGCGGGGTGCCGACCGCCTACGACCGGCTCCTGGGCCAGCGATACGGCCTCCACGCGATCGACATGGTGCACGAGAAAAAATGGGGCCGCATCGCGGTTCTGCACGGCACTGAAATCACCGATATCACGATCAAGGAAGCCATCGCGCATAACCGGCGTCTCGATGAGCGCTTCTTTGCCGTGATTCGCGATCTCGAAGCCAAAGTGTAGGATGCACGATTCGAAGATTAGGAGCCATTCTCTACGATGAGGATGGCTCTTCCATCTTCTACCCGCGTAGATTAAATGTGTGCGTTACCGGCTCTATTCTCCTGAAGATTTTCCGGCGCTCTACGCGATCGAGGAGGTCTGTTTCGAGCCGCCGTTCCGTTTCAGCCGCCGCTATCTGCGTGCCATCATCCATTCCGCGCACAGCGCCACGTGGCTGGCCGATGTGGGCGAGCGAATTGTCGGATTCTCGGTTATCGAGTGGTCCATCGAGGCCGAAGGCGCGCTCGCCTATTTGCAAACCATCGAGGTCCTGCCGGAGTTTCGCAAGCATGGAGTGGCCAGTGAGCTTCTCGGATGCAGCGAGAATTCAGCTCTGGCTGGCGGAGCGCACGAGATCTGGCTTCACGTGGATGAATTCAACGCATCTGCGATTCGTCTCTACGAGTACCACGGATATGTGCGGCGCGCCCGCAAGGAAAACTATTATCCCCAAGGACGCGCGGCACTCGTTCTCGCAAAACAGATGAAGCCCGTAGCGGTGTGAAAGCAGGATCGGCTTCTGACTATTGGGCCTCCGACGCCTCCTTGATGAACGCCGCGACCCGATCGTGCAACTGCTTCACGCATTCGTCGCGCACATACACCATGTGTCCCGAGGGGTACCAGTCATACTCGATATTCTTGGCGAGTGACTTCGGGATGGGCAGATGCTTTTCCTCATACATCGCCCCGAAGAACGGTGTTGCCAGATCATAGTAGCCGCCATTCAGCATCACTTTCAGCCGCGGGTTCTCCTTCATCGCATCGGCAAGGTCGCTGGATACATTCAATCCCACCGGGTTGCCGTTGTGCTTGAAATCCCACATATGGCCTCCCCCGAACACGTTCACCTCGGGCAGGTACGTCTGTCCTTCGCCATACTTCAGCACGTTGCGGACGTATCCATTGAGCAAGGAGACATACGCGGAAGAGATCGCTGCGCTCTGCGGATCGTAATCCGCGCCTTCACTCAAAGGATCGATGGTCGGGCCGGTGAAGCGCGTATCGTAGCGGCCGGTGGTCAGGTCCTCGCTGTCGGCAAATGTCTTTTCGAATTCTCCGCCGTTCACTCGGAGGTTGGCCTTTAACAGATAGGCGACAGGCAGGCCGGTGTAGTCGTGCAGTTTTTCCGCAACCGCCTGCTTGTCCTGGTCGTTCAAGTCTGTACCCTGCGCGAGTGCATGCTGATATTGATTGAGCGCGTAATCCTCGACTTCCTTCAAGAACGAGTCCAGGTCGGCCGGCTGCTGGGGCAGCTTCTTGTGGTACCAGGCCGTGGCCGCATACGTCGGCAATGCCAGAACGTAAGGCAGGTCGATTCCGGGATTGCCGTTCGCTCCGTCGATATCTACGCTGAAATTGAAGATCTGGGAAAGCAGGATCACTCCATTCAGATCGATTGACTTGTCTTCGGCCAGCATCTTGGCGAGCACAGCGGATCGCGTGGTTCCATAGCTTTCTCCGAAGACAAATTTCGGCGAGTTCCAGCGGTTGTATTTGGTAATGAAGCGGGCGATGAATCGAGTGAACGCGCCGCCGTCCTGGTCCACGCCCCAGAACGCCTTATCGGCGTCCTTGCCGACGAGCCGGCCGAAGCCGGTGCCCGGCGCATCCACAAACACCAGATCGCTGACGTCGAGCAGCGAGTTGGGATTGTCGATCAGTTTGTAGGGAGCGGCCGGCAGGTGCTGATCCGTATCGGTCACTACGTGCCTTGGTCCCAGCGATCCCATGTGCAGCCACACTGTAGAACTGCCCGGACCGCCGTTGTAGAAAAACGTTACCGGCCTGCTCTCGGCCTTCGCGTCCTTCTTGAAGTACGCAACGTAAAACATACGCGCAACCGGCGGCGCATCCTGCGGCTCTTTTGGCTCGGTGAGCGCAAGCTGGCTCCCGGGCAGCGGCTTTCCATCCAGTCCGAGTTGCGCATCCTGTTCATCCGTTCCACCGACCGTGATGGTTCCCGCGACCGCGGTATAAGCGATGGCCTGGCCGCCCACCTGGACCGATCCGTCGGTGGTCGAGTCGGCAGCCGGCGTCGATTCCTGAGTTTTGTCCGTCTTGTCGGCTGAGGCAGGCTTCGTCTTTTCGTCTGTGGCTCTCGCAGTAAAAGGCAACGCAAACAGGGCCGCGGCAAACACAGCTACCGCAAGGCATTTCGTGACTAGAACCATGTAGGAGTCTCCGAAAGGGGAATCGAGGTACAGCCAAGTATAGGCGACGACTTGGCTCGGGGGCTTCTGGACGTGACCGATCGCTACGGAATCATGACCAGCAAACCCGAGACGCGCCTCTGGTCCCTGATAAGTGAGCGTTCATCACTGCTTCTGAAACGGCTGTTTTTCAGTGATCCGGGGTCGCGATTCTGCCTGGAGTTCCTTCGACACGGCTTCTACCTGGCGGAATACGCGCAGGAGGTTTCCGCCAAGGATCTTCCGGCAATCCTCGGCGGTATAGCCCCGCTCCATCAGGGCTGCCGTGATCTTTGGCAGGTCGGCGGGGGAATCGATACCCAGGGGCAATTGCCCGCTCACTCCATCGAAGTCAGAGCCTAGCCCTACATGGTCGATGCCCGCCACCTTGGCGATGTGATCGATCTGGTCGATGAGGTCTTTCAGTGGCGGCCGGGGAATATTGTCCGCATATTGCCGTTGCAGCTTGTCGATCTCGGCCGCCGGAGCCTCCTTGCCTTCGGCCTTGTACTTGTCCTTCAGCTCTTCCACAGCCTTGTCGACTTCAGGCTTTTGCGCCTTCTGAGCATCGCGATATGCCTGCGATACGAACGCGGAGTAAAAGTTTGCCTGCACCACGCCGCCGTTATTGGCCACCGCGCGCAGCATGTCGTCGGTCATATTGCGCGGGGCATCGCACAGCGCACGCGCTCCCGAGTGCGACGCAATGACCGGGGCCCTCGTAATGATCAAGGTGCGATAGAAGGTGCGGTCCGAGACGTGCGAGATGTCCACCATCATGCCCAGGCGGTTCATCTCGTACACCACATCCTTGCCGAACTCGCTCAGGCCCTCTTTGGTATGGGGCACCTTCGGATCGTCGATGTCACCGGAGCTGTCGGCCCACCCATTCGAGTTTGACCAGGTGAGCGTCATGTAACGCACGCCGAGGTCATAATAGTCGCGCAGCAACGCCAGCGAATCCTCGATCGAGTGCCCGCCCTCAATGCCCATCAAGGCCGCCAGCTTGTGCTCGCGGTGAGCCTTTTCGATATCGGCCGGCGAGGTGGCCTGCATCATCTGATCGGGATGCTTCGCAACCTGCTGCTTCACCGAATCAATCAGGATCAGCGTGCGCCGGGCGAAGTGTCCCTCATTCGGCACCGGGTCGACCCAGATCGAAAAGAACTCCGCGCCAAGGTTTCCTTTGCGCGCCGATTCCAGATTGAAATTGCCATCGCCCAGCGGATCGCTGAGGTCAAATCCATCGTCTACGAATCGCTGCGGGGTGTCGGCGTGCGTGTCGATCACGATGGCTGATCGCTGCACTTCTTCAGGGGTAAGTTTCTTTGTCATGGCGGGGGAGGCAGGGGTGGTCTGTTTCGTATCTTGTGCGCACATGAGCGCGGGAACCGCAATCAGGAGGGCAAGAACCAGGGCAGGGGATCGCATAGGCTTGGCAAAAGTGTATATCGCGGAGCCCGCGACCCCGGAAACGGCGCATCCGAGCAGGGAACCGGCGACGATGCGGGGCTAACGCCGCCGCAGATCATCGATCGAGATGGTTTCTTCGCTCTGCGCCGAAGTCTCTTGCGCGTCGATGACGAAGACGTCCGTCGACTTGTGCCACTGGCCGAGCTGTCCCATGCCGGCGCCATCCATCGCGATCTTGTAGGCTTTCTGACCGTCATCGCCGGTGGCGCAAGCGAGGATGTAGCCGGTGTAACCGACACCTTTGTCGGAGATGACGGTAACTTCCTGTCCCACGTTGAACATGCAAAGCCCCTCCTCCGTTGAAGTTTGTTGCCTCAGCGTACCGCAGTTGCAACAAGATTTTCGAGAGGAATGTCGCAGTCCTGCACCCGCCGGTACCCTTCTCTACAGGGGACCCGGAACGGTAACGGTGTGCATGGGCTGGATTAGCGCTAGCCGACTCTGCGGATGGAAATGGGCGCGGGTTGCGATACTGCGTCCGGCGAGTCCACCATGAAGACGTCGCAGGATTTGTGCCATTGTCCAAGCTGCGTCAAGCCAGCGCCTTCAATGACAATCTTGTAAGCCTTCTCTCCGTCGTCGCTGGTGGCCGAGGCCATGATGTAGCCGTCGTAAGCAATGCCCTTGTCGGAAATTACCGTAACTTCCTGCCCGATCTGATACGTACAAAGGCCCTCGATTCAGTGAGTATGACAACTCTGCTTTATCTATTGGTTGCAGATTTGGCCTGTTGAGTTGGTCTTCGCGCCAGCGGAATGGGACCATCGGGACTGCCTTTGACACCTCACCTCCGAGCTGGGCAGCTATTCTGCACGTTGAAGAGCGAACCTGGAGGGCAGTACGCGAGAGCACTGGAACCCTCGCAGGATCTTGGCTCGGCCGTGATCTTGGCATGCGTATTCCCGTTGATAAGCGTGCACAATTCTCCTGCGATTCTCCTTAGCTTGACTCGCTTCTGCATCCAACGGGGTAAGCTGGTTGCGAATCGCACAGGGGGAGCAATGGCCGAACGCCTGCCACTCGTCTTCACTTTCTACATTGCCGCCACACCCGAGAAAGTTTGGGAGGGCTTCACTTCCGTGGAGTCGAACCGGGTCCTCTTCATGGGAGCTGAGCTCAAAGCCGATCTGCGTACCGGCGGCGAGATCGCGTGGATGGCGCCCGGCAAGGACGGCAAGGTCGCTCCCGCCGTCTATGGACGAGTGCTTCGCTCCGATCCTCCAAAGCTTCTTCAATACACCTTCACGATGGGCCAGGGGGACAAGCACTCCCGCGCCACAATCGAACTGACGCCTGAAACAGAGGCGACGAAGGTCGTAGTTACGCACGACCAGTGGGCGCCGGAGGATAGCAACTATAACTACTGCGCCGACGGCTGGCCGCGCATCCTCTCGCGGCTCAAGACCCTCATCGAAACAGGAAAGACCTTCAAGCCGCACTAGGTGTTGTCACAACTCCACCGATGTCCCGCCCCAGTCCTCCGGCGCCTTGTCAGAGAGCGACTGGGTGAAGGTCCAGCGATGGCCCGCAAAGTCTACGGCATTGTATTGGCGCTCGCCGTAGAAGTGGTCCTCTGGCTCGGCCAGGATCGTCGCGCCATTCTTCCGCGCGTGCTCGCAGTGCGCGGCTGCATCTTCCACACGCACCATTACAGACTGCACGCTTGCCATTACGGTATGGCCGGGCAGCGGCTGCTTGCATTCAGCTACTACGAAACAGCCTTCCCCGGCCTTCATCTGGATGCGGTGATTGGCGATGCGCATCCGCACGCGGAAACCGAAGGCCTTGCAAAGCCATTCAACGGCGACGCCCGGGTCGGGATAGTAGAGAACGGGAATCACATGGCAGGGAGGAACGGAGCGGTTCTTCAGCATGAAGCCACTCTACACTGGCGGCGATTTCGGAGTCAGTCAGCGGCGACGAGGTCGGCCGCGGGCAACGGAACGATGGCGTACGACGATGCAAGCTGGCCCGATGTCACGTGCAGATTCGAGGGAGCGTATCGCGCTGTGGCAGTTCCGCAGCGCTGCTGGACAGAGATCGATATAGAAGAGCTTGCGACGACGTTGCGCGCGTGTGGGGTGAGGCGGTACAAGCCGGTAAGCGAATCGTGCAGGCTGGCGAGCGAATCGCCGAGTTGCGGCGGGTTGGGGAATGCGCCTGGCTGAAATTCGAGGCCGCAATCGCGGGCAGCGTGCGCCATCCAATGCAGCGTGAGGTTGGAGAGACAGAAGCCCCCGTCATCGCAGGGGTAGCCGCCGCCGACGTCGCAGTGTACTCCTGAAAACCAGACCTGGGTCATGGTCTGTCCCGGCGCGGGCGTTGAGGTCCAGAGGGCAGGCGGGAACTGCATTCGCTGTTCATCGATGGCGAGCAGTTGGAGCGCATTGAGCACATCAGGATGGAGAGAAGTGTCGAGGAAGCCGTATTGGATGACGTCAATGCCGCCGAAGATGGCAGGAATGCCGAGCGAGCCGACGGTATCCCACACGCCGAGCAGCTGGATTTTGGCATGGTCCATTGCGTAGTCTTCGTTGAGGGTCTCGAGGAGCATCTGACGCTGAGCGACGTTGCGATAAGCCTCGAAGGCCATGTCGAGACACTTGGGGTCGTTCTGATTCCTGGTGGGCAGGCCGCAGACGGCGATCATCCCGGCGAGGCTGCGCGCGGTATAGGCCCCGCGGCTGAATCCAAAGACGAAGATGCGATCGCCGGGAGCGTATTGCGAGGCGATGGTCGAGTATCCCTGCTTGATTTTTTGGAAAAGGCCGAGGCCGAAAGCTCCGCCAAGAACTTGATTGAGAATTTCGCCGCCGGTGCCGACACCGGTGTCGTAGGTGGCGAGTTGAAGATTGGGAGTTTGAGCAACCGCGGAGTAGAGCCGGGAGACGTTGGAGTGGTTGGCCGGCTCATCCCAGGTTCCGTCTGCAAAGAAGGCAATATTCTTGGCCATGGCGTGTCCTCATGTTGGAGCGCAGGGGATTGAGGATGTCGCATGAAGCGATGAGGAAGCGTATGCCAGCGCGTGAGAATCGTCAATGATTTTCGATGGGCGGCCGAGGGCGCAGGAAGCGATGTTGGCCGAATGTCTGGCCTCGCATCAAGCACGGTTGAAATGTTGTCGCACAGTGTTCGAAGCCCGCTCTGCTCAGGCACGCGGGCTCAGAGGGCGGATGTGTGGCGATTATTCGGCCGCCTTCGCGGCGAGGGTTTCAATGGTGGCGATGTTGGGCAGGAGGTCGGCGGGCAGGTTGTAGCGCGATGCAAGATAGCCGGGAGCGTTATAGGTGATCGAGGTTCTGCCGTTGGCGTCTTCGGCAACGAGGATCTTGAGAGGAAGATCGATGGCGATGCCCGGCGAGGCGAGCATGAGCGGCGTGCCGGCACGCGGATTGCCGAAGATGAGCAGCTTGGTATTGGGCATGTGCATGCCGGCTTTCTCGCCCTCTCCGCTGTGGTCGACGAGGGCGAACAGCGTGACGCCTTTCGCGGCAAGGATCGACTTGAGGCGGGCGACGATCTCATCGACGGAGTGCGAGGACGGAATGGTGACGAGGCCATTGGCGGAGGCAGTCATAGAAGTCTCCTTCAGGATGCATGGAAGGGGCCGAAGCGATCAGCCTTTGATGAAAATCAAATAGAAAGCCATCGCCGCTCCGACAAGCGCGAGGAAAAAAGCGACGGAGACAACCTGGGTGGTGGGATGGGAATACGAGGTGTCGCCGCGATCGAGACGGCGCACGAGCTGAAGATGGCGATAGCCGGAGAGCGCATTGAGAAAGACGCCGACGGCAATGAGCGCGGTTCCGAACCAGAGGGACCAGCCATAGACCTTCGCAGGCGGGGCGCCGCGCACGATTTGGAGTTGCTGCAAGAAAAGGCCGAAGCGGGCGACGACGAATCCGAAGCCCATCAGAGCCAGGCCCGTGCGGAGCCAGGCGAGAAGAGTGCGCTCGGCGGCGAGGTAATCGCTGAGTGCGGCTTTCGGCTTGGAGTCGACGGCGTTGTCCATGTCGGTTCGGGTGAAGCGCCGGATGTGGGGAGATCCGGCGCAGGGTTGAAGCTATGATGCGGCTGGCGGCCGGAGTTACTGCGGATACTTGAAGGACTTGTCAGGATACTGCGGGTGCTGCGGGACCGGACGCGGTTCGGCCTGGATTTCCTGCTTGAGGAGATCGATGGCGGACTGTAACTGCGCGTCGGTTCCTGCAAAGGTGGCGTGGGGCAAGTTGTCGACGACGATGTCAGGGTCGACGCCATGGCCTTCGATGAGCCATTTGCCTTCGGGACCGTAAACCCCCGTTTCGGCAGCTGTGGCGACGCCATTATCGGCCTGCACATTGCTGCCGCTGAGCCAGATTTCGCCGCCCCATGTTCGGGTGCCGATGACTTTGCCAAGCTTGAGGCGCTTGAATCCTTCGCTAAAGGCTTCGCCGTCGGACGCTGTTTCCTGGTCGCAGAGCACGACAATGTGGCCGCGGAACGCGTACTGCATGTTCCACAGAGGATTGCCGACGCGAGGCTGCCAGTAGAACCATGACTGGCGAAGGAGCTTGCTGAGGAGCCAGGAATCGATGTTGCCGCCATGGTTGTGGCGCATGTCGATGATGAGGCCGTCGCGATCGAAGACCGGGTAGTATTCACGGGCCCATTGATTGATATCGTTTGGTCCCATGGCCTCGAGGTGGACGTAGCCGATGTGTTTGTCGGAGGCGCGATCCACCAGAAGGCGACGGGTATATTCCCATTCGCGGTAGCGCATTTTGGAGTCGTCTTCGGCCGAGATCGGCGTGACGAGGATATCGCGCGTATCGCCTTTGGCGGACTTGACACGGAGGAGAACCTGGGTTCCGGCCTTGCCGCGCAGGAGTTCGCGCTCATCGGGCACGCTGAGGAGATCCTGGCCATCGACGCTGAGAATGGTCTCACCTTCCTGGACGAGGGACGCGGGACGGGCGAACGGAGGCGCAAGATCGGGCAAATCGGGATCATGGGCGTAGATGTGCTCGACTACGTAGCCGCCCGATTTTTCGTCGCGATGCAGACGAGCGCCGAATGAGCCGAGGTCAATCTCGTCGGCGGACTTTCGCTCATCGCCGCCGCCAACGAAGGTGTGCAGGGCGGAGAGCTCGGCGACCATCTGGGCGATGACCTCGTTCAGCTCGTCGCGATCGGCGACACGGTCGACGAGAGGCAGGTAGCGATCGCGCATGGCCACCCAGTTGACGCCCTGCATATTTCGGTCGTAGAAGTAGTCGCGTTCGAGGCGCCAGGCGTCAAGGAAGATGCCGCGGAACTCATCGCGAGGAGTCGTAGTGATGGTCCAGTGGGAAAGGTTGATGCCGGACTTGGCGAGGGCCTTGGGATCGGAGAGGCCGGAGCCCTTCACATCGGAATCGAATATGTAGAAGTCGTCATTTTTACGGACCAACAGCTTCTTGCGGTCGAGAGAGATCTCGTAGCCTTTCACATCGGACATGACGGTGTCGAGTTCGTCGCCCTTGTTGGCAATGTCGAGGCATTGCAGGGCCCGGTGTTCGGAACTGTCGTCAGCGGAGCTGAGCCAGCAGAGACGCTTTTCGGTTGCCTGCAAGGCGTCGTAGTTGCCGGGAGGCGCTGGGACTTCTTCGAGGCGCGAAGCGAGATCAGTGAAATCGATTTTGACTTCGACGGGCTTTTTCTCATCCTTCTTTTCGTCTTTGCTCTCCTTGTTGTCAGAGGCGGATTTTTCGGCGGCCTTCTTGTCGTCGGCTGACGGCTTCGTCTCTTTCGATTTGTCGTCGACGGACTTCTGCTCGTCTGGCTTGGAATCGGGATGCAACTCGTCGGGCGGCAGGAAAGGCGAACGCAGGCCAGGAACGAGGGCAACCTGGTAGATCTTGACGGCGTGGTCGAAGTGGGGTTCCGGCTCGCGCGGCCCCCACGGCGACTCGATGGTGGTTTTGAGCATGCGGTCCGAGATGAAGTAGAGCCACTTGCCGTCGGAACTCCACACGGGCTTATCGCTGTTGTAGCGATCGGAGGTGACGGGCTGGATGGCGCCCGAGTCGACATTGAGGACCTTGATTTGATCGAAGAGGTCGGATGCAGTCTCGACATAGGCGAGCCAGCGGCTATCGAGCGACCAGGAGAGGTCATTGAAATCGCCATTCATTGAGGTGGCGATGCGTTTGTTCTGCTTGGTCTTGAAGTTGTAAAGCCAGAGTTGCTGGTCCTTGTCGCGATGAGCAAGCCACTGGCCATCGGGCGAGGGAACACCTTCCCAGCGGAGCACGTGGGCATCATTGGTCAATTGCGCAGGCTGGCCCTCGCCGTTCGCCGGGAAGGTCCAGAACTCGGTTTCGCCTGAGGAAGTGGAGAGCGCAACGATGCTCTTGCCGTCGGGCATGAAACGCGCTTCGCGGAAGCGCACCGAAGAATCGCCTGCCACGCGAATGATGCGGCCAGGTTTTGCGGGCATGGTGAAGATTTCGCCACGGGCCGTGAAGACGGCGCGGGAACCGTCAGGCGAGAGATGCATCGCTGTCAGGTATTCGAGGGGTTTTTTGACCCAGTGCTCGCGCATCTGGTCGAAGTCGGAGGCGAGCGTGACCGGTATGACAGCTTCGTTACCCGCGGCGAGGTCGAGCAGCCAGAGGTCGGAGCCTGAGGCATAGACGATGCGGCCATTGTCGAGCGAGGCCGCTTCGACATTGAAGATGCGCTGATGGCTCTCCTGCTTGACGTCGTGGCCTTGCGCGTCCATCGAGTAGACATTCATCACGCCATCGCGATCGGAAAGAAAATAGACACGGCCGTTCCAGAACATGGGGTTGTGGGAGGTTCCAGCGAAGTCGGAAGTGAGCGGGACGGACTCGTTGGGACTGTCATAGCGCCAGATGTTTTCAGCGAATCCGCCTTGGTAGCGCTTGGTCTCGCTCCATTGGCGCGGCCAGCGCGTAAAGAACAGCGAATGCATATCGGGCGTGTAGCTGGCCTGCGCCGCTTGAGAGAGCGGAATGATTTCGCGAGCGCCATGGGAGTCGATGAGGACGAGTTGCGACTCCGGCAGCGTGGAATAGCGATAGGTGGAGATCATGAGACGGCCGTCGGGCGCCCAGCCGGCGGGACGGGCATCGCCATCCCAGGTGCGGCGCTGGGGCAGGCCGCCTTCGATGGGCATGGTGTAGACCTCGGTCGGACCCTCGTAGTTCGCGGAGAAGGCGACCGTCTTGCCATCGGGAGAAATGGAGGCCTGAGTCTCGCGGCCGGGATCGGAAGTGAGGCGTCGCGCAACTCCGCCGTGCACATCGACGGTCCAGAGATCGCCCTCGGAGGTGAAGACGATGGTGTCGCCGTGAATGGCGGGTGTGCTGTAGTAGCCGCGATGGAGCGCCGGCGGATCGGCAGAGAACAGACAGGCGGGTGACAGCGCAAGACAAAACAGGAAGGCAATTGCGGCGGGGCGCATGCACTTCGCGGGCAGTGTGCTCATGGGTTCTCCGTTGCAAACAGGGTCGGCGATGCAGAACTTTTCGATGATTGGCTGGACAGCGGAATCAGGATACTACGCTGAGAAACAAGGAGAAATCCGCTGGTCACTCGATACGTGCCGCTTGTCACCGCACGATACAAGTCAAAAAATCGCTTGACAGGGAACCAAAAGGTTTCCTATTGTGGAGATATGGAACCAGATGGTTCCCTATTATGAGATGAACGATGATGCAGTTTTCAAAGCACTAGCGGACGCGAGCCGCCGCAAACTTCTCGACCGGTTGCGCCAAAAGAACGGCCAGACGCTGGGCGAACTCTGCGCTGGAATGGACATGACGCGGCAAGCGGTTGCGAAACATCTGCGGATTCTCAGGAAAGGCAATCTTGTTTCCTGGAAACGCGAAGGGCGAGAAAGACTTCATTTCATCAATTCCGTCCCGATTAACGAAATTGCCGAGCGCTGGATCAGCAAGTTCGAGCATCCGCGGCTGCAGGCGCTTTCAAGATTGAAGAAGAAACTGGAGGGAGAATCGTGAGCCAAGCCACTGAGAGCAGCTTTGTCTATGTGACCTTCATTCGCACGACAGCGGAGAAGCTATGGTCGGCACTAACCGATCCCAACCAAATGAAGGAATACTGGCTGGGGATGTGCATTGAAACGGAATGGAAGACCGGAGCAGAGTGGCGCCTGCTGTTTCCTGATGGAAGGGTGGCCGACACGGGAGAGGTTCTCGAAGTGGAGCGGCCGAAGCGGATCAGGCTCAAGTGGCGAAATGAGTTCAAGCCGGAACTGAAAGCGGAGGGTTTTGCCTACTGTACGATCGAGATCGAGCCTTATGGAGAGGCAGTGCGGCTCAGCATTTCGCACACAATTGAGCAGGCGGAATCGAAGTTCATTCAAGCTGTTTCAGGAGGCTGGCCGAAGATACTTTCGAACCTGAAATCTCTGCTCGAAACGGGAGAGGTTGTGCTGACGGAAGCAGATCATTCTCATGCCCGGTGAAAGATGGCATTGGCGAGGGACCTGCACCGGACCAACCCGGGGGCTGCCGGCCGATCGATCTGATCGGTCAGACGCGGAGGCAGTCCGTCCGTCCCTTTCAAAACAGGGGAAGTCTTCGCTTGAAGAGATGCCTTTATGAGGGAGCGATCGGATAGTTCTGATTGAAGGGGAAGATGATCTCGGCCTGGCTGGCCACGGGTTTGCCATTGATCATGGCAGGCTGGAATTTCCAGGTTTTCACGATGTCGAGGACCATCTGATCGAGCTTGTTGCCGACTCCTTTGGCCAGTGTCTCGCTGACCACAGCGCCCAGCGAGTCGACGGTGACCTCGACGACTACCTTTTGTTCGGAATGTGGAAGAAGAGAACGATCGGTGACGGGCGGGCGCGGCGAGAAGATGGGGAAAGCGGGATCGCGATCTTCGTCGGCGCTGCCGAGGCCGTTCTTGGCGAGGCCGGAGCCGTCGCCGGCGTGCGGCATCTTCGGCGATCCGCCGCCGGCCTTGTGATGCGTTGGCGGAACCGGAAGGAGAGTTTTTCTGGTCGCCTCGGCGTAGTGGTCTGGATTGCGGGTGTGCGCCGCGTCTCGAGCCAGCGGCAACACCAACCTGATTGCATGGGAGCCACCCGCTGTCTGGATCCGGACGGCGTTCAGGGAGAACACCGGCTCGGCGACTTTGGGAGTCCGGGGAGACCACAGGATGAGTGCGAAGACGGCGCCATGCAGGACCAGAGAACACAGGACCGCGGGGAGACGGCGCTGAGTGAGCCGGTTCGGAAAGCGCATGAAGACCTCGCAGTGGCGAGCACGTCCGATGGGTTGATTGTCGCACAGAACGAGGTGTTGGGGAGATCAGGGTGACGGACTTCCCAGGTCTCCAACCTCGGGAGACCCGAGGCACCCGATTCCGGACCGGAAAGCCCGACTTTCAGCGGGGAGGAGTTTCGCGGGCCCGGAGGCCACCCGCTCTTCAGTACAGGGCGCTGAAGCGAAACACCCAGGTCTCAGAATCAAGACCTGGGCACTCAGACAGCCGCATCACCACGATGACGGGCACACGTCAGGCAACTCGCTCGATGGTGACGGATTCGAGGACGACGGGCGTCTTTGGCTTATCCTGTGCGCCGCGGGCCACGCGGGAGATCTTGTCGGCAATATCCTGGCCCTCGATTACTTCGCCAAAAATCGTGTGCTTTCCTGTCAGCCACGGCGTAGGCGCGACGCTGATGAAGAACTGGCTCCCGTTGGTGTTCGGTCCTGCATTGGCCATGGCGAGCTTGCCGGGTTTGTCAAAGCGATGGGGCGAGTTTCTGGTTTCGTCCTGGAAGCGGTAACCGGGATCACCCATGCCCGTGCCCGCGGGATCGCCGCCCTGAATCATGAAGTCGGGAATGACGCGGTGGAAGATGGTGCCGTCGTAGAGCTTCGCATTCGATTTGGTATGCGTGGTGGGGTGAGTCCACTCTCTCTTGCCTTCGGCAAGCTCGATGAAATTCTTCACGGTTATTGGAGCATCCGATTCGAAGAGGCGGATCTTGATTTTGCCCTGGTTCGTGGCGAAGACAGCGTAGGTTCCTGGTATTAGGGTCATATCAACTCCTGAATGTGTGTTGGTTGCCGATTGCTCCAGGTCGAAAAAGGGGACCCGGAGGAGTGGTGTCGTGCGGATCAGTTTTGTGGGGCGGCCGCTGGCGGAGGTGCTGCGGGTTGCAGTTCACCGGCAGGCGGCGGTGGAAGCGCTTCGCCTTCGGGAACGACGGTGACCTTGTTGAGCGTGACGGGCGTGAGCGGCTTGTCGTCTGCGTTTCGCTGCACGCGGGCGATGGTCTTAACGACTTCCACGCTGGGATCGTCGCACTGGCCAAAGATGGTGTAGTGCTGATCGAGCGCGGGGTAGGCAACCTCGGTAATGAAAAATTGGCTGCCGTTGGTGTTGGGTCCGGAGTTGGCCATGGCAAGACGGCCAGCCACATCAAAATTCAGATCAGAATCGAACTCATCGTTGAAGGTGTAGCCGGGGTCGCCCATGCCGGTCCCCGTCGGATCGCCGCCCTGGATCATGAATTCGGGAATGACGCGATGAAAGGTGGTCCCGTCGTAGTAGGGCTTGTGATGCTGGGCCTTTTTGCTGGCGGGATCGGTCCAGTCCTTGGTGCCGGTGGCGAGGCCGATGAAGTTGGCGACGGCAACGGGAGCCTGTTTCTGAAAGAACTGGCAGGTGATGCGGCCCATTGAAGTATCCATCACGATCATGGGGCCATTGGGATGTATAAGCGCTGCCGCGGTAGCTTGCGGCGCGTCGGGAATGTCCTGCGCCGGCTTAGAGGAATCCTGCGCGAAGACACCGATGGATAAAGCGACGGCAGAAGCCGAAACGATGAGGGAACGTTGAAGATTCATGCCTTGCTTGAGGTTACAACATGCAGCCGGATGGCTGCCACCACGGGACGCGGGCATGTATGGTATTGCAATGACTGCTTTGCAAAAGAAACTTCCCCTCGGACGCATGGCCGTAGCCGCATGCGTTCTGTGCTGCCTTGCGATGCCCGCGGTCCGCGCTTACGTGCAGGACGACAAGCCGAATTCAGCGGCGAAACCTGGCGAGAAGCCTGCTGAGAAGGCGCCGGACAAGGCGGCCTTTCCGCCGCTGCCGCCCGAAGCGCACACCCAGCAGCAAGTGCAGGTGGACGGCAAAACCGTGAAGTACACGGTGACGGTGAGCGCGTTTCCGTCGCGGGATAGCGAGGGTAAGGTTGCGGGTGAAGTCGTGGTGACCTCGTACGTGGTGGAAGGTGCCAACCGGCCGGTGACGTTTGCTCTGAATGGCGGTCCAGGCGCTTCGAGCGTGTATCTCAACTTCGGCGCGATCGGTCCGAAGCATCTGAACGTCGGCAATGAAGGCGACAGCCCATCGGATTCGCCCACATTGAGCGACAATCCGGGCACGTGGCTGGATTTCACGGACCTTGTGTTCGTCGATCCGGTTGGAACCGGGTTCAGCCGGTCTTTAGTTCCGGAAGCGGAGACGAAGAAGCTGTTCTACAGCACGGAATCGGATATCGAATACTTGTCTCGCGTGATGTACGACTGGCTGGTGAAGAACAATCGGCTCGATGCAAAAAAGTATCTTGTGGGCGAGAGCTATGGCGGATTTCGCGGGCCGCGCATCACCTACTACCTGCAATCGCAGCTCGGAGTGGCGATGAATGGAGTGGTGCTCGTGTCACCCTATCTGAATCCGACCATTGAGCGCGATGGAGATTTATCTCCCCTGCCGTGGATGGTGACGCTGCCTTCGATTACCGCGGCGCACCTGGAGCGCGAGAAGAAATTGACGCCGGAAGCCATGCAGAGCGTGATCGCGTATACGTTTGGCGATTATGCCGAGGCGCTGCTCAAGGGCAGCTCCGATCCCGAGGGGCAGAAGAAGATGATCGATACCGTGACGCAGATGACCGGGCTCGATCCTTCGTTTGTGAAGTACTCGGGAGGGCGGCTGGAGACGGGCGCGTATCTGCGCGAGGTCTATCGCGAAGAAGGGAAGCTGGGCTCGGTATACGACTCGAATGTGACGTCGTTCGATCCGTTCCCATTTTCGCGGGATCAGCGGGCCAACGATCCGATCCTGGCGAGCATTATTGCGCCGGTGACGACAGCGATGGTGAACTTTGTAACCCAGACGGTGGGATGGAAGGTGGATGCGCGCTACAACGCGCTCTCGTACGACGTGAACAGGCTGTGGGAGGGGGGAGACGATTTGCGCCGCGGATCGGTGACGCAGTTGCGGCAGGCGGTGGCGGCGGATCCCAAGCTTCGGGTGATGATCGTGCACGGGTGGAATGACCTGTCATGCCCGTTTATGGGGTCGTTGCTTTCGGTGGACCAGATGCCGGTGATGGGCGATCCCACCCGCGTTTCGGTACACGAGTATCCGGGCGGGCACATGTTCTATACACGCCTTGACAGCCGGCTGGCGCTGCGCAAGGAAGTGATGGAGATGTACGAGAAGCATTGAAAGACAGGGATTAGGGGTCAGGAGGAGACGTAGGGA
Organism: Occallatibacter sp.; assembly: GCA_035308825.1. Taxonomy (GTDB): domain Bacteria; phylum Acidobacteriota; class Terriglobia; order Terriglobales; family Acidobacteriaceae; genus Telmatobacter. Next base: position 186,068 of record DATGFX010000012.1, on the reverse strand, counting down.
CCAGGGACGAGGGACGCGGGACGCGGAAGCAGTGATCAGTTGTCAATGAGCGCCCGGGGCGGGTCGAAGATTGTTGTCCATTCGTTTGCAGTTTTTCTGACCACTGATCGCTGACAACTGACGGCTGATCACTCTAGCATTGACATTCTATACATAGATCATCTATATGTGCTCCATGGCAAAGAAACCGGAGTTGCTGCCGGGCACTCTCGACATGCTGATCCTGAGGACGCTGAAGAGGGCGCCGCTGCACGGGTACGGTATCGCGCAGTCGATCAAGCGCTTGTCGGATGATGTGCTGACCGTGGAAGAAGGTTCGTTGTATCCGGCGCTGCAGCGGCTGCTGCTGCAGGGCTGGGTCAAGGCCGAATGGAAGATGACCGAGACGAACCGGCGGGCGCGGTTCTACACACTGACGACAGCCGGACGCAAGCAGTTGGGGCTCGAGGTATCGCAATTCGAAGAGATGATTGCGGCCATCGGGCGGGTATTGAGCGAACCGGCATAGTTACCTTTTCCGTCCGGCAGATGGGCCGGGATGGATTTGTAGTTCCCATGGAGCAAGGAGATTCGAATGAGCGGAGCGATCCGGTTCATGCGGAAGCTTGCGATTTTCTTCGGTCGCAAGAAGTTCAGAAGCGATCTCGACGAAGAGATGGCGCTCCACCGGGAGATGGCGGCGAAGGAACTGGTCGCCGAGGGCATGAGGCCGGACGAAGCGCGCTATGCGGCGATGCGCCGATTCGGAAATGCGACGCGCGTGCAAGAACACAGCCAAGAAGCAGTTGGATTTCGCATGGAGACAGTGGAGCAGGATCTGCGGTTCGCGTTGAGACAACTGCGCAAGAATCCCGGTTTTGCGGCCACGGCCATCCTGATTCTGATGCTGGGAATCGCGTCGAGCGTGGCGATCTTTGCCTTTGTCGATGCGGCGCTGATCAAGCCGCTGCCCTACAAGGATCCGTCGCGGCTGGTGCAATTGTTTGAAAGCATCCCGCTGGGTCCTAGATTTCATCTCTCTTATCCCGATTACCTGGATTGGAAGCGCGCAAACAAATCGTTCAGCTCGCTGGACGTGTTTTCGTCCTCCGGCTTTATGCAGAAGACGCCCGCGGGACTGCGCCAGGCGGATGGCGCGCGGGTGAGCGCGGGATTCTTCCGCACGCTGGGAGTGACTCCGGTGCTGGGGCGGGATTTCTATGACGGCGAGGACGCCGCGGGTCCGGCGCGCGCGGTTCTGCTGAGTTATGCCGCATGGCAGAAGCGGTATGGCGGCAGCAAGGCTGTACTGGGCCAGAGCGTGGTGCTCGACGGGGACACTTACGCCATCATCGGGGTGCTTCCGCGGGAATTTCATTTTGAGCCGGCGGAGCCCGTGGATTTTTGGGGAATCGAGAAACCGACGGGGGGATGCGAGAAGAATCGCGGCTGCCACAATCTTTTTGGAGTGGCGCGGCTGAAGGATGGAGTAACGTTCGACGCGGCGATGGCGGACATCAAGACCATCGCGAAGAACCTCGAAAAACAGTATCCCGATTCGAATCGTGACCAGGTGGCATTCATGTTGCCGCTGACCGAGGTGATTGTCGGCGATATCAGGCCGATTCTCCTTACGGTTTTGTGTGGCTCGGGATTGCTGCTGCTGATTGCCAGCGTGAATGTCGCGAGCCTGTTGCTGGTACGGGCGGAGAGCCGCAGACGGGAGATGGCGGTGCGAGGCGCGCTGGGCGCCTCGCCGAAAAGGCTGGTGCGGCAGTTTGTGACCGAGGGGATGCTGCTGGCGTCGATTGGGTGCGTGCTTGGCGTCGCCTGTGCGGAATGGGGCATGCGGTTGCTGTCTGAGCTGATTCCGAAAGACATGATGGCCTCGATGCCGTTTCTACACGGGCTGGGATTGAATGGTCGTGTAACGGCGTTCGCGTGCATGCTTGCGGTGCTGGCGGGTCTGCTGTTCGCTTTCACGCCGATGGTGCGGCTGAAGTTCACCGAGATTCGCGAGGGGCTGACAGAAGGCGGGCGCGGCGCTGCTGGTCTTGTATGGCGCCGGTTCGGTTCGAACCTGGTGGTTATTGAACTGGCGACGGCGATGGTGCTGCTGGCAGGCGCGGGGTTACTGGGCAAGAGCTTCTACCGGCTACTGCACGTGAATATCGGATTGCAGCCGGACCACATTGCGATGGTGCACGTGGAGGCGCAGCCCGAGAAGTACAAGGACGATGCCGCGCAGTCGGCGCTGGCGCGCGAAATTGCGAGGCGTGTGGCGAGTTTGCCCGGCGTGCAGAGCGTGGGGATTACGACGAAGCTTCCGATCGAAGACGCGGATTGGACGACGGATTTTCGCATCGTGGGCCGGCCCGATCGCGGCGAGCACCGTGAAGCGGCGATTCGCCGGGTGACATCCGGATACATGACCACGCTGAAGACAACGCTCAGGAGCGGGCGGTACTTCACGGAGGACGACAACGGATCGCATCAACAGGTCATCATCCTCAACAAGGAATTCGCGAGGCAATATTTTCCGGGTGAGGATCCGGTAGGCAAGCAGCTGTCATTCGATGACAAGAATCCTCCCATCCTCATTGTGGGGCTGATCGATGACATCCAAGAGGGGCAGCTCGATGCGAAACCGCGAGCGGCCATGTATGGGCCCTTCTACCAAGACGCGAACAGCGGATTTGAGGTGCTGGCGCGCACATCACAGGATGATCGAACGCTGCTGCCGGCCATGGAGTCGACACTCGAGTCGATTGATCCCGGTATGGCGATTTATGCGCCGATGACAATGGATGAGAAGATTCACGATGCGCCGTCCACCTATCTGCATCGTTCTTCGGCGTGGCTGGTGGGCGGATTCGCGGGGATGGCGTTGCTGCTCAGCGTGGTTGGCCTTTACGGGGTGATTGCGTACTCGGTAAGCCAGAGGACGCGCGAGATAGGGGTGCGAATGGCGCTCGGAGCGGAACGCGGATCGGTGTACGGCATGGTGCTGGGCGAGGCGGGCAGGCTGATCGCAGTGGGCGTGATTGCGGGATCGGCGGCGGCGGTCGGTGCCGCCATGCTGATTCGCAATTTGCTGTTCGGTGTGCAGGCATGGGATGTGCCCACACTGCTGGCGGTGGCCCTGGTGCTCGCTTTTGCGGCCGTTGCAGCGAGTTTTCTACCGGCGCGGAGGGCAGCGAGCGTGAGTCCGGCGGAAGCGCTCCGCACGGAATGAAGCAGAATGCGGTGAATTCAGTGGCGATGAATCGCTGAGTGGCTTGCAATGCAGATCACATGATTCGCGAACCAGCTTACTTACTGAAGTACTTTTCCATCCCATGGAGCGATCAGAAAGGGTGGTGGATCGCGTGAATTTTGTTCGCAGCTTCGCTAAAAGGATTTCCATTCTATTTCAACGGAAACAATTCCGCATTGAACTGGATGAAGAGATGGCGTTTCATCGCGAGCAAGCCGAGCGTGAGCTTGTCGCCGATGGGATGAGCAAAGACGCCGCGCGTTATGCGGCCCTGCGCCGTGTCGGAAATACGACGCGGGTGCAGGAAGAGACACACAACGTCGTCGGTTTCAGCTTTGAAGGCATGATAGGCGACCTGAGATATGCGGCGCGGCAGCTCCGAAACAGTCCCGGATTTACTCTGGTGATTCTGCTGACCCTGGGACTGAGCATCGGAGCGAACAGCGCAATTTTCAGCGTAATTGACGGCGTGCTGCTGAAAAAGCTGCCCTATCCGCAAGCGGACCAACTGGTGCGGATTTTTCTGAGCAATCCCGACTATCCGAAGTTTCCGCTGAATCCGTTCGACTTCAAAGACTTCAGAGAACGGAATCGTTCTTTCGAGTCGATGGCGATCTTTACGCGCGGCGACGTGCAGCTCTCGGGCAACGGGGGCGAGCCGCAGCGGCTGAATGGATTCGGGATTTCGGCGGGATATTTTCATACGCTCGGCTTACAGCCGGAAATGGGACGGGAATTTGACCGCAAGGCGGAAATCCCGGGCAACGGATTGCAGGTGATCGTGAGCGACCGGTTGTGGCGGACGCAATTCGGAGCTGACCCGAACTTCATCGGGCGCAAGGTCACGCTGAATATGCAGCCGTTCACGGTGATCGGGGTGATGCCGCCGGGGACCGAGCATCCCGGGAACGAGTACCACTCGGTTGCTTACGGTGAAAGCGTGGACGCGTGGTGGCCGTTCTCATTCGATGGGGATCCGAACCGGCGCGGGTCGCATTTTGTGGAGGGCATCGCACGGTTGAGAGATGGCGTGACGGTAGAGCAGGCGCGCGCTGATATGAACACGATGATGACGCAACTCGGTCGCGAGCATCCGAATAACGACACTGGCTGGAGCGTGCTGGTGGTTCCGCTCTACACGGAGATCGTCGGCCGGTCTGAACGGATCCTCGAAGTGCTGCTGGGATCGGTGGGCATCGTTCTACTGATTGCATGCGTAAATGCCGCGAACCTGCTGTTGGCGCGGGCTTCGGCGCGCCAGCGGGAGCTTGCGGTACGGATGGCGATGGGCGCTCCGCGGACCCGCGTACTGCGGCAACTGCTGACGGAGAGCTTGCTGATTTCGTTCACGGGCGGCCTGCTGGGCCTCGCGATGGCATTCGGCGGAGTGCGCGCATTGGTGATGTTGCTGCCGGCGGATTTCCCGCGGGCAGGTGACATTGGGGTGAACGGGCCGGTGTTTGCCTTTACGTTTCTGGTGAGTGTACTGACGGGAATGCTTTTTGGACTCGCGCCGGCGCTGCAGGCCGCGCACACCGATCCTAAACAGGGGTTGCAGAAAGCAGGGAGGACGGCGACCGGGTCGGGGAAAGACAGCCGGCTGCGGAGCGCGCTGGTGATTTCAGAGGTGAGCCTGGCGTGCGTGCTGTTGATCGGCGCGGGGCTGATGCTGCGCAGTCTGTTGAACCAGATGAATGTCGATCCGGGATTCAAACCGCAACGTCTGCTCACGGCAACTATGTCACTTCCTCACGCCACCTACTCCGGCGATGAAGAGATCGGGCGCTTTTACGATCGGCTCGCCGCCAAGCTAGATGGATTGCCAGGTGTGGAGAGCGCGGGGATCGGCAGCGATTTGCCATGGACGGGGTATGACGAAAACGCCGGCGGGTTCACGATCGAGGGCAAGAAGCCGCAGCCGGGGAAAGACTTCCATGCGCGCTACCACATGGCGACCCCGCACTACTTTACCGCGCTTGGGATTCCACTGGTGGCGGGTCGTTTCTTCACAGCGGCAGACAAGAAGGATGCCCCACAGGTGCTCATCATCAATCACGCCATGGCGCAGGCCTATTGGCCGCATGAGAACGTGATCGGCAAGCGTATGTCGTTCGAGGATGCTCCCAAGACGGACAAGGACTGGATGACGATTGTTGGAGTGGTTGGCGATGTGAAAGACCAGCCCAACAGTCCGACAGCGGAGCCTGCGTTCTGGTTTTCGCTCCTGCAGAATGTGTGGACCAGGGAGATGTCGGTGGCAATGCGCGGGCGCGGCGATCCCCGGATGCTTGCGGATGCGTTGCGGAACCAGGTGCAACGGCTCGATCCCAACCTCGCGGTTGCCGATGTGGAGGTGATGGACAGGATTGTGGACGCATCGGTTGCAACGCCGCGTTTCGCATTCGTCCTGGTGGGCTTGTTTGCCGGGCTGGCCATTCTGCTGGCGGCGATTGGGACCTACGGCGTGATTTCGTACTCGGTGAGCCAGAGAACCGCGGAGTTCGGGCTGCGCATGGCATTGGGAGCGCAACAGGGAGATGTGTTGCGCCTGGTGTTGAAGCATGCCGCGCTGCTCACGACGGTTGGGACTGGCATCGGCATCGTAGCATCGCTGGCGTTTGCGCGAGAGCTGCGGAGCCTGGTCTATAACGTGAGCCCGACCGATCCGGCGACTTATCTCGCGGTCGGAGCGATGGTGATCGTGGTGGCGTTCATTGCGTGCTACGTGCCTGCGCGTCGCGCGACCCATGCCGATCCGATGGAAGCCTTGAGAGCCGAGTGATGGCCAGGAGATTCAAATGAACAGCCGATTTTTGCAGAGACTTTCGATTTTGATCGGACGGGGGCGGTTCCGCAGCGACCTGGACGAAGAAATTGCGTTCCATCGCGAGCAAATGGAAAGGGAACTGGTGGCGGACGGAATGAAACCGCAAGAGGCGCGGTATGCGGCGATGCGGCGGTTCGGGAACGCAACGCAAGTGTATGAACGGAGCCAGGACGTGGTCGGGTTCCGCGCCGAAACGGTGGCGCAGGATCTTCGGTTTGCTGCGCGGCAGATGCGCACAAAGCCCGCATTTGCGATCACCGCCGTTTTCGTTTTGATGTTGGGAATGGGCGTTAGCGTGGCGATCTTTGCCTTTGTGGATGCTGCGTTGATCGAGCCGCTGCCGTATTTTGCTCCGGATAGGTTGATGGACGTGGCGGAAAGCGGCACGATGTTCAAACGCTCGAATCTATCACGGGCGGACTACGAAGACTGGCAGCGGTTGAACCATTCATTCACTTCACTGGATGTGTATGGCGGCTCGGGCTATTTGTTGAGCACGAGTTCGGGGCCGGAGCCGGTGCCCGCGGCGCGCGTCAGTGCCGGGTTCTTTCAAACATTGGGCATCAAGCCGGCGCTGGGCCGTGATTTTCTTCCCGGAGAAGATAGGCCGGGCGGTGCGAAGATCGTGATGTTGACGTATGGAACGTGGATGACGCGTTACGGCGGACGCAGCGACATCGTCGGTCAATCGATCACGCTGGACGGAGCCTCGTACACAATTGTCGGCGTGTTGCCGCGGTCTTTTGAATTTGCTCCCCGCGCCAATGCGCAGTTCTACGTTCCGCTGCTCGACAAGATGCCATGCGAGCAGCGCCGCAGCTGCCACAATCTGTTTGGAGTGGGCCGGCTGCGCGATGGCGTGACGCCGCAGGCGGCGCTCCAGGAGATGAAGGCGATTGCTGCGCAACTTGCCGTTCAGTATCCCGAAAACAAGGGACAAGGTGCGTTTGTGCAACCGCTCTCAGAGCTCATCAACGGCCAGATTCGCCCTGTTCTTGCCACGCTGCTTGCTGCTTCGGGGCTGCTTCTGCTGATTGCTGCGATCAACGTGGCGAATCTGCTGCTGGTGAGGTCGGAGTCGCGGCGCCGCGAAATTGCCGTGCGGGGAGCACTGGGTGCGACGCCGGCCCGGCTGGCGCGGCAGTTCGTCACGGAGATCCTTCTGCTGGCCTTGATCAGCTCCGGCGGAAGCTTGCTTGTCGCGGACTGGACGATTACGTTGCTGAGAAGTCTGATACCGAAAGCGACGGCCGACTTCGTGCCCTTCCTCGCTCACGTCGGGCTCCACGCGCACTCGATTCTATTCGCAGCGAGCGTCGCCCTGCTTGCCACGCTGCTGATGGCGTTGACGCCGGTTCTGCGGCTCTCATTCCAGGACATCCGCGGAGGACTTGGCGAGGGTGGCCGGGCGGTGGCAGGGCGGTTCTGGCGGCGGATCGGAGCGAATCTGGTGGTCGCGGAATTGTCGATTGCGGTGGTGTTGCTGACCGGAGCAGGATTGCTGGGGAAAAGCCTCTACAGACTGATGCATGTGGACCTTGGCTTCGACACAACCCACCTGGCGACCGTGCAGATGGTCACGCCGAATGCGGCGTTTCCGAAACCAGAGCAAAAGGTAGCGCTCTATCGTGAAGTGATCCGGCGACTCTCGGCACTGCCAGGCGTCGAGTCGGTGGGGATCACGAGCGATCTGCCGGTGCAATGCAACTGCGATACAGACTGGATTCGCATCGTGGGGAAGCCGTTTCACGGCGAGCACAACGAAGTGAACGAACGGGACGTGACGCCCGGTTATTTGCAGACGCTGGGCGCGCGGCTGATTCGGGGGCGGTTCCTGACCGAGGATGATGACGCGTCGAAGTCGCAGAAGATCGTGATCAACGAGGCGCTGGCGAAGAAGTATTTTCCAGGTGAAGACCCCATCGGGAAAATGATTGCCAACGGGAATCTCGATCCGAAATCGATGCGCCAAATTGTCGGGATCGTGAAGGATGTGCGGGAGGGCGGCCTGGACGAAGATCTGTGGCCTGTCGAGTACCAGGCCATCTACTACGAGCCGGACAGTTTCGTCGCGATTGCTGCGCGCACGAGCGGGGACGACAAGGCAATGCTTCCCACGATCGTCAAGACGATCCATCAAGTCAATTCCGGCCTTGGCACCTATGGCGAAATCACGATGACGGACTCGGTTGAAAGCACGCAACCGGCATTGTTGCATCGCTTCTCGACGTTGCTGGTGAGCGGATTCGCGGTGATTGCGCTTGTACTGGGGGTGGTGGGACTGTATGGGGTGGTGGCGTATTCCGTCAGCCAGAGAACGCGCGAGATCGGCGTACGCATGGCGCTGGGCGCAAAGAGAAGCAACGTGTACCGGCTCGTGATGCGGCAGGCGGGCTGGTTGACGCTGATCGGCATTGCCATTGGGCTCGCGTGCTCGATCGGGGCATCGAGCCTGATGGGGAAAGTGCTGTTTGGCGTGACGGCCTGGGACGTTCCGACGCTGGCGGGCGTGGCTGTTGTGCTGGGAGTGGCATCGCTGGCGGCAAGCTTCTTGCCGGCGCGCCGGGCGGCGTCAGTGAACCCGACGGAGGCATTGCGGGCGGAGTAGTGAAGCAAGGGGCCGCGACGAGGGCCTGTTGAATCTCAGGTCGCAAAATTGTCGATCCGTTCGCGGCGGCTCGGACCGAGGGCATCCGGTAATGGAGCGGCGGGAACCAGAAGCAGGTCCTTCGGCTCACCACCCCCAAGCTTGAAATGCACTTGGGGCCCCGTTCGCTCAGGATGACGCGTTGAGGGGCGGAAGCGATGATGTACGGGCTGAAGCCCGCACCCTTCAAAGCTGAACCCCGTACCGAAGCCGGTACCCTTCCACGGCGTGAACGCAGTGCGTGGCGCCGAATTTCCCTCAGGATGCCACGTACATAACCGGATGCGGTATGCTTGGGGCGCATTCCAAGTGCGCTTCGCCGGCGATCCGACCGAGACCCGGCACGATCCGTCCATCACCCTCGAGGGAGACTGTTGCCATGAAAGCTTTTTCCCGGTTTGTTTTGTGTCCTCTTTTCGCGGTTCTCGTATCGCTGTATCCGGCGGCTGCTGCAAAGCCGGGAGTCAAGGTTGCTGCGGATGAGACAGCCAGCGCTACGAAAGCTCCGGAGATCCGGTATGAGCGCTACAAGCTCGACAACGGGCTTGAGGTCTTGCTTCACGAAGATCACAAGCTGCCCATTGTTTCGGTGGACATCTGGTACCACGTGGGACCGGTGAAGGAGCGCGCAGGGCGGACTGGGTTCGCGCACCTTTTTGAGCACATGATGTTCGAGGGGTCGAAGCATGTCGGCGAGAAGGCGCATTTCAAGTATCTGGAGCAGGCGGGCGCAACGGACATCAACGGAACGACGTGGTTCGACCGCACCAATTACTTCGAAACGGTTCCTTCGAACCAACTGGAAACCGCACTGTGGCTGGAGAGTGACCGGATGGGGTTCCTGCTGGACACGCTCGACCGCGCCAAGTTGACGAACCAGCGCGACGTGGTGCGCAACGAGCGGCGCCAGAGCGTGGAGGGCAGGCCCTATGGGCTGATGGAGGAAGAGCTTTATCACCAGTTGTTCCCGAAGGATCATCCGTACTATGCCGATGTGATCGGCTCGCATGCCGACGTTGAGGCGGCGCGGCTCGCGGACGTGCGCGAATTCTTCAAGGATTATTACGCGCCGAATAACGCGACCATCGCGATTGCGGGGGACTACGATGCGGCGAAGATCAAGGGGCTGATCGAGAAATATTTCGGTCCGATTCCGCGCGGTCCTGAAGTGGAACAAAGCAAGGTAGAGACACCGCAGATCACGTCAGAGCGGCGCTCCTCCATCACCGACACGGTGCAACTGCCGCGCGTGACCCTGGCATGGCTGACGCCGCCGGCATTCTCGGCCGGTGATGCGGATGCCGATTTAGCAGCGATGATTATCGGCTCGGGCAAATCGAGCCGGATGTATCGCGAGCTAGTGTACAAGCAGCAGATTGCGCAGTCGGCAAGTTGCGATCATCAGGCGTTTGCGCTTGCGTCCGTGTTTACCTGCGATCTGCTCGCCAAGCCGGGAGTGACGGCGGAGAAGCTGGAAGCCGAAGCAGAGAAGATCATCGACGGATTCCAGACCGACGGGCCGACAGCGGTGGAACTGGAGAGCGCGCGCAACAAGGAGGAGACGGGTCTGATTTCCGGTCTGGAGCGGCTGGGCGGCTTTGGCGGCGTGGCTGACATGCTGAACTACTACAACCAGTACACGGGCGACCCGGGTTACCTTCCGAAGGATGTGGCGCGCTACGAGGCGGCGACGCGCGAAAGCGTGCAGCACATTGCCCAGGACGCGCTCGGCAAGGATCATCGCGTGGTGGTGTATTGCCTGCCGGGCAAGAAAGTGCTGAACGATGTTCCGCGCAGTCCCGAAGACACCGATGCGAACGTGAAGATCAATCCCGAACACACGCCGGAGTTTGAAGCGGCGCAAGCGTGGAGAGCGACTCCGCCAAAGCCGGGCCCGAGCCCGTCGCTCGTGCTGCCGAGGCCATCGGTCTTTACGCTGGCGAATGGGCTGTCGGTGTACCTTGTGGAGCGGCATGAGCTGCCGGTGGTTTCGATGCAGATGCTGACCCTGGCGGGGACGGGAGAGAACCCGGCGGCGACGCCCGGGCTTGCGGGAATTACCGCGGCGCTGCTGACCGAGGGCACGGAGAAGCGCAGCGCGGGAGAGATTGCCGACGAGGCTGCGCTGTTGGGAACGAGCCTTTCCTCGTCCAGCGACTCAGACAGCGCGCGGTTGTCCATCTCGCTGCTGTCGAAGAATGCGGGACGGGGACTGTCGTTGCTGGCCGACTCGGCGGAACATCCATCGTTTCCGGCGGCGGACCTGGACCGCGTGAGAAAAACACGGCTGACCGGCTTGCTCGAGCAGCAGGACAGTCCCATTGAGCTGGGGCTGCGAGCTGGTTGGCTGAACCTTTACGGGCAATCCAATCCGTATGGGTACGATGCCCTAGGCACGAGCGATTCGCTGCATGCGATCACGAAAGATCAGATTGCTTCGTTCTATTCAGCCCACTATGGGCCGAAGACGAGCCTGCTGGAAATTACCGGCGATGTAACACCGATGGAGGCTCGGAAGCTCGCGGAGGAGGCGTTCGGACATTGGACGTCGACGGCAACTCCGGCAACGCTGCCTGCCGCGCCAACGCCGCCGGCGCAGAAGATCCTGGTCGTGGACAAGCCGGGTTCGCCGCAGACGGCGATGCTGGCGTTCGGCGTGGGCATGCCCAGGAGCTCGCCGGACTATCCCGCCGTATCGGTGATGAACACGATGCTGGGCGGGTTGTTTTCATCGCGCATCAACATGAACCTGCGCGAAGAGCACGGATACACCTATGGAGCATTTTCGTTCTTCTGGTACTACCGCGGGACGGGGCCGTTTATTACCGGGGCGCAGGTACGCGCGGACGTGACGGCGCCCGCGACGGAGCAGCTGTTCAAGGAGCTGAACGGAATCCATACGAAGCCGCTGACGGATACAGAACTGCGCCTGGCGAAGGATTCGATTATCCGTTCGCTGCCGGGTCTCTTCGAGAGCGACGGGAGCGTGAACGGACAGCTTGCAGATCTGTGGCTGTTTGGATTGCCGATGGACTACTACACCAAGCTGCCGGGCGAGATCGAAGCGGTAACTTCAGCCGATGCGCAGAAAGCGGCGGAGAAGTACATTCATCCAGAGAATCTTGTGGTGATCGAAGTGGGCGACAGGAGCAAGATTGAAAGCGGGCTCGAGGGATTGAAGATGGCGCCGGTGCAATCGTGGAGCGAGAAGCCGGAAACGGAGGCGACGCCGGCGGCCAACTAGCGGCCTGCTACACCAATTGCAGAAAGCGCGTGGTGTTCAGCTCCGCGCCGGGGAAAACCAGTTCGAAGTTGGCAGCGCCGAGGGTCTTGTTCACCACCTCGCCGAGGACCTGACGATAGTCGGTGGTGAGAGCGAGATCGCGGCCCTGGTTGAGTTGTTCGTTATTCAAGCCGGGCCAGCGGCCGTACACCTTGCCGCCTTTCACGCCGCCGCCGAGGATAAACATTGCGTTGGCGTGGCCGTGATCGGTGCCGCCGGTTCCGTTTTCGCGGGCGGTGCGGCCGAACTCCGACATGGTAACGAGTGTGATGTTTTCGGCATCGTCGCCCATGTCGCGCCAAAACGCGGCGATGGCTGCCGAGAAATCGCGGAGGCGATTGGAGAGCTGGCCGTCGACGCTGCCCTGGTTGTGATGCGTGTCCCAGCCCTGGACGTCGGTGAAGGCGGCTTCGACCCCGAGATTGGCTTTGAGCAGTTGCGCGATCTGTCGCATGCTGTCGCCAAATTCCGATCTGGGATAATCGACGCCCGGCCCGGGCACGTACTGCGCGGGATTGGCGGCGCGGAGCATCTTGACGGCCTCAAAGGTCTCTTCGCCCGCGGCATGAAAGATGCGGTCGCCGCTGTCGCCGTACATCGCCTCGAAGGCGCTGGCAGCAGGAGATGGAACGGGGCCGCGTCCGCCGACCGCGAAGGAATTGACGTTGTTGAGGGCGATGGCCGGAATTTTGCCTGAAAGCGTGAGCGGCACTTCGGAGCCGAACGCGACGGCGCGGAATGCGGTGTGCGGCTCGCGGCGGCGGAGATCCTCAGCCTGCAGGGCGCGATTGAGCCAGCCTTCTTGCGTGCTCTTGATGCCGGGCGTGCCGGACTCCATGTAATCCTGCGCGTCGAAGTGAGAGCGGGACATGTCAGGCGAGCCGGCCGCGTGCACGATGGCGAGATGCCCCTGGTCGTAGAGCGGCTTGAAGGGCGCGAGGGAGGGGTGAAGGCCGAAGAAACCGTCGAGATCGAGGACCTGGTTTTGCGGGATGGCGATGCTGGGGCGCATCGCGTAGTAGTTCTTTTCGCGATAGGGAACGACGATGTTGAGGCCGTCGGCTGCTCCGCGCTGAAAGATGACGACGAGCCGGCGGTTCGGCGCCGAGCCGGCCTGGGCGAGCACGGAACGAACAAGAAACGTTGGGAGGGCCGTGGTGCCTGCAAGTGCGAAGGCGCCGTGGCGGAGGAAGAAACGGCGATTCATATGCATGTCTCCTTAACGGCGCTGGAACTCGGGTGAGCCAAGCAGGAGGCCGGCGAGCAGCTGATCCTGGCGTTCTAGCGGCGACGCGTTGCGCATGCGAAACTGTGGTCGAACCTGTACAGATGCCGGTTGATCAACCACTTGCGGTGTATTGTTCAAGCTTTGCTGACGAAATTGATCGAGAACGGCAGAGCGGGTCGAAACACTGACGCTCCCTGACACGAGACGCGACTCGAGGCGAGCCTCTTCGAATTCGGGAGAGGGTGCGGCATCGGCGGCGGATTCCTCACCCCACGTCGCGTTGATTCCGGGGAAACGGTTGGCGGCAAGAGAGAGCGCGAAGTTCATACGGTCGACGAGCGCGCCGGTGCTGACCCACGCGGAGGCTTGCCAGCTATAGCCGGTGGGTGGCACGCAGCCGTAAATTGGCATGCCCATCTGGCGAAGCGCATTCGCGAGCGGCCGCAGGTTTGCGATCTCGAGGTTGCCGGCGCGCACCGCGGAGACTACGTACTCGAGCGGCGTTTTGACCTTGGCGCGATAGACGGCGGTGGACCAGAACTCCGGCGAGTGGAACATGGTTTTGAGTACAGCGGAAATGTCGCCGCCGGAGGAGAGATAGGTGTGGGCCATGCGATCGATGATGCTTTGCGGCGGGTCGTCGCTGACGAAGCGCTCGGCAAGCTCGCGGGAGATGAAGTGTGCGGTCGCGGGGCGGGTGGCGAGGAAGTGGAGTAACTCGCGGCCTTCGGCTTCGCCGTGGTCTTTGAACTTCTGGCCCATGACCTTACTGGCGCCGGGCTCGTGGCGATTGGGATTGAACTGAAAGGCTGCTTCGCGCGCGGGACGATCGATGGTCCAGCCGGTGAAAATGCGCGCGGCCTGAACGACATCGGCCTGGGTATAGCCGCCGTTGACGCCGACGGTGTGCAGCTCCATCAGCTCGCGGGCGTAGTTCTCGTTGAGTCCTTCATTGGATTTTTTCTGATTGGCGGGGCGGCGCCAGGCGTTGTCTTTGGCGCGCTCGGCGGCAAGCGAGTCGGGGCCGATGCTGCTGGCGTTGTCGAGGTAGTCCAACATCGCGGGGCTGTGCGCCGTGGACTCGAGCAGGTCTTCAAATTTTCCCAACGCGAACGGACGGATGCCATCGCGCTCGTAGCTGACGAGGTAGTAGGGCATCAGCCCGTTTTTGCGGAGATACACGTTGAAGTGATTGAGCCAGAAATCGGTCATCACTTCCTGAAGTTGAGCATTGGAGTAGATGTCGTGGGTGAGGCGCGAGGCAATGAGCTCTTCGGCGACAACGCGCTCGGGCCCAGCCATGGCTTCGATCTCTTCCTTCTGGATCGGGCTGAGGCCGGCGGCGAGTTGTTCGCGCTGGAGCGGGCGCAGCGGCTTGATGAAGTCGTCAAATGCGGACTGAGGCATGGACGCGAGGCGCGCGACGCGCTGCTGAGGCGGCAGGGAGATGATGGAACCGAGGAGGGCTTCGTCTGCGGGCGGCTGCGATGTGGGATTTGCGGGCGACAGCGAGACGGCCGACTCGGCCTGGGCCGGGTCTTTCGCCATGGGGTTGGGGGATTCGGATTTGTCGGTGTCTCCGTCGCCCGTCATTGACTCCATTGCGGCCGAAAGGGCGATCGCCTTGGGTGCGGGTGAGGCTGGCTGGGGCGCCGGCGAGGCATCCGTCTTTTTTTGCCGCGACTGCAGGCGAGCGGCTTCGCGATCGATCTGGTTCTGATAGACCGCGTTGAGGACAGGGTCCTGCGGGAGATCGGCGCGGCCGTTCATGGCCTGGCGGATCAGTTCTCTCGAAGGGAAGCGATAGAGGAGCTGCTGTTCGCTCGATTGCATGGCGGGGTACTGGGCGAGGCGGGCGTTGAGAACGGATTCGTCGAGTGTGGCGGGATGGAGCTGCTGGTTGAACCATGCATCGAGGCCCATGGAGCGCACGGCTTCGAGGTCGCCGGGGCGCGGGCCGAAGGTGAAGCGATTCAAGGCGTGAAGGATGCGCTGGTCGTTGTGCATTTCGCCGGATTCGTATGGCGGCCGGGTGCCCGCGTGCTTCGTAGCGGGCGCGTCCTGCGCGATGGCGGGGAGGGGTGGCGCGATAAGGTTGACGCAAAGCAGGGCGGTGACTGGTCCCTGGATCAGCTGCATTGGGGAGAGATGCATTGCGGGCTCTCCTGTAGGTGCTCAGAGATGAAAAAAGCCGGGAAGCGTGCTGGAACACCAGCTGGCTAAGGATGATGACGTCATTTTAAGGGGAAAGTTGTGGATGGGAAGCTGCCCAAAGTCACTGGACGGCTCTGTTCGAGGGGCGAAGGGCGGCGTTGTGGCGGGAGTTCAGCAGCCTTTTTTGCAGCGGGCCATGATGGCGGAGTGGAGGCGTTCGCGGAGGTCGGAGGGCAGGTCGTAGATCTCGTGGGAACGATAGATTTGGATGGTTTTGCGGGTGGTGTTGAGGGTAACCTCGCAGTGCTCGCAGCCGCGCAGATGTTCCTGGAGATCAGCGCGCATGTCGGTCGTGACGGTGTCATCAATCAGGTCGTCGAGCAGTGCGATGAATTCAGTGCAGGTCACTTTTCAACTCCGGTTCCCTTGCCGTTTTTCTTGCGGAAGTAGCGCGTCAGCCGCTCGCGCAGCTGCAAGCGCGCACGCAGCAGCCGTGACTTGACGGCTGGGACGCTCAAGCCCAGCGTTTCCGCTGTCTCCTCCGTGGAGAGACCCTCCACGTCGCGGAGAACAAAGACAATGCGAAACCCGCGCGGCAGGCCCTGGATGGTTTTGCGCAGGATTTCGGCGAGTTCGGCCTGGGAGTAATTCTGCTCCGGGTCGGGAGCCCAGTCGGCGAGGTCGCGGGGAACGGTGCCCTCTTCGGTCTCGATATCCTCGTCGATCGAGACCATTTTGCCTGTGCGCCGTTTGCGCAGCCGCATCAGGCTTTCGTTGACCGCGATCCGTACCAACCATGTGTAAAATTTTGAGTTCCCCTGAAATTGATCGAGCTTCTCGTACGCTTTCAGGAACGCATCCTGAACGACGTCTTCGGCATCTTCTCGATTTTGCGTGATGTGCTGCGCAATGCGAAAAACCTGCCGATCATATTTGCGGACCAGCGTATCGTATGCCGAAACGTCACCACCGCGAACCCGTTCGACCAGGGCTACGTCGGGGTGAATCTCGGTTTGTCCTGCAATTGGTTGGATGGTCGACATGAGCGTTGGTTGCGGGAAATCGTTGGGGGTTGAGGAATGAGGCCCGGGCGGGGTCAGCGCCAAAGGCCCAAAAGAAGAGTGTACCGGACGGCGGGCATGGAAACCAAACGCCTGGTTCACGGCTAACGAAGCGCCGAGGCAGGAGGTCTTTCCGAGGTGAGCAAAAGAGTAACGTATTCAGCGTGATTCCGGACTGTTATGAACAGTGAATCCGGCTTACATTGAGACTATGAAGGCCAAGTTTGCGGCTCAATTCGCACCTGTACGACTTGCAGCAAGTCTGCTTGCCATTGCCTTGATGGTTGGAGTTGCGTCCTGGGGACAGACTTCGGGTACGAGCTCAACCGAACATTCAAAGAAGACCACGGCGCACAAAGCGGCGGGCGCGAGCAAAACGGGGGCGAAGAAACCTTCCGGGTCGAAAGCGGCGAGGGGAGCCAAGTCGAAGGCGTCGACGAGCACTTCAAGGCACAGAGCGGCGAGCAGGCGAAGACTGACCGCACGCCGGCATCGCGCGCCATCGGCCAAGGCGCGGCGCATCAGACAGGCTTTTGTTGCGTCGACCGAACTGAGGCCCATGGCGGAACAGTTGGCGACGCTGCGGACTCCGGCAGCATATGAGGGTGTCACGGCTTACGCGCACAGTCATGCGGGGGAGGCGGCGGCGACCGCGTATCTTGCGCTGGGACATGCCTACCTGCTCGACAAGCGTTATGCCGAGGCTAGCGAGTGCCTGAGCAAGGCACGTGAGAATGGCGAAGTTCTGGCTGACTACGCGGATTTTCTGGCGGCGAAAGCCGATCATGAAGGCGGCAAGGAACAGGCGGCCCAAACATTGCTGCACGGTTTTGTGCAGAAGCATCCCGACAGCATTTTCGACGCGCAGGCGCCGGAACTTGAAGCGAGCGTTTTACTGGCAATGAACGATGCGGCAGGAGCGCAGCGCGTGCTGGCTGCGGCTGCAGACGGACCCGCCGCGGATCGAACCGGATACCAGCTCGCGCGGGCGCAGGTCGCGGTGGCGCTGGGGAAACCGGAGGACGCGGACAAAATCTTCAAGGAGATTTTGGTCGACCATCCGCTCACGGCAGAAGCGGAAGTGGCGCGGACGCGCCTGATGGCAGAGGGCGCCGAGGCCCAATTGAGTTTGTCAGAATTGCGCAGCCTCGCCGACGCCTACTACAAGGCGCACCGCTACGCCGATGCAGCGGAGCAGTATCACGCGCTGGCGCGGAGGCCTGGGCTGGATGCGCAGAGCCACATCGGATTTGAAGTTGCGGCGGCGGATTGCGACCTCAAGTTGAAGGTATTGACGAGATCGCAGGCCGAGGCGCTGCCTGATTCAGACGATGATAACGGGGCGCGGCGACTTTACCTGCTGATGGAGTTGGCGCGCAATCGCGATGATGAAGCCGAACAGCAACGCATCGTGACGCTGATGGAAAGTCGGTTCCCGCAAAGTGACTGGCTGGCCGCGGCGCTGTTCTCGAGCGGGAACATGTATCTGTTGAGCCGCAACTATCCGAAGGCCGTTGAATATTACAGCTACCTGGCTGCACATTTCCCGCAGGACAAGGAAGCCGCGCCGGCCCACTGGCGCGCGGGATGGCTCAGCTATCGCGAAGGCCTCTTCGATGATGCGGCGCGGATGTTCGACGAGCAGATCCATCTCTATCCGGATGCGTCGGAGACCGCAGCTGCGCTCTACTGGCGCGGGCGGCTTTATGAGATGCAGGACAAGAAACCGGAGCTTGCCGCGGCCAACTACCGGACGATCGTCCGCGCGTACCAGCATTATTTCTATGGACAAATGGCTCGAGAGCGCCTGGCTGCGCTTGGTTCGACGGTTCCGGCGGATGATCCTGATCTCGATCGATTCAAAGCGCCGGAGATTCCGCCGTTGGACGACAGCTTTCCCGATGACAGCGAGCATCTCGCCAAAGCCAAGCTGCTGGCGAATGCGGGATTGAGCGATTACATTCCGCAGGAGATTGCGGCCGACCCGGATTCGGGATCATGGAGCGCGCTGGCCGAGGCGCAGATTTACGCGTCGGATGGCGACACGTTTCGCGCGATGCGGGCATTGAAGCGGGCGCTGCCCTTTGCTGCGACCGCATCCATCGACTCGATTCCACTGGTCTACTGGCACATTCTGTTTCCTGAGCCGTACTGGGAGACGATCAAAACTGAGTCGGCAAAGAACCATCTCGATCCCTACCTGGTCGCATCGTTGATCCGTCAGGAATCGGAGTTCAATCCTTCTGCGATCTCATACGCCAATGCATGGGGCCTGATGCAGCTCTTGCCTTCAGTAGGAAAAGTGATGGCCCGCGAAGAAGGATTGACGCACTTCCAGACCTTTCAACTGCTGAATCCGGAGATCAACATTCGGCTTGGCACGAGGTATCTGCGCCAGATGCTGGACCGGTTCAATGGGGTAGAGGAATATGCACTCGCCGCGTATAACGCCGGCGACAATCGCGTGGTGGATTGGGAGGATGCGGGGCCGTATCACGGCATGGATGAGTTTGTTGAGTCGATTCCATTCACGCAGACGCGGGAGTATGTGCAGGCGATCCTGCGCAACGTGGAGACCTATAAAGCCATTGATGCGACAGCGGATTCGCATGGCAAGGAGCAGGCGTCCCGCTGAGTGCTACTTTCATTGGAGAGCACGTACCCCTTTCGATACTCTATGGCATCGAAAACCCGTTGACGCAACCCCTTGCAGGCGGCAAGACTACATAACAATCGGAGATTACCCAGAGTCTTTCGAGCCATTCGCAGTCTGCGAAGTTTTGCACGACGGGGGCGGCGGGAATAGAGACGCTGCTCGGTGACCATGAGCCTAAAAGGAGGGCCGGATGTCAACCGACTTGCAGTTTCTGGAGGAATGGATTCCTGAACGCATGGATCCCGGAACGGTTTTCCTCCTGGAAAACCAGACCAAGCTGGGACAGTCCAACAATCCTTATGTTGCGGTCATGTCGTGCCCCAAGTGCGGCACGATGGGGCTGATTACGCGGCGCCAGCTTTGCGCAGGGGACACGATGATCTGCGGTGGAGATCATTGCTCGGCCGAGTACAAGCTGGACGGCGAAAGCATCTTCTATCGAAAGCCCCAATAGGCTACTGCCAATTCGGCGATCGTTGAGGCGTGTATCGAAGTAAGCGGCGCGATCTCGGTCGTTCGAGAATCAATGCAAAACTAAGCGGCGTGGATCCGGTGGATCCACGCCGCCGTGTGTCTGAGGCTCGATTAGAACTCGAGGCGAGCCGAGACCTGTCCGGTGCGGGCGCCACCGAAGTCGGAGCCGATGGTGTTGGTGATCAAACCGAAGCTCGAGGTGCTGAGGTTCATGTTGGGATCCCCAAGGTTGGTGTGATTGAGCACGTTGGTGAAGGTACCTTCCATCTTGAGCTTCATACGCTCCGTGATGGAGAAGGCCTTGCTGAGTCCAGCAGACAGATTGACGGTACCCGGCCCTTCCACCGAACCGACCTGGGTGTTACCGAAGCGGCCGATGGGCAGTGGGCTCGGGCTGAGGGGATCACCGGTGAGGGGATTGAACCCCGCGCCGGTGGTGCAGGGATTGCCAACGGTCCAAGTGCTGTCACCGGGGCAAGCGAACGCGCCGGGGTTGGTCCAGCCGAAACGGGTACGGCCGTGAGGCACGATGCTGGTGCCGGGAACATTGTCGGCGTGCTGATTGCGATGCCCGGTGTCGAAGCTGCCGGTCCCGTCTCCAAATGCACCGTCGAGACCAGACCCTGTGCCCGATGGATCACCTTGTCCGTCGGGGAAGTAGGGGGTTTCATAAGGACCGGTCTGAACCGTGAGAATCGAGGAAAGGCGCCAGCCTCCAATGATTTCGTCGGCAAGCAGCGGCATGGTTGAGCCGAACTTCTTGCCGCGGCCAAATGGCAAGTCATACAACGCGGTCGTATTCCAGCGCAGCCTGCGGGAACCGTAGGCGTTACCGAAATCGGCGTGCCGATCGAGGATGGAGGTTGCGCGGGCGCCGCCGCCTTCGCCAGCGAATCCGGTTCCTGCCGGGCCTTCGTTGTCAGAGAGGTTCTTGGCCCAGGTGAAGCCGGATTGGAATTCGAGCCCCTGCTGCAGGCGATGGCTTCCTTCTAGCTGCATCGAGTTATAGCTTTCATTCGCGCCAGTCGCGCGGGTGTTGATGCGGCCCCAGTTGGGGAAGAGCCGCGAAGAGATCGGCGCGTTGAAGGCAGACACCGTAGTCGAATAGGGCAACGTGTTCTCATCCGGAGCCCACACGAGCTGACGGGTTTCAGAGCCGATGTAGGTGATGCGAGCTGCATACCCTGAGCCGAAGTCGTGGTCCACGCTCAGCGACCATTGTTCGGTATAGGGATCTTTCCAGTTTGCGCTGTTGGCCGTGCCGAAGTAGTCGCTGCCATAGCAGTTGGTGCAGCCATTGCCGCCTGCGCCCTGATCGATTGCGGGCCACTGGTATCCGATGGCGTGCGTGACTGGGTTATACGTGTTGGAAAACTGCTGTGTGTAGGCCTGGATGGTTCCGGTCAGCGAGTAGAAGCTGGAGCCGAGCATGTTGATGTTGTAGATGCCGACACCGCCACGGACGGCCCATTTGTCGTTGCCGAACGGACGATAGGCGAATCCAACGCGCGGCATGAAACGCAGATGCGGATACTTCTTGAGTCCCGAAGGAAAACCGGCAGCGCTGTTGCCTTCGACTTGCATGCAAGGCGCGCCATTCACCGTGGCGGAGTTGCTGCTGTTGACGCCGTCGGGATCGCAGGCGTTGGCACTGGCCAGGAAGCCCTGGGCGAGAAGACTTTCTTTGCCGTCCGGATAGATTACGCGACCTGCGGAAGCCACAGACGGATCAAAGTTACCGATATCGCCGTAGCGGTCGTAATAACCCGGATGCAGTTCGTAGCGGACACCGAAGGACAGCGTCAGCTGAGGATTCAGCCGCCACTCATCCTGCGCGAAGAAGTGGTAGTGCGCGGATAGGCCGTCGTTATCCTGGCGGACGACGTCATAGAAGGTTTGATCCGGGAGTCCGAGGAGGAAGTCCGCGAAGTCGACGCCGGTGAACAGGCCTTCGCTTCCGCTGGTATGGAACTGGTAGGTGCCGTAATTGTCAGATCCGTTGAAGCCCAGTGGCGTAACTGCCTCGAGCGTCTGGATGTCGGTTCCGAACTTCAACGTGTGGTTGCCCTTGATCCAGATCAGCGTGTCGCTGTAGTCGTAGGTGAAAGATTTGCTCAGGCTGGTGAGGCGATCGGCGTCCAAGCTCTGGAGGTTGTTGAAGTCCATCTCCGGAATGCCGTTGTAGAAGAGGTTCTGCAATCCCTGCCAACCCTGCGCGGTTGTCCACGCATTGCCGTTGAAGCTGTTGCTGCTGCCGGACGTGTAGCGGGTAAATCCAAAGCCGCCCTCGTTGATCAGGTTTGGCCGAATGCTCCAGTTGGTGTCGACTTTCATGACGCGGCTCTGACTGTTGCTGACGGAGGAGGGAAGATCCAGGCTCTGGGGGTTGTTAATCGGGAAGTTCTTCCATGTGAAACGCCCCCAGACCAGGAACTTCTGGTTCGAGCCGAAGTATTGGTCACCGCGGACGTCGAACTGGTTGGAGTGGCCGCTGGCATCCACGTTTTCCTGGTAGTTTGCGACGTTGTCATCGTTGTAGACCGACGGATCACCGATGTTCGGATCAGGATAGAACTGCTTGAGGGTGTTGGCTGCGATGCTGTTGATGTCGCCGGATGGAACGGTCGTTCCCCAGCTTGCCCCCGTGTAGGGGTCCGTCAGGCCGGTGAACGTGGCCGAGTTATACGAGGAGAAGTCGCCCTGCTTCATCAGAGTACTGGGGACTTTCTCGAGCAACGTGGTCTGTGCAGGGTGTCTCCAGCCTTCATAAGCGCCATAGAAGAATGTCCTGTTATGCCCGTTATAGAGGTGCGGGAAGAGAACCGGACCACCGACGCTGCCGCCAAAAGTGTCGCCGTGAATGCTTGGCTTGGTCGTGGTGGTGGGATAGGTGTAGGGGATGGCATCGAAAGCTGAACTCTGGTAATACCAGAAGCCGGCGCCATGCAGAGTGTTCGATCCGCCTTTTGTGGTCACCACGACTTGCGCGGGATCACCGAACTCAGCATTGGCCAGAACGCCGTCAGCACGAATCTCGGCGATGGATTCCGTGGATGGAAATGTATCGCTGATGAAGCTGCCGCCGGTGGAGCTTTTGGTCGTGATGCCGTCAACCGTGACGTCGGTTTCAAAGGGCAGTGAACCCTGCACAGAGATGCCGTTGCCACTGGCGTCGGACTGCACGCCGGGAAGTACACCGAGAATCCCAGCAGCGCTGGTACCGCTGAAGCTGGCCCGGGTATTGACCGGCAGGTTGGTCGCATCATCGGAAGTGAATGTGCCGCTCACGGTGGGAGATTCGGTCTCGATCGCGCTCACCGTCTCGCCGTTGACCTGCACGGATTGTTGAACTGCGCCCACGGAGAGCTGCACATCCACGCGAAGCTCCTGGCGGACAGCAAGTGACACGCCGGTTGCATCCCATTTTTCGAATCCAGATGCCTCAACTGCGACGGAATAAGTGCCTTCTTTCACGTCGAGGAACCGATAATCGCCGACCGCGTTCGAGGTGGTCGTACGCGAAGTTCCTTCAGCGGTATTGGTCAGCTTAACCGTTGCGTTGGGAACGACAGCGCCGCCCGGATCCTTAATGGACCCGATGATGGAGCCCTGTGTCGATTGAGCAAGCGCGCGGGTGCCGGGCAGCAAGAGTGCCAGCGGCAATACCAGAAGCGCGAATATCCGCATCCGGAGGGTCGTGTGGTGGCTAGGCAACATGGTTCACTGTCTCCTGAAGGTGCAGCATGATCGTGCGGTTGAGGTTTTGAAGAGTGACGATATGCACGTGTCGACAACTCAGCCGGTATTGTGGCGCGGTTGGCAGACGAATACACATCTCCACGAGCCCGCAGGTCTGGCCCGAATTGAAGACTCGGAGCCCCTGTCGATTCCGGCAAAGATGCAGCCTGCTCTTGCCACGATCGGCAGTTATGGTTGAAACATTTGGGATTGTGCGACAGGTTCAGGCTACGGTGCGCCTGTTAAAAAACCTGAGGACTCAGGTTACAGATCGATGAATATTGACGTCGCAAAGCCGTCAACTGTGGGAAGCTAGGGTGTTTATACCGAAACCGCTTAGGCTCGTCTACTCCTTTTTTGCGGTGCCTACGGAGCAGGCCGGACGGCGCCGGAATCTGCTGATCGCAGAAACGGAGATAGACGCGACCAGGAGGCCAATCTGGTCGTTCACTTCATTGAGTTTTCGCCCCATTCGAGCCTCCCTAGTCGTCTCCGTTTGGCCGGCGCAGCGTTCCTGCCGCTTTCTCCATTTGCTTCCGTATGGCGTCGGCGTCGTCCACATCGAGCAGCTCAGCAGCTTCTTCCTTGGTCTTTGGTTTGGCAAAACGGGCCTTGGCGGGGGCGAAGACACGAGGATCGGATGCTACGAAGCTGAAGGGCTCGAGATGCGGCTGGCTGTCGAAGATGCCAGTGATCTCGCCGGCCAGCGCATCTTCGAGGTTGAGTGGGCCGAGTCCCAGGAGCTCGTCGATGGTCCGTGTGATCGAACCCATGCTGGTGTGTTCGTGTGAGACGGAGCCGGGCTTAACCCAGGGGCTGGCGACGAACAGGATACTGCGATGCGCGTCGACGTGGTCTACGCCGTTCTGCGCGTCGTCTTCGGTGACGAAAAGAGCCGAGTCGGGCCAGATGGAAGTGCGGGATAGGAAGTCGACGATGCGGCCGAGCGCCAGATCATTATCGGCGACATACGATGCGCGGTAGGGATAGCCGTCACCCGGCCTTGGATCGGCGGTGTGATCGTCGGGGAGCCGAATGACGATTAGCGCGGGGACCTTGCCGGCGGCCAGCTTGAGCCTGAAGTCGCGCTCGAATTCAACGACCCGGGATTGGTCGGGGATGCCCAGGTTGAAGGTTGGATAGCGACGATCGGTTGCTTCAAAGACAGGCTTGGGCAGCGGCGAATTGAGGAAGAGACGCTGGCCCTCAGGCTGGGAGCCGGGAAGTTCATCGTTGCCTTCGAGCTCCAGTCCTTCGCCATAATTGAACAAGCCCTTGCCACTCGCGGCGATGTGTTCCCATAGGGATCCGAACTGCGGCTCATCTTCGGGCATGGGAGCGTCGGCTCCGCCAAACAGCGCGCGCCGGCCAGGGCCGCTTGCAGTCGGGTCGCTGCGACGTCGACCTCCGTAGCCGGATGTCCATGCGGTATTGAAGAAGGGTGTTGGATTGATGCCGAAAACCCAGCGATGTCCGTCGGCTGATACATCGGAATCCACATAGAAGTTGTCGCTCATGGCATAGCGGGCGACAAGCGCGTGCAGGTTTGGAGTGACTTTGAGGTGTCTTGCCGCAGGATTTTCCGCTGCCCAGCCATCGATTCCGTAGCGCGCAAGCGTGGGGTCGCCGTTGGCTCCCGCGACGTCGCCGAGGACTTCATCGTAGGTGCGGTTCTCGCGGATGATCAGAAAACAATGCTTGAGGCGGGGCAACGGCGGCCGGTTGGCGATGGCGGCTGTGTTGCCGGCGATTACGGCTTGCATGAGCGCGTCGGCGGCCGGCAACGCTGCAAGGGAAATGACGCTCACGCTCCCGAGTTCAAGTGATCCGATATAGGTGGGCTTTTGTGGATCATGCCCTTTGCCGGCGTTGGGTCCAGCACCTTTGCCCTTGGTGTTGACAACATAGAGCGTGTTGCCCTCTGGCGAAAGGGCCACTGCGGAAGGATTCCAACCAACCGGGATGTGCTCGATCACGCGGAGCGAGGAGGCATCGAGGACGCCGACGGCATCGATACCCGATTCGGCTACATAGAGGCGGCCATCGTGAATGGCCACGCCGCTCGGCATCACGCCTCGCAAGGGGCGACCATGGGAGTCTGAGAACTTCGGATCACTGAAAGGGGAGAGGGCGGCCTCCGCCAGGATTCGGGAACCCTCTGACGAGACTTTGACGATGGCATCATCGTGCGCGAGCGAGACGTAGACGGCATCGGTGTCTGCCGCGACGCCTGTGGGCGCAGCGCCGCCGACTGTTTGCCCAAGAGCTTCGCTGATGGCCGCGCCCAGGCGCAGCTTGGCGCTGATCGACGGATGCTCGCGATCGTGAATGTCATAGGTCCACAGAGAACTGCCGCGGACGGAGTTTTCGTCGCCAAGTCCGGCGATGTGTTTGCCTTCGACGATTGCGCCCTCGCGAGCGGCTTTGGATGGATAACCGAACGGCGGGAAATGCAGGCCGGTGCCTAATTCGTCCTTCGCGTCGGCGCCGGGAATGGTGGTGTATTCGAACAGGCCGGTGTTGGTAACGTAAAGGCGCACTCCATCGGGCGAAAGCGCGAGACCGAATGGATAAGAGCCGGTTGGCGCGGATGAAATCACTCGCATCGAGGCGGCGTCGATGATCACGACCCGCCAGTTGCCCTGATCGAGTACATAAAGAGTTTTGCCATCGCTGGAGACGACGAGGGTAGCAGCAAAGCTTCCCGAGATATCTTTGCCATCGAGCGCGACTTCACCGGTGGAGTGCCAGTCGGCGGAGCCGTACGCGACGACCTTTCCGGAATCGCCGGTCGCGACGTAGAGCAATGCGCCATCGGGAGAGTAGGCAAGCCCCGCATGCACCGCGATGGCCGGATCATTTTCGTGACCGGACGGCATGCGTCGGACAGCGGGGTTTGGATCGGCTGGCTGATCGATGACGTTCAGCGCGAAAGGGAATCCGATGGACGGAACAGCGAGCTGAGCACCGTCGGGCCGGACGGCGAGAGCAAAAGGATAGGGAGCCACCGGGATCCAGTTGCCCGCGGGATGAATTTCGCGGCCGTTGGGCAGCACCGCGGTGACGCCGGTTTGCGCGGCGGCGAAAGCGCAGAGAGATACAAGACTGGTAAGAGCAAGCAACCGCAGGGAAGCGGGGATCATGTCATCCAGTATGCACGGGCGGGATGAATGTCAGGTCGGGAAATCAACGAGATCAGAGAAACAGAGAAACAGAGAAACAGAAACAGCATCCGGAGATCGAAAGAGCCCTTCCGTGATTGCCCGATTACGAGAAGGCGAAGACTTCGCAAACTCAGCGGAGGAATGCCTCGGTGAGTCCTCCGTCGACCGGAATGATGTGACCCGAAGTGCAACGCGATTTTGGGCCGGCGAGGAACAGGATCGCCTCAGCGCAATCGGCCGGATCGATGGGCTGATGCGTCAGGGTGCGCTTTGCATAGAAATCGGCGAGCAGCGCGCGAAGCTCGTCATCGTTGTGCGATTCATGGAACGGGATGTTGTATTTGGTGAGGGAGGCGCGGACGCGATCCCGCGGAAACATCGTGGAACCTTTGACCACCGTGGCGGGGCTGATGGCATTGACGCGCACGCGGGGCGAGAGCGAGATGGCCAGTTCGCGGACGAGATGCGACAAGGCGGCCTTGCTCACGTCATACGCTTCGCTGCCGCGTTTGGGGACGACTGCATTGGCGGAACTAGTGAGGACGATGGAGCCGTTCAGATTCTGCTCGGCAAAGATTTTGCCAGCCTCGTCGGCGAGTATGTAGTTGGCCGTGACGTTGAGGTCAAGTGTGGTGGCCCACATGGAATCGCTGATCACCCCATCTGCCGATGAGGGGAACATGGCCGCGGTGTTAATGAGGATGTCGACTCCACCGAAAGCCTCGACGGTCGCCTTGAGCATGTCGCGAATAGCTTCGCGGTTGCGGATGTCCACGCCGGTCGAAGCGACGAATTCTTTTTGAGTGACAGACTTCAACTCGCCGGCCACGCGCGCGGCCGCGGCTTCATCGCGGTCGGCGATCATCACATGGGCGCCTCGGGCCGCGGCGAGATGAGCGACCTCGCGGCCGATCCCGCTGCCTCCGCCAACAATGAGCGCTATGCGGCGGCTTAGTTCTTTTTCAGGCGGCTGGCGGCGGATTTTCGCCTCTTCCATGACCCAGTATTCGATTTTGAAGGCTTCGCGGGCCGGGAGCGCGACGTAGTTGGTATAGACCTTGAAACTAGCCGGATCCATCCCGTTGCCGCACTGGGGCACCGTACTCTTCACTTCACCTTCTGCAAGGAGCGATGCGCCTTCCATGACATGGATGGCATTGGTGTAGAACTCGCCGACGATGCGCGCCTCGGTTTTGTTCTTGCCCAAGCTGAACATGCCGAGACCGGGGATCAGCACGACCGTGGGGCTTGGATCGCGGAGGGCAGGCGATTCGGGCGTGACGAAGTAGTGGTAATAGGTGCAGTACTGCTCGCGGTATTCGATGAGTGTACGTTCGATCTCCGATTTCAGGTTCGCGACGCTTGCATTTGCGGCCCACGGAACAAACATGGGGCGAATCTTGGTGCGTATGAAGTGGTCAGGACAGCTGGTGCCGAGGTAGGCAAGTTCCTGGGCGTTTTTTGAATTGACGAATTGCAGCACATCGGGCGCATCGGAGAAGTTGACGATCCAGCGATTCTGGGTACTGACTCGGCCGCGCAGAAAAGGTGCGATCTCAATGGCCAATTGGTCGCGATCGTGCCGCGCGGGAATGGATTCCCCGCCAAAGCGTACGGCGCTTTTCGCGTGGCGCTCGATGAACTGCCCGATCTGATCGATGATTGTAAGAGTGTTCAAGTAACATTCGCGCTGCGTGTCGCCCCAGGTGAAGAGGCCGTGGCCTCCGAGCACGATGCCGTCGCAGCCGGGATTTTCGCGCACAGCGCTTCGCATCATGAGCCCGAGTTCGAAACCGGGCCGCTGCCAGGGGATCCAGATGAGCTTGTGCCCGAATTCGCGGTTGAACTGCTCCATCTTGTCTTTGCCATTGGCAGAGGCGGCGAGGGCAATGCCCCAGTCCGGGTGGAGATGATCGACGTGGCGGAAGGGAAGAAAGCCGTGGAGCGGCGTATCGATGGACGCGGCGACCGGGTTGTTGCGGAAGGTGCACAGCGGATACATGGCGACCATGTCGTCTTCGAGGTCCACGCCCTTGTAGCTGCGCTCGAGCGCGAGCAGCTTTTCGAGATAGAGGGTGGCGAGTCCCGCGCGCTTCATGCTGCCAAGATCCCCGCCGGAGCCTTTGACCCATAGAACTTCAACGCGCTCGCCGGTGAGCGGATCGGTGTCAGTGACCTTGGAACTTGTGTTTCCGCCGGCGAAGTTGGTGATGCGCAGGTCAGAGCCGAGCAGGTTGGAGCGGTAGCGGAGAAGCTCCGGCTCGTCGAGTTGCGCAGCGACGCTGGGATCCCAGCGATCTTCGAGGAATTTGAGGCTGACAGGGGCAACAGTTGCAGTGGTCATGGGCACCGCCTTAATCAGATTCATACCCATGTTACTGCTTCTGGTGCGCGGCGGTTTCTGATTCTGCGACGCGACGCGGGTGCGGGAAACAGGTCAGATGGAACGGGCTCGAAGGCTGGAACCTGGAGGAGATGCGGGGTTATTTTGCCAGATTGTCCAAGGCTAGGTTCAGCTCGAGAACGTTGACGCGGGGTTCACCCAGCAGGCCGAACGTGCGGCCCTGAATGTGCTGCTGAATAAGTTGGCGCACCTGGTCTACGGTCAAGCCTCGGGCCTTGGCGACACCGAGCGCCTGATAGTAGGCGTTGTCGGGGGTTACGTCGGGGTCGAGACCAGAGCCAGACTGGGTGACCATGTCGATGGGCACCGGTTTGCCGGGATTCTGCGCAGCGAGCTTATCGATGTCACCCTGGATGCGCTGGACGAGCTTGGCATTGGATTGGGCCATGTTGGACCCGCCGGACGAGGTTGCGTCATAACCGTTGCCGGCAGCGGAGGGTCGTGGATGGAAGTAGCGGTCCGATGTAAAGCTCTGCGCGATCAGCTCGGATCCGATGACCTGGCCGTTCTTGAGGATCAGGCTGCCGGCGGCTTTGTGAGGAAAGATGAAGGCGGCGATTCCGGTGAGAAGGAGAGGGTAGCCGAGCCCGAGCAGAATGGCAGTCAGCACGGTGAAACGGATCGCAGTCATCCAGACGGAGTGCCTGGTGGTTGCGACTGCGGGCGCGGCAGTGGTCACAGCGGGAAGCGTGGAGACGGAATGCACGGCGCAAACTCCTTAGCTGGCAAGGTGGAAGGCAACGAGGAACATGTCGATCGCCTTGATGCCGATGAATGGGATGATGATGCCGCCGACGCCGTAGATGAGCAGATTGTTTCGCAACAGAATGTCGGCGGACTTGGGCTCGTATTTCACGCCGCGCAGGGCCAGCGGAATGAGCGCGACAATGATGAGCGCGTTGAAAATGACGGCGGAGAGAATGGCTGACTCGCGCGAGTGCAGGAACATGATGTTCAGCACGCCGAGGACAGGGAAGACTCCCGCGAACATCGCGGGGATGATGGCGAAGTACTTGGCTACATCGTTGGCGATGGAAAACGTGGTAAGCGCGCCGCGTGTCATGAGCAGCTGCTTGCCGATCTCGACGATCTCGATGAGCTTGGTGGGGTTGGAATCGAGGTCAACCATGTTGCCGGCCTCTTTGGCGGCCTGGGTGCCGGAGTTCATGGCCACGCCCACGTCGGCCTGGGCAAGCGCGGGAGCGTCGTTGGTGCCGTCGCCGGTCATGGCAACCAGCTTGCCCTTACCTTGTTCGCGCTTGATGAGGTCCATCTTGTCTTTGGGCTTGGCTTCGGCAAGAAAATCATCGACGCCTGCCTCACGCGCAATCACCGCCGCGGTCAGGGGGTTGTCTCCTGTGATCATGATGGTTCGAATGCCCATGGCGCGCAGGCGTGCGAGGCGGTCTTTCAGTCCGCCCTTGACGATGTCTTTGAGATGAATGACGCCGAGGGCGGTTGAGTTTTCGGCGACAACGAGAGGCGTTCCCCCGGAGCGCGCAATCTGCTCGACGGTATCGCGAACACGCTTGGGAAGCATCGCACCCTGGTCTTCGAGAAAATGCGCAATCGCATCGACGGAGCCCTTGCGAATGCGAACGCCGGGCAGGTTGACGCCGCTCATGCGGGTCTGCGCGGTGAAGGGAACAAATTCAGCATGAATGCCGCCCAGGTCGCGTCCGCGCAAATTGTATTTTTCCTTGGCCAGGACGACGATGGAGCGGCCTTCGGGGGTTTCGTCGGAAAGCGAAGAGAGCTGCGCAGCGTCGGCGAGCTGCTCTGGCGTGACGTCGGGGGCGGGCAGAAATTCGGTGGCCTGGCGATTGCCCAGGGTGATGGTGCCGGTTTTGTCGAGGAGGAGAGTGTTGACGTCGCCGGCAGCTTCGACCGCGCGGCCGCTCATGGCGAGGACGTTGTACTGCACGAGGCGGTCCATGCCGGCAATGCCGATGGCCGAGAGCAACCCGCCGATGGTGGTGGGAATCAGGCAGACCAGCAGCGAAACGAGAACAAAGATGGTCTGCGGCGCGTGGGAATACAGCGCGAACGGCTGCAGGGTGACGACCGCCAGCAGGAAGATGATAGTCAGGCCGGAGAGAAGGATGCTGAGCGCGATTTCGTTGGGTGTTTTCTGGCGGGTTGCGCCTTCGACAAGCGCGATCATGCGATCGAGGAAGGTTTCGCCGGGGTTCGAGGTGATGCGGACCTTGATCCAGTCCGAGAGCACCCTGGTGCCGCCGGTAACAGCGGAGCGATCGCCGCCAGCCTCGCGGATCACGGGTGCCGATTCTCCGGTGATCGCCGATTCGTCGACCGAAGCGACGCCTTCGATGACTTCGCCATCGCCGGCAATGTACTTGCCGGCCTCGACATAAATGAGATCGCCGGCACGGAGAAGGCCGCTGGTCACTTCTTCAAAACTGCCGTCGGGCCTGTAGCGCCTGGCGATCGTCTC
Source organism: Occallatibacter sp. (assembly GCA_035308825.1). Lineage (GTDB taxonomy): Bacteria > Acidobacteriota > Terriglobia > Terriglobales > Acidobacteriaceae > Telmatobacter. The sequence goes on along the minus strand of DATGFX010000012.1, from coordinate 154,742 downwards.
GCCCTTGGCTTTGCGCAGGGTATCGGCCTGGGCCTTGCCGCGCCCTTCAGCCATGGCTTCAGCGAAGTTGGCAAAAAGGACGGTGAACCAGAGCCACAGCGTGATTTGGAGATTGAAGGCGAATCCCGGACGATGTTGGACTGCGTTTTCGATGAGCAGAGCGGTAGTGAGCACGCTGCCAACTTCGACCACGAACATGACGGGATTTTTGACCATGCCGCGGGGATCGAGCTTGAGCACCGAATCCTTCACCGCCTGCGCCATGATTTCCGTGTTCCAGAGACTCTTCTTTTCGACCATGACTTTTCGAATCAGCTGGAAGCTGCTAGCTCCGAGCTGTTAGCTCCTTTTGCGGCTGCATGAATAGGTTCGAGTTTCGAATCACAATGACCCGCTGACGCCTGGAATTCATGGTTAAAACAGCTTTCCCGAATGCAACAGCAGGTGTTCCAGAATCGGCCCCAGGCTGAGGGCCGGGAAAAACGTGAGCGCGCCCACGATAAGAACGACGCCCGTAAGCAGCACCGTGAACAGCGAAGTATTTACCGGGAAAGTGCCGGGCGACGGCGGAACGCTTTTCTTCATGGCTAGATTTCCGGCGAGTGCGAGGATGGGAATTTGCATGAGGAAGCGGCCGATGAGCATGTCCCAGCCCATCGCGACGTTGTACCACCAGTTCGGCTGGAGGCCTGCGAATGCCGATCCGTTGTTGCCAGCGCCCGAACCGAACGCGTAAAAGATCTGCGTCAATCCATGAGGCCCGGGATTGGTGATGCTAGAGAGTCCGAACTTCGGCCACAACGCAAACCCGGCCGTCAGCGTCAGAATGATCAGCGGGAAGATAAGCGCATAGAGCATCGCCATTTTTACGTCATAAGCCTCGATCTTCTTGCCGAGATATTCGGGCGTGCGGCCGACCATGAGCCCGGCGATAAACACCGAGAGCACGACGAAAACGAGGATGCCGTACATACCTGCGCCAACCCCGCCGAAGATGACTTCGCCAAGCAGGATATTGATGAGCGGAACCATGCCGCCGAGCGGAGTGTAGCTGTCATGCATGCCGTTCACGGCGCCGCAGCTGGCGTCGGTGGTGATGGTGGCGAAGAGCGCACTTTCGGCAATGCCGTTGCGGACTTCCTTGCCTTCCATGTTGCCGCCAGGTGCGGTTACGGTGCGCGCCTGCTCAGCTCCGTGAATGAGCGGATGAGGCTGCGATTCGGCCCAGTAAACAAATGAGAATCCCGCGGCAAACAGGACGAACATGGTTGCCAGCACTGCCCAGCCGTGACCCGGGGAACCGGTCATGCGTCCGAGTGTGTAGGTGAGGCCCGCGGGAATGATGAAGATTGAAAGGATCTGCAGGTAATTCGAGAGGGGAGTCGGATTCTCGTAGGGGTGCGAGCTGTTGGCGTTGAAGAATCCGCCGCCATTGGTGCCGAGCATCTTGATGGCTTCCTGCGATGCGACGGGTCCCTGCCCGATCGTTTGTACCTGCGAAGGCTGCTCGAGCGGATGCGCCTGGGTGTAGGCGTGGAGATTCTGTGGGACCCCCAGGGCGACAAGCAAAAGTGCGTAGACAAGGCACGCCGGGATCAAGACGTAAAGGAGCGTGCGGGTCATGTCGACCCAGAAATTGCCAATCGTGGGACAAGTGGTCCGCTTGATGCCTCGAATGAGCGCAACGGCTACGACGATGCCCGCGGCGGCCGACCAGAAGTTGTGGGTGGCCAGGCCGGCCATCTGCGTGAGATAGCTCATCGTGGTTTCAGGCGTATAGAACTGCCAGTTGGTGTTGGTGGTGAAACTGGCGGCGGTGTTCCATGCCAGATCGGGGCCGACCGCGGCAATACCCTGCGGATTGAAGGGCAGGAATTGCTGCAGGCGCTCGAGAGCATAGGTGAGGATGAGCGTGACGGCTGAGAAACCCAGCATCGCGTAGGTGTACTCGCGCCAGTTCATTTCCTTTTCTGCGTTCACTCCGCACAGCCTGTACGTCAGGCGCTCACAGGGACGCAGGATCGGATCCAGCCAGGTGCGTCCGCCTTCCATCACGCGAGTGAGATAGATTCCGACGGGACGGACTGTGGCAAGCAGGATGAGGCAGTAGACGAGAAACTGCAACCAGCCATTGACGGACATTTCAGAATTTCTCCGGATAGAGCATGGCGAGCGTCAGATAGCCAAGCAGGAGGACGGAAAGAATGAGAGCGATTAGAGTCATCAGGTCCACGGTCTACCTCAGCTTTTGACACGCCTTGACGTAGAGAAACGCGATGGCGAAGAAGACAACGGTGAAGGACAACATCACGAGATCCTGCATTCGAACCCTCGTGGACACACGATTCGGGGTGTCCAAGATGGATTGTCGGGTAGCGACCGTTTGGGTCTCGGAAGAAATTTATAAAGAGTATGTAAGGCGCCCGAGTGGGCGCATCAGAAACGAGTTAGCTCTCGGTGCCAGTCCATCCTTCGGGAATGAAGCGATAGCCGACCCACGGCTCCGTCTGGATGTACTGGCGGCCGGTTTCGTTTTCGAGCTTCTTGCGCAGTTGCCCAACAAAAACCCGCAGGTATTCGGGCTGGTGTGCGGACTGGGCTCCCCACACGGCTGTGAGCAGAGCGCGATGGGTCATGACTTTGCCTGCATGACGAGCGAGATGCAGGAGGAGTTCGAATTCCTTGGGAGTTAAGCGAAGCGCCTTGCCCTGTACGGTGATGGTGTGGGCGGTTTCGTCAACAACGAAATCACCTGTCTCGATGGCTGCCATGGCGCGTTCCGGAGCGCGGCGCAGATGAGCGCGCGCGCGCGCAAGTAGCTCCTGAATGCTGAAGGGCTTCGTGACGTAATCGTCCGCGCCGGCATCCAGGGCTTCGACCTTGGAGCGTTCATGGTCACGGACCGAAAGAATCAGAACGGGTGTGGACGAAACGGCGCGAATCGCACGGCAAACATCCACGCCAGTCATGGTGGGCATCATCAGGTCCGTGATGACCAGGTCGGGCGTCCACTCGCGAAATATGCGTATGCCTTCTTCAGGATCGTTGGCGGTGCGCACATCGAAGCCCTGGGAGGAAAGCGCTGCGCGAAGGACCCGCGTAATTTGAGGTTCGTCGTCGATTACCAGAATTCGACCGGGCATGTTCGCGTGCTCTGTTCGAAAGCTTACATCATTTGGCGAGACGGGTATGATTTCCCTTGGTGGGATCGATGAGGCTAGGCGGCGAGACGCGGGAAGCCGTACGGTGGTTTCTGGCCACGCTGGCAGCAGCCCTGACAACGGCGGTTCTGTCGTGGCTCGGGGTTCACTCCACCACGGCGGGCATGGTGTTCCTGGTGCTCGTGGTGATGTCTGCCACACAATCGGGCATCTGGCTTTCGCTTTATATGGCGATCCTTTGCGCGTTCGCGTTCGATTACTTTTTCCTTCCTCCCATCCACACGCTTACCCTGGCCGGCCCGCAGGAGTGGGTGGCGATGTTTTCTTTTGCCGCCAGTTCGCTGGTTGCCGGACGGGTTGCGGAGCACGCGCGACGCCTGACCCGCCAGGCAGAACAACGCCGCGAGGATGTTGAGCGGCTTTACATGCTCAGCCAGGAGATGATGCTGCATGAAGATGCCTCGGGGCTGGTTCGCGATCTCGCGAAGCTGGTGCAGCGGATCTTTGCACTCGAGAGCGTCGCGCTCTATCTCCAGGATCAGGACCAGTTCTTCACTTCCGGAGAGGAATTGGATCCTGATTTGAAGGAGAGTCTACGGGGACTGAGCGCGAATCACAGCACCATCTTTCAAGGTCCCGATGACTATTCGGGGCTGGCACTCATGCTGGGCCTGAGTCCGGTGGGAGCGATCGCATGGCGGCCGCCCGAGCTTTCGCGGGAGGTGGCGACCGCGGTCGGGGCCCAGCTCGCGATTGCGCTCACGCGCGCGTTCGCCATCGAGGCGTCGGCGCGGCTTGAGGCGTCGCGAGAGGGAGAGCGATTGCGCACGGCGCTGATTGATTCATTGACGCATGAACTAAGGACCCCACTGACGTCGATTCGAGCCGCAGCGACGACCCTGATGCAGGGTGACGGGCTCGATGCGGAAGGCAGGCTTGACCTGGCTTCCATCGTCGACGAAGAAGCTTCGCGGCTCGACATGCTGATCGGAGAAGCGGTGGAGATGGCCGAGATCGATGCCAATGTCGTCAAGGTCCAATTGGTGCAGCAGCACGCTCGCACCCTCCTCGACCAAGCTGCAGAGGAATCGGCCGCGGTGCTTGCACGGCACCAGGTTTCGATGGAAGTCGACGAGCCGGATAACCCTGCTTGGTACGATCCGCATTTGCTGGGAAGAGTGCTGCGCCACCTGCTCGAAAATGCGGCGCGCTATTCGCCGCCGGGCAGCGAAATTGTGCTGCGTGCGTATCGCACCCGGGATCGGCTCGAATTCGTCGTGGAAGACAATGGACCAGGAATCGACCGGACGGACCTGCCGCTCATTTTCGAGAAGTTTTATAGGGGGAAGAAGAGCACCACGATGGGCAAGGGTACCGGAATGGGCTTGGCAATTGCGCGTGCGATTCTGGCGGCGCACAGCGGCGGCATTGAAGTGCAGAGCACACCCGGAAAGGGCTCTGCCTTTCGATTCTGGGTTCCGCTGGTAGAGAAGGCCCCGGCGGCTCTTCGATGAGGAAGCCCTGGGCGGTTAGCTTGACTCCTGACTCCAATCACATTCGATATCGCAGTGGAGGCCGGAGCTCTCCGTTGCCCACTCGAGCAACTGGGCGACGCGCCAGGCATCGATTGCCTTGACGGGTGGAGGTTGTTTGCCGAGCAGGGTGTCACGCACGCCGGCGTAGAAGAACCGATAATCGCCTGTGATCGAGGGAACGGGTCGCGTAACGATGCCACCATCGACGTCGACACTGAGTGTGCCCCACGCAGATTGCGGTTCCTCGCCCCAATGCGGATCCGTGATACGGGTGATCTTTGCGAGAGCCGCTTCCTGCGGATCGACTCCAGGCTTCCAGAAGTTGCCGTGCGTGCCGCGCAGATGAAAGCGGGGCCGCGCAAGCGAGGAGAGGGCATTGGCTTCGAGCGTGACAAGAAGAGTTTCATAAAAGAGCCGCAGGGTGAAGGAGTCGTTCGAGCCTTCTCCTCCGCGCTCGCGCCGCACTTCAGCGCTCACGGATTTTGGCTTGCCAAACAGCACAAGGGCTTGGTCGACGAGATGTGTTCCGAGGTCAAGCAGCGTGCCTCCCCCCTGGTCTGGATCGTCCTTCCAGGGTTTGCGGGAGGCACCTGGACTCCAGCGGTCGAAGCAGGAATGAACGTGGACCAAATGCCCGAGACTTCCCTCGTGTATTAGTTTATGAACCGTTCGGAAATCATTGTCCCAGCGCCGGTTGTGGAACGGGATCAGATGAAGATCGCGCGCCGACGCGAGGCGGCTGAGGTCTGCCACCTCAGCGGCGCTGGTCGCAGTCGGCTTGTCGACAACCGCGTGCTTGCCGGCTTCGAGCACCTGCCGCGCAATTTCGAAATGAGTTCCGCTCGGTGTGGTGACGACCACGAGATCGATCGTCGAATCAGAAAGCAATTCGTCGAGTGTGCGGCACGTTCGAAGGCCGGGATAGCGTTGGGCGGCGTGGCTGGAGTTGCGCTCGAGGACGGCCGCGAGTTCGAGGCCTTCAACGGAGGAGATCAACGGCGCATGGAAGACACGTCCTCCCAAGCCAAATCCAACCAGTGCGATTCGAATCGTGGTGGTTTTCATGGAAGGCCCAAGTTGCCTTTCGGCCAAATTCGTTTTGAAGGCGATTCAGTTTTCGAATTCATGGACATCGGTTGAGAGTTCTGGGGCGAAGGTCAGACTTCGGCTTTCATCTCCGGCAGATCGACTATGGCCCGAAGATCCGCTGATGGCGGACCGGCGGTTTGGTTTCGGCCCGGCGCCATGAGATAGATCATCAACATGGCGTAGGGTACTGCTGCGATCAAGTCGAGCGCATAGTGTTCTCCGGTACCGAGCGTCGACACAATCGTGAGGAGAACGTAGATCCATCCAAGTATCGATCCTGCCATCCATCGTCGCGCAAAATACAACATCAGGAGTGCGCCAGCCATGTGAACGGAGGGCATTCCGTTCGGGGGAGCGGTCAGTTGGATTAAATGCGGCGATAGAGAGGGCGGCGGGCTGATCGGAAATGCAGCAAATGCGTACTTCGGTCCCGACACGGGCACCAAAAGATACACCAGCGGAGCCAGAGCAGCGGTCAGTAACAACGTCCAGACGTATCTCAACGACGCCTCAATGGGAGCCCATAAGAAGTATGCAGCTGCAACAGCCAAAAAAGCTGAGGGAAGGAGGTCGTAAGCATACAAACAAGGTGTCCAAAGTGCCGGATGCAACTGAACCCAACGGCCAAGAGCGAAACTGGGTTGGCCGAAGAATTGGTCGATTCTGAAAACGTACTGATCGTAGCGTACCTTTTCCGCGAGTGACAGCATGCCGAGTACGAGATCATTGACCATCATCTCGACGCCGGTCAGAAAAGCGGTCAGAAAGAGACCAATAAATCTCCTGTCACGCGGCCGGAACATGAGGCAGATTCCGGCCACGAGTGTTACGAAGCCGATGATCGCCAGATTCAGCAGCGGGATTGAAGACATGAGCTGGCCTTTCGATTGATCAACTTCGTTGGATCGATTCCTGCCATGCCGCGATCGGACAGAAATTCAGCGAAGCCTTGTATTCAGCCTTCGAGTTTATATCGAGTCTCGGCCAGGTGATAGAGCCTTCGCCAGACAAGGCGATTCATGGTAACGACCATCAGCGAGATGAGAATTGTTGCCATCAGCAGCATGGGAAAACGGCCGGTGTCGGTCGCTGACTGAATCTGGGCGCCGAGTCCGATGGTTTGAAGCGTCCCGGTAGCCATATGCGAGTACTCGGCAAACACGGAGGCGTTCCATGCGCCGCCTGAAGCAGTAACCATGCCGGTGATGAGATAGGGAAAAATTCCCGGAAGAACCAAGCGCGTCCAATGCTGCCATCGCGAGAAGTGAAACAGCCTGGAGACTTCGCGCAAATCGGAAGGGATGGACATGGCGCCGGCGACTACGTTGAAGAGGACATACCATTGCGTCCCGAGCAGCATCAGCGCGATGGAGCCGATGCCGAGGCCTCCGCCGATTTTTACCAGGCCGATGAGCAGAATGGGAAAGAAGGCCGTAGCAGGAATCGAGGCCAGAATCTGCGCGACCGGTTGCACGAAACGCGCGAGGCGGGGATTGAAGCCGATGGCGACGCCCACCGGGATTGTCCATGCCGCAGAAATGAGCAAGGCGGCGTTCACGCGAAGGAATGTTGCGACTGCGCCTTCGAGCAGCACAAGCAGGTCATGCGAGGTGACGGAGGCGAGCAGCAGAATCGCGTGCGAGGCTCCCCAGAGAGCGATCGTGATGGCTACGACGGCGAGTGTCCAGAGCGCGGGCGAGATTCGGCGCCGCTTTGGGGCGTCGTCGATGGGCAGGATGACGCGGCATTCACGTCTTTGCGCGAGACGCGCATAAATCGGCTCTTCAACGCGGGCAAGAACCCGTCCCGGCAGCTGGGAGAGCAGGGAAGAGCGTCGGATCAACGCCAGGATTGGCGAAGTGACCCGATTGGCCGATTCAACCTGCTCGAACTTGAATTTGTCGCTCCAGGCGATGAGGGGACGCCAGACAAGCTGATCGGTTGCGATCACGATGAGGATGACGGTAGCAAATCCCGCCAGCAGCGCGCGCACATTGCCTGCGTTGGCAGCAGTCTGCAGGTAGCTGCCGAGGCCGGGCAACTGAAAATTTCGCGTGCCCATGGTGAACATCTCGCAGGCCATCAGCGCGAACCAGCCGCCGGCGACGGAGACGATGGAGTTCCATACAAGGCCGATAGTGGCGAAGGGCATTTCGAGTTGCCAGAAGCGCTGCCACGCCGAATAGCGATAGATGCTGGATGCTTCGTGCATTTCGCGTGGAATGGTTTTGAGCGAGGAGTAAAAGCTGAAGGCGAGATTCCACACCTGGCCGGTGAAGATGAGGAGGATGACACCCAATTCGATTCCCAATTGATGCCCGGGGATGAGGGCCACCATGGCCAGCACGACCGGCGGCAGAAAGCTGAGCACGGGGATCGATTGGAGGATATCGAGGACCGCAATCATCCATGGCTCAAGGCGCGCATTGTAGGCAGCGATGTAGCCGTATGCGATCGCGAACGTGAGGCTAAGAAAGTAGGCGATCCCGATGCGCACGACGGAGTAGAAGGCGTAGACCGGCAGCGCAGCCATCGAGTTGGAGATGGGCACGACTGCGACAGGCTTGCCCAGCCAGTAGCCCGCGAGATGCACGATGGAGAAGAAGACTGTGAGCGCACATGCGGCCACACCCATGTCGATGACCACGGGCCAGGTGCGCGCGGGGATGAGGGATTGAGCGAGGGGATGGAGCTTCACTCCGCTTCCTCGCTGGCAGCGATCTCCTCTTCGAGGGCGTCGGGCATCACAAAACGGCGGCGGCCTGCGTCGAAATCAAACAGCTCCGCATAGCGTCCCCAGGTGATCGCCGTCTCCATCTGACGGCGGCACTCCTCTTCGCTGAACTGCTCGTCGAGCATATCCAGGAAGAACTCCTCTGGAACGGTATGGTCGCTTTTGCTTTCGAGAGCACGCCGGATTTGGCGCAGCAGCAGAACATGCTCCACGGCGGCGTCGCGGAAGAGTTCCTTCTGGCGAAGAATCTCGGAGTTGGCAAATTCGGTTCCGGTGGGCGTAATGGCTGCGTCGCCTTCCTCGATTTTGAGGAAGCCGAGGAGTTGCGCGGCGTCGACGATCGGCAGCAGGTCATCGATTTCGAAGGCCAGGTCGTCGGCAAGGCGGTAGATGTCATCGCGGCCGCCCTTATCGAGGAGGAGTTCGAGCAAGCCGGCCATACCGCCGGGGCGCGCATGCGGCAGCATTTCGTAACGCATCTGACGCTGGTCTCGAACGCGGCGGCCAGCCTGCTGATCAGGCGCCTCGGCCGGCGCGACGTCGGGACGGGTGAGCACCTTGTAGATGTAGTCGACGAGCTGGGTAAATCCCTCGGCCTTGCGATCGCGCGGGTGCGGGAGCTGAACCCTAAAATCGGTGCGGATGTGCCCGGGATTGCGGCCGAGGACGATGATGCGATCGGCCAGCAGCACGGCCTCCTCGATGTTGTGAGTCACAATGAAGACCGCCTTGGTCGGCATGGTTTTGTTGGACCACAACTCGAGCAGTTCACTACGCAGGTTTTCAGCGGTCAGGACGTCGAGAGCCGAGAAGGGCTCATCCATGAAGAGAACTTCGGGTTCCACAACGAGAGCGCGGGCGAAGCCGACGCGCTGGCGCATGCCGCCGGAGAGCTCCTTGGGGTAAGCAGATTCGAATCCGTCGAGACCGACGGTATCGAGCATCCGCATGCTGCGTTCGTGACGCTCGGCTGGAGGTATGCCGCGCGCCTGGAGCGGAGCTTCGACGTTCTCGAGAACCGTGAGCCATGGAAAGAGCGCGAAACTCTGAAAAACGATGGAGACGTTGATTTCGGCGTTGGCAATCGGCTTACCGTGCCAGTAGACCTCGCCGGCGGTCGGCCGGGAGAGTCCAGTAAGCATGCGCAGCATGGTGGACTTGCCGGAACCGGACGGCCCAAGCAATGCGAGGATCTCGCCGGGAACGATGCTTAGATCGGTGGCGGCGATGACCTGGATGCGGTTTTCGCTCGGCTGAGAATAGTATTTTTCGATCTTCTCAGCCCGGATGATGGCGTCGACGGATGTCTGAATACCGTTCTGGACTGGCGCTTCCTGCATGCAGGGGTCTCCGGCTCGTGGTCCGCCCGGTTGGAGCGTACGCCTGTTTCAGCAAGTTTAAGACGGTTCAATTGGGTTCGAGATGAATCGGTGTTCATATTCCCGGGCTGGCCGGGAAAAGGGCGCACCTCTGCAATTCCCGAGAGCTCTGAGAGGTCATCCGATTCTTCAAGGATATCGTCGAAATACCCTCGCAGAGCGTATCATAGATTCTGAAGGCATGTAGTGAAGACATTGGCCCCGCCGAAACTTTCCCTTGCCTATTTCTCGAATTTCTGAAATAAGGCGTATCTGCAAGAAACTTATCGAGCGCCCCAGGAGCGTATGTCGGAGAATCATCTCAAACCAAAGGTCCTCGTTGTCGACGACGAACGAATCATTGCCGATACGTTGGCTATGATCCTTAACCAGAGCGGTTTCGAAGCGAGCGCAGTGTATTCAGGCGAGAAGGCCGTAGAGATGGCTTCGAAGTTCGCTCCGGACATGCTGATCACCGACGTGATCATGGCCGATTTGAACGGGATTGACGCGGCAATCCAGATTCGCGCCATGCTGCCTGAGATCAAGATCCTGCTATTTTCTGGTCAGGCTGCGACAGCCGACCTGCTGGAGAAGGCGAGGGCCCAGGGATACGAGTTCGAGATCCTCTCCAAGCCGGTGCATCCCCAGGACCTCCTCACCAAGCTTCGGGCGTAGGTCAGAAAGCATCTCGACTTAGGGTTTCAGCTCGCGCCGTCCCTCAAGGGCTCGCGCCATGGTGACCTCGTCAGCGTATTCAATATCGCTGCCAGCGGGAACGCCCGTGGCGATCCGTGTGATCTTGACGGGAGTTGTTCTCAGCGCCGACGCGAGCCAGTTGGCGGTTGCCTCGCCTTCGAGAGTCGGGCTGGTCGCCATAATGATCTCGTCGATCTCGCCGCGTTCGACCCTTTGAATGAGTGTGCGCGTGCGCAACTGATCGGGGCCAACACCGTGAAGCGGCGAGAGTGTGCCGTGCAGGACATGATAGACGCCGTTGTACCCGCGTGTGCGCTCGATCGATCCAATGCTGGTGGGCTCTTCGACCACGCAGACCAGGCGCTGATTGCGTGTTGGGCTGGCGCAATAGATACACGGGTCGACATCGGTGATGTTGTTGCAAATGGAGCAGAGACGTAGGCTCTCTCTTACGCCGCGCACCGCGTCCGCTAAAGAAGTGGCGTCCTCATCGGTCGAGCGCAGGATGTGAAAGGCATAGCGTTGGGCGGTCTTGGTTCCTACGCCGGGCAGTTTTTTCAATTCATCGATCAGCCGCGCCATTGGCTCGGCAAAGCGTGACAAGGATGTTCCTCCTACGACCGTTGCTGGAACCCGTCGTCATGAGTCCCTGGCAGCAATCTAACTCAGGCCAGGGATCTTTAGGCCGCCCAACATCCCCTGGACGCTGGATTGGATGGCTTCGTCGGCCTTGCGGCCCGCATCATTGACGGCGGCGACGATGAGATCCTGGAGCATTTCGACATCCGCGCTACCCGCCGTCAAGCTGGTCACTGCCGAAGGGTCGATGTGAAGTTTGAGCAGCTGCTTTTTGCCGTTCATGGTCGCGGTGACGGCGCCTCCGCCGCTCGAGCCCTCGACGATGGTTTGCGAGAGTTTGCGTTGCATCTCCTCCTGCACCTGGTTGGCCTGGGAGAGCATTTCTCCGAGTTTAAGCGGGTTGATCATTCCATATTCCTCTAATTCAGGTCGGTCGATTATTTGACGCGAAGGTCAACGACACTGCGGACTTCAGCGTTGAAAATTTCCTTGGCTTTTTGGACCAGGGGATTTGCCATTGCGGCCTGCTGCACGCTACCCGCCGGAGCAACGGTGGCGGGTGGTTTTGGACCGGCCGCGCCCTCGCCCGGAACGACCATGAAGCGCGTGGGCGCACCCTGCCGCTGGAGTTCCTGGCGAATGATCTTCTCGGCAGCGGAATTGACCGTCAGGCTCAGCATCTTTTTGCCGATGCCCGGAACCTCGATGCGCAGACTGGCGCCGTCGGGCGTCCAGCTTGCTGTGCCAAGTAATTGAGATGCGGAAACGTGCCCTTCGGCAGCGAGGGTTGCGCAAACCGTATTGCGAAGAGCGTCGGAATCGGCGGAAGCGGCCGCAGCACCGTTCACGGGGGGCGTTGCGGTTGGTGTTTCCTGCTGTGAAATAGCGATGCGGGCGGCGGACTCGGGGGTCACCGGAAATGGCGTCACGTCGTTCCGCGATTCGACAATTTGAGGCGTAGTTTCAGCGGACGGTTCCAGCGAACTGGTCTGAGGCGGTGCTGAGGAAAATGGCGATTCGGTCGGCGCGGAAGCGCGCGTTTTCGATGGAGTGGAAGGGGGTCGCGATGGCGCGGCAGACGCTGCGCGTGTGCCTGTGGATCCGGTTGCGCTGCTCAGAAACTCTTCGAGCGGCAGCAGGCGTTGCGCGTGGATCAGCTTGAGCAGGCCCAACTCGAGGTGGAAGCGCTGTTCCTGGCGGTAATTCAGGTCGTCGAACGTTCGCAACATGATTTGCAAGTTGCGTGTCAGTTCTTCTTCCGTAAAGAGAACCGCGGTGCGTGCGGCTCGCGCGCGCTCGTCGCCGGAAATCTGCAGCAACTCGGTTTGTTCTCCGCCGAGCTTGGCCATGAGAGTGTTGCGCAGGTAGCGCACCATCTGCCTTGCTAGCGAGGAGGGATTATGGCCGGCATTGAGGAGAATGTTGATCTGATCCATCAAGTCGGCACTCTGTCCCTGGGCAACCGCTTCGAGGAGGCGCTCGAAAATGGTATTGGGCACGGTGCCCATCAAATCGCGGATCTGCGCGGCGGCCAGAACCGGGCGGCCGTTCTCGACCGGCGCCGAGGCGATGGCCTGGTCCATGATGGAGAGCGCATCGCGCATCGATCCGTCGCCGGCCTCGGCCAGCAGAGCCAGCGCGGCTTCTTCGGCGTCTACTTTCTCTTCCGCTGCGATCATCTTCAGCTGAGCGAGAATGTCTTCGAACTTGACGGCGTGAAAGCTGAAGTGCTGGCAGCGCGAGCGGATGGTTTGCGGAATGTTCTCGGGCTCGGTGGTCGCCATCATGAAGATGGTCCACTCAGGCGGTTCTTCGAGGGTCTTCAGGATCGCATTGAATGCGGCATCGGTGATCTGGTGTGCTTCGTCGAGCAGAAAGATCTTGTATTTGTCGCGGGCGGGCTGGACAGAGGCCTGGGTGCGAATCGAGCGCACGTCGTCGATCCCGCGGTTCGACGCGGCGTCGATCTCAATGAAGTCGAAGGAGTGCGTCGTCTGCTCGCCAGACTCGGCGCTTCCGCCCGAAGAGATCTCGCGGCACGAGACGCATTGCAAGCATGGCTCGTGAGTCGGTCGCCCGGCGCTGCCCACAGCGGTGCGGCAATTGAGTGCCATGGCGAGGATGCGAGCGATCGTTGTTTTGCCGATGCCGCGATGGCCCGAAAAGATGTAGCCATGCGCAATGCGGTTCTGGCCGAGCGCGTTGAGAAGCGTTCGGGTGACGTGGTCCTGGCCGGCAACGTCGGCAAAGCGCTGCGGACGATACTTCCTGGCCAGAACCTGATAACCCATGCGATCAACCACTCTCGTGAGCTCGATTTATGTTCGAGCGCTAGGTTGGATTGTATCGTTCCAGGGTGGTTCGCATCCGGTGCGGAAGGTGGGCGTGGAACCGAGCGGCGCCGAAGAGAGAACTCGGATCAACTCAAGGCCGAGCTCGAAACCGGCCGGGCATCGCAGGTCTTGCGGCGCGGCGCCGCGAGGGCTTGACGGTCGTCTTGACTTTCCTCTTCTTGCGCGGCTTCTTCGCGACAGGGCTGCGGCGGCGGATCTCCTCTTCGGAGTACATGGTGCCGCGACAGGCGGCCGCGCCGCAGTTGCAGGGGGCTTCCTCGTCACCACCGTCGTAGAGGCAATAATCGTAGGTGATTTCCTCGCCCGCCGCGATGTTGCGGATGGCCCTGATCCACACACGGCCTTTGACTTCTTCCGTCTCGCAATTTGGATCGCAGCTGTGATTGATGAACATGGCCATACAGTGGCCGTCGATCACTACCGAGCCGTCGCCGAGTCCAAAAAGGTAAGTGACGACTGAGGTTTCGTAGCAGGCGTCCGCCTCGTCCTTGCTCAGGCGCGGGCCATCGTACTCGGCCACACGAGCGCCTTTGCGAATGGGAGCGGTGGTGTAGCAGCCGGCTGCATGAATGGAAGAAGAACGAATGATAAGACCCATGGGAAATTTGCGTGACCCCTGAGGCGAATGCGAACTCTATGGAAGGCATCGTACCATTGATAGAGGGAGGATGGGAGCGGATCCGCGCATGAATCGCAGATTGATGATCGCACTGTTGTTGGGAAGTGCGGCAGCCATGCCTCAGCACTCGGGTGCGCAGGCATCCACGGGTAACGGCCAGAGTTCCTCGCAAAATCAGCCGGCCCCGGATCAGCAGAAGCCGAACGCAAATCCTCCAAAGAATCCCGGCGAAGCGAACCCGTTCCCCACGGACACGACTTCGGTTCCGGTGATGCCATCGCGCGAATCGCCGGGCACGCCGGCAGCGGGGTCGAACTTGCCGGCGTACAGCGATGTCGCGCTTCCCAACAACGATGCGGACCCAGTGCGCAGCCCGGATGATGCGATGCCCGCGCCATCGTCAAGTTCGGAATCGAGTTCGAGTGACGCCGCGGCGGGACTCGATGAGTTGTTGAGGCCGCCGCCGGATGCGACCAAAGGACGCCGGCCGGCCGGCGCGCCGCCCGCGGAAGGACCGCAGGTGGATGAGAATGTGGGAAGCTACTATCTCGAAGCTCACGACTGGAAGGGCGCGCTCTCGCGGTTCCAATCAGCGCTGGTGCTGGATCCGGAAAATCCCGACGTCTACTGGGGACTGGCGGAGGCGCAGCGTCACCTGGGCGATTTTGCAAATGCCAAGACAAACTATCTGAAGGTGATCGAATTCGATCCCGACAGCAAGCACAGCAAGGACGCCAAGAAGATCCTGAAGCAGCCCGAGATTGCGAACGCGCGTGCCGGGGTCAATCTGGCGGCGCCGCCCGAGCAGCCCCAGAAATAGACGCGAAGCGGCCAGACGAATTTCCGGGTCTTAGTGGAAGCCTTCGTAGTGCAGGTAGGCAGCGATGATCTGCTGGCCCCAAAGTGTCGAAACGATACCGCCGATGCAGAGAAAGGTTCCGAGGGGTAGCCGCGTCATCGCCCAGGATTCGGAGCCACGGCGGGCGGCCGGGACGCCAAGAGCGACGAGCGACACCACGCTTCCCAGTACGATACCGATGACGAACGCGAGCAGCGCGCCTGGGAATCCGAGCCATGCGGCCAGCAGGGCCATCAGTTTGGCGTCGCCGAGGCCGATGCCCTCCTGTCGCCGGATGAGCCAGTAGACCCAGCGAATGAGGAGAATGATGCCGGCTGCGGCGATGACTCCGAGGACCAGGTAAGCGATCCCGATCCAGGGATCTTTGCCGGGATCGAACCAATGCGCGGCCAGCTCGAGCTGCGCAAGATTCACGAGCAGCCCAAGAGCGATTCCCGGCAGCGTGAGCTTATTGGGGAGCCAGAGATGTTCCGCATCGAGCGCAGCAAGAGCAACAAGGAGCCAGAACTCGATGCAGCGACCGGCGATCAGCAGCACGCCGATGACGGGAGCGCCGAGCAAAACGAAATTCTCGAAGGTGTCCCCGAGCATCTGCCAGGCGGCGACTGCCCAGAGAACGCCAACGGCGAGTTCGATGAGCGGGTAGCGAAGGCTGATGGATGCCTTGCAGGTGCGACAGCGGCCGCGCAGGAAAATCCAACTCACCAGCGGAATGTTTTCCCACCACGCGAGAGAGCGATTGCAGTTGCGGCAATGCGAGCGCGGCTTGACGATGCTCTCGCCTTCAGGCCAGCGCGTGAGACACACGTTCAGAAAGCTGCCGAAGGCGAGGCCTGCCAATCCGGCGAAAAGCGTGGAAAGAATTCGAATCATCTGACGGTTCGAGTATACGGAGGGTGGGCAGGCGGGCACGTTGGGGGAACCCCGTGATACCTAAGGGCGAAATTCCGCGTTCTATTAAGAATTGGATGCAGTTGTTGAGATAAATTATTTTAAACAAATAACTTATATGTAAATTCGTGCGGCAGAGCAAGTTAGGGATTCAGCGAAACTCAGAGCCTCATTCTGTTCTGATTGCACTTTTCGCGAAAGTGATCATGCAATCATGCCGGCTTTATTTGCGGCGTGGGATGTTGGGGATGCGAAGTCATGGGAGCTTCAGAGGCTTGATGGCAGACGATGCGAACGCGAATGTCTGCCGCCGGCGCGTGCTGGCACTCGGAGACCGCCTCCGGTCATCCGACCCTCGACGCAAGCCGCTGCGCATCCGCTGCGATGCGCAACTTCTCAAGACGCGTCTCTTATGACTCAACCTTGCGGCGCATGCTTTACAAAACTTCACACAGCTTCACCAATCTTTATCGCGTGGTGTCGGAACGGGTGTTGGAATCGTACTGTTCGAAGAGATCTTGCGATAAGGATTGGTGCCTATGTTGCGAACAAAACTTCCCCTGATGAGTAAGCTGACCGTCGCCGGATTGATTGTGCTGGCGATTGCTCTCTGGACACAATGGCTCTCCGGTGATCCTGCATATCCTAAGTTCCCCCCGGGGCCGGTGATCTTTGTTGCCGTTGCAGGAGTCATTGTGATGGGCGCGCGCTGGTGGTGGACACCCTTGGTTGGCGCCCTCCTCTCCTTGCTCGTTACTTCCGGCTTCATCGTTCGGCTATCGTGGGCGGTGCTTCGACTTACTCATCCGGAACAAGTCGGGAGATTCCATGCTGGTATTTGGGTGGGCACGGTGCTTCAGACAGTTGCGCTTGTAGGAACAGACGTTGTGGGCCTGATCGCCACGGTCCAGAACTACCGGCGTATGGGCAACACGCACGACAGCGCAAAGATGATGAGCCGGGTTTTCGGCGCAATCTTTGTCCTGATGGGGATCCTGGTGATCGTGGGCGGCGCCCACACCGACAAGTATCACAACCTGATGCATCTGACGTGGGGAGCGCTGGCGCTTGGCGCGAGCTTCATGGGGGCGACGGTGGCAAGACGCTTCTGCATTGGGTCTGGCGTTTTCTATCTGGGAATAGGCGGCATTGGGATGTTGATTGGAAACGCAGCGATGAACAGGGCGTGGTTCCTCGGCCCGATGCGGTTAGATACGGGCGACCATGTTTTCCACCTGGTGCTGGGCTCGCTTTTCCTGGCGACGGGGCTGCTTTCCGGGCGCGCATGGAGAGTTGGCCATGTGCAGCACGCGGGGAGCTGAAGACCGGGGTCGCGCTAAGATGGAAGGTACATGGACTTCCCGCCTGAAAGCCTGAAGGAAAAGGCTTCCGCGACAACCTTGAAGACTGATCCCGTGGGGGCTGCGGCTTTGTTTGAGCAATCTGCGGCGATCATGGCGCGATTGCGCGCACCCGGAGGATGTCCGTGGGACCGCGAGCAGAGTTTCGATTCCATTCGCAAGTACACGCTTGAGGAAGCGTACGAAGTTTTTGACGCGATTGAGCGGCGCGATTTTCCGCATTTGGCGGAGGAACTCGGCGATCTGCTGCTGCAGGTTCTGTTCTATGCGGAGATGGCGGCGAACGAAGGGCACTTCACCATCTCCGATGTTCTCGATCACCTGAATCGAAAGCTTATCCGGCGTCATCCGCATGTGTTCGGGGACGAGGCGTCGCGGGCCGCGGGCAACCGTGCCGATGTGGATGCTGCGGTTGAGGGATCGTCGGCGGCGGTGCTGCGCAACTGGGACGAGATCAAGCAGGCCGAGGCGGCGGATTCGCGAGAGGCCCAGTCGAGACTGGATTCGGTGCAGCGAGCATTGCCGGCGCTGGCAGAGGCAGCGAAGCTCGGCGCGAAAGCGGCGAAGTCAGGTTTCGATTGGCCGCACTGGCGCGACCTGTTGCCGAAGGTGGCTGAAGAGACAGCTGAGCTGGAGACGGAGGCGGCGGGAGCCGAGCGGGATCCGAAGGACAAGGCCAGGATGGCGGCGGTGGAAGCGGAACTGGGTGATTTGCTGTTCACGGTGGTGAATCTGGGGCGGCATCTCGGTGTGGACGGCGAGATGGCATTGCGAGGATGCAACCTGCGATTCCGGCAGCGGTTCAAGCAGATGGAAGCCGACTCGGCGCGGCCGCTTGAGGATTTGGAGCCGGCGGAACTGGAAGCGCTTTGGGGGGAAGCGAAGCGCAAAATTGCCGAGGCTGAAGCGGGCGCGGGGGATCGGCGATGATTCTGGTTCGCTCGTGCACCGGCTTCGATGAATTCGAAGCGTGCGTGCAGCTGCAGATCGACACGTGGGGCTATGACGACAGCGATGTGATCCCGCGCAAGGCTTTTCTGGTTTATCAGAAGATTGGCGGGCAGGTGATGGGGGCGTTCGACACGGAATTGCCCGGAGCATCGCGCGAGGGAGATCCGAGAAGCCTGGTTGGTTTCGCCATGTCTTTGCCGGGTGTGAAGACCTGTGGAAAAGTTCCGCAGCCTTATTTGCATTCGCATATGCTGGCGGTGCGAGAGGCGTATCGCAATCGCGGTCTCGGAGCACAACTTAAGCTGGAGCAGCGCAGGGAAGCGCTTTCCCGCGGGATTCAGCTGATGGAGTGGACGTTCGACCCTCTCGAGATCAAGAATGCACATCTAAATATCCACAAGCTGGGTGCCATCGCCCGGCGCTACTACATCGATTTTTATGGTGTATCCTCAAGTCGACTGCAAGCCGGATTGCCCACAGATCGTTTGGTAGCCGAGTGGTATCTCGACTCGGGACGCGTGTCTTCGGTTCTGGAGGGGCGAAGCGGAGTTAGCGAGAAGATTGTGGAGGAGCGGATCCTGGTTCCCGCTTCCATCTATGAATGGAAGGCAAGTGACGAAGGCAGGGAACGCGCCTTGGAGGTTCAGCAAGAAAACCGAAGCAGGTTTTTGAAAGCTTTTTCCCAGGGGCTGGCGGTCATCGGATTCGAGCGGGACGAGCGCGGCAATGGGATCTTCGTGCTGGGAACCCTCAACCAGCCGGAGTTGGGTTAAAAGCACGGATCAGGATCGGCGGTCGCACCATCTCTGTACAGGCTCATGATTCGAGGAAAGACGCGCAATGAAAATTGACGGGATTATTCTTCGCGAACTTCATCTTCCCCTTGTTCGTCCTTTTGAGACAAGCTTCGGCGTGACGCGGGATCGCAGAATTCTGCTTGCCGAGATACGATCGGAGGGCCTGACCGGGTGGGGAGAATGTACGGCGGGCGAGCGGCCTTATTTTTCCGGTGAGTCAACCGACACGGCATGGCAAGTATTGGTGAAAGAGCTTGGGCCGATGCTGGCCGCCGAGAATCCTGAACATGGCGGGGAGTGTCCGCGGATTTTCCAGCAGGTTCGCGGAAATCCCATGGCGAAGGCGACGCTGGAGAACGCGATCTGGGATCTCGAGGCGCAGCGCGAAGGTATTTCTCTTTCCCAGCTTCTGGGCGGCATTCGCGAAACCATTCCGTGCGGTGTTTCACTGGGGATCCAGGCGTCGATACCGGAGTTGCTGAGCCTGATCGAGAGGGAACTGGCGGCGGGGTATCAGCGCATCAAGCTGAAATGCAAGCCGGGATGGGATGTGAAGGTTTTTGAGCAAGTGCGCGACCGCTGGCCGGGGATTCTGCTGAGTTGCGATGCGAATTCGGCATACAAGCTGCGCGACGCCGACCATATTGTTTCGTTCGATCAGTTTGATCTGCTGATGATCGAGCAGCCCCTGTGGCATGACGATTTCTACTATCACTCGATGCTGCAGAAGCGGCTAAACACGGCAATCTGCCTTGACGAGTCGATTCGCAACCGCCGCGATGCGCTGGCGGCCATCGAAATGGAGTCGTGCAAGATCATCAACATCAAGCTGGGACGCGTGAGCGGATTCAGCGAAGCGATCGCGGTCCACAATGCCGCGCAGGAGCGGGGGATTCCAGTATGGTGCGGCGGCATGCTCGAGGCAGGCATCGGGCGCAGCCACAACATTGCGCTCTCGACGCTCGAGAACTTCTCGCTGCCGGGGGATGTTTCGGCTTCGGCGCGTTACTGGCGCGAGGACATCATCGAGCCGGAGGTGACGGTTTCGGAGAAAGGCGAGATTGCCATTCCCGATACGCCGGGGCGCGGGTACGAAGTGCGGATCGATCTGATTGAGCGGCTGACAGTGCGCAAGGAAGCGATTCGCGCCTTCGAACTGGTGGGATGAAACCAGCGCAGCGATGAAGATCTGTGGTTGGGGACCCGATAGGGGGCCCTGATGAATGCGCCCAAAACCGGGTCTTTTCAAAGCTGGACTTTCACCGCGTGGCTATCAGTTTGCATGGTCAATCCCGCCGAAATTCTGGATGATCCGTTGCGGTTCATTCGCGCAGACGAACTCCGGGATGGCGAACTTCGGCTCGATTTCATCGAATGCCGGATCCACGAGTTTCACAAAGTGCCCACCTGCTTTTTTCGGATGAGGACGATGCAATCCGCAGAGGAGGCGGGCACGATTAATCTGCGGGTTGGGTCGACGGCGCATGTGGAGCGCTACGCAGGTCATATCGGCTATGGGGTGCATGAGCCGTGGCGTGGCCATCATTTCGCGGCGAGGGCGGTGGTTCTTCTGCTCCCGCTGGCGCGGCGGCTGGGGCTTGATCCGCTGTGGATCACAACGGATCCCGAGAATCGGGCATCGCGGCGCAGTCTTGAGATTGCCGGCGCGCAATTTGTTGAAATTGTCGATGTGCCATTCGATTGCGGCATGCGGAAATACGGCGGAAAGACGCGGAAATGCCGCTACAAGCTGTGATTAGAGGCCGCGGAACCGGACCGGCGCTTTGCGCGTATTGATCTGCGGCGGGGCAACTTTGCCGGCCTGATCGCGTCTCAATCGTGAGAGGCGGCAGGCCGACTCGAGGTTCAAGCCGCCGGAGGTTATCTCTTTGACTCCCCAGGAAGAACAGCTTTTGAATTCGCTCGTGGAGCGGATTAACCAGACGCAATTGCAGGAAAAAGATCCCGACGCCGAGGCGCTGCTCAATCGCGAACTGGGATCGAACCCCGATGCGCTTTACATGCTGGCGCAGACCGTGCTGGTGCAGAACATTGCGCTTGACCAGGCCAAGGCGCAGGTCTCACAGCTACAGCAGCAGGCGCAACAGGCGCGGCAGCCGGCGCACGCGACCAGCTTTTTGGGAAACCTGCTGGGTCGACGCGATCCCGAGCCGGCAGCGCAGCAGGCGCCGCCGTACCAGCCGGTGAATCCGCAGTATGTGCAGGCTTCGCCTGCGCCGCCAGTCTACGCGCAGCCGCAGTATGTGGGAGTTCCTGTGGGCCAGCCAAGTTTCTTGCGGGGAGCCATGCAGACCGCGGCCGGCGTGGCTGCGGGAGCGTTGGCGTTCGAAGGCGTTGAGTCGATCCTGCATGGATTCGGTCATCCGGCGTATGGGTGGGGTGGAGTCGGCATGGGGCCGGGTATGGGTGGAGGCATGATGGGAGGCGGATTCGAGCGTCCGGAAGAGACGGTCATCAATAACTACTACGATGACCCGAACCAGCACGGTGGAATGGAACACCATGCGATGGAACATGGAGGCGAGCAACACTTCCATGAGTCCGCCGACCAGGGCGGGGCGCAACTGTCCGACGCGAGCTACAACACAAGCGGAGACGACCAGGGCGGGAATTTCGATCAGGCTTCCGACGACCAGGGCAGTTACGACCAGGGGGATGCCGGCGGGTATGACGATTCGAATGTGGACGATGGTTCGGGCTTCGATGATGGCGGGGGGTCTGACGGCGGCGGATTCGATTCCGGCGGTGGGGATCTGCTTTAGCGTCGGTTGTGCTTTGGCCAGTCGAAGCGACGTCCGAGGATGCCTTTGATGATCCAGTGATCGGTGGCTGCTGTCGGTCCCACGCCCACACCGAAGTTGATTTCCCATCTGGGCGACACGTTCAGGTCGATGGCAGGAAAGATTTGCTGCTGCTGATCGTGCAGACTCGCGATCTTTGTGATGTCGCCGTAGTCGGCGTAGTACTCGACACCGCCGGCAACGACCTTGGTGAAGTTCCAACTGACCTTGACGTTGGGCGCGAAGTCGAGGCCAAGGTTGACGTCGGGTCCGTGCCAGGTGCGCTCGAGCGCGGGATTGATGGACCAGTAGAGCCGGCCCTGCTGTTTGTCGACGATGGGGCGGATCTCCCATGTCCAGGTATCGCGGTCGAAGAAGGCGCGCTGATATCCAATCTCGGTGGAGAGGCTGACGCCCACGGGCCAGTGCCAGCTCTCGGGCGCTCGCACACGGGGGCGGATGTGGTCGCCTACCCATTGCACGCCTGTGCCGCTCTGCTCGCTGGTGAAGAAGTAGAAGCCGACCTCGGACCAGTCGGTGACGCCCTGCGTGATCTCGATGGTCTCGTGTTGGGCGCGATAGGTCGGGTCGACGCCATCAACGAAGCGGCGCTGGCCGTCGGCGGTGAAGTTGGAATGAAGCTCCACCATGGTGGTGCGTGGAGCCACAGTCTCGGAGCCATAGACCTGGATTTCGTAGTTGCCCTGGGCGCGGGCGGCAGCCGCAAACGCAATCAGCATGAAGACAGCAAGAGGGAACTTCAATGGCTCTCCTTCATTGGTTTGAGCGATTGCGAAAAAGCAGTCTTTCCAATTGGATGACGGTTTCGAGGGATGGAAAGCTGCTGGGTTGAAGAGCCGCATCCGATGACCGTTATGCATCCACTCTAACCGCTTCGGGCCGCGCGGTTAGTCAACCTTCTCAGTGGTATACTCACAGGGGCAGGAGCGGCTCCGCACCTGCATTTCCACGAACGCCGAGGTTTCCATGTCCGGCCACTCTAAATGGGCCACCATCAAGCACAAGAAGGGCGCGCTCGACGCCAAGCGCGGCAAGATTTTCACCCGCCTGCTGAAAGAAATCGCAGTTGCCGCGAAGAACGGTGGCAATCCCGACAGCAATGCCCGGCTTCGCACGGCGATCGCCGCGGCCAAGGCCGAGAACATGCCGGCGGACAACATCAAGCGAGCGATCCAGCGCGGCACCGGCGAACTGGAAGGCGTGAGCTACGAGGAGATCACCTTTGAGGGCTACGGCCCCGGAGGAGTCGCCATCATTGTTGAGGTTCTGACCGATAATCGCAACCGCACGGTGAGCGAGATTCGTCATGCCTTCTCAAAGAACGGGGGAAACCTCGGTTCGACGGGTTCGGTTCTTCACATGTTTTCGAAGAAGGGTGTGATAGGCGTTGAGAAGTCCGCCGCCAGCGAAGAGAAGCTGATGGATATCGTGCTGGAGAACGGCGGCGAAGATTTGAACGACGAAGGCGATACGTGGGAGATCATTACGGATCCGGCGGCCTACGAAGCTGTGTTGACGGCAATCAAGGCGGCGGGCATCCAGCCTACCATGAACGAAGTCACGATGATCGCATCGACCTACACCAAGCTCGAAGGGCAGGTGGCAGCGCAAATGGTTCGGCTTTTGGAAGCGCTGGAAGACTTCGACGACACGCAGAACGTCTACTCGAACTTCGACATGGACGCCGAGCAGATGGAGCAGGTGGCCGGCTGAATCAAGGTCGAAACGGGCACGACAAGAGGCCGCCCGGATGGGTCGGCCTTTTTTGTGGGACTGAAGATTTGTTTCCCCAGAAAGGCAGAATGTTAACCGGAAGCGCGAAGCTCTTTTTGTTGATCCTTGCCGCAAGCACACTGGCCGCCGCCCAGAATTCCAAGCAGACAAGCAACGGAAGCGATGCGGGCAATCCGGTGGCCCAGGTGCGTGATGCCCGGAGCTGGGAGATGGGGCCGTTTGTGAACTGGGGAACGGGCGTCGGCGAGCGGTCTGACTTCAAGTTCTTCTGGTTTGGCGGACAGGTGGGCAAGGTGCTTACGCCGGTTCTGCACGCGGGGATTTTCACCGGGCAGTTTGAGTATGCCGGAAACGTGATTCCGTTCTGGCAGGCATATACACCTGCACCGCACGACCAGATCTACGACTGCGATGGACAGCCCTGCGATTTGCCCATCGGCGGCGGCACATTTACCGGCATGAGCCTCACGCCGGTGATTTTCCGCTGGAATTTTCTCACGCACTCGCGGCGCATTCAGCCATGGTTTCAGGCGGCAGGCGGGCTGGTGTATACGATGCACAAGTTTCCCCCTGACATCCTGGTGCCGCATGGGCTCCCTGGCGGGACCTCGGTGTGGAATTTTTCTCCGCAAGGCGGGATTGGGATTCATTACTTCACACGAGCGAAGCGCTCGATCGATCTGGGTGTGAATGGGGTACACATCTCCTCGGCTTCGCTGGGCGACCGGAACCCCGGGGTGAACGCAAGCGTTCAAATACAACTTGGGTACACATTCTGGAAATAGCATGAGCAGTCAGTTAGTTGAATGCGTTCCGAACTTCTCTGAGGGCAGAGACAAGCGGCGAGTCGAGTCGATTGTGGCAGCCATGCGAGTGGAAGGAGTGCATCTTCTCGACTGGTCGATGGACGCCGACCACAACCGCTCGATTGTGACGATCGCAGGGCGTCCTGCGGCGGTGGTTGAAGCGGCCGTGAGTGCTGCCGGCAGGGCGGCGGAACTGATCGATCTCACTCGCCAAGAAGGTCTGCATCCGAGAATCGGGGCCGCGGATGTGATTCCATTTGTGCCGATCAGCGGGATCAAGCTGGAGCAGTGCGCGATGCTGGCGCGCCAGGCGGGCATGGAAATCTGGCGTCGCTTCGGCGTGCCCGTGTATCTCTACGAAGCTGCGGCTGCCCGGCCTGACCGGGCGAATCTCGATGACGTGCGTCGCGGACAGTTTGAAGGACTGCGCGATTCCGTTCGCAAGGAGGCGGCGCGACGTCCTGACCTGGGCGGACCGGATTTGCACCCGACGGCAGGAGCCTGCGCGGTGGGTGCGCGCAAATTTCTTGTTACCTACAACCTGTATTTCGACTCGAGCGATGTCGGGTTGGCGCGAGCGATCGCAAGAGAGATTCATGCCTCATCCGGCGGACTGAAGGGGGTGAAGGCGCTGGGTATCCTGGCGCACGGGCGCGCGCAGGTTTCGATGAGCATCACGGACTTTGAGGCCACGCCGATTTCCCGGGTGTACAGCGCCGTTTCGCGCCTCGCTCTTCGACACAAGGCGGCTCTGGTGGATGGTGAGATTGTCGGGCTGGTTCCCGAAGCCGCGTGTGAGCGGGAAAGTGAATGGATGCGTCAATTAAATGGGTTCGATTTTCAGGCCAAGGTGCTGGAAGAGAGGCTCGCCAGACCGCTCGCCTGGCCGGAACCATAGTACCTAACAGGGACTAAAAGTGAGGATATGGGGCAAAGTTGCCCGAGAGTAAAATGAAAGAGCAGGGATGTGTGGTCTTCCTGTCCCGACCCGTGCAAAGCGCAAGTCCGCAACGGGTGACCGCTCGCGTCTAACACATTGTGAGTCCGGCCGGCAGACACCGGGTGTTGGCCCTGTAGAGACGCAGGGAGCAGGACGTCGCAACACATTCGTGGAGGAAAGGTTTGTTGAAGAAAGTAGTTCGCTATTCGCTGTTTGTTCTTTTTCCGGTCCTTGCGCTGCAAACACGCGCTGCCCAGTTGACGGGCGATGCGCGTGCCGCTATTCCGCACGACCTGCAGCAGCTCGTGGTCATCGACTACAGGGCCATGCAGAACTCCTCGACGGCCATGGAGCTGCGCGATCGCGTGATGCCGCCGGATCTGAAGCAGTTTGCCGAGGCGCTGCAGAAGTCCGGTCTGAATGACAATCACGACGTGGATCAACTTGCCTTCGCGCTGTTTCGCGTGAAGGGATCGACGGACCAGCTGGACACAGTGGGAATTGCGCAGGGGCAGTTTGATACCGACGACATTCTGGCTCATCTTCGCAAGATGGCAAAACCCGCCGTGCTTCGCACGAACCGGATTTATCCCATGGGACGCACGGGCATGGTGCTGTGCTTTGTCGATCCGTCCACGATGCTTTTTGGCAGCAGCTCTGCCGTGAAGCAGACACTCGATGTTCGAGATGGCTATGCGCCGAGCATGTTGACCAACAGCCCGATGATGGACGCGATGAAGACGATCGACTACGAGCCGCTCTGGAGCATTCTTGACCAGACCGGCACGCAAACGATGATGCGCCAGATTCTGGGTCAAGCCGGCTCGGTCGCGGACTTCGATTCGGTTCGCAAACGGCTGTCCTCTTCGTGGTATGGAATGGATTTTGAGCATGGTGTGAAGTTTGATTTGACCATCGCGACGGGGGATGCGTTTGCCGCCGTAACCGTGTCATCGCTGCTGAATGCGGCCGTGCTTTATCGGAAGATGAGCGGATCGGATACGGAGAAACAAGCTCTCGCGGCCACGGATATATCGGCGAGCGCCGGTCAGCTCTCGGTGCATTTCGCGACGTCGGATACGGGCTTTGACAGCCTGATGAAGTCAACATTGTTCCAGAGCATGGTGCGCTGAACGGCGAGACTCGTCACTGCGGCCAGCAGCAGATGCGGGTCAGTGTTCTGGTTGGACGTGGGGATGAAACTCCACTTTGCCGCCGGGCAAGAGCACGATTTCGAGCTGGCCATTCTGACCTTCGTAGAGATTTGGTCCTGAACTTTGCCGCATGGCGTGCGTGGGGTCTTCGGTGTATTGCACCTTGACGGGTCCGCTAAGGCGCACCTGAATCCTGTAATGGAAGTCCGCTCCTGACTCGATACGATCCGCGCCGAAACTGGCGCTGGGGTAGTCGACTTCGAGCAGTTCGATGGGGGCGCCGGTCCGGTTTTCGACAGTGACGGCGACGTGAGCGGAATGACAGCCCGCGAAGAAGGCGAATACGAGAAGAAGAGTCGCTGAGGAGGCGGTTCGGAACGCGGTCACTCGCGTCCTCCGTTCCCCGGTTCTGGCTTCTGCGGATCGGTTTGCGCCGTTAACTTTTTTTCGAGACGATCGAGTCGCTTCAGCAACTCCGGCAGGCGCTGAAAGATGGTGACGGCGCGGAGCCAGACTCGGTTGTCGAAACCGGGCGAGCCGGAGATCATCTTGCCTGGCGGGATGTCGTGTGAGACGGCCGATTGCGCGGTGAGGATGACTCCATCGCCTACCGTGCAGTGGCCGGCAATGCCTGTTTGTCCGGCGAGAATCACGTTGTTGCCTACCACCGAAGATCCAGCGAGGCCGGTTTGCGCACACAGCAGCGTGTTTTCGCCGACACGGGAACCGTGGCCGACCTGGACGAGGTTGTCGATCTTCGTGCCGCTGCCGATTTCGGTTGCGCCCACGGTCGCGCGATCGACGCACGCGTTGGCCTGGACGTCGACGCGATCGCCGAGACGGACGGGGCCGGATTGCGGGATTTTTACCCACTCGCCGTTCTCATTCTTGGAAAAGCCGAACCCGTCCCCGCCCACGATCGCGCCGTTCTCGAGCGTGACGTCGTCGCCGAGGACGCAGCCCTCGCGGACGACGGCATGGGCGTGGGCGAAGAAGTTGCGGCCGATGGTGACGTGCGGATAGATCACGACCTGGGGCAGGATTTTTGCGTTCGCGCCGACCTTCGTACCCGGGCCGATCACGACATAGGCGCCGATGTGGGCGCCCTGGCCGACTTCAGCCGTGGGGTCGATGACCGCGGTTGGGTGGACGCCCGGCGGGTAGTCGGGCGGCTGATAGAACATGCCGAGAGCCAGCGAAAAGGCGTGGTAGGGATTGCCGATGCGCAAAGTCGCCGCGTGAATCTCGGGAAACTCAGGCTCGACCACGACGGCTGCAGCCCGTGTTTTCTTCGCCAGCCCGGCGTAGCGGGGGTTGGCCACGAAGGTGATCTCGGAGGGACCCGCTTCTTCAATTCCTTTCACACCTGTGATTTCGAGTTCTGCGTCACCGCGCAGTTCTGCGCCCAATCGCCTTGCCAACTCGCCAAGTTTCATCGAAGTGATTGTACTGGAACCAGGTTAGGCGATCGGTGACACTATTCGTTGTCGCTCGAGCTGGGGAACAGCTCTGGCTGGGGCTCAACCCGACCGCGATGCCGGCCGGCGCCGATAAGACTGAGGACCTCGAGTTCCTGGATGGCGCGTCGTGGAACGTAGATTCGTTGCGTGTTGGAGCGGGTGTCGGGGGGAGTGAGCATGAGTCCGGCGCCATCGACCAGGGAGCGGTCATTTGCCGCGAGCCCCTCAATCTCATCTCCGTCATTCAACGTGAGGTGCAGCCAGAGGCCCGCCGACCGTGGCCGCACGGAGAATCTACGGTGCAGGAGCCGTTCCGGGTTATTTCTGTCTGAATTCGCTGAGGGCAGATCTCGTACGTAACAGATCCACTTGACTGCTTCCCACTCGATGTTGAGGGTCTTTCCCGATGTGTCGAGCAGTTCCAAGGAGGCCTGGAAACTGTCGAATCCCGCCGCGGCATAGCCCGCTACCCAGTCGCGGGAGAACTTGCGCACTATCACCGGTTTACGAATGGACCCCATCGCTTTGGATTGTCGCATGGAGAGCGCCTTGGCGAGGGCGAAAACGCAACGAATTTAGTGCAAAACGCTAGCCAATTTCAACTGGTTGTGATAAGGTACTGCTTTGCAACCTCTGCCGTGGTGTGTCCTAAGCTGAACAACATCAGGTATTTGGCCCGGACAGGGGATGGGGAAAGCGAAGACCGCAATGCCTGATTACGTTTACCTTCTTGAGAGCCGATTGTCGGCTGACCAGCAACATGCCTTGCGCCAGGTGCGCGATGCGGCGCGCGACGCGGGAATGATCCTCTTCCTGACCGGAGATGCCGTCCGCGATCTTACCAGCGGCCATGCCGTACGCAGCCTTGAAATTGCGGTTCACGGAAACGCTCTCAAATTGAAGAAACCGCTCTCGAAAATGGGTGGAAAGGTGTGGGGCGAGGATGAGGCTTCCCGCTCTCTGTACCTGTGTTTTCCAGGCACGGTTCGTGTGGACTTGGTCAGCACCCATCACACGGAGTACCCCAAACCGGGCAAGCCGGCGTATCACTGGGCGTCGATACAGGAAGATTTACGGGACCGGGATTTCACTGCGAACGCCATGGCGATCTCCTTGAACGAGGGATCGTTTGGGCTGCTCATGGACCCGTTGAACGGGGTGGCGGACATTGAGGCGCGCGTGCTGCGGCTGGTTTCGAGTTATGGATTCATCGAGCAGCCGGCCCTGCTGGTTCGTGCGACCCGCTATAAGGCGCGGCTGGGGTGGGAGATGGACGATCGCACCCAAGCCCGCTATCAGAACGCAAAAGACGAGAACATGATCGAAGCCCTGCCGGCGCATGACCGCAGCCAGGAACTGGAGCAGATTGGCCACGAGGACGATGGGCTCAAGATCTTGCAGGCGCTCGAGGCCGAAGGCTGGATGAAGGCGCTTTTCCCGGCATGGACAACTGCGAAAGCTGATGAAGAGAAGCTGCGCGCATTACATGAAGAAGCGGCTTTGCTCCAGATACAGGGAGTTCATCCCGACATGTCGGCGGCGCAGATGCAGCTGCTAACGGCGAAGCTTCCGGCGAAGGATCTGTCAGCGCTGAAAAAGCTGATGCTGAGGCCCGGATTCGTCGAAGAATGGGACAGCCTGGACGGAATCGCCGCAGGTTTTCAGAAGGTCCTGCTGGCGAAGGAGAACCAGAAACCGTCTGCAAGCTTCAGGTTGTTCACGAGCTACGATCCAGAAGCGGTTCTGTGGCTTGGGCTTACCGCCAAGAGCGCAGCCGTGAAAGATCGCTATGATCTATTCCTGAAGACATGGCCCGAGGCCCGCCAGCGAATTCCGCATGCCCTGATGCAGGAGATGCGGATTACACCGGAACTGCCAGCGTACGCTGAGGTGGTCCACAAGCTGTTTCTGGAATTCATCGATGGCCGGCTCAACACACCGGAGGAGATGCGGGCATTTCTCGAGCCATTCTCGCCGCCGGCGCCTCCGCCGCAGATTACTGTCAAGCGTTCGCGTGCACGCCGGGCAGAAGCCAAGGTCAAGGAGCGCTCCTTCGAGGACGAGGAGGAAGAGGGCGGCGAGGAAGAGGATCTGGACGATATCGGTGCCGACGATGAAGAGGGCGGTGTCGGCATGATCGCGAAACGAGATCTGGAGTCCGAAATGGGAGACGAAGGCGGGGATGAGGAGGATGGCGATGACGGCGACGAGGAAGAAGTCGCTGCCAAGCCCGAAAAGAAGGGCGCGAAGAAGTCGGGCAAGGTAGAAACTGCTCCCGCGGCGAAGGAGGCGAAGGGTGGCGTCAAAGGAGAGCCCGGGAAGACAGCTGCAAAATCGGTGAAGGAAGAGAAGGCGCCTGCCAAGCCGCCCGCCAAGGGTCCGGCAAAGCAGGAACCCGCGAAGCCAGCGCCGGTGAAGTCCCCGGCAAAAGCCGTTCCTCCGGCGAAATCGGTTGCGAAGCCGGCGTTGAAAAAAGCTCCGGAAAAGACGCATTCCAAGCCGCCGGTTAAGGCTCCAGTGAAGGCGGCGGCCAAGAAGCCCGCGCCAAAGGCGCGGGCGAAAGCGGTGCCGAAGAAGAAAACCGCTCCTGCTCAGAAAAAGTCGGCAAAGCCTGCAACGAAGAAGCCCGCAGCGAAGGTGGCGAAGAAGAAGTAGTTATTGCTGCTCTTTGCTCACCTGGTCGGTCCCGATGAGGGGCTTACCGTGATCAAGGTCTGTACGCCGTTCTTGGAGATGCGGCGTACTCGCGGGTACCAGCCTTCTGTCCTTGGTCCGTTTGCATTCGTGTATTCGAGGACGTAGATATCCTGGCCGCTGACCGCGATGCCGGTGGGTGTCCAGGGGCGATCGGATCGCAGGATCACGCTGATTTTTCCACTCGGCGCGATCTTGAACACGCGATGGCAACTGGTAGCAGCCAGATATACATTTCCTGCTGAATCCACTGCAATCCCTCGGAAAAAGGGGGAGGAAGAATTAGCGGGGTTGTGATCCGCAGGGTCTCGATCGCAGTCATCGACGACAACCGGATAGACCATGTTCGCAAACGACCCGTCTTGCCTAATCTTGAAGAAGCCCTTCCAGGTAGCTACATACAAGCCATCCGGCCCCAGCGCGAGCGCGGTAACGCCATCTCCAAACTGGGCAAGCTTGTCCTGGAGTGCCGGGGAAAACCGAATGCGTCTGCCATCGGCGGTCATCATGGCGACCGCCAGCGCACCAGCAGGGAAGGACTCGGCAGGCGAGCCGTTGCTTCCGTAATACAGGTTCCCATCGGTGCTGATTGCGAGCGGTGCGCCATCGCCGTAAAGAAGCGTGTTCCCATCCGCGAGAACTTTCTTGTATGGACCCAGCGAACCAGCGGGAAGTGTTCCGTTCGCCAGCGCGAGCCAGTGGCCGCCGGTGTTGGGGTCGAGGGTCGAAAGCTGTCCGGATGATTCGATCCTGACGAGGCCGTTATACAGAAAATAGACGCGGCCTTGTGCATCCACAACGATGCCAGAAGCTGGGTGCGCGAACAGGGCACACGGATACGAAAGGAGCGCGGCGAACAGGAGCATGAGAATAGCGCGCCGTCGATTCATGGGCATTCCGTTTCCGCTCGATTCAGTTGAAGGCTTGCAGGGAGTCGGATCTTGAAGCGAGCGGGTTTCTACGAGCAGAACAGTACATGCAATCTCTATTGCTGGCAAGATCTAAGGGCGGTTTGGGAGGCAAGACCCAGGCATCGTCTCGTTCGTCCATTCGTGGCATTTCGGTGTGCCGGCGTGTTGATTGGTGTAGGCTGCGGGTGTGAAGGAGTTACCCGGTTTCTGGGGGCGGACACGGGCAGGCTCCGGGAGAACGAGCGGAATGAGCAGTATTTTCTCAATCGAGAACCTGGGACGTGATCTTCGTTTTGCCGGCCGGCAGATTCGGCGGAGCCCTGCATTCGCGAGCATCGCAGTTCTGACGCTGGCGCTTGGCATTGGGGCCAACGCGGCGATTTTCAGCCTGGTGAATGCCATCATTTTGCGGCCCCTGCCGTATCCAAACCCGGAACAGCTTATCGGGCTCGGGCAGTGGCGGAATCAGAAGGGTGAAGGGTACGTGCAGACTGGCGTCTCCGCGCCGAACATGGTGGAAATCGCCAAGCAGACGAAGATCTTCCAGAAGGTGGGCTACTATCGCTGGTCGGACTTCGATATCACGGAGAGCAATCACCCGGAACGGATCGATGGAATCAAGACCTCGGTTGATCTGCTGCCGCTGTTCGGCATTCAACCGATGATGGGGCGCTTTTTCACGGCCAACGAGATGGAGCCGGGGCACGACCAGGTGGCGATTATCGGGTACCACATCTGGCAGACGCGCTTTGGGTCGGACCCGGCGATCCTGGGTAAGACCATCGATCTCGACGAGCGGCGGTACACGATTATCGGCGTGATGCCCGCGGGATTTCGCTTTACGTGGGACCAGGAAATTGGAGCGTTCGTGCCCCTGGCGCTCACTCCCGATGAGTTGAGTGAGGCTGGGCGCGCGACGACGCGAGATTTGCAGGCGCAGGCGAGAATGCAGCCTCACATCAGTGTGAAACAGGCGCAGGCGGCGATGGACACGCTGGCCGCGAACCTCGCGACGCAGTATCCCGAAGCCGACAAGGGGTGGGGCATCAAGGTTGAGCCGCTGCACGCTGCGTATTACCGGCAGATGACGACGCCGCTCCTGATCATGTCGGGCGCCACGCTGTTTGTGCTGCTGATTGCGTGCGCAAACGTTGCGAATCTGTTGCTGGCGCGCGCCACCGGCCGGGGCCGCGAAATCGCGATTCGCACCGCGATCGGGGCGGATCGACGGCGTCTTGTGACGCAGATGCTGACGGAGAGCGTTCTGCTGGCGGCGATTGGCGGAGTGCTGGGGCTGCTACTTGCGTACATTGCGGATGGCTTGCTGACGCTTGAGATGACTCACTATCACCGCTTCCGCATTCCGAATGCAAGCGTGATCAACATCGATTGGCGCGTGGCGTTCTTTGCTCTGGGTGTCACGTTCGCAACCGCGATTATTTTTGGCCTGGCGCCGGCGCTGATTGCATCGAAGGCTGATTTGAACGAGACGCTGAAAGAAGGGGGCATCACGACAACGGCCGAATCGGGAGGGCGAAGCCTGCGCAACACGCTCGTGATTTCAGAGGTGGCGCTGGCGCTGGTACTGGTGACGGGGGCGGGCCTGCTTATGCGGACGTTTGTCCGGCTTCTCGATGTGGACCTGGGCATTGATCCTACGAATGTGGTGACGGCAGAGATCGGCCTGCCTCATTACCGATACAGCACGGATGCCCAGAAGACGGAATTCTTTCGTGCATTGTTGCTGCGGGTAAAGGCACTGCCTGGCGTGAAATCGGCGGGAATCGAACAACCGGGTGCGACGGTCTTTTTCCGGCCCGAAGGCGCCGCACCCGCGCCGCCAGGCCAAGAACCGACGGCCGACATCAACGTGGTTTCTCCGGATGACTTTGCTGCGATGGGAGTTGGCCTGGTGGCTGGGCGGGGAATTGCCGACAGCGATGTGACGGGCGCTACTCCCGTGGCGTTGATCAGCCAGACAGCCGCTCGTCGTTACTGGCCGGATTCGAACCCGATCGGCAAGCATCTCAGTCTCCTTTCCGGTGTGTATTCGGGGAAGGAGGCGAGTGCTGCCACGCAATCGATGGAGATTGTGGGAGTGGTGAAGGATCGTCGCGGATACGATCTGTGGGAGCCGCGATCGGATATTTATGTGCCGTTTGAGCAGCACCCAATCTCCTACGCCATTCTGAATGTTCGGACTGTGGTACCTCCGTTGACGGTCGTGCCTTCGCTTCGCGATGCGGTACTTGCGCTGGACAGCGAGCAACCGCTGGAGGAGGTGACGCTGCTGACGGAACAGGTCCAGCGAACCTATGGCACGTTGCAGTTTCCGATGATGCTGGTGTGGATTTTCGCGGCTCTGGCACTGACTCTCTCAGCAGTGGGAATTCTAGGCGTGATGTCGTACACAGTGAGCCGGCGGACGCAGGAGCTTGCGATTCGGATGGCGCTGGGGGCCGATCATCGGGCGGTGATGAAGCTGATCCTGCGTGAGGGCATGACGATTACGATCGCGGGCGTATTGATCGGGATTGGAGCGTCTTTGGGCCTAAGCCATGTGATGGCGGGGTATGTGTACGGAATCCGGTCGACCGATCCGGTGACCTATGGAGGCGCGGCGTTGGTGCTTTTATTCACGGCGCTCATAGCCTGTTATCTGCCCGCGCGACGCGCAGTGCGAATCGATCCGATGCGTGCGCTTCGAATCGAGTGACCAGTCGGTTCATCCAACAACGGCAGGAGTGTTGGGGTGAGGCAACATATCGGGTACATCGCGTCGGTCGCGGAAGGCCTGGGCCGCGACCTGCGCTGGAGCTTACGGCAGTGCATGCGATCGCGAGGGCTGGCGGCGGCCGCGATTGTCACGCTGGCCCTGGGACTTGGAGCGAACACGGCGATCTTCAGCATTGTTGAAGCGGTGCTGTTGCGGCCTTTGCCGTACAAGAATCCGGAGAGACTCGTGGTGGTGTGGCAGACGGATGCGGAGCATCGCGAGTCTGGCGCCTACTTCAATAGCTATCGCGAGTTTGCAGCCTGGCAACAGCAGAGCCGCAGCTTTGAGAAGCTCACTGCGCTGACATGGGCGACCGGGCCAAAAACGGCAACGTGGAACGGCACACCCGTTGACATGCTGGCGATTCCCGCCAGCCGGGATTTCTTCGCAATGCTGGGCGCGACGGCAGCACTAGGCAGAACGTTTGCCGATTCGGATTTGAGTCGCGGATGCACGGTGGTTCTGGCGCACAACTTCTGGCAAAGGAAGCTGGGCGGGGCCGCGGATGTGGTGGGAAAGAGCATCGATCTCGAGAGCGCAAGCTGCCAAGTTGTGGGCGTGATGCCAAAGAGCTTTGCGTTCTATCCGTCGACGACGGATGCATGGACGCTGATCACCCCGACTGGCGCAATCGCTCAACAACCTTGGAAGAAGATGGTGGGGGCATTTGGGCTGCTGAAGCCGGGCGTTTCGCGCGCCGCTGCGGAAGCGGAGCTGAATGGGATCCAGAAGCGAGTGGTGAACGAGGCTCCGCCGGATTTGGCGATGATGCGGAACTGGAGCCCTGACGTGCTCGATCTGCAATCGAACTTTACGTGGCTTGCCGGTCGGAATCTGCGCAAAGGCCTGTGGCTGCTGCTAGGCGCATCGGCGCTGATCCTGCTGATGGCGAGCGTGAACGTGGGCGGACTGCTGCTGGGACGCGCAATGGAAAAATCACGCGAGGTCGCGGTGCGGTCGGCACTGGGATCGAGCCAGGCGCGGCTGCTGCGCGCGTTGCTGGTTGAGGCGCTTGTGTTGGGGATGGCCGGAACCGCAGCGGGTGTGGCTCTGGCCGAAGGACTCATTCGGTGGTTCAAGGCGGTGAACCCGGTGGAATTGCCGCCGGGCGCGGATGTCTCGCTGGATTGGCGCGTGCTGATCTTCGCGATCGCGAGCGGCATGGCGGCTTCGCTGCTATTCGGATTGCTGCCGACGTGGCACAACGCGCGGGTGAATACGAACGAATTGCTGAAGAGCGGGACGCGGGGACAAAGCCAGTCGGCAGGAAGTGCGCGGACGACGCGGTCGCTGGTTGTGATCCAGGTAGCATTGTCGATTGTGCTGCTGGGCGGGGCTTCTTGCATGACGATGAGCTTATGGAAACTCACGTCGACGGATTTGGGATATCGCGCAGACGACTTGTTCACGGCGCGTGTGACTCTACCCGAGGCGCGTTATGAAGACGCCGGCGCGCAGAGGCGATTCGCATCCGGGTTGGAGACGAGGCTGCGCGGGTTGCCTGGAGTCCGTTCCGCGGCGATTGCCTCGGATTTCCTGCCTAACGGCCTCAATAACCTCTCGATCAACGGAAAGACGAATGGGGATACAACGGCGGCCGACGTGATGACACAGGCAGCAAGCGACGGCTTGCTCGCGACGCTCGAAATTCCGCTCCTGCGGGGGCGAATGTTTGACGGGCGTGATGGCGCCGGGGCGGAGCCGGTGGCGATCGTTAATCAGGCGCTCGCCCGTGAGTATTTTGGCGGCGAGAATCCGATCGGCAAGGCAATCAAGCTGAGCCGTGCAGAAGATCAGACAGCGAAATGGATGACGATTATCGGCGTGGCAGGAGATGTGAAAACGACGACAGTGTTCCAGGAAATGGGGTATCTGGAGCCGCCGGTGGTTTACCGTCCACTCGCGCAGTCGCCAGATGGGCGTCTGGCGTTGATGATCGCGAGCACGGGTCGCAGATCAGGAATCGAAGCAGAAGTGCGAAGGGAAGTCCTGGCAATGGACGGAAGCCTGGTGTTGAGCGATGTGGATGCAATGGGCGCGATGCGAGATGCGGAGCTGTCGCCACCGCGCTTTCGCGCTGCGTTGATTGCAGGGTTCGCGCTGCTCGCGCTGGTACTCGCTCTTGTCGGTTTGTACGGATCGCTATCACAGATGATCGTTCGGCGAAGGCACGAGGTGAGTATTCGCATGGCATTGGGCGCCGATCGCGGCAGGATTCTGCGAGACGTGCTGGGCCAGGCATGTGCGATGACGCTGATGGGGGCTCTGATCGGCGGAGCAGCCGGCGCGTTTGGACTGCGGCTTGTGCACAGCATGTTTTACGGAATCGGGGCAGGCGGTGCGCTGGAACTTGTTGGAGCAGCGGCTGTGCTGCTCATCCTGACGATTGCGGCAGCGTTGCATCCGGCGTGGCATGCGGCATCCCTAGATCCGATGCAGGCGCTGAAAAACGAATAGCAACGTTCGGGGTTACGCGCGCAGCCTGCGCTCAGGGTATGCGCTTGAACTCGGGGTTCTGGCCGTTATCAAGGTGAAGGACAAGCACCTGCGCCGGGCCAGTTTCGGGCTTGAAGCTGCATTCGTCGCTGGAGGTTGCCGAGTAGAAACCGGTGGGACTCTCGGCGAAGTACTCCTGCTTCTCCTCGTTATTCTCGCGGATGAAGAGATGGCCATTCTCGACGGTGACGGTGAGAACAACATCCGCGTTGAGAGCATAGTTGCCGGCGAGGCGGTTGAGTTGCTCAGAAGTGAGAGTGACGCGCTTATGTTCTTTAAGCCTGGGCAGTGGAGGCAGCTTGTCGTAGGGTGTGTAGCCCTCCCACTCGAACGGGAACCCGCTTTCGCCCAGCAATGCTTCGACAAGCGGCTTGAAAATGCCTTCTCCATTTGAGCTGTTGGTCATCACCAGCAAGCCGTTGCCGTTTTGGAGGCACAGCGCGAGATTGCGCCAGCCTTCGTCATGGCCCTCCTTGAAGAAGGCCGGTCCGAACGGCGACTTGTAGAGCCCCCATCCCGTGCCGTAACTGAGCTCGATGGGATCGTACGCGGTTGTTGTCTCGGTATTGAGAGAAGGGAACTGATGCGCGGAGTGGATGTGGATCTGCGGGGTCAGCATCTTTTCGCGCGTGGCGCCGCTGAGCACATCGCCCCGCATGAGGGCGCTCAGGAATAGAGCGTAATCGCGCGGTGTGGTCTGCATGGAGCCTGCGGCGTTCGGACTTTTGCGTCGCTCAGGGCCAAGCGAGCGACCATACTCGTCGTAGCCGTTGGCGAAGTCAGACTCGAAGCGGGATTCCCACACCATGCTGGAGCGCGACATTTTGAGCGGGCCGTAGAGTTCTTCCTGCATCAGTTCTGTGGCAGATTTGGCGGTCACTTTTTCAACGACAAACTGGGCGAGGTCAATTCCCTCACCGGAGTAGCCGTAGTGCGTGCCGGGTTCGTAATGGAACCGCAGCTTGTGATCGTCCTCCAGCCAGCGGAAGTTGGCGAAGCCGGTGGTGTGGTTGAGAAGAATACGAAGCGTGAGTTTGGCGGTGCGCGTTTCGTCCTTGAGATCGGAATATTGGGCGAATTCGCCGAGGGGTTTGCCGAGGTACTGTTCGATGGGTTTGTCGAGATCGAGCGTTCCGCGCTCGACGAGGCGCATGACGACAGTCGCGAAGGCCGCTTTCGTGAGCGACGCAGCGGTCATCACGGAATCTGGCGTGAGGGGAAGATTGTGCTCGGTGTCGCGCAGGCCGTAGCTCTTGAGATAGGCGATTTTGCCGTGATGGAAGAAGGCGACCCCCGCACCCGTGACATTCGCGGCATGGATAAGGCGGTTCACGGTCGCGTCGATCTGCGCAGGAGTGAGGCTCGTTCTGTCAGGCCGCGTGATGGTGGATTGTGCAGATGCCTGAACTGCGAGCATCAGGACGGGGACAGCTGAGATGCGCACGATTCGACGCAAGCGGAGAATCTCCTCGCATGCTGCAACGTGGAAACGGCAGCCAAAGTTCCGCTGAACGAAATTTCCTGTGAGGGATGAAAAATGAAGCGCATCTCTGGGCGCAAAAATTTATGAATTCTTTATATGGAAAGAGCGAAAGGCCCGGCGCATGTTGCGAACCGGGCCTTTTAAAACTGGTTAGAAGCGTGCGCGCGACCGTCCGCCGCCACCGCCTCCGCTGCCCTTGCGAGCCTGATAGCAATCGCGGCAATAGACGGGGCGATCACCACGCGGCTCGAACGGAACTGTTGTAGGCTGCCCGCACCCGGAGCAGATCACAGGTGTACCCTGTGCCGGAGCCGAACGGTAGCCGGAGCCCCCCTGGTCGTTTTTCTTTGCAATTCTGCAAGGCTTGCAACGCTTCGGGGTCGAATAACCGCGTTCCTGAAAGAACGCCTGATCAGCAGCGGTGAAGGTGAAATCCTGCCCGCAATCGCTGCAAGTTAACTGAATATCTCCGGCCATGGGTCTCCTCAGAGGGTGGTTGATACCAGTATGACTTTAGCCTAAAGTCATCTAATTAGGAAGGATAAAGTGCGGATATCTTTGTAAAAAGGCGCCTAACTCAGGCATTTCTGCCGGTTTTTGACAAGTTATATTGGGATTTGAGCTGCGGGATCGCGCGATGAAAAAGGCGTATTCCGGGACGCGGCCCAGGCGCCATGACGGCATCCCATCCTGAACACGAAGCCGAAACCATCCGGCGCATTCTGGCGGGCGAAACGCACCTGTTCCACGAACTCATCAGGCCTTGCGAACGCGCCATTTATTTCCTGCTGTTCTCGATTCTCAAGAATGAAACAGAAGCGGAAGAGGCCGCGCAGGAAGCCGTAATCAAGGCGTACCTGAACCTGCATTTGTTTCGCGGCGACTCGCAATTCAGGACGTGGGTGCTTTCGATTGCTCGAAATGAGGCTCTGGGCCGGCTGAGGAAGCTGGGAACACGGCGCGAAGATTCGCTGGATGCCGCCACGGATGAGCTGACCGGGGACTATACGCCCGCAATCCTGACCAGCTGGCGCGAGATCCCGCTGGAGGCGTTGGAGCGCAAGGAATTGGGCGACATCTTGCGCAAGGCCATCAATGGTTTACCCGAGATTTACCGTAACATTGTGCTCCTGCGGGACATCGAAGAAATGGATATCCGGGAGACGGCGGCGGCCCTGGGGATCAGTGAAGGGGCGGTGAAGGTGAGGCTGCATCGGGCTCGGGCCATGCTGCAGAAGGAACTGGCTCCGCAGCTGAAAGCATTTGCACCGCAGCGCAAAGGCCTGTTTGGGTGGCGCAGATGAGGATCGACTGCAAACACGTATGGCAGCACATCTCGGCCTACATTGAGGGCGAGGTGGATGCGGAGTTGCGCGCGGAGATCGACAAGCACCTGGAGACGTGCGAGATCTGCTCGGCGGTGCTGGACTCGACGAGGAACGTGGTGATCCTGGTTGCGGATGAGAGGGTCTTCGAGTTGCCGGCGGGATTCGGCCAGCGGCTGCATGAGCGGATCGATCGTGAAATCGGGGGCGCCTCCGGATGATCGGAGCAGTGCGCTGGTCAAATGGACCGCGGCGTCTCTGCCACCGACATTGCGATGATTAAAGAGAGTGCCTTGCCAGGCAGGCTGTCGGCTTGTGCGAGAATAGGCCCGGCCCCGAATGAGAAAGTCCCGATTCCACGACGCAGCACGCATGGCCTTTTGTGCAATCGCGCTTACGGCGTGGTTTGCTCTGCCGAGGACCGTGCTCTGTCAGACATTCGATCTGGAGGCCTCGCGCC
This sequence comes from Occallatibacter sp., assembly GCA_035308825.1. Classification (GTDB taxonomy): domain Bacteria; phylum Acidobacteriota; class Terriglobia; order Terriglobales; family Acidobacteriaceae; genus Telmatobacter. Next base: position 114,694 of record DATGFX010000012.1, on the reverse strand, counting down.
TCCCCATCGCTGAGATTGACTCCGCCTGGCGATACCACCTCGGAGACAGCCCCAAGTGGTCCCGCCCTGATTTTGACGACGGAGGCTGGCCAGTGCTGAAGCCCACGGAAGACTGGACCGAGCAGGGCTTTCCAAAAGAGACGGATCTTGCATGGTTTCGCTTTCACTTGCGTGTCCCCGCGGAAACACGCTCGCTGCTGCTTGAGCTGCCAGCAATTCCCAAAAGCTACCAGCTCTTCTCGGATGGGCAGCTGATCGCGCAGGTCGGGACATTGCCGCCCGGTCCTGCGTACAACGTCATCGGCGCCAGTCGCGTCTTTACCGTTCCCGTTCGGGGCGGTGGTGGCCCAAAAGATCTCGCGATCGCGATCCGCATCTGGCAAAACCCGGCCACTGCCGGCACGCGGGCAACGGTGATCGAAGGCAACGTCTACGCCGGCAGTCCAGAGACCGTACTCGAACACTTCGCACGAACGAAGTCGGCCGATCTGCTCTCCGATGGCTCGATCTACACGATCGATCTCGTCAAGCTCATTGTCGGAGTCTCGGCGGCCATCCTCTTCTGGCTCACGCGTGAGAGGTTCTATCTCTGGTACGCCATTTCCCTCATCCTCGATATCTGCTTCTTCGTGAGCGATCTTGCCGCTGCGCATCAAGCCTGGAGCTTCAATCTCTACACCTATTCGAATATCCTCATCGACTTGTTCGGCACCTCGTTCTTCATTCTTTTCATCGTCGAGGCGCTCTATCCGGGCAGATGGAAGCTTGCCCTCGCTCCGGTGCTGCTGATGGTCGCGGCCGAAATTGGCATCACGCTCGTGCTGGCTGTCGATTTCAACAAGACGTGGGCCGACATGATCTACTGCGTCAGCCAAGTGTGTTCCAGTGTGCTGCTCCTCTGGTACGTGATCGGCGGCTTGAGATCCGGAAGACTCTACGCGCAGTTTCTCTTCTTTCCGCTCGCCCTCAATACCATCACCACCCTGGGCAACAACACCGGATACTTTCTTTCGGACCTCAACATCCGCTTCGGCAGCAAGCTCATCTCCTCGCATTATGTATTGTTCGATCATCCCTTCGAGTTTGATCTCGAGCAACTGAGCGTTCTCGCGGTTCTCCTGGGCTTTCTTGCCGTGCTGGTCTATCGATTCGCCCACACGAGCAGGGAGAAGCAGCGTCTGTCGTCGGAACTCGATGCCGCTCGCGACATTCAACAGCGCCTCGTCCCTGTTGATATTCCGAGCCTGGGGAACCTTCACGTGGAGATCGCATACCGCGCAGCGGAAGAAGTAGGAGGCGACTTCTGCCAGATTCTGCCGCGGCCGGACGGGTCGGTTTTTGTTGCGATCGGCGATGTGAGCGGAAAGGGTCTACAAGCCGCCATGCTGGGGGCTGTCGCGGTTGGCGCGCTCCGCTCGATCGCTGACGAACTGGTGATGCCGGCGGTGGCTCTCGAACGGCTCAACCAGGTTCTGCTCCGTTCCACGAGCCGGGGATTCATTACCTGCCTCTCGATGGTTCTCACCGTGAGAGGAGAGATCGTTGTTGCCAATGCAGGTCACCTCGCCCCTTATCTCAATGGGGCCGAACTTCCGCAGGAACCAAGCCTTCCCCTTGGAATCCTTGCGGGCACGACGTACAGCCAATCCACGTTTGAGCTCCCGGTTGGTGCTCGTATCACTCTGCTATCCGATGGGGTGGTCGAAGCCCGTTCGGGCAACGGAGAGCTCTTTGGCTTCGACCGCACCAGCAAGGCGAGCCGTCTGCCGGCCGCCGAGATTGCCGCCCAGGCACACCAGTTCGGGCAACAAGACGACATCACCGTGATCACTCTCGACTGGGGAAGACTCGGTTCGAGCCTTGCGAGCGCGTAGACGACGCGCGATCCGGCGTCAGTTCGGTGTCGGCCATTCGGCGGAATCGATCACGATCACGTCAACCGGCGCCTTTGTCATTTCGAGCTTCAGTCCGAGCTGCTCCCGCATGGCGGTCAGGAGCGAGAGGGCCGAGGAGTCGTCCAAACCATTGTCGGGCGCGGAACGAAGAGCGCCGAGCTCCGGGTCAGGCGTCCACTTGAGAGCGAAGTCGAACCTGCCCTGAAGGCCTGTTTTGTCAACAACGATTCGGCCGCCGACCTCCGGCAGTGCAGAGAGATTGCTGGCAAGCTCTTCCATCGTTACGCCGTCGCCCGTCCAGTTTCCCGGCGGCCCAACTGGACTGCCGGGCTCGTCCCTGGTGGCGAGCCGCGATGCCTTCATCTTCGATCCGCCTCTTGCCTGCGCGAGCGCATAGACCCGAAATGGTCTCATCTCATGGTGAGTTCGCAGGTGGAACCTTTCGGCCAGGAGGGCCTGAACCATGTCTTGTTCTGCACGAATCTGCTTTTTGAGCGACATCTTCCTGAAAGCGAGAGAAGTTGCTTCATCGCACTTTGCCTCGATGTCGAATTTCGCTGAACTAACCCACTTCGGCCCTCCGATGATTCGCTGGTCGACGCCATAGTAGCCAAAGTCTTCTACGAATTCGATGAGCTGTTTCAGCGACTGGGACTTCGCGTCAAACAGACCGCCCGGACTCAATCCCATATCGTTATCCGTTCTGTTCGGGTCGCTGGGCTTGATGGTGGCTACCATGAATCGGGGGTCAGAAGGCACGGTCGCCTGCGCTGCGCAAGATGCCACAGGCAAGCCCACCAGACATAAAACGAGCCAATGAACCATCACCAGCGAGCGCATTTTCAATGGACGCGTCAATTCCGGATTTGCTTCAGGGGTTCCTTTAGGGAATTTGCCGAGATTCTAGTCTCGTAATCGAAACAGGGCGTACGTTCGTCTGCGGACGGCTCTATGATTGGCTTCCAAGCAGCTCAACAACTTCGGGCGTAGTGGTCATGAACACCTCGCCGGTTTCTTGGAGCGTCTCCAAAGACCGCTGCTTGAGTTCTTCCGTTTTGGCTCCGCAGGCATCGGTTACCACAACCGGCATGTAGTTCAGATCGAGCGCGTGGCGGACGGTGGGTTCAATTCCAATCTCCAGGGCGATACCGGCGATCAGAAAGGAGTCGATGCCGGCGTCTCGCATTGCCAGGTTCAAGAAGGTGCCCTCGAAGGCCGACATCGTAATCTTGTCAACAACCACTTCCTCTTCGCGCGGCTCAAGTTCAGGGACAATGTGAAAGCCGGGTGACCCATACGGAATCAGGCACCTGGTGTCGCGCGGTTCCTCTTTTCGCTGCCACACCATGGCGCGGCGCAGTTGCCCGACTCCTGCTCCTGGTGACGGCAAAAAGAAATGTCGTGTATGGAAGATCCGGAACCCCGCCTTGCGAGCGGCGCCGAGAAGCGCAACACAGTGAGACTTTATCCCCGGCCCAGAAGGAATTTGCGGGACGATTCCCACTTGCATGTCGTAGACGATCAGAGCGCAGCGTGAAGGCTGCACGATTTCCTGGAGATTTTGGGGAACTCGAAGTCCGAAGGCTTCCTTCATGCTTCTTCTCCATGTTGATGTTTCGATCGGGTATGAATTGCCATCAAAGCGCTGCGAGAGGATACATGTCCATTCTACTGAGCACTCCCTCGGCGTTCCGGTCCGATTCCTGTTTCTCGGGCCACCGATGTGCGGGTTGAGTCGGTCGGAGGTGCGAGATCGACGACGAGTGATCGGCAGTCGCCTGCTTGCCAGCAACTCCTGCGGGATTGTGACGAAGTGCGGATTTAGATGGGATGAACGGTGCGCTCGGGAAAGGTGGCAGCGTGGTGAAGTTGGCCGGGCGGCGGGCCGGTGCGGTGGACCATGGGGTGGGTCCAGGCTTCGAGGCCCACCAGGATCAGGGTGAGGATGGCCATGACAACCTGAAGGCGCTCGGAGCGCTTCTCTTTGGGGCTGAGCTCACGACGGCGCCATTGCGCGGAAGGCTGGCTACGAAGCCTCCAAATCCATGCGAGGACAGCAAGATTCACGATGGCTCCGAGAGAGGCGATCCAGAGCATGGGAATGCGGATGGCGTCTGCATGCCAGCCGCGGGCGGGCGCGTAGATGCCGGCGGCAGCGGCCAGGGCGGAGAGTCCGATGGCAACGCGGATGCTGCTGATGGTCAGCACAGCCGTGCAAAGGCTCTGGGCGAGGGCGACGACGAGGGTCGCTCCGCTCAGGGCGGCCCATTTTCTGGAATTCAACGGCACCTCCGCATTTTCGAGGATCGGTCGGCTGATTCAGGGTATCTCATGCAGCGGGAATTTGAGTCGAGGGGCAATCCGTTGGACGCGCCGGCCCGTTCATTGCACGGGAGCGGGTGAAAAGAATTTCATTTTCAGATGCACCCTTTTCCTTGTAACCTTTGGCGCGTGTCTCCACTCCTAGAGTGCGTGCCACGAAAGTGCAGGATTTGAACCCCAGGGTCCTGCGTCGTTGCAACCGGCGGATCCCTTCCGCCCCAACCCAAGCGAGGTCAAGTACATGAAGAACCAGTTCAATGCAATGCTGCTGACAGCTGCTCTTTCGGGTCTCATGGGCGGCACCACCGTTGCGGCTCACGCGTCCACCCAGGGACCGGCGACGGCGCATCTTGCCAAGGTAGCGAAGGCCGGGCTGAGGTATACGAGCACGGCGAAGCCGCCGAAGCACTCCTGTAAAGGAAAGAATGACTGTAAAGGCCAGGGCGGCTGCAAGTCGAGCGACAACGGCTGCAAGGGCAAGAACAGCTGCAAGGGCAAGGGCGGCTGCGCGACCGACGGCTCGAAGATGCCCGGTCTGGTCTAACCGCACATTGGGATCGGCCGCCGGAGTGATTGGTTGATCGCGCCGGTCGCCGGTCCCATTGTTTTCTTCGTTTCCCAGGAGTCTGCTTCATTCGGATCTATGGCTGCGAATCGTTTTAATGCGTACCAGGATTACGGTGTCGGAATCGGCTTGCGGATTCCGCACTATCAGCACATTTTTTCGCGCAAGCCGGTGGTGGACTGGTTCGAAATCATTTCAGAAAACTACATGATCGATGCGGGGCGGCCGCTGGCAACGCTCGATCAGATTCTCGAGCGCTATCGCGTGGTGCAGCATGGCGTATCGATGTACTTCGGATCGGTGACGGCGCCGGATCCGGAGCATCTGCGGCGACTGAAGGAGCTGACGCGGCGGACGCGTACGCCATGGTTGAGCGATCACCTGTGCTGGGGCTCCGTCGACGGAACCTACACCCACGACCTGCTGCCGCTGCCATACACATGGGAAGCGGTCGAGCGCACTGTGGAGCGCGTGCGCATGGTGCAGGACTACCTTGAGATTCCGGTGGCAGTGGAAAACGTATCGAGCTACGCGGCTTTTACCTCGTCGCAGATGACGGAGTGGGAGTTTTTGAACGAAGTGGTGGAGCGGGCCGACTGCGGCATCCTGCTGGACGTAAACAACATTTACGTGTCGGCGATGAACCACGAGTTCAACCCCATGGATTATGTGAATGCTGTGCCGGCGGAACGGGTGGCGCAGATTCACATTGCCGGCCACTCCCGGTACGAGAAGTACATCCTGGATACGCACGATCACCCCGTCATCGATCCGGTGTGGGAGCTCTATGCGCGGGCGATTGAGCGTTGTGGTCCGACTCCGACGCTGCTGGAGTGGGACGACCATATTCCGAGCTTCGAGGAAGTGCACAACGAAGCCAAAAAAGCGGAAAGGTATCTCCTTGGCTCGCAGAAGGCGGCCGCGAGTGAGACTGTGCGCGCGGATCAGGCCAAAGAACTCGACCTGGAGGCCGCGCGATGAATCTGGAGCAACTTCAGCGCGAGATGGCCGCTGCCGTGATGCAGCCGCTGACAGCGGACGAGGAGATGCGCGCGACCACGGCCGATGGGCGCAACATGAAGCAGGTTGCGGAATCATTTGTTGCGCCGAACAGCCGGCTGAACGCGTTTGAGCGGCTCGAGATTTACAACCGGCAGTACTGGTTTCGCGTACTGGGCGCGCTGGCGGAGGATTTTCCGGGATTGCGGCGGGTGATTGGGGCCCGAGCTTTTGAAAAGCTGTCGATCGCATATCTCACGGCGCATCCGAGCCGGTCGTTTTCGCTAAGGAACCTGGGTTCGAAGCTTCCGGAGTGGCTTGCAGCGAATGCGCAGTTTGCCGGACGCAGGCACAAGCTGGAGCTGGATGTAACGCGGATCGAGTGGGCGTTTGTCGAGACCTTCGACAACTCGGAGCACACTCCACTGACACTGGATCAGATTGCGACGCTGGATGGGCATTCGCGTCTTGGATTGCAACCGCACGTGCAGCTGATTGCGCTCGAGTATCCGGCGGATGACCTGGTGTTAAGCCTTCATCAGCGCGAGAAAAGGCAGACGAGCGAGGCGGGAGTCGAGCACGAAGACAATGCCGATCCGGCGCCGGCGAAACTGCCGCGGCTGCGGAAAAGGAGAACGTGGCTGGCTGCACACCGCGTGGACTACTCGGTGTACTACGTGCGGATCAAACGCGAAGAGTTTCTGACGCTTTCGGCGATTCGCCAGGGGATGCCACTCGTTGATGCGATTACGACGGGGTTCGTCGGGTCGAAGATTCCCGAGGCGCGCAGGGCGAGGCTGGTGCAGGAGTGGTTCGGGAACTGGGCGGAACTGGGATGGATTTGCGCTCCGGATCTGGAGCCGCTGATGAAGGGGTAAAGCGGGAAGTTTCGGCCGGGGCTCTGAGCCTGAAGCAGATCCTTCGCGCCGCCTACCGAACGAACACCTGATGCCGTTTGGCGAGGCCCCAGTCTGCTCTGCTCAAGACGACACGATCCAGGAAACAGGAAAGAGAACCTGATGCAAGCGATTGTGAAAGCGTATGAACGGTTCTGCGGGTGGATGGAGCGGCTGCAGAGCCCATTGCTGCTGGCGATTCGGCTGTACTGGGGATTTCAGTTTTCGCAGGATGGGTGGGGCAAACTGACGCACCTCGACAAGGTGACGGACTTTTTCACCAGCTTAAGTCTGCCTGCGCCGCACACGACGGCGCTGCTGGTGGCGTCGGTGGAGTTCGTTGGCGGGATTGTATTGGCTATCGGGCTGCTGTCGCGGCTGACGTCGCTCGTGCTGTTTGTCAATATGACGATGGCGTACCTGAGCGTGCCCGACGATCGTGTGAACTTCTCGCATATTCTTTCCAAGCCGGATGATTTCTACGGTGCAACGCCGTATACATACTGGTTTGCCGCGCTGCTGATTCTGATTCTCGGACCGGGCACAATTGCGGTGGACACGCTGATGAAGCGGCGTGTCGCGCAACACATTCCTTCCTGAATCCCGCCCCGTATTCTTGACCCACTTCGATTCGCGAGGTTGGGGAACCATGCGCATTGCGTACATGCTGACCTCGCTCGGCATGGGCGGGGCGGAAAAACAGGTGATTGCGCTGGCCGAATGCATGCAGACGCGCGGCCATGCCGTGATGTTTCTGGTTCTGCGCGAGCGGCAGGCACATGAGTGGCCGACGCGACTTGAAGTCGTGCATCTGGACATGCGCAGATCGATGGGCTCAGCGATCCAGGGTCTGATGCGGGCACGCCATGTGCTCGGCGCATTCCGGCCGGATTTGCTGCACAGCCATACGTATCCCGCAAACATGATGGGTCGGATGCTGCGGCTCATGGGAGCCGCTCCACCGGTTCTCTCCACCATTCACAACGTGTATGAAGGCAATTCACTTCGAATGCTGGCATACAGGATGACGGACTCGCTGGCTGCGCGCACGACGGCGGTAAGCGAAGCCGTTGCTCGGCGTTTTGTCGAGACGAAGGCGGTGGCACAGCACAAATGCGTGGTCATCAGGAATGCGATTGACCTGGCGGAATTCACGCCGGACAGCGCGCGTCGCGAGAAGCTGCGAGGACCGATTAGCGCGGACGACTTTGTATGGCTGGCTGCAGGACGGAACGTGGAAGCCAAAGATTTTCCGAATCTGCTGGCAGCGTTCGAGAAGGTGTGGGCGTCGCATCCGAACACGCTGCTTTGGATTGCAGGAGATCGTGCAACGGATGGATCGGGACACAAGAAGGCGTTCGCGACGGCCTTACCGCATGGAACGGTGGACCGCGTGCGGTTCCTGGGCCTGCGACGGGATATGCCCGCGCTACTGGATGCCGCAGACGGGTTCGTGCTGAGCTCGGCGTGGGAGGGCATGCCGCTGGTGGTGGGCGAGGCCATGGCGATGGAGAAGCCGGTGGTGGCGACCGATGTGGGCGGCGTCCGCGAGTTGATGGGAGCAACAGGGACATTGGTACCAGCGCGGGATTCGGAACGCCTGGGGGAGGGAATGATCACGATCATGCAGGAGACGAAACAAGCACGCGTGCGAATGGGGCGAGCGGCACGCAAACGGATCGTGGAGGAGTTTGATTTCGAGAAGCGCGCGAACGAGTGGGAGGAATCGTACCGCGAGTTGTTGGCACCTGCGGGAGGTTCAGACGTCTCAACGTGACAAGGAGCACATCTCTCGCTCCACTCACCGTAAACTTCGAGCTGATCTCAAAGGCGAAACGCCACGTGCGTGATAAGCTTATCGGCGGAATTTTGAGGGCCGCCGTTTTTGCAATCATTCATTCACTGAGGCGGCCTGAAGGAGAACGAATGCGGACGATGATTCGCGCTTTCGCCGCAGGTCTTGTTGTGTTTGCTTTCGCGGCGACTTGTGCAGCGCAGGCAGGGAAATCGCAGAATGCGATTTTGACTCTCGATCATGGATGGCAGTTCAGACAGCTTGCGTCGTCTCCGCAGGATGCGGAGACCGCATGGCTGCCGGCGAAGGTGCCGGGGGATGTGCATCTTGATTTGCTGGCAAACAAGAGGATTGAAGATCCGTTTTATCGCGACAATGAAACGCGGCTACAGTGGATTGACACGGAGGGGTGGGAGTACCAGGTGAATTTCGCGGTAACGCCGGGAGTGCTGGCGAAAGCGAATGTGGACCTGGTGTTTGACGGGCTGGACGCTGCGGCCGAGGTGTATCTGAACGGCGCCAAAATCCTCGATGCGGACAACATGTTTCGGATCTGGCGGGTGCCGGCGAAGGATCATCTGCATGCAGGAAACAATACGCTGCGGGTGGTGTTTCCATCGCCTCTGAAGGCAGCTGCCGCTGTGGCGGCAAAGGATCCGTGGCTGATGCGGACAAAGACCGCGGAAAAGACGTACATTCGCAAAGCGGCGTTTGAATACGGGTGGGACTGGGGTCCGGAATTTGTGACCAGCGGCATCTGGCGGCCAGTGCGGATCGAGGCATGGGACAAGGCGCGAATTGCGGACTTTGCCATTCGGCAACAGGACGTTAGCAGCGAAGTTGCGCACGTCCATACTGAAGTCCAGGTGGAGGCAGCCGGCGATGGCGATGCGCAGATCAGTGTCGAGTATGCGCCGATCGGCGCAGAAGGCGCGGCCAAAACGGCGAGCACGAGCGCTTCACTGCACAAGGGAATGAATGTCATCGATCTTCCCATCGAGATTCGGCAGCCGAAGCTGTGGTGGCCGGCGGGGTATGGCGACCAGGCGCGCTACGAATTCACGGCGAGTGTTTTGAGCGGCGGGGTGGTTGATAAGAAAGCGGTGAAAACGGGGCTGCGGTCGATCGTGCTGGACCGGCATCCGGACCAGTGGGGGCGTTCATTTCAGTTCGTCGTGAACGGGGTTCCGGTGTTTGCAAAGGGTGCAGACGTGATTCCGTTTGACAGCTTCCCGAATCGCGTGACGGAGGCGGATTACCGGCGGATCTTGCAGTCGGCGCGCGACGCGAACATGAACATGATCCGGCACTGGGGCGGCGGCTATTACGAGACCGACGAGTTCTACGAGATCTGCGACGAGTTGGGCCTCATGGTGTGGCAGGACTTCATGTTCGGCAATGACTGGCAGCCAGGCACGTACGATTTCAAGTTGAACATCGAAGCCGAAGCAGAGGACCAGGTGAAGAGGCTGCGCAATCATCCCAGCATCGTGATCTGGTGCGGCAATAACGAAACGGAAGTGGCACTGAACTGGGGCGATCGCGGAGGGTTGCCGGCGGACGTGAAGTTCCAGATGTGGCAGGACTACTTGACGGAGTTCAGCGGCATTCTAAATCGCGTGGTGGAGCGGCTCGAGCCGGAGATTCCGTACTGGCCGAGTTCGCCGAGCGCGGATTACGAGGAGCTCAACGATCACTATCAGAGCGGCGATGCGCATATCTGGGATGTGTGGCACGGGCGCGTGCCGTTCTCGACCTACGAGACGCACCATGCACGATTCGTGACGGAGTACGGATTCCAGTCGTTTCCCGAGATGAGGACGATTGAAGCCTTCACGCAACCCGAGGATCGAGCCAGCATCTTCACGCCGGTGATGCTGGCGCACCAGAAAAACAATGAAGGGAATTCGATCATCCAGGATTATTTGCTGCGCGACTACCCGCAGCCGAAGGACTTTGCGAGTTTTCTTTACGTGAGCCAGGTGCTCCAGGCCGAGGGGATCAAGATCGGGGCGGAGCACTTCAGGCGGAGCAGGCCGGAAACGATGGGCTCGATTTTCTGGCAACTGAACGATTGCTGGCCGGTGGCGTCGTGGTCGAGCATCGACTACTACGGCCGGTGGAAGGCGCTGCAATATTATGCGCGGCGATTCTACGCGCCCATGCTGGTTTCGCCGCACGTGGAAGAGGGATCGCTGAAGGTGTACATCGTTTCGGACAATACGGAGGCACAGAGGGCGACACTCGATGTGCGGCTGATGGACTTCGACGGCAAGGTGCTTCTCGAGGACAAGCATGACGTCGATGTCTGCCCTCTGGCGAGCAAGGTGTATCTGGACTGGCCGCTGGCGAAGCTGATGCAAGCGGGCGCGGCCGATACGTCGCGGGTGTTTGTGGTGGCGGAACTGGTCGATAATCCCTCGCCGCTGTCGAAGAAGGCGAAGATTCTATCAAGGAACCTGGCTTACCTCGCACCAACGAAAGAGGTCCATCTGAAGCCGGCGCACCTGAACGTCAATATCGAGGGCTCCGGCGGCCACTACACCATCAGTGTGTCGTCAACGGTGCTTGCCCGCGACGTGTATGTGTCATTCGGAGACGTTGACGTGCAACTCGCCGACAATTACTTCGATCTGCTCCCGGGTGAATCGGTGGGGATCAGCGCGACTAGTGGAGCGTCGCTAGATGCACTGAAGGGGCAGATCAAGGTGATTTCTCTGACGGATGCATTTGGGACGAACCCGACGGCGGCGACGGTGTCGGCGGCGCGATAAAGGTCGCGATCGAGCAGCTTCTGAGGAGCAAGCCGCCAAGGCGGATGCCGGGATGATTCCCGGCATCTTCTTGAGTGCGCGGTGCTCAGAAGGTGAACACTGCCTGGAGAAATACGCGGCGTGAGGCGGCGCCCTGCGAGAACATTTGTCCGGCAAGGGCGCGCGAGTGGCCGAACAGGCTGTCAGGCACATACCCGGTGACGGTGCCGCTCGAATCGGTTACCGCCGCCGGAGAGATGGATCCGGTCGGCGTGCCGTAGTTGATGTTGTTGAAGAGGTTCAGTGCCTGAGCGCTGAAGGTGAGATTGTATTTGCGACCTCCGCCTTCGGGGCCGAACATTCCGCGCGGTCCACCACCACCGCCGAAGCCGCCGGGGCCAAAGCCGCCGCCGCCAGCACCGCGGCCTCCACCGCGGTACCCACCACCGTCGCCGCCGCGATTGGGTCCGGATTGCGCGCCTTCTTCCAGCTTGGGACCGATCCCGAAGGCGCGGCTCACGCGCAGGTTGATTGCTACCGATGTGGGGCTGTTTCCGAGATTGATGGGCAGAAGCTTGTCAGCCGGGCCCGGGTCAAGGTTGAGGCAGCCGTACTGCGTTGTCGAAACGAACTGCGGGTTGGGCGCGGAGCAGTCGGACGAGTCAGCCAATGCAGGCCGGTCATTGATGAAGTTGTCGCCGGTTAAATCTTCGCCGACGGCGACGTTATAAGGCCTGCCAGAGCGGGCAATGATGAAGGGATTGAAGCGCAGGGCCCAGGGACCGGTGTAATTCGCCATGAGGAAGACCATGTTGCGCGAAACAAATCCGGCGCGGCCATAGTCCTGCCTGATGTTGTAAGAATTGGAAACCGTGCCGCCGGCGCCGTCAGTATTCGCGTACGACAGATTGTAAAAACCGAATACGTTGAACCGCGGCGAAATGCGCGCATTGACATTTAAGATCATCTGGTTCTGCTTGTAGACAGCTTCGGGGAAATACTCGTTCACGATGCCGAGCGATGGGTCGGGGCGCGGTCCGGTGGTTTCGTTGTAGAACGTGGTGCCTGGCAGTGGTTCGTAGGCGTTGGCGTCGCGGGTGACGACCTGGTGAACTCCGAACGAACGCAGATAAGTGATGGTGCCGGTAATGGTCTTGGTGACCTGGCGTTCGATGCTGGCGCCAACCTGATGGGTGTATGGTGCATGGAATCCCGGAGCGATCTCGACGATGGTGCTATCCGGTCCCGGCTTGTACGGCTGCGCAGGAAGGCATCCGGAAAAATCGATGCTGGTGAGGCTGGTTGCGCTCAGGCACGAAGGCGATGACGTGGTGACCTGCACCTGACCCGCGTTGGCGCTTTGTTCGGTTGCGGCGAGAACGTTGGCGATCTGTACGCGGTCGTAGAAGATTCCATAGCCTGCGCGGAGCACGGTTTTAGCTGGTTTGTTGCCCTTGGCGTCGAGGGCGTAGGCCATGGCTACGCGCGGCGCCCAGTCATTGTGGTCGGCAATGTGGTTTTGCGTTTCCCAGCGAAGGCCGCCGGAGAGGGTGAGGCGCGGATTGAATTTCCAGTCGTCCTGCACGAAGAGAGCGCCATCGAAAACGTTGGCGACATAGGCCGCGCGGCCTGCTGAGACTTGCACCTTGATCACATCATCTGCGAGCGTGTTGAGATTCTGCCCAGACGCGAGTTTGCTGACTGCGTCGACGTAACCGGGCGCGGTGAAAATCACACTGCCATTACGATCCGCATAGGACGCATTGGCGTCGCGGTTATCGCGCAGCCAGGCTCCAAACTTCAGAGCATGCCGGCCCAGGCTCATAGTGGTGTAGTTCTGCAGTTCGAAATGATCCTGGTGATCGGTCGAAGTTTGGCTGGCTGTGCCGCCGCCTGTGAAGTTGCTGGTTACCGTGATGGTGGGCAGCGTGCTGCTGGGCACGTCAGAGCTAAGTTCGCGACGGTACTCGAGGCGCGTCTCGTTGACGGTGTGATCATTGATGATCTGCGAATCGCTGAGCTGAAAGGTGTGTTCCTTCGAGGTAGTATCGACGGACTGGGTGGGCAGTTCCTGTGCCGTGATGTCGCCGGATTCGGAATCGTAATAGAACTGGTAGCGCAGCGTGAGCGTGTTGGTCTGGCCCAGTTGCAGATCGAGGCGAGGCGACACGTTGATGTGGTTGTGCGGGTTCGCTTCCGTGCCGGAGCAGTTGCCGTTCGAAAATACACCGTAACCGAAGTCGCAGGTGCCTGCGACGGACGGCGTGAAGTCAAAGATCTGCTGGTCGTGATTGTCGCGCTGCTCCACGCTGAGGAAGAAGGACGCCTTTTTGTTGAGCGAACCGCTGATGGTGCCGTTGTATTGAATGCGATTGTAGGGCGGAATGGACTTCACGAATGGATCGCCGGTATTGAAGCCGCTGTAGTTTCCCATGGCGAAGACCTGGCCGTGCAGCTTGTCGGTACCCGGCTTGGTGAGAATCTCGATGCGGCCGTAGCCGAGGCGATCGAACTCGGCGGAAAAAGGATTCTGGTTGATGCGAATCTCGCGGATGGCGGACTTGGGAGGAAGCTGACCGCCGGTGAATCCGTCGATGTAAATCTGGCCGCCGTTAGGTCCGGCAGAGGGACCGGCGAGAGCCTGCAATTCGTTGGAAAGCTCGTCGGGATCGTCGGACAGAGCATCGAGGTCCTTACCCTTGATCACGACCGCGTTGGAGTTTCCGCCCGCCTCGATATTGACAGTGGGTGTTTCATCAGTGACGACGACATTCTGCTGCTCGGTTTCAATCGCCATGGCGACGTCGACGCGTTTGACCTGGCCGGGCGCGAGAGTGATGGTCTGCGACTGAAATGCGGCGAAGCCCTGGTAGTTCACCGTGACGATATAGCCGCCCGGAGAGAGGCTATGCACTTCATAGGCGCCGCTCGCGTCCGAGTTGACCGATGTAACGGCGGTTCCCGCCGAGGTGGTGATCTTCACCATCGCGCCGGGTATCAAGGCTCCCGTCGGATCGGTGACGTGGCCATGCAACGTGGCTGTGGAATCGGATGGCGGCGGAGTTTGCGCGTTGGCCCCAAGACCAAGCACCAATCCGATTGCGAGCACAACCCCAAAATGAATCAAAGACTGAAATCGAAACTGCACTTCTGCCTCTCTTGTTTTTTAAAAGATCTTGTTTACGGTCACTGGGCTGCCGCCGCTTCCGCGCCACCTGAGCCCATGCTCCAGTTGGAGAGCAGGTTTTGGCTTGCCTCAGGAGCTTCGAGCAGCGGTTCCACTCCGGTAAGCAGGGCGATAGCCGTCAGGTCGGAGTTTCCCGCGGTGGAGACGAGCATGACCGCCTCGCCTTTTTTCAAGTCAGAAAACTGGATGACCGGCGCACGATTGAGAACCTGCTGCATGTCGCCGCCTCCACCCCCGGGTCGCCGGCCGCTGAACTGACCGTTACCACCGCCCGCGCCGTTTGCGTTGCGCTGAGAATCGCCGGCCGACGAAGCACTTTCTGGGGCTCCCCCGCCGCCCGGAGCGGCCCCTCCGCGGGGTCCTTGAGACCCGGCAGCAGCTCCGCCTCCGCCTTTGAGACGAGCGGCAATCATGCGCGCCATCATTTCAGGGAGCGCATGCATCTGCGTGTCGGCCGGAACATGGACGCTGACCTGCTTCTTCGTCGCCAAATCCTTCACGACAACCGTGGAGTTGGAAGTATCGAGCGAGGTGATGGTTCCTGAAATATTACGGAAGCTGCCGGAAACGACTTCGGCTGCGTCTATCTCGGTCCCGTCCGTGTTTTTGGTGCCGCGCGCGCGCAACTGGTCGCCCGCGTGAATTTGATCGATGGGAGCAGCTTGCGCGAGGTCGAAGCGCGTCGACGCAGGCGCGTAGCGCTTGAGAACGGTTGACGGCGATACATGGACGGTGACGGTTTTTGCAGTAGGTCCAGCGCCCGTCGTGACGACGATTGCGCCCGCGCCGATATCAACGCTCTTGACCAGCCCGCCGACTCCATTGCGCGCCCACTCTTCGCGTTCCTGCTGCTGTTTCTGCGCCACGTCAGCCGCCTTGATGGTGACGATCTGGGCGGCTTCAGGAATGGATCCTGTGGCGTCGGGGTTCAGGCGAACGAGAACGCGGTCTCCAGTTTGAAGATCGCTGAGCTGAATGGTGGTTGCACTGCTGAGGCTCTTCTGTCCCGGCTCGACGCGCTGCACCAGGGCAGACGATGGCACCGCGACCTGCTTGATCTCGCCGGCGTCCGTTTTGATTGTGAGGCTGTCGCCGTTGATGGACGTAAGGGTGCCGACAAAGCGGCCGGCGGCAGCCGCTTGCGCGTTGGCGAATGGCGCGGCCATCATCAGCATCGCGGCCAGGAACAGGAAAGCAATGCGAGGCCAAGCGCCACCTGATTTCGTACTCTTCATGACTTCCAATCTCCCGTGGGCGCGCAGAAGCGGCCGCGGAATGCAAACGTTACCTATTTTGGTAGACGAGCCACCAGCGCAAAAGGTTGAGAGCAATGGGACGAACAACAGGGCGCGCTAATTTCTTCAATTCAGGTAGGTTGGAGGGGCTCGTTTGGTTCAGGTTGTCTTAAGAATTGAGCGTTCGGAAGGCGAGTTAGAATGACGCATGATCGACGGTCATCTGCTCTTCATTTTTCTGGCTGCGGCACTAGTGCTTGCGGTCACCCCGGGGCCGGGAATTTTTTACGTCCTGGCGCGCACGCTGGCTGGGGGGAAACGCGATGGCGTTTTGTCGTCGCTGGGCACCTTTCTGGGGGGCCTGGTGCACGTGGTGGCTGCGGCACTGGGATTGTCGGCGGTACTGGCCGAGTCGGCTACCGCATTCATGGTGGTGAAGTATGCGGGGGCGGTTTACCTGGTGTGGATGGGCATCACGATGATTCGCTCGCGGAACGTCAGCGCGGATGAGGGTGTGGCGGCCGCGCCTTCGTTACACATTTTTCGGCAGGGCGTGCTCACCGAGGCGCTGAATCCGAAGACGGCGCTGTTCTTTTTGTCGTTCCTGCCGCAATTCGTGAATCCACACCTGGGTCGCGTGATGATGCAGTTCCTGGTGCTGGGCGCGATGAGCGTGACGATGAATACGGCAGCGGATCTCGTTGTGGTGCTGTTTGCCGCGCCGTTTGGCCGCGCGCTACGGTCGAATGCAAAGTTCCGGCGCAACCAGCGCGTGGCGTCGGGAGTTGGGATGATCGGGCTGGGCGCCTTCGTGGCGTTCGGCGAGCGGAGCTAGAATCGCGCAGCCGGATTTGAGGAAGACCACGGCGCCAGCATCGCGCGGCGTGGAGTGACAGACGGCAAGGAATGCAATTGCGGGCGGGAGAATCCTTCTCCCCGGCAGGAGCAAAGCAAAGCTCGCCTGTCTACTTATATGTCGCGTATGACATTTGTCCCAGGATGACGGGCCACTTTGCTCCGGTTGCAGAGGGAACGTTGCCGGGCAGGTAGTGCCAGCTCATGTAGGCCATCAGCGCGAAGGCAGCGGCTTCTTTAGCTTCGGCAGGAAGGCCGAAGGAATCGATGGGGGAAAGCTTGCAGCCCAGCGGCTCGAGACGCTCGGCAAGCATCTTCATCAACGTCGCGTTCTTTGCGCCGCCGCCCGAGACGATGTAATCCACGGGCGCGCGCTTCAGGCGGGATGCAGCGAACTGACGATAGGCCTGCGCAATGGATTCTGCGGTGAATGCAGTAGCTGTTGCGATCGCATCTTCGGGCTTGCGGCTGTGACGGCGGCAAAGAGCAAGGAATTTTGCGGCGTATTCCCGGCCGAACTGCTCGCGCCCTGCGCTGCGCGGCGGCTTCAGTTTGAAGAACGGGTGGCGCATGGAGTCCTTCAAGACGCCTGCGAGTATCGTGCCGCGGGCGGCGATTGCGCCATTGCGGTCGTAGCGTTTGCCGAAGAGTTTCTGCGCGAGCCAGTCGATGACCATATTGCCTGGGCCGGTGTCGAAGGCGATGACCTGCTTGCCATAGCCGCCGGCGGGGATGGCGGTGAGGTTCGCAATCCCGCCGATATTTTGCAGGACCCGGGCGCGCTTGGGATCCGCGAACAGGACGTGATCGAGCAGAGGCACGAGTGGTGCGCCTTCACCTCCTGCAAACATGTCGGCTGCACGGAAGTTTGAGACAACGTGAACATGGGCGGCGGCCGCAATCGCCGCAGCTTCGCCGGCCTGCCAGGTGCACGCGAACTTTGCGCCCGCATATGACTCTGGACGTCCCTGATGATAAAGCGTCTGGCCGTGGCAGCCGACGAGATCGATCTTGATGCGATGGCGTTTCACTGTTCGTTGGACTGCGTCCGCATAGGCTAGGCCGAGACGCCAGTTGAGGCGGGCCAGTTCTGCGGTCGAGGTCGAGGATGCATTCATCGCGGCGAGGACAGAGCGGCGTAAAGGCGCGGGATAAGGAAAGGCTTCGTGGGCGAGCAGCGTGAGGCTTGGCCAGAAGTAAGCTTTTCTTGGGGCGATGCGCACGACGGCGACGTCGATGCCGTCAGCAGAGGTCCCGCTCATGACGCCCGCGACCGTGAGGTTTTCCATTTTCATGACGTCTCCGCAGGCGCGGCGGCGCGTGGGCTGGTGGCATCGGGTGCCGTGGCGGCGGCGGCGACCTTGTCGCGGAAGCGTTCGATGCGGACCCGCAACGCATTCAACTGCGTGTTCGATGGGGCGATCGACTTGCGCGCAGGGTAGATGCGCGCCTGCTTGCGCGCAGTATCGCGAGCCGTTTTCATAAGCAACGTGCGGAAGGCGGCGGAGCGCTCGGCCTCGCGGATCATGGATTCGTAGGAACGGAGGATCAGCTCAGCGCTGTGGCAGATTTCAAGCAGATCGCTGCCGGCGCGGACGGCCTCGACTGCCGCTTCATCGACAGGAAGAAACTTGAGGATGCCGCCCATCTCGAGATCGTCGGAGAGAATGATGCCGCGGTAACCGATCTGCTTTCGCAGGACATGCGTGATCCAGAAAAGCGAAGCGCTGGCCGGCATGTTCTTGCCGCGGGTTGCCGGATAGGCTGCGTGATCCATCATGATCATCGGCATCTCGGCGTGCAGTTCGCGGTAGGGAAGCAGGTCTTCGGACCACAGCGCCTCCCAGGTGCGCGGGATGGAGGGGGTTTCGAAATGCGTGTCGCTGGCCGCGCCGCCGAGCCCTGGAAAATGCTTGCCGCAACCGACGATGCCGTGGGCGGCAAGACCGGCAAGAAAAGCGCGCGCGAAGGTGATTACATCGGTTGCATTGCGAGCAGGCGGACGCGAACCGAGCACTTCCGCCGATTCGGGCAGTGCGAGGTCGACGACGGGAGCCAGCGTGGTGTTGAAGCCGAATGCTGCGACGCTGCGCGCAATGAGTTCGCCATGCTCGCGTGCGAGATCGGATTTGCCGGTGATGCGCGTGGCCGTTCCCACGGCCTGGGCGGAGGGCATGGGGGCCAGCGCATCGCGAAGGCGATTCACGGTGCCGCCTTCGACGTCGACACAGCGCACGCCATGGCGAGCGCCGAGACCTGTCGCTTCGTTGAGGAGAGCCCTGGTCTGGCGCGCGTCAACAATGTTGCGACGAAAGAGAATGACGCCGCCGGGCTTGACGAGACGCAGCCACGCGCGCTCCAGGCCGTTGAGTTCGGTGCCGCTGAGACCAACAACGAGCAGGCTTCCGGCTGCCTCGCGCAGTGTGGTTGTCATCCGTTTCTCCGGAGATGGAATCGAATCATGCGTTCTGTCCTCAATGGTCGCCGCTCGTGCCTTTGCTCTTGAGTTCCCGCTGCAACTCCTCGAGGAGATTGAGGGCCTGGAGAGGCGTGAGCGCATTGACGTCGACGGCTTCGATGCGATCGACGATGCGTTGCGAAAGCGGCGTGAAGATGGTGAGTTGCATGGGCTCGGGTGTGGTTTCGGCCTGGACGCTTTGCCGCTCCTGCTTTTCATGCTGGCGCAGGACATGCTTGGCGCGCTCGATAACGGCAGCGGGCAGGCCTGCCATACGAGCCACTTCGATTCCGTAGCTCTTGCTGGCGGCTCCAGGCTCGATGTTGTGCAGGAAGACGATGCCGTGCGCCGCTTCCTTGACGCCCATGCGCAGGTTGCGCACCTTCTTCAATTTTTCCACGAGCATGGTGAGCTCATGGTAATGCGTGGCGAAGAGCGTGCGGGCGCCGGTTTCGGCGTGGAGGTATTCGACTGTGGCCCACGCAAGCGAGAGACCATCGAAGGTCGCTGTGCCGCGGCCCATCTCGTCGAGCAGGATAAGTGAGCGGCTGGTGGCGGTGTTGAGGATGGTCGCTGTCTCCATCATTTCGACCATAAAGGTGGAGCGGCCGCGGGCCACGTTATCGCTGGCGCCGATCCGTGTATAAATGCGATCGACGAGTCCCAGGCGAAAGCTGTCGGCGGGAACGAAGCTGCCCATTTGCGCCATCAGGACGAGCATGGCGGCCTGGCGCAGATAGGTGCTCTTGCCGCCCATGTTAGGCCCGGTAATGAGCAGCAGGCTCGGTCCGCCGTCGCCGGAGTTCAGATACACGTCGTTGGCAATGAAGCGGCCTTCGCGGTTGTCTTCCATCCAGTGCTCGATGACAGGGTGACGCGCGGCGACTGCTTCGAGGACGGGTTCGTCGACGAGACGCGGTCGCACGTAGCGACGGGCCGCGGCGAGATGCGCGAAGTTGGCGAGGAGATCGGCTTCGGCAACAACAGCAGAGGTCTGGCGGATGCGGCCGGCCGATTTGAGAACTTCCTGGCGGAGCTGGGCGAAGATGCGCTTCTCGATTTCGATGGAGCGGTCGTGCGCGGAAAGAATCTTGCGCTCGTACTCCTTGAGCTCGGGCGTGGTGAAGCGCTCGGCATTCACGAGGGTCTGCTTGCGCTCGTAGTCGGCCGGCGCCATGGCCAGGTTGGCCTTGGTGATCTCGATGTAGTAGCCGAAGACGGAGTTGTAACGCACCTTGAGCGATCCGATTCCGGTGCGGGCGCGTTCGCGGTCTTCGATAGCGGCGATCTGCTGGCGGCCCGTGCTGGAGATGGTGCGGAGATCGTCGAGTTCGGCATCCATGCCGGCGGCGATTACCCCTCCGTCGGCGAGAGTGAGGGGAGGATCGGGCACGATGGTGCCTTCGATCCGCGTGGTCACGTCCTGCAAGGGATCGAGACGCGCGGCGAGGTCGTGCCAGAGCGGCGCGGTCAGCGGTTGCAATGCCTGAAGGAAACCGGGCAGGCGCGCGAGACTCGTGGCGAGGGCGCGGACGTCACGGGGTCCGGCCGAATCAAGGCTGATGCGAGCGAGCAGCCGCTCGAGGTCGAGGATGCCGGAAAAAGCGCGCCTCACCTCTTCGCGCTTCACGAGATCGGCGTGCGCTTCGGCGACGGCTTCGTAGCGGGCTTCGATGCGCGCGGGATCGACGAGCGGGCGCACGATAGTGGCGCGCAGAAGGCGCTTGCCCATCGGCGTCTGGCATTCGTCGAGCGTGTGAAAGAGCGTGGCGCGGGTGTCCTGGCCGACGAAGAGTGGCTCGATCAATTCGAGATTTCGGACGGTGACCTGGTCGAGTTCGAGGGCGGTGGAGTGCTCCTGGAACTTGAGCGAGTCGATGTGCAGCGCGTCATTCTTCTGGGTGGTGCGCACGTAGTGCACGACCGCTCCGGCGGCGATGGCTGCGGCATCGTGGCCGACGAGGCCATAGCCTTCGAGACAGCGGACATTGAGCTGGCGCTCGACGAGAGGGATGGCGAAGTCGTGGGTCCAGACCCAGTCTTCGACGCGCGTGCGTGCCGGAATGCGCTCGAGAGCGGGAGGGATTGAGGCATCGGCGGGAATCAGGACCTCGGTGGCGCCGGCAAGTAGGATTTCTTCAACGGCCTGGTGCGAGGCGGCGGCCCCAACGTATTCGGCGGTTCGGAATTCGCCGGTGGAGACGTCGAGAAGGGCAATACCGCAGATTGGAGTCCCCGTGCGACGATCGGCTGGCGGGATCTCGAAGTAGGCGGCGAGGAAATTGTTCTGCTCCTGGCCGAGCGCGGCATCGAGCGCGGTGCCCGGCGAAAGCACGCGGGTGACTTCGCGGCGCACGATTTTTTTGGTGAGTTTAGGGTCCTCCATTTGGTCGCAGAGGGCGATGCGATAGCCCTTGCGAAGCAGGCGGGTGAGGTAGGTTTCGACGGCGTGGTAGGGAACGCCACACATAGGCACCTGTCGTTCGCGGTCGCGGGCCGTCAGGGTGAGCTGGAGTTCGCGGCTGGCGACGGTGGCGTCGTCGTAGAAGAGCTCATAGAAGTCGCCCATGCGGAAGAAGAGAAGGGCATCTGGATTCTCGCGCTTGGCCGCCGACCACTGGCGCATGAACGGGGTGAGGCCGTCGGAGGTCTTGCCGTTGGCGGCTGCGGGAGGTGTGAGCTCGAGGATCGGTTCTTCTGGAGCCGGGGAAGACGGCGCCGCCGCGGATTGGAGGTCAGCGGGTTGCACGATTGTTTACAGATTACCGTGGAGGCATCGCATTGGACCTGTGCAGAACGCGACCGAAACGGCTCGGGAATTCGAGAGGGATCACTGTCCGGGAACGGGAATCCGCCAGACCTTCTCACCCCGCAAATCGGTGAGCCAGACCGTCCCAAAAGCGAACCGGACGCTGTCTCCGCCCGCGCCATGCCATTGGCCGACGATTCTGTTCGTTGTTGGATCGATTTGGGTCAGGGGAAACTCAGTCTGAGTGGCCCAGACGTAGCCCCCACCGAAAGCGATCTCGCCTCCGTGGCCCGGGATACCGGCCTGAATGGTGGCGACAAGCTTTCCTGACTTTGCGTCGACGCGGGAGACCGAGCCATCGCCCTGATTCAACACCCAGATGGAACCCGCTCCTGCGGTGAGAAAACGCGGTTGGGGTCCGACAGGAGTTGAACTAACCAGGCGGTTTGTTTCCGGATCGATGCGCAGCAGCGAATTCCCCACGTTCGAGGTCACCCAGAGGGATCCCGAATCGAATAACGGATTGAATGAGCCAGCCGGAATGCTGATCCGGGCTGCGATCTTGTTGGTGGATACGTCCACCCTCGTGAGTTCGCCCGCCGCAAAGGTCACCAGCCAGACGCTTCCGGCTCCCGTGGTGATGCCGCCTTCAGAATCGGCCGGACCAGCAGGAATCGTCGCTTGAAGTGCGCCGGTTCGCGCATCGACTCGGATGAGTTTGTGATCGCCGCAGCTTGGAATCCACAAGCTGTCGAATCCTGCTGCAACACCGGAGCACGGTTTGCGCACCCGGATGGTTGCCGTGACGCGGTTTGTTTTCGGATCGATTTGAGAGACGTGATTGAGGTCCTCGCTCGTGACCCAGATCCAGTCAGCGGTCAATGCCAGCCAATCCGGATCGCCCTTCACCACGATCGTTGCCGATCTGGCCAGGTCCTCCATCGAATGCCGGATTGTCGGGTCCTGCACACCGGTTTTTCTGGGAAAATCGCCCTGCTGGGAAAATGCCGCAACCGAAACCAGCATGAGCGCCACCAGCCGCGAACCGTGCGCTCTCCGTGCCAGCATCAACAATCCTCAGGACCGGCCACGCAGATGTGGCTCCGATTGGCTTTGGCAGCAGAGCCTTCCGTGCGGTGGTTTGGGTCACAGTATACTTCTCAGGCAACGGAACCATCCTCGGTGCCTTTCGTCTGCAATGATCCGAGGTTTGTGTCGACAAGCGTACAATCCTCGCTTTGCAAAAAACTGACACGATCCTCGCACGCCGGAGACGAGAAAAAATGAAGATTCGCCTACTCGCAATTGCCATCCTTCTCACACTGTCCCTCGCAGCCGGCGAAGGGTATGTCGACGCCGCGGGCGGCAAGCCGCCGAGTGCCAAGAAATTCGACGCACTGGCAACTGCTGCCCTTGAGGCGATGAGGAGCCGTGCTTCAGCACTCCATGTCGAAGGCGTCGCCGTCGTGGCCTACGCCCCAGGCGACAGTATCCAGGGTTGGAGCTCGAAGATGACTGTCGTGGGCCGCATGAAGGACCCGGCTGGCAAAGGCAGCAATCTTCTGGGCATCGCATATGCCAAGGCTTCTGAAATGGCAGACACTTTGCAGAACAGCGGCACCTCCGAGCGTGCTCCCCTGATCGGCGAATTCGGTTGGCAGGGTGGAGTCGTGGCGCGCGGCAAGACTGGCTACCTGATCGTCGCCTTCAGCGGCGGGAAGTCTGAAGATGATG
Organism: Occallatibacter sp.; assembly: GCA_035308825.1. GTDB lineage: Bacteria > Acidobacteriota > Terriglobia > Terriglobales > Acidobacteriaceae > Telmatobacter. The sequence continues at coordinate 91,251 of DATGFX010000012.1, read as the reverse complement.
TCGAGATCTCGCGTTCCGGACTGGCGGTCCTGCAACCCGCACTCTGATCGACTATGGATGCATTCGATGGTTCTGACAAAGACGTGACTGCGCAGGGGCCGCGAGCAACAGTGGATAGCCGGCCAATATGGTGATTTGGATCACAGTATACTGGTCTATAAGGCCTTAAGGTTGTTTACGGCATGCATCTCCTGTGGCTGAGAGTGGCGGCTGTGCTTTACGCGGCGGCAAGTGTCGCCGTTTTCCCGGCTGTCCTATATAAAGCGGATCGCTGGCGCAGCTGGTGCGTTCACTTCGCGGGCCTTGCCTTCTTCTTTCATTTTGTTTCCTCCGTCGAGATGCTCGCGCAGGCGCATCGCTTCTTTCCAGTGGGTGCGCGCGAGGTGGAAACTATTCTGGGCCTATTAGTTGCGGCGCTTTTCTTCCTGGCTTGGTGGATTTATGGGGCCATCTCATTGGGAGTATTTGCGTTACCTGTTACCTTCTTCCTGGTCTTCGTCCCGTCGTTGGGATTGTCCCATTATGTTTTCCCGTCCGAGGGGGTGCGGACGAGCTGGCTGATCGCGCATATCAGTGCGTTGCTCGCTGCTTATGCTGCCCTGGGGTTCAGCCTGCTGGCGTCGGTGCTTTACCTGGTGCAAGAACGGCGTCTCAAGGCGAAAACGGGCGAGGATTCGTGGTGGGCTCCGCTCGACTGGCTGCCGCCGCTCGATACCCTGGAACGGATCGCCAATTCCATGCTGCTGTTCGGGTTTCCCTGCATGACGGTGGGTTTGGTGCTGGGCGCTGTGCTGGTGCAGGAGACGTCGCTGGGAGCTGCGTACTTTCTTGATCCCAAGGTGCTGGCATCGTTTGCGATGTGGGTTCTGTATGTGCTGCTGCTGTTCCTGCGGCGGACGGCAGGTCTTCGCGGGCGCAAGGCGGCGTATCTATCGGGCGCGGTGCTGGTCATCATGCTTGCGGTTTGGGCCGCAAACGTGTTCAGCCGCGTGCACAGGTTCGGTGCCCCGTGACCCTGGCATTGATTGGAGTGAATCACAAGACGGCTCCGATCGAGCTGCGGGAGCGGATCGCCATTTCGCGCGACGATCTGCCGGAGACGACGCGGGCCCTGGCGGCGGTCCCTGGTGTGGCCGAGTGCATGATTGTCTCGACGTGCAACCGGATAGAGATGCTGGCGGTGGTCGAAGGACAGACACCGGACTTTGCGGGATTTCTGCACTCGCAATTCGGGATTGAGCGGGACCTGCTGGCCTCGCACATTTACGAACATCGTGACCGGGAAGCGGTACGGCATCTGTTCCGCGTGGCGTCGAGTTTGGACTCGATGGTGGTGGGCGAGCCGCAGATTCTCGGGCAGGTGAAGGAAGCCTTCGGCGTGGCGCGCACTGCGGGTACAGTCGGCGGGCAGCTCGAGCACTTGCTGCAAAGTGCGTTTGCGGCGGCCAAGCGGGTAAGGTCGGAGACGCAGATCGGGTCCAATTCGGTTTCGATTGCGTCGGTAGCCGTGGACCTGGCAAGAAAGATTTTCGGTTCGCTGAGCGGACGGACCGTGTTCCTGGTTGGCGCAGGCAAGATGAGCGAACTGGCTGCGCGGCATCTGGTGCAGCAGGGCGCGGGCACGATCCTCGTAACGAACCGGACGGTGGAGCGGGCGCGGCAGCTTGCCGAGCCCTTCAACGGGTGCGTGATTCCGTTTGAAGAACTCTATAGCGCCGCGAGCGACGCGGACATCGTGATCAGCTCGACAGGCGCTCCGCATCCGATCTTCCGGCGCGAGCATGCGCAGGCGTTTCTGCATCGGCGGCGCAACAAGCCGATGTTCTTTATCGACATTGCCGTGCCGCGCGACGTTGACCCTTCGGTGAACCAGCTTGAAGGCATGTTTGTGTACGACATCGACGACCTGCAGGCGGTTGCCGCCTCGCACATGGCCGAACGCGGCCGGCAGGCGGGTGATGCCGAGGCGCTGATTGCCGCCGAGGTGGAACGGTTCCACGAGCGGCGGCGCACGGTGAATGTGGCCCCGGCGATCGTGGCGCTGCAGCAGCAGGCCGAGGAAATCCGGCAAAACGAAATGCGGAAGACGCTAAGCAGGCTGGGCGAGCTGAACGCCGAACAGTATGCAGCGGTGGAATCGCTGACGCGCGGCATCGTGAACAAGTTTCTGCATCCGCACATGCAGGCGCTGAAACAGGCGGCGCGCGAGAATGATTCAGCGCGGATCGAGGCGCTGTGCGATTCGTGGTCCTTGCCGGTTGCGGGAGAGAAAGAGACTGCGCCGAAGCGGGAGGAAGTGACGAGTACGACGAGTGCAGCCGCAGAGATCGATGAGAATCCCCGTGTGCGCGAGATGCGCGTGGCAGGTGGCAAGTGAAGCTGCGCATCGGGAGCCGTGGATCTCAACTGGCGCTGTGGCAGGCGAATCACATTGCCGGGTTGCTGCGCGCCGAGGGACATGAAGTCGACATTGAGATCATCAAGACGACCGGCGACCGGCTGCAGGAAGTAACGTTTGCGCAAGTCGGCTCCAAAGGGATGTTCACCAAGGAAATTGAGGAAGCGCTGGCAGACGGTCGCGTGGACCTTGCGGTGCATTCGCTGAAGGATCTGCCGACCGAACTGCATGAGCCGTTCGCGCTGGCGGCGACGCCGCGCCGCGTCGACCCGAGGGACGCGCTGGTGTCGGTCAGGTATCAGGGCCTGGACGAGCTTCCGCACGGAGCGGTGGTTGGAACGAGCAGCCTGCGGCGACGGGCGCAGTTGAAGGCGCTGCGGCCAGATATAGAAGCAATCGAGTTTCGCGGGAATGTGGACACGCGGCTGCGCAAGCTGGGCGAAGGGAAAGTGGATGCAATTCTGCTGGCGGCAGCGGGCCTTGACCGGCTAGGGAAGACCGAGTCGGTGCGGGTGCGGCTCGAGCCGAAGGATTTCTGTCCTGCAGTCGGACAAGGAGCGCTGGGAATTGAAACACGCAAGGACGATGGGAAAACGATTGGAGCGCTCGCGTTTCTCGACGACGAGTCGACGCGGTTTGCGGTGACGGTGGAGAGGGCGGCGCTGGCGGCGCTGGGCGGCGGGTGCCAGGTGCCGATCGGGGTGCATTGCCGTGAGAAGGCGGAGGGACGGATTGAGGTGTTTGGCGTGGTGGCCGATCCCGCGAACGGTCGTGCGGCTCGCGTGTATCACGAGCAGGCGCGCGATGCAACCGATCCCGTTGTGCTTGGGAAGCTGGTCGCGACGAAGCTGGTGGAGGCGGGCGCTGGGCCGCTGCTGGCGGCCCTTTCCGAAGACAAGCAGTGAGCGTGTACCCGGGCCGGCGGGTACTGGTGACGCGCGCTGCGGCGCAATCGGGAAAACTGAGCGAGGCGTTGCGCGCGATTGGCATCGTGCCGGTCGATGTGCCAGTGCTGGAGATCCAGCCGCCGGAGAGCTACCACGCCCTTGATGCAGCTCTTCGGGAGCTGAATCAGTACGACTGGCTCCTGTTCACCAGCATGAATTCCGTTGTGTCGTTTCAAGTTCGCGCAATGGACCTTGGCGTTTCGCTTACAGATCTCAAGCCACAAATCGCAGCGGTGGGAACGGCGACAGCGCAAGCTCTCGAAGCGTTTGTTCACTTGAAAGTGGCTCTGACCCCCCAAAAGTATGTGGCCGAGAGCCTGGTTGCGGAGTTGAAGGATCGAGTTGCGGGCAAGCGAGTTCTGCTGGCGCGGGCCGCCGTCGCACGTGACGTGATCCCGAACGAGCTGCGCGATGCCGGAGCCACGGTCGATGTTGTGGATGCCTATCGGAACGTGATGCCGGAAGCTGCTCCGAAGCAGTTGAGCGAGGCAGTCGACGACGGGTTGGCTGCCGTGACGTTTACGAGTTCCTCGAGCGTGACCCATCTGGCGGAAGCCGCTCGCGTCGCGAAAATCGCATTTCCTTTTGCAAATGTCCCAGCGATTTCAATCGGGCCGGTTACAACCGCGACGCTGTGCGAGCATCATTGGGTGCCGGCGGCGGAGGCCGATCCGCATGATATTCCGGGGCTGGTCGAAGCGGTGCAGAAGGTGCTGGGATAAGCAGCCAATCCCTCAACGCGGCTTGCCCGGATTGAATTGCTTCTTTGCGGCACGACCAACGCCGTGCCCTTTCAAAGCAGCGGATCCGTTGCGCCGGCCAAGAGCCCTATTCAGCAGCGTACGATCTTCGGTGAGTCGATTCCCTTGGTTGCGTTGCGCGTGTCGACCACAAGTTGCGATTGCTCGACGATCGCCGGGTAGTCGTAGCTGGTGTGGTCGGTGACGATGACCACGGCGTCGAAGTTGTCGAGGTTTTCGAGCGAGGTGTTGGTCATGTTGAGCGCGTAGTGCCGGCCCTGACCCACCTTGGGAAAGTAGGGATCGTTGTAGAAGACCTGGGCGCCCTTTTCCCGTAGCAATTCAATGATGGTGAGAGATGGCGACTCGCGCAGATCATCGATGTCGCGCTTGTAGGCGACGCCGAGGACGAGAATCTTCGATCCCTTGATGGATTTTGACTGCTCGTTGAGGGCGTTGCCGATCTGGTCGATGACGAAGTAGGGCATGGCGGTATTGACTTCGCCGGCCAGCTCGATGAAGCGAGTGCGGAAGTCGAACTGCTTTGCTTTCCACGAGAGATAGAACGGATCAATGGGGATGCAGTGTCCGCCGAGTCCCGGGCCGGGATAGAACGGCTGGAAGCCGAAGGGCTTGGTGCGGGCGGCGTCGATGACTTCATGAATGTCGATGCCCATGCGCATGCAGAGCTGCTTGAGCTCGTTGACCATGGCGATGTTGACGCAGCGATAGATGTTTTCGAGGAGCTTCGTCATCTCCGCTGCCGATGTACTGCTGACCGGAACCACGCGGCGGAAGATCGATCCATAGAGAGTGGCGGCTAACTCGGTTGCGACCGGTCCGCAGCCGCCGACGACCTTCGGGATGTCATGGCGGGCGACCGAATCATTGCCGGGATCTTCCCGCTCTGGAGAGAAGGCGACGTGGACGCCACCTCCGGTGGGGCCCACTGCGCCTTCGGCGCGGGAAACCTTTAAGCCGAGCGGATTTCCAGACTCCAGCAGCGGGACGACGATTTCCTCAGTGGTGCCGGGATAGGTGGTGCTTTCGAGTGAGATCAGCTGCCCGGCACGGATGTGTGGAGCGATGGATTGCACGGTGCCGGTGACAAAGCTGAGATCGGGCTCGTGGTATTCGTCGAGAGGCGTGGGGACGCAGATGATGACGGCATCCATCTCGGCGATTTCGGAGTAGTCGGCCGTGGCCCGAAAGCCGGCTCTCTGCGCCTCCTGAATCATTTCAGGGAGAATGCGAACAATGTAGGAGCCACCATTGTTCAGTGTGTTCACCTTGTCGGTCGCAATATCGAAGCCGGTGACGCGGAAGCGCTCCGAGCTGAAAAGCAGTGCGAGCGGCAATCCCACATAGCCCATGCCCACCACGCCAACGCGTGCCTGTCGGGTTTCGATCTTCCGCTTCAGCGAGGCAAGGGAGGAAGCTTCAACCGCGGTCGTCATACTTTTGATTGTACTGTGCGCACATTTTTCGGCCCACAAAACAAGGTTCGACGGCCCGGGGAAACCGCCGGATTGAGCGTCAAAATGGTCCGAGTGCCAGATCAGGAGCCGCCCGGGGCGGGTGCGGTCAGGATTGTATCCTGTCCTTTGGAAAGATGCTGCGGGAGACGCGACGGCGCATCGGAAGGAGAGCAATTTGGGCATGTATCTGGTGACGGGCGCGGCGGGGTTCATTGGACGATCGATTGCTGCGGCGTTGTTAGCGCGCGGTGAGAGCGTTCGCGGGATCGATAACCTGATTACAGGGAAACGCGAAAATCTTCTCGGTCTCGAGGCGATGGATTTCATCGAGGGCGACCTGACCGACCCCTACACCTGCACGCGCGCATGCCAGGGGGTGGATGTCGTGTTTCATGAAGCGGCACTGGCATCGGTGCCGCGTTCGGTGGCGGATCCTGCCGCCACGAATCTGCATTGCGTGACGGCAACATTGAACCTGCTGATTGCCGCGCAGGCGGAGGGAGTGAAGCGCATTGTGTATGCAGGCTCTTCGTCGGCCTATGGGGACACGCCGACCTTGCCGAAAACGGAGGCCATGCTGCCGAATCCGATTTCGCCGTACGCGGTGGCGAAGCTCGCCGGCGAACATTATGCGAGGGTTTTCACGCGCGTCCATGGGCTGGAGACGGTGACGCTGCGCTACTTCAACGTGTTCGGTCCCTACCAGGATCCGACATCGCATTATTCCGGCGTGCTGGCGATCTTTTGCCGCAAAATGCTGGCCGGCGAACAGCCTTCGATCTACGGCGACGGAGAGCAGAGCCGCGATTTTACCTATATAGACAACGTAGTGCACGGCAATCTTTTGGCGGCTTCGGCTCCGGCTGAAAAGGTCTCGGGGCAGATGATGAACCTGGCCATGGGGAAGCGGGTGACACTGAACGAGACGTTTGGGATCCTATGCGAATTAACGGGGTACAAAGGAAAGCCCGCCTATGCCGAGTCACGTGCCGGCGACATCCGCGATTCGCTTGCCGACATCGGGTTGGCTGAGAAACTGCTGGGCTATCAGCCGGTAGTGGATTTCCGCGAAGGTCTGCGGCGAACCGTGGAATGGTACCGGAAAAGCGGAGCCAACTGAGCGAGCGGGAACCGGTGTTGCAGGGCCCGGGATGCGCCGGGACTTAGCCTGCGTGATGTGCCTCACTCATCGTTCGCGTCGAGATTTGCATCCATTTTGCGTGCTGTGATGCCCCTCACTAACAAGGTGTCTCGAAATTGGTCACACTGAAAGTAAATCCTTTCGAGTGACCTTGAACGCATGGGCTTGCCGGGGCCTTTGAGGAGGTCCTGGAATCGAGGGCCCAGTCTTGGCGGACGCTCCCACGACAGAACAAGAAGAGACGTTCGATACAGCTGATCTTCAGCCAGCAGCGTTCGTGCGGCCTCGCTCTGCCATTTCACTGCGCGAATTCAGAGAGGTGCTGACCCGGCGGTGGCGGGTTGTGCTCTGGATGATGGGGTTTCCGTTGGCTGTTTGCCTGCTGTATTGCCTGGTAGCGCCAAAAGAATATGAAGCCCAAGCGAAGGTTGCCCTGCGTGGGACTTCGGTCAGCGCTCTGAATCTGGAGGGCTCGGACGATACGACGCCAGGCGCGTTTGCCTCAGGCGACGTTCAGCTTGAGACACTGGCCAATGTTTTTCGCAGCGGAGCGCTGGCATGGAGCGTGATCGAAACTGAGCGGCTCTACCAGGCTTCGGGATTTATGGGAAATTTTGCGCGACGGTTTCCCGGGTTCCGTCCGGACAACCCTGGTCCGGAGGCACAGGCGTACCTGCTGGAACGTTTTCGCAGAAGGCTGCATGTAGAGACGCTACCGCGAACGCTGATCGTGGAGATTCGGTTTGAGTCGCGAGACGCGTCGCTGTCGGCGCGAGTGGTGAACGCTCTGATTCGTGAGTACGGCAGGCAGGATGCGCAATCACGGATGGAGGTGACGAGCGGATCGACGGATTGGCTCGATGGTCAGCTGGGGATGTTGAAGGCGCAGGTCGATCGCGACGAAGCGCGGCTGATGGAATTCGAGAAGGCGAACGGGGTGCTGGATTCGCCGATTGCGAACGGACAGGCGGGATTGACCCGGACCACCACCTCGCTCGAAATCGACGACCTGGGAAGGGATCTGGCGGCGGCAACGGCAGAGCGCATGATGCGCGAGGCGGAGTATCACGCGGCGCAGGAGAGCGATCCAGAACTGGTGATGGCTGCGGATTCGAAACTGCAGGGAGAAGGGGGTGCGCCCGCGCTGTTATTGATGCAACAGTTGCATGTGCGGCGAAGCGATCTGGAACAGGAGCAGGCCCAGCTGAGCCTGGAGCACGGGCCAAATTTTCCAAGAGTGGTGGAAATTCGAGGCCAACTCTCGGATATTGATCGGCAGATGAAGACAGAAGACGCGAAGCTTGTGGAGCGGTTCCACGGTGCCTGGAAGGTTGCGGCGGATCGGGAAGCATTGGCAAAGGCCAATCTCGATCGGACGACGAAGCAAGGCATGCAACAGAACCAGGCGGCAACGCAGGCGGCGTTGCTGCGGGCCGAGATCGACCGAAACCATGAACTCTACATGCAGGTATTGGCCAAGCGCGAGGAAGCGACTTTGAGTGCTGGTATCGGCAATTCCAACGTGGTGGTGATCGATGCCGCGCGGCAGCCGGTGAAGCCGGTGAGGCCCGATTTGCCGGTGTATATGTCGCTTGTGTTTTTTGTGAGCCTTTGGCTGGCGATGGGCGTGGTGTTTTGGATGGAGTCGCAGACGGGAGCATGCGTGAGCGCGAATTCGGTGCGGGCCGTTGGATTGCTGCTGGTCTTGATGGTGATTGTGAGCGCGGGCGGCGCGCGCGCGCAGGCGCCCACACCGAGCACGTCTGGATTGCCGACGGGAGTGGCAAGGATTCCACAATCCACCGAAACGAGGGCCGAGCCAAACGCGAAGGATGCGCCGACGGTTTGGGGCGGGGAGCAGGGTGCGCGTGGTGTCGCGCCGAATGGTGCGGCGGCGGTAACGATCGCTCCCGTTCCGATTGGGGCAGGCGATTTGCTCGACGTGAGCGAGTTTCATGCACCAGGCGTGCACACTATGGTTCGCGTATCGGATGCAGGCACGATCGCATTGCCGCTGGCCGGGGAAGTGCGGATCGGGGGGATGAATGAGGCGGGCGCCGAGCGCGCGATTGAAGCGGCTCTGGTCGCGCGTGGCATGCTGCTGCATCCGCAGGTGAATGTACTGGTCACCGGCTATGCGGGGCGCGATGTGAGCGTGTTAGGAGAAGTTACACGACCGGGGGTGTACGCGTACGCGGAGCATCATCGGTTGCTCGACCTGATCTCGGCAGCGTCTGGCCTGACACCAGAAGCAGGAAGCCTGGTGACGATTGTTCATCGCGATCAACCAAACACGCCTCATGCGGTCGTGCTTGATCCACGCGCCGATTCATTCGAGGAGCACAATCCAGAACTTCAAGCGGGCGATACGGTGCAGGTGAGCCGCGCGGGGCTCGTGTATATCATCGGCGACGTGATTCGGCCCGGCGGATTTCCGGTTGATCCCGTGCAGAAGCTGACCGTGGTAAAGGCTCTGGCGCTGGCGTGGGGACCGGGACAGAATGCGGCGCTCTCGAAGGGATTGCTGATTCGGGAGCAGAAGGGCGGCCGCACGCTGACGACACTGAATCTGAAACGGATGCTGCGCGGGCAAGACCCTGATCTGCCGATCGAGGATCACGACATCCTGTTCGTTCCCGATTCGACGGCCAAAAACTTGTGGAACCGTTCGATGGAGTCGGTGATTCAGTCGGCTGCGGGAGTCAGCATTTACGCAGGGCTGGTGTACTCGCAGAGGTTTTAGTCAGTGCGGCGCGCGGCATGGGGCATTCTGTTGCTCTACGTGTTCGCCGTGCCGTGGGAGTATTCGCTCGATCTCGGCGCGCCCCTGGGCAACATCGCGCGCATTTTGGGGATTGTGCTGATGCTGGTGGCGATCCCCGCGGCGTTGAGAAGGGGAATGCTTCGCCGGCCCGGCGCGATGCAATGGGCGGCGATCGCCCTTTATCTCTGGGTGTGGTGTGGTCTCTTCTGGACCATCGACCAGGCAGTGACGCTTGAGAAGGTCCGCGGTTATATCCAGGAAATGATGGTGGTCTGGATCGCGTGGGAGTTTGCCGAGAATGAGCGCGATTTCGGCACGGTGGTGCGGGCCATGATAGCGGGATGCTGGGTGCTCGGCATTCTGACCTTGTGGAGCGCGGTTTCGCCGGGTGCGAGCGCTCTCGGGCAAATTCGGTTCGCGGCGTTCGGACAGGATCCCAACGACGTAGCGCGGTATCTCGATCTCGGATTTCCGTTGGCTGCGCTCCTGATCGATGAGGATCGCTGGCTGCCAAGCCGTTGGATGGCCGTCGGGTATTTTCCAATGGGAGTCGCGGCCGTGCTGCTCACCGCTTCGCGCGGCGGATTCGTTGAAGCACTCGTCGCCCTTGCTGGTTGCAGCATTCTGTTGTGGAGAAAGCACAGGAGTGCTGTGTTGGGATCGGTTTGGATCTCACCGGTGCCGGCAGCGTGCATCTGGATGTTGTTGCCGCCGATGGTGCTACAGCGGATCAGCACGATTCCTCAACAGCTTATGGGTGGAAATCTCAACCACAGGTTGAATATATGGTCCGCAGGCTGGGAGGCGTTCAAAAGAGCTCCAATTCTTGGTTTCGGGGCGGGGACCTTCGTGGATGCCGCGGGCACGGCGCCAGTCGACACCGCACATAATTCCGCGCTGTCGATCCTGGTGGAGATGGGCGTGGTCGGTCTGATTTTCGCATCACTTGTGCTGGTTCTGGCCGTTCGCGCCGCTTTGCGTTCGCGCGGGCCAAAGAGAACGGCCCTTCTGACCGCGCTATCGGTTTGGCTGATCGCGTCGATGGTGGGGACAGCGACCGAGAGCAGAACAACCTGGCTGCTGTTTGCGATGGCGTCGCTTGCGGGCAGACTGGCAACGGAGAATCAGGGCAAGGAAACGGAGTGGAAAGTCCGAGCCGGCTGCCCCCGGGGCGAGAGAGCCGAGGCAGTGCTTTGATTTCCCGGCCCGCGCAATACCTGCTCCGCTTCGATGATCTGTGCCCAACCTTTTCGGTTCAGCGGTGGGAGCGCTTTCTCCCGCTGATCGAGGAGTTCGGCATCCGGCCAATTCTGGCGATTGTTCCCGACAATCGCGATCCTGAGCTGATGATGTCCGATCCCGACGCAAACTTCTGGATGAAGATGCGCGCGCTGGAGAGGGTGGGCGCGACGATCGGCCTGCACGGCTGGCGGCATTTGTGCCGAAGCCATGGACGAACTCTGATCGGAGTTTCTCGCAGGACGGAGTTTGCCGGGATCGAGGAGGAGACCCAGCGTACATGGATTGAGAAAGGGATGACGGCGCTCCGGAATGAAGGGATGAATCCGCGGATCTGGGTGGCGCCGCGGCATGGAACGGATGCCGCTACGCTGCGCGTGCTGAAAGGCGCCGGCCTGGAATATGTCTCCGACGGTCTGGCTCGGATGCCGTTTGTACGGGGGGGCGTGACCTGGATCCCGCAGCAGCTTTGGGCGCCGGAGCAACGTAAGAGCGGTCTTTGGACGATCTGTATTCACAGCAACACAGCCTCGGATGAGGAGGCAGATCAGTTGCTGGAATTCGCGAGGCTCCATGCATCGCAATTTACCTGCGTGGAGCGCGTGGTGGAGGAGTACAGGCCAGCGAGCCTCAATCTGTATGAGCGATGCGACGCAGCGATACGCGCTTCCCGCGTTGCCCTGCGAGCATGCGGGAAGGACCTGTTCGATACGATGCAGCGCTATGCGTGAGCCCAGCGCAGGGGCGCCTGGTTGCGCAGAAGAAGACCACGATAGAGAGCTTCCCACCGGCTGAGAATGAGTTCGAGGTCGAATCTCTCGATGGCCATGAGCTGCGCACGCTCGCCCATGGCGCGCCGTTCCCTCGGCGAGGTTCGCATGAGACGAATCATGGAGGATGCCAGTGCTTTCTCATTGCCCACCGCCGACAGCAGGCCTGTGTAGCCATCGGTGATGATCTCCGAGCAGCCAGGAGCGTCGGTCGAAACAATGGGCAGCGCGCAGGCGGAAGCCTCGAGAAGCCCCATCGGAAGTCCTTCCCATCGCGAAGAGAGCACGAATCCGTCTGCGGCCTGCATCCAGCGGCGAAGGTCGGGCTCGAATCCCAGGAAACGAACGCGCGCGCCGAGCGAAAGTTCATTGACGAGGCTGAGCAGTTCTGATTGAAGGGCGCCGGCGCCGGCAATCATGAGCCGGGCGGGTGCGGGAACGTGAGAGAAGGCACGGAGGAGCAGCGGATAGTCCTTTACCGCTTCAAGGCGCCCGGCGGCGAGCCAGAGAAATTCGTCGGTCAGCCCAAGTTTGCGGCGCAGCGATCTACGGCGAAGGGGATCTGGTTTCCACTGATCCACGTCGACCCCGTTTGGCATCACCGTGACCGTGCGAGAAGAGATCATGTTCTTCGAAAGCCAGGCGTCGGCGACGGAGTTGCTGACGGCCGTGACCTGGTCGGCGAGCCAGTCACTGCGACGATAGCCGATCCGCCGGCCGGCTGTTCCGGTGGACGAGGTGTGAATGGTGTCGAGCGCAACACGCACGGGGGCGGCGAGGCGGGACCATCGCATGAGCCACGCAGCATGGGGCAGATGCGCATGCACGACGTCAGGCTGCGCATGACGCAGCCAACGGTGGAAACGGAGCCATCCGCGCGGATCGACGAGTCCTCTCTGCATTTCGAGGGTGATGAAGTCGGCGCCGGCCGCGGCGAGATCGGCGGCGTTGGGTCCTCCGTAACCGGAGAGGGCAACGATGGTTACCTTCCATCCGCGCCGAGCGAGGCCTTTGCCCAGCAGAATCACCTGTTGCTCTGCGCCGCCGATGCGGTCGATCGTTGGAATGAGGAGCGCGATGTGAATCATGCGAACTCCTCCGCGAGGGCCGCATCGATGAGGGACTCGTAAACGTGCACCGCGCGTTCAAGTTGGAACTCATCGACCCAGCTGTGCTGAAATCGCTGGCCGGGCTGGATCGCCTGAAGGCACTCGAGAATGGAGGAGGCAAGAGCCTCCGCGGAGATTTCGTTGGCGAGAAACACGCCTGGCCTCGCTCGGAGCAACTCGACGACGCCTTGGGAAGACGGCAGCGCCGCAATGGGAAGACCCGCAGCGGCGGCCTCGAGAAGGACATTGGGAAGCCCTTCATGGCGGGATGAGAGAACAAATACCGAGGCACCGGAGAGAAGCCGCACCGGATTGTGCACTCGCCCGGTAAAGCGAATAGCTTTGTCGATGAGCAGTTCGCGGCTTAGCAATTGCAGGCGGGGCAGTTCCGGCCCGTCGCCGGCAATGGTCAAATCGGCGGTTGGAAAGCGGAGCTTTACGATGGTGAGGGCCCGGAGCAGAAGATCGAATCCCTTGTGGTGCGCAAGACGACCGATGGCGAGCAGGTGAGGCCCGTGGCTCGCTTCAAGGTGAGGACTCTCGATGAAGGAACGGATCGCGTCAGCATCGACGGGATTTGGCAAGACGGCAACTTTGCGCGTGGGAACTTTGATCACATCGCAAAGATCATGAGCCATGGCTTCCGACTGGCAGATGATCCAGTCTGCCCGGCGATAGAAAGCTCGGTATAGAAGATGCGTCCAAAATGGAAGCTCACCGGAAGCGAGCGCGGAGGACACGGTGCCGTTTTGGCGGATCAAGACGCGCGTGCGGAGCGGGAAAAAGGGACGGAGCAGCAGAACCAGGAAGTTCAGATGAGCCATGCCGGAAAGAATTACGTCGGGCCGCAGCTGCCATATGAGACGCAGGAGACGAAAAGCTCCGTTGCGAACCCGGCGTGCGCCAAGCGAATGAACAACCACCCAGGGGGCAATCGAGCCCGCGTTGTCAGGAGCTTTGGTGACCAGTCCAAGGTGAAGATCGTACTTTTCTCCGGACAGGTTTTCTGCGAGCAGGGTGGTCACATGTTCCGCGCCGCCACCGCCGAGATGTGGGATAAGAAGCAGAATTCTGGGCCGAGTCATAATCTATCTATGTCTCAAAACGGTACAGGACAAATGCGTCAGATCGAAGTGATGGCCCGCACAATTTGAATGACACGGAAGTAGTAGATTGCTGGAAGTGGTGTTGAATCAGCCACCCAAGTAATCCATTCAGTTGGGCTCGACCATGTCGATTGCGGAGGCGGAGCCATCCGCGGCCGTTGCATTTGAGCAAACCCGGTCCTTGATCGTGATCGGGATTACGCATCCTCAAAGTTGTCTTCTGCTGAGCGGGAGACTGCGTGCGCTGCGAGAGGCAGGGTTTCGCGTTGTCCTGTTGTGCGCGCCGGGTAAACCGCTCGACAGAGTGGCTAAAAGCGAAGGCGTCGAGACGATCGCGATCCCGATGGAGCGGGGAATTGCGCCTCTGCGTGACATGTTGTCGCTTTTCCGCCTGTGGAGAGTTCTGCGACAGCTGCAACCCGACATTGTCGAATTCAGTACCCCAAAGGCCGGGTTCCTGGGAATGGTGGCGGCGACGCTGGCCCGGGTACCAGAGCGCGTATACCTGCTGCGGGGATTGAAGCTGGAATCGACGAGCGGATTCAAGCGGAGGCTGCTCTGCGCGGCGGAGCGCGTGGCCTCTCTGTGCGCGCATCACGTGCTCTGCAATAGCGCGAGCCTGACGCGCGTAGCATGCGATCTTCGGCTGGTGGACTCGGAAAAGCTGTTGCTACTGGGTGACGGAAGCAGCAATGGCGTGGATGTGGTGCGATTTGCGCCAGGCGCCAGCGATGTGCGTCGAAATCTCGGGCTACCTCCCGATGCGCCGGTACTAGGCTTCGTGGGGCGGTTGACTCGAGACAAGGGCGTGCGGGAGTTGTTCGATGCTTTCGAAGTGATTCTGAAGGCGCGGCCGTCTGTGTATTTGCTGTTGGTGGGCTGGTTTGACGAATCGGACGATGCGTTGAGTGGGGACTTACGGAGGCGCATCGAACGGCATCCGCGCATCGTCTGTACGGGGTTTGTGGAGGACACCGCGCCTTATTACCAGGCGATGGATGTGTTTGTTTTGCCCACGTGGCGTGAGGGCATGCCGAACGCAGTTCTGGAGGCTTCGGCCAGTGGAATTCCGGTGATTACGACGTGGGCAACGGGAGCGCGCGATTCCGTGGTGGATGGAGTGACAGGAGTGCTGATTCCTCCTGGGAACCGCGAGGCGATTTATCGGACGGCGCTTCAACTGCTGCGCGAACCGGAGCAGCGCAGGCGAATGGGAGCGGCTGGGCGCGCGTGGGTCTCCGAGTCATTTCGTCAGAAAGATGTGCTGCGACGGGTGGTTGGGTTCTATCAGGGGCTGGCCCCGGGTCCGTTGAACGCGGACCCGATGCGATGCACGATTACGGCGCCGAATTTGCGTTGGCGTTGACGGGTAGCGCCTCGATTGACTGCGACGGAACCTGAAGCGTGTGCGCACCCTCCTGCGCGTCGCGCAGAATTTCGTTGGGAACAATTCCGAGAGCCAGCGTGCTTGCCACTGTGAAGAAGAGTGCGGCGGCAACGGCGATGCCCACCTGCGGCAAAGCACTGCGGCTGGATGTCTCATTGTCGGCGGAACGCCGCGCCGCGCTGAAGGCGAGACGAAGATAGTAGGCCGAGGCGACGCCGGAGTTCAGCAATCCAATGATGGCGAGCCAGACCGCTCCCCCGCCAACCGCGGCAGAGAAGGAATAGAACTTGCCAAAGAACCCTCCGGTGAAGGGAATGCCGACCAGGGAGACCAGGAAAAAAATGAGCAGGATGCCGAGGAGCGGCGAGCGATAGATGAGGCCGCGGTAGTCGTCGACAAGAGGGAACTCATCGTCGTACCCGCTGACCAGGGTGACGACAGCGAAGATGCCCACGTTCATAGCGGCGTAGGCGGCGATGTAGAAGCTGGCCGCGGCTATGCCATCCTTGGCGAGCCCGGCAAAGGCGGCAAGCAGGTAGCCGGCGTGTGCGATGGAGGAGTAGGCCAGCATGCGCTTGACGTTCTGCTGGCGCAGCGCGGCGAGGTTGCCGATCGTCATGGACAGCACGGCGATGATCCAGAGTGCCGGGGCCCAGACATTGCGCAGGGTGGGGAACATCTCGTAGACCATGCGCAGAAGGAACGCGAAAGCAGCGGCTTTGGGCGCGGTCGAGAGGAGTGCGACGACGGGAGACGGTGCTCCCTCGTAGACATCGGGGGTCCACACGTGGAAGGGCGCGGCCGAGACTTTGAAGAGGATGCCGACGAGCATCATCGCAAGGGCCGCGACGACGAATGCGGGGTTCTGCGTTGAGCCGATCTTGCCGGCGACTTCATAAATCTGCGTGGTTCCGGTGGCGCCGAAGACGAGCGCGATTCCATAGAGAAGAAAGGCCGTGGCAAAAGAGCCGAGGAGGAAATACTTGATGGCTGCTTCGGGGCCGCGCCCGGTCTGCTTGCGATAGCCCGCGAGGATGTAGGTGGAGATGGACGAAATCTCAAGGGCGATGAAGACGACCAGTAGTTCGGTGGCGCCTGTGAGAAGGCACATGCCGACGGCGCCGAAGACGACGAGGGCGTAGTACTCGCCCTGATGATGGCTGTCCTCGGGCAGAGTATCGAGGGCGATGAGAATGGCGACCAGGACAATGCCGCAGATCAGCGCGTGGAAGAAAACGGTGAACGGGCTGGTTTCCACGGTGCCGTAGAAGCCGGTACCGGGCGCAATGCGGAGCTGGGCAAAGCTGGCCCAGAGAGCGAATGTGGTTCCGATAGCGGCGACCCAGCCGAGCGGGCGGCGAGACACCGCAGGAGGCAGGGATGCATCCACCAGCATGATGAAGACGCCGGTCAGCGTGAAAACAATCTCGGGAAGGATTCGGAGTGCGTCACTGGAGCTCATTGCTGGTCCTTCCTGGATGAGGCGGTCCGACTCGTTGTGGGAATCACTTCTGGATTCTGTGAGGACTGGATGAATTGCACCGGCTGCGCGGGATGGGGCGGATTGGCCGCACCCTGAATGTTGTTGAGCCAGATGTTGGGCGCGACTCCCATCACGAACATCAGAATGGCGAAGGGCCAGAGAATCGACAACTCGCCGCCGTGAAGATCAATGGCGGGCTTGGCCGTTGCCAACGGGCTTTCCGGTCCATAGAAGATGCGTTGGATCAGCCAGAGCATGTAGGCCGCGCTAAGGGTGACGCCTATGGT
The DNA here is from genome assembly GCA_035308825.1 of Occallatibacter sp. Taxonomy (GTDB): domain Bacteria; phylum Acidobacteriota; class Terriglobia; order Terriglobales; family Acidobacteriaceae; genus Telmatobacter. Next base: position 74,402 of record DATGFX010000012.1, on the reverse strand, counting down.
CGCAGCGACGACCCATCCGTGGCTGATGCCGGCGAAAGTGCCGGAGAGGATGAGAAATTCTCCGACGAAACCGTTGAGGAGCGGGAGCCCGATCATGGCGAGACCGCTGATCACGAAGAGTGTTGCGGTCTGAGGAATTTTCGCCGCGAGGCCGCCGTACGCGGAGATCAGGCTGGTAGCGTAACGCAGTTCGAGCGCGCCAAGGAGCACGAACAGAGCCGCGTCGATGAGCTCATTGTTGAGGACCTGGTAAATGGCGCCGGTCCAGCCGGTCGCGGTGAGGCCGTAGATACCGAGGACAATCAGGCTCAGGTGACCCATTGCCGCGTAGGCCAGCAGCCTCCAGAAGTCGCGCTGCACGAGCGCGAGGCAGGCCCCATAAAGAACGCCGATGACAGCGAGGGCAATGATGATGGGAGCGATCTGGCGCGCCTGCACGGGAAACAGTCCCACATGGAAACGGATCAGCGAATAGAGGCCGAGCTTGCCGGCGACGACCATGGCCATGGCGACCGGCGCTTCATTGAAGGTGTCGGCCAGCCACCCGTGAAGCGGGAAGACGGGAACCTTGACCGCGAACGCGAACAAAAACGCGAGTGAGACCCAGAACAGAGCACCGGCGGGAAGGGACCCGGTCGCGATGTACATCTGCAGGTCGGCGAAATTGAATGTGCCGGTTTTGGCATAGAGCCAGAGGATGGCGACCAGCAGGGGAGCGGAGGGAATGAAGGTGTAGAGGAAGAACTTCGCGGCGGCTCCCGGGCCGTTCTTGCGACCGTACATGGCGATGAGAATGGCCATGGGCACGAGCGAAAGCTCCCAGAAGCCGTAGTAGACCATCAGGTCGAGCGAGATAAAGACGCCATACATGGCCGTCTGCTGGACCAGGAAGAGCGAGTAGAAAACCTTGCGCCGCTCCTTGATGGCGTTCCAGCTGGCGACAATGCCGGCGGGCGCGAGAATGCCGACCAGAACGACGAGCCAGAGACTGAGTCCGTCGACGCCGACGTGGTAGCTGATGGCTGGGCTCTCAATCCAGAGGCGGTTGATTTCGAATTGGAATCCCGGCTGGCCGTGGAGGAAGTGCGCAGGCAGGTGCAGCGTGAAGCCGAAGGTGGCGAGCGAGGTAAGGAGTGCAATCCATGCGGGCAGCTTGCCGCGATCGGGCAGAAGCGCGACGACGATCGCGCCGGCCAGCGGAGTAAGAAGGATCAGCGTGAGGATCGAGTCGTTCATGTCAGCGCCCCCTCGCCCAGAAGTCGAGTCCCGAAGCGCCGAGCGTGTAGGGAATCAGGAAGAAGAGAAGAATGGCTGCGGCGCCGACGGCGAGCCAGGCCGCGTAGGAGCGCAGATTGCCGGATTGCCATCGCTGGAGAATGGCTCCGAATAGAGTAGCGATGCCGGCCAGGAGCCAGGCAAGGCCACCCAGGATGGCGAAGTCGACCACCCACTCGAGGAAGAACTTGGAGAGCACGAGGAGCGGCTTGACGATGAGGTAGCTGTAGATCTGGTCGACGTAATACTTGCCCGCGAGAAGCTTGTAACCGGGCGGCGTGACGGCGGCAAGCCCGTCTGCAGTGGCCGGGCGATGGTACATGCGATGGGCGATGAACCAGCCAAGGGCTCCAGCGGCTACCGCGAGGGCGGTGAGCAGGTATTCGAGGCTGCCGGACGGTCCTTCGGGCCTGGCTCCGACGGACGGGGTGAGATAGGCGCCGAAGTGTTCCATCCCGATCCAGCCGCCAATGACAGAAAGAACGGCGAGGATTACGAGTGGGCCAAGCATCACCCATGAGCTCTCGTGCGGATGCGCGTCGTGATCGCGCAGATCGCCGAAGAAGGTGAGATACCAGAGACGGAACATGTAGAACGCGGTGAGTGCGGCGGTCACGAGTCCGACGAACCATAGGACTTTGCCGAGACCGCCGGCAGCGAAGGCGGCGGCGAGGATCGCGTCTTTGGAGAAGAACGCGGACATGAAGGGAAATCCTGAGATGGCGAGAACCGCCATGGTCATTGTCCAGAAAGTGATGGGAACTTTTGTGCGCAGGCCGCCCATTTTGCGCATGTCCTGCTCGCCGCCCATGGCGTGAATCACCGAGCCGGCCGCAAGGAACAGCAGGGCTTTGAAGAAGGCGTGCGTCATCAGGTGGAAGATGGCGGCCGAATACGCAGCCACGCCGCATCCCAGGAACATGTAGCCAAGCTGCGAAACAGTGGAGTAGGCGAGGACGCGTTTGATGTCGGTTTGGACGAGGCCGATGGTTGCGGCGAAGATCGCGGTGGCCGCGCCGACGATGGCGACCACGGAAAGCGCAAAAGGCGAGCGGTCAAAGATGAAATGCGTGCGGGCAATCATGTAAACACCCGCCGTAACCATGGTGGCCGCGTGGATCAGCGCGGAAACCGGCGTCGGGCCTTCCATGGCGTCAGGCAACCAGACATACAGAGGAAGCTGCGCGCTTTTGCCGGTGGCGCCAACGAGCAGGCAGAGCGCGATGGCGGTGAGGACTCCGCCGGTCCATGCCGGATTCGCGGCAAGCTTCACGGCGATTTCGCTGAAGGTCAGCGTGCCGAAATTGGCGAGGATCAGGAAGATTCCGATGAGAAAACCGAAGTCGCCGACGCGGTTCACGACGAAGGCCTTCATGCCGGCGTTCGCAGCCGAGGGTTTCTGGAACCAGAACCCGATGAGCAGGTAGGAGGCAAGGCCGACGCCTTCCCAGCCCACGAACATGAGCAGCACGTTGCCGGCCTGAACGAGCACGGTCATGAAGAAGAGGAAGAGATTCAGGTAGGCAAAGTAGCGCCAGTATCCAGGTTCGTCGTGCATGTAGCCGACGGAGTAGATGTGGATGAGGAATCCTACGCCGGTCACGATGAGGAGCATGACCAGCGAAAGCTGATCGATGACTGAGGTGAAGGTGATGTGTACTGCGCCGACGGAGATCCAGGCGGGAGCGTTGGGTTCACTCCAAGGCAGGGGCAGCGAACCGGACCACGCGAGATAGGTGACGTGAAGAACGAGCAGGAGGGATGCGCACGGAAAAGCAAGCGCTACGAATGAAACCAAGGGTTTGGGCAGACGCCGGCCCAGCAGCCCATTGATCAGAAATCCGAAGAAGGGCAGCAGGGGGATGAACGGCAAAAAGAGCAAAGGTTCGTTCATAGTTTCATCAAATCGATTCGGTCGACGGCCAGCGTAGAGCGGGCGCGGAAGACGGCAATGATGATGGCAAGACCGACGGCGGCTTCAGCCGCGGCGACCATCATCACAAAAAAGACAAAGATCTGTCCCTTCACCGCATGCCACTGATGGGCGAAGGTGACAAACGAGAGATTCACGCCATTGAGCATGAGCTCGATGGACATGAATACGGTGATGAGGTTGCGCTTGATCAGGAATCCGACGACGCCGAGACAAAACAGTGCGGCGCTTAGCAGCAGGTACCAGGAAAGCGGAACGTCAGAGAACATGTGAACCGATGCGATGTTCATTGGCCTTCCGTCCCTTCTCCAGCGCCGCGGCGTGCCAGAGCGACAGCGCCGAGGATGGCGACGAGAATCAGGACCGAGGTGACTTCAAACGGGAGCAGGAGGTTGGTGAAGAGGACGGTGCTCAGATCCTGCGTGGACGTGATGCCTTCGCGCATCGCAGCGGTGCTGAGTCCCTGCGCATGCAGAATGACGGTGGCGATGAGAGCCAGAATGACGACGATCGCCGGGAATCCGAGGACGGCGGCGGCGCGACTGCCGAGGGTGCGCTCTTCGCGGCTCGCGTTGAGCAGCATGACAACGAAGGTGAAGAGCACCATGATGGCGCCGGCATAGACGATGACCTGAGCGGCGGCAAGGAATTCAGCGCCGAGCAGAAGATAGAGTACGGCCAGGGACGTCATCACCACGATGAGCGAGAGCGCGCTGGTGATGGGATGCCTCTGGATCAGCAGATTGATCGCTCCGGCGAGGCAGAAACCGGCGAAGATGAGAAACAGAACCAGGTGCATCGTTCAGGACCTATAGGCAAGCCACAAGCTCGTGGCCAGAATGTTCAGGATGGCAAGCGGCATAAGATACACCCATCCAAAGTTCATCAATTGGTCATAGCGGAAGCGGGGCAGCGTGCCGCGCACCCAGACGTAGAGAAACAGGAAACTGAAAACCTTGAGCACGAACCAGAAGATCGGAAGGATCGACTGGAGAAGGATGTTGTTCGGCGTTGGAAAGAGGCTGCCGAATGGGCTGGTCCAGCCACCGAGGAAGAGCAGCGTTGCGACGCAGCCGACGGTGATCATGTTGGCGTACTCGGCCATGAAGAACATGGCGAACTTCATGGAACTGTACTCGGTGTGGTAACCGGCGGTGAGTTCGCTCTCGGCTTCGGGCAGGTCAAAGGGCGAGCGGTTGGTTTCAGCATAGGCGGCCATCAGGTAGATGAAGAAGGCGACGAACTGAAATCCGCCGAAGAGGTTCCATGAAAGGAGACCGTGCCTGGCCTGGCTCTCGACAATCACGCGGAGATTGAGATTGCCGGCAAGAAGGACGACGCCGACGAGCGAGAGGCCCAGCGCAAGTTCGTAGCTGATGAGTTGGGCTGAAGATCGCAACGAGCCGAGCAGTGAATACTTGTTGTTCGAGGACCAGCCGGCAAGGGCAATGCCGTAAACACCGATGGAAGTGATGCCGAGGATGACGAGCAGGCCGATGTTGACATCGGAGATTTCGAAGAAATGAAACCCTCCCGAGCCGGTGACAGCGGGATCGCCGAAGGGCACCACGGCGATGGAGATCATGGCGCAGCTGAGGCCGATAATGGGCGCCAGGAGGTAGAGAGGACGATAGACCGCGGTTGGAACGATGTCTTCTTTCAGAAAGGACTTTGCGCCGTCGACCAACGGCTGCAGCAGGCCGAAGGGGCCGACGCGACTGGGGCCCCACCGATTTTGGATCCGGCCGACGAGTTTTCGCTCAAGCAAAACCGTGTAGGCGACGGCCATGAGGAGGATGACCGTTACGACTACAACCTTGAGCAAGCTCCATAGGAAAAACTGCAAAAGCGTCACGAGGGTTCAGCCTCTCTTGCAAAGCGATTCATTTGACTGTTGCGGTTTCTGCCAATTCGTGTGCCTGGTGTTCGTCGAGTTCCTTGAGTGCAGTGCTGTAGCGGCCGAGGGTTCCGGAGGTGAAGAGCCGGTCGTGCGAGGGAACGATGTGGTTGATGCCGGTGATGGCCGCAAGCGGCACGAAGCCGGGTTCGGTGGGAACGTCATTGCCGCCGAAAAGGTTAAGCCGGTCCAGCTTGTAGCCGGGCACGAGGCGCTCGATTTCATCGAGAACGGCAAGCGGATCGAACGGACTAAGTTTGGGCTCGAGGCCGTTGGCTGCAAGCCAGACGGCATGGCGATCGGCTTCTCCGGATTGCGCGCCGCGGGACTGGCCGAGGTCTGAAGTCATGCCGGCCTTGCCAAAGGGAACCAGCGTCTTGATGTCGACACCCATGGCGCCGGCGAGTCGAACGAGAATCTCGAAGTCAGGTTTGACGCCGGCGTGGTCGGCGGCCTTTCTCGCGAGTTGCAGATCGCCAAAGGTGTTGGTGACGGTGCCGGTTTTTTCGTACAGGCTGGCGGCAGGGAACACGACGTCGGCCGCGGCTGCGGTTTCGGTCATGAAGATGTCCTGGACGATGAGGAAGGCATCGCGCAGAGTTGTACGATCCGCGCCGAGTGCGGCGACCGGGTTGGCTCCCACGACGAGCAGGGCGGCGAGGGAACCATCGCCGGCGAGCATCTCCTGTCGCGACTTGCCGGGAGTCGACGGCAGGCCGGGATATTCAGTGGCGAAGGCGCCGGGCGAGGTGACGGGGATGTAGCCGGGAAGATGATCGGGGAGGAGCCCCATGTCGGCTGCGCCGCGGGAATTGGCATGATCGCCGAGATAGGCGAACTTGACGTTCTCGCGCTTGAGGCCCCAGGTCACCAGATCCCGGACTGCGCTGCCGCGGTATTCCTCGCCGAAGATGACGAGCAGCGACTCCTCCGCGAGCACGGCATCGCGGAATGCCGGATCGCCTAGCGCGGAATCTGATCCGTCGAGATAGGCGGCGAGATGGGAGTAGCCGTCGGCAGGCACGCGGAGCACGGCCTTGGCCTGGCGCTCGAGCTTGATTTGCGCGGCGTTGGCAACGTAGATGCGGGCCTTGCTGAGGCGCGCATTGGTTCGCAGGTTCCAGGCCAGCAGCGGATGCTCTTCGGTGGGGTTGCCACCGACGAGCAGAATGGCCGGAGCATAGGCTGCCTCCCGCAGGCTGGCGGTGCGGTCCTGATGGCCGGCGAGAGCATGGGCGAACGAGGCGTAGTCGGTGGTGCGCTCGTGGTCGATGTTGTTGGTCTGGAGCACCGTCCGCGCGAACTTCTGCAGCAGGTAGTTCTCTTCATTCGTCGTGCGATTGGATCCGATGACGCCGATTGAGAATCCGCCCTTTGTATCGCGGATTTCTTTCAGCTTGCCGGCAGCGACGCGCAGCGCGTGCTCCCAGGTGACAGGCTCAAATTCGCCAGCAGCATTTCGAACCAGCGGGCGCGTGAGGCGCTCGGAGCTTTCCACAAAGTCGAAGCCGAACCGGCCCTTGGCGCAAAGAAAGTCGCCATTGATACCGCTCTTGTCGCGGTTGTCGGCACGCACGATTTCGGAGCCGTCGCTGGACTGGCGCACGCCGAGCGTAACCTTGCAGCCGTCGCCGCAATGTGTACAAACCGTGGAGACGTGGTTCATTTCCCAGGGGCGAGTCTTGTAACGGTAGCTGCCGCTGGTCAATGCGCCCACTGGGCACACGTCGATGCACATGCCGCACTGCTCGCAGTCGAGCTGATTGCCATTGTTGGGCGCGATGACCGAGTTGGCGCCGCGATTCTGGACGCCGAGCGCCCACACGTCCATGCCTTCTCCGCACATGCGGATACAGCGGTAGCACAAAATGCAGCGCGGACGGTCGTAGAAGACCGCAGGGGACCACTGTTGCTCATCGCGATGCTGCTTGGCTTCAGCGTAGAGGCTCTCGCCGGCGCCGTACTTGAAGGTCATGTCCTGCAGCTCGCACTCGCCGCCCGCGTCACACACGGGGCAGTCGAGAGGGTGGTTGCCCAGCAGGAGTTCGATAGTGGCCTTGCGCGCCTGGGCGATTTCAGGCGACTCGGTGATGAAGACCTGACCCTCGGCGACGGTGGTCGTGCAGGCGGTCTGAAGCTTCGGCACTTTTTCCTGGCGCACGACGCACATGCGGCACGCGGCCTGCAGGCTGAGGCCTGGGTAGTAGCAGAATGCCGGAATTTCGATGCCCGCTTTGCGGCAGGCTTCGATGAGCAGCGTCCCGGCAGGCGCTGTCAGCTTCTTTCCATCGACGGTGAAAGTTACGTCGGGCATTTTCCCCCAGGGGCCGAAGCCATTTCATCTCTTCTTGCATTGGCACGGATGAGGCGTGCCTTTTCAAAACAGCAAAACAAAACATCAAACCGAAGTTCGTTCGACTTTCAGCCGTCGGCGGCGGCAACGACTTTCACTCAGGATGACAAATCGCTGGAGCGGGCCGATTACACGATGCTCATCTCCGGTACACCCTGCCTTGCGAACGGACAGGGCTTGCCGTTCAGGTGATCTTCAAACTCCTTGCGAAACTTTTTGACGAAGCCGATTGTGGGCATCGCCGCGGCATCGCCCAGCGGGCAGAAGGTGCGTCCCATCATGTTCTCGGCCAAATAGCGAATGTTGTCGATGTCCTTGTCCGTGCCGAAACCGGCATGAAAGCGAGTCAGCGATTTCTTGAGCCAGTCGGTGCCTTCCCGACAGGGAATGCACCAGCCGCAGCTCTCGTGCTGGTAGAAGCTGATGGTGCGCAGCGCAAACTCAACCATGCAAGTCTGATCGTCGATGACCACGACACCGCCGGAGCCAAGCATCGATCCGGCTTTGCCTACCTGGTCGAAGTCCATGCCAAGATTTTCGATTTCTTCGGGCAGCAGAACGGGTGTTGACGATCCGCCAGGCACCACAGCTTTCAGCTTGCGACCGCCGCGCACGCCCCCGCCGACTTCGTCGATCATCTTCTTGAGGTTGTAGCCCATGGGCAGTTCGTAGACGCCGGCGCGCTCGACGTGGCCGCTGAGGCAGAAGAGGCGCGTGCCACCATTGCGCGGGGTTCCGACTGCTGCGTACGCTTCGCCACCCATGGCGATCACGTGTGGAACCGTGGCGATGGTCTCGGCGTTGTTGATGACAGTGGGGCCGCCATAAAGTCCGACGACGGCAGGGAAGGGGGGCTTGATGCGCGGAACGCCGCGCTTGCCTTCGAGCGATTCCATCAGCGCGGATTCTTCGCCTACTTCGTAGGCCCCGGCACCGGTTTGCGTGATGACCTGAAATTCGGTATCGGAACCGAAGATGTTCTTTCCGAGGAAGCCGCGGGCATAAGCGTCGGCGACGGCGCGCTCCATGATCTCGAGCAAGTAGCGATATTCGCCGCGCAGGTAGATGAAACCCACCTTGGAGCCGATGGCAAGACCCGCGATGATCGTGCCTTCGATGACGGCATGCGGGTCGTGCAGAAAGATGAGGTGGTCCTTGCAGGTGCCGGGCTCGCTTTCATCGCCATTGACGAGCACGTACTTCGGTTTGGCGCTTTGCTTTGGAACGAAGGACCATTTCATGCCCGTGGGAAAGCCCGCGCCGCCGCGGCCGCGAAGGTTGCTGGTTTTCATCTCATTGATGATCCAGTCGGGACCTTGCGCGAGGCACTTCTTCGCAGACTCGTACCCGCCCAGCTCAATGTATTTGTCGATCGCCGCCGCGCCCTGGCCGAAACGGCGCGAGATGATCTTCACTTCATCGGGATGGGAGACGAGCCTAGGCATTGGACTTCGTTCCTCCCTCCGCAGCTTTTGCGCGAAGCTTGGCGACGAGGTCGGGAACCTGCTCTGGGCTCAACTCATCGTGGAAGTCATAATTCACCTGGACGGCCGGCGCCCAGGAGCAAGCCCCGATGCACTCAACCTCTTCGAGTGAGAAAAGGCCATCCTTTGTCATTCCCTTATGGCCCACTCCGAGTTCTTCCTGGAAGCGATCGAAAACGTCGTAGGCGCCGCGCAGCATGCAGCAGATATTGGTGCAGACCTGCACGTTGAACCTGCCTGCGGGCTTGAAGCGAAGCATCGAGTAGTAGGAAGCCACGTCGCGCACGTCCAGCTGCGTGATACCGATGCGTTGCGCAACTTCCGCGATCACTGCGTCAGAGAGATAGCCGACTTCATCCTGCGCATACAGCAGCATGGGAATGAGTGCGGAGCGGCGCACCGGATATTTTTCGACGAGCGCGTCCAAGCGGGCCGCGAGTTCGGGAGAAAAGATGGTGGTCATTGCATCAACTCCCGCGCCCATGCCTCTGCCGCCATGTCCAGCGCCTGCTCGCCTGTGCTCGATCGCAGATATCCGGTTTCCATCAATTCAAGATCCCCATTTCTTCCATTGTCTCGCGCCCATGTGAGCAACGGGCCATTGCGGCGCAAATCGAGCCACGCATTTCCGTGTCGCACCGTGATCTGACCTTCGCCCAACTCAACGGTTGCCTGCCGGTTGCCATTCAATCCATGTGCCGCGGTGTAGCTGCGCAGCAGAGAAGCAAGCGATACCCAGAGTTCGCCGATCACTTGGTCTTTCAAGGCCGCGCCTTTTCTGCCGGCGGATGGATTCTCTTCAAGCCGATCGAAACCGCGATGGTGTCCAGCGAGTTCATCGATCGATCTCTCCAAGCACAATGTCAATGGAACCGATGACCGCAACGACGTCGGCCAGCATGCGGCCCTGACACATGGTTTCAAGCGCCTGGAGGGTGGCGAACGAGGGGTTGCGCATGTGTACGCGGTATGGCTTGGCGGTGCCGTCCGAAACAACATGGTAGCCCATCTGGCCACGCGGACTTTCAATTCCCTGATAAACCTCGCCGGCGGGAACCGCGAATCCCTCGGTGACAATCTTGAAATGATGGATGAGGGCTTCCATCTGCGTCTTCATCTTTTCGCGATCGGGAAGCACGATCTTGGGAGCATCAGCTTTGATGGGTCCCTCGGGCATGCCGTCGAGGGCCTGCTGGATCATCTTGATGCTCTCGCGCATCTCTTCGAGCCGGACGATATAGCGCGCCCAGCAGTCACCATCAGGCGAGGTCGGTACCTTGAACTTGAACTTCTCATAGCCGGAGTAGGGCATGTCGCGGCGAAGATCGAAATCGACGCCCGAAGCGCGCATCGGAGGTCCTGTCACGCCGAGCGCAATTGCATCATTTGCAGATAGATAACCGACACCTTTCAAGCGATTGATGAAGATCGGGTTGCCGGTAAGCAGGTTCGAATACTCGTCGATCTTTTCGGGAAATGACTTGATGAACCGCTGAATCCAATCGAAGAGACCGAGTGGTGGTTCCATTGAGAGGCCGCCAATGCGGAAATAGCTGGTCATCATCCGCTGGCCGGCGACGGCTTCAAAGATCCTGAGGATTTCTTCGCGCTCGCGGAAGGTGTAGAGAAAGACGGTAAGAGCGCCGATGTCCATGGCGTGAGTGCCGAGCCAAACGAGGTGCGAGTTCAGGCGAGTCAGTTCCGAAAGCAGCACGCGAATCCATTGCGCTTTTTCCGGGATCTCGAGGTCCAGGAGCTTCTCCACGGCCAGGCAGTAACACAGGTTGTTGGCCATCGGGCTGAGATAGTCGATGCGATCGGTGAGCGGGACGACCTGCTGATAGAACTTGGCCTCGCAGGTTTTTTCGATTCCGGTGTGCAGGTAGCCGATTTCGGGGTAGAGGCGCACAACGATTTCGCCGTCGATCTCAAGCACGAGGCGAAGCACGCCGTGCGTGGACGGGTGCTGCGGTCCCATGTTGAGGACCATGTGCTGATCCTGCGAACCCGCGGCCAGCGGAGCTTCGAGGATGGGAGTGCCGGGATTCAGGGCCATCAGCGGTATCCCTCCACCGGGTAGTCTTTGCGCATCGGATAGCCTTGCCATTCGTCGGGCATCATGATGCGGCGCAGGTTGGGGTGGCCGGCGAAGCGAATACCGAACATGTCGTAGACTTCGCGCTCGTAGAAATTGGCGGAGGGCCAGACAGACGTGATCGATTCCACAGTGGGATCGGGCTCGCTGAGCGTCACGCGAAGGCGAATGCGTTCTTTGAACGCGTGGGAAAGAATGTGATAGCTGATCTGAAATCGCGGAACCGACGGAAACCAGTCGACCGCGGTCAGGTCTTCAAGAAAGTTATAGCCGGCGGCTTGCACAGTGGCTGCCGCTTCACGAAGGGACTCGGGGACGATGGTCAGCGTAAGTTCATCGCGATCAAATCTCGCGTCGGCGAGAGCATCGACGTTCCAGGCGAGGATCGCCTTCACCGCCGGATGATCGGGAAGTCCGGCGAGGACGGCAGCCTTGTCGTCCAAAGTTGTTTTCGCAGGAGCCATCAGAGATCCGCCTTGTCCTGGCTCCAGTTCAGGATGCCTTTGCGAACGATGTAGTAGAGACCCACCGCAACAAATCCGAGATAGACAACCATCTCCCAGAAGCCGAAATATTTGCTGCCCGTAATCGCAGGGAGTTTGTTGTAGATGACGGCCCACGGCATCATGAAGACGGCTTCCACATCGAAGAGGATGAACAGCATCGCCACCATGTAGAAGCGAACGCTGAAACGCTTGCGGGCGTCTCCAACCGCCTCGATACCGCACTCGTATGCCGATAGCTTGACCTTGGTATTGCGATGGCGGCCAACGAACCGGGAGCCGACGACCATGAAAGCCGAAAGGCCGAAAGCAAAAACGATTTGCATCAGAAGGGGCAGATATTGCCAGTGATAAGGGATCATCGCAGCTCAGTCCGCAAAAGCAATGCAAAATTCGTGCAAGGCACACTGAGCAAACCCGCCTCAATGCGACAAGCCGCTCATTCGAGATTAGGTTTTCGATCTCATCCAGTCAAGGCGAACGCGCCGTTTCACGGTATGCAAACTGCTGAATATGCGCCGGATCGATGGCGAATCGTCAAGGTTTGGTATAAGTCACGGCGCAACTCGACAGCTGTGCGCTGCATCACTTTAATTCCGGGATGTGCAAGCGATACTTCCGTGTCCGGCCAGGGGCACGCACGCGGATGTTCTTGGAAGGACACTGAGGCGGAAGGACCACAGTGGATCGAGCAACAACTGCATTGACTGATTTTCCCACCCATATCGCGGAAGCGGAAGGGTTGGATGCAACCAACCCGAAAGTGAGGCGCATCACCACTCTTCGGGCCGCGCACGGAATTGAAGTGATTGCGCACGCGATTGAATACCTGTCAGACGGAAACCTTGCGGTTGGATTGTCCGAGGCCGAGCTGAGAGGACGGCTGAAGGCGATTGAAGTTTTGATGGCCCGAAATAGTGAGCTGTATTTGTCCTGCCCGGTTGTCCCCTCTTTGGGCGAATTGTGCCGCCAGTTGGTTGCATTGACGATTGGAAGGCTTAGTCCGAGCCGAAAACTGCGCATTCAAAGCGACTGCAGGCAGCTGTTGCACAGGTGATGGCTGAGGCGGTGCGGACCTATATAAGGACCCCCTGTCTGCCGCGATCTGACCCTCGACGTGAGCCAACACGAACAGAACTGTCACCGGTCATGCGGAAGGTAAAGGGGCCGCGCTCGGGCACGGGAGTTGACCAGCCGAAGAAAGGGATCATCTCCCTCTGAGTGCGCCGCGTCGGACGGGTGCCGCAAAGGCACCGGTGAGCCATTAAGTCTTTCCAGTGAGGGTGGAACAGGGATCTGGGCGCTGCGGTTTATTGTCCAACGACCAGGACGGCGAGCAAAACTGCCCAGGCAAGAGCCATGGCGTGCCAGTACCATGCGGTCACGTCGACGGCGACCTGGCGCAATTCGACCCGCTTGAGCCGGCCAAGGATGCACAGGCAAACGGCCAGAGCGAGAATCCCAACCACCAGGTGGGCCGCGTGAAGGCCGGTGATCAGATAAAAGAAATAACTCGCCGGGGTCGACCAGCGGTCGAATGCAAATCCCTGTGCAGTCAATTGCTTCCATGCAATCCACTGACCGCCAAGGAAAAGCAGGCCGAGAACGAACGCGCCGCCTACCCAGGGCAAGGTGCGGTGCAGCGCCGGATGGCCGAGCCCGAGCCACTCTTCCAGCACGTCAATTTCACGGAAAATGTTGCGCCGGCCAAACTCCATGGCGACGCTCGATAGCAGGAGTACCGCCGTATTCAGATAAAGGATGGGGGGAAGGAGGACGGGGTGCCAGTCCCCAACGAACTCATGAGTGCGGAAGTCGAGATGGGAACCTGCCTGCCGCGCAAAGAAGAGCACGATCAGCATGGCGAAAAACATCATGTCGCCGGCCAGGCCGAAGAACACGAAGAAGCGTATGCGATTCAGGAGCTCGCGGGGGCCATGCCGTTCAGGTCGCCAGTCGTCGTCGCCTCCGCCGCCTCCGCCACCCGTGGGACGCCGATCTACAGGCGGTTTCCCGCCAATACCTGGCTCTTTGCGTTCCGTTTCCGCCGGGGAATGCGTAAAGGTGGACGGCATTTCAGGCCTCGGATAAGACTGAGATTACCCTACTTTGCTTTGGACGCGTGTGGAATCGAAGATGTGGTCTTAAATTTTTGAAATTACCAACGAAACCCGGCCAAGTTGATCTGGACGGATCAGCGCGGCCTCATTTCATAGTAGATGAAACGGTTTCGACGAAGGAACGGTGCACCCGCCGATCTGCGGACAGTTCGGGATGGAACGTCGCAGCCATGGTTTTACCCTGCCGGACCAGGACCGGACATCCTTCTCGCTTCGCCAGGACCTCGACCCCCCGGCCGGCGGAAACAATCCTTGGAGCGCGAATGAATACCATCTCGAGCGGGCCGCCGGGGAGTTCGGTTTCGCTGGTCAGGATGCTTGAGTCGATCTGGCGGCCATAGGCATTTCGCTCGATGATGGCATCGAGAATGCCCAGGCTTCGCTGAGTAGGGTTGCGTACCTCGCGAGCAAGCAGGATGGCTCCGGCGCAAGTCCCGAAGACGGGGTGGGATTGGCAGTATTCCCTGAGGGCATCGAAGAACTGACGCTTCTCAAGGAATTTGAGCATGGTGGTCGATTCGCCGCCGGGCAGGATGAGGCCGTCGAGACCGGCCAGTTCCTCGGGCTTGCGAATCTCAGAAGGAACGGCGCCAGATTCTACAAGCGCGTCCGCGTGGGCCGCATAGTCACCCTGGATGGCGAGGACACCAATGCGAGGATGCGCAATCTTGGTCAACGAGACAGATTCCTCACGAAAGCCGCTTACCTTCAAGGGAAATCGGCGGCCGAAGAAGAGATTTTCCCGTGTTTAGATCTGCCCAAAAAGGCATCTCCCGCTGCGGGCTTGTGGGGTCATAGCCGACACCCTCAATGCGATCCTCCGTGACCTTGAGAATTCGAAGGCCATCGCAGCAAAGTCGAGGACTCTGCCACACACGGCCATTCTGGTCGTATGCGGTCAATCTCGTGAAGTCCGCGAAGACCAGGATCTGCTTTGTTGGAAGGCAACGAACGTCGAGGACAGGCACGACAGGAAGCTCGGCCCAAATCTCCGGGTCGTCGGTTTTGACAAGGTAGGCCGCACCACCGGAGACCACGCATACCCGGTCCTTATCGGGCGTGCTAACCACTCTGGAAATCGCTGGAGGCGAAGGGTAGCCAAAACCGAATACCCCCACCCAGGGCTCCGCGCTTTCCGGAATCAGTTTCAGCCATAAACCATCACGCTCCGGGCGCGTTCTCGCACCCGGAAAGTAATGAAGTGGAACCTCTAGTTTTCCCGTTGCGGGGAGTTCAATGATGCCGTCGATCTCATAGGAATGAGGGAACGCCAGATCAATGTCGACCATGTGTTCCCTCGATCTTCCTTCCGCAGGTGCCTACCAGCCGCGAGTCTGGAGCAGTTGCCCTTCTTCGATGGCGGCGGCGGCAAGACCTTTCATCGTGCCGGTGACCTGTCCAGAAACTTCGGCAAGGATCTTGGGATCGTTGAAGTGCGTGGTTGCCATCACGATTGCCTTGGCACGGCTGACGGCTTCTTCGCGCTCCTTGGTGTCGTGCTCCACATCGAGCGGCGTGGCCCTTTCTTTCATAAAGATTCCGGAGCCGACGAAGATGGCTTCGGCGCCGAGCTGCATCATGAGCGCCGCATCGGCTGGAGTGGCGATGCCGCCGGCCGAGAAGTTCGGAACCGGAAGCTTGCCGGCGCGGGCAACCATCTGGACGAGTTCGTAGGGCGCCTGATGCTCCTTCGCCGCCGCGAAGAGCTCCTGGTCAGTCAGCACGGTGAGAATGCGCATTTCGCGGGTGATCTGGCGCATGTGCTGCACGGCGTGGACGACGTCTCCGGTGCCGGCTTCGCCTTTGGTGCGAATCATGGCCGCGCCTTCGGCGATGCGGCGAAGGGCTTCTCCAAGATTCCGCGCGCCGCAGACAAAGGGCGTTTTGAATGCGTGCTTGTCGATGTGGTGCGCTTCGTCAGCCGGTGTGAGAACTTCGCTTTCGTCGATGAAGTCGACGCCGAGCTCCTGCAGCACCTGCGCTTCTGCGAAGTGCCCGATGCGGGCCTTCGCCATGACCGGAATGGAGACAGCCTGGATGATCTGCTTGATCAGCGCCGGGCGAGCCATGCGGGCCACGCCCCCTTCGGCACGGATCATGGCCGGCACGCGTTCGAGAGCCATGACCGAAGCGGCACCGGCTTCTTCGGCAATCCGGGCCTGCTCCACGCTCATGACGTCCATGATGACGCCTCCCTTGAGCATTTCGGCCAGGCCTACTTTCAGTCGTAGTCCGGTGCTGATTACGTTCTTGTTTCCATTCGTTTCGGGCATGTGCGGACCTCGAATAAAGACCACCAGATCAAGCGGCTCACCGGTCGCAATTCGGCGATATGTATCAGTGTAACAGCGGGATGAATCTGCGGTCACGGAGAGATGGACCGTGCGCCGGCGCTGCATGAGGCCTTTCTAATCTTTCCCTCGTGTTTCCGGTCAGCTATCTGCAGGATGGTGTGGCGTATGGGAGACCCGGCTGCCATTCCGCGCGCCGCAGAAGGGGCGGGTCAGATGCCGAACGGGGGTGGGGCGGCCCTGATTGCGCAGAGCATCCAGCCCGGAACCCGAAAGATGGACGCGAAACTGGATCGTTTGCCTGTGCAGCTCGATGTCGCGATTCCTCTGAGCGGTTTCCGTTTGCGGAATCTGTTGGCCCTGGAGCCGGGACAGGTGGTGCAAACGGAATGGGTGAATGGGGACGATTTGCCGCTCTTTGCCGGCGAAGTGCAATTGGCCTGGAGCGAGTTTGAGGTCATTGATACGCGTCTTGCAGTCCGAGTGACGCGGCTTGCGTAGGGACGCCAGGAACAGATGAGAGAAGCGGGAGAAGCAGGAAGAACAAAAAAGGTCGGCGGATTGGCGGGATGGCTGATCGACCGTCTGCATCGCGCTCCGCAAGAGAAAAGGAAGCTGGTCCTGCTCGAGAAGATGACCCTGGCGCCCCGGCAGTCGCTCGCCCTGATTGAAGCCGAGGGCAAGCGCTTGCTGGTGGCAACCGCTTCAGAGGGCGCGCCGGTGATCTATGCCCTGGATGGGTCAATCGGGCCGCAACTGCCGCTGCGATCGGCGGCTCGAAGGAAAGCAAGGAGAATCTCGTGGTAGCAGCCGCAATGCGTGCAGCCTCCGTTGCGGCCGCTCCTGTGCTGCCGGATCTGAATGCGCGCCTCCATCCGGCCGATTCGACGCCGTGGACGATTGTGCTGGTCCTGACGCTGATCACACTCCTGCCGGCCATCCTGATGTGCATGACCCCGCTGGTACGGCTGCTGGTGGTATTTCATTTCCTGCGCCAGGCGCTGGGCACACAGACGGCGCCGTCCAATCCCACGCTCCTTGGTCTGGGCTTGATGATGACCTGGTTCCTGATGACCCCGGTGCTGAACCAGGTGGATCAGCTGGCAGTCGAGCCGTATCGCGCAGGGCAGCTTACGGGGTGGGAGGCGATCGACCGGGGCGCGCAGCCGGTGAAACATTTTTTGCTGCGCTATGCACGCGAGAAAGATCTCGCGCTGTTCACTGCTGCCGGACAGATTCCGAGACCGCAGCGGCCTGACGATTTGCCGATGCGCGTCGTGATGCCGGCGTACATTCTCTCGGAATTGAAGGCGGGGTTTGCGATCGGCGCGGTGCTGTTTCTCCCATTCCTGCTGATCGACATGGTGACCGCATCGATCACGACCTCGATTGGCATGTTTCAGCTGCCTCCGGTGGTGGTGTCGACGCCCCTGAAGATCCTGCTGTTTGTGATGGTGGATGGGTGGAATCTGCTTGCCGCATCGCTGCTCAAGAGCTTTTGAAGGAGGCGCGACGATGACGCCCGACATGGTTGCCGAACTTTTGCGCCAGCTGATGAAGGAGGCGATGATCTTGTCGGCGCCGGTCCTCATTGCCGCCGCGCTGCTCAGCTTTGTTCTCAGCCTCATCCAGACATTGACCAGCCTCCAGGACCAGTCGTTGACAACCGTGCCCCGCTTGATTGCGGTCGCCGTGATTCTTCTGGTCGGGATGCCATGGTTCCTGAACCGCATGGCCGCCTATACACGCATTCTGCTGACGGACTTTCACCGGTTTCTGGGATGAGCATGCAGCCGCTCACAGCGAGGTTGAAGTGACCGATTGGACGGCATTTCTGAGCGCAATGACCCTGGCGCTGGTGCGCGTGAGCGGCATGATGGCATTTGCGCCGTTTTTCTCATCGGCGTCGCTGCCCGTGCGAGCCAGGGCAGTCTTCGTGCTGGTGGTGGCTTACCTGCTTGGCCCGCTGGTGGGAAGTCTTCCGAATGCCCGCGCTGATTTGGCTTTCTCTGCAGTGCTCGGCGAACTGGCCGTCGGCCTCGTATATGGGCTGACTCTTGCGCTGCTCAACGAGATGCTCTTGTTTGCCGGGCAGATTGCCGGTCTGCAATTCAGTTTCTCTCTCGTCAATCTTCTCGATCCGGAGTCGTCGATCCAGACGCCGCTACTGGGAGAGTTGTTTCAGTTGATGGGCGCCCTGGTTCTGCTGGCGGCGGGGCTGGACCGGATCCTGCTGGCCTCGGTGATTCGCAGTTTTCATGTGGTGCCGCTTGGCGGGTTCATCATGACTGCGCGGACGACCGGGGCGATCGTCCGTGCCGGCAGCGGAGTGTTTCTGGCGGCATTGGAACTGGCGGCGCCGGTGCTGGCCGCCACGATGCTGGTGGAGTTGGCGATTGCCTTGATGGGCAAGCTGAGCCCGCAGTTACCGGTGATGTCGTTGACCGTGCCGCTGAAGACGCTGACTGGGTTCGCCGTGATGACGGGTTCTCTGGCGCTATGGCCTCGTTTCATCGAGGCGCGCTTCGATGCGCTGCTGGATCTTGCGGAGAAACTGATCGCAGCTTCGCCTGGCGGGATACGGGGCTAGAGATGCCGGGCGAACGCACTGAGCAAGCCACGCAGCACAAGCGAGAGATAGCTCGCCGGGACGGCGACGTGTTGCACAGCCGTGAATTGACCTCGGCGGCGGGCGCGCTGACGGGGGTGATCGCGCTTGGGGTGCTGGCTACAAAGGCGATCGGAACATGGCGCGCAGGCTTTGCCGCGTTTCTCGACCTGGGTTTTCCGGCGCACTGGGAGAGCGCAGAAATTCTGCCGACGATGTATGCGCTGCGTCGCCTTGCCGCCTCCGTGCTGCTGCCGATTGGGCTGGCCATGGCTGCGGTCGCAGCCGGTTCTTTGTGCGCGGGAATTCTGCAGACCGGCGGCGTGAGCCTTTCCGGCTCGGCTCTCGAGATTAAGTTCGATCGCGTTAGTCCGGCAGCGAATTTGAAAAACCTGTTTTCGTTGCGCGGAGTCTCGCGGCTTGGCAGATCCCTGATTCCGGCGTCGCTGCTTGGCGTGATTGCGGTCCAGGAGATCGCGCGTGAAATCAAGATTCCAGCGTTTTCGACTGGCCGTCTGGTGGAGTTGGGAGCCGATGTGTACGGGTTGCTCGAGGCGGCAGCGTGGCTTATGTTTGCCTGGGCGCTCGTCGACTACGTAGTCGAGTGGCGCAGCCGGGAATCGCGGTTGAAGATGAGCCGCGAGGAGATGCGGGAGGAATACAAGGAGACTGAAGGGAGCCCTCAGATCCGGAGCCGTATTCGCGGGCTGCAGAGGCAAATGCGGCGGCGGCGAGTCAAGGCCGATGTGGCGCACGCCGCCTTGGTGCTGACCAATCCGACGCATTATGCGGTGGCGCTGGGATTCGACTTCTCGACCATGGATGCGCCCAAGTTGCTGGCGAAGGGGCGCAACCTGCTGGCCGAGGAAATCAAGGCCGAGGCGCGGTGGGCCGGGGTTCCAATCATCGAGAATCCACCCCTCGCGCGCTCGCTCTACAGGACCGTAGAAGTCGGCCAGGCGATCCCCGTCGAGTTGTATGCGGCCGTTGCGGCAATTCTCGCCTATCTCTATCGCCAGCGGGTTGAAGCCGAATTGCGGGAGCGGCGTGCGCATGCGCGGGCAAAGATGAACGATGGGCCGCGCGGCAGCGTAATTCCGGGAGATCCACGATGAGCACGACGGCTCTCCCTGCAACCGCGGCTCGCCCGCAATCCCTGCTCTTGCGAATGCGGGATTTCATTCTGCCGCTTGGGGCTATCAGCGTAATTTTTGTGATGCTGGTACCGATTCCGGCCGCCGGGCTGGATTTCCTGCTGGCCCTGTCGATCGCGGCCTCGGTGATCGTATTTCTCGCCGCAGTGCAGATTCGAAGAGCTGTTGAGCTGAGCGTATTTCCCACGTTGCTGCTCCTGCTCACGCTGTTCCGCCTGGCGCTGAATATCGCCTCGAGCCGGCGCATCCTTCTGCACGGATCGGAGGGCACAGCCGCGGCCGGCAGGGTGATCGAGGCCTTCGGACAGTTCGTTGTGGGCGGCAACTACGTGGTCGGCTTCGTTCTGTTCCTGGCGCTGGTTGCGATTCAGTTTCTCGTCGTCTCACATGGCGCGGTTCGCACCGCAGAAGTAACGGCGCGGTTTACCCTCGACGCTCTGCCCGGCAAGCAAATGGCCATCGACGCAGACATGAATGCGGGCCTCATCGATGAAGCAGAAGCGCGCCGCCGCCGCCAGGCCATTGCGCGCGAGGCTGAGTTCTACGGCGCCATGGATGGAGCGGCGCGATTCAACCAGCGGGATTCTCTCGCGACTATTCTGATCACCGCGATCAATATCATGGCAGGTCTGGCGATCGGCACATTGCAGCAGGGCATCGACCTGAGCGCAGCAGTCCGCACCTACACGATCCTGACCGTGGGGGACGGACTCGTCACTTTGATTCCGTCCTTGCTTGTATCGGTCGCAGGCGGGATCACCCTGACGCGCGCCAATTCGGCCGGCATGCTGGGGACGGAAATCAATCAGCAGCTGCTCGCCAAGCCGGCCACGCTCTACATTGCCGGAGCCGTGTCGTGCGCGATGTGCCTGGTACCGGGACTGCCGAAGCTGCCTTTTCTGTTGGTCGCATGCGGGCTCTTGTGGTCTGGGCGGCGGGTGGCGGCCAACGCTGCCGTGGCGCCTCTCGATGCAAGTCCCGCGGAAAAGAGGAAGGCGGAGCAGACGCAGACAGCGGATGTTGCGGGCATGCTGCGGCTGGAGGCGCTGACGCTCGAGATCGGGTTCCAGCTCATTCCGCTGGTGGATGAAAAACAGGGCGGCCAACTGCTGAACCGAGTGCGCTCGCTGCGGCGTCACCTGTCGAGCGAATTGGGATTCCTGATTCCGCCCGTGCATATTTCGGACAATCTGCGGCTCAAGCCCCGCGAGTACGTTTTTTCGCTGCGCGGAATCGAGATTGGCCGGTGGCAGACGGAGGGCTCACAAATGCTTGCCGTATCCGGTGATCCCGCGCGGCGGCCACTCTCAGGTAAAGAGACACGGGAACCGGCGTTCGGCGTTCCGGCCGTGTGGATCGCGGCGGCGCTCGAGGAGCAGGCCATCGCGGCCGGTTACTCAGTCGTCGATGGAGCGACGGTAATCACCACCCATCTGGGCGAACTGATCCGCCGGCATGCCGCCGAATTGCTGGGCCGCGCGGAAGTCAAGCGCCTGATGGACGGGTTGAACGAGAGCCATCCCAAACTGGTCGAAGAACTCGTGCCGAAGCTGTTGAGCCTGGGCGAGACTGCCCGGGTGCTGGAACAACTGCTTCGGGAGCGGGTTTCGATCCGGGATCTGGGGGCGATCCTGGAGGCCTTGCTTGAGACAGCTCCAGTCAGCAAGGCACTGGTGACTCTGGTCGAGGCATCGCGACAGGCACTGGGGCGGAGGCTGGTCCAGCCATACCTCGATGAAAACGGACAACTGCCGGTGATCCTGCTTGACCCGGCGCTCGAAGAAGAAATTCTCGGGACGCTAGCGCCGGACAGCATTCCCCGGTTGCCGTCATCCGCCAGCGGATCGGGAACCCCGGTGGTGCGCAGGCTGATCGATTCTTTGAAACGCCTAATCGGGAACGCCGCGACTGCGGCATCGCCCGTGCTTCTTTGTCCCAGTCCGGCCCGCTACCACGTGAAGCGCTGGTTGGAGCCGGTGTGGCCGCGTCTTTCGGTTCTCGCGGCTGGTGAAGTACCGGCCGACGTTCGTTTGCGGCCCACGGGCACGGCACAGTGAGAAACGGGAAGTGCTTCGCAAAAGGAGGTAGGCGATGAGTACCGAGGCGGCGAGAGCGATGCCGGGCGAGGGGCGGGCAGCGGCCGGAAGGCGGGATACCCGGTATCCACCGGGGTTGGACGATGCACCGGGAATGAACGCAGACGAGGAGCGTGTGCTGCTGGAACACTTGCCCATTGTTCGCTATCTCGCGCGCCGCATCCACGAACGCTTGCCGCAGCATGTCGACATGGAGGACCTGGTGTCGGCCGGCGTCGTGGGACTGATGGATGCATTCACCAAGTTCGATCCTGAAAAGAAGGTTCAGTTCCGCAGCTACGCGCAGTTTCGTATCCGCGGGGCAATCCTCGACAGCCTGCGCACGCTCGACTGGAGTCCGCGCGACCTGCGGCGCAAAGGGAGGCAGGTGGAAGAGGCGATTCGCGCCGTGACGGCAAGGCTCGGACGCCCGCCAGGGGAGATCGAGGTGGCCGAGGAAATCGGCATGCGTCTCGAGGAATACCAGCAGCTGCTTGGCGATCTCAAGGGCCTCGAAATTGGCACGCTGCACATGGAGCATAACGAGGACTCGGGAGAGGAAGAACTGGCCTACGTCGCGGGACGGCCGGAGGACGATCCTCTATTCCGCTGTCTGCGCGGCGAACTGGAGGACCGACTCACGGATGCGATTACCCGCCTTCCGGAACGGGAACGCATGGTGATGACGCTCTACTACTTCGAGGAGATGACGATGCGCGAGATCGGGCTGGCGCTGGGAGTGGTGGAATCGCGGGTTTCGCAGATTCATTCTTCGGCCGTGATCCACCTGCGCGCCGCGCTCCGAGATTTTGCGGCGGACGGATCGTTGCGGGGCGGGCGCCGGACCGGGCAAGGCACTGATACAAAGATCAGCCGCCGGGAAACCGATGCAGCGGCTCCAACGAAGCGTGAAGCGGAACAACCAAGGCCGAGATGAACGAGAAGACCCTGAAGCAGGACGAAATCGACGCGTTGTTTCAGGCCGCGCGGCTTTCGACGCCTCGGGTCGGAAAGGCGGATGGCACATCCAGTGTGATTCCGTACAATTTCTCGTTATCAGGCCAGATCTCGAACGACCAGATGCGCGCGATCAGCATGCTGAACGACCTTTTCGCGCGGAACCTGACCCACAACCTGGCAGCCTGGCTGCGCGTGCGATTTCAGGTGAACCTGGTTTCAGCTGAACAGATTCCATTCAATGAGTTCCTGCTGCGGATTCCGGAAATCAACTATGTGGCATCGGTGAGGCTCGATCCGCTGGGAGCGCTCTCGGTCATGCAGCTCGACCTGGCGCTGGCGCCTCCAATGATCGATCTTGTGCTGGGTGGCGAGGGGCAAGAAGGTTCGCTGCGGGAACTCACCGATATCGAGGAAGCGATTCTGGCCAGTGTGAGCGAGATGGTGTGCAGAGAGCTTTCCGCCGCGTGGCAGCCGGTCGGCCTGAGCTTTCAGTTTGAGAAACGGCAGATGCAGACGCAAGTCGCGCGCATCATGTCAGTCAACGAGAAGACACTTTGTCTCAGCTTTGAGATTCGCATGCCCCGGTGCGCGGGCCTGTTGAACCTCGCGTTTCCGGCCGTGGTGGCAAACACCATCCTGCGGCGGCTTACCTCGGATTGGGGCAGGCGCCGATCGCATGCCTCCGAGATTCGCGCTCACATGCAAGCTTTGGTCCGGCGGATCGCCTTTGGCGGCGCGCTGCAGTTGCCCCCGGTGCGCATTCGCGCCGAGGAGATCGAACACTTGAAGGAGGGAAGCATCTTGCAACTGGGGATTTCTGGAACCTCATCGGCAGAGTGGCGCATCGGCGGAGAAAGAATTTCCGCGGCTGAGCCGATCCGTCAGGGCCCTTATCGAGCGGCACGTCTCGTTGCCCGACCGGGAGATGAGGCGTGACAACCTTTGCGGATGCCTGGTTATCGATTGCAAGGACCCTGTTTGCCCAGGCGCTCGCGGGAGAACCGGAACTGGTGGTCTCGTCGACCCGCCGGATCACCGGAGAATCGATCGGATTCACGGCCCGCATGGTGGGTGATCTTGAGGGGAACTTTTCGGTCGCACTTGACCCCGCGATCCTTGAGGCTCCCCTGCTCGGCGAGCATGCCGATCAGATGGCCAGCTGGATGGAGCTGCTGCGCGAGGTAACCGACGCGGCAGCGGGCGAGCTGCTCGCGAAGTCAGGCGTGCAATGCCGTGTTGAGGGGTTCGCCGAATCAGGCGCACTGGCGCAGGGAACTCACGGCCTCTTACTGAAGACGAAAGAATCGGCCTGGAGAATCCTTCTGGCGGATGGCTTGCGACCCGCGCATGAGGAGCCCCCGCTGCCCACAGCGAAAGACGCGCCAGCAGGCAATGATGCGGGGGTCGCGCAAAGCCGGAACATCGAGCTCCTTCTCGATGTCGAATTGGAAGCGACGATGCGCTTCGGGCGGCGGGAGCTACGGCTTGGCGAGATTCTCGATATGGGTCCCGGCGACGTGGTGGAGTTGGACCGTCAGGTGAGCGATCCTGTCGATCTGATTGTGGGGGACCGGATTGTAGCGCGGGGCGAGGTGGTCTTAGTGAATGGAAATTTCGGGCTGCGCGTCACCGAGGTCGCGGTGCCACGTAGGCGGCTGGAGACGGTGCGATGTCTCTTCTGAGGCTGAAGACACGGAAACAGGCCGCCGGGCCCAATCTGACTCCTTCAACTCTGGATCCGGGCAGTCAGCGCATCCAGCCGGCCGCAGGCACGGTTGGCAGCGGCCGGTCGCGCATGTTCGGAAGCTGCGCGAATCCGCGGTGTCAATCTGGTTGGTTGCATGTTTGGAGAAGCAGTTCGGCGCCAGTCTTTGAGGGTGGATGGAGCTGTTCCTTTGAGTGTACGTTGGAGCGGGTCTTGAGAGCCGTACACCGCGAACGGGATGGCTGGACAGGGGCGAATGGCACCCATCACCACCGGATTCCATTGGGTCTGCTGATGCTCGAGCAGGGCTGGATTACGCAGAGCCAGCTGCGTCAGGCGCTCGAGGCACAAAAATCTGCCGGCAAAGGCCGTCTCGGCGAGTGGCTGATTCGCGCGGGAGCAATCGATGAGCAAACCGTGACGCGCGCCCTGGCGTTGCAGTGGAGTTGTCCTGTGCTGCCGGTGCATTCCGAGAGCGCCGGAGTCAGCACAGTGATGCCACGAATCTTCGTCGATGCTTTCGGCGCGTTGCCTTTGCGGTACGGCTCGGGAAGGGTGGTGTATCTCGGATTCGAGGAAAGCCTTGACACGACCCTGGCGCTGGCTGTGGAGCAGATGACGGGGTTGCGCGTCGAGAGCGGTATCGTGCAGGAGTCGATATTCCGTCGAGCGCATCCGCACCTTCTCGGACAGCGGTTCCCCGGCGCGGAGATTTTCGAGGCATCTTCTGAGTCGGCGGCGGGATTTTGTCTGGCTAAATCGCTCGAGAGCGCTCGCGCAGTCGAGGCCCGGCTTGTGCGAGTGCACGACTGCCTGTGGATGAGGGCCTGGATCCATCCATCCTCGGCGCCGGAGCCGGACTTGGATTCGGTCCGGGACGTCGTCTGTTCGATCGTGGATGCGTGATGACCCGGTTGGCCCTCCCGGGACGAAGCTGGTCGCCGCTCAAGTATTGCTGCATGACGCCGATGAAGTGATCGGAGTGAAGCTCGGGCATGCGCGAATTGCGAGTCTTGATCGTGGACGATTCGTCGGTGATGAGGAAGATCATTGAGCGCGCCCTGCGGCAAGCGGGCGTGGAATTGCAAGTCGTTCATGAAGCGGCGAGCGGAACTGAAGGCCTGGAGCTGTTGAAGACAAAGCAGGTCGACCTGATTCTTTCTGATATCAATATGCCTTCGATGGATGGGCTCGAGTTTCTTAGGCGGCTACGGGCGCAAGATCTGGCACCGGGCATTCCCGTGGTCATGATCACAACCGAGTCGAGCGCTGAACATGTAAAACAGGCGATCGAGGCAGGCGCGCAAGGCTACATTCGCAAGCCCTTCACCACCGACCAGGTGAAGGACCGGGTGGTGCCGCTGATCCGTTGATTCTCCGCAAGAGCAGCATTGGTTTCGGGCGCTGCGCGGAGATGGCAGGTGAGGAGTAGAAGAAAAATGGCGATATCACTGCGGGAAATGAAGGAGAAGATTGCCGATCCTTCCAGCCTCGACGAGTGCGTAGACGAAGTTTTTCGGATCATGCTCGGCGTTGATTGCCTTCAAAGCACGGTTCCGGAATCGGAGGGAACGCCAAGCGAGGTCGAGTCCCTCACCGCAGTAATCGGTCTAGGTGGTGCGTTGAGCGGGGCCTGTGTCTTTCGCTGCAGCTGCGCGACGGCGATCACACTGGCGGAGAGGATGACGGGCTCCCGTCCCGAAGCGGTGGACGACATGGTGAAGGATGGAGTCGGGGAACTTTGCAACATGCTGGCCGGTTCGTGGAAAGGAGAGATTCCCGAGCTGGCTGCGGGTTGCGGGCTGTCAGTGCCGGCTGTGATCACGGGTCGGGACTATCAGATTCATGTCCAGGCTCCCCGCTTCAGAATTCATCGCAGCTACTCCTTTCGGGATGCCGCGTTTTCGGTGACGATTGTGTGTGACGGGCTGGAATAGCCCAAAACGTCAAGAGAGTAGCCGAGTTATTTTGCAGCACCCGTCATCAACCTGAGACTTCTCCAACCATTCGTTCATCCATTTGGCCTTCCATCTGCATGTCCATAGTTCGGAAAGGAACAAGACCGTGGACAGCGGGTACTATGCGGCGATGGCGGGGCTTGAGGCGCGGAGCCAGGCGCTGGACGTGGCTGCGGCCAATCTTGCCAATGCCCACACAACCGGCTACCGTGCCGAGCGGGAATACTTTCGCGCGGTTCTGATGGGCTCAGCTGGCACAGACTCGCAGGTCGGAGAAGCGATCAACCAATATGGTTTGCTGGGCGGCGACCGTCTTAGCCAAGCGCAGGGCGCGATGGAGCCGACTGGAAATCCGCTGGACCTGGCAATTGAAGGCCGCGGTTATTTTCAGATCCAGACGGCCAACGGGAACCGTTTTACGCGGGACGGCAGTTTTCATCGCTCACAACAAGGGGCACTCGTCACATCAGCCAACGAGCCGGTTCTCTCGGAATCCGGCCAGACAATCCTTGTGCCGCCGGGCGAAATCTCGGTGGGCACCAATGGCGTGGTTTCCGTGGCCGGGGGAGCGGTGGCTACGGTCGGGGTGTTTTCCTTTCCAAGCGACGTCGAACTGACGGCCGAGGGAGTCAATCGATATGCGGCGCCCGCAGGTACGAAAGCGACTCTTTCGGGGAGTGCGGTTGTGCACCAGGGTGCGCTTGAGGGCGCCAACCAGGACGTTGTGACCGGAACGGTAGAACTGATCGCGATGCAGCGGCAGGCCGAGATGATGCAGAGAGCGCTGACGTTGTTTCACTCCGAGTTCAACAAGTTTGCCAGCGAGGATCTTCCGAGGATCTGAATTCCGTTGAGGGGATGGAGCGATGATTCGAGCTTTGTACACCGCGGCGAGTGGCATGAGCGCCCAGCAAATGAACCTGGACACGATTGCGAATAACCTGGCGAATTCCTCGACCACGGGATTTCGCCAATTGCGGCTCCAGTTTCAGGACATGGTCTACCAGAACCTGATTACGCCAGGCGCCGCGCAGAGCGAATCCACCGTGTCGGCGGGGTTGCAGATCGGACTGGGAACCAAGTCTGCCGCGACCGAAGTGATCATGACCCAGGGGTCGCTGAACCAGACATCGAATCCGCTGGATGTGGCGATCGAAGGCAGCGGTTTTTTCCAGGTCCAGCGCCCGGACGGCACCATCGCCTATACCCGCGCGGGACAATTTCATCTGAATAACCAAGGGACGATTGTGACCACGGACGGCGATCCGATCGTGCCCAACATCACGATCCCATCCAATGCCACAGCTGTGACGATTACCCAATATGGGGTGGTAAACGCCACCCTCGCCGGCCAGCAGAACCCTTCGCAACTTGGCCAGATCCAGTTGGCGACGTTTCCGAATCCAGGAGGGCTGGAGAGCCTGGGCTCCAATCTTCTGCAAGCGACCTTGAGTTCGGGCGACCCGGTGCTGGGGAACCCCGGCGGCGCAGAGGGCCTGGGCACAATGCAGCAAGGCTATCTCGAGAACTCGAACGTGGATGTGGTCACCGAATTTGTGCAGATGGTGCTGGCGCAGCGCGCCTACGAGTCGAACTCGAAGGTGATTAAAGCCGCCGATGACATGTACTCGCAAGTTAACAACATGACTCGATAAGGACAGAAACGTGCTGCGAGACGAAACACGACCCGCATGGCGCTCACCATGGATCGGAACCTGCGCCGCCGGGTTGACTTTCATGTTGTGCCTGAGTCGTGCGGGCTTGTGCGCACAAAGCAACCAATTTCGCTCAGCAAAGGACAATCACGTCATCCGGCGAATTGTCGATCCATTCACGGGAACGAAGTGGGTTCTTACACGGGATTTGCTTGGTCGCGGCGGACCCGGAAGGTTGTCGAAAGAAACTCGAACGCCGGTTGCTACTTCATCCCGGGCTGCTTTGCCCGTCGTGATTCGCACCGGGGATCGGCTGGCTGTTGAAGACCGATTTCCGAATGGCAGAGGAGAGTTCGACGCGATCGCGCTGGACCGGGCAACGGAAGGTTCGCAGTTTCGTGTTCGGTTGAACGTGAATGGAAAGATAATCCGCGTTATGGCCGTTGGCCCGGGTCGAGCGACAATTGCGCGAGAAGCGGAAGTGGCTCCATGAGACGCACGCTGCGGATTACGGTGACTGGGTTCTTTGTTGTGCAACTGCTTCTTGTTTCCACAACGGGTGCAAAGCCGAAAAGCAACGGTATCCCGACGAGTCCGCCAGAGTCGGCGCTGCGAACCTATATCGATCGTGTCCGGGCGCAGAATGCGGCAGAAGTCAGAACCGCGGGATCAATCTGGAGTCCCGAAGGACGGTTGGTTCGCTTTGGGACCGATGCCAAGGCGGTTCGTTTGCACGACGTTGTTTCGGTGGTGGTGACGGAAAGCTTGGCGGCATCGATGGACGGACAGGTAAAGAACGCACGTGCCTCGAACACGAACTCAGGGCTCACAGCACTTTTCGGGGCTTTGAAGACATCGAACGCGATGCAGAACCTGCTCGGACAAAGCTCCTCATCGGGTCTGACGGCACAAGGCCAAAGCACCACGAATTCCAGCCTGGTCACCACTTTTGGCGCAGAGGTGGTGGATGTGTTGCCGAACGGGATGCTGGTGGTGCAGGCTACCCGTCAACTCACATTCTCGCAACAGACACAACTGATCCGGTTGCGTGGATTGGTGCGGCCGGAGGATGTGAGCGCGCAGAATCAAGTGCTTTCCACCGCCATGACCGATCTTGAACTCGAAGTAACGGGCAAGGGAATCGTGAACGATTCGACATATCGGCAAAGTCCGGTGGTCCGATTCCTCGAGAAATTGCTTGTGTTCTAAGTTCACGAAATTACGAGGTTGATGTGATGGCAGGATGCCATGCCGGAAAAAAGATGCCGTATGTCGTGCTCCTGGCATGCTTGGCTTGCGATGCCGTTGCGTTCAGAGCCGAACCCGCACCGGTGCAGGCGCGCGTGAAAGATGTGGCAACAATTGAAGGGATTCGTGACAACCAGCTTGTCGGATATGGATTGGTTGTCGGCCTGAAGGGAACCGGGGACAGTTCACAAACCGTTTTCCCGGCGCAGACGCTGATTTCCGCGCTGGAGCGCATGGGGATCACGGTGCCCCAAACGGGATCGAACAGCGCCAGCAATATGCAGGTGAAGAATATGGCTGCAGTGTTTGCGGTAGCAACGCTTCCGCCATTCAGCAGGCCGGGTTATCGCATTGACGTGACGGTTTCGTCGGCAGGCGACGCCCG
The DNA here is from genome assembly GCA_035308825.1 of Occallatibacter sp. Classification (GTDB taxonomy): domain Bacteria; phylum Acidobacteriota; class Terriglobia; order Terriglobales; family Acidobacteriaceae; genus Telmatobacter. Next base: position 44,703 of record DATGFX010000012.1, on the reverse strand, counting down.
ATCGCTCGAGGGCGGGATCCTGCTCATGACGCCTCTTTATGGTCCCGATGGGCAAATCTACGCGCAGGCGCAGGGCGCGCTGGTGCTGGGTGGTTATTTAGCCTCGGCCGGAGGAAACGCGCGGCAAGTGAACCATCCGACGACCGGGCGCATACCGGGGGGTGCGCTCGTGGAACGGTCTGTTACCGTCGACCTCAGCAAGATGCAGACGATCAGCGTGGTTCTGAATGACGCCGACTTCCACACGGCAGAGCGGATGGCTGCTGCCATCAGCACCGCGATCGGACCGGACCGGGCGAAGGCTATCGATAGCCGGCGAGTGGAGATCGGAGTGGCGCCGAAGGACGATGTGGCGGGGCTTCTCGATGTAGTGGAATCGGTGCAGGTCGAGGTCTTTCCCAGGGCGCGTGTAGTGGTGGACGAGCGAACGGGGACGGTTGTGATCGGAGGGACCGTGCGGCTTCAGCCAGTCTCGATCTTGCATGGAGGCTTGTCGGTCCAGGTTGTGTCGCAAACGCAGGTGTCGCAACCAAACGCTCTTTCTTCGGGTACAACGCAAGTGGTGCAGCAGACCAGAGTGCAGGCAATAGACCGGCCTGTGAACCGCATCGAGCTAAGAGAAGGAGCGACCGTCGAGGATCTGGTACAGGAATTGCAACGGATTGGAGCGGGAGCGAGGGACGTGATCTCGATCTTGCAAGCGATGAAGGAAGCAGGCGCCCTGGAAGCAGAACTGGAGGTGCTGTGATGCACGGGATTCACGGGTGGACCGCGGCAAGCGCTGGCGTTCTCGAAAATCCACCAAGGCTCGTAAAGGCGGCGCACGAATTCGAGGCGCAAATGATGAAGGAGCTGCGAGGGCAGTCGGGGCCAATTCCAGAAATCCAACATCAGCCTCGTTGAATGACTAAAGTGATTCGAGAAATCTCCGATAAGCAGATTGAGGAGAACCAGCCATGGAAATACAGAACGGAATCGAAGGGTTGAAGACGCTGCTGGGCGTTACGCAAGCGGCTGCAACCCAGGCGCAGTCGGTAAGGAGCGGTGCGGGATCCGGCCGTGGTACCGCGGCGGAGATGGGCGGGGACCATGCAACGCTGAGCGCGGCGGCGACAGAGGTGTCGCAGGGCTCGTCGGATGTGCGGATGGACAAGGTCGCAGCCGTGCAGGCAGCGCTGGCGGCAGGAACGTACGAAGTTCCGGCGGCTGCAGTCGCGAAGAAAGTTGTGGATGCGATGCTGCTCGGAGGCAAATGAAGCCTCGAGCACAAGGCGGCGATTGGCGCCTCACGGCGCTGATCGAGGAAGCGACCGCGGCGCTGGCGCGGATGGACGCCGAGCGGCTGACGGAGCTGGTTTTGTCGGGCGAGGACGCCGCGGTGGCGAAGGGCGAAGATCGCGAAGCAGGCAAGGCGATGCGCGTGTTCGCGCGCGTGCTGGAGGCGACGCGCGAGAACGTGGAATTTCTCGGGCGGCTCCAGGAGTCGCCTGGCGAGCGGCTGGAGTACAAACCGCGTTGGCCGGCACGATGGAGCGATCATGGGGACGATTAACTCGGCGTTCCAGATCATGGCCGGCGCGCTCGAAGCGGATCAGTCTGGGCTGAGCGTGGTGGCGAATGATGTGGCCAATGCCAGCACACCGGGCTACACGCGCGAAGTGCCAAACTGGCAGGAAAACGCGCCTGTCCAGATCCACGGCATCTCGTACGGAACCGGCGTGACAGAAACCGGCCCGAGCTCAGTGCGCGATCGCGTGCTGGAGCAGCGGCTGGAGCAGCAGCAGCAACTGGCTTCGGGGTCGGGCACGCGGCTGGCGGCGCTCGACACGGTGCAGACGCTGTTCACGCCGGACTCCGGATCGTCGGGCGCGACGGCCGGCGATATCGGCAGCGACCTGACCAGCTTCTTCGACTCGTTCTCGTCGCTTGAGGCGAATCCGGCGGACAGCTCGCTGCGGCAGGAGGTGCTGTCGTCGGCTTCGACGCTGGCCAGCGATGTTTCGAATTCTTCGGCGAGCCTGAGCGCGCAGCGCTCGGCGCTCGATGAGGAAGCATCCGGAATGGTGAGCCAGATCAACGGGCTCACGAGCGCGATCGCGCAGCTGAACACTGAGATTCAATCAACCTCGCCGAATGGGGACGCAGGCACGCTCGAGGACCAGCGGCAGCAGGATCTTTCTCAACTGTCGCAACTGATCGGCATCAACCAGATCACGACCGAGGACAACGGGCTCTCGGTCACGACTGCGTCGGGCGAGCTGCTTGTTTCAGAGGGCGCCAGCTACGCGATGACCGCAGGAATGGCGGGCGGTGTGACGCATTTTTTTGTGAGCGGAGCGGACGTGACCACTGGGCTTCAAGGCGGCGGCGGGGAACTGGGCGGATATCTGACGGCTCGCGACGGGGACATCCCGGAGGTGATGGACTCGCTGGACCAGCTCGCCTATTTTGTATCGACCGAGGTGAACGCCCAGAACCATCAGGGCACCGATCTGGCCGGAGACAACGGGAGCGACATCTTCAGCCAACCGGCTGCGGTTCAGGGCTCAGGCGCGGCCATGAGCGTGGTGATGACGGACCCAGACCACATTGCCGCGGCCGGCGCGAACGAGGCCGCGGGCGACAACTCCAATGCGGTGGCGATGGCCAATCTCGCCAAGCAGGGTTTTGTGAACGGCAAGACCCCGTCTGACTATTTTTCGCAATTCGTGAGCCAACTGGGGGCCACGGTGGATGAGGTGCAGGCGGAAAACACGGCGCAAAATGCTTCGCTGACGCAGTTGCAAACGCAGCGAGATGCGCTCTCGGCGGTGAATCTGAACGATGAAGCATCGGCGATGCAGCAGTTGGAGACGAGTTACCAGGCAGCCTCGCAGGTGTTCAACATTCTGAACACGGTGATGACGTCGGCGCTGAACCTGGGCGTGGAGACGTCGGTGAGTTAGGGATGTTTTTTTGCTTTTTTCTCCGGGCCTGAAGGACCGCGCTCCCTCCCTCCGGGTGAAGGTCTTGGCCTTCGATCCACTTCCCAGGTCTCAGAATCGAGACATGGGGCGCCCAGGTTGTTGCCGACGGCGGGTATGGAGAAACAACTGCGGATCCTTCGGCTCTGCGGGAGTGAGTTGATTGGCGAGTTGGGAGAGAGCCGACATGCGGGTTGATCCGAATTTCATTACGAACATGGCCGGGTCGCTGGACCAGACGCAGGCCAAGATCGAGCAGTTGAGCGATGAGCTGTCGAGCGGGCTGCGGGTGACGAAGCTGAGCGACGATTCGGTGGCCGCGGGACAGAACGTGCTGCTGCTGGACCAGATCGAGCGAGACGATTCGTTTACGCAGTCGGCGAGCCTGGTGCAGGGACAGTTGCAGGTGGCAGATTCAGCGCTGGGTGGGGTGGTGACGCAGCTGAACCAGGCGATTTCGGTCGCTACGGGAGCCAACAACGGCACGATGAACGCGAGCCAGCTGGCGGCGGTGTCGAACCAACTCGCGGGAATTCGCGACGAAGTTGTCTCTTTGGCGAACACGAGCTACCAGGGCCGATACATTTTTGGCGGAGCGCAAACTGCGACCGCGCCGTTTGCCACGTCGGGGGCACCGGCGGTGACGAGCTACGGCGGCGACGATCATGTGAACTATCTTGAAACGCCGAATGGAGCGAGCATTCAGCTGAACATGCCGGGCGACCAGATCTTCAGCGGACCGGGAGCGAGCAACGTGTTTGCGGCTCTGAACAGCCTGATTGCAGACTACGCGAACGGAGTGAACACGGGTGGGGCGTTGACGGACGCCGCGAGTCTGACCTCCGCTCTGAATTATGTTTCGGCGCAGAGGGTGACGCTGGACAATTCGCTGACAAGGCTGAATGCCGCGTCGGATGCGGTGACCAGCGACGAGACGCAGGTGAAGGCGGCGCAGACGAACCTGATGCAGGCGGATCTGCCGCAGGTGACGACGCAGCTTTCTCTCTCGGAGACGCAGCAGACGGCGCTCGAGGACATGATTGTGGAGCTCGAGTCGGCGTCGAACAGCTTGTTCAACAAGCTTGGCGGGTGAGGCCGGGAGGCGGGACGGAGAGCATGGGGTTTCCGGGCGGGCGGGTTTTCTGGTTCGGCGTGAAGAGAGACAAGGTAGTCAGGCACCGATGAGAGTTGACTGAGGGGAATCTTGCGAGGGTTGAGATCCGCTTCGGTTGCCAACCACACGTCAACGATGAACGATAATGGTTAAAAACACCCGGCGATTGAGCCAAGGAAACCATGTGTAGCCATTGCGGTCACGCATACAGCGATCACTGGCTGGAGGACAAAAAATGTGCTGTGAAGGACTGCTCGTGTCCGGGTTATGAAAAGCTATACGAGGAGATGGCATGAACGGAACATCCTTTTTACTTGGGACAGCCCTGCTGTCAGCCGCTCTTGCCGTGACCACATCAAACCTGGCGCAAGATGGCGGCGCGCAATCGGCGGCCCCTCATGTGGACTTCGTATATCGGCTGGGCCACACCACGTTGGACGAGGCGCGTGCTTACTGGTCGCAGAACGGCATGAAGATCGTGGGGGCGGGACACATGGCGCTCGGCGGCGGCAGCGGGATGGACGGCGCCGGCAGGGTATCGGCTGAGAAGGTGTTGCTGGTCGATGTTTCGGGCGTCGACTTCGAGGGCATTTCCAACGCGCGGTTCGGTTTCTACGACAACACGCTCTACAGGATACAAGCGGCGTTGACGCCGATCTCCCCGAAGGGCTCCGCCGTCAAGAGATACACCGACGAGGAGATGAAGGCTTTGGGCATTGCGCTCAGGAAGAAATACGGCGCCCCGAGCCGGGAGCAGCGCACCCTGCTGGCCGATAAGAAGTCGGGCAATGACGTGCTGATTTGGAACTTGCCGACAGGCAAGCTGACACTGACGGCCATTGCCATCAATGGCAGCCTGATCCTATCGGACGAGAAGATGGAGGCCGATGTCAGGACCTACATCAAAGACTACTGCAAGTCGATCAATACTCCCGGTCACATCGTCTGCTGGTAGATAGCGCGGACGATAGCTGGGGATCGACTGTCTTCAGCGGAACGGCACTGTCCGTAGTGCGGGCGAGTGACCGGGGACTGGGCGTTATATTTTCATTACTACCGGGGCACCCAGTTCTTGGGGAGAGAAGCAGACCCTTCGCTTCGCACGACCACGCAGAATTTGCATTCTGCGTGGTGCCCGAAGGCCGCTCGGCTCAGGATGATACTTCTCTATTGGGTGGAGTGAATGGCCCGACTGAAGTCGTGCCCTTGTTACGAAGCGGATTCTTCGCGACGCAACGTCCCAGATCTCATACGCTGCGGTGGACGAAACCCCTTCGACTTCGCTAGGGGCAGGCTCGGGATACCCGTCGGGTCAGTAAGCCGGCAAGTCAGCGAGTCTACGCGACAGCGGGTTTGCGGGCCCCTTGTGAAGGCGCGCACAGGGGTGGAAGGCACCAGCGAGATACGATGGGGGAGAGTTCAGGAGACAAGGGTGTTTGGTGCGCTGCGGTTTATCTGGAATGCGACGCGGGGGCATCGGTTGCGGCCTTGGCGGAGCGAGTTTCTGCGCTGGCGGGTGGAGACGTATTCGGGGAGGCCGGCGGAGACGCTGCGCGCGCGGGATGTGCTGGGGTTCATGTGGGAGTCGAAGTGGGAGTTGCTGAGTTTTCTGGCGTGGTCGGCGCGGCTGGAAAAAGAGGCGAGGAAGAAGTAAAGGGACTAAGGGCGAGGGAATAGGAACGTAGGGACTAGGGACTAACGACGAAGGAACCAGGACGCAGGAAATGGGGTGCGTGCTGGTTCTGGATCGGCCGTTGCCAGCGAATCATTCGAATTTCAAGTGGCAGTAGAGAAATTGCTGAATCACTCCAGCGGGAGTGCGGTGCAATTGTATCGAGCTTTCGATGGGACGGAACTGCGGGCCAAACTCATGGCGAAGTGACTCCGCGTCATATCGGACAACATCGAGCCCGCTGCAGCGGGTAGGTCCGTCGGGACCAAATACGCCCACAATCACGTGACCGCCGCGCTTTACAGCTCGCGCGACTTGTTGAACATAGGCCGTGCGCTCATGGGAACTGGTCAGGAAGTGAAACACAGCCCGGTCGTGCCAAACATCGAACTGTGCACGCTGAAGCTGCACCTGCGTAATATCCGCCGTGATCCACCGAACTCGGCGTGCGACGTTCCCCAGGCGTTTCGCACTCGAATTCATTGCGGTTCTTGATATGTCAAGAACCGTAAGGTTCTCGTATCCCCGTCGAAGCAGGTCATCGACGAACGTGGATTCGCCGCCGCCCACGTCGATGATGGTGGCATTGTGGGAGATGGGCAGGCGCTCGATCAGATCGAGAGATGCGTCCAGATGTGGGGAAAACCAGCTCCGCAGATCCGGTGATCTTGTGGCGTAGATGTGTTCCCAGTGTTCCTGAATATTCATGGGATGGCCTGCACACACTTATTCGCGTCCGATCGGCGTACGGACAATTCCACTAAAGGCCAATTTCTCTACCACTTGGCAGAATCGGATTGATTACCTAGGATTCCGGGGCGATGTTACCGATGGGCCAGCCTCTTCAAGTGGCTTCGCGCGGGCGACGAGCGGGATCAATCATGCGCCGCATTGAGGCTCAATGAGCGATTCGGGCGGTGGGCGATGAAGAGACCATGGGGGGATTGGATCCATCGCACCTCAGGGTGCCCGGTTCGAACCGCCTCAGTGTTTAGTGTGCGAGCTTGCTTCAGATGAAAGCGAAAAGCACGGATAGCAGATTGCTGTTATGCTGCTTTGCTACGAGGTGGCTGACCGGCATGCTTCAGACGAAGATGACCCCTCCATCCATGATGCTCCAACCATACGTGTGGGCGTATGGAATGACGGTCGGGAGGATCACCTGTGAGCCGCTTCGCATTCCGTTGCCAGCTCGGCCGAAGCAATTATTGACCTTCTGCTTCGGTGACCCGTACCGCGTTTGCCTTCCCGAGTCTGACGAAGTGCACATCACGCCGCGGGTCACCGTGGTGGGTCCCCAGACAAGCGTGCGTCCCGGCCTTTCCGCATTCGGGACCATCGACAACTTCACCATCCACTTCCAGCCGGCTGGCCTCCATCAACTCTTCGGCGTACCTATGACGGAGCTGACGGACGCGGCGCATGACGCCTACGCGGTCATTGGCGCCCGACTGCCCTCGATGGAGCATGAGCTTGCCTGCGCTCCGAGCTTCGAGGAGCGAGTCAGAGTAGTCGAAAAATGCCTCATCGGAATGACCGAGTCCAAAGCTTCTCTCGATCCGATTGCCTTCGTTGCGAATAGGCTTTTCCGCAGACACGGCCTTCAAGGCGTCTCCGCCATGGCGGCTGAGGTGGATCTATCGCCCCGACAATTCGAGAGGCGTTTTCTCGCGCAGGTCGGCGTTCCTCCGAAGCTGTACGCTCGCATCATCCGGTTCAACGCTGCTGTGGACAACAAGCTGCGCTTGCCCGGTACTCCCTGGAGCCGCGTGGCGAACGAACACGACTACTACGACCAGATGCATTTGGTGCACGATTGCCGGGAGTTCACGGGAGAGTCCCCCGATCGCTTTCTCGCGCGCCTTGCGCCTTTGCCCGCATTTCACACCTTCTACGCGACGAAACCGGCCCAAACTAATTGAAGTCCGGCGCCCGATGTCGCTTCTTTACTATCCCTCGCCCTCCGGAAGTCTTACGATCCTGACTGTGCTTTCGCATTGATGCGAACGCAGCGTCCCGTCGCTTTCAGGAGAATCGTTTATGCATCGGATTGTTGTTTTTGCGATCCTGGGTTTCGCTCTCGCCGTGCCCTCAGCAAAGTCGCAGCAGCCCCAGACGAGTACCAGTCTCCCGCCTGCTCTTAGCGCCGAAGACGAAACTGCCGTACGAGGTTTGGTGAACGGATTCGCGGACGCGTGGAACCGTCACGACATGAACGCAATGCACGACCTGGACACGGACGACGTGGAGTGGGTGAACGTGGTGGGGCATCACTGGCGCGGCAAGGAGACGGTTCGCAGGGGGCACACCGCGATTCACAAGGGGATGGAAGCTAAGACAAGTATGAGCGTCGAGTCGACCAGCCTCCATCCTATTGCACCGAATGTGACCGTGGTGGTCGCGACTTTGCACTTCTTCAAGACGCCCACGGACCCGTTCTACTCGGGGAACGGGGACACGAAGACCAGGGCGTCTTTCACCATGGTGAAGCGCGATGGAGTTTGGAAGATCGCACAGTTCCAGAACACGGTGGTGGACCCCAAAGCGGAGCACGACGATCTGCCCAGCTTCGCAGAGACCGGATTCCCACCTCCAGGCAAGCCGTAACGGATTGTCAGCCGGAAATCCGGGAATACGCGCGGTAGCGATCAGCTGCGTACGTCGCGCATGCAGGTCGAGCCGAGAGCCACTCCTCGCGGTCGCGGCCTTTCCATCCCTCCAAACCCTAGAAAAGGCCCCCGGTCCGTCGAGCTCGGGACCGGGGATGCCACGAAGTTCAACCTGCCCGGCAATCGGTAATCGGGAAGAGGAGTTGGCGGATCTGGCGCGGTCGTCCTACTTCACACCCTTGCTCGGGTCCCAGGAGCCCTGCTCCTTGCGGACCATTACGATTTCGCCGATGTGGTATGCGTTGTGCGCGCTGATGTGCTGAATCGTCGATGCGATCTTAGCCAGTTGTGCGTCATCGGCGTTCTCAACGGTTTGCTCGAGCTCCGTCATCACGGCATCCATTTTTTGGACGGTCTCTTTCCAGGTCTTCGGATCGTACTTGTCGAATGTGTCGTCGTTGTTGCCGCCGAATTTCTCGATCTTCTCACCCTTGAGATTGGCGAGGTTGCGCCAGTTCCAGTACCAGATGTGATACACGAGCTGGCCGACGGAATGGTTGCCTTTGCCGTCTGTCCAGTTCGCCTGCTCCGGCGTCAGTCCCGCCACCGCAACGTCCGCGCACACAAACCAGTCGCTATTCGTGTGCGTGCTCTTCAGCTGATCCAGCAAGATGCTTCTGAGCGTTGGAGCGGGCTTCTGCTGATCCTGGGCGCGCACTGCGGCGCCTGCAGCCAGCACAGCAGCGATTGCCACCGACGCCCAACCAACTTTTCGCATCATCATTTCGAGGATCCTCACTTTCACACTTGATTCTCTTCGTCACTCCCATGCGACGAAACATCGGCCACACGGACTTTACCAATTTCGGGGGGAAATGGACAGAAGAACGTAGTCGTTGGGGGACCGGGGATATAAGACCCTCTGACTAGGTCGAGGCTTAAATCTGGAGTTATCGGCTGCTCGGAACCGGCGGAGTCTGAACGCGGCTTCGGCGCGTGAATTGCGCGATTTCGGAAAAACAAAAGCCTTCCCGCCATTTCCCCCTGGGCTATTTTCCTTTGTTCCCTCCGGGAAGATGATCCCAGCACGGGCAAGTGTCCGGGTGGATGCGCTTCCGGGCATCGCGGGCCTTCCCACCGGGCAAACGCAAGTGGTCAAGTCCTGGTGACATCGGGCTGATGTGATTGTTCATTTCGCATTTACGTTCGCGTGTGCTAGTTTATGAATCCTCCGCATCCCCCGCTGCGTTTGCGACAAGTTCGCGCCATGAGGTCACTGTGAAAAGAGAACGTCTCACACAGATCGTCCTGGTCATCGTGGGGCTGGTGAACCTGGCGATCCTTTACCCGCTGTACATGGATCTGCGGAACTCCAGCTGGCTGCTGGAGCAGAACAACGAATGCGAGCCGATGTTTCTGAGCTTCTTTATTCCGGTCGGTGTCTTTCTCCTCCTCGCCGCAAGAAAGCCGTCGGAACATCGCTCGATGATCGCTCTAGCCGCTTGGTGGAACATCTCGCATGGATCGGTGATGACGATCCAAACTAGTGAAGCATGGATGCACGGCGTCCACAGGAACTTTACTGACGTGATCGTAGCCATTGCGCTTGGCTGCGTCCTGTTAGCGGTCCTGCCGGCAAAACGCGAGACAATCGCGCCGGAAGTGGCGTGATCTGCTGCTTTTGCCGCGAACTGAAAAAGGCCGCAGCGCCGGTCACTGGCCGGGTCAGCCGCAGGGCGGATGTCTGCCGACTTATTTCGGCGTGGTGACGGGAGCCTGTGAGCGAGCTGGTCACGACAGGAATGTTCGAAGGGGATCCCAATAGTGTCCCTTCCATCCATCCGCCAAATGCGCCGCAAGCCCGTTGGGAAAGCCGGTATGGTCGAAAAGGATTTTCGTGCCTGCTCCTGATTCCTTCAGCTCGAATCGAGCGATTGAATACACTCCCTGTTCCCAGTCGACGACGCGCCAGGCCTGCACGATGCGGCGAGCAGGGATGAGCTCGAGGTGTCTGCCGATGATGTGTCCTCCAAAGAGAATGAAAGGCCCTCCGAGCTGACTGCTTATTTGAGTAGGCTGGATGCCCAGGGCTTTGCTGGATCCGCCGATCTCAATCACTTTATCGAACTGTCGGGCGTCGGTGAGCGCGTCGTAGACACGTTGCGGCTTCGCATCGAATGCGGGCTCCTGATGAATGGCGTCGGCACCGTGAGAGATCTCCCCTGTGGATTCCGCGTGCGCCGTGTTCCGGCTGAAATTGATGCAGGCCCACGCCATCCCAAGCGCCGCAATGGCATTTCGGCGGGTGATACCCGTCATTCGAGTTTCCATCGTTCTTCCTTTCGAAGCGGATTGGCAGTTTGTATGGAGGAGAACAGAGCGTAGAAATATGTTCAAGAAGATATTTTGGCGGGAAGACAGACGGGACATACTGAAGTCTTGTGAATGGAGCACGACATGGCATATCCGAAAGGGCATCGCACGGCGGTGAGAAAGAGGATCGTGGACATTGCACGCCGACTTCAACACCGTGTGATGCGCCTGGTTCTTGACGAGTGGAAACGACCAGTATCATCGAAGCGGGAGAGTGCGACGGATGGGATGGAGCCGGCTGCGCGGTTGGGCCTGGGTTGCGATTCTTGGCGGGGCGGGAGTTTTGAGCGCGCAGCAACTGCCTCCGCCGGAGCCGCCCAAGCCGCTGCCGGTGCCGGGTGGACAAGGGCCAACGATTCGGGTGACGACGCAGGAAGTGCTGGTTCCGACGCTGGTGGAGAAAAAAGATGGCGACGTGGTGTACGGGCTGAAGCCGTCTGACTTCATCGTGGAAGACAACGGTGTGCCGCAGAAGATTCGCGTGCAGGAGGAGCTGGACACGGCTCCGGTGTCGCTGGTGGTTGCGGTGGAGGAAGGCCGATCGAGCGCGCTGGAGTTTGACAAGCTGGCGAAGCTGGGGCCGCTGCTGGATCTGTTCTTGTCGGATCCGAGGAGCGAGGCGGCGCTGGTGGGGTTCGACTCGAAGCCGCATTTGCTGCACGACTACACGCATTCGACGGAAGAGCTGGGGAAGAATTTGAAGCAGCTGGAGCCGGGCGATGGAGGCGCGGCGATCCTGGACACGATCAGCTACGGGCTCGACCTGCTGGAGATGGAGCCGAAAGATAACCGGCGCGTGCTGCTGCTGATCAGCGAAGAGCGGGATCACGGAAGCAAGCACACCAAACCGGTGGGACTGATCCGGAAGATCGGTCAGTCGGATGTGCTGGTGCTGAGCATCTCGTATTCGCCGGGAAAGGCGGAGTTTCTGGCCGATTTGAAGAGCAGCAACCAGGGCGGTGCGGCGGCGGACTTGCTGGCCCCGCTGATGATGGCGATCAATGGATTGAAGAAGAATGTGTCGAAGGAGATCGCGTCGATGAGCGGCGGAGAATACGATCCGTTTACGCGCGACAAGGCATTTGAGGCGCGGGTGATGGAAGCGGCGAAGCACGTGCGGAACCGGTACCTGATTACGTTCAGGCCGTCGAATCCGACGCCGGGATTGCACTCGCTGCGGGTGCGGACGGCAGAAGATTACGGGGCGCGGATCGTGGCGCGGGCGAACTACTGGGTGGACGAGGCGCAGTAGGGGTTAGGCGTTTGTGTCCGGCACGTGGTTTCTGAAGCGAGGGCCACGAAAACTGATCCTTCGCGTCGCTCGACCACACGGACGCGAAAGGGTCTGTGCTGTTTCCGAAGACCGCTCTGCTCAGGATGACAGGGTTTTTGAGGAATCAGAATGTACGGGCTAAAGCCCGTACGCTGCACTCAACCCCGTACCGTTCAAAAAACCTGAAACGCAATGGGCGTCATGGATGAGGCGCGATCAGGCGGCTTGCATTTGGAGGCGGCTGGAGCGGCTGCGGGGAAGCTTGATGCCGACAGCGATGATCCAGACGAAGCCGGGAAAGCGCGTGAGGGGGATCAGAAAGAGCAGCTGCGGAAAAATGAGATGCAATGTGCTGAGCTCGCCGGCCGCGGCGAGGACGAGACCTAAAACCACAATCCACTTAGGAAGCAGGTGAGCGAGGCCGCCCGAGATGGAGACGCCCGCCATGAGAAGTCCCATGGGAATGGAGAAGCCGGGACCGCCGAATGCATACGAGAGATAGTAGAGGCCGAGCAGGACTGGCGCGCTGGAGGAGACGGCGGGACGAAGCATGGTCCAGGTGGTGAGAGCCGCGGCGATGGAGTCGAAGGCCACCATGAATCCTCCGAAGAGGGCGATGTAGGCGCCGGCGGCACGCACGCCGAGGAAGTGGAGGCGGCTGACGACCACCGCGGCGAACAGACCGAAACAGATGTTGGCGCCGGTCTGGAAAAAGACACAAAAGAGCACGCGCGAGACATGGGTGGGGAAGTAGGAGACGATGTCGCTCACGGGCGCCCAGGGTCCTGGCCAGTAGGGCAGGCCGCCGAGCATGGTGACGGGGGCGAGTCCGATGTTGAAGAGCACTGTGTAGAGGGTGGCGAGCAGCCAGAGCGGCGGCGAGCCGTGCCGGGGAGATGAAGCAGCGACGGGTGCGGACATGGGGACCTCCTGCGGTGGTCAGGCGTGCGACTGCGCGGTGATTTCGCGGCTTTGAAGGCGGTGATCGCGCGAGCGCAGCCAGAGTTCGAAGACGAGCGTGTTGATGGAGAAGCCTATCCAGAAGGCAATGCCGAAGAACTGATGCACGGTGAGGTGGGAGAGGGGACTGGTAGCGAAGAAGATTCCCATGACCGGGCGGGTGGTGGCGATGCCGAGAAGGATGGCGATGGCGCGAAGCAGCCAGCGGCGCTGGAGGACGGAGTCGCCGCGATGGCGATACGAGATGGCGAGCGAGATGAGGAACAGCGTGTCGAAGAAGAAGACGGCGGAGCGCTCAGTCCAGCCGCCGATGGAGTAGGTGGTCATGGCGTATGCGGTGACGCCAACGATGAGGCCGAGGGGATAGATGAAGGTGGCGGGCCAGGTGCGCTGGGCGCGCCGGAAGACAATGAAAGGCGCAAGAAGGACGAAGGCGAGCGCTGGCAGGATGTGCGCGAGGGTGAGCGCGGCGTGCGAGGCGAAGGCGTCGTCCATGCCGGCGAATTGAGGCGGCGGATTGGGATTCGGGTGGACCAGGGCGACGAGGCGACGGATGACGACGGCGACAGCGATGACGATGCAGATCCAGAAGCCGATTCGGAGCCAGAGGGGAGCCGGTGGGTTTGGCAATTCGGATTGGGATTGGGGAAGCATGATGTTGCCCTCCAGAGTCGGGGCTTGAAACGAAGCATACAATTCAATTTGACAAACTGTCAAATGAAACTGCAGAATGAATTGTAAAGAAATGAAAAGCACGCGCAAATCAGGGGATTGCAAGCGGCCCTACGAATTGGGGCGGCGGCAGGAAGCGACGGACCAGAACCGGGCGGCGATTCTGAAGGCGGCGCGGTCGCTGCTGGAGTCGCAGGGATTTCTGCGGCTGACGATGGATGCGCTGGCGCGCGAGAGTGGCGTTACGCGGCAGACGGTTCACAATCTGTTTGGCACGAAAGCGGAGTTGTTGGAGGCTCTGTTCGATCACCTGGCCAATGACGGAGGGCTGGGGCGCATGCCGCTGGTGATGCAGCAGTCGGATCCTGAGGCGATGCTGACGGGGCTGGTGGAGATTTTTACGGGGTACTGGTCGAAGCATCGGATGATCCTGAAACGGATTCATGGGATTGCGGCGATCGATCCGGAGTTTGGAAAGGCGGTTGCGGCGCGGAACAACCGGCGCAGGGGATTGGCGGCGCGCGTGGTGGAGCGGCTGCATGGGCATGCGGATGGAAGGCGGGCGGCGGCATTGTATGCGCTGACGGATTTTGAATTCTTCGATGTGATGGCGGAGTACTGCGGGAACGAGGGAGCGGCGGCGAAGGCGGTGATGGAGATGGTGAAGAGGGACCAGGGACTCGGGACCACAGACACCGGGAGCGCGGGTTGGGGTGGGGAGAGCATTCATGTTAAAGTGGAATAGACACTTGAGAGTGGAACTGAGAGAAAACAGGAGTTAGATACGCCGTGCTGGCGACTGCCAAAAAAACAGACTTGATACAACGCTTCCGCACCCATGAGACGGACACGGGGTCCCCAGAAGTCCAGATCGCGATTCTGAGTGAGCGGATCGGCGAACTGACGGAGCACTTCAAGACGCACAAAAAGGACCACGCATCCCGTCGTGGGCTGCTGATGCTGGTGAGCAAGCGCCGCCGGCTGCTGGATTACCTGAAGACGCACGATTCGGACCGCTATCGCGACGTAATCGGCAAACTCGGTATCCGCAAGTAAATCAGAAAGCAAACCTTGATCCGGAAGCGCCCAGACCGAAGACTGGTCACGGCCCGCGTTCTAGTTGGAACCTGGAGCCATGGTGCACCTAGCGAGAAGCCGGGGGCAGGCGGGCGGGCTTGCGTTTGGATTGGCGCCTCCTTTCAGAAGGACAACTGCAGATCCTTCCGTCGCCGCGGCGACCTCAGGATGACAAAAGGGTTTGAAGGTTCTGGGATGTACGGGCTGAAGCCCGCACCCTTCAAAGCCCTCTGCATCCCAGGTCTCCAAAACCGGGAGGCATGGGGTACCCAGCGTGCTCCGCTCAGGACGACAGGGCGTTGGAGCGCGCCTGCCAAGATTCGAAGTTTCCCAAGTGAACAAAACGAAATGAGGACAATATGTCGACCAAGCATGAAGTAGCTGTCGAGCTTGCCGGCGGCAAGCGCCTGGTGTTTGAGACCGGGCGCATGGCGAAGCAAGCCTCCGGCGCAGCGCTGGTGACCACGGGCGAATCCGTGGTGCTGGCCACCGCCGTCGCCTCCCAGGAGCAACGGGAAGGCATCGATTTCTTTCCCCTGACCGTGGACTATCGCGAGTACACGTATGCCGGAGGGCGCATCCCGGGCGGATTCATCAAGCGCGAAGGACGGCCCAGCGAGAAAGAAATTCTGACCTCGCGTCAAATCGACCGGCCGATCCGGCCGCTGTTTCCGGACGGATTCCGGAACGAGACGCAGGTGATTGCGCTGGTTTTCTCGGCGGACAAGGAGAACGATCCTGATGTGGTGGCGATCAACGCGGCCGCTGCTGCGCTGGCGCTTTCGGATATTCCGTTCGGAGCCACGGTCGGCGCTGTGCGCGTTGGGCGCGTAGACGGCGAGTTCATCGTCAATCCCACGTACACCGAGCGTGCTGCGACGACGGTGAACATCATGGTGGTCGGCCACAAGGACGGCATCGTGATGATCGAGTCGGGCGCCAAGGAAGAGACCGAAGAAGTGGTCCTGGCGGCGATTGAGTTTGCGCACGAGCAGATCAAGAAGATCGTGAGCGCGATTGAAGAGCTGGTTGCCAAGGCGGGAAAGCCGAAGAGAGCTTTCACTGCGCCCGAATTTGACGAATCCTACTACGGCGAACTCAAGGCGAAAATCGGCGACCGGTTGAAGGATGCGCTCGACACCAAGACGCATGGCAAGATCGAGAGCTACACGCTGATCGATGAGATCAAGAAGGAACTGGCGGCGGGCCTGCCTGCCGATGATCCGGATGCGAAGAAGAAGCTTGGGCACTATTACGAGACTCTGCGCGAGCGGCTGTTTCGCGAACAGGTGACGAAGGAGCGCATCAGGCCCGACCGGCGCGCATTCGACGAGATTCGCCCGATCAGCATTGAGACAGGCGTGCTGCCACGGACGCACGGTTCGGCGCTGTTCACGCGCGGCGAGACGCAGGCGCTGGTGACGGCGACGCTGGGAACGGCGGACGAAGCGCAGCGGCTGGAGAGCTACGAGGGCGAGCAGCGGAAGACGTTCATGCTGCACTACAACTTTCCGCCCTTCAGCGTAGGCGAGACGGGGCGGATGGGCGGCGTAGGCCGGCGCGAGATCGGTCACGGAGCGCTGGCGGAGCGCGCGATTACAGCGGTGCTGCCGGCTGCGGCGGACTCACCGTACTCGATTCGCATCGTGTCGGACATTCTGGAGTCGAATGGGTCGTCCTCGATGGCATCGGTGTGCGGTGCGAGCCTGGCGCTGTTCGATGCGGGCATCAAGCTGAAGGGCGCGGTGGCCGGCGTGGCGATGGGCCTGGTGAAGGAAGGCGATGATTACGCGATCCTGACGGATATTGCCGGGGCAGAAGATCACTACGGCGATATGGACTTCAAGGTGGCGGGCACGCGCAAGGGAATTACCGCTCTGCAGATGGACATCAAGATCGGCGGATTGACGCGCGAGATTCTGCAGCAGGCGATGGAGCAGGCGCGGCGCGGACGGCTGTTCCTGCTGGACAAGATGGACGGCGTGCTGGATGGTCCTCGCGAGGAGCGCTCGCAGTATGCGCCTCGGATCGAGACCGTGCAGATTCCGACGGACAAGATTCGCGACCTGATCGGCAAGGGCGGCGCGACGATTCGCGGGATCATCGAGCAGACCGGCGCAAAGATCGATGTGGACGACAGCGGCAAGGTGAGCGTGGCGTCGAGCGATGCGGAAGGACTGAAGAAGGCGCTGGCCATCATCAACGACATCACCGCGGTTCCCGAGGTGGGGAAGACCTATCTCGGCAAGGTGGTGCGGTTGGCGGAGTTCGGCGCGTTCGTGGAGCTGTTCCCGGGCACGGACGGATTGCTGCACATTTCGGAGATCGCCGAGCATCGCGTGAAGGAAGTGAAGGACGAGCTGCGCGAAGGCGACCAGGTGATGGTGAAGGTGCTGGCCATCGAAGGCAATCGCATCAAGCTGAGCCGCAAGGCGCTGATCAAGGAACAGCGCGCCAAGATCGCAAAGGAAACGCCGGCCGAGGGCGGAGCAGAGATCAACGCATCCGCTGCACCGGCGCCGGCAAAGCCGCGGCACGAGTTCGATGATCGTCAGCCGGCCTCCAATCAGAGCACGATCCTGATCGAGGGCGGCGAGGACTTCGACGAGGAGGAGGGTGAGTTCGATGAAGAGAACGAGCCCAACTTCAACCGTCTCGATCCGGCCCCGGTGGGAGCGGGACAGCCAACGGGAGGAAGCGGAGGCGGGCGGCCCGGTGGTGGCCCCGGCAATAACCGGAGACGGCGTCGCCGGAGAGGCGGCACCGGCGGTGGACGGCCCGGTGGCGGCCATTCATAAAGAGAAGGCCCGGAGAAATCCGGGCCTTTGGTTTTTGCGGGAAGGACAACGGGAGACCAGGGCCCAGGAGGAAGGACAACTGCAGATCCTTCGGCTCACCACCCCCAAGCTTGAGGATGCGCTTGGGGCCGCGTTCGCTTGAGGATGACCGCGTTGAGGGGAGCGATGACAGCATTGAGGGAGGGAGCGATGATGTACGAGCTGAAGCCCGCACCCTTCAACGCTGAAGGTCGCACCCTTCGCGCAGAAAGCTAGCGCGCAGGGAGGTTGCGCATCCGCATCAGGATCGGGTCTTCGAGAGCGCGGGGTGCGGCGGCGCGGGAGGCGGCACGCATGGCGGCGCTGTGGGCACTTTTCTTTTGGCTGTACATGCGGAGATCGGCAGCGATGCAGAGGTCTTCCATTTCCGTGGCATCGTCGGGAAAGACGGCCACGCCGATGCTGGCGCCAACCCACACGTTCTTCTCGCTGACTTTGAGCGGCTCATTGAGGAGCTGAATCAGGAATTGCGCGACCTGGTTGGCCGACGCGACGCTGCCCGTATCTTCGAGGATGATGGAAAACTCGTCGCCTCCGGTGCGGGCCACGGTGTCGGTAATGCGCACGCGGCCGGTGAAGACGGAGCTGACCTGCTGGAGCAGAAGATCGCCGGCGTGGTGGCCCAGCGTGTCGTTGACCTGCTTGAACTGATCGAGGTCGACGACCATGAGCGCGACCTTGCTGCCGGTTCTGCGGGCGCGCTCGATGGCTGCGCCGAGGCGATCGTGGAAGAGACGGCGATTGGGCAGGCCGGTGAGCTCGTCGTGGAGCGCGAGGTACTTGTTGTGAGCGATCTGGTCTTCGAGCAGGATGAGGATCATGCCGACAGCAACGATGTACTTGGGAAGATTCCAGACTTCGCTTTCGACCTGCACGCGGGGCAGGAAGGTTTCCATCAGCGGGGCGATAACGAAGACGAAGGCCCAGGCAAAGAAGCCGGCGATGGTGACGAAGGCTCCCGCGGTGGCGCGGCGGTAGGTGTACCAGAAGGTGATGGCGCAGCCGATGTAGACGGTGAAGAGAACGGCATTCATGGCGAGGTCGGCGCCATTGGAGGCTCGGTGCTGCACGTTCCAAAGAAAGATGGAGAGCGCACCGTAGAGGATGACGAGGATCCAGCGGAGAAGGTGGTGAACGCGCTGCAACGCGGCCATGGTGAGTGCGACGGGAAGCGCGCCCAGCAGGAATGCGGAGACATCGAGCGGCCAGCCCGCGTTCGGCGCGGCATCGGAGATGCAGATGTAGAGCGCATTGGCGCCGAGCAGCGAGTAGAGCATCCACTTGCTCGAAGTCTCGTTGCGATATGGAACCGAGGCGTACATGAAGAGCAGGCCGGCGGTGGTGAGGGCGGAGAGGCCGAGATCGGCGGCGATGAGCCCCCAGATGCCGGGAGCGGGCAAAAAGATGAAGGCGGCGAAATGGGCGGCTATGGCGATCCAGCCGATGAGCCAAAGGCCGGAGAAAGGCGTCTGCTCGCGACGCGCGACGGATGCAAACGCGCAGGTGAGCAGCGCGACCGCCGCGAGATCGGGAATCTTGCTCCAGTCCAATGTGTTCATCGAGGATGCCGCCAAAGTGCTGGGAATATTTAAAGATGGCGGGGCGAGGAGGAGGTATAGCTCTTTGGTGTGAATGGATGACACGAAGGAAACTAATGTAATCGGAAAAGGCGGACTGACGGGCGGTAACGGGTTGGATGACCGCGGCCGAAAATCCTGATTTATTGATTACTTAATCAACTAGACTTGGTGCGATGGCGGCCAGCTTGTACATCGTAGTCGAGGGTGAGGATCCGGGATTTGACATTTTCGTCAATGGCCACGCCCTCGCGCGGAACGAAGAGACACTGGAGCGGCTGGCAGAGTCGCTGCATGTGAGTCCGCTGCTGGACTTCTTTTCGGCTGACGAGAACTCGATGTCGCTGCTGCTGGAGCAGGGGACGGGAAATCCGGAGTGGGCAAGGAATTTGCCCGAGCCGCAGTGGTTTGCGGCGACGGACGGGCTGGAGACGGTGCGGGCGCTGGCAGAATTTCTGGCGGCGAAGCCGACGGCGATCGGGTCGGAGACGTTTCCGGTGCTACTGGAGTTGCGGGAGTATGAGCGGGTGCTGAAGAAAACGGCGGAGCACGGGCTGCGCTGGCACCTGGCCGCGAGCTGGAGATAGAGTCCCGATTCAGGTCCCGGATCTCATCTCAAGCCGAGCACTGCACGAGTGCTCGCTATGGCACGGGTCAATCCGTGCCCTTTCAAAGTAAGTACATCCGCTGATCCTTCGGCTTCATTCGTTCCGTGAGGCGGGCGAATTGCGCCCAGGAGGACCAAGGGAGTGAAAGCCCTCAGTCGGCGGCGGCGGAGCCTTTGACGGGAAAAACGTTGCCCATGCGCTGAATCTCGGCGCCGACACTTTGCAGTTTCTGCTCGAAGCGCTCGTAGCCGCGATCCATGTGGTAGACGCGGTCGACGATGGTCTCGCCGTCGGCGACAAGTGCCGCGAGGACGAGCGATGCAGAGGCGCGCAGGTCGGAGCACATGACGGCTGCGGAGGAGAGATGTGCGGGGCCGCGCACGGTGGCGGTGCGGCCATCCACCTTGATGTTCGCGCCCATGCGCACCAGCTCCTGCACATGCATGAAGCGGTTTTCGAAGATGTTTTCCTTGACGATGCTGACGCCTTCGGCCTGGGTGGCCAGCGCCATGTATTGGGCCTGCATGTCGGTGGGGAAGCCGGGGTATTCCTCGGTGGAGATGTCGGCGCCGCGGAGTTTGGCTGCCGCGCGGACGCGGACGGAATCCGGCGAGGTGACTTCGACATGAGCGCCGGCCTCGCCGAGCTTGTTGATGACGGCGCTGAGATGCTCGGGATTGCAGGCGGTGATGGTGAGGTCGCCGGCGGTGATGGCTCCGGCAATGAGAAATGTGCCCGCTTCGATGCGATCGGGATGGATGCGGTAAGCGGCGCCGTGGAGCGAAGAGACGCCGTGAACGCGGATGATAGAAGTTCCTGCGCCATCAATCTTGGCGCCCATCGCGGAGAGAAGCGCAGCGAGGTCGACGACCTCAGGCTCGCGCGCGCAGTTCTCCATGACGGTTTCGTCTTCGGCGAGGACGGCGGCCATGAGCAGGTCTTCCGTGCCGGTGACGGTGATCTTGTCGAAGACGAGGTGGGCGCCGCGCAGGCGATCGGCGCGGGCTTCGAGGTATCCGTGCTCCTGGGTGATGACGGCGCCCATTTTTTCGAGGCCCTTGATGTGAAGGTCGATGGGGCGGCCACCGATGGCGCATCCGCCGGGCATGGCGACGCGGGCCATACCGGTGCGCGCGATGAGCGGGCCGAGCACGAGCGAGCTGGCGCGCATGGTCTTGACGATTTCGTATTTCGCGACGGGATCGGAAAGGGTGCGGCAGCAGATCGTGGTGCGATGGTCGTTGTCGCCGGAACCGAGCTCGACCTGCGCGCCCATCGCAGAGAGCAGGCGGCGCTCGGTCTCGATGTCGCGGACCTGGGGAATGTTTTCGAGGACGAGTTCTCCTTCGGTAAGGATGGCGGCGGCCATGCAGGGAAGCGCGGAGTTTTTTGCGCCGGAGATGCGGACCGAGCCGACCAGCGGATTGCCGCCGCGGATGACGAATTTATCCATGAAGCCTCAGAGAAAGTGTAAATGGGTTGGAGGGGGAGACGGTCGTGCAGGATTGTGGGTAGGGGCGCAGGGAAGAGGGATGTGCTAACCGGGCCGTTGCTAGTCAGGACAGGGCACCCGCATCCGCTCATTCATCTGGAAAGCGAAAGGGCGACCGCAGATCCTTCGACTTGATTCGGCGCAGGAGGACCGAAGGACATGATTGGGACTGATGATGTACGGATCGGGGCCCGCACAATTCAACAATCCCATCTACCAAACCCGGGCGACTAGAACTGCGGCGGGTGTTCGGTGGCGACGTTGAAGGCTTTCTCGAGCGCCATGCCCGCGGAGATGATGGTGGCTTCCTCGAAAAGCCGGCCGATCAGAGTGACGCCGTGCGGGACGCGGCGCGGCGGGGAGAATTTGGGCAGCGGATGTTGCGGGTCGGGCGCCCAGTCGCTGCGCGCTTCGCTGACTTCGACAAAGCCGGCGCGGAGCGTGAGCGAGGGGTGGCCGGTGAAGTTGGTGATGACGAGATTTTCGTCGCGCAAGGACGGGACGAGCAGCAGATCGACCTGCGACATGACTGCGGCCATGGCATCGGCGACCATGCGGCGCATGCGGTCGGCCTGCACGAAGTCGACCGCAGAGAGAAAGCGCGCCTGACGAAACACGTTCGGCCACGCATCGGGAACCTGGGCCTTCAATTCGTCGACCCGATGCGAGAGGGTGAGTTCCTCGAAGGCGGCTGCGCTCTCGGCGAAGAGGATCACGTTCAGCGAATCGTAGGGCCAATCGGGGAGCGAAACCTCGACAGGAACCATACCCAGCTCTTTTATCTTTTCGAGCGCGGCACGATCGACATCGGTGGCGGGATTCTCCTTCATCCACGCAGGGAAGTAGCCGACGCGGAGGCCTGTGACATTGCGGCTTGCATCGAAAGCGAGCGCTGGGGCGGGGTTGAGCGTTGCGAGGTCGTCGTCATCGGGGCCGGCGATGGCGCGGAGTACGAGCATGGTGTCTTCGACGCGGCGCGCCATGGGTCCAAGCTTGTCGAGCGACCAGCAGAGGGTCATCGCGCCGGTGCGGGGTACGCGGCCATAGGTGGGACGGAGCCCGGTGACTCCGCAGCGCATCGATGGGCTGACGATGCTGCCCTGGGTTTCGCTTCCGATGGAGAATCCGATGAGACCCGCCGCGGTAGCCGCGCCGGGACCGGCGCTGGAGCCTGAGGAGCCTTCTTCGAGCAGCCAGGGATTCATGGTTTGTCCGCCGAACCAGATGTCGTTGAGCGCGAGCGCGCCCATGCTGAGCTTGGCGAGGAGCACGGCTCCCGCTGCATTGAGGCGATCGACGACAGCACTGTTTTTCCCGGGAACACGATTGCGGAAGGGCTCGGCGCCGTAGGTGGTGGGAATGCCCGCGGTGTCGAGGAGATCTTTTACGCCGTAGGGAATGCCGTGGAGCGGGCCGAGATAATGACCGGCCGTAATTTCGGCATCGGCTTTGCGAGCCCGCTCGAGCGCATGGTCGCGGGCGAGGGTGATGACGCAGTGCAGTTGCGGATCGAAGCGCTCGATGCGGCGGATGTAGATCCCGGTGAGGCGTTCCGAGGTGAGCTGGCGAGACTCGATCCAGCGGGAGAGATGCGTTACGGGAGCGTAGGCGATGTCGTCTTCGCTTGCAGGCAGCGGGAGATGCTGATCGGCGGAGCGGACGAAGCGATTGTCGCCGGACCCTGGCGGCGTGACGGGGCGGAGTTCGGGATTCCACTGGGTGGAGGGAACGACGGCGTCTTTGATTTCGAGTTTGCGCGGGCCGATGCGGCGTTCAAGCAGGGGAGCCATCTGCATGCGCCAGTTGGCGGCGGCTTCGGCGAGGTCGCGATCAGTCATCTCGACATTGACAAGTTTTTCAGCAGCGCGGAAGGTCTCGGCGGACACTTCGGGGCCGACGGGCGCGGATGTTCCGAAGGCGGGCGGCGCGCCGGGCGTGGCGGGGGTTTGCGGCTGCGCGTCGGGAGATTGTGCGGAGAACGAAGGAAGTGCGGTGGCGATGAGTCCCATGGAACCGAGGGCAACAAACTTTCTGCGCGTGGGCATGCGGGATCCTCTGGCTGGAATGAGAACCATCTTAGTGGGTGGAGGCGGGGTGAGGGAGTGTTCCATCGAGATGACAAGGAAAAAGCAGAAACGCTGGGCTGAACCCCCTAACGAGTCAGGACGGGCACCCATGAGTTTTATCGGCGATGACACTGTCAAGAAGGGCGAGTTGTCTGGATTTGTCGCATGTGGCCTCGGCACGTAGAATCACGTGAGGGCAGTTGCGCGGGCCCGATCATGTTGGGTGGCCGGCGCGGCGGCAGGAAACGATGAGCGAACAGGCATCAGGGAGCACCCAGGAACCGGAGAACGTATCGCCCGCCTGGCGAAGAATTGAGACGGCGCGTCATCCTCAACGGCCTTATCCGATGGATTTCATCGAAAGGATTTTCACGGATTTCAGCGAGATTCACGGGGATCGCGCATTTGGCGACGATGAGGCCGTGGCTTGCGGGATGGCGCGGCTGGGCGCCGACGAGGTGATGGTGATCGGGAACCGCAAGGGCGGGAGCACGAAGGAACGGGTGCGCCGCAACTTCGGGATGCCGCATCCGGAGGGGTATCGCAAGGCGCTGCGGGCGATGAAAATCGCTGAGAAGTTTGGGCGGCCGGTGATCAGCCTGATTGATTTGCCGGGCGCGTATCCGGGGCTGGGCGCAGAAGAGCGCGGCCAGGCGGAAGCGATTGCACGCAACCTGCGCGAGATGGCGCGGCTGCGGGTGCCGACGATTTCCGTGATCAGCGGTGAAGGCGGATCGGGCGGCGCGCTGGCGCTGGCGGTGAGCGATCGCGTGCTGATTCTGGAGAATGCTCTCTACTTCGTGATCACGCCGGAGTCGTGCGCGGCGATCATGTGGCGCGATGCATCGCACAAGCAGCAGGCAGCTGAGGCGATGCGCATCTCGGCTCCCGAAGTGGAGATGCTGGGATGCGTGGATGAGATCGTGCAGGAGCCGGAAGGCGGCGCGCACACTGACCAGGAAGCGGGTTCGGGCATGCTGGGCACGGCGCTCAAGAAGCATCTCGCTCAGCTGAAGAGCATTCCCATCGACGAGCTGGTGGCGTCGCGGCAGGCGAAATTCCGCAAGATCGCGCAGTTCTATACGGAAGGCTCAGCCTAGTGGTAGATCACCTGGCAGTTGAGACCGGCCATTGCGTTTTGTCCTGCCCGGTCGCGCGAGCGGGTGCAGCTATGCATCTCTGCAGGAGCGGGCAATGACTTCGGCACGGCCCGGCGGCGGACGCATGCGCTCGTATCTCGAGTTTGTCGTTGCCGTCTTCTATTTCTTTCTGGCGCGCTCGGTGGCGCATCGCGTCTCGATTGCGATCGTGAGCGACGCGTGGATGCCGCTGCTCGAGCAGGCGATGCTGATGGCGTTGCTGATCCTTGGGTACGCGTGTTTCGGCATCGTGTTCGATCACCAGAAACATCCCATCGGACAGCAGGGATTGCCGCAGCGCAAGGGATGGTTTGAAGAGGCCTCACTTGGGCTCGCCATCGGATGGGGGACAGCAGTGATCGCCGGGCTCATCCTGATGGTGGCGGGCGGCATTGCGATCGTATGGCAGCCTGCGTCGTGGAGATGGCTCACCATCGATGCGCTGTATTTTGCCGTGGCTGCGATGGCCGAGGAAGTGGCGTTTCGCGGCTATGGATTCCAGCGGTTTGTGCACAGCGTGGGGCCGGTCGGCGCGACGCTGGGGTTTGCGATTTTCTATGCCGTGGTTGCGGAACTGACGCCGGGCGCGAATCGCGTCAGCTTCGCCGTTTCGATCATGTTGAGCCTGGTGCTTTCACTGGCGTACCTGCGCACGCGGGCGTTGTGGGTGAGCTGGGGACTGAACTTTGGATGGAAGGCGAGCCGCGCTCTGATCTTCGGGTTGACGATCGCGGGCGTGAGCAGCCATTCGTCGGTGGTCGAGGGAATCCCGATGGGCAGCTTCTGGTTTACGGGCGGCGGCTACGGCCTGGATGGAAGCTGGATGGCCTTTCTGCTGTGGCTGGTGGCATGGCCGGTGGTGTACCGCGCGACGCGGGAGCTGGATTTTCGCTACAACGTGCCGGTCTTCGAGCCGGGGGGTGTCCCGGTGGACCTGGACGCGGCGGCACGGGCGCAACATGAGGCGGCAATGGGGCAGACGGAGCCCGCGGCTCCGGCGCTCGTACAGATTTTGCCAGCCTCCGCAAGCGAGCAGGCGGCATCCAACGCAGAGAGCAGAGAGGATCGTCCGGCCGATCCGCAACAGCGTCCCGCATAACCGGTTTTTCCCTCCTCGACCTGACCGGGTTGACCTTTCTACCACAACGGAACTATCGTTTGCTCAACGCATAGCTGCCATGGGGAGGATCCCATGAATAGGTCGATTGCTCGCCGGGTCAGGGGCCTCGAACAGAAACGGAAGCATGGAATGGGTTGCCGGCCTCGGTTTGGCGCGGCGGTGCTGGGGGTTGCGATCGGCTTGCTGGGCTGGGCCGGAATGGCCCAGGCGCAGATCACGATCGACAAGAACGGAAACATTATCGGGTCGAGCGGCAAATCAGCTGCCAGCGTGGATCGGCGCTTCCAGCAGATCACGCCAACCAAGATTGACCTTGCGCAGCAGCCGTTGAATGAAAAGACGCGCCTGGAGCTGGAGCGGTTTCTCGAGGCCGACCAGGGATTCGCGATGCGTCCGTTTCCGCGCGGGCACAAGGGGCTGACCCTGGTGGCGAACGGGGAGATGAGCCCCGCGGGTGAAGACTACCTGAGCATGGTGACAACCAATGGGCTGTGCGCAAAGCCCGGCGACCGGCTGGTCTTGAGCGATGTGAAGATCGACAAGAAGAACATCGTGTTCCAGATCAATGGCGGGCCGGATGCAAAGCATCGATTCCTGCGGCACATCGAGATAGGAGCTGGGCCCATGACGAGCCCAGTGGTGCAGGATGATCCGCAGGGCGGTCCGATGGGCGCGCGGTTGACGCTGACGTTCCCGCATGGCGTTCCGGAGATGACGGGGAAGCAGGTGGAGTCGCTGCTGGCTCCGCTGATCGCGTTTGAAGTGAAGACGCCGATTCAGGCATTCACCGACACGCTACCGCCGCAGTTGAAAGCGGCGATCCTCGACCACCACGTGCTGGTTGGAATGAGCACGGACATGGTGCTGTTTGCCATGGGCCGTCCGGAGCGCAAGATGCGCGAGATGGAAGGGCAGATGCCGGTGGAGATCTGGATTTACGGCAAGCCGCCCCAGGACGTTGATTTTGTGAGGATCAACGGCAACCGCGTGATCCGCGTAGAAATTGCGGCAGTGGGGAAGCCTGTGCAGGTCTTTGAGAAGGATGAAGTGGAGGGCCTGATGCGGACCGACGGCACCGCACTGGAGCCCGAGACCACCGCGCACAACGTACAGATGGGCGATGTGCAGCGGGATCCGGATAAGCAGGCGCCCGCCGCTCCACCGAGTTTGAGGAATCCGGGGGAACAGTTGCCGGTGGACACAAACAAGGATTCCCGCGTCGGCGTGATGAAGCCGGTGCATTTCCCGACGCAGAAGCCGGATGACACGGACTCGACGGACGGGGTGACCGCTGGAACAGTAAAGCCGGATGCGGGAAAGACGGAGGGAAACGCTCAGCCCGGGCAGGCGACGCAAGGATCGCAGCAGCCGGACGGGTCGAAGCAGACGGTGCAGGACAAAACCGCGCCAGACAAATCAGCGCAGAATAAGCCGAGCCAGCAGCCTGCGCAGAGCCAGGATCAGGATCAGCCGCAGTAGGCGCGATTCGTATAAACTGGAAGAAAGCGAGTCGCGCTCACCTTTTCACAGCCTGAAGATCAAGCAGGGAAGAAAGCGGAGCTCACCGCGCCGTTGAAGCCGCACGCCGTGTTGCGTGCGCGAGCCGAGACAACTTATCAAGGAGAAACACCATGGCCAAAATAGCCAAGACAGGCGATCGCAAGAAGGTGATGGACACGACGAAATCCACGGATTGCCCGAAGTGCAACAAGCCGACGCGGATTGTGAAGCGCGTGAAGGACCGCGAGCGGGGCGTTCCTGGCGGCGTATATATCTCGTGCTCTACCTGCGATTTCTACGAGAAACTCTAAGCAAAACAGCAAGAAGTGGAACCAAGATGGCTCGGCAATTTGCCGGGCCTTTCTTATTGGGGACTCATTGTGGAGCGCGGGCCTGGTGGACGATGAGGTGATCAGGCTTGCCGAGGAAAACTTCGGAGGGAACGTAGCGGCGCTTCTCTCCGCAGAGCGGGCAGTCCACGATGAGGGATTGAAGGGGAAAGACCGAGACACGGGCGGGGATATCGCGGCGGCAGCGCTTGCAGGTGACCACGAAGATCTTGCGGTTTGTGGGGAGCACAAACATGAAGCGAGCATAGGCGAAGAAAAAGGGAAAGTCGAGGCGTGCATTGTGGAAAGAACAAGTTTGACACGGGATTTGGGGCGGATTTGACCGGGGTTGAGGAGGTTGCGGAGGCAATTTGAAAAAGCCCATCCGGAAGATGGGCTTTCTCGATGCAGTGAAAGGGGATCGGCCTGAGAAGAGCGTAGGACGGATTTGGGTTTGAGTCAATCGGAGTGTTTGAGTCCGTTTGAGTCCATTGAAAGAGATTTCAGTGGGGATTCTACCGGGCGCCAGAATCGCTCCGCTCCGCGAGCGAAGACCTGCGCCGAGGGTGACAGGCTAGAGCGCGGAGGACATCTCGCGGAGGATGGAGTCGGCGGCGCGGGCAGGGTCGGAAGCCTGAGTGATGGGGCGGCCGACGACTAGGTAGCTGGCGCCGTGCTTCAATGCTTCGGCGGGAGTGGCCGTGCGCTTCTGATCTCCAGCTGCGGCGTCGGCGGGGCGAATGCCGGGAATCACGAGCACGCCTGCGGGGCCGGTGAGCGCGCGCAGAGCGGCGACCTCCTGCGGCGAGCACACGAATCCGCGGATGCCCGCTGTGAGGCCCATGCGAGCGAGCAGCGCGACCTGGTCGGCGGGCGAGCGGTCGAGGCCGGTGGCGCGGGTCTGTTCCGCGTCCATGCTGGTGAGGACGGTGACGGCGAGAAGATCAGGCGGATCGGAGATGCCCTCAAGCGCGTTGCGGGCGGCAGCGAGCATGGCCGGGCCGCCCGAAGCGTGCACGGTAAGCATGCGCGCACCGAGTGCGGCAGCGGAACGCACCGCACCGGCGACGGTATTGGGGATGTCGTGGAGCTTGAGGTCGAGGAAGACGGAGTAGCCGCGACTGGTCAGCATCTCGACAATCTTGGGGCCCGCGGCGATGAAGAGCTCGAGGCCGACCTTGAACCACCGGCATCGATTTTCGAGCCGGTCGATGAGTTCTTTCGCTTCGCCGGCGCCGGGCACGTCGAGGGCGACGATGAGGCGATCTCGGGGGGCGGCAAGCGGATCGGACGTGTGCAGGGCGGCGCGAGGATCGGACTGAACACGAGTGGCCATGCTCGAATCGTAGAGTATTTCGGACCGCGACGCCGTGTAAATCGACGAGTCTATAGACCCAGCCGATCGGCGGAGCCTCTCCGCCGGATTGGCTGGATCGAGATTCAGGCGTGCGCGCGTTCGAGGTCCGGAGACAGATTCATCCTGGCCTGGATGTGGGCGGGCAGGAAGCGGCAGAGGTAGAGCACCGGGTCGTCGGAGATGGCCATCTGGCGGAGATGGTATCTCCAGACATCGGGCTTGACGGTTCTGCGGGTGAAGGGCTTCCGCGTCACCTGCACCACTTCGCCGCGGCTGTTGACGCGCGGGTAGGTGATGGAGGGGACGCTGAAGCTGATGAGCGCGCCCGACCGCCAAAAGCAGTGGGCGAACTCGTGAGAGAACAAAAGGCTGAAGTAGCGGCCTTCATCGGCGAGCAGTTCGAGCGCGCTTTCCATGCCGGGCCAGGCGGGGCGGATCTGCGATTGGAACCAGCGGCGGAACTCGAATCCGTTGAATTGGGCCTGATTGATGAGCAGTTCAAGCAACTCGATGCGGTTCATTGGTGTCCCTTTGCCGTGCCAATGTCCGGATGGGTCGAGCGCGCAGTCGTGCCGTGTTCGAGGGGAACCGGAGATCAGCAAAGGCTCTCTAATTGGGGATAACGGGAGAGGCGGCAGGATTCCTTTTGGGGTGCCGTAGAATTTTTGAGGGGAGAAGGGTGGGCCGGTTGAAGTTGGGACGAGCGCGGATGGGTCGAGGAGCGTCGGGGCTTTGGCTGATTCTGTTTGCCGCAAGCGCATGGGCTGTCGACGTACACACCAACGTGCTGAATCGCGATCCGCTGGTGCGCGAGGCCTACGCCCACTACTACAACCTCGATTATCGCGGCGCGATCGAGCGCTTCGAGCGGGTCCGCGCCGAGCATCCCGGGGACCCGCAGGCGACGGCACTGCTGCTGAATGCCGAGGTGTTCCAGGAGTTGTACCGGCTCGATCTGCTGGACACGACGTTCTATGCGAACGACGGGTTTTTGACCGGGCGCCATGCGACCGAAGAGGATCCGAAAGCGCGGGACCGCATTTTTGCGCTGGCCGATGAGGCGGTAAAGGAAGCGGACGCGCGGGTGGCAAAGAATCCCAACGACGTGGATGCGCTGTTCGCTCGGGGGTGGACAAGGAGCCTGCGATGCACGTACGTGGCGATGGTGGAGCGGGGATTCGGCGCGGGGTTCCGGCTGGCGACCAAGGCGAAGGACGATGCGGCCAAGGTGCTGCAGATCGATCCGCAGTATGTGGACGCGAAGCTGGTGACAGGCGTGTACGAGTATGTGGTGGGCGCGCTGCCGTGGCCGTTCAAAATCATGATCGGGTTTGCGGGAATCACGGGATCGAAGAGCCGCGGGCTGCAGATGCTGACCGACGATGGGAATCGCGGCGTGATCACGAGCGTGGAAGCGCGGACGGCGATGGCGCTGTTTTTGCGGCGCGAAGCCAAGTACAACGATGCAATCCAGGTGGTGCAGGGGCTGATCAAACAGTATCCGCATGATTTTCTGTTTCGGCTGGAGGAGGCGAACCTGCGCAAAGATGCCGGACAGGGCATGACCGCGGTGGAAAGCTATCGGCAGGTGCTGGCTGATCACGCGAAGCCGGGGTACTTTCCTGAGGCGCGGCTGGAACTGGCGGATTTTGGATTGGGGGAAGCGCTGCGCGGACAGCGCCACTATGCCGCGGCGGGGCAGGCATACGAGGAAGCGGCGGGTGCTCCGGGGGTCGGAGCGGAGTTGAAGATTCGGTCGCTGGTGGCGGCAGGACAGTGTCGCGATGTGAACCAGCAGAGACAGCTGGCGGTTAAGGATTATCAGGCGGCGATTGCGGCGGGCCCGAATACTTCGAGAGCGGATGCGGCGAAGAAGTATCTGAAGAGTCCTTATAAGGGCAACTAGACCCGGCATCAGTCCGGCTTTGGAGGGCTGAGGAAAGCCGTTTCGCCGTCGCGGGCATGGATCCAGGGTCCATGACTTCTGCGACAGGGAACCAGTGGGGGTGGGGTTTCGTATAGTGTGGGTAATTGGAGTGGTCGCAAGGGAGGCCCACCGATGTCGTTTTATTGCCATCAATGCGGAGGGGCATTACCGGCCGGCGCGCGGTTCTGTTCGCGCTGTGGATCGGTGGTCGCGGGCACAGCTCCGATGCCTGGACGGCAGCTGTTTCGGCCGATCATGGGCCGTATGATCGCGGGCGTGTGCATTGGCGTGGCGCAGACGTATGGCTGGGATGTGGCGCTGGTACGCGTGCTGACGGTGATCGGCCTGTTCTGCTCAGGCGGGCTGGTTGCGGTGGCCTATCTGGCTGGATGGATCGGCATTCCCGAGGAGCCATATCCGATGCCGGGCATGTATCCTCCACCGGGTTCGGGGATGTATCCTCCGCCGGGTCCGGGCGCGTATCCCCCGGCTGGACCGGGCGGCGTATCGTCGTAGGGGTATGGAGCGACGGCACGAGACGCAGAGTTTTCATGAATTCGGAACCGGGCAGCCGGTTGTTTTTCTTCACCCCACACCTCTCGATCATCGTTATTGGCTTCCTGTCGCGGAGCGGCTGACGGGGATCCGCGCGATTTTGGTCGATCTGCGCGGACATGGACGGTCGGAACTCGGCGAGTGCCTGCCGGTGGGCGGGTTTGTGCGCGTGCCGGATGCGCCGGTGCTCGAGATGAGCCAGTACGCGGCGGATGTGCTCGGAATTCTGGACGCGCTGGAGATCGAACGAGCGGTGTTTGCCGGCTGCTCGATTGGCGGCTACGTGATGATGGATTTGTGGAGGAGAGCGCCCGGTCGCATGGGCGGGATCGCGCTGGTGTGCTCGAAGCCGCAGCCGGATGCGGAGGCCAACCTGGCAAAGCGCGCGGAGAACATCGCCAAAGTGCGAAGGGAAGGAACGGCAGGATTTTTCGATGGGAGCGCGCAGTCGCTGGTGAGTGCAAGCGCCCGAGCGAAGCGGCCTGAGACCGTGAAGGAGGTGCGCGCCTTCATGACGCCGACCGTGGAGGGCGTTGTAGCGGTGCAGGCGGGATTGGGAACGCGGCCGGATTCCGTGCCGACAGTCGCGACGATCACGGTGCCGGTACTGGCGATTGCGGGCGGCGAGGATCCGACGACTTCGCCTGCGGAGATGGAAGCGTACAAGGCGGCTCCCGGCGGATGCGAATTTCACGCGCTGATGGATGGCGGACATTTTGCGGCCTACGAGCAGCCGGAGCGCGTGGCGGGATGGCTTGGTGAGTGGCTGAAGCAGTTTGCCGCGTGACGCGGGTGCGGCGAGCCGGGTGCGATAGGCTCAAGAGAGAACGGCCATATCTGTCGGGGAAAATGCAGATCCATCGTTCCGCTCGACCGTGCGACTCCGTCGCGCGGTTCCCAAAAACCGCTCCGCTTCAGGATGACAGTTCTGATTTTTCGGATACGTGATTTGAAAAAACCTTTGATGGCATCGTCGCGGCCGTTTGCTTATTCCGAGAAGCACATTCTTTGTTGCGGCCCTCTCTCGCTTGAGAAGCTGGCGCGCGAGTTTGGCACGCCGCTTTATGTTTACGCGGGCGACCAGATCGCGGATCGGCTGAAGATGTTTCAGCAGGCGTTTGCGGGACGCGAAGCCCTGGTTTGCTATGCGGTGAAAGCGAATTCATCGCTCTCAATTTTGAAGCTGCTCGCGGACCGCGGCGCGGGATTCGACATCGTGTCGGGCGGCGAACTCGAGCGCGTGTTGCGGGCGGCTCCGGAGGCCGTGGGGCGCGTGGTGTTTTCGGGCGTGGGAAAGACGGCGGCGGAGATCGATCGCGGGCTGCAAGCGGAGATTCTCGAATTCAATGTGGAGAGCGAGGCGGAGCTTGAACTGCTGGCGGCGAGAGCGGCGAAGCAGAAGAAGAAGGCGCGCTTCGCGCTGCGCGTGAATCCGGACGTGTTTGCCGAGACGCATCCGTACATTTCGACGGGACTGCGCGAGCATAAATTCGGCATCGATATTCGTGAGGCATTGCGGCTCTATCGCCGAGCGGCGAAAAGCCGGTGGCTCGAGCCGCATGGGATCAGCGTCCACATCGGATCGCAGATTCGTTCCGCACGCCCGTTTGGAGCCGCGATGGAGCGCGTGATGCGGCTTGTCGAGCAGGTGGCGAAAGAGGGCATCGCGCTCGAGTCAGTGGACGCGGGCGGGGGTCTGGGCATCGATTATCACGATGCGGGCTTTGATCCCGAAGCGAAGGTGAAAGAGTATGCGGCGGCCGTGAATGCGGCGCTGGAGGGATTTGCGGGGCGGCTGTTGCTGGAGCCGGGACGATTTCTTGTGGCGCAGGCGGGCGCGCTGGTGGCGCGGGTGCTGCAGGTGAAGCGCAACGGGAAAAAGACGTTCGTGATCACGGATGCTGCGATGAACGACCTGATCCGTCCGGCGCTTTACCAGGCGCACCACGAGATTGTGCCGGTGCGGCGCCGCGGCGGGCGGGCTCGTGTAGTGGACGTGGTCGGCCCGGTGTGCGAGACGGGAGATTTTTTTGCGCGCGACCGTAACCTCGAGCCGGTAGAGGCAGGCGACCTGGTGGCGCTTCTCGATGCGGGAGCATACGGGATGGCGCAGAGCTCGAATTACAACACGCGGCCGCGCGCGGCGGAGGTGCTGGTGGAGGGCACGCAGGCGCGGTTGATTCGGCGGCGCGAGACGGTGGCGGATTTGCTGCGGACGGAGATGGTGTGAGGATCAGTTCTTCTGGCGCTTCGCGGTGATGGTGGATTCCATGCGGTCGGGATGTCCTGTCCAGAAGGTTGTGACGCCGGCGGATTCGGCCTCGCCCTGCAGACCGCGGCCGAAAGCATTGACGTAGGCATTGGGTCCGAAGGATGCGTGGGCCAAAGCGGTCAGGTCGCGCGCCGTGTAGTAGAAGCGCGCGAGAGTGGTTGCGGCGAGACGGTGAGGCGGGAAGGTGACTTTTCCGGCCGCGTCGGTCGTGAGGTCTTGCTCGTGCGACGTGTCCTCGACCGAGTAGTTTTCGTAATCGAGCCGCACCAGCATGCCCCGGAGGGGTTTTCCTGATTCGTCAACGACAGTAACAACCCACTCGGGCGAGGCGAGATAGGGAATCGGGAACAGGGAGCCGGCGCAGAGCAGCAAAGCGAGGATAAAAAGAGCTTCCTTGCGTCCCATCGCAAGGATGATAGCGCAGCGGACCGTGCATCCGCGCGTGCCAGATCGGGAGTCGGCCTTGGGATACCGGCGCAACCGAGGTTCGTCCTGATAAGGTGTTGCGCGGAGGATTTTTCATGATTTCTGTACGGGCTTTTTGTGCCTTGGCTGCAATGGGATGGATGCTGGCCGCTTCGGGCAGTGCGTATGGCGATTCGTTGACTGTGAAAACGGAGAAGGGCAAGCTTCATGGCAAGACAATCAACGATGGCAAGGTAAAGGCGTTTCTTGGGATTCCATATGCCGCGCCGCCGGTGGGCAATTTGCGCTGGCGGGCGCCGATGCCGGCCGCGAAGTGGAAGGGCACGCGCGATGCGACGCAGTTTGCGGCGCACTGCGCGCAGCTGCATGTGTTCGACGACATGATTTTTCAAGACAGCGCGCCAAACGAGGACTGCCTTTATCTGAATGTGTATGCGCCGCCCAATGCGACCGACAAAAGCAAGCTGCCGGTGATGTTCTGGATTCATGGCGGAGGATACTCGGGCGGTGCGAGCTCGGAGCCGCGGCACAACGGCGACTTTCTGCCGCTGAAAGGCGTGGTGCTGGTGACGATTAATTACCGGCTGGGCGTGTTCGGTTTCCTGGTGACGACGGATCTGGCGAAGGAAGGCGACGGATCGGCCGGAAACTACGGGATGATGGACATGGTAGCGGCGCTCCACTGGGTCAAGGACAACATCCAGGATTTCGGCGGCGATCCGGGCAACGTGACGATTTTCGGCGAGAGCGCGGGATCGTTTGCGGTGAGCACGCTGATGGCTTCGCCGATGGCGCAGGGACTGTTTCAGAAGGGCATTGGCGAGAGCGGAGCGGCATTCCCGAGCGGGATCACGCTGGGCGGGGAGGCCGTGGCGGATCGCGAGAAGATGGGCGATGACTGGATGACCGGGGCGGGTGCGAAGTCGCTCGCGGATCTGCGCGCGATGTCGACCGACCAGATTCTCGACGCGGCGAAAAAACAGAGAGAAGGATTTCCGCCGGATGTGGATGGCAAGTTCCTGACCGAACCGGTGCCGGAAACGTATGCCGTCGGGAGCCAGGCGCATATTCCGCTGCTGGCTGGATGGAATGCGGATGAAGGCAGCTTCTTCGCGATGCGGGGTATGACGGTGGCGCAGTGGAAGGGCATGGCCGATTCGCTGTTCAAGGAGCGCGCCGCGGAGTTCCTGAAGCTGTATCCGGGCGACACGGACGCGCAGGCGCTGCGCTCGGCCATTGACTATGGCAGCGATTCGTTCATCGCATTCGGAACGTGGAAGTGGATCGAGGCGCAGTGCAAGACGGGCGATGCGCCGGTGTACCGCTATCACTTTGAGCTGGCAGCGCCGCCCAGCAAGTTTCATCCCGGCACGTTTGCGTTTCACTCGGACGATATCGAGTACGTGTTCGGGACGTTGGCGACACGACCCGGCGCGGTGTGGCGGCCCGAGGACTGGAAGCTGAGCGATGAAGTGATGACGTACTGGACGAACTTCGCGAAGACCGGCGATCCGAACGGGAACGGACTGCCGGAGTGGCCAAAGTACTGCACGGATCACGCGCTGATCCACCTGAACGACCCGATCACGGCGGGCCCGTCGACGGTGCGCGCGCGGTACGAGTTTCTCTTGCAGGGGATTCCGCCGATGCACTTCTAGGGGATGGCACGGGCCCAGGGGCGAGGATCTTGTTTCCCACCCGAAGGAAGAACATCCCTCAGGGGCTGAAGCCCTTGTTCGACTCGGCTGAATGTACGGGCTGAAGCCCGTCCCCTTCAAAACAAATTTCTGGCTGGTCTATGGCCCTACTGAAGCCGGGCCCTTGTTACAAAGCCCTCGGTTAGGGAACGCCGACAAGCCGCTTCGCTCTGGACACAGAAATAGAAGAGCCGCCTCGAGGGGCGGCTCTTTTTGCGTCGCAATCGCGAGTGCTTATTGATTCGTGCCGGAGGCGGCGGCGAAGCCGGCTGCCTGACCCGCCGGTATCGAACTCGACGGTGTCGGATCGGCGAAGGTGGACGTCTTCGCATTGATCGCTTCGGAGTAGTCGGGGCCGAGACCGAGTTTCTTCAGGGCGCGCGAGTCGGGCATCAGCCTGGTTTGCCAGCCCTGGTCGGACTGATATTTCTGCATCGCGGCCTGGGTCTCGGCGTCCCACTTGCCGGTCGGCTCCCCGCTGAGATAATGCTCGCGAATCAACGCCTGCTGAATCTCCGTGGCACGCGCGGAGTCGATGATCTGCTGGCCATGAATGCGATGGGACTTGACCGCTTTATGACGCAGGCGGTGCGAATGCGAACTGGTCGAGGAGCGATGCGCGTGCGCAGTGGTCGTTGTCGCGAAGGCCGGTAACGCGATGATCGCCGTGGATAAAAGAATGGCCAGACCTGCTCGGAATGAAAGCATGCTGGAACACCTCATCGAGTAAATTGTCCCCGGGCGGTAAAAGGATGAATGCCTCATGCTACTTGAGGGACCGGGTTCTTGCCAACAAAACACGTTTCGCCGCAAAAGAGACCCGATTACTCCGGTAAGCCTGGAGGTCACGTGCCGATTCAGCGGCTTTCGGCCCTTTGCCTGGTTTCTGCGCGGGCCTTGTGCCTTGTCTTTCTTCCGGGAGTTTCGCTGGAAACCCCCGGTTCATCAGGAGTTCCGTTACTGTAACGTTCCGCCTATGTAATTGATTCCTGCCTCGGGATGGCGTGGATCCATGACTTCAAAGACCACGTCATCGCCAGTTTTGAGCTTGTTCACGACCGCGTCGTACTGTTCCTTGGTGCCGGTGGGCTGCTTGTTGATGTGGGTGATCACGAGGCCGGGCTCGAGTCCGGAGAGATCGGCAAAGGAGCCGGTGCGGACAGACTGAATCACCATGCCCGAGACATGCAGCTTCGAGATGGTGTTCTGCGAGGCTTCGCGGACCACGATGCCGAGCTTGCCCTCGCCTGCGTCGCCCTGCTCCGGCTGCTCGTTGTTGTTCTGCGGATTGTTCAGGCTTGCGAACACCTTGTCGCGATCGCCGACGGTGACGGTGGTGTCGTTCTGCTTGCCATCGCGCATGTAGCCGAGGCGCAGGGACGATCCGGGATGGCGGCTGGCAATTTCATTGACCAGGTCTTCACCATCCTTGATGGAACGGCCGTCGACGCTGGTGATGATGTCGCCGGGCTTGAGGCCTGCCTTGTCGGCCGGGCCGCCGGGCTGGACTTCCTGCACGAGCACGCCGTTCTTGAATCCGTAAACGCGGTTGACAGCGCCGGAAAGACCTTCGCGGAACTGGATGCCGATGGAGCCGCGAACCACTTTGTGGCTGGGGCTGACGAGGTCGTTATAGACCGAGGCGACGGTGTTGGAGGGCATGGCGAATCCGATGCCCTGGTAGCCGGCCGACTGGGTGTAGATGGCGGTGTTGACGCCGATCACGTTGCCATTCATGTCGAGCAGCGGACCGCCGGAGTTGCCGGGATTGATGGCCGCGTCAGTCTGAATGAAGTGCTGGAACTGGCCGGGAGCTCCCTGGTCGAGGGTCCGGTTCTTCGCGGAGATGATGCCGGCGGTCACGGTTTGCGCGAGGGCAAAGGGGCTGCCGATGGCTTCGACCCAATCTCCCACCTGCGCTTCATCGGAGTTGCCGAGTTTGACGACGGGTAAGGCGGAGTTGGTGTCGATTTTGATGACGGCAAGGTCCGTGGCCTTGTCGACGCCGATTACGCGGGCGGGGCGGCCGAGGTCCTGCGTATCCGGATCGGTGGAAAGCTTGACGTAGATCTTGTCGGCCTTCTCGATGACGTGGTCGTTGGTGATGATGTAGCCCTTGGAATCGACGATAAAGCCGGAGCCGAGGGACTCCTGCACGCTGCCGCCGTCATCGCCCTGGTCGGGGATCTGGCCGCCGAAGAAGTGATTGAAGAAATCCTGGAAATTGTTATCGGGACCTTGTTGCGGCTGCTGAGGCTGCTGGTCATCGTCGCCGCCGCCACCATCGGGACCTTGCTGTGGACCCTGCTGGAAGGGCTGCATGTTGCGCGGCATGCGGCGCCGGTTGTTGTTCGATTGCTTGGGGAGCGTTTCTGTATTGATATTGACGACCGCGGGCCCGACGGCTTTGGCGATCTTCACAAACTCATTGGGAGCGACTGAAGCGCTACTGACCACCTTCAAGGGGGTGGCATCGGCGCTGCTGTTCTGGGTCTCCTGCCCGCGAACTCCATGGGCGGCATAGGAACCGGCAACAATGGCAGCCGAAAGCGTGGCAAGCACCACAAATGCTGAGACAAGACGGCGCGCACGCAGCCGTTCAAAGAGCGATTTCATGCGATTCGATAACCTCGGATAGCCAGCCGCGTGGCCGGTAACGTTCATTGCACCTTCACACAGTATAGACAGCGGCGGTTGCGGCCGTTCGGATTGTTTGGATTCCCGTGCTGAGGACTGAGGTTGCACCCAAATCACGCAGCACCAAGTGTTTTGCCGGGGCCGAACAGGCTGACGCGAAGGCTTCGACCTCAGGCATATAGACGTAGATCAGGGGCAAGAGTCGCAAAAGAGGTGCGGACCGGCGCAAGGGTGACTCGAAACGTGACGAATTGCGTTTCTAAGGGCGGGAAATATTTCCCGCAGGTTTCCCAAATTTGAACGGAATATCAAAAGTTTCGGAATTGCACTGAACCTGAGTCAAAAAATGAAGGGAACTTTAATCCAGATTGTCAACGTATCCGAAGTTGTAGTTGGATGCATCTAAGCAGTGTAAGAGGAGGTCAGAATGCAGGGTCTGGGTCTTGCGTGGTTTATGCCGATTTTTCAGGGATTGTTCCTGGGGTTGCTGGCCATGACACTGCATGAGGCCGCGCACATGATTGCTGCGCGGCTGGTGGGCCTCAGGGTTCAGGGGCTTGGGGTGAGCCTGAAGGGAATGTACACGGTGCGCGAAGCGGGATCGCCGAGCCGGAACATCATTGTTTCGCTGGCCGGACCGCTGCTCAATCTGGCGCTGCTCGCGGCATGGCACTGGAATCCGACCTTCGGCCTGGCGAACCTCTGCTTCTTCGGTTTCAATGTGCTGCCGATTCAAGGATCGGATGGCGAGCGCGTGTGGAAATGCTGGAACGAGATGCACAAGAAGAGCGTTCCGGTGGTGAAGATCTGGAGTTCGAAGGGCTCGGTTGCCGGAAAGCCGTTCCGGCCAGCGGCAGGCGAGTTTACCGACTAACTGCCGACTGCCGGGCGGCGTTTTCTGAATGAGGCGGCTTCGCGTGACGCGGGGCCGCCATTCTTTTTCTCAAGGCGAATTTGTAGACAGTTGTGCCGGGTTGAGCCCGCGATTCAGGCTTCGTGTGCCGTGGAGACGTGCGGCTGCGGGATGGCCTCAGTGAGGGTGATCCCGCCGAGAATCATGAGGGCTCCGATGGCTGGGAGCAGGCCGAGGCGTTCGCCGGTGAAGAGAAATGCGGTAAGCCATGCGAAGACGGGTTCCATGGTGAGGACAAGCGCCATGTGCGTGGGCGGCAGGATGGACTGAGCCCAGCTTTGAATGGAGAAGGCTGCTGCCGTGGCGAGGCCGGCGGCGATGGCGAGGGCGGTGATGAGGCGCGGCGTCCAGCTGACGTGGGGATGCTCGACGAAGGGAAGGCTCGCGGCCATGAAGAGGGTGCAGAAGCCGACCTG
This sequence comes from Occallatibacter sp., assembly GCA_035308825.1. Classification (GTDB taxonomy): domain Bacteria; phylum Acidobacteriota; class Terriglobia; order Terriglobales; family Acidobacteriaceae; genus Telmatobacter. The sequence continues at coordinate 5,122 of DATGFX010000012.1, read as the reverse complement.
GAGAAGGGCGAGCGGCTGAAACGCGATGCGCGGCGACGCGTGGCTGAGCGCGATGCAGTGCAGAGCGAATCCCACGGCGCAGCCGAAGGTGAGGACGTCGCCGAAGTTCATGGAAGAAAAATTGGGGATCAGGCTGCGCAGTCCATCGGAATGAGATGAAGCGGGGGAAGTGAGGAGGACGATGCCGACAAAGCCAAGAGCGGCGCCGGTGAATGCGTTCCAGCGCGGCGGATGAGCACCGGGAGGACGCAGAGCCGGAATCGCGAAGAAGAGCGGGACGAGCACGACGAGAAGCCCGGTAATGAAAGCTGATTTGGAGGGGGTGGTGCGGGCGAGGCCGAGGGTTTGGAATTGATATCCGGAGGCGAGAAAGAAGCCGACGACGGCGCCGGAAGCGATGTCGCTCTTGCGGATGCTGCGCCAGGAACGATGGTAGGCGACGGCGAGCAGAGCGAAAGCGAGCGTCATGCGCACGAGGTTGAAGGCGGCGGGCGTGGCGTCATCGAGCGCGCCCTTCACAAGGACGAATGTCGATCCCCAGACGGCGACGACGAGCAGCATCAGGATGTAGGCGCGCAGTTTCATGGGGTCTTGAGGATCCTAAGCGCACAGTTCGCACTTGCGGAGGTCCCGATGGGATCGGAAAGAATTTGCGCTGCACCTAATTCGATGGGAAGCGATGGCGGCGCGACTCATTCGTTATTCGGCGTTGCCGAGTAGGATTCCTTTCCGGCGACGAAGGTCTTGAGTACGCGCGTGTCGAGTATGCCTTGTGGCGCGACCTTGAAGAGATCGCGATCGATGAGGATGAAGTCGGCGTCGTAGCCGGGCACAAGCTTGCCTTTGTGCTTTTCGGCGAATTCGGCGTAGGCGGAGCCCTCCGTGTAGGCGGAGAGCGCCTGGCCGCGCGTGAGTTTGTTCGCAGGGAAGTAGGTTTTGGTGCCGTATTCGTTGCTGCGGGTGATGGCGGCGTAGATGCCGCGGAAGGGCGTGATGGGCTCGACAGGATAATCGGTGCCGAAAGCGAGCGGCACGCCGGCATCGAGGAATGCTTTCCAGGCGTAGGAATAGGCGGCACGTTTTGGCCCGAGGCGGGCTTCGGCCCAGTTCATGTCGGTGAGCAGGTGGCATGGCTGCATGGAGGCGATGACGCCGAGACGCTTGAAGCGGGGGATGTCGGCGGGATCGACGACCTGCGCGTGCTCGATGCGATTGCGCGCGACACGGGAGACGCCGGGTTGCGAATATGCGTCGAGGGCCATCTCGGTGGCCTTGTCGCCAATAGCGTGGAACCCTAGCTGGAATCCGGCCTTCGCGCGCTCGACGGCCATCCTGTTCAACTGCGCTTGTGTGTACTGTGGCAGGCCGATGTTGCCGGGATCATCGGTGTAGGGCTGCTTCATCGCGGCGGTGCGCGAGCCGAGGGAGCCATCCATGAAGCCTTTGAGAAAACCGGTGTGGAGCATCGGGTCGTGGAGATCGTGGTGCGCGCGCATCTTGATCAACTCGGGCAGCGGGTCCTTGAAGGGGAGCCACTCAGTGATGCGCGCTTCCAGCCTGCCTTCTTTTTCCAATTCTTCGAAGACGAGAAAATCCTGCCAGTCGCTGAAGTCCTGCACACTGGTGACGCCGTGGGCGACGGCATCGTCGATGGCGAGTTCATCACCCTTGAGACGCTCGGCGTGCGTCGGCGGAGGGATCACTTTCTCAACGAGTTCCTGGGCGGATTCGCGGAGGATACCGGTAGGCTGGCCGCTTGCATCGAGATCGATGGCGCCGCCCTGCGGAGGCCTGGTGCTGCCGGTAATGCCTGCGGCTTTGAGTGCAGCGCTATTCGCGATGGCGATATGGCCGTCGATGCGATCGAGAAACGCAGGATGATCGCCCGTGACCTTGTCAAGATCCTGGCGCGTGGGAAGAACCTTGTTCTTCCAGAGGGTGTGATCCCAGTTGCCGCCGACAAGCCAGTGGCCGGCGGGCGCTGCATCGGCGAACGACTTGATCTTCGCGAGCATGTCGTCGAGCGAAGTTGTGCCGGTCAGGTCGACGTTGAGCTTGGTTTCTCCGGCGCTGCCGAGGTGCGCATGGGCGTCGTTGAATCCTGGAAAGATGAAGGTGCGCGTGCCGGAGGCGTTGAGGTCGCGCAGGGTGGTGTGCGACCCTCCGTAGCGCGTGACTTGGTCGTTCGTGCCGACCGCGATGATTTTGCCGTCGGCGATGGCCATGGCCTCGACGACGCGCGGCTTGTCTTCCGCGAAGCCTTCGCCGGTGTAGATGATGCCGTCGAAGTAGATGAGGTCGGCTTTCTTCGAGGATTCCGGCGCGGGGTTGCGATGCGGCGTTTTCCGGGTTGCGGATTGGGCAGTCAAGAGAGATACGGTGAAAAAAGTGAAGAGAAGCGCGGCCAGGTTGCGCATGCGCGGAGTGTAGCAGACGCGGTTATTGCTCGGCGGCCCACTCAGTCATGGCGAGCGTGAGGAGCAGGACGCGACGGAGTCCGGTTTCGCGGTCGTGATCGCTGTACCACTCGGCGAGGGTGTGCGCGCCGGAACCTTCGCCGCCTGCGCCGAGAGACAGCGAAGGAATGCCGAGTGAAATGGGAAGATTGGCGTCGGTTGAGCCGAGGCGCAGATCAGTGCGCAGGCCGAGATGACGGTCGACGGCGCGAAGGGCTTCGAGAATCGGAGACTCGGCGGGAAGCAGCGCAGCGGGGCGGTCGCCGATTTTTTCGATGACGAAGGTGAGCGGGCCGCGGCTGCGCAGGTGAATCAAACCGGAAACGAGATTCGATTGCTTGACAGCTTCTTCGACGGCGTGACGCAGCGCGTCTTCGAGGCGTGTCAGCTCAGAGGAATTGGTAGAGCGAAAGTCGATGGAGGCGCTGGCGCTCTCAGGAACGGAGTTGACGCTGGTGCCGCCCTGGATGGTTCCGTAATTCATGGTGGTGCGCGGATCTTCGGGCAGCGGCGTTTGCGAGAGCTTGGAGAGAGCCTCGGCGAGAGCGGCGATGGGATTTGGCGTGCCTGCATCGGTAAAGCTGTGTCCGCCAGGGCCGTTGATGGTGACCTGAAAGCGCCGGCTGCCGAGCGCCTGGGTCACGGCGGAATCCGCGCCCGCTCCATCGAGGACGATGTGAGCGGCGACGCGCGAAGCAAATGCGCCGGCGCCGTAGAAGTGGCGGACGCCGCGCAAATCGCCTTCTCCCTCTTCGCCCACATTAGCGAGGACGATGACGGGGGCAGCTAGCTTGACCTTCGCCTCGATGAGCGCGTGCGCGAGAGCCAGCAGACCGACAACGCCACAGGCATTGTCGCAGGCGCCGGGTGCGGCAAGGCGCGTGTGTCCGTTGGTGCGGGTGATGGCTGGGCGCAGCGGCGTATCGACCGGGAAGACCGTATCGAGATGAGCAGAGATGACGATCACGGGGCCGGTGCTCTCCGCAGGCAGGTGCGACGCAGGAAGCAGGCAGGTAACGTTGCCGATCGAGTCGGTTTGGACGTTGGCGAGACCGGCCTCGGCGAATCGTTCTGAGATCCACGCACTGCGGGCTTGCTCGCCGAAGGGCGGCGCGGGGATGGAGACGAGTTCTTTTTGCCAGTCCATGAGCAACTGGGGATGGTTGTGCAGCCAGGCGAATGCGCCATGCACGGCGCGGCGGGCGGCCAGCGCGGTGACGGTGGAATAGGCCGAGCTGCGCGAAAAAAGCGTCATGGCTTGAGTCAAGGGTAGCAGGGGTGCTGCAGGTCAGTATTCGACGGAATGGAGGAAGAGGCCGGAAGCGGGGGCGGTCGGGCCGGCGGCGGAGCGGGTACGCGCGGCGAGCATGGCGGGGATTTCAGACGCACGACGATAGCCGCGGCCGACGTCGAGCATGGTGCCGACAAGATTGCGCACCATGTGGTGCAGGAATCCATTGCCACGCACGCGGTAGACGAACAATTCACCGCCGGAAATCTGTTCGCGTTCCCATATAGAGGAATAGATGGTGCGGACGGCGGTGCGTGCGGGTGTTGCGATGAGCGGCGCGGTATCGGGCTGGGGGGCTGATTCGCGTGCGGCCAGATCGGGATCCGTTGCCGCGAAGCTGAGGAAGTCGTGTTCGCCAATGAAGTGGGCAGCCGACTCGCGCAGGGTGTCGACATCGAGCGGCCACGGATACGCATAGACGTAGCGAGCGAGGAATGGAGGGCAATTGGATGTGCCGGCCGCGGATTTTTCGAGGTACACGCGGTACTCGTATGTCTTGGCTTTGGCGGAGTGGCGGGCGTGAAATGTGTCGTCGACGATCTGGGCATCGCGGACGCGAATGGATGACGGCAGAATGCGGTTGAGCGCGCGAAGCAGATTGCCGGGTGGAATGGGCGCGTTCAGCACGAAACTGGCCACCTGGCCGACCGCGTGCACGCCGGCATCGGTGCGGCCCGAACCTTGCGGGAGTGGTGACTCGCCGGTGATGCGGCCGAGAGCAAGCTGGAGCGTGCCCTGGATGGTGGGCTGCCCGGGCTGGATCTGCCATCCGGAGAAGTCGGTGCCATCGTAGGCCAGGGTCAGTTTCCAGTTGCGCGCAGTGGGCGCGAGTTGGGCGCAGTCGCTCACGGTTATCTATGTAGTAACAGGTTAATGGATGGCGGGAGCGTTCGATTTGGGTGGAACCGCTGCGATATACTCAGTTTTTCGCAGCAATTCTCCGGCTGGGCCACCGGAAACGTGAGACCGGGCAGGGAACGAACCGGTTCTGGCGCGCGTACTGCCCTCAGAGGGGCATTCATGTAGAGCCAGGACACGGGAATCGGCCCGGGAGTCTTTGAAAAACTGCGTCCGGAGGGTCTTTCTGGGCGTCTTGACAGATGGCACCCCACATGCCAGCAACTCGTGGAGAGGAATCATGCATTCGTACGATACCGGTGTGCTTGCAGAGCAACATCAAACCACGCGGCGTGCAAGGGGGAAGTCGGGGAGCAAGTTGAGGGCCCTGGCGGCGGCCATGCTGACACTGGCGGCCACAGTTCCGCCGGGTTTCGCCCAACAGGAAAAGCCAGGAACAACAACTACGCCCAACGACAAGGCTTCGTCTCCGCTTCCTGTGGCGCCACAGGAAGCGGAGACGAAGCCTTGTCGTTGG
>DATGFX010000011.1:0-95996 GCA_035308825.1 Occallatibacter sp. | reverse complement strand
CATTTTGAATGGAAGCAGGGGGCGATCACCGCTCCGTCCGCACCAACGATGCTCTCGCGTTTCACTCGATGGAGTGGCGACGCCGTCATCGGCAAGAACGCCATAGTGCTGGGTTCGAACGAACTCCAACGTGCAGGCCGCAAATCGGCCGTGGACGCCGCATCCATCGAATTTGGAGATCCACCCGTGGTTTCATTCGAAGAGAACAAGCCGGCAGCCGGGGCACCAGCGCAGTGAGCGGTCCGATGCTGTCGCTAAAATAGAGACATGACGCGTTCCCTGCCGTCTTCCCCCGTCCAGGTTCATTGCAGGGGCGTTCTTTTCGACATGGATGGCATTCTTATTTCTTCGATTGCCTCGGTGGAGCGCAGCTGGACGAAATACGCTTTGATTCGGGGCATCGATCCGGCCGATGCCCTGCGCATTGCGCACGGCCGGCGGGCGATCGAGACGGTTGCCACGCTTCGGCCCGACCTCGACAGCGAGGCGGAATTGAAAGTGATCGAGGAGATTGAAGTTGCGGACGGCGAGGGCGTGACGGTACTGCCTGGCGTGCTCAAACTACTCGCTGATTTGCCGGCCCATGCCTGGACGGTGGTCACGAGCGCAACGGAACGTCTGGCGCGTGCGCGCATGGAATATGCAGGAATTCCTGTGCCGGACAAGATCGTGACCGCGGAGTTCGTGACCCGGGGCAAACCGCACCCTGAGCCGTTTCTTGCGGGAGCGAGGATTCTGGAGTCAGCGCCAGGCGAGTGCGTGGTTTTTGAGGACTCGTCATCGGGTGTGCAGGCCGGGTTGGAGGCCGGCTGCATTGTGATTGCGACGACCTTCTCGCACGACGCGGAATCATTGGAAGGCGCGCACTACATGGTCTCTGATCTGACCGGCATGCAGGTATCGCGGACTGACGGGGCTATTATGCTGACATTCCAACCGTTTTAACAGGGGTGGCGTGCGCTATTCGCTGGCGGCGATCTTCCGGCCGTGCGTGTCCTGTAGCGGGCGGGAGCTGACGGCGAAAATCCTGGTGAATGTACGAAGCTGATCGCGGCTGACGGTGATTGGGTTTTCGAACACGAACCAGCGCACGCCCTCGGTGCAGGGCGGAGTCGCAAGCGATCCTTCAAAGGACCAATAGCCGCGATCGGCCGGGAGAAATCCCGCGGGGTTGATCATATCGTCGATCTTGCTGCTGGTATCCGCTTTCGTGGGCAGGTGCGCCCACAAGGCCGCCAATGCCGCGTTGGGCTGATCGAGATCGAGGCTCATTCGGGAGGCGACCACCGCCATTTTGCCATCCGCACTCTGAAAGAGCATTTCGACATCCATGTCGGTTAGTTTGCCTTTCACGGCGTTTTCGCTTGGATGGTGAAAGCTCAGGTTCTTCAATTCATAGCGAACGCCGTCTGCCGCGAGCGTACTGCCGGGGTCAACGTTCACGGTGATGGTGCGGCCATCGTTGAGCAGTGTTACGGGTCCGGAGATGAAATGAAATTCCAATGGCGCAAGGTTCTTGTCGAGGTGGGCGCCGCGGATGTCGATGGGTGATTGCTCGTGGCCTTGCGAGCAGGCCCTGTTTGCGCCGTCCAGCTTGCTCCAATTGACCGGGCCCTGCTTGCCCTGGTACTCCCATGGTTTACCGCTTTGCGCGACGGCCATTGCGGCAGTGGCCAGCAAGAGCACAAGAATTCGATGAGGACGCATCGCCTCTCCCTGGAAAAACGAATCGACTGGTTCCGAATGAATTCTATTTCATGAGGTGGGTGGCTCAAAAAAACACCGGGGTCCTCGACGAGGACCCCGTTTTGAGTGCAGCGGGCTCGGGTGCCGTTTTACTTTGCGGCTACTGTCACACTGGCCTGCTGGGTAAGTTTGGCGGCCTTGTCGGTCGCCTCCCAAGTGAACTCCGGCTCGGTGCGGCCGAAGTGGCCATAGGCCGCCGTCTTCTGGTAGATCGGACGGCGAAGATTCAGGCTCTCAATGATGCCCTTGGGAGTCAGTGCGAAGTTTTTCCGGACGAGATCGGTCAGCTGGCCGGCGCTCACCTTGCCGGTGCCAAAGGTTTCGACCAGCACGCTGACCGGCTCGGCCACGCCAATGGCGTACGCGAGTTCTACTTCCGCCTTCTCGGCGAGCTTGGCAGCCACGATGTTCTTGGCGATATGGCGCGCCATGTAGGCTGCGGAACGGTCGACCTTTGTCGGGTCCTTGCCGCTGAAGGCGCCGCCGCCATGACGGCCCATGCCGCCGTAGGAGTCGACGATGATCTTGCGGCCGGTGAGGCCGGTATCGCCCATCGGTCCGCCGATGACGAAGCGGCCGGTGGGATTGATGTGGTACTTGGTATGCTCGTCGAGCCATGCCGCAGGCAGGACCGCCTGGATGACGTGCTTCAGGATCTCCGCATGCAATTCGTCGTTGCTGACGCTCTCGGCATGCTGGCTGCTGATGACGACTGCATCGACGCGCGCCGGTTTGCCATTCTCGTCGTATTCCACCGTGACCTGGCTTTTGCCGTCGGGCCGAAGATAAGGCAGCTTGCCATTCTTGCGCACTTCAGAGAGGCGGCGAGTGAGTTTGTGCGCGAGCGAGATGGGCGCGGGCATCAGTTCAGGCGTTTCATTGGAGGCATAGCCGAACATCATGCCCTGGTCGCCGGCTCCGCCGGTGTCCACGCCCTGGGCGATGTCGCCTGACTGCTTGTTGATGGAGGAGATGACGGCGCAGGTGTTGGAGTCGAACCCGTAGACGGCATTGTCATATCCGATGGAGGCCACGACGCCGCGCACCAGCGTCTGGAAGTCAACGTAGGCTTTGGTGGTGATCTCGCCCGCAATCACCACGAGCCCGGTTGCCGTGAGGGTTTCGGCTGCCACGCGGCTGTAGGGATCCTGCTCAAGACAGGCATCCAGAATCGCGTCGGAAACCTGGTCGGCAATCTTGTCCGGGTGACCTTCCGTCACGGACTCAGAGGTAAACAAGAAACGGTCGCTCAACTTTGCACTCCTCCAAAACTCGATTTGTGGGCCGATCCGGTGCACAGGTCACCTGCCGGGGACCGGCCCGGACATCAGACCTGGCGCTAAGACCTAACCGTTCTATGGTAATAGGGCCGAGCATCCAGGAGCAAAGGCTCGCAGCGAACGGCCAGGAACGCACGCCGGGAGGCAGTTTGGGCGGGGTCAACCGCGCGGGAGATATTCAGACGGCCTAACAAGGAACTAAGCCGCCCGCAAGTCAGGACCGGTGCGCCAGAGAATTACGAGAGCGGGACTGTATCCGGACCGTTGTGATCCGGGTTGCTCAAGGAAAAACCGGCAAACAATTTGTGGAAAACTGCAAATAAACGAGGGGGGGTGGGGGGGTGGGTAATGTTACCGACCAAACACATCCCAGACATTTTGAACCGGGGACAACGAAGAAACTGTCGGAGATGCGCCCAGTCTAAAATGTCGGACTTCTGCCCGGCTGTTCATATTGCCCAGTCCGCCCTCTTTTTTCAACGAACCTAATTCCATTGTGAATGGATCGGTGAGTTAATCGGCAAGCCGCCGGATGGAATTGAGTACACATGTAACGAATGTTTTCGGAGCGTGCGCAGGGTTGGGATTGCGCGAGGGCTTGAGCGGGAGCTGGGAGGAGGCTATCGGCCCGATTGGAACCAGTTGGCGGCCTGCAGGAACATGGCATGGGTTTTCGCCGAAACCGTGTGCAAGGGCATCAGGCTATCCCACCAGCCCGCGCGCAAACCAAAGTAGCGCACGGTGAGGAAAGCGACGGCGGCGACAACGACCATGAGCACGACAGCGCCGGTCCAGCGCTTCCGCATTTCCGCGGCCTGATGGCGCTTCATGCGTTCCTGACCGACGTTGGAGGCGAATTCAGCCCACCCAGTCGAGCCATCCGCCGGATCGCCCGAGGCGGCGTAAGCCTGGATAAAGCGATCAGTCCAGTCACTGACATCGAGGCCGACGGCGCCGACGTAGCCCCGCACAATTCCCTTACTCAGGATGCCGCCCGGAAGCTGGCGGAAGCGTTCCTGTTCCAGCGCAACCAGATGTCTCTGGCTGATCTTGGTGACTGCCGTGATGTCTTCAAGCGCGATGCCGCGAGAAATTCGTTCAGCGCGCAGGTCTTCGCCAAAACTGCCCATCTGTATACCACATGCCGGAAAAGTGTCCGGGAGATTTCCACACAACAATAAACCCGGACCGAATTCCCGTCAAAAACATTTATCCGATTGTCCTTTGTTTTCTTGCACCTAAAGTAATGGTTAACGGAAAAGCTGTTAGCCGAGTATACAACGTCACCTGTGAATTCCGGTGACCGTCAGCACACAAAAACCGAAGTTCCGGTGCAAAATTCGGACGAAATTCGGACCCGCGTGATGGAGAGGAGCCTGCCGGCAAACGTGCTTCGCGCGTTGGCTGGTACCCTTGAATGGGCGTGCGTTTCGGCCCATGAATCGGAAAAGGGCTTTGCCAGCAATGAACAAGCTTGTGATTGCCAATCTTCTGCACCGCCCCCTGCGGTCCTTGATCAGCATCTTCGCTGTGGCCATCGAAGTGGTGATGATCCTGTCGATTGTGGCCATTTTCATGGGGCAGTTGAGCAGCGCAAAGGAGCGCAACAACGGCATTGGCGCCGACCTGATCGTCATGCCGCCGAACGCCAGCTTCATGAACGGCATCAGCGGGGCACCGATGTCGGTGAAGCTTGTGCCGTTCCTTCAGAAGCTGCCGCACGTGGTGGTGGCCTCTCCCGCAATCACGAATCTGAGCATGGGCAACTCGCTCGAGGTGCTTTGGGGCATTGACTACGAGAGTTATGCCGCGCTCAAGCCATTCAACTTTTTGTCGGGCGGCCCGTTCCAGCATCCATACGACGTGATTGTGGATGACGTCTTCGCGCAGTCGGATGGCGGTCATCGCGTGGGCCAGACCATCAGCATCCTGAACCATGAATTTCGTATTTGCGGGATTGTCGAGAACGGCAAGGGCGGCCGCAAGCTGATTCCGATCGATACGATGGCGCAGCTGATCGGTTCAGAGGGCAAGGCGACCGACATTTATCTGAAAGTCGATCAGCCAGAAAACGAACAGACGGTGATCGAGGAGATCCACAACACGAAGGGACTTGAGAACTACAAGGTTCAGACGATGGCGGATCTCATCGCACTTTATACGCCGTCGAAGTTTCCGGGCTTCAGTATCGCGATGAACGTGGTCATCACGATCGCGGTAATTGTGGGCTTTCTGGTCATTTTTCAGTCGATGTACACCGCCGTTCTGGAGCGCACGCGCGAAATCGGGATTCTGAAATCGCTGGGCTCGTCGAAGCTGACGATCGTGAGCGTGGTTCTGCGCGAGACCAGTGTGCTGGCGATTGCGGGTGTTCTGCTGGGAATCGCCGGCACGTTTGGCGTGCGCGAACTGCTGCATGTGAAGTTCACGACACTTGCCTTCGACCTGACCAAGGGATGGATCGGCTACGGAGCGCTGATCGCTTTTGTGGGAGCGCTGTTCGGGGCGCTCTATCCCGCCTGGATGGCATCGCGCAAGGACCCGATCGAGGCGCTCGCCTACGAATAGTGGCTGCGCGGGCTGATCTGCTTTAGGGATTGATCCGGACGCAGCGTGAACCGGCGGCTGCCGAAGCGCGCCTAGAAGTGCGTCCCAAGCACCTTCGCCGGATGCGGGTTGTGCGAAGAGCGTCGCCTGCATCCGGCCTGTTTTTTGGCGTGACGAAACTCTCGGGCACGCTTTGAAGAGATGGAGGACCGTCGAAGGGCCGTTGGCGCTGACGCTATACTTGCAGACGAGCTCATTGCCTTGAAACGACTGCGCTCCCGCTGGAGAAAGGCCATTGTTGAAGCAGGGACAGCGTTGGGTGTTCGGGGTTTGGATCGCTTTGATTGCCGGGTTTGCGCTGCTGCACGCGCTGCACCTGACCGCGGACTTTCCAAACCACACGCCCTGGTATGGTGACTGGGCGAAATACACGGATGAAGGCTGGTACGGGAACGCCGCGATTCGCGCGCATCTGTTCGGGCACTGGTATCTGCCCGGAGATTTCAACCCAGCTCCGGCTGTTCCGGTGTGGCCGGCATTGGAATGGGTGGTTTTCTGCTTTACCGGAGTCAGCGTGGTTGCCGCGCGCGGGCTGGCCATTGCGTTTTTCTTTGTAAATCTGGCGTTGAGTTACATGCTCCTGCGGGATCGCGCGCCTCGATGGGCGGGACTGCTGGCGCTGACTCTGATGGTGACCAGCCCATTTCTCTATTGCTTTAGCCGGCTGGCGATTCTCGAGCCGATGCTGACGGCATTTGCGCTGGGCGCTCTGAACCTGACTGTCAGGCTGCCTCGTTTCAAGCGGCCGGTGTGGATTGCGTGTGTCATCGGGCTGCTATTCACGCTGATGATGCTTACCAAGACAACGGCGCTATTCCTGCTGCCGGCGCTGGGCTGGGCCCTTCTGCAACCGCTGAGACACGTGGGAAACGAGGACACCGGGTCATCGTGGGGGTGGTCGATTCGGTTGCGACTTGCGGTGATCGCGGCCGCAACCAGCGCGCTGACATTTGGTGCATGGATGGCGCTGGTGATCGGGACAGGCCATCTTCCCGACTACACCTATCTCTTCTACATCAACACCTATCCGAAGCCCGCCGATCACATCTGGCCGTTCATCAGCCTGTGGTGGTCGATTCACGGGGGACTGTGGGTCGATCACATGCTGATGCCGCTGGGCGCGTTGCTTATCATCGGAGCGCTGATCGGGTGGAAGGCAGATTGGAGCCGCAAGCTTGTCAGAGATCCTGTGTTTGGCGCATCGGCACTGGCGATCGCCGGATACATCCTGTTTATGACGCTACAGAACCATCCGCAGCCTCGCTATTTCGCCGTGGTGGCGTTCTTCTGCTTTCTTATCGTGGCGCAGGGAGCTGCTGCGTTGCTGAGCGCGAGCGGGACGTTGCGGCAATTGGGTTGGGCGGCAGTGGTTCTGGCTGCGTCGGCGGCGGTGGTGAACAGTGCTTGGACGATCAGTTATGCCACCCATCCCGAGTACACGTTTGTGACGGCGGCGCGGGAGCTGGTGCACTATATGGACGCGCACCCCAATGGCAAGCGCCTGCTTGTGTCGGTGAGCGGCGATGAGATTTCGCTGGTGGCGCATGTGCCGGTGCTGTGCGACGACTTCGGGACGCCGAGCGAGGAATATCCCGACTTGACGATCAAGGTGGAACGGTACCAGCCGGGATGGTTTGCCTCGTGGAACGATCTCGATCCCGGCACATTGGCGGATCTGCATACGCATTACCTGCTGGAGCAAGTAGCCATGTTTCATGCCTTCGACGATCCGGAGCGCAATGTTCTTGTGCTGTTCAAGCTGCATCCATTGCCGGGCGGCAAGGTGCGCGACCAGCACGACGAGAGTCTTGCCGAGCCGCTTCCAGGAGACAAGATCGAGATCCCGATTGAATAGGAGAGACTCTCAGGGCTTGGCGATCATGACTTCGGTGGACTTGATGAGGGCGAAGGCCGAATCGCCGGGCTTCAAGGCGAGGTCGCGCGCCGCCTCGGAAGTGATGATGGCTGTGACGCGCTGCGCGCCAACGGCGAGAACGATTTTGGCAAGCAGACCCTCGATTGTCACTTCGAGGACGGAGCCCATGAGCTGGTTTCGCCCGCTGATGCGCGCGGTGGTGGAATGGGCTGCCATGGGCAGAAATTCCTGGAGCGACTCCAAGGGGATGCGGTGGTGGCCGCCGGGGGTCTTGACAGTGCGAATGCGCCCGGCGAGAATCCAGTGCTTGAGCGCGGGGTAACTGATGCCGAGTTTTTCCGCTGCCTGACGAGGTGTAAGCAGAGTGGACGCGTTCATCGATGGTAAGAGTCTCCTTGTCGCGATGCATTCCCAAAATCGATATAGTGAAGCGCAAAAGACCCGATTCCGGAGGTGCCTGAGGCCTCGCAGAATCCTGTGACTGCAATCACTCGACAGGGTCCAACCCGGATGATACGCTTCACCTGACTTTTTTTCCCCTATTCTCATGTCGCGCTTCGCGCGGTTGTGGCGGAGAACGACTCAAAACTTAGTTCGGAGGATATGTGACTGCACAAGATTGGGTCTATTTTTTTCTCGGCGCGAGTTTACTCTCGCTGATTGGAGCCGCGTTCTTTGCGCGGCTGGTGGTTGGTTTTCAAACTGAAACCACCGATCTTCAGAAGACGCCGTTGTCGATGATGCAACGCATGTTTGCGATTTTGAAGCGGCGGCTCGCGGCTGTGACGGCGCTTGTGACGCTGGCGCTTCCCACGTTGGCTTCCGCACAGCCGGAACATGGCGGAGGCGAAGCCAACCTGGTAGTGCCGGATTTGTCGACGGTAAATTTTCTCGGGGTGAACGGACATGCGCTGCTGATGTGGGGCCTGATCTTCTGCGTCGGGGGCATGCTGTTCGGTCTCGCGATCTATGTGCAGTTGAAGAACCTCCCAGTTCATCGCACCATGCGCGAAATCTCAGAGATGATTTATGAGACCTGCAAAACGTACCTGGTGACGCAAGGCAAATTCATTCTTCTGCTCTGGGCTTTCATCGCGGTGATTATCGCTCTGTATTTCGGTTACCTGGCGCCGGTGCCGGGAAAATCGATTGCAGTTACGTTGCCGGTTATCTTGTTGTTTTCACTCTTCGGCATTGCAGGTAGCTACGGAGTGGCGTGGTTCGGCATTCGCGTCAACACCTTTGCCAACTCACGGACGGCCTTTGCGGGATTGCATGGCAAGCCGTATCCAGTCCATTCGATTCCTCTCAAGGCGGGCATGAGCGTCGGCATGCTGCTGATCTCGGTCGAGCTGCTCTTCATGCTCTTCATCCTCCTGTTTATTCCGGGCGATTATGCGGGCCCGTGCTTCATCGGCTTTGCGATCGGCGAGAGCCTGGGTGCGGCGGCGCTGCGTATTGCGGGCGGCATTTTCACGAAGATCGCCGACATTGGCGCCGACCTGATGAAGATCGTGTTCAAGATCAAGGAAGACGATGCCAGGAATCCGGGCGTGATCGCAGACTGCACGGGGGACAACGCAGGCGACTCGGTTGGCCCGAGCGCGGACGGCTTTGAAACCTACGGCGTCACCGGCGTGGCGCTGATTGCGTTCATTCTGCTGGCAGTCAAGAGCCCGACGACACAGGTGCAGCTGCTGGTGTGGATTTTCGTGATGCGCGTGGCCATGCTGGTCTCGAGCGCGGGGGCGTACTTTATCAACGGCGCAATCGCTCACGCGAAGTACGCGAACTCGGATGAAATGAATTTCGAGACGCCCCTGACCTCGCTGGTATGGATCACGTCCATCCTCTCCATCATCCTTACCTACATCGTCACTTACGTAATGATTCCCAATCTCGGAGATGGAACCATCTGGTGGAAGCTGGCGTCGATCATTTCGTGCGGGACCCTGGCGGGCGCGATTATTCCCGAGCTGGTGAAGGTATTCACTTCCACCGACTCAGGTCACGTGAAGGAGGTTGTGAAGTCAGCGCAGGAAGGCGGAGCTTCGCTGGGCATTCTGTCGGGCTTTGTGGCCGGCAATTTCTCGGCCTACTGGCTGGGATTGTGCATGGTCGCCCTGATGGGCATGGGCTACTATTTCACCATCGGCGCGTCAATGGCGGAACTGATGCTTGCACCTGCCGTCTTCGCCTTTGGTCTCGTCGCCTTCGGCTTTCTGGGCATGGGTCCGGTCACGATCGCGGTGGATTCTTATGGACCGGTGACGGACAATGCTCAATCCGTTTATGAGCTGTCGCTGATTGAGAATGTTCCCGGCATCGAAGCCGAGCTGAAGAGGGACTTCAAGATTGATGTGAAGTTCGAACGCGCCAAGCATCTGCTGGAAGCGAATGACGGGTGCGGCAACACGTTCAAGGCTTCGGCCAAGCCGGTGCTGATCGGCACAGCCGTGGTGGGTGCAACCACGATGATCTTCTCGATCATCATGGCGCTCACCGCCGGGCTCACGCAGAACGTACAGAACCTCTCTCTGCTGCACGCTCCGTTCATGCTCGGCCTGATCACCGGCGGAGCAATGATCTACTGGTTCACCGGAGCATCCACGCAGGCGGTGACGACCGGCGCTTACCGTGCTGTGGAGTTCATCAAGGCGAACATCCGGCTGGAAGGCGTCGAGAAAGCCTCGGTCGCCGATAGCAAGAAGGTGGTGGAGATCTGTACCCAGTACGCACAGAAAGGTATGTTCAATATCTTTCTCGCGGTCTTCTTCGCTACCCTTGCCTTTGCATTCGTCGAGCCGTTCTTCTTTATCGGCTATCTCATCTCGATCGCCATCTTCGGTCTGTACCAGGCGATCTTCATGGCGAATGCCGGCGGCGCGTGGGACAACGCAAAGAAAGTCGTAGAGGTTGACCTGAAGCAGAAGGGTACGCCTCTGCATGATGCAACGGTGGTAGGAGACACGGTGGGCGATCCGTTCAAGGATACGTCTTCGGTGGCAATGAACCCGATCATCAAGTTCACGACGTTGTTCGGATTGCTCGCGGTGGAGCTGGCGGTGACGCTCAGTACCGGCAATTCCATGCTCGCGCACATCCTGGCAGTCGTGTTTTTCCTGATCTCAGTGTTTTTCGTGCACAAATCGTTCTACGGCATGAAGATTGAGAAGAACTAACTGATTGTGTTGGGGCAGAGGCTCCGCGGCGATGAAGCTGCGGAGCCTCTCTTGGAACGAGGAATTCGGCTGGCCGCGACGCTAGCCTTTCGCGCACTCGAGGAGCGTGCGGCGCTGGCGTCCGGCTTGATCGAAGTTCGCGGGATCGAGCCATGCCTCGAAGGCACGCTTGCGAGCCGGCCAATCGGCATCGAGCATGGCGAACCAGGCTGTGTCGCGGCTCTTTCCCTTGACCACCATGTGCTGGCGAAAGATGCCTTCGTAGGCGAAGCCGAAGCGAAGGGCCGCGCGGCGGCTGGCTTCGTTCAGCGCGTTGCACTTCCACTCGTAGCGCCGGTAGCCCAGATCCTCGAAGACGTGGCGCGCCATGAGGTACATGGCTTCGGTTGCGGCACGTGTCCGCTGCAGCGCGGGAGAGAACATGACGTTGCCGACCTCGATGACGCCGTGCGCCGGCTTGATGCGCATATAGCTTGCCCAGCCGGCAGCTTTTCCGGTATTCGCGGGCACGATGGCGAAGAGCAGGGCGCGTTCCGCATCCCGCCATTTCTCGAGCTTGTCGATCATTTCGGCGGCGGTTGCGGTGGGAGCAGCGGCGAGCCATGTCCAGAGGTCGTCGTGGCGCGTCACGGCGGCGAAGAGATCGGAGCTGTGGCGCGAGGCGTTGAGAGGCTCGAGAGTCACGCAGCGGCCGGCGAGAGGGTTCGGGGTTGGAGTTGCCGCCGGTTTCCAGTGAGCGAGGTCGTTAGGCATCGTTCCCACGATAGCAAGGCAGACGGAAGGGAGGGCCGCGCCGGGAATCCACTTTGCTCCGTGGAGTTTCTAAATGAGCCCTATTGTCCACAATTTGCAGAGGCGACCACATTTTGTGCACCGCTTCTGCGTCTTGCGGAGGCATGGCACGGGGGCTAGGCTTTGGGTGGGGAGAAACCGGGATTGCCCGCGGAGCCTTTATTTGCACTGAATTTTGGGCAGTCTGAGGGCCCAAGGCCGCGCTGGAAAAGGCGATTCGCGCTTTCCACAGGGCAAACCGCCGTATTTAGGAGGCTGATGCCAGAAATGCCACGAAAACACTAGATATTGTGGTTTGAGGTTGACTTGCCCAAGGGACAGCGGTATTTTTTCATCTGCGGCTGTAAACGGACTGTAAAGAATACGGCGGAGCACCGGCCCGCAACCGTCGGGAACAGAACTCGCGGTACCCTTTTCCCCCAACCGTTTCCGTTCGCTGTTCAGGGCTTTTACCCTGACAAATCCAGGCGGAGAAAGCCTGGAAGAGGCAGGGCATTCAAAGAATCTGCTGATTGAGAGGAACCTAAATGAACGAGGTTAATGTTCAAGCTTCCGCAGCTGGGGTTGGGGCGCCTTACAGCCAAGGGGGTCTCAAGTTCACCCGCCGTTTTTCGACCGAGGGAATCTCGCCGTATGACGAGATGCAATGGGAACTGCGCACGGCGCTGATTGCCGACAGCAAGGGGAACACGATCTTCGAGCAGAAGGACGTTGAGGTGCCGCTTGACTGGTCAATGACGGCAACCAACATTGTGGCCTCGAAGTACCTGCATGGGCAGCTTGGCACGCCGGAGCGCGAGACGGGCGTTCGGCAGCTGGTTGCGCGCGTCGCGGAGACGATCCGCGACTGGGGCAGCAAGGGTGGCTACTTCGCGTCGGAGCAGGATGCCGCTGCGTTCCACGATGAGCTGGCGCACATGCTGCTGACGCAGCGAGTGGCGTTCAATTCGCCGGTGTGGTTCAACGTGGGCTGCGATCGACTGGAGCCGCGTTCGGATGGCTCGAGCTGGCACTGGGACCCTGCCACGGGTGGCGTGCGGTTTGAAGCGACGGGTTACCGGAATCCGCAGTGCTCGGCGTGCTTCATCAATTCGGTTGAGGACTCGCTGGACTCGATCCTGACCCTTGCCAAGACCGAGGGAATGCTTTTCAAGTGGGGCTCGGGTACGGGGACGAATCTATCGACCATTCGCGGATCGAGCGAGCTGCTCTCGGGCGGTGGAGAGGCCTCGGGCCCGCTGAGCTTCATGCGCGGGTTTGACGCATTTGCCGGCGTGATCAAGTCGGGCGGCAAGACGCGCCGGGCCGCGAAGATGGTGATCCTGAATGCCGATCACCCCGACATCATGGAGTTCATTGATTGCAAGGCGAAGGAAGAAGCCAAGGCCTTCACGCTGATCAAGGCTGGATACGACGGATCGGGGCCGGACTCGGAGGCATACTCGTCCATCTTCTTCCAAAACGCAAATAACTCGGTGCGCGTGAGCGACGAGTTCATGCGCGCTTATGAGAAGGATGGCGACTTCACTACTTATACGGTGAAGGATCACCAGCCAGTAAAGACTTACAAGGCGCGGGAGATCATGCGCAAGATTGCCGAGGCCACGTGGCTGTGCGGCGATCCCGGCCTGCAATTCGATACGACGATCAACAAGTGGCACACGAGCAAGAACACGGCCCGGATTAACGCGTCGAATCCGTGCAGCGAGTACATGTTCCTCGACAACTCGGCCTGCAACCTGGCGAGCTTCAATCTGATGAAGTTTGTGACGCCGGTGGGGACGTTCGATATCCCGGCATACCGGCATGCCATTTCCGTTGTGATTACGGCGATGGAGATCCTGGTGGATAACTCGGGCTACCCGACGGAGTCGATTGCGAAGAATTCGCATGATTACCGGCCGCTGGGTCTTGGGTATGCGAATCTCGGCGCGCTGCTGATGGCTTTCGGCCTGCCCTACGATTCGATGGCGGGACGCGATCTTGCGGGTGTTTTAACGGCGATCATGTGCGGGCAGGCCTATCTGCAGTCGGCGATTGTCGCCGCGCAATGCCCTCCGATTGCATCGGCGACCCCGCTGACTGCCAGCGTGGAGCGCCAGGGCGGCGCGTGCCCGGGGTTCTATGTGAACCGCGAGCCGTTCCTCGACGTGATCCGCATGCATCGCGCCGAGGTGAACAACATTGGGAAGTCGCGCACCAGCGGCGAGCCTTTTGCCGTGCCGCAACTGGATGCGCTGATCGATTCAAGCCGGGAGTGCTGGGATATGGCGCTGATGTATGGCGAGCGCTACGGCTATCGCAACTCGCAGACCACGGTACTGGCGCCGACCGGGACCATCGGTTTCATGATGGATTGCGACACAACGGGCATCGAGCCTGACCTCGCGCTGGTGAAGTACAAGAAGCTGGTCGGCGGCGGGATGATCAAGATTGTGAACAACACAGTGCCGGCGGCGCTGTTCAAGCTGGGATATGACAACGACCAGGTGAACGCAATCGTGAGCTACATCGACGCGACGGGCACGATCGAAGGCGCGCCGGGCATCAAGCCGGAGCACCTGCCGGTGTTCGATTGCAGCTTCAAGCCGGCGAAGGGGACGCGGTCGATCCACTACATGGGCCACATCAAGATGATGTCGGCGGCGCAGCCGTTCTTGTCGGGAGCTATTTCGAAGACCGTGAATCTGCCACACGAAGCCACGGTGGAAGAAGTGGCCGAGGCCTACGCCGAGAGCTGGCGGCAGGGAATCAAGGCCGTGGCGATTTATCGCGACGGGTCGAAGGGCACGCAACCGCTGAACACGAGCCTCGACAGCAAGCGGGAGCCTTCCGCGGTCGATGCTGCCGCAAGCCGCGTGCTGGCGCAGATCGCCGCGGGTCACGCTGCCGCCGACGCCGATGTGAAGACTTTGGAGACGAAGATCGGGGAAAAGCTGGAAGTGACGGCCAAGCAGGTGATTGCCGCCGCTGCAGCTTTCCAGCGGGGACTCGAAGACCTGGCCAAAGCTGCCGCAGTACCGCAGATCAAGCCAGAGCCGTTGTTTGAATTGACCCCGGAGCCTGTGCAGGATCTGAACCAGCCGCCGCGCGCGGTGCGTCATCGGCTGCCCGAGGAGCGGGCTTCGGTTACGCACAAGTTCTCGATTGCCGGGCACGAAGGGTACATCACCGTGGGTCTTTATCCTTCGGGGCAGCCCGGCGAGATCTTCATTCGCATGGCCAAGGAAGGATCGACGGTTTCGGGCTTGATGGATGCGTTCGCGACTTCGATCTCGCTGGCTCTGCAGCACGGCGTTCCGCTGCGCGTGCTGTGCGAGAAGTTCGCTCATACGCGTTTCGAGCCCTCGGGCTGGACCGGGAACGAGCAGATCGGCTATGCGAAGAGCCTGATGGACTACATCTTCCGCTGGCTCAACCTGCGGTTCCTGTCGGGCGAGCAGCTGACGCTGTTTGCAGGACTCGCACCGCAGGCGCCGCAGCTGCCGGCTTCGCCGACGCTGCTTCCGGAGTTAGATCCGGAGCCAGCGCCGGAAAGCACGATCTCGCAGACGCAGCTATCCAGACTGGCAGAAGAGGTCGCTCGGAAATTGCAGGCGGGCTCACCGGGAATGGGATCCACGTCGGCTCCGGCGGGCGGGATCGCGCCTGAAGTGCAGGCTACGGGATCGCAGCCGACGCCGTCGCATGGACCCGCCATGCAGGATCGCGGGGTTTACCACGCGGCCGATGCGATGCGGGAGATGTATGTGATGGGCGATGCGCCGAGCTGCTCGACTTGCGGGGCCATCATGGTCCGCAACGGGAGCTGCTACCGGTGCATGAGCTGCGGGTCGACGAGTGGGTGCTCCTAAGCAAGACCTCTCAGAGGTCAGGCCATGGCCATTCCGGCCATGGCCTTTTTTTGTGCACCTCGACTCTCGCCAAATCTCTAGAAATCGATATACACTTCTTTTCCACGGTGGCGGGTGCTGTCCAGGACGGAGTCCAACTGCATCCTAGGTAGCAGCGAGCGAGGAGGGAGCGATGCGAATAGCCGACAAGATTTCATTGGTGCTGAAGGACAAGAAGCAAAGCAGAATCCTGTCGATCGATCCCGAGCAGACGGTTTTTGAAGCCCTGGAGCAACTGGCACTGCACGATATCGGCGCGCTGATCGTCCTGTCGGGCGGCCGGCTCGTTGGGATTATTTCGGAGCGCGATTACGCTCGGAAGTGCATTCTCCAGGGAAAGTATCCCAGCGAGACCAAGGTGCGCGAGATCATGACCAGCCCGGTGCACTTCGTTTCTCCGGAGTACACGGTTGACGAATGCCTGGCTACGATGACCCAGAACCACTTTCGGCACCTGCCGGTGATGCAGGACGGCGCGGTGGTCGGCATGCTCTCGATTGGCGACCTGGTGAAATGGGTGATCTCAGGCCAGGCGCACGCGATCGAGGCACTCGAGGGCTACATTGCGGGGGCTTATCCGGCATAGCCCCCGGCGCAACGCGATTCAGTCTTCTCTATTGTTGCGTGGCTTGCACCAGCAACTCAACCGGTTGCACAATCATGTCGCGCAGGACGGCCTGCGGCTTTTCACCATCTTTGAGAACCTGCATATCATTTTGCCGCTCAGGCATCGCGCGGTGATTCTCAAGAGCGTCGAGCGCCTGCAATCCGATGCCTGCCACCTGGGCGAGCGTCGAGGAAACAGGTTTCAACTCATCCGTCAGTTCTGATTCGCCGAGGGTGGGCTGCAGTTTCGCATCGTTATCGCGCCAGATGGTGAGAGAGCGACGTGCCTGCTGCCATTGTTCGGGCGTTGCTTTTCCTGATGCGATCGCCCTGGCGAGGTCGTTGAATTGTCGAGCCGCCTCGCTTTCCGGCGGGACCGCGTCGATCATCCGATTCAGCGGCGTCGATGTCCCGTAGTCCTTCAGTTCTTCGCGGGCGTAGCCCTCGGGCGGCTGAACCACCGATGCAAGCACGCCAAGCGATTTGGGATCTGCTTCGCCGCTCATACGCCGAAGCATCATTTGAGTGGACGACAGCTGCTGCAGCCCGAGGTATTGGAGCCGCTCCGACTCCATCCCCATGCGCGCATACATGGAATCGACATCGCGGAGATCGGCAGGCGACCAGAGGCGTTCGGCGATCGCGGCGGTACGGGGCCAGATGCGGCTGTCGATGTTTTCCGGGGTCACGTACTCGCTCCACATGGTTGCTTCGCCGCCCAGGATAAGCCTGGCCTGATCCGGCGTGAGGGAAGCGGCATCGCCGCTCATCGGATCGGTGAGGTAGTGCTGCGAGGCAGGCTGATTCAGATCGATATAGTACCCGTTGGAGAGAAGCGCGCGATTTCCCTGGCGCGCCGCGGCGGCCAGTGATTTTGGACCGCGCCATGACTGGATGACAACGTCGCGCGGCGTGTTCGGCTGCAGCACCTCATCCCAGCCTTCCATGATCTTGTGGTGCGCGGCTACCAGCTTCTGAACGTGGGCCGTGAATTGCGCTTGCAGGGCAGCATTGTCTTTCAGGTCGTGCTCGCGCATGTAAGTCTTGATGCGCGGGTTTGCATCCCACTCCTTGCCATTGCATTCGTCGCCCCCGATATGGAAATAAGCATCCGGGAAGAGCTCGGCCATCTCGCCGATCAAGCGGTCGATGAACGCGTAGGTGGTTTCGCGCGTGGGGTCCATTGCCGCATCCATGACTCCCCAACGTCGCGAAATCTGATAAGGCCCTTTGCCGCTGGCGAGTTCGGGATAGCCAACGAACCAGGAGGTGGTGTGGCAAGGCATGTCGAACTCGGGCACCACGCGAATGCCGCGATCGCGCGCATACTCGATGACGTGGCGCATCTGTTCCTGCGTGTAAAACAGGCCATCCGAGCCCTTTTCCTGAAGTTTTGGATAGGTCTTGCTTTCTGCACGGAATCCCTGGTCCTCGGAAAGGTGCCAGTGGAACACATTCAACTTCACCGCTTCCATTCCGTCGAGGTTGCGCTCGATGACAGACAGCGGCATGAAGTGGCGGCCCGAGTCGATCATCAATCCTCGCCATGGAAAACGGGGCTTGTCATCGATGGTCACAGCGGGGACGGCGAAGCCTTGGGGCGTCGTTCGAACCAATTGCAACAGCGTTTGCAATCCGTGCATGGCGCCCAGCGGGTTCGGAGCTGACAACTCGACGCGATCAGTCGATACCGCGAGATGGTAGGACTCGTCTTCTTCAAGGTGCTGGACGGCGTCGCTGGGTCGCGAAGTGTGGATGGTGAGCTTGCCCTGGTTGAATTGCGCTTCGCGCCAAAGCGGGATGCCGGTTTCTTTCGAGAGGCTTTCAAGGAATCGCTGGCCAGCCCGGGTCAGGCGCGGTTCCGTGTACCCCTGGAAGGCGATCCCGAAGCTTCCATCGATGATGAACTGCCCCTGGCCGGGTGTTACGTGTGCGGGCTCGGGCATCAGGGAGATTGAACCCGCATCCTGGGCAGTTGCGAACTCGATAGCCATGGCAGGAATGGAGAACAGGAGAAGAAACAAAGCAAAACGGACAGATCTGGAATTCTTCAATTCGGCCTTCTTGATCCCGCGCCGCATTTCGGACAACCAAGATCCGGAATCAGGCGCATACTTCGATCAGAAACAGGAATGCTCCCGGGAATATCCAGGGAGCATCCAGATTACGTCCTTGGGCTCGCGAACTCAAGATGGCGAGAAGCAGAGCTAGCCGCCAAGCTGGATCTGGCGCGGATCGCGGGTGCGTTCCTCTCCGTGCCGGCAGGAGAAATTCCGGCGGCGCAGGGAAGGGCTGAGCCCAAGGGGCAGGCGGGCGCTCAACGTGATCGAAGAACTGCATCAAGATCGCGGAGCGACCTATAGCAGTTGAGTAATTCCCGATAACTCCCCAACTGCACATCATATGTCCTGCAAGGGACGCTCGTAACTATAGCTCGTTTCATGATGCCTGCAATGAGTTAGGACGATGCTATGTCGATTTGACTAAGCAAGCGCCGGGTCCACTGGAGAGAGCTGCCGATCGGGATGTCACCGGCTGAAGCAATCGCAAGCAGGCTAGCCGCCAACAGAAGGAGTGAATCTCCGCGCTAATGCTAGAGTGCTGGTAGGAGACAGCCGTGAACGCCACCGCTCGACCGCCAGCCTGGAAGATTCTGTCTGCGTTCGGGATCATCTATTTTGTTTGGGGTTCCACGTTTCTGGCGATTCGCATCGGTGTGCTGGCCATGCCTCCGCTTCTATTTGCAGCGATGCGCTTCTTCACTGCCGGCCTCCTTCTTTTCGGCTGGATGCTGGCACGAGGAGAGCGCTTGCCTCGCGGCCGGGAGTGGACATCGGCCTCGCTGCTGGCGTTCCTGATTTTTTTCTGTGACTACGGTTTGCTCTTTTGGGCGGAGCGACGGGTTCCATCCGGTATCGCCGCGGTGATGTTGGCAACGATACCAGGATTTATTGCGATTGCCGAAACTCTGCTGCTTCGGACACAACGATTTACGTTCCGGCTGGTGGCGGCATTGCTGGTAGGCATCGGAGGAGTGGCCGTGCTGATGAGCCGCACGGTGAATGTGGGCGGCGCACCTGTGGACAAAGCAGGGGCGGCAGCGCTCATTGTCGCGGCGCTGAGCTGGTCAGTGGCCTCGGTGATCTCTCGAAAGCTTGAACTGCCTCCTTCCAAAGCGATGAGTGCAGGAACGCAAATGCTGCTTGGCGGCATCATGCTTTCGGTTGCGGCCGCCGCGTCGGGAGAGTTCCACGATTTCAAAGCAGGAAATGTTTCGATCGCTGCGTGGTTTTCGCTTATCTATCTGATCCTGTTCGGTTCCATCGTCGGCTTCACGGCCTATGTGTGGCTGCTTCATTACGAGTCGCCAACGAAGGTGGGCACCTACGCGTATGTGAACCCCGTGGTCGCGGTGACATGCGGATTTTTCCTCGGTGGAGAGCCGCTTGGGTTACGAACCGTCGCTGGAACCGTTTTCATTCTCTTCAGCGTGCTGCTGATCACAACACTGACAAAGCCAGTCAAGAAATCTGTCCCAATTCTTGCCGCAGAATAGGTGGAGCAGCGATCAGATTGAGTGTCATTTGCGATTGAAACGATCATTCGGGTTACGAAGTGATGACTTTGAAATGTAACTCTTGACATCCATTACGAATGGGCGTAATCAGTGAATATGGGGCTGGCCTCCTCTCCTCTTTCCGGTTCTCCTGGCAGGAAAATCTGAAAGTCGTTACTCTGGGCCATCCACCCCAAGCGAGCCTTCCCCCTGGCTGACAAAAGGCTCATCTAGATCGGAAATCGAGTCTGAGCTGTCGCCGAGGGCGGGACGCGAAGTGAGCGGAACGCGGGGGTTTGGTTTCTGCTTGCGCAAGGTCGAGCTTTATCCATTGATCGTGTGCGTCGAATCGGTGCCGTGAGATGTGCTTCGTTCGAGCTGTCAACCATAGACTGGAGTCGCGAATGAGCCTTCTAAAACAATCCGAATCAACCCAACAATCAACCGTGCGACGGAGTCGCGGCACGGATTCGATGAAGCGAGCTGCCAAGGTCCACAAGGCGGATTTCGCTCATTTGAGTCCGGATCCGTCGCTGGCGAATCAGCAGAGTTTTGCTGAAGACTTTCTTCTTGAGCACTCTGCATCTGGTTTGCATTTCATCAAGTTCGAGATCTCGGGAAATTCTGCAAGATCACCGCAGGATCCCTCAGAGTTGAGCCAGCTTTTTGGCTTTCCTTCCTAGTGCCCTTGAGCGCACTTGGCTAAGAGAATCTGATTGAGGTCGTCTGGGACTTTGTGAAACAGCGAGGGTTGGCCGACCAGGGATCTACCAAAGCGATGAACCGGAAGTCTGGACACGACCATGCTTTCGAGAACAGGGAGTCAGATGTTAGTTGCTGAAGAAATCCGTGGGGCGGAGTCAGCGCCAGGTATTTCCAGTGTGGCGCAGGGCCGAGAATTTCCGGGTGATTGCCCATTGTGCAGAAACCTGGAATCCGCTTATGAAGCAAGGTTCACAGAATACGTGGAAGCGCGTGCGTCGGCTTCTTACGCGGTGAGCAAGAAGGTTGCCGCGCAGAAGAACGTCGAGATGGAGCGCGCCCGCTATGAACTGGAAGAGCATCGGCTCGATTGTGCGGAGTACCTTGCGATTTCGCGGCGGTTGCAACCGGAGAAACGCGGACAATTGGTCGCATAACTTCCCAGTAAATCGAGTTATTCAATTACTTATGTCCCGTCGGCTTGATGCCGGCGGTTTTCTTTTGCAGGCACAATTTCATTTCTCGCTGCTGTCACCCCGATTTGCCTTGCCTTCGTCCGGGCTGCAATGATGACTGCCTGATCCGGGGGAGACGGAAACTCTCATGAAAGTTCGTTTGCTTTGCGCCCTTTTTGGAATGTGTGCAGGTTTGTGTTCGGGTCAATCGCCCGCCTGGCAGCCTGCGCCCGGTCATCTGAGCATTCCGCTTTGGCCCGGCGGGCCTCCCGGCGGACCGGCCCATCTTCCGCCGGAAGTGGACACAACGACTCCGCAGGAGCCACTGATCGCGGGGCGGCGGCTCATCCGGCTGGGGAATGTGTCGGACCCGACGTTGACTTTATATGCGGCTAGCGGCGAGAACTCTGGCGCTGCCGTGGTTGTTTTCCCCGGCGGTGGTTACCACATCCTGGCCATCGATCTGGAGGGGACGGAGGTGTGCGACTGGCTGAACTCGATCCACGTGAATTGCGTGCTGGTGAAGTATCGCGTTCCGGATAGCGGGCCGTATCCGAAATCCGCGGCCGCGCTCGAGGATGCGCAGCGGGCGGTGGGGTTGGTGCGGCAACATGCGGCCGAGTGGCATATCGATCCGAACCGGGTGGGGGTTCTTGGATTCTCGGCGGGAGCGCACCTGGCTGCCGCGCTGAGCACGCATTTTGAGAAGCGCCTTTACGATCCGGTGGATGCGGCGGATTCGCAGAGCTGCCGGCCCGACTTTGCCGTGATTGTTTACCCCGGCTACCTGGCGCTTGCGGAGAAGAATATGGAGCCCAATCCTGACATTCAGCCGACGGAGCATACTCCGCCCACGTTTATCGTGCAGGCCGAGGATGATCCGGTGCATGTTGAAAATGCGATTGAGTACTTTATGGCGCTGAAACGGGCGAAGGTGCCGGCGGAACTCCATGTCTATGCTCAAGGAGGGCACGGGTACGGGTTGCGCCGGACCGATTTGCCGGTGACAACCTGGCCCGACCGGGTTGCGGACTGGCTGCACACAATCAAGGTCCTGACGGGGACCGCGCAATAGGACCGTTACAATCGTTGCCATGCTGCTTGGGGTGCTGACCGTCTCGGACCGGTGTTCACAGGGTGTCGCTACGGATACTGCCGGCCCGGCGGTGGCCGAACTGTTGCGGGCGACGTGGCCTGAGGCGGAAATCGAGCTAGCGCTGGTTCCGGACGAGGAAGCGGAAATCGTGGCTCGCCTTGGCGAGTGGAGCAAGGCCGGAGCCGCGCTGGTGCTGACGGTGGGTGGAAGCGGGCTTGGTCCTCGAGACAGGACGCCAGAAGCCACGCGCCGCGTCATCGATCGCGAAGCGCCAGGACTGGCCGAAGCAATGCGAGCGAGAGGCGCGGAACGGAATCCTTATGCATGGCTTTCGCGCGGGGTCGCCGGGCTAAAAGGGAGCACGCTGATCGTGAACCTACCGGGGAGCTTGAGGGGGGCGCAGGAGAGTCTTGAGGCTGTCTTGCCGCTCTTGCGTCACGGGCTGGAGGTGATCGCTGGAGGACAGAGGCATCCGTAGTTTCGAGGGCGGACCAGCTCGGGAGGGGCTTAGGTTTCATGGAATCAATGCGGTTGCGCCCGGTATGTAACTTCGAGGGCGGGCATCGTGTCTAATGGTTGCGACGAGGTTTTCCCGCAACGAGGTCAATCCAATGCTGGTCGGCAAGCCGTCTGATATTCCCTCTTCTGAAATCACCCCAAAGGAACACTACCTGAGCCGTCGCGAGTTCATGCGCGGAGCGGTTGTGGCAGGCGCGGCCGCGGTTGGAGCAGGGAAGCTGATTCTCTCGCCGAGCACAAGCGTGCTGGCCGATCAGCAACTTCAGAAACTGCAAACGGTGAAGAGTCCGCTGACGACGACGGGAGAGCAGCTGACCAGCCTTGAGGATATTACCCATTACAACAACTACTACGAGTTTGGCGTGAACAAGGGAGATCCGTCGCAGAACGCCGGGGGTCTGCCCACGCGGCCGTGGACGGTGAAGGTGGAGGGACTCGTCAAGGAACCGAAGACCTTCGATCTCGATGCGCTGATGAAGCTGCACCCGCTGGAAGATCGGGTCTACCGGATGCGCTGCGTCGAGGCGTGGAGCATGGTGATTCCCTGGGTGGGCTATTCGCTTTCGGAACTCATCAAGCAATGCGATCCGCTGCCCAAAGCCAAGTATGTCCAGTTTCTTTCTTACTTTGACAAGCACGTGGAGAAGTGGAGCGGCGAGTCGACGATTTTCTGGCCGTACAGCGAAGGATTGCGGATGGATGAAGCGATGAATCCGCTGACGCTGCTGACGTTTGGGATCTATGGTGAGACGCTGCCCAACCAGGATGGCGCGCCGGTGCGCATTGTCATTCCATGGAAGTACGGGTTCAAATCGGCGAAGTCCATCGTGACGATCAAGTTTGTCGAGAAGCAGCCGTCGACGACGTGGAATGAGATGGCGCCAAACGAGTACGGCTTTTACTCCAACGTGAACCCCAACGTTGATCATCCGCGCTGGAGCCAGAAGTCAGAGCGGCGCATTGGCCTGCCGTTTTATGAGCAGCGCCGGACCACGCTGATGTTCAACGGCTATGCGGACCAGGTTGCATCGATGTACAACGGGATGGACCTGAGGAAGTATTACTGACGCGCGGCACGGGGGGGATACGTGGCTCGTTCGAAAGATCCCGGGAAACAGCTCGCAGGATTTCTGGCCAAATACACATCTGAGGTGGCGGAACAGGCGGAAGCGGCGAGAAACGAAATGCGCAAGCTGTACCCCGGCGCGCTCGAACTGGTGTATGACAACTACAACGCGCTTGCGATCGGCTTCAGTCCTACCGAGCGCGCTTCCGACGCGATCTTCTCGATTGCCGTTTATCCGCGCTGGGTGAGCCTGTTCTTCCTGCAGGCGAAGGGACTGCCCGATCCGAATCGCCTGCTGAGGGGAAGCGGAAAGGTAGCCAGGCATATCGTGCTGTCATCGCCCGCTATGCTGCATGAGCCGGCAGTTCGCGAACTGATGGCGGAAGCCGTATCGCGAGCGAAGACACCGCTGGATCCGCGCATGCAGCACAAGCTGATTATCAAATCGATCTCAAATGCCCAACGTTCGCGGCGGCCCGCTGAGAACACCAGTTCAGGCCGACTTGCGACACGGGCCGGCAAACGGGCTGTCAGTCCGGCACAAGCGTCCAATCGCTGACTTGGGTGTCAGTCCACCAGGAATCGAATGAAGCGTACCACTCTAATTCTTCTTAAAACTGCGACCTGGATTGCGTGCCTCTGGCCTCTCGGCTTGCTGGTGTATGAAGCGGTCACCAACACGCTTGGTCCGGATCCCACTGCCAATATTGAGCTGACCACCGGCTACACGGCGCTGTTGCTGCTGATTATTTCGCTGGCGATTTCACCGGTGCGGAAGGTGATGCCGCGATTGAATTGGCTGATCCGTTTCCGGCGGCTGCTGGGCCTGTTCGTGTTTGCGTATGCGACTGTGCATCTTCTCGCGTATGTCGGGCTTTACGCGGGATTCAGCGTGCCGGCGATGATCGACGATATCGAGAAACGGCGCTTCATCACAGTGGGCGTGGCGGCGTGGCTGCTGCTCTTGCCGCTGGCTCTTACATCAACAGCGTGGTCGATTCGCAAGCTGGGCGGGAAGAACTGGAACCGGCTGCATTCGCTGGTGTATGCGGCGGCGATCTGCGGAATCATTCACTACTGGTGGCAGGTGAAGACCGGCGTGCTGAGCCCGCTGCGGATGACGGTGGTCTTGGGCGTGCTGCTGCTTGCGCGTCCGGTCATCGCTGCGATTCAGCGCCGCAAGGTCAGGCAAGCAACGGCTCAATCGGTGTGAGAGAAGCCTCTTCGTCTTCAAACGGCAGCAGAATCTGTGCGACGGGGCTCCAGTTCTTGCGGTGAAAGGGAGTGGGGCCGAGGCGAGCCAAAGCGTCGAGGTGTTCGCGCGAGCAGTATCCCTTGTGGCTGGCCAGCCCATAGCCGGGAAACTGCTTGTCGAACTCGACGAGCAGCGCGTCGCGATAGACCTTGGCGAGGACGCTGGCGGCGGCGATGGAAAAGCTGGTGCCATCGCCCTGGATCACCGGCTGCTGCCGGCAGGGCCAGTCGATCTTGTCGACGCCATCGATGAGGAGATAATCCGGCGGCTGGGTGAGCTGCTCGACGGCGAGGCGCATGGCGAGCAGGGAGGCGTTGCGGATGTTGATGCGGTCGATGGTTTCCGCGTCGACTGCGGCGATAGCCCAGGCAACCGCTTTCTTGCGGATTACGATGTCGAGCTCGGTGCGCTTTTCGGGAGCCAGCTTCTTGGAGTCGTTCAGGCCATCGAAGCGCGTCCCGGGCGCGAGGATAACGGCAGCGGCGACGACCGGTCCGAACATTGGACCGCGGCCCACTTCATCGATCCCGGCAATCTGCAGAGCGCCGAGCTTGCGAGCGGCACGCTCCAGTCTCCAACCGCAGACAGGATCTTTGGCGCGCTTCCGCTTTGCGCCGGGCCCGGAGACGGAGGTTGTGGCCATGAGCCCCAGTATAGAAGCGGAGCTGCTGTGGAATTTTGGGTGGAATTCCAGTTATGCACAGGTCGCCTTCGTGAGTTCCACACAATGAAAAACCCCGGCCTCGAGTGAGCCGGGGCTTTTGCGAAGAATGTAGTGGCGTTATGCCTTGACGGCGGTGCGATCGATTTCTTTGAGGCGCGCAGCCTTGCCGCGCAGACCGCGAATGTAGAAAAGCTTGGCGCGGCGAACCTTGTAGCTGCGAATCTTCTCGACCTTGTCAACGACTTTGGAATTGAAGGGGAAGATGCGCTCGACGCCCTGGCCGAAGCTCATTTTGCGGACGGTAAAGGTGCCCTGCGGTCCGCGGTTGATGCTGATGACGAGGCCCTCGAAGGCCTGGAGGCGTTCCTTGTCGCCTTCCTTGATCTTGACGTGGACGCGGACCTGGTCTCCCGGTACAAACTCAGGAAGGTCGGTGCGCCGCAGCTTATCGGCCAGGCGCTGCATAACTGGATGAATTGACATGGTTTCTTCCTACGATGAACTCAGAGATTTAAGTGTATCAGAAAGCAAGCGGTTATGGCGAATCAGGGCGGGGGGAGACGGTGCCGCTGCACGATGGCTTGGCTAACGGAGAAAAGGGATATAGGCAGGGGTTCGTGCCTTGTATTCGAAGAACTCGTCCTGAAAGCGCTCTGCAAGAAGGCGATCCTCAGCGCGCACTCGAATTTCGATGCCAATCAGGAAGATGAGGAATCCCGCGACGAGGAACGGCCACCAGGTATATGCGAGGCCGGTGGAGAGCAACATGCCGAGCATCGAGGCGTAGATGGGATGACGCATCCATCGGTAGGCGCCGGTCTGGACAAGCTGGTGGTCGGCGCTGAGGGCGGCCTCATATCTCCAGTGCCTGCCTAGATGACTTGTTGCTTTCCAAACGAGGATGACGGCCGGCGGCCCAATGAGCATGGAGGCAAGCAACTCCGGGATCGTCTTTTCCAGTCCTACGGGCCGCATGTAAGCAAAGACGCATGCGAATCCGATGAAGTTGAGAAAAATGCCCCAACGGGAAGCCGGCGCCCGTACGATTTTGGCTTGCCCGGCAGCCTCCCTGCGCGGCTGCTTAAAGGCGAGCGACCAGGCAATCCAGCAAATGGCCAATTCTCCGAACGCAATCCATTGGAGCCAGCGATGCATCAGTACTCCTCGCGAATGGTTTGAAGGATCTTTCGGTCTTCGTCGTTGAGGGCGGCCCGCTCGAGCAGATCGGGTCGATTGGCGAGAGTCTTGCGCAACTGCTGTTCCCGGCGCCAGCGGCGGATCTGCTGGTGATCGCCGTTGAGCAAGACGTCTGGAGCGGAAAGGCCGGCAAACTCGGCTGGGCGCGTGTAGTGGGGATAGTCGAGCAGGCCGCCGGAGCCATGCTGAGAGCGGGGAACGCCGTCGGTGCCGGTGGCGATTTCGCAGTCGGCGACACCGAAACTTTCAAATTCGCCGGAGGCCTCGTTGCCGAGGACGCCGGGAACGAGGCGCATGACGGCGTCGACCACGACGGCTGCAGCGAGTTCTCCGCCGCTGAGGACGTAGTCGCCGATGGAAAGCTCGCTGTCGCAGTAGAGTTGGTTGACGCGTTCGTCTACGCCCTCATAGCGGCCGCAGATGAGGACGATGCGATGGAGGGCGGCCAGATCACGCGCGACGGCCTGGGTAAAGGGGCGACCCTGCGCGGAAAGCAGAATCACCGCCTGAGGCGGGGCAGACGGGGCTTGCGCGGCAGGGGTTGAACTACGGGCCTGCTTGGGACAAATTCCCAGGGATTCGAGCGCTTCAGCAAGGGGTTCGGGCTTTAAGACCATGCCTTCGCCGCCGCCAAAGGGGCGGTCGTCCACGGTCCTGTGCCGGTCGTGCGTGAAGGCACGCAGGTCGTGTATGCCGATCTTGACCAGTTCCCCGGCCTGGGCGCGTCGCACGATGCCGTGATCGAAGATGCCGGTGAAGAAATCGGGAAAGATGGTGATGATCTCGAAGTGCAGGCTCATCTTTCACAGATGATAAAGGTTTGCTGCAAGAAGGGCCGAGGGGAGCGTTCTGGATATGGCGGGGAATGCCCTCAGGGGCTAAAGCCCCGCGGGATTTCAAGGAACAGCGGATGTACGGGCTAAAGCCCGTACCCTTCACGGCTAAAGGCGCGCGGGTGAGGAAAGTGGATGTATGGGCTGAACCCGCACCCTTCGACTGCGCAAGACACGGCGAAGTGAAAGGAAATGTGGTTTAATACAGGCCAAAACCATGCCCGACATCGAATCTTTGCTGAACCGCTGGCAATCGGCCGGCGTCGTCGACGCAGCAACCGCATCGCGCATTCGCGCTTACGAATCGGCGAGTGCACCGGTGGCAACCGCAGAGGCGAAACTGCCTGCGCAAGCAGCACGCATGACAGGCGCGAGCTGGCAGGCGATTGTGGCGTTGATTCTCGGCGGAATTCTGCTTGCCTGCGGAGTGGTTCTCTTTGTGTCGGCGCATTGGGACGAGCTTGGACCGGGTGCGCGCTATACCGTTGTGATGCTCATGGTGACGATTTTTCACGTGGGCGGAGCGATGGCGCGCGAGAAATATCGTGGGCTCTCGACCGCGCTGCACGCGGTGGGAACGGTGTCGACCGGCGCCGCGATCGCGCTGGTGGGACAGATCTTCAACATCCAGGAACATTGGCCGGCGGCCATCCTGTTGTGGGGCATTGCCGCGCTGGCAGGGTGGGCGCTGCTGCAGGACCAGGCGCAGGAGATTCTCACACTGCTGCTGCTGCCGGCATGGATTCTCTGCGAGTTTTCGTATGCGGCCGAATCTCACATTGGGGATGACGTCTACATCGGGCGATTTCTGATTGCGTGGGGAATGTTGTATCTGACTGTCTTTCTCGGGTCGGAGCGCAAAGTGGTGCGCGGCGTCCTGTTCGCGGTGGCAGCGATCGCGGCGCTGACCGGCGTGGTGCTCCTGCTGGAAAGCTGGCGGTCATCGTGGGACGGACGCGAAACCTACCTCGCGCTGCACACGCGGGTGTGGGGCTGGATCGATATTGCTGCGATTCCGTTGTTGTGTTCGTTGTTCCGGTTGCGCAAGAGCCTGGCGCCGGTCGTGGTTGCGATTGCGTTCGGGATTGCGCTGCCGTGGTGCAATCACACCTGGCGCGAGTACTACAACTATGCGTACGGGCGCGGATCGTATGTCCACAGCGAGCCGAATCTTGCGGCCTATCCAGTGGTGGCGCTGTTCTCGATTTTCATCATCTGGTGGGGCATGCGCGAAGCAAGCAAGGCGCTGGTGAATTTCGGGATTGTCGGATTCGCGATTACGGTGGTTTGGTTTTACTTCAGCGACATCTTCGACAAGGTTGGGCGCTCGCTGGGGCTGATCGGCGTGGGCATTCTGTTCCTGGCCGGCGGCTGGGCGCTTGAGAAGACGCGGCGCGGCCTGCTGACGCACATGAGCGAAGCGCACGCGCAGGAGGCGGTGCAATGAAGATTGCGAAGACTTCGCTGGCGCTGCTTGTGATCCAACTAGGACTGGTTTCTTCGATCGCAGCGAAGTATTTTTATCAGCGGATGACGTGCCCGCGCGTGTGGACAAGGACCTTGGCGTACGACCCGGAAGCGGTGATGCGGGGGCGGTACCTGAGCACGCAGCTGATTGTGGATGGCTGCGGCAGCACGCTGCCGTCGGGGAAGGCCGCCCGTTTTCCAAGGGACGCCAACGGCGTGCCTGGGGGGTCGAAATACGCGGTGATTTCGCCGCAGGCGATTCATTTCCAGGCAACGCTCGCGGTGAAGGACAAGAAGCTGATTGCGATTCGGCTTCCTGATTCAGAGGACAGCTCGAAGGGGCAGTCGGTTGGGGCGGTTCCCGACAGCTCCTGCGAGAATTTGCGGCTTGATGAGCCGGTGGATTTTTATCTGCCGGAACACGCGATCGACCCGAGCGCGCGCAAGCCGGGCCAGGAACTCTGGATGGAGGTGACGGTGCCGCCGAAGGGACCGCCGCGGCCGCTGCAGGCGGCGCTGAAGGATGCGGACGGGACGTGGAGGCCGGTGACGGTGCAGTAGGGGCGCTTTTCTTGGCACTCACCTCGAACAGGGTCTAAAGCCCGAAATTCATTTTGTTGGTTTATGGCCCGACTGAAGTCGTGCCCTTGTTACAAGACCAATCTCGACTTGGCGAGTCACGACGTGATATCGCCCGGCGTAGGAAGACCTGCCCGCGGCAGCCCGGACTGGGCAGCCAGTCCTGGGATCTACGCGGAGGACGGTTGATTCAGATCGATGAGGCCTTCGGGGAGGGCCATCTCGACGCGCTTGTTGTCTGTGTCGAGCCGGCGCAGATAGCTCTGTGCGAAGGGGATGAGGATTTCTTCGCGCGATGGACTGCGGACGATGAGCAAAGGCGCGGGACCAGCGGAACGGTCCACGTCTTCGATGGCGCCGATGTTGGCTGCCGGGTGCTGCGCGACGTCGATCAATGCACAACCGATGAGATCGCTGATGTAGGCTTCGTCGCTGGAGAGATGGGCGCGGGCCGTCTTCGGAATCGCGACACCGAGTCCAAGCAACCGCTCGGCAGCGGAGATTGAGTCGATGCCAGCGAAGTGGAGAACGATGCCGCCCTTGTGGGACCAGTGGTTCACGAGCTCGGCTTCACGTGGTGGCGCCGTGATCTCAGGCTGACGCGATGGAGCACCGGCCGGGCTCTCTGCGAGGAGCCACACGCTCCGCCGTTCGGCGAACTTTTCAGGAAAGTCAGTGAGGATCTCGGCGAAAACCTCGCCTTTGCGGCCTTGCGTACGGCGAATCCGGGCGAGCCACGCCCATTCATCGGGCACTTCAGGCGGCATCATCACAACTGCATCGGGGGAGTTCCGCCATCTAGACTTCGTCGTCCTCTTCCAGGATGTCGAGCGTGTAGCGGTGGTGCAGTTTCATGCTGACGGCGCCCAGAATGGTACGAACCGAGCGGGCCGTCCGGCCTTGCTTACCGATGACCTTGCCTACGTCCTGTGGCGCCACGCGGAGGCGGAGAACGGTGTTCTCGTCCCTGTCTACCGTGTGCACCTCGACGGCTGCCGGTTCATCCACCAGGGCTCGCGCAATTTCGCGAACCAGTTCATCTACTGCCACCATATCCACTTGGGTCATGCACTTGCCTCTGACCGTACGAATCCAAATTTTAACTTGGACCGGTGCGCGAATAGTAGCACACACACATGGGTACGTCAGCATGTGTGTGCGCGCGGAGTTGAAGCCTTAGTTTACGCGCCGAAAGGGGGGATATTTCAGGCGGCTGCGGGGGCCGGTGCAGGGTTCTTTTCGATGATTTTGGCGACGGTGGGGGACAACTGGGCACCCACGCCGCGCCAATAGTCGATGCGCTCCCGCTTCAGGTCGACGGTAGCGGGGCTGGTGCGGGGATTGTAGGTTCCAACGACTTCGATGGAGCGGCCGTTGCGGGCGCGGTCCTTCTCGATCACGACGATGCGGTAGTAGGGCTGCTTGCGGGCGCCAACGCGCGCCAAACGAATCATCACCACGGGGTTCCAGTTCCTTTCAGATGCATACGATTCAGTGCATTTTCGATGATGAATCCATTGGCGTACGGCTTCCACGGATCAAACGCCATCGAAAACTGCAGGCGGGCCGGCGACAGGCCGCCGATGAAGTGGCAGGACAGCCGGTGCCCAGCCACGCAACACACAACATCTAAGTATCGCTGAAAGTGGGACGCAGGGCAAGGGAAGCAGCGGGCCTTTTGGATGCCCCATCCGGTATGGGAAGATCGATGGAACCAAATAGATAGGGCTCCTGATCGGATTGGAGCCGGGAGCTGACCACAGCATGTGGCCTTTTCATTCAAGGAAATCCCTGAAATCCGAGGACCTGCCGCTGGCTGAGGAATGGACGGTGGCGGAAGGCGAGCATAACGGCAACCCGATGATTGTTCGCATGAACGCGGCGTACCGGGAGTTTACCGGGGTGGAGGGTTACGATCACCAGGTCGGAATCGCCATGCCTTTGCTCGACCCGGAACCATCCGGCCTGCCTTCCACGACGGAGAACGCGCAGCTGGATGACATTGAAGAGCATCTTTGCGGATTGCTGGAAGCGGATCGGGAGTCGATCTTTGTGGCGGTGATCACCACGAGCGGGATGCGTGAACTGGTGTTCTACACGCGCGATCCGGAAAACGTGAAGGCGAAGTTTGAGGACGCCAAATCACGGGTGGATGGGCACCAGGTTCAACTCCTCATCCAGCCCGACCGCGAATGGAAGATTTACGAACGCCTGATTTAGCTCGCTGCGACCTGGCAGACGCCATCAGGCGGTCGTCATCTCGGAAGCCAGGCGGGATGCGTATTCGGAAACCGAGCTCAGCCTGATCCCGTAGCGGCGAGCGTTTTCAGTTGCGCCAGCGACCACGTCGCCCTCGGCATACCCAAGCATCAATGCGCCGAATGTCTTCTGGAGAGGATCAGCAGATGCGTGCTGCGCGGCCAGGGCCTCGACTGGGACATGTTCAACCTTGATTTGCTTTGAAAGGGCCTGTTCAAAAATCGCAACCGCCTCAAGCTGGGACAAGTTCTGCGGACCGCCGAGTTCGAGGATCGTGTTCTTTTCCGTGGGCGCCTCGCAGGCGAGGGCTACGGCAAAGTCCGCCACATTCGATGTGGCGATATAGCTGACCCTGGACTCGCCGGTTCCATAGATCCTTGCGGAACCATTGGCGGCGGCGAACCCGAGCAGGGGACTCAGCCACATGTCCATGAAGTAGGAGGGGCGAAGAATGACTGCTTGCATGTTGCCGCTGAGCAGGCGATCTTCACAAGAGCGCTTTGCTGTTTCGAGCGGACTCTCATGTCGAATGTTCCCCGAGTAGGAGACATAGAGGAAGCGGCTGACTCCCTGGTTTTCGGCGGCGGCGATCAGCGCCAGAGTTCCCTCATGATCGACCTTCCTCAGTCCATCGTTGAAAGCGGCGGGCATGGAGGTTGCCGAGCTAATGACGAGGTCGACCCCGCGAACGGCCTCGGTGAGGGTGGCAGGGTCGCACAGATCACCGTCCACAATGCGCACCCGGGCTTCGCGCAGCTCATTCGAGGAGGGATGGCTTTGGCCGCCGCGCAACATGGCCGTTACGTCAAGATTTCGTTTCGCAAGCTGAAGCGTAATGTTCTTGCCAAGGTGTCCGGAACCACCGACCATCAGAATCGACATGCTGAATCCCCTTTCGAGCTGAGCGCAGAGGGTCCAAATAATCCGATTATGCCTGCATGGGTTCTTCCATTGTTTCGGGTTCGCTTTCGGGTCGAGCTTCGTAGAGGTCCTCGCGGGTCAGCGGTAATGCACTGTCGCCGTGATCGGGCCGGCTGAGCAACACCTGGTAGATGCCGATGTCGCCCCGTTGAAATGCGGCGGCGGAACCAGCCATGTAGAGCAGCCAAATGCGGTAGGTGGTTTTGGAGACGTAGCGCAGTACTTCGCCTGCATTTCGCATGAGTCCCTCCGCCCAGCGTCTGAGGGTCAATTCATAGTGCTCGCGCAGGTTTTCTACATCGCGAATCTCGAAGCCCGCCGATTCGGCCGCGGTGAGAGCCTGAGAAAGAGTAACGAGATGGCCGGTGGGGAAAACATGCCGGTCGATAAACGATCTTTCACGACTGGGGGAGTTCGGCGAGCGGGCGATGCCGTGATTCAGGAACAGGCCGCCCGGGCGCACCAGGCTGTAAGCAATTCCGAAATAAAGAGGCAGGTTTTGCAGGCCCACGTGTTCGTACATGCCAACGCTGGCGATCTTGTCGAACTGTTTGTTCTGGCAGTCGAGATCGCGATAATCGCGGAGGCTCACGCGGCAGGATCCGTTGAGGCGAGCTTCCTTGATGCGACGCGAAGTTGTTTCTGATTGCGCATGGCTGAGGGTGATTCCCTCCGCCTCGGCCTGGCACTCGCCGGCAGCATGCAGCAGGAGGCTACCCCAGCCGCAGCCTATGTCGAGAAAGCGCTCGCCGGGTTTGAGGCGAAGCTTGCGGCAGATGTGCTCGATTTTCTGGCGTTGTGCGACATCAAGAGAGTCCTGAGGGTCGCGGAAGTAGGCACAGGAGTACACCAGCGATGAGCCCAGCCACGGCTCGAAGAAGGCGAGCGGTTGGTCGTAGTGGTAGGCAATGGAGGCGCGGTCGCGCGCGCGAGAATTTTCCGCTCCGTGCTTGAATCGTTCGCCGGCGCCATGAGCGGTGCGTGCCAATTTTTCGGCGACTTTCTGCTGAAGACTGCGGGGGCGCTTGAGCAGATGCTCTGAAATGGAGAAAACCGCGAAGATATCGCCCTCGACGTCGAGACCGCCGTCAACGAATGCCTCGCCCAAGGCGACTTCGTTGGGCCCGGAGATGAGGGTTGCGAGCGCTCGGGGATTCGCAACGAGAATGGTGCAAGCGAGTTTGCGGTTTACCGAGGAAAACCAGCAAGCGCCGTTCCAGAGCCGGATGGAGAAGGCCGGCCCGTCGTAGTTCGCAAATAGAGTGCGTAGCGATCCGAATATATTCGATTCGAGTGGATCCAGCATCTGCTCTTTCATCCCTTTCTTTCTGGATGAAGGCCCATATTTCTCAATCCAAAGATGTTAGGGGGAGCAGGGAACGGTTGTGAGAGTAAGTCGACAAACTCTGTCAGCTGAATCAAACCCACTTCAGATGACGTAGCGTTGATTGCTTTTCTGCTTGAAGCATACTCCGGTTTTTTCGATGGCTCACGAAAATTCTGCTGAAATAATCGCCCCCGGCTTTATAGGATGAGCAAATTTCCGGCCGAGGTTGTTCTCACGCGGTCAAGGGAGGTTTGGTCAGACAGGAAAGAGAAAGCGGAGCATGGGGCGGACGCGGGTCGACCAACTGGCTTCATCATGGGTCCCACCGGCAACGCGCTCAACGTGCAGGTTCTCGCCCGGACGCCATCCGTTCGCTTTCAGCCGCCGGGCGAGATGCTCGACATCGCGCAGCGTGCGCTGGCCTTCGCGGTCGCCGACGTCGAGCCAGAGCTTCGGTCGTTCCCAGATTTGCGGGGCGCGCTCGTTCAGGTAGCCAAGGATGCTCTTGTGGTTCCACCAGACGCTGGGCGAGAGCGCGGCGAGCTTGCCGAAGCACTCGGGATGCTTCAGACCGAGAAAGAGCGTGAGGAGGCCGCCGAGAGACGACCCGCCGAGGCCGGTTGATTCGCGATCGGTGCGCACACGATAACGCGCGGCGATCCAGGGCATCAGTTCGCGGGTGAGCATGAGACCGTAGCAGTCGGCTTCGCCGCCACCCATCTGGCGGTTGCGGTCGGGAGTGTACTCGGCGAGACGCCGCTCGGTGTTGTAGATTCCGACGATGACGAGGGGAGTCACTTCGCCGGCTTCGATCACGGCGTCGGCGTGTTCCCGCATCTCCCACGGTTTGCCTTTGACGAAGGAAGTCTCAGGGTCGAAGAGATTCTGTCCGTCCTGCATGTAGAGGACGGGGTAAGTTTGGTTGGGCGAATCGTCGTAGTCCGGAGGAACATAGACGATGAGGTTGCGTTTGTCGGGGAGGTAGTTGCCGGAGAAGTCGGGATGGAGGCGGAGGCGCGGATGGGGCGTGGCGGTTTCGCTTGGGGCCTTGGGATCGGCCGACGCATCCTCGTTGATCTCTGACTCTGGATTCAATCCTTTGTATTCCCTGATAGGAGGATTTCGCGGTTTGCACGCGGTATGGTGATTCTATTTCTTAAGCTTCCCGGCTTCTTAAAGTGAAAGCTCTTTTTGTAGCGCCTTCAGGAACTTCGGCGTTGTGGCTCTTGACCAAGTACATTGCGGCTCTTATGGCGCGGCTGAAGCCGAGCCCTTTCAAAACAGCATTCATTCCCCATCTGAAAGGGCTGGGTCGACCACCGCTGATACAGTATCAGGAAAGCCCCAATCAACCTGCAAGAGGAGCGAACGCGCCCCATGAATCGTGAGTATCACAAGTGGTATTCGAGCCGCCTCGGTCGCGACATGGAGTTGCTCGTCTTCGGGCACGCGGGTTTGCCGGTGATGGTGTTTCCCACGTCAGGCGGACGC
The DNA here is from genome assembly GCA_035308825.1 of Occallatibacter sp. Taxonomy (GTDB): domain Bacteria; phylum Acidobacteriota; class Terriglobia; order Terriglobales; family Acidobacteriaceae; genus Telmatobacter. The sequence goes on along the minus strand of DATGFX010000011.1, from coordinate 60,627 downwards.
TTCTACGAGTTTGAAGACCGCCAGATGATCGCGGCGGTGCGGGATCGGATCGAGGGCGGGCATCTGCAGTTTTATTGCGTCGACTCCGTGGATATGGAGAGCTGGTATAACCGCAATGTTCCGCCGCGATGGAAAATCGCCCGGCACATGCAGTACGAGGATTACCTGATTCATGAAGTGACGCCGCTGATCCGGCAGAAGAATCACGACTCGCATCTTGTTTCGCTGGGCTGCAGCTTTGGCGGGTACCACGCGGTGAACATTGCGCTGCGTCATCCCGATGTGTTCACCGGGGTGCTGTCGATGTCGGGCGCTTTCGATACCACGAATTTTTTGCACGGCTACCACGACCCGGATGTCTACTTCAACCAGCCTGCTCAATACCTCCCGAACTTGACCGATCCCTGGTTCCTGGATCACTACAGCCGCAATATGTACATCCTGGGGACAGGATGGGACGACCAGTGCCTGGGGCAGAACCAGCAGATGGACCGGCTGATGAATCACAAATGGATCCCGCACAAGCTCTACATCTGGGATTCGTGGAACGCGCACGACTGGCCGACGTGGCAGCGGATGATCCAGCAGTATCTGTAGGTGTGTGGGCCAGTTGGTGGCGCGCAGAGCTGGGTCCGATAGCTCGGCCTGTGGGAAACTTATGCACCCAAATGACCGCGCTACTCGTCGGATAATACAAAGACCAGTTCCATTCGATTCCCGGGAGACTGTTCCATGAGTGCACTCAATCCCTACGCAAGGCATCTTGATGGGCGCGCGCTCGAAGTCATCCTCGCCTCGACACCCTCATCGCTTTCAAGCCTGATTCGCAGCATTGGGCCCGAAAAAGCTACTGAGCCGCCGGCTCCCGGCAAATGGAGCGCCGTGCAGATTGCCTGCCACCTGGCTGACTGCGAGATGGTGTTCGGCTTCAGGCTGCGCCAGACGCTGGCGGAAGACGACCACATCATCCAGCCCTTCGATCAGGACAAGTGGGCGTCGCCGTATGAGCGCATTCCGGCTGCGCAGGCATTGGCGACGTTTGCCGCGCTGCGCAACTGGAATCTGATCCTGATCAATGCGGCGCTTCACGAGCACGGTTCGAGGCAGGTCACCCATCCCGAGCGCGGTCGGATGACGTTCAAGACCATCGTGGAAACGATGGCAGGCCATGACCTGAACCACCTCGGCCAATTGCAGCGCATCGCGAACTGACCAACCCTTGCCGTAGCGAGTTCGGACGGGACGCCTCACGCTGGGAGTGTCTCTCAGGGATTGAAGCTTGGAGTGATTCCGCGTTGATGGCCCGGCTGAAGCCGTGGCCTTGTCACAAAACCGATCGCGCCGCAGCAGGGTCGGACCCTGGGGCAGCCAGCTCGCGTATGGGGTGACTCGGCCCGTGATCGCGTTTTGAATTTTTCAGTGCAAGAGGAAGCACGCGCGTCGTTCTGATGAAGGAAATTGGCAGAGCGGGAGGAGCCCTTTTGCGCTTTGCGGTGTCAAAGAAGCAAACGGATCTGTTGTCGGCAGGCGCGAGAGCACTGCTTTAGCTCGCGTCGATGCTTCCCGTTTCGACCGGAGGGATCATGCGTCTGTTGCTGACCTGCTGTTGCTGTGTCTTTTCTGCGCTTGCGCTGACCGCGCAAACAACCAAGCCAACATCCAGAACGAAAACCGCTGCACCGGCTGCGATCTCGGCGGCGCCACCGGTGGTGAAAGACCTGCCGGTGCGCAAAGTCGTGCTCTACAAAAACGGTGTCGGGTACTTTGAGCACGCCGGCACGGTGAGCGGGAACCAGCGTGTGACCATCGATTTCACCTCGCCGCAGTTGAACGATGTGCTGCAGTCATTGACCGTGCTGGATGAAGGCGGCGGCAGAATTGCGGGGGTGAATTACAACTCGACCACGCCGCTGGCCGAGCAGCTGAAGACGCTTTCGCTAGGCATGAGCGATGATCCGAATTCGACGGACTTGTTTCAGTCGCTGCGCGGGCAACGCGTGGAAGTGACAGGTGCACCTGGTGGAACGATCGAGGGGCGGTTGATGTCGATTGAAGCGCGAACCGAAAAAGCAGGTGGGAACGACGGCGATACGACTGTGAATAAGTTCTATCTGACCGTGGTGGCGGGTTCGGGCGCGGTGCGGGTGATCGAGCTAACGCCCGCACTGAGCGTGCGCCCGGTGGATGCTGGTCTGCAGGGACAACTGGACCGCTATCTCGAGTTGTTGTCGACCGCGCACGCGACGGGGCTGCGGCATCTGACGCTCGATGCACTGGGGCAAGGGCAGCGTGAATTGCGCGTGAGCTACATCAGCGAAGTGCCGGTGTGGAAGTCGACGTACCGGATTGTGTTTCCACGCGAGGCGAACGGCAACGCGACGGTGCAGGGGTGGGCCGTGGTGGACAACACGGTGGGCGCGGACTGGGACAACGTGCAGCTGGCGCTGGTAGCCGGGGCGCCGCAGAGCTTCATTCAGCCGCTGTCGCAGCCGCTGTACACGCGGAGGCCGGAGATTCCGATTGCGGTGGCGGCGGAAACGACGCCACAGACGCATGAGGCGGCGGAGAGGGAATTTGACCGCCTTGATCTCAGCGCAAAGCTCATGGCTGCGCCTCCCATGCCGGTTGGGGGCCCAATGGCCCAAAAAGATGTGAATGGGAGACTGAAAGGCGCTTATGCCAACGCCGCAGAAACAGTGACGGTGAGCGGGACGAATATGGCAACACTGGGAGGGATTGGCAGCGGATCTGGCGGAGGCTACGGCGGCGGAGTGTACCGGGTGAGCGATGCGATGCAGCAAAGCGATGTGTCGGCGAACGCATTCGATGATTTCTTTGAGTACGCGCTTTCGGCACCGGTGACGATCCACAAGAACGAGTCGGCGATGGTTCCGATTCTGCAACAGGATTTGCCGGCGGAGCACGTGACCCTTTGGAGCCAAAGCGAAGCGAGGCCGTTGCGTGCTGTGTGGTTGGAGAACAAATCGAGCGTGACGCTGGACTCGGGGAGTTTTTCGATTTTCGAGAATGGCGAGTTTGCCGGCGAGGGGCTGCTCGATCCGATCCACCCGGGCGAGAAGCGGCTGCTGAGCTATGCGACGGACCAGGCGGTAAAGGTGCGGCGCGGCGGGTTTACCGACAAGCGCACGCTGCACCATATTGCGATGCACGATGGCGTGATGATTGAGACGACGAGCGAGCGGTCGGAGAGCACCTACACGGTGACGAATGGCGCGAACGATGCGCGGACGGTGGTCGTGGAGCATCCGCGGCAGGATCGGTCGGAGCTGACGACCGAGACCAAGCCGGCAGAGACGACGGCGAATGCATACCGCTTCAAGGTCGCGGTCGAACCCCATCAATCGTCGGAGCTGAAGGTAGGCGAGAAAACGGATCTGGCGGAGACGGTGGTGATCAATCCGGATTTAGATCGGACGGCGTTTCTCGTGGCTGTGAGCAAGTACACGCCGGAACTGGAGACGAAGCTGCGGCCTCTGGTCGATGCGGAGACGGCGCTGGCGGATGTGAATCGCAAGCTTGCAGAGAATCAGCAGAAGCAGAAGACGCTGGGCGATGACGAAGCGCGCATCCGCGAGAACGTGACGGCGCTGAAGGGCAACGAGGCGGCGAAACGGTTTGTGGACGAGCTGAATCGGGCCGAGGATGATCTGGATACTTCGCGGAAGGACCAGGCAAGCCTGCAGCAGCAGCGTGAGTCGGCGCGGGCGCACCTGTCTGAGGTGATCGCAAAACTTTCGTTCGATACGGACCTGGACGTGGTGACGCAGGGCAACTAGTTGCGCGACAGGCCAGGCTACAGCGGACGGAGTTGTGACCGGCTAACCTTGACGGCCGGTCATGGCGCAGAGAAGGACGCGCGCAGTGTCTTCTTCATCGGCCCGGGACGAGATCATGAGATCGTAGAGGTGCGGATCGTTCCAGCGCTGGTTGAAGGTGAACTGAAGGTAGTGCGCCCGCTCGGTGTCAACTTCGCGGATGCGCTCTTCGATGTTGATGCCAGGACCGAGGCGCTGGCGAAGGCGCTGCACGCGCTCATAGAACGGCGCATAGACGTAGGCATGAAAAACGTCGGGCTTGCGCTGGAGGATGCACTGCGCTCCGCGGCCTACGATCACGCAGTTGCCGTCGATATGGGCCTGCTCGATGATTTTGCGTGTGAGCTTGGCCATGACGTCGGGATCGAAGCAGTTGTTCTCGTCGGGAACGACGCCGGCTGCCAGAGCCGCGCCGCGCATGGCATGCCGGTTCACGCGGGCCAACCATCCTTCGACGTGCTCGTCGAAGTGACTGACTACTCCGGGCGACACGTGCGTTGTGCAGGCAATAGCCTCGATCAATGCGCTGTCGAGCAGCTTCCAGCCGAGCTTGTCGGCCACCGACTTGGCAATTCTTCCGCCGCCGCTGCCGAATTCCCTTGAAACCGTCAGCACCCTGTAATTCACACGCACCTCCCGCATTCGACCAGACTCAAAGTAGCTCTGAACCAGGCAGGACGCAGTGCCGCGCAGCACACTTGATGCAGCACGCGGGAAGTGCCGTAAACTGATGGCGGAATTAGCGAAGGGGCCGGCCGCTGTACGCGGAGGAGGGCAAACATGAAGAAAATCGGCGTCCTGTTTGGTATGGAAAACAGCTTTCCCGGCGCACTGGTGGAGCATATCAACGCGCGGAATGTGGATGGCGTCCAGGCGGAATTCGTTCAGACCAGCGCCGTTCACCTCGATAAACCGTCGCCTTACGCCGTGATTGTCGACCGGATCTCGCACGATATTCCGTTTTACAGGGCGTTTTTGAAGCATGCAGCGCTGAGCGGGACGATCATCATCAACAACCCGTTCTGGTGGTCGGCGGATGACAAGTTCTTCAACTACTCGCTGGCGGCGAGGCTCGGTGTGGCGGTGCCACCCACCGTGATCCTGCCGCACAAGAAACACCCGGAGGGGACGACGGACCGGTCGATGCGCAACCTGGAATACCCGCTGGATTGGGATGGGGTGTTTGCCTACGTGGGCGAGCACGGATTTATGAAGCCGGTGAACGGCGGAGGGTGGCGCGACGTTTACCACATTCACAGCCGCGAGGAGTTCTTCCACGCCTACGATCAGTCGCACCAGCTATGCATGATGTACCAGAAGGCGGTGGACTTTACGGAGTATTTTCGCTGCTATGTGGTGGGGCAGCAGAAGGTGCACATCATGCCGTACGATCCGCGGCGGCCACACCACGAGCGCTATGTGCAGAATCCGCCGGCGTATGACGCGAAGCTGCTGAAGCGCGTGGAGGCCGATGCGTTGACGCTGTGCCGCGCGCTGGGCTACGACCTGAACACGGTGGAGTTTGCCGTGGAGGATGGGATTCCGTATGCGATTGACTTCATGAATCCGGCGCCCGATGCGGATTTGCACTCGGTAGGGCAGGTGAACTTCGACTGGATTGTGAAGGAAGTGGCGGACATGGCGATTGAGAAGGCCAAGCTGGCTCCGCTGATGCTGGACTTGAGGTGGTCGGGTTTCCTCGGGGTGGGGGCAGCGAAAAGCGCGGCAAAGAAGGCCGCGGTGAAGAAGGCTGCGGTGAAGAAGGCCGCGGCCAAGAAGTCTGCCAAGGCCTCTGCGTCGGAATAGACAGCATCTGAGGCTGACTCAAACGGGGTGCGCTACACTTCCTTCACTGTGATCGCTCGGCTGATCGCCTGGTTCTTTGTCGGCCTCTTGTATGCCGTGGGGCCGCTGCTGCTTGTGATCGCGATTGTCGCGTCGATTCCCACGGTTTTCTTCGTTCGCAATGGCGTTGTCGCCGATGGAACCGTGATCGACCTGGAGCGTGTCTATTCCAGCCAGTTCTCGAAAGAAGTGTATAAGCCGGTGGTGCGCTTTGCCACGACGGATGGGCGAATCCGCCTGATGATGGCGCACTCGAATGTGCGGTTGAAGCTCGGCGAGCATACCCGGGTGATCTACCTCAAGGGCTACCCGGAGACCGCACGCATCGATACGATCGCGCAACTGTGGATGCCGCAAATCATTCTCGGGGTTATCGGCGCGTTGTTCAGCACATTTTCGGTGCGCATGCTCCTGAGGAGAAGGGCGAGGCGGCTCGACCTGGTGGGAAGTTGAGCGGATCCGAGGTTGATGCGTGGTGCAATTCTCAGAGCAGGCGCGACTTGAAGAGCTTCGGCGGGAGGCTCAAGCCGGATTTCTATTTCGTCGTCCATATACGGGCTAAAGCCCGTACCTTTCACCCTTCACGGCCGGCGACTTGCCCCGATGGAAACTCCAGCGCTTCAAGTCAGACGAGACCTGCGTTTGGCTAACCGATTTTACGGAAGGTGAGGTTGATGCGGTAGGGGCCGGTGAGCGGGTGGCTACCCGGCTTCAGTGGCTGCACACCGTGAAAACACATGCGCGCCGGGCCTCCCCAAACGAAGACGTCTCCATGCTCGAGCAGAATGTGGCGCGGCTTGTCGGTGCGCTGCAATCCTCCGAAGAGAAAGACGCAGGGAAGTCCGAGTGAGATGGAGACAATGGGCTGATCGAAGTCGCGTTCGTGGCGATCCTGGTGCAGGCCCAGTTTCGTTCCGGCCTGGTAACGATTGATGTGGCAGGAGTCGGGGCGGAACTGCGGGAACCTGGCGCGCAAGGCGCATCGAAGAGCGAAATCGCGCAGGACGCGCGGGATGGGCGGCCATCTGCGGCTTTCGGGATTCTGCGGATCCCAGCGGCGCGCAAACGCGGAGGGATCGCCGCAATCGGTGACCATGACGGACATGGGAAGTCCGCTGGGCGTCGTGGCATTGTGCAATGGGGCGGCGGCCACGATTTCGTCCACGGCGCCCAGAAACTCGCGATCCTGGGGAAGCGCAAGGCCGCGCATCAGCACGGCGCCCTCGGTGACCTCCTCGTAGGTCGGCTCGGTATCGAGTTGGGTGAAAAGGTTCATGGCTGGGTGCATCATAGCCCAAAAGCGAACAAAAAGCGAAAGTATATTGCCGTACAATGGGCGGGGAAACGCTGCAAACCCCAGCCGGAGAGACAAATGCGGCCATCCTTCTCGCTTGGCATCGAAGAGGAATACCAGACCATCGATCCGATTACCCGCGATCTGCGGTCCCATATCCAGACCGAAATGCTTGCGCAGGGCAAGATGCGCCTGCAGGAACGGGTGAAGGCCGAGATGCACACATCGGTTGTGGAGGTGGGCACGCGGGTTTGCAAGAACATCGACGAGGCCCGCGAGGATATCTACGACCTGCGCCGCGAGATGATCAAGCTGGCGCAGGAGCACGATCTGCAACTGGTGGCCGGCGCTACGCATCCTTTTGCCGACTGGCGCACACAGGAGATCTATCCTGACCCTCGCTATCACCAGGTAGTGAAAGACCTGCAATTGGTGGCGCGCGCGAATCTGATTTTCGGCCTGCATGTGCACGTGGGCATCGAGGACCGGGAAGCGGCGATTCGCATCATGAATTCGATGCGCTACTTTCTGCCGCACATCATGGCACTGGCGACGAATTCGCCGTTCTGGCTGGGGCTGAACACGGGATACAAAGGATATCGCGCCAAGGTGTTTGAGAATTTTCCACGCACGGGCATTCCCGATGCGTTCTCGAGCTACTCGGAATTCGAGAGCTATGTGAGTTTGCTGGTTCGGACCAAGTGCATCGATAACGCGAAAAAGATCTGGTGGGATATCCGGCCGCACCCGTTCTTCAATACGGTGGAGGTACGGGCCTGCGATATTCCGCTGCGGGCGGAGGAAACGGTGGCGATTGCCGCGCTGATCCAAGCGACGGCGGCGTATCTGTACCGGCTGCACGCCGCGAACCAGGATTTTCGGCACTACACGCGCTCGCTGATCGCGGAGAATAAGTTTCGCGCGGTTCGCTACGGGCTGGACGGCAACCTGATCGATTTTGGCAAGCAGCAGGAGGTTCCGCTGCGCGACCTGGTTGAGGAGTACCTGGTGATGATCGATCGCGAAGTAGACGAGCTGGGGAGCCGCGAGGCGATCGATGGCGTGCGAAAGATTCTGGCGACAGGAACGGGCGCGGACCGGCAGCTCAAGGTTTTCGAAGAGACCAAGGGCGATCTGAAGGCCGTGGTGGATTACATGGCCGAAGAGACGAAGGCGGGGCTGTGAGTCACCCCACAGACGAAGACCCAGGATCAGGGACGACGTAGGAGTACGGTCGAAGAAACGTCTCTCGGTCGCGTTGAAAACGTATCGATCAAAGGAGAATTGCTGATGCGCAGGACCGCTGTGTTACTGGTTGCAGGCGGGTTGATCGGGATGATGACCTCGGGGTGCATGCAGGCTCCGACATCCGCGACGGCCACGCCAGACACCCGGGCCGTCGATGAAAAGGCGATCCGCGACACCGAGGCGGCGTGGGTGAAGGCGTTTGCGACGAAAGAGCCGGAGAAGGCGGCTGCATTCTATGCGGACGACGCCGCTTCGATGCTTCCCGACACACCGCTGATGAGCGGTAAACAGGCGATTCTCGCGGGAATGAAACCGGAGCTGGGCGATCCGAACTTCTCGCTGGTTTTCGCACCGACCAAAGTGGAAGTTGCAAAGTCGGGAGACATTGCGTATACACAAGGCACGTTCCAGTACACGACGACCGATCCCAAGACGAAGAAACGTGCGGGCCAGGCGGGCAACTACGTCGAGGTCTACAAAAAACAGGCGGACGGAACGTGGAAAGTGGAAGAAGACATCGCAACGGAAGAGACTCCGCTGAAGGCGATCAAGCCGGGAGAGTAAAACAGCGCCGCCCAGTCGGACCGGAAAGTCGGGTTTTTGTCAGAGACAACCGCAGATGATTCGACTCGCCCCTTGCGCGGTGTCCGTGTCGCTCAACCATGACAACCTCATTGATGAAAGCGGATCGGAAGCGACGGTTCCACAACTCAACCCTGCGTGGCGATCGCGGAGATGCTGCGTTGCTGCCACTTGCCGCGGGTGAAGTCGGGGAACTTGACGGGCGCGCTGCCACGCGCGACCGAGGCCACACTGAGCGGGCCGACGGCTGACCACGTTGCGGCGTCGTAGACATCCATATCGGGCGCGAGGCCTTCGCGGATGCACTGCAGCAGGCGATAGAGCATGATGAAGTCCATTCCGCCGTGGCCGCCGATTTTCTGGGCGATTTCGCCTTCACGCTGCCAGAGCGGGTGCTGGTACTGCTTGTAGCTGTCGATCGAACCCCAGGCCTCATCCTTGTTCATTCCGTCGAAGTAGATGCGTGGAGGATAGTCGGCGAAGAGGCCCTTAGTGCCGGCGATCAGGTTGATGCGGTCGTAGGGATGCGGCGTTGAGACGCCATGCTTCACGGTGATGTTCAGGCCTTTGGCAGTCTGGATAAGCGAAATGTTCAGGTCGCCGGTGATGTAGCGCTCGGCCCACCGGGGATCGTCGGGCTTGAGGTTCTGCTTGCGATAGAGGTCGAGGCCGCGCTGTGGCGCGCTCATGGAGACGAGATAATCGAAGCGGTCGCCGCGCTGGATGTTCATGTAATTCGCGACCGGCCCGAGGCCGTGTGTGGGATAGAGGTTTCCGTTGGCGCGCGTGTGCTCGGTGCGACGCCACAGGCCTTCGCCCGCATTGGAGAAGAGCTCGCCGCGGAGATCGTGCAGGTACGCGCCTTCGCCGTAGAGAATCTCGCCGAACTCGCCGGCATGGATCATGCGAAGGATCAAGGTTTCGTTATAGCCGTAGCAGCAGTTCTCAAGCATCATGCAGTGCTTGCGGGTTTCTTCCGAAGTGCGGACGATGCGCCAGCAGTCTTCGAGCGTGGTCACGGCCGGGACTTCGACGCAGACATCTTTGCCGCTCTTCATGGCGGCAACGGCCATGTCGGCGTGCCAGCTCCATGGAGTGGCGGCGATGATGAAGTCAAGATCGTTGCGCGCAACCATGGATTCGAAGTGATGCGGACCTTCGGTATAGAGCGCGGGCTTCTTCTGTCCGGCAGCGGTGATGAGGCCGGCAGCATGCTCGGCTTTCTCGGGTACGATATCGCAGACCGCGACGATCTGTGCGTCGGCGGCGAGCAGGTTGCCGAGGAGGGAAGTGCCGCGGCCGCCGAGTCCAATCATGCCGATGTGCGGATCGCGCTTGTCGAAGGGGACGTCGAGCATGGAGGCGTGCGTGGCGTGGTCTTCGGCCGGAGCGAGCAGGCCTTCGTTGAGCATCACCGCGCCGGTCACGCCGATCTGCATGAATTTTCGGCGGGTCCAGGGTCCTGCGATCGCATCCTGATCATCAACGCTCATGGTGGTCCCTCTCTCCCGATGTTTTGTATGGGCTGGCCGGGTTCGAAGGAATTATCGCAGAGACGGAAGACTTGTTCAGCGCCCGCGTTAGTCTTCGCGGAGGAGCGCCATGGGGTCGACGGAGAGCGCGCGCTGTGCCGGGATCCATGTCGCGATGAGGCCGAGGAGAGCCATGGCAAGCACCACGCCGGCGAGCACCCATGGATCCCGTGGCGTGGCCTGGTACACGATGGAAGCGAGCACGCGGGAAGCCAGCAGGCCGAGGATGAGTCCGGCAACGGAGCCAAGGGCGAGGAGGCGGACGGCGCGACCGAGTGCAGTGCTGAGGACTTCCTTGCGGCGTGCGCCGAGTGCGATGCGAATGCCGAGTTCTTTGAGGCGCTTGCTGACGGAATACGCGGCCATTCCGAAGATGCCGGTGATGGAGAGGACGGCGCCCATCAGGCCGAGCACGCCGAGCGCCATGGTGGCCACTTTGGCAGGGAACTGGACGACTTCGAGCAACTGATTCCAGCTCTGAATATCGACCGGCAATCCGGCATCGAGTTCGCGAAGCTTGGCCCGCATCCTCTTGTGCAGCCACTGCGGGTCGCTCTTCGAGCGCACGACGAGATAGCTCTGCGGATCGTCATACAGCATCGATGGCATGAGAATCGCGGGTTCCTGGTTCTCGGTGAGGGCAAGATATTTGCCGTCCTGCACGATTCCGACGATCTCGACCAGCGTTCCGTCACTGATGCGGAAGTGTTGCCCCATTGAACCGCGCACAGAGCCAAACATGCGAACCGCGAATTCCTGATTGGCGAGCGCGGGCACAGGCACGGTCTTGTCGTCCTGCCACGAGAAGTCGCGTCCGGCAAGAAGCGTGGTACCGGCAGCCTTGAGGTATCCGGGTGAAATGTTGAAGCGGTATGGCTGGATGGCCACGCCGGCAGCGGTGCGATCGTGAGTTTGCTCGCGATAGACTTTCTCGCGGAATGCGGCGGTGTAGACGAGGGGCGGATAGTTGTTGACAAGGCCTACGGCTTGCACGCCGGGGATCGACGCCATTGCATCGATCATTCTGCGGTTGAATTGCGGAATGCGATCGCCAGCGTACCCGGCCGAAGCCAGATTGACTCCGGCGAGCATGGTATTGCGCGGCTCAAAGCCATAGCTTGCGTTGACGCTTCGCAGCAGTCCGCGGACAGCAACAAGCGATGCTGTGACGAGCAGCGCGCAGATGGCAATTTGCACCACAAGGAGGCTGTCGCGCAGGGTAATTTTGCGGCCCACCTTTGTCATCGAGCCGGTTTTTACAAACTGATAAGGGTGCGCCTGCATCACGAGGCGCATGGGAACGATGCCGAACAAAAGACCGCTGACGATTGCGAGTATGAGCGCGATGGCGTAGATGCGCATGTCCATCGTGACAGGGATATGGAGCGGTGCTCCCGCGAAGGGATGCCAGGTGCTCAGGCGTCGCAAAAGTGGCATTCCTACGAGGACGCCGAGTATGCCTCCGCCCAATGCCAGCAGCATTGCCTCGGTCATCAGTTGGCGCAGGATGCGTTGGCGCGTGGAACCGAGCGCCAGGCGGAGTGCGACTTCTTTCGCGTGGTCTGCTGCATGCGCGCCAAAGAGTCCGCCGAGATTGGCACATGCTGCGAGGAGGATGAGGCCGGCAAGGGCCATCAAGGCTGCGACGAAGCCATGCACAGGGCCCCGGAAGGAGGTGAGACCGGTTCGCTCGATGACGATGTGCTTCGCATCAAATTCGCGGGGATAGGCTTTTGCCAACTCGGCTGCCACACGATTCACGTCGGCTTCGGCCTGCTTCTGGGTCACGCCAGGATTCAGGTGACCGAATGACTCGAAGAGGGCCTGTGTATTCGCGCGGTCGGTGAGGGAGTTTCCTCCAATTACCTCCTGCTCGACGATCGGCATGAAGAAGTCGGGCGAGACGAACATGAGGGTTCCGGCAAAATCGGGAGGGGCGACACCGATGACCGTGAAGGGATGCTTGTTGACTCGGACGACGCGCCCGACGATGCCGCGATCGTCCTGGAAGCGCGAGTGCCAATATCCATAGCTCAGCACGAGGTAGGGCGCGCTACCGGGCCCATGCTCATCGGCGGCGGTATAAAGACGGCCCAGGTAAGGCTGCGTGTCGAGCACCGAGAAATAGTTTCCGGTGGTTGCAAAACCGCTTGCCGCTTGTGGATCGTTGCCCGGGTCAAGGGCCGTGCCCAGGGTGAAGTTGAAGGCGGCCAGTTCCTGAAAGCTGTGGTTACGGTCGCGCAAATCGATGTAACTGGGATAGGACTGGAAGCCGGGATCCGTGCCGAACTCGGTGCCGTACAGGTTCGAGGCGTTCGGCACATTGATGGTATGGAGGACGAGCGCATCCATTACGCCGAAGACCACTGCGTTTGCTCCGATCGCGAGTGCCAGGGTAAAGATGGCGGCGACGGTAAATCCGGGTGATTTGCGCAGCACGCGCAGACTATAGCGCACATCCTGAAGAAGAATCTGAAAGAAGTTGGCGCCCAAGGCGCGATAACTTTCCTCTTTGTAGTGCTCGCGGCCGCCGAATTCGACGCGCGCCTGTCGTTCGGCTTCGATGCGAGTCAGGCCGGAGCGCTCGAGGTCGTCGGCGCGATGCTCGATATGAGCATGGAGCTCTTCGTCCATTTCGTCGGCCAGGTCGGACCGGCGAAAGAGCTTTGAGAAGAGGACACGAATGTACTCGAGAAAGTTCATCGTCAATCTCCTCCGGCACTGGCCAATTCGCCGCGATGTGGCGCACGCAAGCCGAACCCAAGAAACCACAGACACGGTAAGCCCTCGCCGATGAGCCCGACGATCGTGTTCCAGGGCGAAATCGCGTTCACAAGCGGACTGTCGAGATAGAGGAGCCAGATGAGGCCGGCCCCGATCATGAGACCACCCAAGATACGCGGCAGAAAGCCGGACTTCGCCATGAGGTAGCCGATCAGGATGCAATAGAGGCCATGGAAAACCATGGCGATATCGATGCCGCCCGGGTTCCAGCGGAGTGCTTCGAGCGCCAGACCAGCGAGGTTTGCTGCGATGGCAGCCATCGTTAGATTGCGGCTGATCACTTTGAAAATCGCAAAAAAGAGGAAGGTGACCACGATGTAACACGCAACGGCAACCAAGCCGAGGCCGATCGCAACCCGGCCGTGAAGGATAAACTCGCCAGCAAGGGCGCTGAGCACGGCCAGCAGATAAAAGGCTCCGGCAGTTCTTGCTGTGCGATGGAGCGAGGCGGTGATCATACTTCCTCCGCGCGCGCGGCGAGTGCGGTGGCCATTGCGCCGACGAGGCGATTCCAGCCGGCTGCTTCCAGCTGCATGCGACTGCGGCCCATTGCTGTGAGCTCGTAAAACTTGGCGCGCCGATTATTGTCGGAGATGCCCCACTTGGCTTTGAGGAGTCCCTGACGCACCAACCGAAACAGCGCGGGATAAAGCGCGCCTTGTTCAATCAGGAAGGCCTGGCCGGAAATCTGCCCGATGCGAAGGAGTACGCCGTAGCCGTGGAGAGGGCCGAGGGAGACGGCTTTGAGTATCAGGAGGTCGAGTGTGCCGGGGAGTAGCTGCGCCTGATCGTTCATGCCTCCTCCTAAGATGGTGAGGAGAGTAGCGCGGTCTTTCCTAAGTTGTCAAGGAGAAAGTTTATCCCAACGGAATTGCGCCTGCCGCGGCGTTAGGTGAGCTCCTTCGTTGTTTCGCCGGATTGGGTCATGGAATCGAGGTCGGGCAAGTGGTTGTACCAGTCGTAGAACTGCGAGTCGAAGCCATAGAAGCGCTGGAATTTCAGCGGGGGCAGGTAGGCATCTTTCGGGATCACCATCGCGTAGCGGATGGTGCTGCCGTCGAAGTTGCGGAACACCTGCTCACGGCGTCCGCGAATCATGTCGAAGCGCAGGCGCTTGCTGCCGCCGAGATTGCGCTGCTCGATTGCGTTGCCATAGAGGATGACGAAGGCCGTGAAGACATAGATGGCAAAGCCGAGGGCGAAGACGGCGATTCCGGCCCACTCGACCATGGTTGCGGAGTTGGGTCCTTCGAAGCCGGGATGCTTTTCAAAGACGCCGGTGAATCCGAGAAAGCCGAACGCGAGGAAGGCAACTGCGAAGGCGCGGATCGCCCAGTGCATCGGATAGACGCGGACCACTTGATTGGGGTCTGGCATGGGGCTGTCGGAACCTTTGTACCACGGATGGAGCGTTATCCAAGGGATCGGCCGCCCATTTCAATTCTGTGAATTTTTCGATAACCTCAGAGGATACGCATCCGATCTTGGAAGGGTTTGAAAGGAAACTGCACCTGGGAGATGACTGAAACCGCCGCACACCTGCTAGCCATGGATTACCCCGCCGAGTTTGTTCCCGGCGCCCGCTCAGCCGTCACCACCTGCCTGCGTATCGATCCAGCCGAAAAGGTTACACTCATCGCCGATCGCGCGACCGCGCCGATCGCTGCCGCCCTTGCCGCCCAGTTGGCCGAGCGCGGCTGCGAGTGGAGCGCGTTTATTTTGGAGGAGCTTGCCACGAGGCCGTTGATCGATATGCCGGAGGCGATCCTGGGGGACATGGAAACCTCGCAGGTCTCGATTTTTGCGGTCCAGGTGCAGCCGAACGAACTCCATTCGCGCATGCAGATGACGGACGTGGTCAATCGCCGGCGGATGCGTCATGCGCATATGGTGAACATCACGCCGGAGATCATGTGCCAGGGGATGCGGGCGGACTTCAACCTGGTCGACCGGCTTTCACAGCAGGTGCTGGAGCGCGCGCGGAAGGCGAAGCGCATACGGGCCACGACAGCCGCCGGAACGAATATCACCGCGGAGATGAATCCGGGCTACAAGTGGTTCAAGACATCGGGGATCATCTCGCCGGAAAAATGGGGCAATCTGCCGGGCGGCGAATGCTTCACATCGCCGGGCGAGGTGAACGGGACCTTTGTTGTGGATGGCGTCGTCGGTGACTGGCTTTGCGCGCGCTACGGCTTGCTGGAGGCGACGCCGCTGACGATCCAGATTGCGGGGAACCGCATCGTTTCCTGTTCGAGCGACAACAAACAGCTCGAGGCGGATTTCTGGACGTATACCCATACCGACGAGAATTCTGACCGCGTGGGCGAATTTGCGATCGGGACCAACCTGGGTGTGAAGCGGGTGATCGGCAACATCCTGCAGGACGAGAAGTTTCCCGGCATTCACATTGCTTTCGGCAATCCATACGGCGAACATACCGGGGCGCCCTGGCGCTCGGGTACCCACATTGATGTCGTGGGATTGCGGTTCAACATCTGGCTCGAATCCGATGAGGGAGAAGAGCAGATCATGCGCGACGGGCGTTTCCTGATCGCCGCGTGATCTCTGCCCTCGGGGCAGTTTTGGTGGGGCGACCCGACTAATTGGACCGGTCTGATTCGCGCTCGGCAGAGAAGAATCCGGATGGGGATCATCGCCCGTAACTGCCCAATCAATCTTTTCCTAACCACGCCAAAGAAGTTCCTGTCTAATTGGGTGAATGGGCAAGAGCGACCACGCCACGGTCCAGGCGGTCCTGAAGGGTAACAAGGAAGCCTATGGCGCGCTCGTCGCACAAAACAGTCGCAGTGTGTTTCGGGTCGCATTTCGCATTACCGGCAACGAAGCCGATGCGGAAGAGGTAGTTCAGGAAGCGTTCCTGCGCGGCTACCGCAAACTCGAAAGCTTCGAATCCCGTTCGAACTTTGGCACATGGATCTACAGGATCGCGGTCCGGTGCGCGCTGGACAAGGTCAGCAACCGGCGAGCGGATGAGACTGCCCGGGTGGGTCTGGATGATGATCCCGATGTCGAGACCATGCAGGTGGCAGATCGATCGCCCGATCCGGAGCGGATCTTGTTAAGCGGCGAAATTGGCGCTGTGCGCATCGCCGCGATGCGCACGTTGACGCCCATGGAGCGGGCGGCGTTTACGTTGAGACATCTGGAAGACTGCTCTCTGGAGGAGATTGCGGCGGCGCTGGATATTGATACGAATGCGGCCAAGCAGGCGGTTTATCGCGCGGTTCACAAATTGCGGCATCGCCTGGCGCCGTTGAAGGTGAATACATGAAGCATTTGACCGAAGATGAACTGGTCGGACGGTACTACGGGGAAGATCAGCCGGATGCAGCGCGGCACGTTGAAGCGTGCAGCGATTGCGCGAGCGCTCTGGCCTCTCTCAAGGCGGATCTGGCGGACCTGCGATCGCCTTATCCGCCTGCCCGCGATGATTCGTATGGCGACCAGGTTTGGTCGGCGATCGCCCCGATGTTGCCGGCCTACACACCGAAGCGCTCGTGGCAGTCACGCGGACTCTGGCTCTCGCTGGTGGGTGCAACGGCCTGTGCGGCGATGGTGGCGAGCGCGTTCTATGCGGGCCGGATGTGGGAGCACCGCCAGAACCACGTAACCGTGTCGCATGCCCCATCGCCTGCGCGCGAGCGGGTGGTTGTTGTTCTCCTCAGCGATCATCTCGACCGTTCCGAGCGCCTGCTGGTGGAGTTGAAGCACGCCAATCCGGACGATAAGCAGATCATTTCGCCCCTGCGCGACGAAGCGAAGAGCCTGCTTCAATCGAATCGCAAGTGCCGCCAGGAAGCGGTAAAGAACGGCGACCCGGCATTGACCAATGCCCTGGATCATCTTGACCAGGTACTGACACAACTCGCCGAGGAGCCGGGCGGATTGGATGCTGCTGCGATTACAAGGCTCCAGGATCAAATGAAGGCGGATGGCTTATTGTTCGAGGTTCGCGTATTGCGGTCCAGAATTCCGCGCAATGAGGCATTGACGAAGCCGCACCTCAAAGGAGGGACAGCATGAAGGGGAATGGGGTCCTTGTTTCTCTGGTTGGTGGCGTTGTTCTGGCACTGGGGGCGCCAACGTGCCATGCGCAGGACCTGCTGTCGGCGAGCGCACCCATTACGTTGAACGGGATTGGCGCCATGGGGGATGCGCCCGACAGCGGCGCCTATGCGGAAGGAATGCACGCGATCAACGACATGCACTGGCAGGATGCGATCAGGATCTTTTCTCAGGTCGCCGCCACGGGCGGGGTGCACGCCGATGGAGCGCTTTATTGGAAGGCGTATGCCGAAAACAAGCAGGGCCAATTGAGCGCGGCGATCGATACCTGCGGGCAACTGCGCAGGGACCACCCCGGCAGCAACTGGTTTGAGGATTGCGGCGCGCTCGAGATCGAGATTTATGCGAAGACGGGCCAGCCTGTGCAGCCAAAGACGCAGGATAGCGATGATTTGAAACTGCTGGCCCTGGCTAGCCTGATGCAGCACGATGAAAAGAAGGCATTCGATGAGATTGACGCGATCCTGAACAGCGATGCCTCGCAAAAGCTGAAGCAGGGCGCGCTCTACATCATGGGCGAGCATCACACCGACACGATCTATCCGCAGATTGCGCGGATCAGCTACTTGCAGGGTGATGTGCGCGTAGCGCGCGGAGAAGACAAAGATCATCGCAAAGGATCGGCCTGGGAACAGGCGGTGAGCGGGCTGCCGTTGGAGACCGGCTTCAGCCTCGTGACCGGCAGCGATGGGCGCGCCGAGATCGAGTTCGAAGATGCATCCACGCTGTACCTGGGCGAGAACTCGGTGATCCTGTTCAACGATCTGCACACGCTGCGCGGCGTTCCTTACACCGAGGTCTCGTTGCTGAGCGGCATGGTGACGCCGCATATTCATCCCCGCGTGTTGAGCGAACTGTTCCTGCTGCGCACCCCGACTGACGACATTGAGACGAGGTATCCGCAGACGACGAACTTCAGGATCAACAGCTATACCGATGGAATTGCGGTGACGCCGCTGGGTGGAGGCGTCCTCGGAGTGGCGGGCGCATCGCGGGAGGACCTGACGCCGGGAAAGACAATCTTTTTCAAGGATGGCAAGCGAATCATGGAAGCAGGACCGATCCACCAGCCCGACGACTCGGCGTTCGATATGTGGGTGGCCGACAGATTTGCTGCGCGTTCCGCCGCGATGGAAGAGGTCCGGAAGGAAGCCGGTCTTGGCGCGCCGCTGCCTGGATTAGCCGATATGGCAGGCAAGGGGAAGTTCTTCGCCTGCGAGCCATATGGCACGTGCTGGGAACCGAACGAGCAGCCACAGGTTTCAGGTGAAGCGCAGGCTGAGGCGCAAAGCAATGCGGTGCAGGCTGAATCGAAGCTGGAGCCCGCAGATCAGGGCGAGCGGGTTGTCGCCGATGCGGCCCAAAACTCCGGCACAGCAGGGCAAGGATCGACGACGGGTGCGAAGCAGCGCAACATCCGGATCATCGGTCCGCCGGCGTCGTCGGGAGTGCCGACGCCGTCACCGTATTCAGCTGTGCTGGATGGCTTTCCCTGCGATCCTGGCCAGATGGGGCTCGTGTACTCGGGACCTCCGGTTTTGCGGAACGGCCAGTGGATTTACCCGAACGGGTTGCTGATGTCTGTGCCGTGGGCCTGGGCGCAGTGTCATGCGGGTGGATGGATTTACCGGAATCACCGGTACATGTGGGTAGTTGGCAGGCTGCATCATCATCCGCCCGTGCACTGGGTGAAGTTCGGAAAACAGACGGCATTTGTTCCCGTCCATCCTCACGACGTGAAGGACAGGGCCCCGGTGAATCGTAAGAATGCTGTATTCACCGTGGATAACAAGAACGGCCGCGTGACAGAGCGGATCGAGTTTCCGACGGAGCATCAGTTTGGGTTGATGAAGGATGCGCCGAAGGAGTTTCGCAATGCCGACGTGGCACTGGCGCATGCCGAATCACCGCACATGACCGCGCACGCGCTGGGCGATCTGAACGTGGCGAAGGGCACGCCGATTCGGCCGGGCGTTCCGATTACTTTTAATAACAAATCAGAGAGCTTCATGGTGGCGAGGCAGGAGATGCACGGAGGCCACCCTGTGACCGTGAATGCGCCCATGTCAAACCACAGCGGCAGCCTGCAGGCGCGGGCCGGGGGATACAGCGGCGGGGGCGGCTGGCACGCCGGATCCTTTGGCGGCGGCGGGTCGCACGGTGGAGTCGGCGGTGGTGCGTCGCATGGAGGAGGCGGGAGCGTCGCATCGGGCGGCGGCGGAGCGCACGGAGGCGGTGGTGGCGGCGGTGTCTCGAGCGGGGGCGCATCGGGCGTGAGTGCCGGCGGTGGCGGCGGTGCCAGCGGAGGAGGGGGATCGCACCACTAGGATCAGGTTGTTCCGGATCTTCGGTTCATGCAGCCAGGCAGAGACGGTGCTTCAAAGCACCGTCCTCCTGGTTGTTCTGTTTCTACGCAGTTGAGCTATGGTCCGAAACTGGCCGGCGTGCAGGAGCTGGTGTTCGACGCGGGAGTCGGCGGCGAAGGCGGCGTGGCCCAAGGAATGTTGTCGAAGTCGAAGAAGTCCAGCAGATTGGGCTGCGCGGCATCACGAGCGGTGAGGTGCGCCGAGCCACCAATGAAGCGGCTCTCGACGAACTTGATGATGGCCGTGTGATCCATTGGAATGTGCGACACGTAGTGCTTGCGGGCATAAGGCGAGACGACGAAGTTGGGGAGCCGGAAGCCGAGCTGAGCTGCAAATCCTTGCTGCGCTGCGGCATCGCCGGGGTTCGCGCCAGGATCGATCGAGGTCAGGTCACAATGAAGCGTAGCGGTTCCGCCGGGCGCCAGGCAGGGTTTGTAGCCGTCGGGATTGACTGAAATGCCCGAGATGTCAGGGATTGAGCCGAGGGCCGCATCGGTAAAGTCGTTGGAGTGGCCCGGAACCGGCGGCACGTGGTCATAGGGGCCGCCACCTTCGTCGTAGCTGAAGAAGAAAACGGAATCTGTCCACGAGGTGCTGGCCATCAGGGAATTGATGATGTTCGCAACCTGCGCCTGGCCCGCGAGGATGGACTGACCCGAACCGGGATGTTCGTCGTTGTTGCCGTACCCGGCTTCGATGAATGCAAAGCTGGGCAGCGTGTTGTTCTTCAAGTCAGTGAAATAGGCGGAGAGAGGCGCAATGTGCGTGGGATCGATACAGAAGGAGTTGGTTGAATCGCCCACGACGCTGGAAGGCTGGGTGGGCGCGGTGCACGCCGGCCCGCCGGAATTGGCGTAAAGGTACTTGAGCGAGTAAGTCAGGTTGGAGAAGTCTGTGGCCGGATAAGCTGCGTTCGCTGCACCCGTGCAGTCGTCTTCTTCGAGACAGAAGCCCTGGGTAACGGTGTAGTAGATCTTCCACGAGACGTTGTTCTGATCGAGCTCCTGGAAAATATTGGCGATATTCAGCTGCCCGACATGATCTTCGTTGCCCGGGTCCTTCACAAGACCCTGCGTTGTGCCTCCGGTGAATGTCGCGATGCGATTGCCAATGCTCTTAGTCGCAATCGGGGAGAACCAGCGATCGGACAGTGCGAACTGCGAAGCCATGTAGTAGTAGTAGTTGAGGAATCCCTGGTCGTAATAGCCCATGGCACGCTCACCTTTGAGGTCGGTAAATGCGCCCGAGCATGTGCCGCCGGCTCCGGGAGCCGAGCAACTGTTGGCATAGCCTTCGGCGTTGTGCACAAAGCCATCCATATTGATGGCGCGCGTGGTCGAGAAGTCGTACCGGTTGACGTCGCCGAAGCTGGCCAGCCAGTCGGATGTCATGTCATCGACGCAGGTACTGGTGAGCTTGAAGAGTTTGTAGGTATCGCCCTGGTCATCCTGATTGCTGATGGTGCTCAGCTTGTCGTCGATTCCGTCCACCTCATAGTCGACGCCATCATCGCCGATGTTGAAGTTATTGGACTTCCGGTAAGGATTCAGCATGCCGAAGTAGTTATCGAACGAGTGATTCTCCTGCAGCATGAAAACGACGTGGTCGATGCCGGAGACGTTGCCCGGAGGCTTCACGGTGACGGTGGCTGTCGCGGTGGCCTTGCCACCCGCCCCAGTTGCGGTTGCCGTGTAGGTTGTCGTCGCCTCGGTTGGACTGACTGTCTGCGTCCCGCCTGTCGCGGTGAGAGTGTATGAACTGCCATCAGATCCCGATACCGTGACGTCGGACGCGTTGGCGGCAGTGACGGTCAGCGTGGACGAATTGCCAAAGATGATCGTGGTTGGGTTTGCGGTGATCGTGACTGTGGGAAGGGCTGCTCCCACGTTTACGACGGTGTTTGCGGATGCGTTTCCAGCCGGGCCGGTGGCGAGAGCGGTGTAGGTGGTGGTCGTCGCCGGGGTCACGCTCTGGGTTCCACCGGCAGCAGGCAGGTTGTATTGGGTGCCATCGCTTCCTGTGACAGTGACCGTGGTGGCGTTCTCGGCAACGACCGTCAATGTGGATGAAGCGCCATCCGCAATGGAAGCCGGGTTCGCTGCGATGGTAACTGCGGGCACGGGCTTGGGCGAGTTCAATGTGCCAAACAGGCCGCACCCGGAAAGGAGGAAACAAATGCAAAGAGAAGCGGCGGGGGAAGACAGGATACGACCAAAGCATGTTTGCATGCGCGCCATTGGCAAGGTGTGTCCTCCGAGTTGCTACAAAGTGCACACGAACAACCGGCCCGCCGTAACTGGCGGGTAAGGAGAAGTCACGTCGTTTTGTTGATCAGAGATTCGCGCTACACGGGGCGCTTGTATTCGCCTTTAACTATCTCGGTTACTTCCTCAGATGTTATGAACTCTGTGCGGCGCTCCACTTTGATACGCGTACTATTTGATGCGGATGCATGAAGGGATGGATGCTCAGAGGCACGCGGCTTGATTTGATGTTGTGCGCACGCGCCTTTCTAATGAGGATCTTGCAGATTGCGACGCTTGTTCAGGCTAAGATCAGCAAGGTCAGTGTCTACGAAGTTACGCAGCGATTCGAACTCTTCATCCTCCTGCTCTTCGGCGGCGGGGAAATGGGCAACGGCGGACCCCGAGGCTGGGAATTCCGCTGAGTAGCGGCGGCGACGAAAGAAATTGGCCAAGAAAGTTGCGCGCTCGTTGAATGCCCTTGAGCGTTTCAACGCTTTCTTGCATCGGTTCAGCTCGAACCAGCGAAGATAATTTCGCACCACGGTCGACATGGTCATCTCGACGCCAGCGGTGAAGTTATGCTCCGCCATCTGCCGTTCGAGACGGGGCGATCTCAGGATCGCGATCATCTGGTCAGCGAGATCTTCCGGGCTGCCCAGCTTGTAGAAACGGATGGCCATGTTTTCGTCATCTGCCATTCCCCTGAAATCGGGTATGTCGGCACACACGATGGGCACGCCGAATTCGCAAGCCTGATGCGCTGGTCCGCTGGAGCCGGTCGCGGAGTCGTAGGGCATGACGAGAAGGGAAGTGGTCTGAAACAAATCTGGAATATCGGCCTCTGCCACGTAGCCGCGGAATTCGATGGGGAGGTGCGCTGGCTGCGCTTCGCGGATCGACTCCCAGTATCCCGGCTTGGTGTGGTGATTGGCGCCGGCGACGATGAGCCGCGCTCGCGGCACTTTCTTGAGGACGAGGGGAAAGGCCTTCATCAGGGTTTCGAGCCGCTTGTAGGTTCCCCAATGTCCAATCGCAAGAATGCGCTTATCGGGATTGCCTCGCCGCGTGAAGTCAGGCGGAGTTGGTACGGCGGAGAATGTGCCGTGCGTACCGAGGACAACATTGTTGGCCGCATACTTTGTCATCAGAGTGCGGTGATAGCCGGGGAGAAGAACGGAGACCGAATTGGCGCTCAGCAATGCGCGGGTCGTCACATCGGTGGCCATACGGAACAATTTCTCGCGCTTGACGCCTGCGGCAGAGAAATCGACATGCTCGATGACGTGGTGGAGAGTGATGTGGGTGAAGAAACCCGCTGCGCGCGTGAGGGCCGGGGCCATGAGGCCGGCGAAAGCTGCAAACGGGTTTTCAGGCGTGGCGAAGCTGGAAAAGACCAAGTTGTACCAGACGATGTCGGGTTTGACGCGGCGAATCGCGCGGATCAGCCGCATGGGATTCGAAGCGCTGCCGAACTTCCAGCAACGAATCACACGGAATCCCGGCAACTCCTCGTCCGCCTGAAGCGGGTTTCCATGCTCGTCGGTTGCAAACTTGTATTCGCTTAGTTCGTCTGCAAGGATCGTCAGCTCAAGGCCGGGGTGCCGCTGCAGTTCCTTCGCGATATGGAAGGCATACTCATTCAGCTGCCTGCCACTGGGGGGGAAAGTCCCCACTAAACATATCTTCATGAAGCCCGCCCTTTTAGAAAATACTGATCTGCACGTACGGCCTAAGCTGCTCACTTCTGGGACCCGAAAAGTTATAGAACGTTTCATTCTGCAGACCGGCAGAGAAGCGAATCGGATACTTCAATTCGACTGGACCCGATTCCTCACGGAACCTGCGATGCACAGGCAGGCCGTAGGTGACAGAAAAGCCGCTCTGGATTGCGTCATATGCGTGAAAGCTTCGGGTGCTCGAGAAGGCGCCGGAAGCCTGGATTTCCCAATTTCTTGCGGGAATGTAGTCGACGGTAGCCGCAGGGCGGAGATTCTGCGCATTGCCCCAGTTGGGCTCTTCGATGCGCCAGGCGCGCAGGTCTTCAATCAGCGCCCGGACATTGAGGCGAGGGGAGAACTTGCGTTCGATCCCGGCATACATGGATGTGTAGTAATCCTCGTTGTTGACGGGGGTAAACAACTGGTCGATTGCTCCCCAGCCGGTGACGAAAGCGGTTCGCCCCCATGGCGCACCGACGCGAAAATCGATGGCTCCAGTGATCATGCGGGAGTGGAGATGGCTTTCAGTAAAGGGGCCGGATTCGCGGATGATATAGCCGCTCATCGACAGGGCATTGAAGAACGAGCTCGTTGTCACGTAGGTGAAAACGCGAAACAGGTTCTGGTTCATGTCGACGGGTGAAAGGGAATCGCGGCGGACCGTTGCCTGCACCCCGCTGTTGAATGTGATTACGTTGTCGCCGAGATGGATGGTTGGGTTGACGCCGAAGTTTACGGTGTAGTCGGTCGTGTCGCGGTTCACGATGGCGTTATTGGCCGGCACAGAGATCTGACCGCGCGCGTTGCGAACCTGGAAGAATCCGCTGGAGGTCGGGAACTGGCCGAAATGGAGATGAAAAGCCGTCGTGTCCTGGGTCTGGAGAGAAGATCGAGGCGGCGGCAGCAGGGATGTGTTGGTCGGGGAGACCGGGACCAAGGTATCCAACTTGGAATCGAGCACGTAGACGGTGGAATCTTCGTAGATCGGGTCCATCGAGAAATTGGAAAGCAGGCTTACATTGGGAGTGACCCGCAAACCCTCATCGGCGCCAGCCTGCAGCATGCCCTCCTCGGCGGTCTGATCCTGGCCCGCCGCGTTGGATGCCTGCGCGAAGGATGTGAGCGCCTGGGTGTTCTGGTGTTCCTGGCGATAGACATTGGCCTCGGCCAGCAGGAACTGGTAGTCCTCAGATGTTTCGCCGGCGGAACTCATGGCCGACAACTCTGCCTGGGCGCGCGAAGTGTCTCCCAGGGCGAGATAGCTATTGGCAAGGGCGATGCGCACCTTGGTATCCGGGGCGCCGGCAGCGCGGGCGCGATCAAGATAGCTCTGCGAGAGCCGGTAATCGTGCACCGACGAGAAAACGTCAGAAGCAGCGATGTATTGATTGCCATTGGGAGGAGCGGTGTCTCCGGCCTCTGCTTCCATCATGGCGAGCGCCACCTCGCGTTCCGCATCTTCGGTGTGGTTCTGTTGCGCCATCAGCTGAGCAATTGCAAGGCGCACGGCGACGCGATCGCTTTGCGGCAGATCGAGCGCAATCTTGAAGCGATCCATTGCGGCCGATTCCTCGCCGAGCGTGCTGAGCGCCTCGCCTGTCTCGACCAGGATGTTGCTCTGTTCGGCGGCGGAAAGACTTTTTGGATCGCTTTCGGCAGCGGGCAGATTGATCCGTGTATCTTTTTCGGCCAGGCCGACGTAGCGCAGGGTTTCGTCCCTTTCCTTGAGATTGGCGTAGGAGCGCGCGAGCAGGGCGCAAGTATTTGCATCGTTTGGAGCGAGCTTGTCAGAAGCGCTCAACTCACGGACGGCTTCCCGATACTCACGTTCGGCAAAGAGCGTGTTGCCGAGGCCGAAGTGCAGGGCGGCGTCGTTCGGCTGAATCTTCAACGCGGAGCGATACTCTCCTTCGGCCTTGGTGAGCATTTCGACGCGCCCGTATGCGGTGGCGCGGATGAGATGGAGATCCATGGACTCGCCCATGGCGCGCTCGGCAAACTCGGTCTGCTTGATGGCGGCCATGGGTTTCTGAAGGTCGAGATCCGCATAAGCGAGACCCAGATGCGCTTCGCCATCGTTGGGCTCACGCTGCAGAGCGGACTCAAAATCGGACGCGGCCTGCTGGGCTTGATGCAGATCGTTCAGCATGTAGCCGCGATTTACATAAGCCGTAACGACGGTGGGATCGCGGGCCAGCGCCTCGGTGAAATCCTGCATTGCCTGCTGCGGCTGGTTGTTGTGCTTGTAGACATAGCCTTCGAGAAGCGGGATATCGGGCTCCTTCGGAAGCACGTTCATGTACTTCTGGGTGAGATTGAGCAGATCGTTGTACTTCTCGAGGCGGAGATAGTCGTAGCCGAGATAAACCACCACATCGCGATCGCGAGGAAGCGCCTTGATGGCGCGTTCTCCAGCTTCCTCCGACTCCTGGTATTTTCCTGAAAAGCTGAGATAGCGCTCCTTCTCGCGCAGCACGTGGGGCTCATCGGCGATGGGTCCGGTGGCACGAGCCAGCCACACGCCGGCGAGCTTGAGATTGTGGGCTTCGATCGCGGCATTCATGCCCCCCGCGACGATGGGAGCGTTTTTCGGGGCGAGTGAATGGCCGTCGGCGTACGCGGACTGGGCTTTCGCGTAGTCATGACCCGACGTGTACAGATCGCCCAGCGCCAGGTAGCCCACGTAGGATTTGGGGTCTGCTTTCACAAGCCGCTCGAAATATTCTTCGGCCTCATGGTTCTGGCCTTTCGCGCGGGCCGCGTAGCCGAGCGAGGTGAGCGCCATGCGATTGGAGGCGTCGATGGAAAGGATGCTCTTGTAGACCGCGATGGCGTCATCCACGCGACCAAGCTTCATGAGAACGTCGCCATTGAGCTGCAGATCGTTCGGATCGTTTTCATTGAGGGCCAACGCGTCTTTTACATCGGCGAGGGACCCATCGAGATCGCCCTGGTCGAGCTTGATGAGGGCGCGCAAGCGAAGAAATTGCCCACGACCGGCGCCATTGGCGTCGACTGCGTTGATTTCGCTGCGCGCGGTATCGAGCTCATGATGCACATCGGGCTGATCGTCGAGTCCCTGGTAGAGTCCGACGAGGTTCATGTGAAGCTCGACGCCGTAGAGTGGCCCTTCCACCGGATTGGCAGGCAGGCTGGCGAGCGCCTTTTTGTACTCATCGACTGCATCCTGTGAGCGATCCTGCAACTGCGCGATCTCGCCGCGCACGGCGTGAAGCCGATAGTAGTTGGGGTCGATTTCTGCGGCATGCTGCAAGAATGTGTCGGCCCGGGCGGTGGATCCAACGGCGACTTCAGCTTGCGCGGCAGAGAGTTGCAGGGACATGTCCTTTGGCTGCGCGGTCGCCACCTGCGCGTACAGTTGCGCGGAATCATCCAGCTTGCCGCCGAGCTGGTAGGTATAAGCCAACTCCGCCTGGACGTCCGGCTTCGGATTGCGAATCGACTTGAGGGCCGCGATGGCCTCAGGGTACTTGCCGGTTTCGCGATAGTAGCCAGCGAGAGACCGCTGCACTTCAGGATCGTGGGGCGAACGGCGCCTGGCAAGATCGAGATAGTGGCTTGCCTGATCCATCTGCTTCAGCTGCTGGTACGAAAGCGCGAGCATGAGCTCAGAGCGCGCGGATGGATGCATCCTTTCGGCTTTTTCGAGCCACTGGGTGGCGTTGTTGTAATCGCGCGACTTCATGTAGATATCGCCGAGCAGCATGGCATCGTCAGCGCGGCCCGGATTGGACGCGACCAATTGCTTAAGCAGGCGTTCGGCATCGGAGGTCCGATTGGTGAGCATGTAATCCTGTGCCAATCCCGAAAGCCCTTCCGATGAAGACGGGCTGAGCCGGAGCCCGTGGTTGTACGCATCTTCGGATAGCTGGTATTTCCCGCTCAGACGAGCGGCGTAGCCAAGCAAAAACCATAGCTGCGGGTCGTTTGGAGCCGCCTGAGCGGCGCGCTGTGCATAGTCGAGAGCCTGCGCATGGTCGCCGCGCTGCAGCGCCAACTGTGCGGCCCGCGCCAGACGAGCGTTCTGGATGTTCGATCCCCAACCAAGATTTGCGTTGGTAGAAGGAGACTGCTTTCCTTGCTTGGGGGAATCATCCGTCTGGCCAGACCCGATTTGGTACGTCTGACTGTTCGCTGCGATCGTGAATGCGAAGGACGCGAATACGAACACCAACTTCAGCAATCGAAGTTTATCTATCAAGGGTGTCACCACGGCCCAGAATCAATTTGCATAGTTCGATGCGTTGACGCGCCGTGATGTTGGCTCGCACCCGCTTGAATTGATTCGATGTATCCAAATGCAAATACAGGTCTTCGAAAAAAGCCAGCTGCTGGAATCAGGCCCATCGTCTAAAAAAACCCTGGCGTCGAATTGCGGACAGCGAAATCGCCGGCAAGTCCATGGAGATTGCGCGAAATTTGCCGGGTTCAACGGCGCGTACCATCATGCGGACACGGAAAAGGCAACCTCTCGCATCGAATCCCGAATCGTACTGCCTGCAGGAATTTCAAATCCGCAAGAGTTTCTTCGTTTTGCACGTTTTGCAAAATCAAACCCGGCGCGGAGGAAGCACCAACTCGAAGCGCACCCGTCGATTGAACGAGTGAGCCCGCATTCCACTGCATCTCGAGAGGCAATCGTGGAGACATCAAGACCGGTCGCACACCAGGAAAGGCCAATTCCCCTCAGTTTTCTTCTCATGGCGGCGTTCGCCGTTCATCTGCCGTTGTTGCTGATGAAGCTGCCTCTGAAATCGTATGACACCAATTTCCACATCTTCTTTGCCTCGCATTATGTCCATCACTGGTTCGATCCATGGAATGTGAAGTGGTACGCGGGTTTCTCGCAGACCACCTATCCTCCGCTGCCCCAGCAGTGGATCGCATTGCTATCGCATGGGCTTGGGTTGGAAATGGCCTACATGGCCGTACAAATGGCTGCCATCCTGCTGCTCGTGGTTGGTGTCTATCGGTTTTCACTGCTTTGGGTGGGTCCGCGCGCGGCGTCGCTGGCGGCGCTGGGCAGCGTGTTTCTGGGTTCTGAAAGCTTCCTGGTCTACTCAGCGGGGCAGTTGGGCACAACATCGGCGGCTCCGCTTTATCTGAATGCGCTGCCTTACATGTACGAATGGGTGAGGCGCGGCGGATGGCGTTCCTTCGTGAAGGCGGTTGCTCTGTTCACCGCCGCGGCGGCCGCCCACCACGCGACACTTTTGTTCGGGTCGTTTCTGTTTGCGATTCCCGTGCTGATCCTTGCATTCATGGATCACGAAGACGGCGAGAAGGTTTCAGTTCCGGGATTCGCAGCGCGCACGGCGGCCATGGCTATCGTGGTCGGAGCCGCAATCGCCATTGTGTTGCTGCCTTTCTGGATCGACCTGATTCGTTACCCGGTCACGCAGACGCCGATTCCGCATCCCAGCCGGGCGAATTACATTCTGAGCCCGCAATGGGGGTTGAATTACTTCGTAGTTCCTTATGGAACGCTGATTCTCGCTCTGCCCTACGTGTTTATCAAGGGATCGATCGTACGTCATTTGCGCCCGCTGTTGCTGGGTTTCTGGGTGGCGTTTCTGCTCGGGTTGGGCGGTACCACGCCGGTTGGCCCGATCCTGCTGGGGCGCGCGTTCCAGGTGCTGACGATGGAGCGCTTCAGTTATTGGGCGACCCTGCTCGCGCTGCCATTCGTCGGGCTGCTGGCTGCAGAATTGATTGCACGCTCCCGGCTGGTCGCTGTGGCCTGCGTCGCTGTTCTTGCGACATTGAGTTGCGGATTTGCAGTGGGCTGGTCGACCTATCATCCCGCGGATGCGGAAGACCTGAAGGTGGATTCGGTTGCCGCGTGGCTGAATCGCGACGGGCATGATCAGTACCGGTACGTCACGCTCGGCTTCGGCAACAAGCTGGCGAGACTGGCGATGCTGACGGATGCGAGCACGGTGGATGGAGATTGGAACTCGGGCCGCATGCTGCCGGAGCTGACCAAATATGGAGCGGCGCAGCTGACGAACTCGAAAGGCTTCGGCGTCGCCGGCATGGATGCCTTGAGAGCGATGCTCATGCATGCGGACAAATACGGATTGAAATGGGTACTGGTGCGAGATCCGTACTACGATCCACTGCTGTACTTCGCGGGTTGGCGGAAAGTCGACAGCCTGGATGAAAACACGATCGCGATCTGGAGCAAGGATGGAGTTCCGCCGGCGGTGCCGATGAACGCCGCGCAAATGCCTCCGGCGTGGCAAGGGCTGATGTGGGGAATTCTTCCGTTCGGGAGCAGCATCGTGGCGATCCTCCTCGTGCTGATTCCGGAGAAGCGGCGGCAGCGGGAGCTGGTTGAAGAGGAAGCCGTGCCGGATACCAGCTTTGTGCACAGGAGGATGGCGTCGTGATCAAAGGGATCTTTCTCGCATTTGTATTGCTTGGCGCGACTGTCGTTCTGGTGGTGATTGGGACGATCTGGCCGGTCCAGACCGCGGCCGCGTATGCCGGCGGGGAACGGTTGATGCGCTCCTCGTCGACGCCTGAAGAAGCGGCGCGGAACCTGGGCGACGATCTTCGCACAGGCGCATGGGGCCGGGCATATGACAGCCTTGCCAACAAGGCGCAGTTCACACAACAGCAGTTTACGCAAGACGTGATGGGCTACTATCCGAATCTGCTGACCTACTCGAAGCTGCAGAGCTTTGATGTTGCGCCGTTGCATGCCAGTTCAGACCAGGCTGATGTGCAACTGAAGCTGCATTGGTCCACGGTGGTCGGAATCGCGACGACGACACGCGACCTGTCGCTGGTGAAGAACGGCAGCGATTGGCAGGTTAACTGGCCGATCGAGAAGAGGCCGGATCTGCCGCCACAGGTGATTCCAGTGAACTACCTGCGATGGGATGTCATTTATCGCGGGGCGGGGGATGATTGGGGCGTGCAGGACGTGGAAGCCCCGCACGTGCGGATTGTCGACATGCACCCCGTGCAGAGAGCCGAGGGGCTGGTGATTGTCGGTGAGTTGCTGAATGAAGATGTGGTGCCGGCGTACGTCACGGTGAAGGCGACGCTGCTTGGAAAGAACCAGAGTCCGATTGCGACGGAGGGAAGCTTCGACAAGATTTCGCACATCCTGCTGCCGAAGCAGGTGACGCCATTCCTGATCACCTTTCCGGGAGCGGACATTTCCCAGGTTG
The DNA here is from genome assembly GCA_035308825.1 of Occallatibacter sp. Taxonomy (GTDB): domain Bacteria; phylum Acidobacteriota; class Terriglobia; order Terriglobales; family Acidobacteriaceae; genus Telmatobacter. Next base: position 29,885 of record DATGFX010000011.1, on the reverse strand, counting down.
GCAGCGTGCGCATGACGCCGTCGTCAAGCCTGATTGCGGCCTCAGCGGATCCGGTGATTGATATAGACGGCCAGCATCTGAGTCCTGCTCCCGACGCATCGCTGGCGGGTCAGTTGATCAATGAGAGCGGCGAAACGGTGAATGTGGCCCATGTGCTGGGCACTTTCTATGACAAGACGGGCCAGGTGGTCTGGGTGGCCGATGAATACGTGGACCGCGCGCTGCTGCCGCAGACGCCGGTGGCGTTCAATATTCATATTCCTGAAGACCTGGCGCGAAAAATCAGCAGCGAACGCGCCGTGGTGGCCTCTTACAAGTTTGGAGGCGAACTGTGAAACGGTGGTGGGCCCCGACGCTATGCGCATTGCTTTTTGCGGCAGCTTCCCACGGAGATGCGCAGGAAAGCGCGCTTCGTGTTCCAGGCACCGTGAAGGCGGGAAGCGAATTCTCGATTGGAATTCCCGGCAGCGGCGGAAGCGGATCGCTTTACGTCATCGGGATGGGACAGGTGATCAAGCGCGAGGTGCAACTGGGCGGGAGCACCGATTTTGCCTCGGGAACGCTGGCGAGCGCGGGGCACTACCTTGTCGTTCTCGAGACGCCCAATTCGCAGGAGAAGGGATCGCTCGATGTTGCGCCGGCAGATCAGCCGGCAAATCTCAGTTTTCTGGCGCGCCCGTCGAGGCTGCCTGTCAAGCTGCAGAATGCGATTACGGGGGCGGTGTACGTTTTCGATGCGTATCACAACCTGATTACGGCTCCGAAGCCGGTTTCGTTCGAGCTATCGAATCCATCGGGTCAACGCCAGGAGCGCACCGTGAACACGCGGGATGGCGCGGCGTGGGTGGCGCTGGACTCAGGCCCTCACCAGGGAGCGGACAAATTCGTGGCGCAAACCGGCGGTGTTTCCACCTCGCGCATTGTGGAGCAGGTACCCGGAGATCCCTGCGGCTTGAAGATGAACGCGAAGCAGGTGGGGCGCGAGGTTGAGTTAGAGACCGACCCGGTGCGTGATTGCAGCGGCAATGCTGTGACAGATGGAACGATTGTGACTTTCACGGAATCTTACGGCAATTCGCAATCGACGGTGGATGTGCCGATCAAGCGCGGCATTGCAAAGGTGGATCTTCCGGATCACCCCGGCGCGACGATCTCAATTGCGAGCGGCGTGGTGCTGGGCAATCAGATTCACTGGGAGAAGTGACGATGACGAAGCGGGTGCTGCTTTGTGCGTTGATTGTCGCGGCTTCGCGTTTTGCGGGTGCCCAGGCGACGGTGAATGTCGAACCGTCGCATCTGGATGGGCCCCGCGCACTAGACAGGGAAACCAGGGCGTCGGTCATTCGTGACTATCTTGAATCGTGGCAGACGCTGAATGCGGCGCTCGAGCAGAATCGGCCGGGTCTGTTGGACGCGGATTTTGTGGGCGTTGCCAAGGACAGGCTCGTGGCGACCATCGCCGGCCAGGTTGCGCAGGGCATTCATACGGGCTATCAGGATCGCAGCCACGATATCCAGATCGAGTTTTATTCCCCGGACGGCCTCTCGATTGAGCTGACCGATACCGTTGAGTACGAGGTACATGCCACGCTTCAGAACAAAGTGGAGACGACCCAGACGGCGCGCTCCCGCTTCATTGTGGTGCTCACGCCGTCTGAAGTGAGATGGAGAGTGAGGGTATTTCAGGCCGAATCAGAATAATACAGTCGTTTTCGCTCTTCCGGAGGGTACGGCGGGGCGGCAGAATGCATCAGATGAATAGTAAGGCAGGCAAGTTATGCTCGATTCGAAATACGGTCCCCCAGGAGTTCACCATGGTCTCTGTAGTCGTACCTATATACAACGAAGAGGAACTTGTCGTCCGATTTCATGAGGCACTCGCCAACGCACTCAACACGACTGCAGAACATTGGGAAGTTGTCTACGTAAACGACGGTTCCAAGGACTCATCTCTGGAGTTGCTCAAGGGGCTACAGGCGATCGACCCGCACGTGGTGGTCGTGGAATTATCGCGCAACTGGGGTCACATGGGAGCTGTTTCTGCCGGGTTGCATACCGCGAGCGGCGACGCAGTGATCCTGATGGACGGCGATTTTCAAGATCCCCCTGAAGTGCTGCCTCAATTGATCGATGCGTGGCGCGATGGCGCAGAAGTGGTGGTCGGCGTGCGGCGCAGCCGTCAGGAGAGCCGCAAGCTTCTCGCATGGCTGTTCCCGCTCTTCTATCGCGTGCTCGGGACGCTGTCCGATTATCCAATTCCGCTGAATGCCGGCATCTTCAGCCTGATGGATCGCAAAGCCGTGGATGCCATTATCGCGATGAGAGAACGCAACCGCTACCTGCCGGGCATGCGCGCCTGGGTGGGTTATCGCAATGCGATTGTCTACTATGACCGGCAGGACAGAGCCGGCGGCGACGGCAAGCTATCGTTCATCAGCCGCATCAAGTACGCGATGGACGCCATTACCGGCTTCAGCTACAAACCGCTGAGGCTCAGCTTCGGTCTCACCGGATTTTCGAGCGCAGCGGCGGTGATCCTGGCTCTGCTGGCATTCGTGCCCGATAACACGGTCGCCAAGGCAGCGCTAGGCGTGGCGGCCTCGGTATTCTTTGTGGGTGGATTGCTTCTGCTCACGGTCGGCCTACTTGGCGAGTATGTGGGCCGCGTGTACGACGAAGTGCGCAGCCGTCCGTTGTCGTTGATCAGCCAAGTACATCGCTCGCAGTTGCAGATTGCGTCGCAGGGCATGGTTGCAGTGCACGGAGGCAGCTTCGCGGTTCCGCAAACGGCCTACCAGGGAACGAAAGTGACAGCGGCGTAGTGCGGCTTCAGAATCCCTCAGGGGCGGCCTGAAGCCCCTCTGTGTTGGCGATGAGTATGTACGGGCTGAAGCCCGTACCCTTCGATCAGGGCTGCGCGGGCTGAGGGCGCATGCTCTTCGATCAGCTCTGTGCAGGCTGTGAGGGCCGCGCCCTTTGATCAGGGGCTGAAGTCCTTGGATGTTGGCGATGAGTATGTACGGGATGAAGCCCGTACCCTTCCACCGGAAACTACAATCCGTCCGAACTACTCAGAGATCGCCTCGGCTTCTCCGCTGGCGGTGCGGCCGAGGCGGTGTCCACTGAACAAGATCTGATCGCTAGCTGGCAAGCCGAATCCAGTTCGCGCGGAGCGAAGGACGGGATTTACTGGCTGGCTTGATTGGTTTTGTCGCCCGGCTCGGATGCGGATGATGTGGTGGGCGGTTGAGTTGGGTTCTGCTGATTGCAGGTTGGAATTCCAGGCTCGATTGCGGTCCCTTCTTCGTAGTCGTTCCAAGTCTCGATCAGGACGAAAGGTATCGGCTGGTCGGCCGGGAACTCTTTTCGCCAGAAGTTGAAGGTATCGGTATAAGTCTGACCGCATCGCGCGGAGATGTGGCGATTTAATCCCCAGGAAGCTTTCGCGTCGTTGAATCCGTCCCACACGCCACCGACGATGATCTTGTCGGGGTACTTGTCACGCATGGTCTGGTAAAAGTCAGTCAAATACTGCTCGCCCCAATGACTTCCGTCGGCTGACCATCCCTGCGCGCCGGGGCTGACCCAGGCATAAAACCCATCAAATGCGGATGCGTCCGGTCCCGGCAGATTTTCCTGAATTAGGAGCGGCGCAGGGTTCCACTTGCTTACCAGGTCGTGCACCTTGCTCCAGTCGGTTTTGCCGCCCTTGGGAAAGATGAAGATCACCGGCCGCCCTTGATATGTGAGATAGGCCTGATGTCCCGGCGCCCTGGGAGAGAGATACGCTTCATGGAACATGGTGAAATCGGCGATGGCCTCGTCGGTCGAATCATCCTGCACGTTGGTTTCGTCGTACATCATCGCGACCTTGAAGTGATTCTTTTCGGCCTGCTTCTGCATGAGCGCGTAACTGCGGTCGATAAAGGGTTCGCGGTCTCCGTACCAATCGACGACGAATCCGGAGATGCCCATCGATTTGGCATGGCGAATCTGTTCGTTGATTTCAGCCGGATCCTGGGAGGAGTAGCCAACCGAGATATGGCGGGGATGTCCAAACCACGCCTCATAGACGGCAAGCGTTTCAGGCGAGCTGCCCGCGGCCCGGTATTTCAAGTTTGCCGGCGCGCTGAGGCCAGGACCGGAGCACCCGCGGGGCAGAAAAATAAGAAGAAGAAACAGAGTGCTCAGACGAGTCAGCATGGGCTCAACTTATTTAGAAGCATCTGGAGGAGTTGGGGTTTACCGGATGCCAGGCAGTTTCGCAGGAGGCTCCTCGGAGCAGCCGCAACGCCCATTTTTGCATCGGATTATCTGTTGCCGAGGAGAATCTGTGCCGCTTGACCTCAGATGCCTCCGACATTGTGGATTTTTCGAGCGAGAACCAGTGGTGAGCGGGCTGACAACCAAAATGAATTCGCTGCAGGCGCGCATCGTTTCAGGGAGCGTGATCCTGCTTACGGGGTCCGGGCTCACGACCGCGATCAACCTCGTCTACAACATTGTGATCGCGCGTTCGCTCGGTCCACGCGGATACGGCCAGGCGACCGTTGTCTATACGTTGCTGACACTGCTGTCTGCCGTCACGCTCTCCTTTCAGATCATCTCAACGAAGGTAGTCGCGCAGCAGTCCGCTGCCGGTGGCAAGGGCGCGGTCTACCGGTATTTTCATCGCCTCGCCTGGCTTTGCGGAATTCTTGTTGGGTTCGCGGTCCTCGGATTTCGGGGCTCGATCACGTCTTATCTGAACCTCTCCGATCCGATGCTGGTCGCGCTGCTCGCGGTCGGCGCGGCGTTCTATATTCCGCTTGGCAGCCGGCGTGGATACATTCAAGGGACATGCGGATTTCGACGCCTGGCGGTGAACCTTGTTCTGGAGGGCGCGGTCAGGCTGGGCGGGTCCTGCTTTCTGATTCTTTTCGGTCTCGGCGTTCGCGGCGTGATCGAGGCCAATGCCGTGGCGGTGGCAGTAGCGTACCTGGCGATCGCTCCCAAGCTGGCCGCGAAGATTCCGAATCCGCTCAGCATGCGTTACGCAATGCGCGAAGCATGCCAGGCGCTGGTCTTCTTCTCCGGCCAGGTACTGATCAACAACTGCGACATCGTGCTGGTGAAGCATTTCTTCGCTTCTGATCTTGCGGGATTGTATGCGGCAGTCGCGATGGTAGGGCGCGTGATCTTTGCATTTTCATCCGCGGTGGTTAATTCCACGTTTCCGCTGGTTGCCGGCACGCGCGACGAGGAGAGAAAAGATCTGCGCGTGATCGCGACCTCGCTGCTGCTTGTTCTTGGCTGCGGCGCCGTGCTGTCTCTCGGGTTATTCATCACGCCTGCTCATGTGTGGACTGCCCTTTTTGGGCACGGATTTGCGCTGCCTGGGAAATACAGCATCCCTCATCTACTGGCGCTTTATGCCACGACAACGGTGATCTATTGCCTCAGCGTTGTGATTATCACCTTTGAAATGTCCTACAAGATTTCCAACACGAGCTGGGTGCAACTCGCGTACAGCGGCCTGGTGATTGCGGGCATCTGCGCGTTCCACGCGACGCTGCACGAGGTCATCCTCGTACAGCTTGTGTTGATGGCGTTTCTATTTGTCTCGGTGGCAACACCTTTCCTTATCGAGTCGCTCACTCACCCTGGAGAGATACTGAACCGCGAAGACTACCGGCCAGTCCGGGTGACGCGGCGGGTGGCAGAAGACGAAGTTATCGCGGAATTCCTGAAGGGAGATTTCCAGCACACGGCATTCAGCGAGTACTGGGACGCGCTGGGGCCTATCGTGCACGAGCCGAAGCTGGAAGATTCGAGCGAGAACGCAATTCGCCGCGCGCTGCTCTACACCCGTCATCTTTCGCTTTGGAAGGAACTACCGGTTGGGACGGAATGGTACGAGGTGGAAGTGAACGAGGCGAACCTCGGCTATATAAGAATCTTTCCCAGGGCGCAGTGGCGCAAGATCGCGAACGGGAATTTTTCGATTACCAAGATCGCCGAGGGGCTATTGGCGGGACAACAGGCGCTGGATTCGGCGTTTCTCTCAAAGATCAGAGGCATCGGGGACCACCTGTTAGAGAAGGATTCTTCATTTGGGGCGGTCATCCTGATCGGCGTGAATGAGTATCAGCCCCTGACCGTACTCGACGGAAATCATCGGCTGGTAGCCGCCACTCTCGCATCACCGTCGCGTCTGCCGAAACTGCGTTTTGTGTGCGGGTTCTCTCCCCGCATGATGGAGTGCTGCTGGTACAACACGAATCTGATGACACTCATGCGCTACGGCCGGAACGTGCTGACGAACGTCATTCATCGGCCCGAAGCCGAGCTGGCGAGACTGCTGCAGAACGCGGGATAGAGGACGCACAGAGATTGAAGAATTCTGAAAAGGGATTTCGTTCATAGAACGTGATCAAAAAAACACTTACGAGGGTAGCCTATATGGCATTCAAAAATCGCATCGTCACCGTCAAAAAGCTTCCCAGGGAATTGAATGTTGCGCAGAGCCGCGTTTTTCTGCGAGAGCTGGAGACCTTGATTCATGCCGATCGTCCATGCCTGGTACTTGATTGTTCGAGTGTCGGGCAGATGAGCAAGGCCGGAATGTGCCTCTTGCTGACCTGCCTTGAGGAAGCCATGAAGCGGAATGGAGACGTGAGACTGGCGGGACTCACACCGGAGTCAAAGGTAACCATGATCGCAAGCGGCGTGAGTCACCTATTTCGCATGTTCGATTCGAACAATGAGGCAGTGGAGAGCTTCTATCCCCGCCCCTTTTCTCTCGCCCTGCCGGAGAAGCTGCAAGATGCTGCGGCGTCCGTGGCTGCCTAGCTGTTCTTGGATCGCGGAGCGTCGATCACAGGTTCGCTCCGCGGTTCGATGAATGCGGAGGACATCATGAAATTCCCGATTCAAGCGATGCAAAGATTCATCGCCGGGTGTATTGTCCTGTTGCTGTCTGCTCCTTTCAGCGAGCCAGCAGTTGCTCAGCAGGAGCAAAGCCAGCCTGCGCAGCAGCAAGTTGCGGCGAACGATTCGCGCGAGATGCCGGATGCACCGGCGCCCGCCGCGCAGCAGAACCAGGGCCAGCAGCAAAGCAGCCAGCAGCAGAACCCGCCTGCGGATCCGAATGGCCAGGAAGGCAATTCTCCCGCGGTGGGAACGGCGGCAGCGCCTCTGGAGAAGCCGTCGGGAGTTGCGGCGTCAAGGCCGGCGGGAGCGGCGATTGCGCCCGCAAAGCAACGCCGGGTTCGCACTTTTCTCATCAGCGTGGGAGTTGTGATCGGCGCCGGAGTTGCAATTGGGACGGTGGCCGCGCTTTCGCATGCAAGCCCGAGCCGGCCATAGGTCTTTGGGGGAACAAGTTTGAATGAGCTCGCAGGTTGTGAGAACGATCAGCTTCTCCGGAATCGACGGAGCGGGAAAGACGACGCAGATTGAAGAATTGTGTGCCGCGATGGAGGAGAAGGGCCTGCAGGTTCGGCTCATCCGCTTCTGGGATGATATCGCCCAGTTCACACAGTTTCGCGAATCGGCCGGCCACAAGCTCTTTAAAGGCGATAAAGGCATCGGCAGCCCGACTGCTCCGATCCATCGCAAAGACAAGAACGTCAGGTTCTGGCCGATGGCCGTGGTGCGCCTGTTTCTGTACCTGGCGGATTCGTTTGCGCTGCGCAACTTCATGCGGATCGCGCGGTCGTCGGGCGCTGACGTGATCGTCTTCGACCGGTTTATCTATGATGAACTGGCGAATCTGAATCTCTCGAACCCTGTCATGCGGTGGTATGCGCAATGCATCATGCGGTACGTGCCGAGACCGACAATCAGTTTCCTGCTGGATGCCGATCCGGAAACGGCACGGGCAAGGAAGCCCGAGTATCCAGTCGACTTCATCCGGGTCAACCGTGCAGCGTATTTGAAGTTAAGCGGGATGATTGGCGGAATGACCATCATCTACCCGAATACGGTGCGGGAAGTGAGCCGGGAGATTGCTGCGAGAGTCTTTGGTGTGCTTCAGGTCGCGCAACTTGAGAGCCGGCCGACGCCGGCAAGCCCGAAGCCCATAAGTGAACGCGCCGCGAAGCTGGACGGCCAAATTGCGGACCCTGCTTCCTCCTGATCAGGCCGGGGTATTAGTCGACGGCTGGATTCCCTGCAACGCGGGAATTTACAGATAAATCCCGCAACAGGCGGCTTGCATGGTCAGGCTTGCGAATTCGCGTTGTATCATCGGGCAAGCTGTCGCCGCATCCTCGATCGACACGCAAACAGAGTTTGCAAATTGAGTCCATGACGAATTTATTCTGCCGGAGTGTGCGCTATGCCTAATCCGCGATCCGATGCGCTGGTGCTTTTTGGCATCACAGGCGATCTAGCCCACAAGATGGTGATTCCCGCCCTCTACGCCATGGTGAAACGGGGCACTCTGAAGGTGCCGGTGATCGGCGTGGCGTTTCCGAAGTGGAGCATGGAGCGCCTGCAACGCCGAGTGATCGACAGCGTCAGGAGATCGGGCGGCGTAGATAACAAGCAGGCTCTGAAACGACTTTTCTCGCTCTTAAAATATGTGAGCGGGGATTACGCCGATGAGAAGACGTTCAGGGCGATCCAGACAGCGATGGGCAGAGCGCGCCGGCCGGCACATTATCTGGCGATTCCTCCTTCGCTGTTCGGAACCGTCATCGAGAATCTTGCGAAAACGGGATTGGCCCGCGATGCTCGGGTAATCGTTGAGAAGCCTTTTGGGCGCGATCTGGCTTCGGCGCAAGCCCTGAATCGGGTGGCGCGTTCGGCATTTCCCGAAGATTCTATTTTTCGCATCGATCACTTCCTGGCGAAGGAAGCGATCATGAACATCCTGTATTTCCGGTTTGCGAATTCATTTCTCGAGCCGATCTGGAACCGCAACTACGTGTCGAGCGTGCAGGTCACGCTGGCCGAATCCTTTGGGGTGGGCAAGCGAGGCAGTTTTTACGAGAGCGCAGGTTGCTTGCGCGATGTGATCGAGAACCACTTGTTTCAAATTGTGGCTTTGCTGGCGATGGAGCCGCCCGCGGGCCGCAACTTTGGCGCGGTGCAGGCGGAGAAGGCGAAGGTCTTCGAGGCCATGCGCGCGCTGACATCGGCGGATATCATTCGCGGGCAGTATGCCGGGTACCGGCGAGAGCCTGATGTGGCGCGCAACTCCGATGTGGAAACGTACTGCGCGATGAGGCTCTTCATTGATTCGTGGCGCTGGGATGGGGTGCCATGGTTTCTGCGGTCGGGGAAGTACCTGCCGGTGACGGCGACCGAGGTGCTTGTGGAGTTGAAGCCCGCTCCGCAGCGTCTTTTTGCCGACTCGGCGCCTTTGACAGGACGCCCGAATTATGTGAGGTTTCGCGTGTCGCCGAATTCGGCGGTCGCGATGGCCGCGCGCGTAAAACAGGCGGGGCAGGAGTTTGTAGGCGAGCAGCGGGAGCTTTTTCTCTCAGAGGAACAGCACGGCGAGGAGTCGCCTTATGAGCGGTTGCTGTCGGACGCCATGCGCGGAGACGGCGCGCTGTTCACGCGCGAGGACGCCGTGGAAGCGGCATGGGCGGTGGTGGACCCGGTGCTGAAGCACCATCCGCATGCGCTTCGGTATGAGCGGGGCACGTGGGGACCGAAGAAAGCCAACCTGCTGACGGCCTGCTGCGGTGGGTGGCAAAACCCTGGCGTTACAGCGTCGGGCGATTGAGCCGGATCGGATGGCTCCTCAAAGCTGGAAGGTCCTTGCGGCGTCAGCGCGGTGCGCTCCCGGATTTTGGGAGCGCGGTCCATGATCAACTGCGAAGTGGCGAGGCTTCAGTTCCGGGAACTGGCCGATCGGGCGCCATCGGCATGTTGCGCGGAGGCTGACCGGTTGCAGCGAAGATGGCATTGCCCACGGCGGGCGCGAGGCCCACAATGCCGATTTCGCCGGCGCCAGCCGGGAGCAGATCCTTGCGATCGAGAATAACTATGTCGATTTGCGGTGTGTCTTTGAAGCGCGGCAGCCTATAGTCAGCGAAGTACGGATTGAGAATCCTGCCATTGGCGAAGAGGATGTGCTCGAAGAGCGCGCCGCCGATGGCCTGCACAAGCGCACCGGAGACCTGGTTGCGCAATCCGTCGGGGTTGATGACAGCGCCCGATTCCCAGGCCTGGACGACGCGACGAATGCGCATTCTTTTACTCGCAGGGTCGATCTCAACTTCCGCGCAAGTGGCGACAAAACCGCCCTTGTCAGTGCCTCCGCCGATGCCGAAGCCGCGATTTGCTGAGGACTTTTCGCGGCCCCATCCGAAGTTTTCGGCCGCTGCCTGAAAGACGGCGCGCAGCCTCGGCTCTTTCAGGTTCTTGAGACGAAATTCCAGCGGATCCATTTTGGCCGCGTGAGCGACGGCGTCCATATGCGACTCGCGGGCGAAGGTGTTGAACGTGGCTGCGAGCCCGCGATAGGAGCCCTGGCGCAGCGGCGATTTCGCGGGGTGGAACTGGATGAGTTGGTTGGGAACATCGTAGGGCGTTTCGATGGCGGAGGGGCCGGAGTTGTAGTTGTGATGCTCCCATGCGACCAGAGTGCCATCGTTTTTCGCGCCTGCCTTGATCTCGATGAGACCCGCGGGGCGGAGATAGGCCCAGGTGAATTCCTCACGGCGTGTCCAGACTACCTTGACGGGCTTGCCGGCGGCCCTGGCGAGGCGCGCAGCTTCGACTGCTGCTTCGCCGGTGTGCTTGCCACCATAGCCGCTGCCCATGTCGGGCTGGATGACGCGGACCTGCGCAGGCGAGAGATGGAATTGCTGCATCAACTCGTCGCGCACGCCGAACGGGCGCTGCGTGCCTGTCCAGACTGTTAGCTTGCCGTCGCTCCATTCGGCCACGGCGGCGCGCGGCTCGAGGGGCGCGTGCGCGATGTACTGGACCGTGTAATGTTCTTCCACCTTGAGATCGGCGGAGGCCATGCCCTGATCCATGGAGCCGGTTCTCTGCGGGCTCGCTTCGCGGCCGCTCTCGGGATTGGCTTTGAGGTATTCGAACAGATTCTGATTTGAGGGCTGGGGTGGGACGTTCCATTTTGCCTGGATGGATTCGACCGCATGCTGCGCGGTGTAGCCGTCGGGCGCAGTGACGCCAATGAAATCGCCGTCACGAACCACTTTGACGCCGGGAAGCTTTTCGGCTGGGCTGGTGTCGATGGATGCGACGGTGGCGTCGAAACCTTCAGGACGAAGCACCGCTCCGAAGAGCATGCCGGGGCGCGTGATGTCGGAGGGGTATTTGTGCTTGCCGGTGACGAAGTCGCGCCCATCGGCCTTGGGGACAGCAGTACCGGCGATCTTCCAGTCAGTTGCGGGCGTCAGCGGTGGGTCGCCGTTGACTTCTTTTACGAAATCGTTGCCGCGCGTGAGTTCGCCATAGGTGAGGGAACGCGAGCTCTTCGCATCGGTGACCTTGCCGTCGGCTGCTGCGAGTTCGGTGGCGTTGACGCTCCAGCGCTGAGCCGCCATCTGGACGAGGGAGTCGCGGGCCGCTACGGCCATGTTGCGCAGCTGCGGACCCATGGTGGGGGTGGTGCGGCTGCCAAAGGTGCCCATATCCCAGGGAACGCGATCGGTGTCGCCCATGACCAGGGTGATGGAGTCGAAGGGCACGCGCAGTTCTTCGGCGACCTGCTGCGCGAGCGAGGTGCGGATATTCTGACCGACCTCGACTTTGCCCGTGAAGACTTTCACCTGGCCGTCGGCCGCGATGTGAATCCATGCGGCGATGTCTTGCGGAAGCTGATGGCCGCCGAATCCGCGGCCTGATTCCTGCGCCCAGGATGGCTGCGTGAGGCAGACTAGGAGGCCGCCGCCGAGGGCCTTGAGGAATTCCCGGCGATCGAGCGACGTTGAAATTGGTTCGGGCTGGATGACGAGGTCTGCCGTAGATTCCGCGATGTTCGCGTCGATGAGTTTCATCGGCCACCCCCGGTTGCGGCTTCGCCCGCAGCGCGTTTGATGGCAGCGAGGATGCGGGGATAGGTTCCGCAGCGGCAGATGTTGCCATTCATTGCGTCGACGATTTCGGCGTCGGTGGGATGGTGCTTCATCTGAAGAAGGCCGGTAGCGTTCATGATCATGCCGGAGGTGCAGTAGCCGCACTGCATCGCGCCCTCATCGAGGAACGCCTGCTGCAGCGAGGTCAATTGGCCGTCGTGTTCGAGGCCTTCAATGGTGACGATCTTCGCGTTGCCGACTGCGCTGACTGCAGTAAGGCAGGAACGGGTGGCTTCGCCATCGAGGAGCACGGTGCAGGCGCCGCACTGGCCTTCGCCGCAGCCGTACTTGGTTCCGGTGAGATCGAGTCGATTGCGAAGGACCGAGAGGAGAGTTTCTTCAGGCGGAGCATTCACGTGCTGCGGAGCGCCATTGACATGCAAAACATATTCGCTCATCCCAAACTCCGTGGGCAACCGGGCTTGGGCTGCCCTTGCATGGGTTAGGATAGCGCGTCCGGCGCGTGCCGGGACAGGCGGCGAAAGGGCGGAGTAGAGTGGTGGTCATGAGCCTGTACTGCGCCACGGGATCGGCCGACGCGGATTTCTCGCCGAAGCAACTGGGCGAGTTGTTATCGCAGAGCCTCGAGAAATTGGGCAAGCGCGAACGCGTGCTGGCGATCCCGCCGGACATGACGCGATTCCACTCGCAGGCCGGGATGCTGACCCATGCGGCCTGGAAGCACTATCGCGGCGCTCTCAAGACCGTGCTGCCCGCGCTGGGCACGCATACCCCGATGCAGCCGAGCCAGATTGAGCACATGTTCGGCAAGATGCCGCAGGAACTGTTTCGCGTGCACAACTGGAGAACCGACGTGGAGACGCTGGGCGAGATTCCGGCGGAGTTCATTCGGGAGCAGTCGGAGGGCAAGCTCAATTTCGAATGGATTGCGCAGGTGAACAAGCTGGTGGTGCATGGGGGATTCGATTTGATTTTGTCGATCGGGCAGGTGGTGCCGCATGAAGTGATCGGCATGGCCAGCTACAACAAGAACATCCTGATCGGGACGGGCGGTCGCGAGAGCATCAATCGCAGCCATTATCTCGGCGCGGTGTATGGCATGGAACGGATCATGGGTCGCGCAAAGAATCCGGTGCGCGCGGTACTCAACTGCGCAAGCGAGCAGTTTCTGCGGGATCTGCCGATTGTCTACGTTCTGACTGTGGTGGGACGCAAGAGCGATGGCGACCTGGCGGTGCGCGGATTGTTTATCGGCGATGACGTGGAGTGTTTCCATCTCGCGGCGGAGTTGAGCCTGAAGGAGAACTTCGAGATGGTGGAGGAGCCGATCAAGAAAGCGGTTGTGTATCTCGATCCGGAGGAGTTTCACTCGACTTGGATCGGCAACAAGGCGGTGTATCGCACGCGCATGGCGCTGGCCGATGGCGGGGAGCTGATTATTCTTGCGCCAGGGGTGCGGGAGTTCGGCGAAGACAAGACGATCGATGGGCTGATCCGCAAATACGGCTATCACGGAACGCCGGCGACACTGGCGGCGGTGGAGAAGAACCAGGATCTTGCGAACGAACTGAGTGCCGCGGCGCATTTAATTCATGCGTCGTCGGAAGGGCGATTTACGATTCGATGGTGCCCGGGGAAATTGAGCAGGGAAGAAATAGAGAGCGTGGGGTTCGAGTACGGCGATTTAGAAGAGACGCAGAAACGGTATCACCCGGCGAAGTTAGCTCATGGGTATAACTCGGTGAAGGGCGAGGATATCTTCTATATTGCACATCCGGGATTGGGGTTGTGGGCGCATCAGTCGAGGCTGACTGATTCGTAGAGTTACTTTGATTACGATGCCAGGGAGCCACTCTAACCGCAAACCGTGGTTAGGATGGGGCATCCGCTGTCTTGGTGGCGTCTACGAGACCCAGTTCGCGGAGGAGGAAGGCATAGTCAAACGCGATTTCCTTGAGGTAGTCGTAACGGCCGCTGGCGCCGCCGTGACCGGCCTGCATGTTGGTGACGAGGAGCAGCGGGTTGGTGTCGGTCTTGAGGGTTCGGATTTTGGCAACGTACTTGGCCGGCTCCCAATACATGACCTGGCTGTCGTAGAGCGAGGTCTTGACTAACAAGGCCGGGTAACTTACGGGTTTCAGGTTATCGTAGGGTGAGTAACTCAGCATGTAGTTGAAGTAATTCTCTTCGTTGGGATTGCCCCATTCCTCGTATTCGGGCACGGTGAGGGGCAGGGAGGCGTCGAGCATGGTGTTCATCACGTCGACGAAGGGAACATGGGAGACGACGGCGCGAAAGATGTCGGGACGGAGGTTGGTGACGGCGCCCATGAGGAGGCCGCCGGCCGAGCCTCCCTCGATGGCGATGCGCTCGGGATCGCCGTAACCGGAGGCGGCGAGGTGCTCGACGACGGCGATGAAATCGGTGAACGTATTGCGCTTGACGAGCATCTTGCCGGCGTCGTGCCATGGTTTGCCGAGATCGCCGCCGCCGCGAATGTGCGCGTAGGCCATGACGATGCCGCGATCGAGCAGGCTGAGGCGGTTGGAGTTGAAGCCGAGCGGCAGCGAGTAGCCATAGGATCCGTAACCGTAGACGTAGAGCGGGTTCTTGCCGGATTGGCGCTTGTCTTTGCGGTAGACGATGGAGACGGGGACTTCGACTCCGTCGGGAGCCTTGGCGCGGATGCGCTCGCTGGCGTAACGGGTGCGATCGAAGCCGCCGGGAATCTCGACCTGCTTGAGCAAGGTTGAAGAGCCGGCTGCGAGGTCGTACTCGTAGACGCTGCTGGGCGTGACGAGGGACTGGTAGGCGTAGCGGTACGTTGTTGTCGAGAAGATGCGGTTGATGTGCGGATGCGCGTTGTAGGCCGGCTCAGGGAAGACGATTTCGGCGGATCGCGCGGCTTCGTGGCTGTCGCCGGAGAAGCGCCAGATGCGAAGGCGCGGCAAGCCGTCTTCGCGTTCGCAGGCGACGAGGAAGGTGGCGAAGAGGTCGGCGTCTTCGAGCATGATGTGATCGCGGTGCGGGATGAGTTCGACCCAATGCTCCCGGCCGGGCGATTCGACGGGGGCGGTGACGAGGCGGAAGTTGCGGCCCATGTCGTTGGTGCGGATGAACCAGCGCCCATTGCGGTGGTCGACTGAATATTCGTGCTCGTCATGGCGCGGGCAGATGAGGGTGAATTCAGCTTCGGGGCGATCGGCGGGGAGCACGCGCGTCTCGGTGGTGATGTGGCTGGCCGATTCGAGAATGATGAATTTGCGATCGCGGGTGCGGCCGACGCCGATGTTGAAGCGCTCATCGTCGTCCTGGTAAAGGAGCGCGTCGTCGCTGTGCGCGGCGCCAAGGTTGTGGCGAAAGAGCTGGAACTGGCGCTTTTGCTCCTCGTCTTCAACGGTGTAGAAGAGACTTGCATTGTCGGCGGCCCAAACGACGGAGCCGACGCGCTCGACGGTGCCGGGAAGGGTCTCGCCGGTCTCGAGATTTTTGATGTGGAGGGTGTACTGGCGGAAGCCGGTGGTGTCAGTGGTGTAGGCGAGCCAGCGTCCGTCTTCGGTGATGGCGGTTTCTCCGATGGCGAAAAAGGGGTGGCCTTCGGCGAGCTGGTTGCCGTCGAGGATGACCTGTTCGGGCCGGTCGCCCACGGGTCCGAGAGGACCGTTGGGGCGACGGCAGTAGATGGCGTATTGCTTGCCTTCCTCAGTGCGGGTGAGGTACCACCACTCTCCATCGCGAAAGGGAACTGAGACGTCAGTCTGCTTGATGTGGCTTAGCATTTCGCGGTAGAGGGTATCGCGGAGACCCGCGAGAGCGGCGGTTTGGGATTCGGCGTAGGCGTTCTCGGCCTCGAGGTAGGATTTGACGTCGGGGTTTTCCTTGTCGCGGAGCCAGGCGTAGTCGTCGACCAGGGTGTGGCCGTGGAGCTGCTTTTCGGTGTGTTGAATGCGTGCAACTGGGGGAACGGAGTCGGTCATGTTGTACCCAGTTTAGTGGGCATGGCGAGTGAGAGATTTCCACGCAGGGACTGAAGGGACGAAGGGACTGAGGGATTGCACCGAACAGACGGGACTGGATCCGTCGGAGTTGGACCGCCGAAAATCAGGCAAAGATTTTGTGGAAAACCGCAAATAAACGGAAGTATGTATTTTACGCAAGGCCCCTGAGTTATCCTTCACGGATGCAACGGACGCTGGCCGAGCATATTGCCTATCTCGAACAGAGGATTGCCGCACTCAAGAATGAACTGGAGAACCCGGCAAGAAACTCCATGGAGAAGGCTGAGTTGAAGATCGATCTCGGCATCGCGGAGCGTTCGCTCGTGCATTTCCAGAAAGCGTTCGCACTCGAACGCAAGCTGTCGGAAACCATTCGCAAATTCAGCGCATAACCAAATGCCCTGTCACGGCAATTCCAGCCTATCGGTTCGGTGTGGAGTTGTCAGATATGCTACTGCCTGAATTTTGGGTTTGTTTCGATGAGTTTAGGAGCGAGCGGGCTTGACAGGTTTGGGGTGAGGCGGGGAGCGGAGAGACGTAAACATCATCTGGCCGCCGGGGGAGCGGTCTGATGCGAGACGGATGGGAGCCCGGTGGTGAAGCCGAAGGAATCGAGTCAACGAGGCCCTGATTCCAATCAAGAAACGGCGATCACCAGGCTATTTTGAAAAAATGCCGGAACTGGACCGGCCGTATTGTGCGGCCGCCTTGTGCGCGCCTTTGTTGATGAGCCGGTGCACTCGCTTACCCATCAGGGGTGGCTGAGGTTCCTTCGCCTCTGGTTTGGGAAGATTTTCTGCCGCTGGGGTCTCGTTCTTCGGCTGCAGATCGAGCTTGAGTAGGGAATCCATGGCTTGATCCTCCGAGAGTATTTTGAACCCAAAACGGGGCGAATGGGAGGGTTTTGGGACGGAAAATATGCGGGTTTTGGAACTTGATGAAGGCATGGGGGTTGGGACGGCAGGGGGCGGGGGACGGGGGAGCGAAGGGACTGAGGGACGCAGCGAGCGGATGGGACACCGATGGGAACTGGCGGGTGGGTGGAACCGTACAATGGAGTGCGATGAAAGTCTTCCGATTCGCAGGTGGGCTCTCTGGCCGGTTGCGGCTGGCTGGATTCCTGATTTGCCTGGTTTCCGCGTCGGTTTCGGCCCCCTTTGCGCGCGGCGAGGACGTCAAAGATCTCCCCAAGCCCACCGATTATGTGAGCGACTTTGCGCATGTGCTGTCGCCGCAGGCGATCAGCGAGCTGGACACGATCTGTTCGCAGCTGGACCACACCAAGGCCAATGCGCAGCTGGCGATCGTGACGGTGCACAACCTGAACGGCGATGATGCAGCCAGCTTTGCCGATGATCTTGAGACCAAGTGGAAGATGGGCAAGAAGGGGTCGGATCGCGGTGCGCTGCTGCTGCTGGCTGTCGATGATCACAAGTACCGAATCGAGGTTGGTTACGGGCTCGAGGGGATTCTGAACGACGCGAAGATAGGCGACATCGGACGCGCGATGGTTCCGTATCTGCGGGCGAGGCAGTATGACGGCGCGGTGATGCTGGCTGTGGGCCAGCTTGCGCAGGTGATTGCGAGCGACTCGGGCGTGACGCTCGAGCAGCAGGCGCAGCCGCCGCCGGTGAGGCGCCACGAGCAGTCTGGATTTCCGTGGCCGATTATTTTCTGGCTGATTATCTTTCTGTTCTTCGGTGGATTTTCGTTGTTGCGTTTCCTGCTGTTTATGGGGCTGTTTGGAAACAGGTGGCGGGGCGGTCCGTGGATGGGCAGCGGCTGGGGCGGAGGCGGTTGGGGTGGCGGAGGCTTCGGCGGCGGTGGAGGTGGTGGCAACAGCGGGGGCGGGGGATTCGGAGGTTTCGGCGGCGGCAGCTTCGGCGGTGGCGGAGCGGGGGGAGACTGGTAGAACGGTCGTCAGTTGTCAGAGATTCAGTTGTCGAAGATCAGGGGTCAGTGAAGACCTGAGGGGTTCGCTGAGGCGGACCGGAGGAGAGAAAGCACGGTATGAGCAAGGGACTTTGGATTGCGCTGGGTGCGGTTGGCGTGGTGATTCTTGTGCTGCTCATGGTGTTTGGCAGTTATGTGAGCGCGCGCAACCAGATGGTGCAGCTGGACCAGAACGTGAAGTCACAGTGGTCAGAGGTCGATGTGCAGATGGAGCGGCGCGCCGATCTGATCCCCAACCTGGTGGAGACGGTGAAGGGATTCACGAAGGAAGAGAGCACGGTATTCGGCGATATCGCAAATGCGCGCGCGGGATTGCTGAACGCGCAGGGACCCGCGGCCAAGATCGCGGCGAATGGGCAGCTCGATTCGGCGTTCGGAAGATTGCTGGCGTTGGCGGAGAACTATCCGCAACTGAGGTCGAGCGACCAGTTCATGCGATTGCAGGATGAACTGGCGGGGACCGAGAATCGGATTGCGGTGGCGCGCAAGCGGTACAACGATGCGCTGAATACCTACAACACGTACGTGCTGCAGTTCCCCAACAACATCTGGGCGGGGATGGCGGGGTATCACCAGAACAGTGCGTATTTCAACGCGAGTCCCGCGGCACAGCAGGTGCCGGCAGTGAAGTTCTAGCGTCAGTGATCAGTTGTCAGTGATCAGTTGTCAGTAATCAGTTGTCAGTGGTGGCCCACCGCGGACACCCGGATGCAGCGGTGGACTCGGTTTTCCCTTTGATCACGGAGAAGCAGATTCTTCGACTCACCACCCCCGAACTGAGGTGCGTTCGGGGCCCCGTTCGCTCAGCATGACGAGCGTGGACGAAGAGAGCAGAATAAGAAGGCCATCCCTGGGCGGGGATGGCCTTTTGCATGATGGGTGGGTCTGGAGGACGACCCGGTAATGGCTATTTCTTGTAAGATGCGATGGCGCTGGCTTCGTCGTCGTAGATGTCAAAGACGGTGTAGAGCTTGGTGAGCTGCAGGACGTCCTTGACCTTTTTGGTGAGGCTGAGGAGCTTGAGCGCTGCGCCTTGATTCTTTGAGGTGGTGTAGGCGCTGACCAGCTCGCCAAGGCCCGAGCTATCGATGTAGTTGACGTCGCCGAGATTGAGCAGAATATTCTTCTGTCCTTTGCCGATGAGGTCGCGGATGGCTTCGCGCAACTGCACACTGCCCTCGCCCAGAGTGATCCGCCCGTTGAGGTCGAGAACTGTCACGCCGTCCACTTCACGGGAAGCGATCGAAAGTGCCACGGAAATTCCTCCTTCATAGAGTGATACGGTTATAGCACCTTTGCCTGCGTGGGAGGGAAAGAAGGCGAATCGCTCCGGCTGCGAAGCGGGAAGGATTGCCAAGCTCCGCCCCCCGACGGCGCTTGCGCGGGTACTCTAGGTTGGATTGTTGGCCGGCGCCAGATGCTTGACGAGCGTCAATTCCGTTCCGGGATGCAGTTGTCGAAAGTTTACCTCATCCATAAAAGAGCGGATAAGAAAGATGCCGCGGCCGGTACCGCGCAAAAGATTCTCCGGCGCGAGAGGATCGGGCAGGGTATCGGGATCGAGGCCTTTGCCCTGGTCGGCGATGGAAATGACCAGGGATTTTCCATTGTTTTCGAAGCTGGCGGTGATCATTTTTTCGGGATCGTAGTCGTTGCCGTGTAGAACCGCGTTGACCGCAGCTTCGCGCACCGCCATGGTGAGGCGGAATCGCTCATCTTCATCGAGGCACGCCTGGGCGGCCAGTTTGTCCGCGGCAGCTTCGACCACGCCGACGCTTTCCATGGTCGAGGGCAGCGAAAACCGCAGCGGTCCCGGTTCGGGTTTATCCAAGCAATCAGTCTCCGACTCTGCCGGGACAGAACGTCTTTTTTCCTGCGGCAGGAACCTTGGAGGAAGTTTCATGTCTGGAGCGGCTTGTGTCAAGAAGCTGATACCGGCCCGGAGCGCAAATTCATCGAACGAGACGAACTGACCGTCGGATGTCTGCGCGCGATGATTCAAGCGCGGCAAATTGCGTGACCGGTATCGAGGCGGATGCGTCGCGGATCATCAAAGTGAAAGAAAGAGGCTACACTCACATCATGCAAGCGCCAGCCACATCGCGCGTGAGTCTCACGGCACTGCTGGGTACGCCGGTGATCGATGGGAAGGGAGAACTGCGCGGGAAGCTCAAGGACATTGCTGTGGCCACCGGTCCTGACGCCGGCAAAGTGGCCGGTCTTGTGCTGAAGACGCGGACAGGGCTGTCGCTTGTGCCGTCGCAGGACGTGATGGAGACGCCGGCCGGAACGCTGGAGCTGAGATCAATCGACGCTTTGGCGCCGCTGCAAGACCAGGAGCAGGGAACTTTTCTGTTCCTGCAGCAGGACCTGGTCGACCGGCAGATCATCGACATCAACGGACGCAAGGTAGTGCGTGTAAACGACGTGGAACTGGAGTGGACCGGGAACGGAGCTGCACACCAGCTGCGGGTCGCCGATGTCGAGGTGGGGTTGCGCGGAGCGTTCCGGCGGGTTTTCAAAGGCGTGCTGCCGCGGAATTCGCTCGAATCGCTGTCGCGGAGATTCAAAGATCGATACATTCCCTGGACGTTTGTCGACGTGATCGAGGTCGATCCGGCGCGGCGGGTAAAGCTGCGCATCGAGCACGAACGGCTGGCGGAGATGCATCCTGGCGAGCTGGCAGACATTCTCGAGGACCTGGCTCCTGCGGAGCGCGACGCAGTGTTTACGTCGCTGGATGAGGAGGTGGCGGCCGAGGCGCTGGAGGAAGTCGATCCGAAGCTGCAGAAGTCGCTGCTGGAAAAACTGGACGAGGAGCGCATTGCGGACATCGTGGAGGAGATGGACCCGGGTGCGGCCGCGGACCTGCTGGCCGAACTTCCCGAGGAGCAATCGGACGCGATTCTCGAGGAGATGGAACCCGAGGAGCGGCAGGAAGTCGCCGATCTACTCGAGTTCGACGAACGGTCGGCCGCCGGCGCGATGACCACCGATTTTGTTTCGGTGAATGCGAATGGAACGGTGGCACAAGCGGTGCAGGCGCTACGGAACTTCGATGGCGATCCGGAATCGGTGACGGAGATTTATTTGCTCGATGAGAAGCACGTGCTGAAGGGTGCGGTTCCGCTGGCGCGGCTGGTGATGGCGCAGCCGGATGCGAAGCTTTCGGTGCTGGCTGAGCCGCGTTTTCTTTCGAGCCCGATCCATATGAATCAGTACGACCTGGCAGAGATGTTCGACAAGTACAACCTGCATGCCCTGCCGGTTGTGGACTCGATGGGGCGGATGGTGGGCGTGGTGCATGCGGATCACGTAATCAGCTTTTTGCGGGAGAAGCTGTAAAAGCAGCTTTCAGCTATCAGCTCTTGGCGATCAGTTATTCACAGCAGGCGCCCAACGCCTGTGATCTTGTTTCGAGTTTCTGTTACCCTGCAATCCATCCGATTTGACGACTCTGATTGAGCCGCTTTGAGCGCTTCCCCGGTGTTCTGACATGGCGGAATCGAGGGACCATGCAACAGAAGATGAAGGGAATTGTTCCGACGCCCTACCAAATGCCCGAGCGAGTGCAGGAACAACGGAAGACGGCGCCGAGGGCGGAAGCGCCTTTGCTCATCAGGCTGTTTGCCTGGCTCTGTTTCCTGCGCGCGGGGATTTACGTGGCTTTCGGGCTGATTGTGGGCGGGATGCCGGATTCGTCCGCAGCGGCCTACCTGGCGTTGCACTTCGACAGCTGGCCGAAGCAGATTCCCGCCGAATTTGTTTTCTATATTTCGGCGGCGCTCTACTGCTTTATCGGGTGGAGATGGGCCACGAGAGACTGGCGGGCGCGCTGGGCGGCGATGTTCGTGACCGGGGCGACCGTGGCTTCGGTATTGGTGCATCTGAGTGCTGGTTATGCGTCGGGGAGCATGACGCCCATGCCGGCGGGCCAGCAAGGGGCCCTCGTATTCGGGATCATTTTCAACCTGGCGATCTTCGGATACCTGGCTTTCTATCCCGGGATGGCTCAGGCATTCAAGGAAACGCCCTGGGATTGAGCCGCGCCGGTTCGGGCACGGCCGTGATGTGATGGAAGGCTTTCGAAGGCGGCGACGCTGGTTCGCGCCGACCCTACGTGGCGGCGGTGCTTGTGTGGGTGTTCAGGTTCCCAGGGTTTCACCTTGGGATATTTTCGTGCGGCCCTGACGGGCCTCGTCGGATTGCATGCTGCGCACAGTTGAAGTTGCCTCAGGGGCTGAAGCCCAGTCGTTTCCAGCGGCGAAAACGTACGGGCTGAAGCCCGTACCCTTCAGCCAGGCGCGTGCGCTTTCAAGACAGGAAAACAGCAGATCCTTCGGTTCGCTCCGGTCCAGGAGGTCACGGAAGTCTTGATCGGGTGCGAGGCGGACGAGCTATTGTGCCCGCTTTGTGAAACAATTCATGTATGTTCCCGTTACCGCGAGTCATTCAGGGTGGCATGGGTGTCGGTGTGTCGAATTGGCGCCTGGCGAATGCGGTTTCGCGGCTTGGCCAACTCGGCGTCGTCTCAGGGACGGCGCTGGACACGGTTTTTGTGCGGAGGCTCGCCGACGGCGATAAGGGCGGGCACATGCGACGGGCTCTGGATTCATTTCCCTTTCCGGAGATGGCGCGGCGGATCTGGCAGGAGTACTTTATCCCGGGCGGCAAGCCAATCGACTCGGCGTATCCGACATTACCGATGCACCAGAAGACGGAGCCGCGCAAGCTGATCGAGCTTTGCATGGTGGCGAATTTTGTCGAAGTCTTTCTGGCGCGCGAAGGGCATTTGAATAAGGTCGGGGTGAATTTTCTGGAGAAGGTGCAATTGCCGCACCTTGCCTCGATCTATGGGGCGATGCTGGCGGGAGTGGGTTATGTGCTGATGGGCGCCGGGATTCCGCTGCATATTCCCGGTGTGCTGGATGCTTTTGCAGCGCGAAGGCCCGCGGAGTACAGGCTTGCGGTCACGGGCGCTGCGCAGGACGAGGACACGATGATGCAGTTCGATCCGGCGGAGTACGCGGAAGGAGCGCTGCCGGAGCTCGAGCGGCCGCGGTTTCTGGCGATCGTGTCGTCGAATACGCTGGCGTCGACGATGCTGCGGCGGGCGAGCGGGAAGGTGGATGGCCTGGTGATCGAAGGTGCGACCGCGGGCGGGCACAATGCTCCACCACGGGGAAAACTGCAACTGAACGCGGCCGGTGAGCCGATCTATGGAGAGCGCGACCGGGTGGATCTGGTGGAGTTGCGCAAGCTGGGAACTCCATTCTGGCTCGCGGGCGGGTTTGGAAGAGCCGGCCGGCTGCAGGAGGCGCTCGATGCGGGCGCTGCGGGCGTGCAGGTGGGAACCGCGTTTGCCTTCAGCGAAGAATCGGGACTGCGGCAGGATCTGAAGAAGACGCTTCTTGCGCAGGCGGCGTCGGGAACGGGTCAGGTATTCACCGATCCGCTGGCTTCACCGACGGGATTTCCATTCAAGGTTGCACAGCTGAACGGGACCGCATCGGACGAGGGCGTGTACCAGGCGCGGACGAGGGTGTGCGATCTGGGTTATCTGAGGGAGCCGTATGCGACGGACGAGGGCGGAATCGCGTATCGGTGCGCATCGGAACCGGTCACGACCTACGTGGCGAGGAACGGCAAAGTTGAAGACACACTGGGTCGGAAATGCCTGTGCAATGCATTGCTGGCGAACATCGGGCATGCGCAAACGCGCAAGGATGGGACAGCGGAGCCTCCTTTGGTGACCGTGGGCGACGATTTGAACACGGTGGTGGAGTTTCTGGAGCCGGGGCGGGATGGTTACCGCGCGGCCGATGTGGTGGAAAGACTCATGAGCGGGGTCGCGGAGCCGGTGCTGACGGGGCCTGCGGCGTAGGATCTCGCGGCCCTGGCGCGAGGATGGGCGCTGTCGTCATCGCAAATACCCGGTCCCGGGCTAACATCATCGCTTCAAGGCACAGAAAAGGATTCGTGCCTGCCCGATGGGGCGGCGGTGGTTGTGTGGGTGTTCGGGTTCCCAGGGTTTCACCCTGGCCTATTCTCGTGCGGCCCTCACGGGGCCGTGTCGGAATGCATGTTGTGCACAGTTGAAGTTGCCTTCGGGGGCTGAAGCCCAGTCGTTTCCAGCGGCGAAAACGTACGGGCTGAAGCCCGTACCCTTCAGCCAAGCGCGTGCGCTTTCAAGACAAGAAAACGGCAGATCCTTCGATTCGCCTACCCCTCGCGATGAAACCGCGGGGGCCCCAGGCGTGCTCCGCTCAGGATTGCTAGGCGTTAATTGGGTGGGCTGATGGCCCGGCTCAAGCCGTGCCCTTGTTACACGGCAAGAGCTGGCACGATAAAGCAGATCCTTCGCGCCGTCGAAAAGAGAGTCAGGTGTCGAGGTCTTCTTCGGCGAGAAATTGGCCGAGTCGGTCGAGTTGGCGTTCCCAGGCGGTGCGATGATCCTTGATCCACTGTTCGAGTGCGTGAAAGCCGGCGGGTTCGATGCGGCAAGTGCGCACGCGGCCGAGCTTTTCAGTGTGCGCGAGCCCTACCTCTTCGAGGATCTGCAGGTGCTGGGCCACGGCCGTGAGCGTGACTCCGAGAGGCTCGGCGAGACGCGAGACGGACGCGGGCCCGGCAGCCAGCCGATCGAGTATCGCGCGGCGCGTGGGATCGCCGAGCGCGTGAAACAGGCGATCGATATCGATGCGTGTGTGTGCCACGGCGGTGCCTCCGTGTGCTTACTGCGCAAGGTGCTTGCCGAGGCTTTCGAGTAGGCCGCGCCAGCCTTGCTCGATCATCTTGTCGCCGCCGGGCCAGTCGATGAAGGTTCCCTGGCTGGTGAGGACGAGGTCGGTGCCAGAGCCTGACGGGACGAATTCAAGCGTCACCACCGCGATCTGGATGGGCTTGCCATTCAGCGTCATCTTGCCGGTGCTGACGATGCGCTGGTCGGGCACGATGTCCTGATAGGTGGAGTCGTTGTGGATCTCGGAGCCGGCGATGGGGTGGCCGGGCTTGAACTGGTAGTGAAGGCGCTCGCTGCCGCCGACGCGGAATTCCAATTCGTATTGCCGGATCTCGTGGTCGCCTTCGGCGTACCAGCGGCGCTTGCGGGCAGGCTGGGCAAAAGCGGCGAATACGCGGTCGGGCGGCTGGGGATAGTTGCGCTCGAGGGTGAAGGTGTTGTGGACGATGTTGGTTACGGTGGCGTTCATGGTGAGTTCCTCCATCGGGTTCGAATTAGTGAAGCAACGACTTCAGTATTGATCGGAGCCGTAAAATTGTCAAGTGGATACTTCAGTATTTTTTCAGGAATGCCGAAAGTCATCGGGTACCAGAGGGAAGTGCCCTCATTTGAATGGCGAACGGGTCATAATAGGCAGATCGTCTCCGGTGATCCTGAATAAGCTGCGGGCTGGAGGGCGACGAAAGAGAGCAATGACCCGCATGGATAAGCACGACTCGTGGATCGAACCGACCAGGACCGTCAGGACCATCGAGCATTTGTTGTTGTTCGGTGCCGCTGTTCTTCTGAGTGGCTGCGGCTGGATGGTGCAGGCTGCGCAGACCATGCATCTGCGGGGCTATGACAAAAATATCAGCGATGCGACGCAAGCAATCGCGAATGCCCGAGATGGAGCCGCGCGTGCACACGCGTTCTCCACGCGGGGCAGTGCGTACGCTGAGAAAGCCCGCTACAGCCGGGCGTTCAAGCTGGTGACGGCTGATGAATACGATCGCCTGTTTCAGCTGGCGGTGAAGGACCATGACCAGGCGATCGCGCTCAACCCCGGGAGTGCAGAGGCGTATTACAACCGCGGCCAGGCCTATTGGGATCGGGGCTCGCAGGATGAGTTTGAGCACAAGGACGCCAAGTCGTGGTTTGACCATGCGGCCGCGGATTTCCAGGTTTCAACTGAGAGGGATCCGCGAAATTACATGGCATTCGACATGCTCGGGATGAGTCACCAGGAGAATGGCGCGTGGGAGCAGGCGATTGGCGATTACACGCGGGAGCAGTCGCTCAACTCGAAGCTGGGAACGGCGCGGCTGGCCGATGCCTATTGCGGCCGCGGACAGCAGGATGCGAAGAACAAGAATCTTGAGGCCGCCACAGCCGATTACGAGAAATCAGTCGAGCTTGGATCGAATACCGACGGCTGTTCGTGCGAACCATATAATTCGCTGCTCGTGATCTATACGCAGACGGGGCAGTATGACAAGGCGTGGAAATTCGTGCACTGGGCTCAGACTTCGAAGCACTGGCTTGACGCCGAGTTGGTCGAATACCTGAAGAAGAACTCCGGGCGCAACAGCTGATGCGCGAAGCGGCGGCTCGCATTCCGCTGAGCTGACACTCACAAAATCACAATCGAGGGTTGGCGGTCTTGCTCGTGCGTTGCCGCGGATCTGGCAGCTATGTGCGCACGGCGCTGACGAGGTAGTAGGCGAACGGGCCGATGGGGTATGCGACGAAGGGCAGAAGGATGGGCGCGAGGACGTTGTTCAAACGGGCTCGGGTCATTTTGCGTTTACCTAACACAACGTCAGTGAGCAGGAACTTGAGCGTCACCCAGGGAACGTGAAGCGCGGAGGGCGTGACGCGGGCCTGGATCTGCTCTACGACGATATCGTTGAACCCTGCGTGTTCGAGTTCGCGTGTGAAGGCATCGATTTGGGCGAAGGCGTCGATGACCCAGCAATCGCAGAGAGCGCGGAAGATGGAGCGCTGCGGGCCGCGGAATTTTCCGGGGCCGAGGAATCCGTCGGCGACGACGATGCGGCCGCCTGGGCGGAGGAGTCGATGGGCTTCGCTGATGAGGCGTGCTTTATTGGCGCCGGTGCCGTAGCAGCTGCTCTCGATGGCGTAGACCGCGTCGAAGGATGCGGAGGAGTAGGAAGCGCTTTCGTAGTGATCGAGGCTGAGTGTGATGCCGGTCGCGTTGGTGGCGGCTTGGTTGAGGAGGCGGCCCTGCTCGATCTGCCAGGGAACGAGCGTGATGCCGTGCAGATCGGCCGAGGGCAGGCGGCGGGCGATGCTGCGCAGAGTGGTGCCGAGGCCGCAACCCATATCGAGGATGCGAGGGTGGTCGCCGCAGATGTGCAGGCGATCGAGGACTTCGAGATTCATCTGCTCAAGCATCGATTCGCGATCGAGGGGATTCATGCCGCGGCGGAAGAATCCGAAGTGCATGTTGAAGGCGGGACTCCAGGCGGCATAGTCGGGGCCGGCCTCTTCGTAGTAGCGCTGAAAGCTGTTGCCGGAAAGAGTGGCGGCGATCGGGGCGGGGGTGGTGAGTGTGCCGGCCATTAGTCGAGCCTCCTGCGATGCGACTTGGGGAGGAAGCGGGTGATGCCGCTGCCGATGCTGATGAGGGAATGAAGGCTGGCGGGGGGCAGCTTCTTGATCTGGGTGTACCAGCTGTGCAGTTCTTCGAGGAAGACCAGCATGGAGCCGATGCGGGCGGTAACGATGGGCTGAGCGGGGCGCTCGGCGCGGGCTTCGCCGACGAGGCGCTGCAGCTTGTTGAGGGTGGGAATGATTTCGCGCTCGACGCGCTGGTCGACGATGGTGAGGAAGAGGGTCCAGACATCGGACGAGGTGCGGAAGTAGTCGCGGCGGTCGCCGATGCGGGTGTCGACCTGGATGAGGTTCCAGTTCTGGAGCTCCTTGAGACTGGTGCTGACGTTGGATCGGGCAACGGAGAGGGCTTCGGAGATTTCTTCAGCGGTGAGGGGTTCGGGCGCGAGGTAGAGAAGGGCATGGACCTGGGCGACGGTGCGATTGACGCCCCAGCGGGTGCCCATCTCGCCCCAGTGGAGAATGAACTCTTTCATGGAGCCGGTCAGCTGCATAGATCGATTATATCAGATATTTCTGTATTAACAGAAATATCTGAATGTAGAGAATAACATAGGGCGTGGACCGGTATCTCAGGGTTTCAGCCTGGGCGGTTCTCGTTGGGGGCCGATGCGGCCCGCGGACAAGATAGAAGAGCAGATCCTTCGCTCCGCTTAGGACGGGGTAGGTTCGCTTGCATGCGCATGTGGCCCGGCTAAAGCCGTGCCCTTATTACAAGACACATGCTGCGCTCAAGATGACAGGGTTGATTTGCATGCGGAACCGGCCCGGCTAAAGCCGTGCCCTTATTACAAGGCTCCAAAACGTAAGAAGCGCGGGTCCCAAGCGTGCTCCGCTCCGGATGACAGGGATCTTTTGGATTCGTATGCGGCCCGGCTAAAGCCGTGCCCTTATTACAAGGCTCTATAGCGTAAAACTTCGCGCCGTCCTTATGGGGCGGCGGGGACTCCTGGTGCGGCGCGAGTCGCGGGGTTTCACGCTGGCGGTTTGGTTGAGCCCCGATGGGCCTGCTCAAGGCGCGGTTGCGGGGCCGGCGCCTCCGCCGACGGCGAAGATCCTGGGCACGCGCGTGTCGGGGGCGGGCAATGCGGGGAACTGCGCATGGGGCTCGGTCTGGTACCAGTAGGCGGTGGTATAGAAGTCGTCGGAGCGATGGTTGGCGTGGCCGTGCTCGATGGTGACGCGGATGGATTTTTCAAACGCAATCGGGCTCTCGGTATGCCAGCGGTAGAGGCAATAGCGGCCGCCGATGCGCTCTGCATCGACGATGTAGGGCGCGCCGTTATGGGCGTAGGCGAAGGGCTGTCCGCCAAAGTCCCATGCGCCGTTGTAGTAGTCCTCAGTGCCGGTGCCATTGATGGTTGGCATGGTGTCGCCGTCGATGAAGATCATGTCGTCGCCTTCGCCGAACCATTCTTCCTGGTTCTGAACCACGGCGTGCGAGACGCCGAGGAAATGGCCGCGGCCGGTGGCTTCGAGAAAGATGTAGTTGCCTTCACCATTGAGGTTCTTTTTGCTGTCGACGGGCTGGTCCCAGTTGTTGGCCCAGTCTTTGGTCCATCCTTTGCAGGGCGCGGCCTGGCGATATTGCGCGTGGAAGCGGCCGAGGCCTTCGGGTAGATGGGGCAGCGCAATGTAGTCGACGGCGTAGTAGAGGCTCTCGGTTTTTTCCTTGCCTTCGTTGCTGACGGTCATGCGGGCGGAGCGCTCGAAGGGCATCTTGAAGTAGGCATTCAGCGCTTTCATGGGCGCGACGGCAACAAGTGCGGACTGGAAGGTGAAGTACTCGCCTAGGCCGAGGCCGAAGAAGTCGCCGATGGGAACTTCGATGGAGGGTGATGACTCGCCGTCCCACCAGGCGCGCAGAACGAGGTTCTTCAGATGCATGGAATCGCGCGAGCTGATGGTGAACCAGATGTGCGTGACGACCCCGGCGCCATTGACGTCGAGGATGGTGGCGGACTGGCTGACGTCGACGGGAACCGCGTCGGCGTTGCCTCCGCTGCGATCCCAGCTGGAGGAGCGGCGCGGCTTGTAGCTGCGCAGGCGCGCGGGAGCGAAAAGTTCTTCGGGCGCGGCGATCTCGGGCGAATCGGGCGGCTGGGGCACGGCGAGTGGTGCGTTCAGGCCAAGGATTGCGCCGGCGCCGGCCATGGCGCCGAGTAGTTGACGCCGTGAAGTCGCAGATTTTTTCTCGCCATTTGAAGCCATAGAAGCATTCCTCCGTTATGGAAGCGTGAAAGCGTTTTGTAGATGCGGATGCCGGGGCGTGTCAAGCGGGGACGATTAGCGGCGTTTCTTTGAGCGGAACGCCCCAGGGCTAAAAGCCCTGTCTTCTTGATCAGCGGGAAACGTACGGGCTGAAGCCCGTACCATTCATGTACTTCGCGGTTCGCACCCTCGCCTGCTATGGTCTTTGAGGAATAGAAATGAATCCACCCTAGGAACCCGCGGGCATGTGGAAGCGCTGGCGAACCCGGATACTGCTGTTCATGGCCGTTCTTGGCCCCGGATTCATTACAGCTAATGTTGATAACGACTCGGGCGGGATCCTGACGTATTCCCAGGCAG
>DATGFX010000010.1:0-1647 GCA_035308825.1 Occallatibacter sp. | reverse complement strand
AGCCAGCCTCCTTCGTCTGTGGAAGGCACGACCATCCCGGGTGACATGCTGAAGACGCGATCGATGTTTTCCTGAATTTTATCCTGGTCCTGTTGGACCTTATCTTGGGCGTCCTGAGCTTTTTCTTGGCCATCCTGCTGGAATTGCCGAGCAAATGCTTCGGCGCGCGCTCCCAATTCCGCCGCACGCGATGCGAGTTCATCCCCGCTAGCCTGCAATTTGGCGGAGAGGCTGCTCAGTCTGCTCATTTCGGACGAACTCATCTCCACCTCCTTGGCTGTGCGCTCCAGTTCGGGGAGCCCGGCTTCAATCTCTTTCTCGATGTTACGAACCTGGGCCTCCATTTGTTTCATGCAGCGGTCGAAATCCTGACACTTTTTGTCGGATGGAGACGGTGCAGCGTTAGGGGTGGCTTGCTGGGGTCGGGTAACCTGTTGTTGCGGCTGGCTGAACGCGGACTGGCGACGCCTGCAATCAGCAGGATAACACCCGCGAGGCCCGGGTATGCGGAATGCCTCATGGGTTTCATCCTCTTAGTTGGATTACGCCCCGTACAGCCGGAAATCAAATCCCCACGATGAGAGATGCGTCGTCGCGGCCACCGTGCAGTTCCTGGCGCTAGACGCCTGGGCGCTGCAGAATCAGGCGTACGCCACCATTGATGGTGCGCACTGAAATTTCGCCGCCGCCCGTGCCAAGCTTCCCGCGAAAGGCGCGTGCCGCTGGCTCGCCTACAGTTGAAGTCACCGGCAATTCGGAATGGAACTCGCCGTTCATGCTCAGAACCTTCAGATTCGCTTGTGCGTTGCAGGGAAGCCCAAGTATCACCGAGCCGTTCACGGTTTCGAGATTCATCGGCGCTCCGTCGAGCACTTCGTGCAGTTCGAGGCGCAAATCTCCGTTGGTGGTCTTCGCGCTGAAACGGCCGGCGCTATTGAGAACCTCCACGTTCCCATTCACCGAACGCAGATCCCCGCCGCCGTCCACGCCACGAACCAGCACGCTGCCATTCACTGTACCGATGCTTCCAAGCAGCACGCGATACGGAACGTGAACGTGATACTCGACGGCCACTTCGACGCCCTCACCTTTCGGGTATCGCGTATGCACGGAAACCTGGCCGGGCGCGCTATCCACATCGATCTTGACGCGCTCCAGATCCTGGCCGTCCGTGTCGGCCGTCTTCACTGCTTCGACTTCCACTTCGTCGCGATCCCAGCCTTCCACTTGCACGGAGCCATTCACGTTTTCGAGCAGAAAACTTCCGCCCGGCGCCAATGGATAGCTGTGTTCGAAGGTCTGGCGATTCGTAACCGCCCCAAAGCCAGGCGCCGCAAAAACGGCGATGCCCGCAAGCAACAGAACAGCGCAGCCTGCGATTTCGAAAAACCGCAGAAACTGAGACCGGAGCCGAGTTCCCCGCATTTTCTTGTTCACGGTACGCCCCCTCGACTGCATTCCCATCCACTGACCTGAAAACAAATCCCGAGCGCGCTTCAGGGCCGACTGTCGGCCGCCATGGATTGTTCCAGCAAGCGCATCTGCATTCGCAGATTCTGCTCCAGTTGCTCCATCTGCTGCCTGTACATCACAAGCTGCTTATCCGCGTCGCTGAGCATCAAGCGGATATTTCCCGCCACGGTTCGC
>DATGFX010000009.1:0-2816 GCA_035308825.1 Occallatibacter sp. | reverse complement strand
CTCTCGGGTTTATAGGCAGGAACATTTAAATCACCTGTCTTCATCGAATCAGTCGGGTAGACCGCGAAGGCCTGGTTCGAAGTGCGTTCTATGTAGCCCTCGTAGTTGGTGGTGAAAAATAGCTTGTTCCGGATGATGCGGCCGCTCAAAACGCCGCCGAAGTTGTTCCGATGCAACGGCTGTTTGGGTATAGTCGGGGATTCGAAAAAGTTCTTGGCATCGAGGATGTCATTGCGTAGGAATTCGAACAGGGTGCCGTGGAAATCATTCGTCCCCGGACGGATGGCCGAAATGATTTGCGCCCCGCTCTGGGTGCCGAGGTCGGCGTTGTAGAAGGCCGCCTCCACGCGGAACTCGGCCAGCGCCTCGACCGAAGGCCGCATGCGCACTTCCCCGTGCATGACGGTTTTCAGCGGGGCGCCATCCAGGATAATCCAATTATCTTGGACCTTCTGACCATATGCCGCAATACCAAACCCCGGGCCGAAACCGCTGGTAGTAACGGAAGAGGGCGCCCCGGGGCTCATGCCGGGCCCCATCAGCGTGAGGCGAAACAAATTGCGGTTGGCCGGAATGGGCAGTTCGGTGATCGCCTCGCTGCTCACAAGCTGGCTAATGGTCGCATCGTCCGTCTGCACCGCTACCGCGTTGGCACTGACCGTGACCTGTTGCGTCATCTGGCCGACTTGCAGTGTGACATCTACGCGGGCCACTTGATTGACGATAAGCCCGATACCGGAGACGGTTTGCTTGCTGAATCCAGACTGCTCAACTGAAACCTCGTAGGTGCCGATATTCAGCGCTTGCACTTGATAGTTGCCGTGGTCGTCGGTCTTGGTCGTGCGGCGCTCGCCCGTGCCAGTGTTGCGCACAGTAACCGCTGCGCCTCCGACGCTGGCGCCGCTGTTGTCGGTGACTGTGCCTACGATGGTTGCCTGCTCGACCTGTGCGGAAATCGGCAAGGCCGCTAAAAGCAGAATTAAGAGTCCAGGGATTCGTCGAGACATGTAACACCTCCAAAGTAAATTGGTGCATCTTATCAGATCGATTTGTGGAGAGCAAGCCAAGTTCGAAAATTGTGTTGTTAGCATGTGATCTGTCCGGTCGAATTAGCACGTGATCTGTCCGCTTGACCCAAGGGGCGGGTGATGCTGGGAAGTGGAACCAACCAATCCCGCGATCTCCGCCGCGGAAATGGAGCGGATGATGAAAGTGCAAGAAGTGATCCTGCGGGCGATGGCCGGCAGGTTGAAATGGTGGGACGCCGCCGAGATTTTGGGGGTAACCGACCGCACCATGCGGCGGTGGCGACAACGCTACGAGGAGCACGGTTACGACGGGCTCTACGACCGCCGCAAGGGGCGGCCCAGTCCTAAGAAGATCGCGGTGAAAACGCTACAGGAGGTGCTGGAGCTGTACCGCGACAAATATTTCGATTTCAACGTGCGGCACTTCCACGAGAAGCTCGTGGAGGAGCACGGGATCGATCTCAGCTACAGCTGGGTGAAGCTGGCGCTGCAAGGGGCCGGGCTGGTGAAGAAGCAGCGCCGGAGGGGCACGCATCGGCGTCGCCGCGAACGGCGGCCGATGCCGGGAATGTTGCTGCACATTGACGCCAGCAAACACGCCTGGCTGGGCGGCGAGCGCTACTACGACCTGATCACGATCATGGACGACGCCACCAGCGAGGTCTACTATGCGCAATTGGTGGATGAGGAGGGGACGCGGACGCTGATGCCCGCAGTACGGGAGGTGATCGAGAAACAGGGCATCTTCTGCGCGCTCTACAGCGATCGCGCCAGCCACTTTTTCGTGACGCCCAAAGCGGGCGGCAAGGTGGACGAAAATCAGGTAACGCAACTGGGGCGGGCGTTGCGCGAACTAGGCATCAAGATGATTCCGGCCTATTCTCCGCAAGCGCGCGGACGCATGGAGCGGAGCTATCGCACTTGGCAGGGCCGCTTGCCCCAGGAACTCCGCACCCGCAAAATCGGGACCGTGGAGCAGGCCAATCGTTTCCTGAGAGAGCGGTATATAGCGGAGCTCAACCGGCGCTTCCAGGTAAAGCCGAAAGAACGAGGCAGCGCCTTTGTGCCTACCCGCCGCAAGGACCTGGAGTGGGTCTTCTCGATCCAGCACGAGCGCACGGTGAATCAGGACAACACCATTGCGCTCGACAACCGCATTCTCCAGATTGAAAAGACGCGCTGGCGCAACACACTGGCGGGATGCAGGGTGACAGTCTACGAACATCTCGCTGGCGCGGTATTGGTGCGGTATGGGCCTCACGAGGTGGCGCGTTTCGAGCCGGGCGCGTTGCCCGCTAAGCAGGCCAAGACGCGCTCCTCACCCCGGCCGCTGGGACATCAACGGACGGTGGCGGCATGAAAGGAACCGGAGCATTGCTTAATTTGGAGGCTCTGCCTCCCAACCTCCGGGATTTATCGCCGTTAGGGCCAGAATGCAGGCGCGAGGCGCCCGGGCCGCTAAGCGGCCCCGGCCCATTAGGAACTGCATTGCTGCATTCCGGCTGCTGGGTCGGTGCTCGGGTCGCATCCCTGCGTGGCCCTATCCCCCGCCCAGGTGCTTCGAGTGTAGCAGAGCAGGAAAACCGGACAGATCACGTGCTAATAAAACCGGACATCTTGACGTGCTACCAACAACTCTGCGATCGCGTTCATTGGGGAGAAACTCGCGGCCGGCAATAATCGCCGTTCCCATGGTCCTGAAATATCCCGGTCCGACGTCGTTGAAAGCCATGTTCGAGTCCTTGAGCGGCCTCGGACCGCCCGAGACCGCTTGAAAATCAGTGCTCG
>DATGFX010000008.1:0-39807 GCA_035308825.1 Occallatibacter sp. | reverse complement strand
ATGCGCTTCCTCGGCGCCAAGGTCGTGCTGACCCCGGCCGCCGAACGCGCCGTCGGCATGCTCAACAAGACCGTGGAGCTAGCCCACAAACATGGCTGGTTCATGACCCGCCAGTTTGAAAACGAGGCCAACGCCGAAATGCACACGCGTACCACGGCTCGCGAGATCATCGAAGACTTCAAAGGCGAGCGCCTCGATTACTGGGTCACGGGGTTCGGAACGGGCGGGACACTAAAGGGCGTGGCGCGGGTGCTCGCCAAAGAGCGCCCGGAAACGAAGATCATCGTGTGCGAGCCTGACGATGCGCCGATGCTTTCGAGCGGCATTACCCAGGAGCGGAACGCCGATGGGTCGCCGGCGTCCGGCCATTCGGCGTGGAAACCGCATCCCCTGCAGGGCTGGAGCCCCGACTTCATTCCCAAGCTTACCGGCGATGCGGTCGACATGAAGGTCATTCGCCAGATCGAGCGCATTCCGAATGCCGAAGCGATGCGGTGGAGCAAGGAACTGGCGCGCAAGGAAGGCATCTTCGTCGGCATCAGTTCGGGAGCGACCTTCGCGGGGGCCCAGCGCGTCGCCGCCGAAGCGCCGAAAGGCTCAACCATCCTATGCATGCTTCCCGACACAGGCGAACGCTACCTCAGTACGCCGCTCTTTGCCGATGTTGCTGTCGACATGAACGAGGAGGAGCAGCAGATCTCGCGCTCGACGCCGGGATGCTGGATGCAACCCGCCCAGTAAGCCGCGAAATTCTTCGGGGTCGCAAAGCAAAGGGCGCCCACCCCAGGCGCCCTTCTTCTTGAAGACGATCGCAATCCTTACACGAAGTGATCGATGGCCGGCGCCTGCATCTCTTCCATCTGGCGTTTGAACTGCTCCATCGGCTGACGGAATTCTTCCATCTGCTTCGGATCCATTTTGAAGTTCTGCTCGAATTGCTTCATTTGCTCACGAAGGTGCTCTTCCGCCTTCGGATCGATCTTGAAGTCCTTGAAATCTTCAGGGTGGAAATTCTGCTGGAACTGGTCCATGTCCTGACGCAGCTTGTCCATGTCTTTCTGGTCAAACTGGAACGGCTGAATGTTGAATTGATCGCGAAACTTCTCGGCCTGTTTCTCCAGCTCTTTGGCCTGCTCCTGCGACATCCAGGAGTTCTGGCCAAACTGGTCCTTCAGCTGTTTCTCCAGGTCCTGCATCTGCCGGCGCGCAGCATCCGAATCGCCCCCGAACAGCTGCGCCAACTGGTCCTCGGAATCGAGTTCGGCAACCAGAGGACAATTGCCGTTCGGGAACAGGTCTTCGAGCTCGGAACGATGGTGCTTTGAATCGACCTGCAAGGTCAGGGTCTGCTGCCTGCGATCGCGAAGAATCGTGATCGCAACCGGCTTGCCCTGATTGGATCGCAGGGCGCGGTCCCAGTCGGCGGTCGTGGCGATGGTCTCAGCTCCCACTTTCAGAATGACGTCGAACGCCTTCAGGCCGGCGGTTGCGGCCTCGCTCTTGCGAGCCACCTGCTTCACCATCAACCCACTCGGCACACCAAGATACTCTGACATCTGCGAGGTCAGCGGTTCGACCAGCGCGCCCACGTTCAGGGTGCTTCCGAAGAACGGGAAGTGAAAACCGCCGGGTAGTGGGGCATCGCCTCCACCCGAGAGGATGCCCATGCCGGCCTGCGGCGTCACATCATCACCGCCGCTGTTGAGCTTATTCCACACGTCGTGGTCCAGATGCTTGTGGTCGACAAGTTCCACGGTCAACGTTTGCTGGTTGCCGTCGCGGCTGATCACGAGAGTGATCTTCCGGCCAGCCGGAATCTCGTGCAGCATGCGGACGAACTGCTCTGCGCTCTCGACGGTCTGGCCGTTCATCTCGATGACCACGTCGTTGACGCGAATACCGACCTGCGCCGCGGGAGCATCATGGTCGATCAGGGTGATTACCGCACCACGCACATCCTTCAGCTTCAATTTCGGGGCTGCGTCGTTATCGACATCGCCGACGAGTACCCCGAGGTAGCCCGGCGCACTGGCACCCAGCAGAGGGCTTGGCGAATTCAAGACCTGAGCAAGTCCCGATGATTGCGCGCTCAAGCCCGGTGGCGTCAATGCCATGCCCGCGCACAGCAGCATGGCAGCTCCAATCGTTTGGTACGGCCTCAAAAAGTACTTCATGATCGTTAGTTCTCCCTCTCTCCAACTGCCCAGGCTCACGCTCTTTGATTGGCGCGATGCCTGAACGAACGTCCCGCTACTGAATCTCCGGCGCCCGGCTCAGCACTTGCCGGGACACGTTGCGGATCTGAGGATTCTGGTCCGAACTGGCTACGGTGGAAAGCACTTGTCTTACGGTCGTGTCTGCTTCTACCGGCTCCAGGATGCTAATCGCCTGGCTGCGGATGCGCGCGTCGCTGTCATTGAGCAGCGCCTCGAGTACCGCATCGCGCACGCGCATATCCTGCGCCACGTAAGGCTCGAGGCCCTTCAGCGCCTTCTCGCGCACGCCCTCGTTCCTGTCATAACGCAGGGCCACCATCAGCGCATCGCGAATTCCCGCCGGATTGCAGCTATGGCCCGCCCGGCACTCTGCCGCGAGCAGGCCCACGGAGTCGTCACGGATGCCTGCGGAGGCGGCGTCTTCCGACGCCATCATCAGCAACTGGCGAATTGCCGGATCATCCAGCGATCCTTGCATGCGCTGCGGCACGAGTTGGTTGTAGCGCACTTCCACGACGTCGCTGTTGGGCTGCTGCACGATGCTCGAGATGCTGGCGACTTCGGTTGGCGCAACATTCGCGAGGGGCTGCGGCGTGCCTGGAGCGTTCGCCGGCGGGGTACCCGATTCGTTGCGGAGGGCGCGCGCCTGCGCATATTCGTATCCGCCGAGGCTTCCAGCACCCATGCCGACGATCAGCAACAGAAGCGCAGCGGCGGGCGCGGCCTGCAGGCTGGCAACGTTATTCACAAGACGTGTACTCAGACGCTCATACCAGCGCTTCGGCGGCAGCGCGTCCAGGGCTTCCTCAAGCCGCACGCGGGAACGAGCTATCAAGTTCGCGGGCGGCTCGATTACGGGATTCGAGGATGCCAGTGTCCGCAGCGCCAGCAATTGCTCGCGCTCTTCGCGGCAGCCATCGCAGGCAGTCAGGTGCCGATCCAGCTCGTGGATCTGGTCATCGGGCAGCTCTCCGTAGGCTGCCAGCACAATCTTCTCGTGCGCCAGTTCGCAATTCATTCCTCTACGTCCTTCCAGCCTCAATCAGTCTTGCCATGCGCCGCCAGCGGCAGCGCCCTACCGTAAACCCGCCAGCTGCGTTCTCAACTTTTTTGTCGCTCTGAAGAGCGTGTTCTTGGCGGTTTCTTCCGTGGTGTTCAACATCTCTCCGATGGTGCGCAGGCGGAGACCCTGATAGTGCTTCAGTTCAAAAACCATGCGCTCGCGCGGGGTAAGCTTCCCCAGCGCGGCCTGAATTTTCTCGCCCAGTTGCTTGCGGTCCAGTTCGCGTGCCGGATTCGAGAATGACCGGTTGTCCGAGACGGATGCGAGCAAATCGATCTCGTCGCCCGAATGATCCAGCAGGATCGCCTGATCTTCGCGGCGCGTCTTGCGGCGCCGAAGCTGATCGAGGCAGAGATTTGTAACGATCCGGTAAATCCAGGTGTAGAAGGAACATTCAAAGCGGAAATTGCCGATGTACCGGAAGGCCTTCAGAAAGGCTTCCTGGTAGATGTCTTCGGCGTCGTGCTCTGAACCGGTTAGGTGCAAGGCAAGGCGCAGCACCTGCTGCTCATATTGGCGAACGAGCGCGTCAAATGCAGCGCGCGAACCCGCCTGAGCCTGCTTGATCAGCTCCATCTCGGGGGCGCGGACTTCCAGACGCTCCTGCGCGCGGTTGGGTCCGTCCATTGCCCTGGATGCAGCCATTCCTGTTGAGGATTGTAACCTCGACTTGGCTGACCAGGCTAAGGGAGCGGGGATTCCGGATGGGGGCGAAGGGAAACTTGCAGCGTCAGTTGCCATGAAATCTCCGCTCAGACCTAGAGAACTGATCCCATTGGAGTAGACGCGCCTCCATCTGCTTGGTGAGCGTGCCGGAATGGCGACCGGCGACCTGCGCCGGTACACTAGTGCCGTGAGCCAAAGCCTTTTTCCAGACCTCAAATCCGACACTGCGGGTTGGTATGTTGCACATTGTGATGGCGGTTCGCGCGGAAACCCGGGTCCGGCCGGCTATGGAGCTGTGATTGAAGGGCCTGACGGCCAAATCGCGGCCCGCCTGAGCGAGTATCTCGGCCGCCAGACCAATAATTACGCCGAATACTCCGGGCTGCTGGCGGTGCTTGACTGGGCGCTAACACATGACGTCCGCCAGTTGCGGGTCATCTCCGACTCCCAGCTCATGGTCAAGCAGATGAAAGGACAGTACAAGGTCGCCAGCCCAGGCCTGCGCCCGCTCTGGGAAGAGGCCCGCCGCCGGTCTAGCCGGCTCGACCGCTTCGAGATGCGCCACACTCTCCGCGGAGGAAACGCGGAGGCCGATCGCCTCGCCAACGAGGCCATGGACAAGGGGATGGGGAAAAAACAGGGATCAGGGAGCAGGGGTCAGGGAGCAGATGAGAATCGAGGCGCCGGCAGAGACGCGCCGACTGCATCCAAGCCTACTCGCGAAGTCTACGAAGGGCTGGTCAAGAATGGTGTCGTGCACCTGATCGAGGGCGAGCTGCCCGAGGGCATCCTAGTTAAGGTGATTCGCGAATAGATATGGGCCGCCACAACATACTATGAGGAAACGAATGGGCTTCCATCGCCGACTCGAGTCGTTTACTTCCATTCGACTTCTATGCTCCGCTGGGACTTGCTCGACGGTACGTCCGTAACGGCGGCCGGCATCGGCTGAATAGGCTTCCACAGGGCCCAATCTTTAAGCTGATGAACACATAGACGCCGGGCATTTCCGCAATTCTTTGACCCGCGCCCTTGCCGTGCCTGCCTTGGCTCTTCTCCACTGCTCAGAAGCGAAGGAGGAAGTCTATGCCGGATTCTGATTCATCACACTTTATGAAGGGCACTTCAAAGTCCGCGGTCGTCTTTTCCTGCCTGCTCGTTCTTGCCGGGATTCTGGTGGCATGCAGCAGTTACACCACCAACAGTTCCTCGGGAACGGGCACCGTCAACGTGATGCTCAGCGACCCCGCCACGTGCTCCACGCCCAACGGCCCGTTCGCGCATGTTTACGTGACCATCACCGACGTGCAAGCGAACGTGAGCAGTTCGGCCGGATCGAACGATAGCAGTTGGGTCGACCTGACGCCGGACTTGTCGAACTCACCCAAGCAGGTTGACCTGCTGGGCCAGGCGAACAATCAGTGCTTCCTCGCGCAGCTTGGGGACAACCAGGAATTGCAGGCCGGCACCTATCAACAGATCCGCCTGATTCTCGCCGATAACAGCGCGAGCATCTCGGGGAATGCGTGCAGCAATTCGGCAAACTGCGTCATGCTCACCTCCGACCCGTCTGCGCCGCACGCACTCCAGCTTTCGAGCGAAGCAAAGACGGGCATCAAGATTCCATCAGGCCAGATCGCCGGGGGGAGTTTCACGATTGCCGCAGGGCAGACCAAGGACCTCGACATCGACTTCATGACCTGCGAGTCGATCGTGCAGGAGGGTAACGGCCAATTCCGGTTGAAACCGGTGCTGCACGCCGGCGAAGTGAGCGCCACGTCGAGTTCCATCAATGGCAAGATTCTGGACCAGGCAACCGGCAATCCGGTTCAAGGTGCAGTGACGGTATCAGTGGAACAGCCGGATGCAAATGGGATCGACCGGGTTGTCATGTCCACCACGGCCGCTGCGGATGGGACATTCGTCTTTTGTCCTCTGCCATCGGGAACCTACGATCTGGTGGTGGTCGGCACACGCCAGGACGGCGCGTTCTACGATCCCACGATCATCACGGGCATCTCCGCGGGCAGCACTACCGGAAACGTGAATCTCTATCTGCCCGCAACGGTGGCGACCAGCGGAGCGACCCTCAACGGTGTCGTCACTTCGCAAAACACTGCCAGCGCAGCCACGTCGGCTGACGTTCAATTGAGCGTGCTCGAGACCGCTGGTGCGACGACCTACACGATTCCGCTGCCGCCCACCTCGACCCAGAACAGCGCGTCGATTGCGGTCGAGACCGCTGCGTCGACAACAACCTTGACCTGCCCGAGCAATACCGATTGCGCCAGCTACTCGATGCAAATTGCTTCGGGTGGCCCGTACGTCGGGGCATGGGCCGCGGCGAATCCAGTGGGACCTACGCAAAGCGCTCCGCTTGCGGCGTATGTCGTTGACGGCATCGCCA
The DNA here is from genome assembly GCA_035308825.1 of Occallatibacter sp. Classification (GTDB taxonomy): domain Bacteria; phylum Acidobacteriota; class Terriglobia; order Terriglobales; family Acidobacteriaceae; genus Telmatobacter. The sequence continues at coordinate 33,455 of DATGFX010000008.1, read as the reverse complement.
CCGTTCCCTCGTCGAACGGCGCAACCTCCGACTGTTCTCCGTCGGAACTGCAATCGGCACCCGCGACTGCACTGACGGGCACGGGGCCGTTCACGGAGTCGGTTCCCACGCTGGGATTTGTCAGCTGCCAGTAGAAAGAGCAATTCAACAGGAAGGGCCGGAATTCCTCACGGAGTTCCGGCCCATCACTTTTGCGACGCGCGCAAGCTGCGCCGAGCTCTCGCAGGACCACTCTATTTGCGCTTCCAGCGAGTGCCGTCTTTTGAATCCTCGATGAGGATGCCCTTGTCGGTGAGTTGCTTTCGTATCTGGTCGGCACGCTGGAAATCGCGGCGCTTCTTGGCGGCGTCGCGTTCGGCAAGAAGCGCATTGATCTCGTCGTCGGTGATCGAGGCTTGTGCACGCAGTTCCGGCGCGATTTCCGAAGCGCGCCCGGCTTGTTCGGCCCATGCGATGGCATGCCGGGTTGGTTCGGTGTCGCGGTCTTCGATCACGCTGAACACGGCATCGAAGTCGGCCAGCACCCTGGCTACGGCATCGCGATCTGCGGCAAGGAAGCGGTTCTGATCCATGGCAGTGTTGGCTGTGCGAATGAGATCGAAGATTGGCGCGCGCGCTTCGGCCGTATTGAGATCGTTCGAGAGCGCCGCCATGTATTCGGAGTGAGCTTTCTGCGCGGCTGCCTGCATTTCGGGTGATTCGCCGGGAGCGAATTTGCCGGCAATGAGCCGGGCATGAAAGGTACGCAGGCGATCGATGGCAGCGGTGGCATCAACCAGGCTGTCGAAGGTGAAGTTCAACTGATGCCGGTAAGGCACCGAGATGAGCGCGAGGCGGATGGCCGAGGCTTTGTAGCCTTTGAGAAGCAGGTCGCGCAGGGTGAAGAAATTGCCTTCGCTCTTCGACATCTTGCGGCCGTCGACGAGCAGAAAACGCACATGCATCCAATGGCGCGCGAAGGTTTTGTGCGTGACGCTCTCGCTTTGCGCAATTTCGTTTTCGTGGTGCGGGAACATGAGGTCTTCGCCGCCAGCGTGGAGGTCGAAGCTGTCGCCGAGGTACTCCATTGACATGGCGGAGCACTCGATGTGCCAGCCGGGGCGGCCAGGACCAATGGGCGTATCCCAAAAGTGTTCGCCGGGTTTCGGGGCTTTCCATAGAGCAAAATCGCGCGCTGAATCTTTCTCGTATTCGTCAACGTCGACGCGAGCGCCGTCTTCGATTCCGCCCAGGTCTTTTTTGCTGAGCTTGCCGTATTCAGGAAATGAAGCGAGCCGGAAATACCAGGAACCATCTTCTGTTCGGTACGCGGCGCCGGCCGCAGCAAGCTTCTGGATCAGTTCAACCATGCGCGGGATGTGCTCAGTGGCGCGGGCGATCTGTTCTGGGCGTTCGATGCGCAGGGACTCGAGGTCCTGAAAGAAGGCTTCGATGTAGCCAGCAGTGTATTCGCCGATGGGAACCCCAGCCTGTGCTGCGTTGCGAATGATCTTGTCGTCTACGTCGGTGATGTTCATGACGTGGCGCAGGCGCATGCCGGTCAGTTTGAGGAAGCGGCGCAAGACGTCGATCTGGAGGAAGGTGCGGAAGTTGCCGATGTGGCCGTAGTCGTAGACGGTGGGGCCGCAGGCGTACATGCGCAAGGTGTCGCCGTCGGAGGGGACGAGCTCGTCCAGTTGTGCTGAAAGAGTATTGAATAGGCGGAGGGTCATTGCACGTAGTTCAAAGCGCTTGCTCGGAATGGGTGAGAAATCTCGAAGATTTACGTCCTTTTGATTGTAGCAGCGGGGTTTACGGGATAGTTACGGTAACCACGACGAATTACTGATGTCAACTCGGGCCATGTGGTAGCTTGAGGCTGGGTTTCCGAACGAAGGAATATGGAAAGCGATGTCTTGTCCCTGCTGTGCGACCCCGACACGCGTTACTCGTTCGAGGTTGAGGCTGGGAATCTGCGGAATACTGCCACGGGACGCGTGTACCCGATGCGCGATGGCATTCCATTGTTTGTAAGCACCGTGACGGGTTCGAATTTGAAATACCAGAATCTCTATGACCGGCTCGCGCCGGGCTATGACCTGGCGGAGAAACTGTATCGCTGGTTTACGCGCAAGCCGGACTTCCGGCTCGAGTATCTGAAGGAACTCGAGATCATTCCGAACGCGAGGGTGCTGGAGATTTCCGTGGGTACCGGCGCAAACTTGCGTTATTTGCCCGAGAACATCGATTTTTATGGAATTGATCTGTCGTGGGGCATGCTGCGCAAATGTCAGAAGAACCTGCGCAAGTGGCATCGGAAGGCACACCTGTTCCAGGCTGAGGCGGAGCGATTGCCATTCCGCGTGGAAGCCTTTGACTGCGTGTATCACGTGGGAGGCATCAATTTTTTTACGGACAAGGCGCGGGCCATTAAAGAGATGATCTGGGTGGCGAAGCCGGGTACGAAGATCGTGATCGTCGACGAAACGGAAAAGGAGATTCGGGAGAATTACCAGCACAATCCCGCGACGGCCCGCCACTTCGAACCGGGGAGCGAAAAGGTGCGGTGCCCTATCCACCTGGTTCCCGAAGAGATGCTCGAGGTGAAGGCACGTGAGATCGCGAACGGCCGACTGTACTGCCTTACATTTCGCAAGCCGCTGATGGCGCGGGGTGGACCGGCCCCTGCTTCGTACACGATCAGCAATTAACGCGTCATCAGGCTCGGGGCCAGAATGCCATCCTGCTCGGCGTATTCCATCCAGGGCGTGTGCGGCTCCGCGTGACCGCGGAAACCAATGTAGCCGTCGGGACGCACGATCAGCAGTTTTTTGCTGGTACCGAGCGCACGCAGACCGTCACGATCGAGTTCGGCAGCACGGACTGTTATGACGACTGCCTGCGGAAGGGTCTGCCGGAGCTCATTGACTTCAGCGCCGGTGGGCTCCAACAACAGGGCAAGATGCTTTGGCTCAGTCCAATCCTGAAGAAGGGTTCGCTTCTGAAGCATCGGACGCTCCGAATTTGGTTTCAATTCGAAGTCGAGTAGCCGATCGCCGGCGCGAAGGTCGCCGTCGCCACCAAAATCCATCACGGTCCACGACGAACGGTATTCGATGGCAGTTTCTGAGATGAAGCCGAGCATGGCCCTTTGCACGGGTTTCAACGCGGACAGAACAGGAAGGAACGTATCGCGCATGCTCTCGAGCACGGAACTGGTGGTTGAGCCGAGTTTGAGGCCGCGTTCTGTGAAACGCAGCAGAGCCTTACCGACTTCGCCGCGCTCGGATTCATAACTGTTCAACAGGTGGATGTCGGCGCCGCGGGTCACGGCCGCCATCTTCCATGCGAGGTTGGCCACGTCCTGGATGCCGGTGTTCATGCCCTGGCCGCCGACCGGCGAATGAATATGCGAAGCGTCGCCGGCGAGAAAGACATTTCCAACGCGGTAGTGGCGTGCATGGCGGTCGTTGACGTGGAACGGCGTCATCCATTCGGGGGAATGCGCCTTTGCGTTGATTCCCGCGGCATCGAGTGCCAGCTGGAAATGGCGTAGGTCGACCTCCTTTTGCAACGGGGACTGCTGCATCGCGTGCGAAGCCACGATAATGCGGAACAGCTTGTCAGTAAGTCGTGCGAGAAAGACAACATCGCCATGATGGAAGTGGACGGATAGCTGATCGGTGGGCGCGTCGGGCCCGTCCAACTGAACGTCACCAAGGAAGAAGGACATGCCGATCGATGCGCCTTCGAATGGTATGCCGAGTTTTTGGCGGATCAAGCTGTGCGCGCCGTCGCAGCCGATGACCCAGCGCGGATGGATCTCTTCGCGATCGCCATTGGAGTTTCTCAGAATTGCAGTGACTGCGTCATCGTGCTGACTGAGATCGACAAGTTCGGTCCCGCGCTCGGGCCGGATCCCAAGCCATTCCATGTGCCGGTTCAGGATGGCTTCGGTTTCGCTCTGCGGAAGCAAGAGGATGAAGGGATAGACGCTGGAGATGTGGCTGAGGGGAAGCGAGAGAATCTTCTTGCCCTCGCTCCAGAACTCGGCGCGGGTAACCTTTCTGCCGCGCTCGACTGCGATGTCGGCTATGGCGTAGCGCTGAAACTGCTCGAGCGTGCGCGCCTGCACGCCAAGCGCCTGCGAGTGTTCGGCCAGGTGTTCTGATCGATCAACGATGCGCACATCGAAACCGAAACGGCCCAACTCGATGGCCGCAGTCATACCGGTGGGTCCTGCTCCGACAATCAGAACCAGCGAATTCTTCATTGTCCCCTCCACACACCTGCACACCGGATTTGGATGCAGAGAGGGAAGGAGGGGTAATCGCGGCATGGCAGTGAGCATGCTGCTTTTCCGCAATGTGGTTCAGCGGGTTGTATTGTCTTTCATTGGAAAGCTTTGACGCACGAGGGCCAATGCCTCTTCGGTGGTTGAGATTACGCCCTCGAGCTGTGCGTCTTCAGCGGCTTGGAGCATGGGCCGGAATTGCTCGCCGGGTTGGTATCCGGCAGCGATGAGATCGCGACCGGTGATGAGCGGACGAGGCCGCACGGATTCGGCGGGCGTGGTCTCGTAGCGCTCGCGAACAAAGTTCCAAATATCGAGGTTGGCATGGGCAGCGAGGCAGTCCATTTTGTGCAACGCGAGATGCTGATCGAAATGATCGAGCCGGAAGAAGCGCTTCAATGTGGAGTCCTTCATGCGCGGGGCATCGGCAAAGCGCATATGGTTCTCGATGAGGGCAAGAACCTGTTGGGTCTCGTCATTGGAGAAGCGAAAACGGCGGCAGATCTCGGCGCCCATGGCGACGCCCACGTCAACGTGTCCGTCAAACCGGATGCGGTCTGGTGCGACGCGGAATGTGGGCGGCTTGCCGACATCATGCAACAGAGCGCCCCAGGCAAGCGTGGCGGGGCAGCCCGGCTCGAGCTGATCCAGCAGAAGCAGCGTGTGGATCCAGACATCGCCTTCGGGGTGAAACTGCGGCGGCTGCGTCACGCCCTTCATTTTTGCGACTTCGGGCAGAACTTCGATGAGGAGCCCGGTTTCATCGAGGAGTTCAAACGCGCGCCGCGCATGGCCTTCGGTGAGCATTTTGGTTAATTCGTCGCGCACGCGTTCGCGGCTGACGGCATGGATGCGCGAAGCGAGAGCACGGATGGCGGCATGCGTTGCGGGCTCGATGGTGAAGTTGAAACGTGCGGCAAAACGCACGGCGCGCAGCAGGCGCAGCTTATCCTCGTCGAAGCGGCGCTCGGGTTGGCCGATGGCGCGGATGATGCCTGCATCGAGATCGGCCAGGCCGCCGACGTGGTCGATGACAGCGGAGCGGATTGCCTCAGGGGCTAAAGCCCCGACTCTTTGTAGCGAGGAAACGTACGGGCTGAAGCCCGTACCCTTCTCGACGGGGCCAGTCGTGCGCTCGCTTGGGACGAAGCCGCTTTCGCCGGGGCCAGTCGTCCTCTCACCTGGGCCGGGGCCCTTCTCGACGGGGCCAGTCGTGCGCTCGCTTGGCACGAAGCCGTTCTCGACGGGGCCAGTCGTGGGCTCGCTTGGCACGAAGCCGTTCTCGACGGAGCTCTCATTCTCCGAGCCGGCGGCGACCAGTTTCAGGGGATCGAGGAGGAGGCCGTTGATGGTGAAGTCGCGGCGTTGCACGTCTTCGGCTGCGCTGAGGGTGTAACGGACTGCGTCAGGATGGCGGCCGTCGGAGTAAGCACTATCGGAACGGAATGTTGCTACTTCCACCTGCGGTGGGGCGGCCTCTTTGGAGGAGATCTCGGTTTCGGCCGCGACGAGGACGACGCCGAAATGCGCTCCGACGGCGAAGGTGCGCGGAAACATGCGCAGAACGACGTCGGGAGTGGCGGAGGTGGCCACGTCATAGTCGGCGGGCTCGCGGCCGAGCAGCAGATCGCGGACGCACCCTCCGGCGAAGCAGGCTTCGTAACCCGCGGCCCGCAGAGCTTCGAGGATACGCAGGGCCGATGCGAATTTGGAGGACGAGGGCATGCCGCTCTGCTTGAGGATAGTCGGTTTCAGGTGCGAGATTCGAGGCCGCTAAACTGGATCTATGGGTTCAGGTTTGATTCTCGGCATCGAGAGCTCGTGCGACGAAACCGCTGCGGCGGTGGTGGAGCGTGGAGCGCGAACCCTGTCGTCGGTGGTGGCGTCACAGATTGCGACCCATGCGAGATATGGCGGCGTGGTGCCGGAACTGGCCAGCCGGGAGCATCTCCGCGCCATTGTGCCTGTCGTGCGGGCGGCGCTCGCCGAAGCCAGAATCAGGCTCGATGATCTCGACGCCATCGCGGTGACCAGCGGGCCGGGACTGGCGGGTGCGTTGCTTGTGGGGATCACCTACGCCAAGGCGTTGGCGTTCGCGCAGGGGCTGCCGCTGATCGCAGTGAATCATCTGGAGGGGCATATTCATGCCGTGCTGCTCGAAGAACGTTCCCAGGTCTCCGAATCGAGACCTGGGGCACCCGGTTCCGAGTCATCGACCGAAATTGGAGAGGCAGCGCTGGCACTGGTTGTTTCGGGAGGGCACACACATCTTTATGTGGCCCGGCCAACGGAGGGCACCTGGAGCTATTCGCTGGTGGGGCGGACGGTGGACGATGCGGCGGGCGAGGCTTACGACAAAGTGGCCAAGCTGCTGGGGCTCGGATACCCGGGCGGACCATGGATTGATGGGCTGGCTATGCACGGGAATCCAAAAGCCGTGCCATTTTCGTTCGCGCAGATCAAGCGGAAGGTGCATCTGGCGGGCAAGGCGCCGAGGACGAAGGCGGCTCGGACCGCTCCGATCGCCACGCTGGATCCACATTTTATGTTCTCGTTTTCAGGGATCAAGACGGCGGTGCTGCGCTATGTGGAACTGCACCACCTGAAGCCGGAGGCGGAAGCGCGGCGCGAGGCATTGTTCACGGGACCGGACGCACCATCCCGGCCGTCGATCGAGGATGCGCTGCCGATGTGCGATGCGATCACGCTGGACCTGCTTGCCAGCTTTCAGCACGCGGTGGTGGGCGATCTGCTGAAAAAGACCTTCGCCGCAGCCGAGTCTCTTGGCGCAGAGCGGATCCTGGTGACCGGAGGGGTGGCGGCGAACCGAGAACTTCGGTCTCGCTTTACAACGGAAGGGGCTCGACGCGGCATTCCGGTGGCTTTCCCGACACTGGCACTCTCGACGGACAATGCGGCGATGATTGCCGCGGCGGCGTGGCCGCGTTTTGTGGCCGGCGAGTTCGCTGCAGCAGACCTGACCGCCGACCCTGCTCTTGCGCTGGGCGGCTGAATATATCTACCGCCTGGACCGAGGATTCGAGCAGAATGGCTCAACGTGCCTGTGCCTTCCCTTGCCCAATTCGGGGCTGTACGGAGAGTGAGCGTGCGGCCGAGCAGGTTTGAACTGCGCCACCCGGCGCTGATTCGGGGTCTGCTTATCGGGGCCGCGGTGTCGACGTACCTGTGGGATCGCGATGACGTTGTGTGGCGATTCATCCGGAACAGCCCGGCAAACCACGAGCTCGAACATATTTCATTCCTCGCGGCGGCGATGCTGGTGGGGGCGGGCGCGTTGCTCTGCACCTGGGCCGATGCGCATGACCTGGCCGATGGCGACATCGAGGCACGCCGAACTCGACTGGTTCAATATGGCGGCGAATGGATTTATGCAGTCGGATTGGCTTCGCTTGTGCCGTTGTGGGGCGCAGCGTTGCTGGTTGCGGGAGAGTTGGCGCGGGTGCTTCGGCTGATGGGAAATGGAAAGGCCTGCGGATCTGAGCAGGCGGCGCACCCGCTCCGCCCTGATGGGTTGCGGTGGGGCCGTGCGTTTCGCAGGCAGGCGGCGAAGTGGGGAATCCTGGTGACCATGCTCGCGTTTGCGGTGACGCTGGTGGATCGGGTAGCGGATGTTCTTGCGGCGGCAAGCGTGCTTGTGTGGGCGCTGTTGAATCTGCAAGAGGGTTTGAGAAGAACGCCGCTGAGCGGCTGATGCGAGCATTGGCTGCGCTTTTACCGGGAACTTCTTACGCGGTATGAAGATATTGCCCTGTGGAGAACGGGGAATTTTGAGGAAATCGCAGCTAAATCGATTATTTCGATCCACGCAGGAATCTCTCCTGTTTGGCGGTCAGCATGCTCGGTCAAGCGCAATCTATCAGAAATGGATGCAAGGGCAGGGGCCTGCAGTGTGTATCTGACTGCGGGTCGAGGGAGGTCGGGGGAGCAGGGTCGAGGTACCGACTTTGGTTCACGAAACCTGATCTGCCTTCACAACATCTTCTGATCAGGCGTTCAATGGACGGCAATCCATCGGAACATGGCCAGCAGCACAATCCAACACGAGCCTTCCAGGTCCTTCGAGACGGCGATGCGGTTCGCTACCGTAACGCTGCGTTCGCCGGAGGTTGAGTGGGATTGCGACGAAGCGATCGATCCAGCCGAGACGGTTACTTCGGTTGACGAGAAGCTGGGCGGCGCAAGAGGCGCCATGGTCGCGCTCACCGCAGAGACCGTGGTGGCGCTCTGCCTATTTGGGGTGTGGGAGATCCTGCGCCTTCTGCGCTAGGCAATGCTCAGGGTTGGTCCGGCGCGCGTTCTGAGAAGGGCCTCACAGTTTCGAAGATATCGCTGTGTTCATCGCACAGCTTCGCGAGGAGTGGGTTGGGCCGCCGGAGCAGGCGAGGAATGTCCGCGGCCGGCACAGGGTGCGACAACAGGAAGCCCTGCAACGAGTCGCATCCCATCTCGCGCAATAAGGCGATCTGTTCTTCCAGGTCGACGCCTTCCGCAACGATGCGCATATTGAGGGCCTTTCCCATCGAGATAATCGCTTGCACGATGGAGCGCGTGCCATCAATCTCGCAGAGCCGCTTCGTAAAGGAGCGGTCAACTTTCAGCACGCTCAGCGGCAGCTTGTCCAAACGGCTCAAAGAGGAATACCCGGTTCCAAAGTCATCGATCGAAAAACGGATGCCGATCTCTGACAGGAGCGCCATCTGTTTCGTGACTTCTGCCTCGTTGAGCATAACCGTCGATTCAGTGACCTCTAACTGAATCTGGTCCGGCCGGATTCCGAACCGCGAGATGATACCGATCAGGCGCTCGGCAAATCCGCTTTGCATCAACTGCAATGCCGAAACATTCAAGGCGACTGGAACCATGCGAATGCCGTTGTCTCTCCAGTGGTTCAATTGGCGGCAAGCTTCTTCGATGACCCAGTCACCGATGGGGATAATCAACCCGGTTTCCTCAGCCAGCGGGATGAACCGGACCGGGCTAATTGGACCATGAACGGGATGATCCAACCGCAGCAAAGCCTCAAGGCCCTCAATTCGCCCGTCCATCGCATAGAGCGGCTGATAAGCAAGGTAGAACCCACGTTCCTCCAGTTGTGTTCGGATGACGTCTTCCAGTTCCACCTCTTTCTCGGCGGCGATGCGCAACTCGGAACTGCTCCAGACGACCTGCCCGCCACCCGCCGCGCGCGCCCTCGAAAGCGCTCCCTCGGCGCTGCGCCAGAGGGGTGCGAATTCGATGCCGTCGTCCGGGCACAGTGCCAAACCGGCGCTGAACGACAGTCGCACTTTCGTCCCCCCGACCATGAAGGGCTCGCGGAATCGCTGTTCCAGTTCGATTAAAACGTGTTCAGCCGGGAAGCCGCTTCTGAGCCCGGTGAGAACCAGGGCGAATACATCGCCTTCCGTGCGCGCCAGCAAGTCCATCGGCTGCGCATTGGCGCGAAGGATTTCGGCCACCTGCTTGAGGCATTCATCTCCAACCGACGTTCCATAGGTATCGTTGATCCTTTTGAATCGATCGAGATTCAGACAGAGAATCGCAAGTTTTTCCCTGGTCTCCATCGCCCGCGCCAACGCTCCCTTCAGTTGTTCTTCGAAGAGAACGCGATTCGGCAGTCCTGTCAGGATGTCGTGCCGGGAGTGATGCTGCACCTGCCGCTGAAGCTCCTCTCTCTCGCTCACGTCGATGCCAAGGACAAAGCGTGCCGGTCTGCCACGAAACACGATGTCATGGGCCGTGATGTCCATCGGCATTTCTGTGCCGTCGTTGCGGACGTGACGCGACGGGCGATTCGGATTCCCGGCCGGCAATACGATCTCGGGCACCACGCCGGTTTCGACAATGTCGGGGAGCTTAAGGTTCGCGAACTCTTCGCGGGTATAGCCATGTTTGCTGCAGGCGGCCTGATTGACCGAGAGGAATTCCAGCGTTTCTTTATCGAAGATCCAAAGCGGATGAGGATTGGTATCGAAGGTGAGGCGGTACTCTTCTGTCGTCTGCCGCGCCGAGCGCGCATCCTCTTCCAGCACAATCAGGATCATTCCCACCGCAACGCAGAATGCGGAAACGCCGAGCAAATCGGATGCGGCCGAAGTGTGCGGCCAGACCTTCTCGATCAGCAGCATGCCGGGAAAGGTGGCTCCAAAAGTAGCTAACCCTGTGCATGTTGTAACGAGCCCCAACGATCGTTCCCAACCGTTGAACCAGAAATCTGTACCGGCCGCGAAATACATTTCTGCCAAAAGCGCGAAGACGACAAATTCGCCGTGGCCGCGGCTTATGCCATACAGCATCCAGGCCAACGTGAGGGCGCACACTGAAACGAGGACCCACAGGACTGCGGTGCGATGGATGCGGGGGCGCATGGCAGTGCGCACAACTGCGCATTGTTGGACGACCACGAGGGTTGCCAATAGCCAACCGGGCCGCGGATATGCAATGGCCATCGTGATCGGCAGCAATGTGAAACATGCGAGGACGGCGGCCAGCCGCACGCCGGCCCTCCGGCCTTCGCGGACAATCATCACCGATGCGATGAAAAAGATGGCTGTGAGGGCCAGGGCCGCGATGCTCGCGCAGACATTGACCAAACGCCAAACGGGGGCAGCGGGCGTCCAGAATTTCAAACCGATGTGAACCAGGATCCCGACCCAACCGGCGACCCAACACCGCAGGCGATCATCAGACGCTCTTCTGGCAATCGCGGCGAAGAGAAACACCAGCAAGCCCAGCGAGACCAAGTTGGTGATGATCTGATCCATTGAGCGCCTTACTCCTGGGATCAGCGTCGTTCAAGACGCGATGTGCAATCTCGGTCGAGTGGGCACCGGATTCGTGCCTGGTCCCAAGCCGGCCCTGGCTCCTGAAAGCCTTGTTTCAGCGGCAGGTCGGACGCTTGGCGAGGAGTTACTCGGAAAGCTTGCAACTCCCAACGTTGTGTCCGACCCGGAAGCTTTCGACGCAGGTCGTTTCAGAGAGCGCGCAACACAAGCATTATGTGTGATGTAAGTCACGCCAGAGCTACAACTTTGGTCGCATGGCCGTATCGAATGTCATGGGGCGGGGATGCCTAGCTCGATCATGGGTCAACCAGCATGGGCTGGGCAGTTATCAGGCTCATTACTACGTTGTCGCGACGGCAAACTACGCTATTGAGCCGGCGGTGCGGCGGCGCGTGCGGGCGGTGTGAGCACGAAGCCTTTGCGGACCAGGGCAAAACCCGGCTGGGGCAGTTCGGCTTGAAGAAGCTGGTTCGATGGACCTGAGAACAGATCTGTATGGGCGTCGCCGTAGGTCACGACCAGGTGATGCACGGTAACGGGCTTGCTGTCGAGCGTGCCGCGTTCATCGGAGTAGGTGGCGATCTGGACAGGCTCGATGGATCCGGCCTGCTTGGGAATGATGGCCCATAAGTCGCGGTTGTTGTGCTCGACGGCGAGAGCGAGCAAGGTTTCGAGCGCGCCGGGATCGAAGTCGGGCAGGAAGACGGCCGCAGTATGCGACGCGAGGCGCGTGGTGGTGCCGCGTCCGTCAGCCGAGGTGTTGAGGAGGAGTTGTGCGGCATCCGGTGCGGCGGTGACGTTGACGGCTGATCCGTTGACGATGGCGCTGAGCTGGACGTGCTGGAGTTCGTCGGCGGACGAAAGCTTTTCGGTCTTCGAGATCGCGTAGTTCAATCCATCGAGATCGAGGTGAACCACCGACATGGAGTCGTAGCCATCGCGCGTGGCGGCGAAGTTGAAGTTGGCGGTTCCAACAGCTTTCCCGTTCTGGTTGATGGTGAAGCTGCCGGCCTGGGCTGTGGCCAGGAAGGGCGATACGGCGAGGATGAAGGCAAGAAGTCCTGCAAGGCGGAACAAGGCAAAAATACGCACCGTTCACTCCATGAATCCATGAGGTTAGACGCGCGGCGGGTGCGGTTGGACGACGATTCGGCGTGAATAGGAGCTCCGAACCAGGCCGATCCGGTGCTCCTATCCGGCTACTCGTAGCGCAGGGCGACGATGGGTTCAACGTGCGTGGCTCGCCGCGATGGAATGTAGACAGCGAGGAACGCGGCGGCCATCAGAACCAGTGCGGCTCCGGCAAGGGCCAGCGGATCGGATGGCCGAACGGCGAAGAGCAATCCGCGAATCAGGCGTGTAAGGGCAAGGGAGGAGATGATGCCGATTCCCAGGCCCATGAAGATGGTCGTCATCCCCTGTCCGATCATCATGCGCAGAACCTGGAAGCGGTCTGCGCCGAGCGCCATGCGGAGGCCGATTTCAACCTGCCGCTGGGCAACTGCATAGGAGGTGACGCCGTAGATGCCGACGGAGGCGAGGGCCAGGGCCAGTCCTGCGAAGACCGCGAGGAGGATGAGAGCCAGGCGGCGGCGCTGAACGGATTCTCCCATCACCTGGGTCATGGTCCGCACGCGATAGACGGGGAGATCGGGATCAATCGTGGAGACTTCGCGCTCCATGGTGGGCGCAAGGTTCATGGGATTTCCCGCGGTGCGGACAGCGATGGTCATCGACGGCTGGGACATCTGATTTTCAGGCAAGTAGACGCCGATACGCGAACGCGCTTCCAGTGTGCGGTTGCGCACCGGGCTGACAACGCCGACGACTGTAGCCCACTGGGGCGGATTCTGGGAGCGGTCGCCAAAGTGAATCCGTTTTCCGATCGGATCCTGATTGGGCCAGTAGATGTCGGCGAGAGTTTGATCGACAATGCAAACCAACGGAGCGCCGTCGGTATCGTGATCCTCAAAGGACCGCCCTCGCAGGACAGAGATGCCCATTGCCTTGAAGTAGTCGGTGGTAATAAAGCGCCCGTCGGCTTCGGGGGTGGTGTCTTCAAGCGGCACAGACTGAGAGTCGATGGTCACGGTTCCGGAACTGTTTCTGCCGCTCAGGGGCAACAGCGAGACGGCGCCGGCAGAAAGGACGCCGGGCTCTTTGCGGATGCGGCCGAGCAATTCGTTGTAGAAGCCGCGTATCTGGTCGGGCTTTGCGTACTGGGGATTGTCCAGCGAGACGTTCATCGTGAGCACATTCTCCGGGCGAAAGCCGGGATCGACCCTGAGGATCTGTGCGAAGCTCCGCATCAACAACCCTGCGCCGGCAAGAAGAATGACGGAGAGTGCTGTCTCGGCAATCACCAAGATGCGGCGCAGGCGCTTGGCGTGGCTGCCTTCGGTGCTGTGCGCGCTCTTGAGCGCTGCCCAGTTCCTTTTGGCTGAGGACTGAATCGCGGGGGCGAGGCCGAAGAGGATTCCCGTGGCAAGAGAGATGGCGAGCATCAGCAGCAGGGCGGTTCCGTTGATACTCGTGCCAACGGTCCTGGGAAGAGCCGCGACCGAAATGGCAATGAGACCGCGCAACGCCCATGGGGTAAGTGCAATCCCCGCGAGCCCGCCAATGAGAGCCAGCAGCACGCTTTCGGTAAGGAGTTGACGGACGAGACGACTTCCGCTCGCGCCAAGCGCCTGGCGAACGCCCATCTCCTGCTGGCGCTCAGACGAACGCACGAGGAGGAGGTTGGCGATGTTCGCGCAGGCAATGAGGAGAACGAGTCCCACTGCGGCCATCAGGACCCAGAGCGAGGTCTTCACGTCGCCCACGGTTTCTTCAAGCAGCGGATGAAGAATGATGCCGAAACCATATTTTTCGTAGGGATAGGACTTGTGCTGCTCGATGATGGTTTTGGCGGCGCGATCCATGTCCGACTGGGCCTGGGCGAATGAAATACCGGGCTTGACTCGGCCGAGCACCTCGAGCCCGTGACTGCCGCGGTTGTTTTCGGCGAGGTCGTTGGGACCGAAGGCGAGCGGTCCCCAGATTTCGCATTGATCGGGGTAGGAGAAGCCGGCCGGCATGACGCCGACCACGATCATGGGGGCGCCATCGATATCAATCGTGCTACCAACGACGCCTGGATTTCCTGCAAAGTTCCGCTTCCAAAGTCCGTAACTGAGGATGACCACTCCATCGCGACCCGGCTGGGCCTCTTCGGGCAGAAAGACACGGCCGAGGAGCGGCTGCGCGCCAAGCATTTTGAATAGCACGGGTGAAACGCTTGCACCGACGACTCGCTTCGGGCTCCCCTTGAAGCCGAGGTTCACGGAGCCAGTGGAGATGGCAGCGAGGTCAGAAAAGCTGTGATTGAGCTGCTGGAGGTCGCGGAGTTCGGGAGCGGAGACCCAGTTCTGGTCGTTGGGCTGGCCGATCCCGGTGAAGCGCGTCCAGATCTTGATGAGTTGCTGGGGCTGCGGATAAGGCAGCGGGCGCAGAAGTACGGCGTCGAGGACGCTGAAGATGGCGGCATTGGCACCGATCCCGAGGGCCATGGTGAGGATAACGACGGCTGTGAAACCTGGCCGTTTGATCATCTGGCGCAATGCAAAACGCAAATCCTGCAGCAGAATTCTCATGTTGACCTCCTGAGATTTGTCGAGTGGCCGCGGAAGCGGGGGAGGGCCCTAAGGGGTGAAGCAATCTTCTGACCAAAATGAGTATCAGGCAAGCGAATGAAAACAGGAGAGTTGATGCGAGGCACACAGAAGAAGATGTGTTCGATGACGGGATGAATTGACCGGGAACGGACGGTGGGCGGGGAGATGAGGGCCGGCGCCGAGCCTCCAGCATCGCCTGACGAGGGCGAAGGCTGGAAGCTCGGGACGGGCGGGCGCTACTTCTGGGCGGTGGCGAAGCGCTTGTTCACTTCGGCCCAGTTGACTACGTTCCACCATGCCGCGAGGTAGTCTGGGCGGCGGTTCTGATACTTCAGGTAGTAGGCGTGCTCCCAAACGTCGTTGCCGAGGACGGGATAAAGGCCCTGGCTCAGCGGAGAATCCTGATTGGCGGTGGTGATGACTTTCAGCTTGCCAGCCGAGAAGACGAGCCAGCCCCAGCCGGATCCAAACTGCTTGGCCGTGGTCTCATTGAATGTCTTCTTGAACGCTTCAAAATCACCGAAATCCTTCTTGATCTGGTCACCGATCGCGCCGGTGGGAGCGCCGCCGATGCCGGGCGTGTTGGCAGGTCCCATGATGGCCCAGAACATCGAGTGATTCGAGTGACCGCCGCCGTTGTTGCGAACGGCTCCCTTGATCTCGTCGGGCACCTGGGCGAGTTCGCGCAACAGGTCGTCCACGGATTTATGGGCGAGGTCGGGATACTTTTCGAGAGCGGCGTTTACGTTCGTGACATAGGTCTGGTGGTGCTTGTCGTGATGCAGGTGCATCGTCTCAGCGTCGATAAAGGGTTCGAGGGCGGCATAGTCATAGGGCAGAGCGGGGACTGTGTAAGCGGCCGAAGTAGCTGTCGACATCGGGAAATCTCCTCCATTGGGATTCTTGTCCGGGGTTGAGCGGTTCCGTGGGATGACCGTCGCGGATTCAGGATAACTCTTAGACGGCAGCGCCCGGCTGCAATGGTATCTTCACACAACTGCCCGGGCTCCTATGATTGGATGGATGCGAAAGGGTAGGGCCGGGATACCAACTTATTCTGCTGAGATCGGGTTGGATGCCGAAACCTTCTCGCATCGGGGACATCGATAGAGAAGATGGTTCCGGCAACATCGAGATTCCTCATCCCACAACATGGTAAGGATTAATGAGCGATCAGGCGCTGTATCGATGGCTTGACCAGGAGGGCGAGGCATTTGGCGCGCCCGGCATGGAGCCGCGCTGGACTTCGAGCGTGAAGGACGCGGTGGGCACGGCGTACTCGGCTTCGAGCCGCATCTGGTTCACGTGTTCGCACGGAGTTCTGAACGAGCTCTACCACCCCACGATCGACGCGGCGCAGGTGCGCGACATGGAGTTTTTGATCACGGATGGGGAGACGTTTGTTCATGAAGAGAAGCGCGACCTGATCACGGACTTCGAGTATATCCACCAGGAATCGCTGGGCGTGCGGTATGTGAATCGCGATCCGGACGGCCGCTACGCGGTCATCAAAGAGATCATCTGCGATCCGCATCACAGCGTTGTATTGCAGCACGTGCGGATCGAGGGTCATGAAGACCTTATTCCGCGGCTGAAGGTTTTCGCGCTTCTCGCGCCGCACCTGGACGGGGGCGGAGCTGGTAATACGGCGCGGGTGCTTGACGTTGCCGGCCGCAAGATGGCGCTGGCATGGAAGAACCGGTGGTCGCTGGCGATGGGCGCGAGCTGCGGGTTCTCTCGCATGAGCTGCGGATTTGTCGGCACGAGCGATGGCTGGCGCGATTTGATGGAACACTTCGGCATGACCTGGGAATTCGGATCGGCCAGTAACGGAAACATTGCAGTCATGGGCGAACTGGATATGGGCAACGCGGGCGCGGATGGCGCCCGCCAGTTCAGCCTGGCGATCGGCATTGGCGAGGGGAATCACACGGCACTGCAGAAGACCATGAGCGCCCTGGCGATGCCGTTTGAACGCAGCCGCGATCGATTCATCGAACAATGGCAGCGAGCGGCGAATCCGGAGTGGCTGGCGGCCAAGGCAGGTGATGGCGGCAAGCTGATGCGCGCGAGCCATAACGTGCTGCTGGCACACGAAGACAAGATTTTTTCAGGCGCGTTCGTCGCATCGATGTCGATACCGTGGGGCCAGGTGCACGGCGACGACGACCTGGGTGGCTACCATTTAGTGTGGACGCGGGACATGGTGCAGACGGCGGGTGCCCTTCTGGCATGCGGGAGGGCAGAAACGGCGCGCAGGGCGCTGGTTTACCTGGCCTGCACGCAGAAACCGGATGGCGGATTTGCACAGAACTTCTGGGTGGATGGAAGGCCGTACTGGTCAGGCGTGCAACTTGACGAGGTTGCGTTTCCCATCATCCTGGCATGGCGGCTGTGGAAGGCGGATGCGCTTGGGGATGCGACGATTTTCTCGTTCGTCGAGCGGGCGGCGGGCTTCCTTGTGCGCCACGCGCCGATTACGCACCAGGAACGCTGGGAAGAGAACGCGGGGTATTCGCCATCGACTCTGGCAGCAGTGATATCGGGGCTGATTTGCGCAGCCGAAATAGCGCGAGCCCATGATTCGAACGAACTGGCATGTTTTTACGAAGACTTTGCCGACTGGATCGAGTTTCATCTTGAAGACTGGACGGTCACGAACAGCGGAGTTCTGCTGCCGGGGGTGAGTCGGCACTACATGCGCATTCGACCGCCCGAGTCCGGCGAAGCGTATGCGTGCGAGAGCTGCGGAACGGAGACCATCCACATCAACAATCGCCCGCCTGGAACTCGGGATAGTTTTGAGGCGCGCGAGATTATCGATGCGGGTTTTCTGGAACTAGTGCGCTATGGCGTGCGGCGGGCGGACGATCCGCTGATCATCGACACGTTGAAAGTGGTGGATGCAGTGCTGAAGCGGGATTTGCCGCAGGGGCCCGGATATTTGCGTTACAACTGGGATGGCTACGGACAGAGAGCTGATGGAGGACCGTTCCAGGGATGGGGCCAGGGCCGCGTGTGGCCGCTGCTGACCGGTGAGCGGGCGCATTACGAGCTTGCGGCAGGCCGAGACATCGCCCCGCTCATCAAAGCATATGAACGCTTCGCCACGGTTGGCCAGATGATGCCGGAGCAAGTGTGGGACGAGGCCGATCGGCCCGGCGCCCGCCTGCAGAAGGGCCTGGCCGCGGGTTCGGCGGTGCCGCTGGTGTGGGCGCATGCGGAGTATTTGAAGCTCCTGCGTTCGGCAGTGGATGGAAAGGTATTTGACCGAGTAGAGCCGGTGTTTCAGCGATACAGCGAGCCCGACGGACGCGAGAAGGTGCGGCGGCATCTGGAGATTTATAGCCAGCGAAGGCCGATCCAAAAGATTGCGCCTGGCGATACGCTGCGCATCCTGGACGCAGACCCGTTTGAGGTGGTGTGGAGTTCGGACGGATGGAAGACCACTCAGATGACGAAGGCTCACGCCTTAGGCAGCGCAGGGTACAGCGCCAACATTGCCGTCTCACCGAATCAACAGACCGGTGGGCTATCATGGACTCTCCATTGGCATGACCAGAACCGTTGGCTCGGCCGCAACGTGGAAATGAAGATTGAAAGCAGTTAGAGCTCGTATTTGGGCCGACACAAAGAATTTGCTGAAAGGACACATCAGAGCTTCCTATGACTGGCAGTCTTGCAGATCTTTCTCTAGATGAACTCTCAATCGACACATTGCGGCTGCTGGCCGTGGACGCCGTTGAGAAAGCGAAGAGCGGCCATCCCGGCGCGCCATTAGGCTGTTCGCCCATTGCCTATCTCCTGTTTCACAAACTGATGAAGCACAATCCGGCGAATTCGAAGTGGCCGGATCGCGACCGGTTCGTGCTGTCGAATGGGCATGCATCGGCGCTGTTGTACTCGACGCTGTACCTCTGCGGGTACAAAGTCACGCTGGATGATTTGAAGGCATTTCGGCAATGGCGCTCGAACACGCCAGGACATCCCGAATACGGCGACACCGACGGCGTGGAGGTGACGACGGGGCCGCTGGGGCAGGGATTCGCGATGGCCGTGGGCATGGCGATCGCTGAGAAGCACCTGGCCGCGACGTACAACCGGCCGAGCTTCGATGTGGTGAACCACCACACCTATGTGCTGTGTGGCGACGGTGATCTGATGGAGGGCGTGTCGCACGAAGCCGCCGCGCTGGCAGGAACGCTGGGGCTGGGCAAGCTGATCGTGCTTTATGACGACAACCTGATCTCGCTCGACGGGCCAACGGAACTGAGTTACACCGACGACTATCTGAAGCGTTTTGAGGCCTACCACTGGCACGTGCAGGAAGTGGAAGACGGAAACGACCTTGTCGGGATTGAAAACGCGATCAAAGCGGCACAAGCTGAAACGGGCAAGCCGTCATTCATTGCAGTACGCACCGTGATCGGCTATGGAAGCCCGAAGGCCGGTACCAACAAGGCGCACGGCGAAGCTTTGGGAGCGGCGGATACGGCGGCAACGAAGAAGTTTTTTGGCTTCCCGGAGGATCAGAGTTTCTACGTGCCTGAAGATGCGCTGAAGCACTGGCGCGAAGCCATCGATCGCGGAGCGGCTCTCGAGGCGGACTGGAGCAAGCTGTTTGATGGATACGAAAAGGCGTTCCCGGCGGAAGCAGAGCAGTTTGAGCGGACACAGAGCGGGGAGCGCAAGGCGGGATGGGAAAAAACGATTCCGAGTTTCCCATCGGACAAGCCGACAGCGACGCGCAACGCGGGCGGAGCGATCCTGAATGCAATTGCCGGATCGGTGCCGGAGCTGTTTGGCGGCGCTGCGGATCTGACGTCGTCGACGAAGACGATCTTCAAGCCGGGCGCGAATTTTCATGTCGATCCCGCGGGGAAGAATGTGTACTTCGGCGTGCGCGAATTCGGGATGTGTGCCGCAGTAAACGGCATGGCAGTGCATGGGGGCGTGGCGCCCTTCGGTTCGACGTTCTTTTGCTTTGCCGATTACTGCAAGCCGGCACTACGGCTGGCCGCGCTGATGCAGTCGCACTCGCTGACCATCTTTACGCACGACTCGATCGGGTTGGGCGAGGACGGCCCGACGCATCAGCCGATCGAACACCTGATGATGCTGCGTGCAGTTCCCGGACTGACGGATTTTCGTCCCGCGGATGCAAACGAGACGGCGGCGGCGTGGCAACTGGCGATGAACCGCAAGGGGCCGAGCTTCATGGCGCTGACGCGGCAGGATCTACCCGTGATCGAAACGGCTTCGCACAACGTGCTGGACGGCGTGAGCAAGGGGGGGTACGTACTTGAGGATGTTCCTCACCCGCAGGTGGTGCTGATCGGGACGGGCTCCGAAGTATGGCCATGCGTGGATGCGGCAAAGCTGCTGGCGAAGGAAGGTATTGCGGCGAGGGTGGTGAGTTTGCCGAGCTGGAAGATCTTCGAAGAGCAGACGCCGGCGTACAGGGCCAGCGTGCTGCCTGCGGGCGTGCCGAAGGTCGCCGTGGAAGCCGGTGCAACGCTGGGCTGGTGGAAGTACGTGGGACAGGATGGCGACGTGATCGGGGTGGACCGTTTTGGAGCTTCGGCGCCGGGCGGCAAAGTGATGGCGGAACTCGGATTCACGCCGGAAAACGTGGCGTCGCGGGCGAGGAAGCTTGTGAAAAAGCAGTGATCAGTGGCCAGTTTTCAGTTGTCAGTGATCGGTGATCGGTGAAACGCCAGAGCTGCTTCTGCTGCTCCCAACGGACCAATGGCGGCTGAGCACTGTCTATTTTCTACTACGCTGTGAAGGAAGGCTATGAGGCTTGTCATTGCATCGGATCATGCAGGGTTTCAATTGAAGGAGGAGGTGCGCGCCTATCTTGCCAAGGGCGGGCATGAGGTGCTCGATCTGGGCGCGTACCAGGTGGAACCGCTCGATGATTATCCGGATTTTGCGGAGCGCGTGGGCGAGGCAATTCGCGGGGGTGAGGCACCTCGCGGCATCCTGATTTGTGGTTCGGGGGTGGGGGTGTGCGTAGCTTCGAACAAGATTCCGGGAATCCGCGCGGGCATGTGCCACGACACGTATTCGGCGCACCAGGGCGTAGAGCATGACGACATGAACGTGCTGGTGCTGGGCGCACGCATCGTGGGGACGTCGCTGGCTTACGAACTGGTGGACACATTTCTGAAAGCGAAGTTCATCTCGAACGAAGAACGATTTACGCGGCGGTACAAAAAAGTGCTGGCCATCGAAGCCAAGTATCAGAAGAACAGTGGGCAGTGAATTAGGAACGGAAACAGTGAACCAGAGAAGCAGAGAAGAAGTGAAAGAGTGAAACGGACATCGTGATCAGCGATCCGGTTCGAGGCTTCCCCATTTCTTGAACAAGCGAAGTATGGAGTAGAGGCCGGCGGCGATGTTCCCATTCGACGCAATCCTGTTTGATGTCGGCGGAGTGCTGCTGACCAATGGCTGGGATCACCGCGAACGCGCGGCGGTGTTGGATCAGTTCCAACTGGATCGCGCCGCCTTTGAGTCGAGGCACGCGGCGCCGAACGATGCGTGGGAGCGTGACCTGATCACGGCGAAGGAGTACCTGGATACGACGGTTTTCTACGAGCCGCGGAATTTTACGCCGCAGGAGTTTCTGGCGGCGATCTTCGCGCAATCGAAGTGCCTGCCGGACGGGGGCATGGGAATCCTAAAGGACTTGGCGTCATCGGACAGATGCGTGCTGGGCACGCTGAACAACGAGGCGAGGGAGCCGAACGACTACCGGTTCAGGCAATTCGGATTGCGGCAGTACGTGCAGGTTGCGTTCAGCTCGTGCTACATGGGCCTGCGGAAGCCCGGGCCGGCCATTTTTCGGAGGGCGCTGGATATTCTGGGCAAGCCGGCGGAGCGTGTGTTGTTCATCGACGATCGCGCGGAGAACGTGGCGGGAGCGGCGAGCGCGGGGATGAAGACGGTGCGGTTCCAGGGGGCGGAGATGTTGCGGAGCGAGCTGCAGAGTTTGGGAGTTCTTTAAAGAGAATGGAAGGGAGAGTATCGATGCAACTGGGAATGATTGGCCTGGGCAAGATGGGCGGCAACATGGCGGAGAGGCTTCGGCAGGGCGGCCACCAGGTGGTGGGGTTCGATTTCAGCGCGGACGCCGTAAACAAGTTGACGGCCTCGGGCAACGTGGGTGTGTCGTCACTCGAGGATCTTGCCAAGAAGCTGCAGGGACGGAAGGCGATCTGGATCATGGTGCCGCAGGGCAAGCCGGTGGACGACACGATTGCGAAGCTGGAGCCGCTGCTGAACAAGGGCGACATCCTGATCGATGGCGGCAACTCAAACTACAAGGACTCGCAACGCCACTACAAGGAAGTGACCGCGAAGGGGTTTCAGTTCGTGGACGTGGGCACGTCGGGTGGGGTGTGGGGATTGAAAGAGGGGTACAGCATGATGGTGGGCGGCGACAAGGACGCTGTCGATTATCTGCGGCCTATTCTGGAGACGCTGGCGCCGGGCAAGGACAAGGGGTGGGGTCACGTGGGTCCGGCGGGCTCGGGGCATTTCGTGAAGATGGTGCATAACGGCATCGAGTACGGCATGATGCAGGCGTATGCCGAGGGATTCACCATCATGGAAAAGAAGGAAGAGTTCAAGCTCGATCTCGCGCAGATCTCGCAGATCTGGCGCTTCGGGAGCGTGGTGCGGAGCTGGCTGCTCGATCTGACGGCGGATGCGCTGGGCAAGAATCCGAAGCTGGATGGGCTGGAGGCTTACGTGGCCGATTCGGGCGAGGGGCGCTGGACCGTGTTTGAGGCGATCGATCTGAACGTGTCGGCGCCGGTGATTACCGAGTCGCTCATCCGGCGGATCCGGTCGCGCGAGGAAAACAACTTTACCGACCGGATGCTGGCGATTATGCGGAATGCGTTTGGCGGGCATGCGGTGAAGAAGGACTGAAAGACAGTGGTCAGAAAACCAGCTTTCAGCTCTCAGCCGTCAGCTTTCAGCTAAGGCTTGGGAGCTTGGGGTTAAGGGGCTAAAGGCTGACGGAAATGGCTGTCAGTGGTCAGAAAACCAGCTTTCAGCTCTCAGCCGTCAGCGTTCAGCTAAGGCTTGGGAGCTTGGGGTTAAGGAGCTAAAGGCTGAAGGAAATGGCTGTCAGTTGTCAGAAAACCAGCTTTCAGCTCTCAGCCGTCAGCTCTCAGCTAAGGCTTTGGAGCTTGGGGTTAAGGGGCTAAAGGCTGACGGAAATGGCTGTCAGTGGTCAAGAAAACCAGCTTTCAGCTCTCAGCCGTCAGCTCTCAGCTAAGGCTTGGGAGCTTGGGGTTAAGGGGCTAAAGGCTGAAGGCTGACGGAAATGGCTGTCAGTGGTCAGGAAGCAGAGAGACAGAGAAACAGAGAAACAGGAAGCAGAGAAACAGGAAACAGAGAAACAGGAAACGGTGAAACAGGCGAGGAGCTCGATCCACGGAGGGTCAGGTTATGGCGACGATTCAGATGAAAGTGAGCCCGGAGGATCTGGTTCAGGTTCCTCACGGCAACGAGCGAGTACCCGATCCGGTCATCATGACCATCTTCGGTGCGTCGGGCGATCTGACGAAGCGCAAGCTGCTGCCGGCGCTGTTTCACCTGGAGCAGAACGGCCTGCTGCCGGAGAAGTTCGCGATCGTGGGCGTGGCGCGGCGGCCGCTCGGTGATGAATTTGCCGCGGACATGCGCGACGGGATCATTCGCTTCGGCGGCGTGGATGCCGGCGATCCCAAGCTCGACAACTTCATGAAGAAGGTCAGCTATTTTGCGCTGAACTTTGATGATCCCGGGCACTACGCCGCGCTCAATGCCGAGTTGCAGAGGCTTGCCAGCGAACGCGGGATTGGCGACAACCGGCTGTTCTACCTGGCGACGGCGCCGGAGTTCTTTACCGGCATCGTGGAGAATCTGGGAGCGCAGGGCATGTCGCACTCGGAGAAGGGCCACATCGGCGTGGTGATCGAGAAGCCGTTCGGACACGATCTTGAGTCGGCGCGCGCACTCAACCACAACGTGAATTCCGTGTTTGACGAGCGCCAGGTGTTCCGCATCGATCACTACCTGGGCAAAGAGACGGTGCAGAACATTTTGGTGTTCCGATTCGCCAACGGCATCTTCGAGCCGATATGGAATCGGAATTACATCGATCACGTGCAGATCACGGCGGCAGAGACGATCGGGGTGGAAGGGCGCGGACCGTTCTATGAGAAGGCGGGGGCGCTGCGCGACGTAGTGCAGAACCACATGATGGAGTTGCTAAGCTTTGTGGCGATGGAGCCGCCGCCGAGTTTCCATGCGGAAAGCGTGCGCCGCGAGAAGCTGAAGGTGTGGCAGGCGATTCCGTCGATCCCAATTCAGAACGCGGTGCGGGGACAGTACGGGCCCGGCGTGGTAGAAGGCCAGAAGGTGATCGGCTACCGCGACGAGGAGCGGGTGAATCCCGAGTCGGCCACCGAGACGTATGCCGCGGTGCGGCTGGAGATCGAGAACTGGCGGTGGGCGGGCGTGCCGTTTTACATGCGCGCCGGAAAGAGGCTGAAGAAGCGGGCAACGGAGATCAGCATCCAGTTCAAGCAGCCGCCTCTGCTGATTTTCAACCGGATGCAGGGCGGCACGGGACCGTGCCAGGAGATCCAGCCGAACCTGCTGACGATTCGCATCCAGCCGGATGAGGGTATCGCGCTGCGCTTCGGGGCGAAGGTGCCGACGACGCCGGAGATGAACGTGTGTCCGGTGAACATGGACTTCGATTACGCCGCGGCCTTCGGAAGGTCGAGCGCCAACGGGTACGAGCGGCTGCTGCTAGACGCTATGCTGGGCGACCAGACGCTGTTCTCGCACCGCGATGGGGTGGAGACGACGTGGTCGCTGTATACGCCGATTTTGCAGACGTGGGCGGCGAAGGAGCCGGAGGTGTTTCCGAACTACTTTGCGGGGACGTGGGGACCGGACTGCTCCGACAGGCTGCTGGAGCGCGGTGGCCACGCGTGGCGCAACAACCTGGGTGTGAAGAACTGAGGCCGGACTGGTAGCGGGGCGACGCGGGCCGAATCGAGGAGATCAACCCGAGGGCTGGTGATTTTCCTAGTCAACCTTGAGGGGGTCTGCCTTATATTCTCAAGTTGCCATGCAACGGACGCTACGCGAGCACATCGCAACCCTCGAAGAGAAGATCGAGACGCTGAAGGCGATGCGGAGCAATCTTGATCTGACGGCAGGGGAGCGCTATCAAGCCATGCTCGATCTAGAGAGGGCAGAGAGCGCGCTTTTGCACTACCGCGAAGCATTCGAGCTGGAACAGAAGATTTCAACTCGCAGTGAGGGTCTTTCCTAGTTCCCTGTTTCGATCCAGGATCGGTTCCGTTTGCGATGCGGAGTGAATTGATCGGGGATTGAGGCCGGAAAATCAGGCAAAAGTTTTGTGGAAAACCGCAAATAAACAAGGGGGGGAGGGGGGTGCCCACTCCGCCTATGAGCCGGTGCCATCTCGCAAAAAATGCGGCGAAATGGCGTCAGGCATTGTAGCCCCGGTCGTGCGTGACTTGGGCAGCGGTCACTGTGCTGAGCATCGGTCGAAAAGACCGCAGGATGAACGGGAGCCGTCCGCCCGCGGGGGAGCCGATGCCTCGGCTCCCCCACTACGACAGTCTCTCCGATACTGTCGCTCTTTCAGAGATACAAGGATGACAAACAGATGGTACTGGGGACGTGGAACGAAACCCGCCCTATATCCACAGAGATCCTGGGAATTATCCGAGGTCCGCACGACGGATTCGGCCTGTTATGTTCCCCTCAAGTGAACGACCGGCAGGCCATCGAGCGCACCGAGCAGCTACTGCTCTCTTCGCAGAAACGCCTCATAGCTTGCGATGAGGGTATGCGTGTTGTAGAAGAGTCGCTCGCCAGATCACGGCACTTGATTCGCGAGACGCATCACCTGATTTCCCGGACCAATCAACTCATCGAGGCGATCGACCGCTGCTACCATCGCACTCCCCTCGCGTAAGGTTCACACTCCGCAAAATTTTGATGAGGTCGGGCTCGCGGGTTGCACTGCTCCCGATGTTGCGGAGCGCGCCTGCGGCGACCTGCGCGGCGTAGAGGAGGCGCGAGGACTGCGAATAGGGGATGGCGCCGAGAAGCATGCCCTGGGTGACACAAGCGATGAAGTCGAGAACGCCCTGAGAATCGAGGAGCTGGGGCATGGCCGCTCGGAAGGCCATGTCGGCGGCGCGGACTGCCTCGGCACGGGATTGGCCCTGGGCCAGAGCTGTTTTGAGGGCGCGGGTGTAGGCCTGGCCGCAGCGGGCAACGGCAAAGGTGGCGGGACCGGGGTCGGGCCTTGGGGCGGCGGGCGCGGGCTGCGGTTCTGATGGGGCGGATGGAACGGTTTCGTCCATGGCGGCTCCTTTCGCGGAAAAACAACGGCGTGGAGTGACGGGGTTGAGCCGTCTTTCCACGCCTAGTTTGATTGTGCGCGTTGGTGAGAATTAGGAGGCAAGAAGGGGCTGAGATTTTGGCGAGCAGAATGTGAAGATTAGGGGAAAAGTCAAGGAAGGAGGGGTTGACAAGAGGTGAGGTGAACCCCTGCAGTGAGACAGTTTCGATTTTGACGAAGACCTGTCGATGGGGGCCCCGATGATTACTCCTTCAACGAGCCGCCCTGACAAGTTACGAGGGAGCGGAGGAGTTGACAGGCTTCATCGGGGGAAGGGCCATTGGCCGAGGCGTTTGGCGCGGAACCAATATATAAGCGAGCCGGAGAGGCCGATGCCGGCGGCGACCGCGAGTCCCTGCCAGGCATTGGTGCGGTTGACGAGGATGAACAGGAATCCCGCCATGGCGGCCAAGGGCGGAAGAGGATAGAGCGGGATGCGGA
Source organism: Occallatibacter sp. (assembly GCA_035308825.1). GTDB lineage: Bacteria > Acidobacteriota > Terriglobia > Terriglobales > Acidobacteriaceae > Telmatobacter. The sequence goes on along the minus strand of DATGFX010000008.1, from coordinate 6,830 downwards.
AGGGGCGGGCGAGCTCGGGACGCTTGACGCGAAGATACATCACGCCGACGTGCTGGAAGAGATATTGGAGCAGGATGCGGGTGATGACGAGCATGGTGATGACCTGCTGGAGCGAGAAGAAGCAGAACGCGGTGGCGACGAGACCGAGCGCGACGAGGGAGCGGTGGGGGATTCCGTGGCGGGGATGGACGGCTGCAAGAGCGCGGAAATAATTGCCGTCGCGCGCGGCCGCGTAAGGCACGCGGCTGTATCCGAGCAGGAGCGAAAAGACCGAGGCAAAGGCGGTCCAGATGATGAGGGCGGCCATGAGGCGGCCGGCCCATTGGCCGAAGGCGGACTGGGCGATGTCGGCGACGAGCTGGAGGTGGACCGCTGCGCCGGAAGCGGCGTGGGTGGCGGCATCGTGGACGGCGGGCAGCGCGGCGAGATTCATGGTGACGTAGAACGCGGCGACGAAGAGGACGGACATGAGGATGGCGCGGGGGATGGTGCGCTCGGGATTGCGCACTTCGGCGCCGAGGAAGGTGATGTTGTAGTAGCCCCAGTAACAATAGGTGGCGAGGAGCGCGCCCTGGGCGAGGCCGTTGGTCGCGGCGATTGCGGAGAGCGCCGGAGCCGCGGGCATGTGCCATCCGCCGGTGGAGGCCGCATGGGCGAAGCCGGAGACGATGACGCCGGCGAGCGCGGCAATGACTCCGATGAACAGGATGGAGGCGAGGCGCGTGATCTGGCTGAGATTGCGATAGAGCAGGGCCATGACGAGGAGGCAGGCTGCGGCCGCGGCGAAGTTGGCGTAGTGCAAGGCGGGGAGAGCGGCGAAGGGAGCGGATTCGAGGCCGGGCCAGAACCAGGCGAGGAATCCCGAGAGGCCGATGCATCCGGAGGCGATGGAGAAGGGCGCGGAGAAGCTGAGCTGCCAGACGAAGATGAAGCTGAGCCAGTTTCCGGCGCGATCGGGCGAGTAGATTTCGCGGAGAAAGGCGTAGGATCCGCCGGCGCGGGGAAAGGCTGCGCCGAGCTCGGCCCATACGAGTCCGTCGGCGACGGCGATGGCGGCGCCCAGCACCCAGGCCCAGACGGAAAGGCGGTAGCCCGCGGCTGCAATGACGAGAGGGAGGGTGATGAAGGGGCCGACGCCGATCATCTCGAGCATGTTGAAGAGCACGGCGGAGCGGAGTCCGATGCGGCGCTCGAGATGTACAGGGTTGTTCGAGATGGATTCGGATGAAGGCAACGATGGCTGTTCGCTTTTAATCGGCGCTGTGGCGGATTGTACACTGGCGAAGACTATGTTTCTGACTGAGAAGGCCTTTCGCACATCGGTTTACCTGGCATCGGCGGGAGTGATTGCGGCGAGCGTGGGGCCGTTGGCGGCGCGCGCGCAGCAGGGGGATGGATTGCCGCGGACTGAGGCGACGTCGATTGCGATTCCGATTGCGGAAGATCGCGGCGAAGCGCAACTGGAGCAGACGCTGAAGCGGCTGGGGACGACGGCGAGCCTGCTGGTGATCGTGGCGCATCCCGATGATGAGGACGGCGCGCTGATGACGTACCTGGCGCGGGGCAAGGGCGCGCGGGTGACGCTGTTCACGCTGACGCGGGGCGAAGGCGGGCAGAATTTGATGTCGGCGGATTCGGAGGATGCGCTGGGCATTATCCGGACGAACGAGTTGCTGAGGGCGGATGAGTTCTATGGCGCGCAGCAGCTTTGGGGGACGGAGATCGATTTCGGATTCTCGAAGACGCAGGAAGAGGCGTTTGCGCAGTGGGGGCACGATCGGGTTCTTTACGATGCGGTGCTTGCGGTGCGCAAGGTGCGTCCGCAAATTATTGTGTCGACGTTTGTCGGCGGCATTACGGATGGGCATGGGCACCACCAGGTGTCGGGCGAGATTGCGCAGGAGGTGTTCAAGGCGGCGGCGGATCCGAAGGTGTTTCCAGATCAGCTGAAGCCGGTTGCGGACGGCGGGCTGGGGCTGACGCCGTGGCAGCCGCTGGCGGTGTATTCGCGCACTCCGTTTGCGCCAGTGACGGACAAGGGCATGTTCGACTACGCGACGGGGAAATGGGCGCCGGCGAAGTTTCATAACTACATCACCGGCGAATGGATCTCGGGGGTTCCATCGACGGATGCGACGGTACCGGTGGGGACGTTCGACCTGGCGCTGGGCAGGACGTATGCGCAGATTGCGACGCAGGGATGGGGCGAGCAGAAATCGCAGAATGGTGGCGCGAATCCGGGGATGCCGGAGCCGGTGACGGGCAGCTATCACCTGTGGGGCGTAGCGGATTCAGCGAAGGGCGCGGGCGAGAATAACGATCTGTTTCGCAACAGCCGGGTGAACATCGACACGAGTATCGCGGGGCTGGCACGGCTGGCGACGGGGTCTGCGCCGGCGTGGCTCGGGGAGGGATTGCGGCAGATTGATGCGGGTATCAAGCAGTTTGAGGCGGAGTGCCCGTTCCGCGATGATGTTGCCGCGGCAAGGAAGCTCGGTCCGATTTACAAACAAACGCTGGAGCTGCGCGCGAAGGTGGCAGGCAGCGATGTGGATGCGGACGCGCGCGCGAGCATTCTGTTTGAGCTGGACGCGAAGATTGGCGAGTTTCAGACGGCATTCGCGGACTTGTTGGGGTTGGACCTGACTGCGTTCCGGACCAAGGAAAGCCGGCCGCAGGGTGGAGGATTCCGGGGCGCGACGGCGGATGAGACGTCACGGAGCGTGTCGCCGGGCGAGACGCTACGCGTGCGGGTTCATGCATCGCAGGCAACGGCGGAGACGCGGCTGGAGAAGGTGTGGCTGGAAAGCGAAGGCAAGCCGGAGTGGAAGACGGAGCTCCCGACGGGCGCGATCAGTCCGACGAAGGCGGCGGTGGATCCGACGTTTGAAGTGACGGTGCCGGAGAACGCGCAGCCGACGGAGCCGTTCTTCACGCGGCCGAACACGGAGCAGGCCTACTACAACGTGTCGAATCCGGCGTGGCGCGAGCGGTCGTTTGCGCCGTACCCGCTGTCGGCGTGGGCGGAATTCAGTTTTGATGGACTGCCGATTCGTGTGGGCGAGGTTGTGCAAACGCTGGACCGCGTGACGGGGCCGGGCGGGATTTACGAGCCGCTGGTAGTGACGCCGGCGATTGGCGTGCGGGTGTCGCCGGAAGCGCGGATTCTGCCGCTGAATGGAGGAGCACTGCCGGTGCGGGTGACGGTCCATACGCAGGGCGCGAGCGAGGGCACGGTCAAACTCAAGCTGCCGGAGGGATGGACGTCGACACCGGTGGAGGCGAAGTTTCAGCGGAGCGCTGGCGGCGACACCGAGCCGATTGAGTTTTCTGTTTCGCCGTCGGCGGTGAAGGCAGGCGCGTATTCGGTGCGCGCGGTGGCGGAATCGGGCGGGCGGACTTATGAGAGCGGATGGGAAAGCATCGGCTATGCGGGACTTCGGCCTTACAACCAGTACCAGCCCTCGGAATTGCGGACGCGCAAGGTGGATGTGAAGCTGGCGCCCGGGCTGCGCATTGGCTACGTGATGGGGACAGGCGACCTGGTTCCCGAGGCGATGGAAGGGATGGGGCTTGCGCCGCACCTGCTGTCAGCGGCCGATCTCGAGTCGGGCGACCTGTCGCAGTGGAACGTGATCGTGATTGGGATTCGCGCCTATTCGGTGCGGCCGGAACTCGCCGCGGCCGAGGCGCGCCTGGACCAGTTCGTGCGGGCGGGCGGTACGGTGATCGTGCAGTACCAGAGCGGCGACTTCCCTGCCCCGCTTCCGCTGTCGATGAACGGGCGGATGCCGGAGCGGGTGGTGGATGAAAATTCGCCGGTGAAGCTTCTCGATCCGGCGAACGAAGTGCTGTCGGGGCCGAACCGGATCACGAGCGAAGATTTTGCGGGATGGGTGGAAGAGCGCGGCCACTCGTTCATGGACACCTGGGACCAGGGATACACGCCGCTGACAGAGACTGCCGATCCGGGGCAAGACCCGCAGAAGGGCGGATTACTGGTGGCGCATCCCGGCAAGGGCACTTATATCTATGTCGCTTACGCACTCTATCGGCAGTTACCCGAGTTAGTGCCGGGATCTTACCGGCTGCTGGCAAACCTGCTGAGCGCCGGAGAGCCTCACCAGGCTGGACAACGCTGATCGCGTTCTGTTGCGCGCCGGTGGGCGCATAACTAGGGCACTTATTTGTTACTGCAAGGTAAATTCATCGCCTATTCACAATCAGTGGATGGGACTTAGCTTCTGTTAAAAGCACGTAAATTCGTCATATATTCATCAAGTTCTGCGAGCCTTGCTAGCAGATGCAGCCGAGATCGTTCAGCTTCTGCATTGCTGCCTTTCGCGGCTGTACGGATTCCCTTCGCATTCCTAAGGATCGCCGCACACACGCTAAAAGAAAGATTCCTGGATGCGGGAAAACTGGCGCTCGCGGTGAATCGCAGCGCGGCCACGCTTCACAAAAACAATCTCAGAGGAAGAGAGGCCCAATGAAATTGAGACTCAAAACTGCTGCCATTGCAGTCCTTACGGCATGTCTGGCCGGCACGCAAGCGTATGCCGGCGATCCCCCTGCGCCTGCCAAAAAGCATTCCAAGCAACCACCGAAGCCCAGCGTGGAAGATCAGATTGAAGCGCTGCGCAACCAAATGCAATCGCAGATCGACGGGTTGAAGCAGGACCTGGCGACAAAAGACGGTGAACTGAAGCAGGCACAGCAGGCGGCAGCCGATGCCCAGGCAGCGGCGCAAAAGGCGCAGGCAGCGGCAGATGCGCAGCAGCAGGCAGTCACTGAGAATGCCAGCAGCGTGAAGACGCTACAGGGCACCGTGGACGACATGAAGCAGTCGAATGCCGCGGTTGTGTCAAATTTCACGGACGAGACGACGCAAATCAGGAAAGCGATCGCGAACCCGGAAGCACTTCACTTCAAGGGTGTGGACCTGTCGTTTACAGGCAGCTTCATCGCGGCCGAAACTGTGTGGCGTCATGGAGCGACGGGCGGCGACATCAACACTCCATTCACCAGCGTTCCCTTGCAGAATTCAGACAATGCGCAAATCAGCGAGTTCTATGGATCGGGACGCCAGTCGCGACTGGCCTTCAAAGCAACCGGCAAGCTTCCTTCCACGACACTGACCGGCTACTACGAGATGGACTGGCTGGGTGCCGGCATCACTTCGAACTCCAACCAGTCAAACAGCTACGTGCTACGCCAGCGCCAGTTATGGGCGGATGCGAGGATGAACAGCGGTTGGGACTTCTCGGGGGGCCAGGGATGGTCGCTTGCAACGGAAACAACCCAGGGCCTGACGCGCGGCACCGAGATTCTGCCGGCGACGATCGATGCACAATATAGCGCGGGTTTTGTGTGGACGCGGCAGTACAGCTTCCGCGTGAGCAAGGATATCGGCAAGACGTTCTTCATCGGCGCCTCAGCGGAGAACGCGGAGACGTTGAACCCTGCCGGCAGCAGCCTGCCTCTCAACATCGATATTGGGTCGGCCGGTGTGGGCGGCGGACTGTACAACGCAACGGCGAACTACTCGTTCAACTACACGCCCGATTTCATCGGCAAGATTGCGTTCCAGCCGAAGTGGGGCGGCCATTTCGAAATTTTCGGCATCGAGCGTAACTTCCGCGACCGCATCTATCCCAACGAGGTCTGCACGAACTCTACCGTCACGGCGCCTACTTCGTCGGGAGGAACGGTCAACTCGGGCATCACCGTTACTTCGTGCACCGGCAGCACGGACGGCGCATTCAACGACTCGATTCCCGGCGCGGGCGTTGGCGGCGGCTTCCGAGTTCCGCTGGCCAAGAAGATGGTCTCGGTGGGGCTGAAGGGGCTTTGGGGCAAGGGCATCGGCCGCTACGGCTCGTCGACGATTGCCGACATCACGCTGCGTCCGGATGGCGAGATCGATCCGCTGAAGGCTTTCTCGGCACTCAGCACGCTGGAAATCAGCCCGAATCCGCGCCTGACGGTCTACTTCAATTACGGCGGCGACTATGTGTACCGCGACTTCACTGGCAAAGAGGGCTACGGCTCGCCGTTGACCAGCATGACGGGCTGCAATACCGAACCTCCGCCGGGCGGCACGAACAACACCTATGGCGGCGGCGGCACGGGATTCGATCCGTCGGCTCCAAGCGGTTGCGGCAACCAGAACAAGGACGTGCAGGAGTTTACCGCGGGTCAGTGGTACTACTTCTACAAGGGACCCAAGGGAGGCCTTCGCTTTGGTCTGCAGTACAGCCGCTTTGAACGCGACCTGTGGTCAGGCGCCGGCGGCGCAACGAATCCGTCGAACGAGGCCAACGGAATTGACAACATGTTCTGGACGTCGTTCCGTTACTATCTGCCGTAACCGCGGCCGAAGCAAGGTGCAAAAGGGCAGCCCGAATCGGGGCTGCCTTTCTGTTTTCAGGAGATGGGAAGGAAGGTGGGCGCGGTGCAGATCAGTCCGTGGTGGACGCTGCCTTCGGCTCGCCTGTGGGAAGGAAGGCGATGCCGGCGAGAGGGACACCTGAAGCCAGCGCGTCGCGCAGCTTTTGAGGGTTCGCGCCGCTGCCTTGCGCGGCAGCCTGCAAGAGGCGAAGCGCGGATGCGGGTGTTGTGTTGGCGGGAAGCCGGAAGATCCAGGGCACATTGGTGGATGTGAGGGCCTTGTCGTCGCTGAGGGCGACGACAGGAACGAAGGCTTTGAGCGCGAGCTGCTCGGACAGGTGCGCTGCATCGCGATCGAGCGCAATAATCGCGAGGGCGTGCTGGTCCCATAGCGCGCGGACGAGTTGCGTGGAGGCGGCACCCCAGTTCTGATCGCTATT
>DATGFX010000007.1:0-1645 GCA_035308825.1 Occallatibacter sp. | reverse complement strand
GAAAGTGATCGACGGGAAAGGCAAGACGCTGATTCCCGGCATCGTCGGAATGCACGAGCATCTTTATTATCCAGCCGCGAATGACGGCGAGCCGATTTTCATCGAGCAGCCGTTCTCTTTTCCGCAGCTTTATCTGGCGAGCGGCGTGACCACCGCTCGCACTACCGGCTCGATTGAGCCTTACACCGACCTGCAAGTGAAGGCGCGGGTGGACAGCGGCCAATTGCCTGGGCCGGATCTTTATCTCACCACGCCTTACCTCGAAGGCGGGCCCTCAGCCTTCCTGCAATTGCATCCGCTCAAGGATGCAGCGGAGGCCCGCGCCTTCGTCGATTACTGGCACTCCGTCGGCTTTACTTCGGTGAAAGCCTACGTGTCCGTGAAGCCCGATGAATTGCGCGCGGGAATCGAAGAGGCGCACAAACTGGGAATGAAGGTCACTGGCCATCTCTGCTCGGTCGGTTACATCGAAGCGGCGGACATGGGCATTGATGATCTGGAGCACGGTCCCTACGGCGCGCCCGACGGAGAACTTTATTCGAAAAAGAAGCCGGGCGTGTGCCTGGATGATTTCTCCGGCTTCTTCGGCATGCTCGCGGAAATCATCAAAAATACCGACCCGGACGGTCCCGAGCTGCGCAAAACCATCGACACGCTTGTCGCCCATCACGTGGCCGTCACGTCCACGCTGGCCGTATTCGAAGGCGGCTCCCGCCCGCCGATGAATTCGGGGATCATGAAGAGGTCGCACGAGTTGATGAGCCCGCTGGCGTGGTCAAAAGTGATGACCTTGCGAGCCAATATGCTCGATCTCGATCCATTGTTTCGGGAGTGGATTCAGAAGGAGACGAAATTCGAGCGCAACTTTGTCGCGGCCGGAGGGATGCTGCTGGCCGGCTGCGATCCCACAGGCTTCGGGCAAACGCTGGCCGGCGTGGGCGATCAGCGAGAGGTGGAACTTCTTGTCGAAGGGGGTTTCACACCGGTGGAAGCGATTCACATCGCCACGCAAAATGGCGCCGCGTTTCTCGGCGCCGCGGACCGAATTGGGAGCGTGGCGGCAGGCAAGCAGGCGGATCTGGTGCTACTCGATGGCGACCTCGCGAAAGACATTACGGTAATCGAAAACCCGGAGATCGTTTTCAAGAGCGGCGTGGGCTACGACTCAAACGCGATTTACGAAAGCCTCCACGGGCAGGTTGGACTGCAGTAACGGACTAGGAGGCGTGTGTAAGAGTCGGCTTGATGCCGAAGTGTTTGCTGCCGGGCGTTGATTCCGAATCATTAGCGCGATTCATTCCTAGTCTGGCACAACTCGCTGACCGGGTTATGCGCGACGTCGCCACTCATTCTGTCGATTTCGCACACCACGACCTTCACGTTCTTCGGCATCGTTTTGTGAATCAAGGGAATGTTCCACTGTTGCAACTGAGCAGCTGTCATGGATCCACAGTCCGAGAAGCTGGGACTTTTTCATGTGCCTATTGTTCCGATGAGCGTCAAGGCACCGGTGGCACCATCGATGCCGTAGATTGACACGTCGTTCGACATGGAATTCGTGACATAGGCGAACTTTCCCGACGGATGGACGGCTATCGCGGTGGGAGATGTCCCAGCAGCAATCGATCCTATGGGCATTAAGACC
>DATGFX010000006.1:0-1941 GCA_035308825.1 Occallatibacter sp. | reverse complement strand
CCCGAAGCCAAAAATGATCATGCCGAACAGAGTGACTAAGATTAGCAGTATGCGTCCCATGTGCTTGTTCTCGCCCAGCCATGCAACGATGAGCGCGCCGATGACTGCGCCCGCGCCGGAGAACGTCATAAGCTGTGTATAAAAGACGACGTCCCGGTGAAATAAGTCTCTGATGATGACGGGAAGGAACGTAAGCAGCGGGGCGCCGAGAAATGCAATAGAGAATCCAAGGCCCATTACGGTCATGAAATTCGACGAGCCCTGGACAAAGCGCAGGCCATACCTCAACTGAGCTACGACGCTTTCGGTGGCCCTGGGAGGCACGCGCACGTCCCGCAGCGCCAAGATTGCTGCGATCACAAACAAGAAAGAAATGGCGTTCAAACCGAAGCACGCGACCGTGCCGAACGCCGCAAGGGCCGCGCCGGCGAGGATGGGACCAATAACCTGCGCGAGGTTGAACTGAATAGAATTGAGCGCGATCGCGTTAGGGAGATGTTTCTTGGCAACGAGCGTGGGGATCAGCGACTGATACGCGGGGCCGCCAAACGCCCGCGCGCAGCCCGCGATGAACGAGAGCGCGAGCACGTGCGCGATGTGGATGCGCCTCGTGTAAATCAGAATTGCCAGCACCAGCGCCACCAGCATCTGGATGATTTGCGACATCAGGATCATGTGACGCCGGTCGCGCCGGTCCGCGAACACGCCGCCGAGCATGGTGAAGAGAAGAAGCGGCGACTCGCCGAGAAAGCTATCCAACCCCAGAAAGAATGCCGATGCGGGTCCCGTCATCGCGACGATCAGCCATGCCTGCGCCACCTTCTGCATCCACGTGCCAATGCTGGACGTAAGGGCGCCCATCCATAGGAGGCGGAAGTTGCGGTGGGTCAGAGCTATTGCGATGCGACGGGGGGCGGATCGGATAGCGTCGAGCAGGTCAGCAATCCGTTTGAAGCCCGAACGCTGAGGTGTTTGCAAATCCAGCATCGCGCTTGCCCGGCGGCCCCATCCCAGCAAGTTGGACGCTCCTTTAAGTGGTAAAACCTTCGCGATGAGGTGGCTTTTCATCCATTCTCCCCGCTTCCGCCATTCTCGACAGTTCAATAATGTTTCGTCAAATGAATTAGATGTCTCTCTGTGATAACATTGGATTATGGATGTTGAATTCTCCGAGCTTCATGCATTTGCGGTTCTGGCCGGAGAACTTCACTTTCGCAAGGCATCCGAGCGCTTGTTCCTATCCCAGCCGGCACTCAGCAAGAAGATTCAAAGACTGGAGGAGAAGGTACAAGGAGCGCTCTTTGTGCGCTCGCGCCGGAAAGTGGCGCTGACGGATGCGGGCAGGAGCTTCCTTCCGAAGGCCGCAAAATTGTTGCAGGACGCCGAGGATGCTTTGCGCGAAACACGAGCGGCCACCGAAGGCCGAGTGGGCACGCTGCGGATCGGTTTCGGGATTGCTTCGGTGTCTGAAATCCTTCCGCGTACCATTCTGCGTTTCCGCAAGCTTTACCCCGAGGTGGAACTTCAAATGCGGGAATTGCCCTCTCCCTCACAGGTCTCGTCTCTCATGGAGGGCAGGCTGGATGCGGGGATTCTGCGGTTGCCGATCTCAAACCCCAAGCTAATCAGCGTGCCGCTATTTTCCGAGCACCTCGTCTTGGCGATCCCGGCGAATGCGCCGCATCGGCTCAAAAAGGGCATCAGTGGATTCCGTAACAGCGGTTTTATCTTCGTGTCTCCCTCGGTCTCTGAGACGTTTCACGATAGCGTGTTAAGCCTTTGCCTCAAGGCGGGATTCAGTCCCCGGGTGGTTCAGGAAGCAAACGAAATCTTGACCATCCTGCACCTCGTTCGAGCTGGCGTGGGGGTTTCTTTGGTCCCGAGGTCGGCCCTGCGCCTGAAAGTGCCAGGGGTGCGATTTCATGAACTGGGCTGGAAGGA
>DATGFX010000005.1:0-1960 GCA_035308825.1 Occallatibacter sp. | reverse complement strand
AGCGCCGCAGCGCCGGGATGTGAATGTCGATCCAATACTCCCACCAGTCCAGCGACCGCGTGTCGTATCCAAATGTTTCGCGTTCCTCTGCGACAAGAGCATGGGAGAGCTTCTCGACGTTGTCGGCTACAAAGTCGTGCTCGTTATTCAGGATGAACGGCTCGAACAATTCAATCAGCTTCTCAACCCGTTCGAGATTACGTTCTGCCTTGGCCAGCGGCATCTTTTTCAACGGCAGCGGCGCCATGATTCTCTGAATGGACTTGACAATCGCTCTTTGCGCCGGCGCGGACATCCGGTTGTAGCGCGTTTTCGACACCGGGATCGCATCCATGTGGAGGCGTAACCAGGATTCCAACCCTTCCTGAGCTCGGTAGTGCCTGCGATGTGCCAGCGACGTTAACTCAATCGATCGGCCCATGTCGCAGGGATTTGTGACCGAGGTTGCTAACTGGTATACGGCATCATTGCGGCGCTCCACCACCGCGGCCGCAATCAGAGTCATCCCCTGACAGACGGCGTCCACAGGGATTATGTCGAGACGCTTCCGTTCATTGGAGGGCAGCTGCCGGAAGGCAGTGCCAAGCAAGTAAGAGAGCGAGGCCGATGTGTTGATTCCCTCGTTCCAGCCGAGGAACGGCTTCCTGATCGATGTCTCGACGATCGCCGGTCGAACGATCGCAACCGGCAATCCCGCTCCGCGCTTGCCAATCAGCGACTCTGCAAGGCTCTTCGTCAACGTGTAGGTGTTCGGCCAGCCGAGTTCGACCGCGCGCTTGATTCCTGCTTCGGTCAGGTAGTTCTTGAGCCAGCGGATGCGATTCTTGCGAACCTGGTTCTCGAGGGCCGTTCCCTGCAAATCCTTGGCGGCGTGTTCTTTTCCTTGCGCCTGTTTCAGGAGTTCCGCGGTTACCTCGTCGCTTTCGGCCTTCCGCTCAGCTTCATTCACAAGCGAGTGAAGCACTTCCCATTCTTTTTCCGCATCGAAGTCGGGGGTTCCCGCGGGCGTGTAATTGGGCCGAAGCTTCTCGCTGACACGGCCGTCCCTTGCTCCGGCCACATAGCACGTGGAAAGGTGTACGAGTCCGCAATGCGACGAATCGCGAACGAACTCCAAGACGTTTACCGCGGCGTCGACATTGGTCGCCAGCGCATCCCGCAGATCCGGATTAAAGTCGGTCAGCCCCGAGCTGTTGACGATGACATCTAGACCTCTGCGAAGCCGCTCGGATACCTCAGGAACCATTCCAAGATCTGGTTGGGTTACATCTCCTTCGACAACTTCAACCTTTTCACTAATGAATCTCGCCAACTTGTCGCCATATTTGTGGTAGAGCGGATCGAAAACGGGCGACTCCTCGACCATCTTCTCGAAGCGCTTGTCGGCGGGATTCGACTTCTGGCGGCGAATCAGAAGGTAGATGCGGCCGATCTCCGGCAAATCCATCAAGGTATTCGCGAGCCAAACCTTGCCGATGAACCCTGTAACACCAATCAGCATCACGTGCTTGCCAGCGAGGGCGGACCTCACTGACAGGGCCGACTTCTGCCGATGATTGTCGAAGTAAACCACCGGACGCTCTGCTGGCGGCTTGGGGCGTTCGGCCGATACCATGGCCGACTCCAATTCGTAGGTCCCTCTCAGGTTGAGTTCCCGCACCAGGCGAGCCGGCTCACGCTTGCCGTCCGGGCCGGTGCCCGTGATACGCGCGAACAGCCCCCGAGGACGAATCACAGGCTCCAGCAATCGTCCTGTCGCAACACGATCGCGGAACTCAAGACGGTTCGCAACCATCCATTTCACGCCGAGATACTGAGCCAAGGGGCGCATGACATGATCGAGGCCCTGACTCACCAGAACGACATCCGCTCCCGTCGACTGGAGCCGTTTTAGCTCCGTGACGCCATCCGGTTTCAGGTAAGGCTTCAACTTATACTGGAAGTATTCGTCGCCCAGGAG
>DATGFX010000004.1:0-14638 GCA_035308825.1 Occallatibacter sp. | reverse complement strand
CCGATTCCGGAATCGGCGAGGACCGGCACAAGCATCGGGTGGAGACAGAGGCCGAGGTTTCGGACGGCGACGCGCTGGCGGGAATTTTCAGCTCGCTCGGACTGATTCCCGCGTTTCGCTATGAAAAGTGGCGCAGCGAGTGGTCCGATGGCAAGGGACACTGCGTGGTCGACGAGACGCCGATCGGGAATTTCGCGGAACTGGAAGGCTCCGCGGAGTGGATCGATAACGCTGCGAACCAACTTGGAGTGGTGCCATCGGAATACATGACGCTGAGCTACGGGCGGCTGTTCGAGGCGTGGCAACAGGAGCATCAATCGAGTGCGCAGAACCTGACGTTTGAAGAGGTGAAAGGCGCGCCGGCGGAATGATACATCCCATGTTTCTTATCGCGATCTGACGAAGCCTGGTTTCGAATTTGAGCGTCACTACCAAGCCCAAGTAGACAATCTACCTCGATTGGGAGTAGAGTGTCTACGTCTATGAACGAGAACGGCCAGTATAAGAACCGGATTGAGCTGTTGCAGGGAACCCTCGACATGCTCATTCTTCAAACGCTGCAGTGGGGACCGCAGCCTGGATATGGCATTGTCCAGGCGTTGCGTTTGCGATCCGGAGATGTGCTTCAGGTGGAGACCGGATCACTGTATCCGGCTCTCCATCGATTGGAGCGTCAGGGCTGGGTGCAGTCTCAATGGAAGCAGTCAGAGAGCAAGCAAAGAGCCCGATACTACCGAATCACGGCCAAGGGGAAAAAGCAGTTGGCCTCTGATCTGGGCCGATGGGAGAGGATTGTCGAAGCGATTGGGTCGGTGATGTACGTCAAGCCGAAGGAGAGTGAGTCGTGAAGTGGCTGCCCAGCTTCGGATTTCAGCGGCGCAAGCGCGAATTGCAGGAAGAGATTGATGCGCACCTGGAGATGGCGATTGCCGATCGAGTGGCGCGAGGCGAGACAGCGGAGACGGCGCGACAAGCGGCAACTCGGGAGTTTGGGAACATTCCCCTCGTGCAAGATGTGACGCGCGAGATGTGGGGCCAGGGCTGGCTTGAACAATTGGGCCGGGATGCCCGTTACGCGTTACGGCAGCTGCGCAAGAGCCCCGGTTTTACGATCACCGCGACGACGATGCTGGCGGTAGCTATCTGCGCCAACAGCACGGTATTCAGTTGGATCGACGGCACCATGTTGCGTCCGATTCCGGGCGCGCGAGACACGGGCGACTTGGTGAGCCTGCAGCGGGGGGAACGGAACTTCTCCCCGACTCCGCCCTTCTCGTATCTCGACTATCGCGATCTGCGCGAGCAGAATCATACCTTCGCCGGAATACTTGCCTATCATCACGATTGGATCACGCTGACTGGCGGCGCGCAGCCGGAGCGTGTCTATATTGCGAATGTGTCGGCGAACTATTTCGATGTGCTCGGCATCAAGCCGGTGCTGGGGCGTTTCTTTCTGGCGGAAGAAGAGACGCGTCCCGATGCTGTTCCCAACGTGGTCCTGGGTTACTCGCTTTGGAAGACGCGCTATGCCGCAGACCCGGCAATTGTGGGCAAGTCGATCGAGATCGCGCGGCATCCGGTGACGGTGATAGGCGTGGCGCCGGAGGGGTTTGTCGGAGCAATGCCCGGGATCCGTCAAGATCTGTGGGTAACGCTTGATCCCCTCGGGACGAATGTGTGGCGGATGACGCATCGCAGTGGTGGTGCGGTCTGGCTGAACGTAATCGGAAGATTGCGGCCCGGCGTGAGCCGTGGCCAGGCAGCCCTGGATCTCGACACTCTGATGCACCACATTGTGGCGGCGTATCCGAACGATCATCTCGGCGACAACCGCATCACGCTCGATCCCATGTGGCGCTCGCCCTTCGGCGCCAACGGATACATGGCGGCCACGCTGCCCATTCTGCTGGCTTTCGCCGCTGTGGTGCTGTTGCTCACCTGCGCGAACGTGGCTACGCTGACGCTGGTGCGGTTTGTATCCAGGCGGCGCGAGCTTGCGATCCGGCAGTCGCTCGGAGCGAATCGCATGCAACTGGTGCGGCAGATGGTGCTGGAGGGCGCGATGCTTTCCACCGGCGCGGGAGTCGTGGCACTGGTGTTGACATCGTGGACATCGAAGACATTCGCATGGTTCTTTCCGCCGAACTCGAATCCCGTCGCACTCAACGGGAGCATGGACTGTAAGGTGGTCATCGGGATTGCGGTGTCGAGCCTGTTGGCCGGCATGCTCTGCGGCGCGATTCCCGCCTGGCGTTCGTCCCACGCGCCGGCGATTGAGGTACTCAAGGCAGAGTCGGCAAGTATCTCCGGCGGCTCACGCAACCGGAAATTGCTTAGCGCGCTGGTGGTGGCGCAAATCGCGCTTTCACTCCCTCTGCTGTTGTGCTCCGGGCTATTTCTGCGAACGCTCAAGAATCTCGCCGGCGCGAATCCCGGATTTGAGCAGGACCACATTCTCACTGCGACCGTGGGGCTGAATATTGCCGGCTACAGCCGCGACGAGGAAAAGGTGATCCGTCACAAGATACTGGATCGCGTGTCGGCCTTGCCCGGCGTGAAGGTTGCGTCTTTTACGGACTGGATTCCGATGACCCTGAGCCACAAGGGGGAAGATGCGTATCCGGAAGGATATGTGCCACACCCGCATGAATCTTTGCAGGTGTACCACGCCGAGGTGGCCCCGCGGTATTTCGAATCCCTTCACATACCCATTTTGGAAGGACGCGAGTTTACGCCGGATGACGATGAAAAAGCCCCGAGGGTACTCATCGTGGATCAGACTGCGGCGAGGCGCTACTGGCCGGGACAGGATCCGCTGGGAAAGAAACTCATGGTGTGGGGCAGCCCGTTCACGGTAGTCGGCGTCGCGAGAAATTCGACACATATGTTAGTGAATGAGGCACCGGAGCCTATGGTCTACATGAGTTTTTTCCAAGTGGGGTACGAGACGATCGTGCAGGTGAAGACCGAGGGAAATCCGGCCGACCTGGCGCCGGCGGTGGAAAACGCCATCCACGAAATCGATACCCAGCTGCCGGTTTTCGATGTTCGTCCCATGCGAGAGAGTACGCAGATGGCGAGCATCTTTGCCGTCATACAGAGTGCCCTGGCGGGAATGTTTGCGCTGATCGGGCTGGTTCTTGCGGTAACCGGGATCTACGGAGTCGTGGCCTATCGAACCCAAATGCGAACCCACGAGATCGGAGTGCGCATGGCCCTGGGTGCTTCCCGTGTGGATGTGCTGCGGCTCGTGCTGTTGCAGGGATTGTCGATCACAGCCGTTGGGCTGGCGCTGGGACTGGCGTTCGCGTTCGGACTGACACGTCTGATCGCGCGGCTGTTGTACGGAATCGGCGCCAACGATCCCGTCACAGTCGTTTCCGTCGTCATGCTGCTGGGAGCAATGTCGTTGCTGGCATGCTACCTTCCGGCGCATCGAGCGATGCGCCGCAACCCCGTGACCGCGATTCGCGAATTGTAAGCTGCAGTTCAGAGGATCTTTGTTCAGCGTTGACGCGAACAGGGCAATGCACTCATCGAGTGCCGAAACGCGCGTGGCGTCCCTTTTTTCTCTCGCGAGGGACTGGTCGGCTACTCGGGAGTACTGTGCCTCAACCGCAAAATTGCCACAAAATCTGTGGACGATTCTTCTTCGCGTTCAATTCACCGCACCTGAATCACGTTCGAGACAGGGCACCCAGATCACGCCGAACGTGGAAAGAATCGGTTACTTTTCGACGCCGTGGCACTTCTTGTACTTTTTGCCTGAACCGCAGGGGCAGGGATCGTTGCGGCCCACTTTTTCGCCGGTGCGTCGCTGCGCCGCCTGCTGCGCTTCTCCGGCGCCGGCGCGGGTAGCGGCTTCGAGCTCGCGTTGCTTTTTGCGGTGGAATTCCTTCTCCAACTGATCGATGGTGGTGGAGGGCTGGCGCACTGGAATGGCAATCTCGCGCGGTCCCGAGCCGTTGCCGGAGTGTCCATTGCCCGCGTAGACCCGCTCCGCGCTTTCGACGGGAGGCGCGGCGGGTACGGCGTGCCGAGGCGGAGGCGTGGCGAGTACGGGCTGACCGTCGGGGCCGAGGATCTGCATGCGGAACAGGAAGCGGACCGTGTCTTCCTGGAACTTGAACATCATGGCTTCGAACATGTCGAAGGATTCCTTCTTGTAGGCCACCAGCGGATCCTGCTGCGCATAACCGCGCAGGCCGATGCCTTCCTTGAGGTGATCCATCGAGAGCAGGTGTTCTTTCCAGAGGCCGTCGATGACGCTGAGCATGACCATGCGTTCGTGATAGCGCATGGTCTGAGCGCCGAGGATGTGCTCCTTGCCCTCGTACTGCTCCTTGAGCTTGTCAAAGATGGCGTCGCCGAGTTCGTGGCGCGTGAGTTCGTGGGGATTAATGCCCGCCGCGGCCAGGGTCATGCCGAAGTGGCCGGTCAGTTTTTCGTCGAGGCCCTTGATGTTCCACTGATCGGGGCGAACGTTCTCGCCGGCGAACTCGTCGAGCAGGTTGCTCAGGATGCTGGAGACGTAGTCTTCGAGGATGAGTTCGCGCTGGTCGACTCCTTCGAGCAACTGGTGCCGCAGGCCGTAGACAGCCTCGCGCTGTTTGTTCATCACGTCGTCGTATTCGAGAAGATGTTTGCGCGATTCGAAGTTCTGCGCTTCAACGGCTTTCTGCGCGCCTTCGATGCGCTTGGAGATCATGCGTGACTCGATAGGGACGCCTTCTTCCATTCCCAGCCGCTCGAGCAATGTGCTGACCCACTGCTTGGCGAAGATGCGCATGAGGTCGTCTTCGAGGGAGAGATAGAAGCGCGATGCGCCTGGGTCGCCCTGGCGGCCGGCGCGTCCGCGGAGCTGATTGTCGATGCGGCGCGACTCGTGGCGTTCGGTTCCAAGAATGAAGAGGCCGCCGGTTTCGATGACTTTCTCGTGCTCCTGTTTCGCGGCTTCGGCATATTTCTGGTTCACCTCGACCCAGTCTGGCTCGGAAACCTCGAACTCCTGGCCCTGGTAGTAAAAGCGCTGGAAACCTTTGGGCGCGGAAGGATTGATGGCTCCCTCGGCGACGCTGATGCCGCGCGCTCGCGCCGTTTTGACCAACTCCTGGCGGGTCATGAAGTCGGGATTGCCGCCCAGCAGAATGTCGGTGCCGCGGCCTGCCATGTTGGTGGCGATGGTGACCATGCCGGGCTTGCCGGCCTGCGCAACATACTCGGCTTCGCGTTCGTGCTGCTTAGCGTTGAGCACCACGTGCTTGACGCCTTTGCGAGCGAGAATGCCGGAGAGCAGCTCGCTTTTTTCAATCGAGGTGGTGCCGACAAGGACAGGCTGGCCCTTTTCATGGAGCTCGGCGATCTCTTCCGCGGCGGCCTTGTATTTTTCCTTGGCTGTGCGGAAGACGACGTCGGAATTCTCGACGCGGAGCAGAGGTTTGTTGGTCGGGATGACGACGATCTCGAGCTTGTAGATCTTTTCGAATTCAGCGGCTTCGGTCTCGGCGGTGCCGGTCATTCCGCTCAGCTTTTTGTAGAGGCGGAAGTAGTTCTGGAAGGTGATGGTGGCAAGGGTCTGGTCTTCTTTGCGGATGGTGACGTTTTCCTTGGCCTCGATGGACTGGTGCAGACCGTCGCTCCAGCGGCGGCCGGGCATGAGGCGGCCGGTGAAGGTATCGACGATGATGACTTCACTGTCCTTAACCACGTAGTCGACGTCGCGCTTGTAGAGGGCGTGGGCCTTGATGGCGGTTTCTACGTAGTGCTTGAGGTCCCAATTTTCGGCGTCGGCGATGTTGCCGATGCCAAGCAGCTTCTCGATGGTTTCCCATCCGTTATCGGTGACGCCGATGGTCTTGTGCTTTTCGTCGACGACGTAGTCGCCGGAGAAGTACTTTTGGCCTTCGGCCAGCGAGATGCCGAGCTGCTCCTGGCGCTTGTGGTCGAGGTACTCGACTTCTTCGCCGAGTTCGAGCTGGGGAATGATCTTGCGTACGCGGGCGTACTTGTCGGTCGTCTGGTCGGTGGGCCCGGAGATGATGAGCGGAGTACGCGCTTCGTCGATGAGAATCGAATCGACTTCGTCGACGATGGCGTAGTAGTGGCCGCGCTGCACGCAGTCCTTGATATCGAACTTCATGTTGTCGCGCAGGTAGTCGAAGCCGAACTCGTTGTTGGTGCCGTAGGTGATGTCGGCTCCGTAGGCCTTGCGTCGCTCGTCGTCGCTTAGATCGTGGACGATGACGCCGACGGTGAGGCCGAGGAACTCGTAGATCTTGCCCATCCACTCGGCATCACGCTTGGCCAGGTAGTCGTTCACCGTGACCACGTGAACGCCGTGGCCTGCAAGCGCATTGAGGTAACAGGAAAGCGTGGCGACGAGGGTTTTGCCTTCGCCCGTTTTCATTTCGGCGATCTTGCCCTGGTGAAGCACCATGCCGCCGATGAGCTGCACATCAAAGTGGCGCATCTGCACGGCGCGCCAGCCGGCTTCGCGGACCACGGCAAAGGCTTCGGGAAGAATTTCCTCGAGGGCTTCGCGCTCGGCTTCCTTGATCTGGTCGGCGTCGGTGAGCCCCTCCAATTTCTTGGCAATGTGGGTCCTGAACTTGTCCGTCTTGGCGCGAAGCTCTTCGTCGGAGAGCTTGTCCATCTCGTTTTCAAATGCGCCGACGGTGGTGACGATTGGAAGGAGGCGCTTGATGGCGCGCTCATTCGCGGTACCGAATACTTTTGTGAGGATTTTATCGAAAGGCACTGAATGCTCCAATTTGAATTAGGACGCCGTTGAGAATCGCGGTTGCGATGAGATTGTCGATCGGACGGCGGAAGGATCGATGCCGGACTCGCCAGAAAATCACGAGCACGAGGTCGAGAATCGCAACAAACGCAGCTACGCGAGGAACAAAGGCGGAGGGCGCTGGAACAGGAAGGGAGGCGCAGGAGCGGAAAATCTGTGGCCGAGGCAGAGCACGGCTTGAGCTGAAACAAGATTCAGCGGAGCGACGAGGCCGATGAAGAACACCGGGAGCATGGCCAGCAACGGGCCATAGCTGATGCCGCGCGACAGGTTTCTCGTCTCATGGGCCGAAGCTTGGACGCCTGTCGCTGCCAACCTGTCCGCATTCGCATGGGACGACAGGAACTGAAGAACCGGATTCGAGTAGAAGGGCGCGTTGGGTGCGCCAGCCTGCGCACGCGCCAGCGTTGCCACTGAAATTGCGGCAACGGCCAGCCAAACCCATGCGTTTCTCTGTCGGTTTCCTGTCATTCTGCGACGGAGCGGAAATCATCAGCTCCATCTCACATTGTGCCATAAATGCGGGCTTGGCATCTGTCTGGGAGAAGCATTGGTCCAAAGCGCGGCAAAACGGCAGCAGATGATCAGCGTTGTTTGCCGGCGACCAACAGGCGCTCGGAAACGGCTTCGATGATCTGTTCGTGGACCTCTTCGATGGTGAGATTACCTTCGATGAGGACAACGCGGTCCGGCTCGCGCCTGGAGATTTCGCGATACTTCTGCCACACGCGGCGATAGAAGTCTTCCTGCTCTTGTTCGAAGCGGTTTTCGTCTTTACCGGATTGCTCGTTCGCGCGGCGATTGCGATGGCGGGCGCGTTCCAGGCTCGGCGCGAGGCCTGGAAGGAGTAGCAGCGTAAGGTCGGGTTGCAGGTCGCCGCAAATCAGCCGGTGCAGCTCGAGCACGGGTTCGGAGCCAAGCTGCCGGCCTCCGCCCTGATAGGCCTCGGTGGAATCGGTAAAGCGATCGCAGAGGACGATTTTGCCAGCGGCGAGCGCCGGCTCAATCACCTCGGCAATGGCCTGCGCGCGGTCGGCAAACATGAGAGCCATTTCGGTCATTGGTGACAGGGCAGTGCCGCCGGAATCGAGCAAGAGAGCGCGGATGCGGTCGCCGGTGGCGGTGCCTCCGGGCTGGCGGGTGACGACCGGATGCATGCCGCGTCGTTCCATCCACGCAGCCAAGCGCTTGATTTGGGTGGTTTTGCCGGACCCGTCGAGACCTTCCAGGGTAATGAACCATCCTCGCGGCATGGCGAGAGTCTATCACCGCGCGCGGCAAGACGAACGCGTGCGGATTGTGTTACAAAAAGGTAAACCTCGACGGAAGCCGGCGTTACCAAAGTTGAACCGCATCCTTTGTGGATTGCAGGGCAGTTCGCCGGTCTTGCGGGAGAATACATGAATCGCAGACTGCGGTTGGGGCTTGAATTCAATCCAACGCAAGCCGCATCGCATTGCCTCGAGATTTGATGGAGTAGAACGGCTGTGAAAGCTTTTATCAGCAGGGCTTCTTTTGTACTGATTGGGATTTTCTTCGCAATTATCTTCTCAACCAACCTGATCGCTCAGAACCTTACGCTCGAAGGGCAGACGGGCGGGTTTATCACACCGACTGCGTATGTGGTCTACACCGAGAAGGGGAAGTTCTTTTCGCACCCGGCGGTGGGTTATCACTTTGTGAATGCCTCGAGCGTGATCGGCAATGTACACACGTTCAGCATTGCCGAGGGATTCGCGAATCGCGCTGAAGTGGGCTACACGCGCAGCGTTCACACGGAAGGCAACAGCGATCTTTTCAGCAGCCTGTGGCACTTCAATGGCATGAACATTGTGAGCGGCAAAGTCGTGGCGCTGAAGGATGGGCAGTTCGGTCCGTGGATGCCCGGAGTTGGCGCGGGATTTGTGGTGCGGACGAGCGATCGCTTCGTGACAGGCGCGCTGGACCAGGCGTTCACGGGAACGCTGAAGTCGTACACCAACAAAGACGTGTATGTGGCGGTGACGAAGACGTGGCTGCATCCACCGGTGCCGTTCCTGATCAACCTTGGGTGGAAGGCGACGGACGCATCAATCTATGGACTCGGCGGGCAAGCGACGCGATTTGGCGGGCGCGTGTTCGGCGGCTTAGGCATTCCGCTTCCGGGACCGCTGCGCACCGCGATTGTGCCGGCTGCGGGATTTACGCAGGAACCGCCGCAGGTGAAGAATCTCAGCGCGATTCTTTACAACACGACGACATTTACACCCGGAGCGCCCGCGCATATTCCCACCACCCTGGACTACGCAGTGCGCGTGACGCAGAAGGACAATCCACATTTTGCGTTTGATATTGGGGTGGGGCAGGTTGCGGGAACGATCGGTACGACCATCATCCCGACGCCGAACGGCCCGCTCCCGGTGCCAGTAAATCTGCAGGCGCGGCACGTTGTGGGTATGGGCTTGAGCTTGAGGTATTAAGCGCTTGCTTCGAACCCGCCCCGGACAGCGTCGCGCAGGTTCCCGCGCCGCACTGAGGTAACGGCAACTCATGGTGCGCTTATCTCTCTCTTGCCGGTTGATTTAGCTGCCGGGCCGCGCGTCTGGAACCCAGATTGTCACGTGCTCACGGCAACTTCTGGCGCCGGTTTGTGTTCGAGTTGGAGTAATCTGACCGCGCCATCGGCGAAAGGTTCGATCAACCCGAGTCCTGGAAGTCGATGACCGGATGTGAGTGGTTGAGTGGTACGCATTCGGGCAAGAGCTACCGGGCCGGCACCTGCGGCAATGCTGCCGTCGAAAAGTCGTCCAACATGCCTGGACGCTTTCCTCAAGTTCAAAACGTTCTGAGGAGTGCAGGCAAGAAGATGAAGGAGGTTGTTATGAAGCGTTTTTGGAACACCCGTTTTTTTCTTTTGGCATTGCTTCTTTGCCTGATCCCCACCTCCTCGTACGCTGGTGTGTTCGTGAGCGTGGGATTCGCGCCGCCGCCGTTGCCGGTGTATGTGCAGCCGCCGTGCCCCGAGCCGGGGATGATGTGGACTCCGGGCTACTGGGGGTACGGTCCTGATGGCTACTACTGGGTTCCGGGCGCATGGGTGCCGGCTCCGTATGTCGGCGCGCTGTGGACGCCTGGTTACTGGGGATGGGGCAGCGGGCTGTATGTCTGGCATCCTGGGTATTGGGGTCCGCACGTCGGCTACTACGGTGGCGTGAACTATGGCTTCGGCTACATGGGCGTGGGCTTCGTGGGCGGCCTGTGGCGCGGCAGGGTATTTTCGTATAACACGGCAGTCGTGCACGTGGGTGTTGGGGGCGTCTGGTCCAACCACGTCTACGTGGACCGGACGATTGTGGAGCGCAACACGATCGTGAACGAGCGGCACGTCGCGTTCAGCGGAGGCCCCGGGGGCATTCGTCATGAGGCGACCGCGGAAGAGCGCATGGCCGAACACGATCGCCACATGGAGAGGACGTCGTTCCAGACGCAGCATGTGAATGCGGCGATGCATGACCATGGGGCGTACTTCAAGAACAACGGCGGACATCCGCAGAACCTTGCAGCAGCCCGCCCGCTGGCGCCCGAACACCATCCCGAGCCGAACGGGGCTCGTCCGCAGCAGCACTCCTTCAATCGCGGCGGAAACGGAGCGCAATCGCGCGGTCAATTCCAGAACAACCGGCCTGCTCCGCAGCAGCGGAACGTGCAGCAGAACGCTCAGCGGAACGAGTCGCATCCGCAGCCGCAGCACCAGTCTCAGCCGCGGCCGCAGCATGAAGGCAGACCGCACGGGCGATAAGACTGCAAGTTGAGTCGCACAGTGAGGCCCACGGTTCGCCGTGGGCCTTGTTGTGTCAGGACTCGGACGGTTTGATTCCGGCGATCTCGACTTCAATGCCACCGTAGTCAGGATGGTCATTTTCACGGATGCGGTAGGCGAGGTCGATGCGGCTTCCCTGCGCAAGGCCAAGCTCGGCGGCACGAAAGGACATACCCCATCCCAGGGCGCGGACGATTGCGGACGAACTGGCAGAGGCAAATGAGGCAGTCGACTCCTGAGCAAGCTCCAGGCGGATGTGGCGCTCTTTCATGATGCGCAGCGGCGAGACGAGGCGAACGTTGCGTGCGACGAAGATGGGTTCGGGGTTTCCGTGGCCCAGGGGTTCGAGTTTGCGCAACCATCCCACGAGAACCGGCGTGATGCGGTCAAGTGGGAGCGGAGCGTGAATGTTGAGGATCTGTTCGGGTGCGCGGGCGGCAAGGCGATCGGCAGCGTGGATGCTCAGGCGGCGTTTGAGTTCGGGGAGATTTTCAGCGGGGAGGGCGAAACCAACGGCGTAGGCGTGGCCGCCGAAGCGCAAGAAAAGATCGGAACAGGTTTCGATGGCTTCGAGCAGGGGAAAGCCGTCGACGGAGCGGCCCGAACCGTGCGCCACTCCATCTTCAACGCTGACCACGATGGCCGGTTTTGCGGTGCGCTCGACGATACGGGAAGCGAGGATCCCGATGACGCCGCGGTGCCAGCCGTCTCCATCGATGACGAGGAGGCGTTCGGCCGCGAGAACAGAGTCGGATGCGAGACGGTCTTCAATGGTGGTGAGGGCGAAGGCTTCGGTGTTGCGGCGTTCGCGATTGAGCCGCTCCAGCTTGGACGCGAGCTCGCGGGCGCGAGTGCGATCGCGGGTCGTGAACAATTCGATGACATCGGAAGCGACATCCATGCGCCCGGCGGCATTGATGCGCGGCGCCAGCCGGAATGCCACATCGAAGCCGGTGAGCTGGCGCGATGCCGGATCGAGCTCGGCCGCGGCAAACAGGGCACGCAGGCCGGCGCCGACGGGTCGGCACAATTCGCGCAGACCCAGTGCGGCGATCACGCGATTTTCGCCGCGAAGAGGAACGGCATCGGCGATGGTGGCGATGGCTGCCATCTTGAGAAAACTGGGAAGTGTTTTTTCGCGGGTGCGCGCGGAGTCACGGCGCTCGAGCAGAGCCTGCGCCAGCTTGAGGGCGATGGCCGCACCGCAGAGAGATTTCTCAGGATAGGTGCATTCGCACTGGTTGGGATTCAGAACGGCCAGGGCATGAGGGAGCGATTCGCTGATGCCGGGCAGGTGGTGGTCGGTAATGATCAGGTCAAGCCCGAGGCGTTGCGCCGTTTCGGCCTCCGCGCATGCGCGCATTCCCGTATCCACGGTGATGACGAGGCGGACACCTTCGGCATACGCGGTCTCGAGCACGCTCGATTGCAAGCCGTAGCCCTCGCGAATGCGATGCGGGACGTGGAAGCGCACGATGCCGCCAAGCATCTCGATGGCCGTCTTCAGCAGCACCACGGCGGTTGTTCCATCGACGTCGTAGTCGCCGTAAAGAAGGATGGGCTCATGGGCGGCAATCGCCCGCCCGACGCGCTCGACGGCGGCAGCCATTCCCCGCATCAGGAGCGGATCATGCAGGTAGGCCGCAGCGGGGTTGAGGAAGACGAAGGCGTCGTCGGCGGTCTTGACTCCGCGGGCCAGCAGCAACTCGGCAAGGACGGTGGGGATGCGGGCTGCGCGGGCCAGAGCTTCGGCTTCTTCAGGATGCTGTTCGGCGATCATCCAGCGCTGGCGCAGAGAAGGCGGAGGTAAATTCTTGCGTGGGGGAACGGAATCGACGGCCGCCGTACCGATGGGATTCACTTCGTGCTACTCGTCCTCATCGTCGTGTTCGTGCTCGTGATCGTCAATGACGATGTCCTGAAAATTTTCGACGTCCTCGAGCAGAGATTGATAGCGCTCGTACCATTCCGTGGTGGTTTCGTGCAGGAAGGCCACGCCCTGGTGGATGAAGCCGAGCTGGATGTAGCCGATCATGCCGGAATATTTGCGGAGCCACTGCGCTTCGGCGAGCTCGGTCGATTCTTCGTCGGGGAAATTCATTTCTCCGGCTTCTTCGATGAGGTGATCAATCTCTTCATGTTCAAGCGCCATATCGCTGAAGGTGATGAAGGGCGCGCCCACATGCTTCGCCATTTCGACGAAGTCTTTCCATGCGTCGGGGTTTTCCTGATCCTCCCAGAGAATGGATGGGATGTCTTCGGTGACATAGCCCGGGAGGCGGCGCAGACCGTGTCCCTCAATGAAGGCCACCATGTCGTCTTTCAGCGAGTGCAGATTATCCGAGCTCATTGTCAAGCAAACATTCTCTCAGATGCGGGCGGGTCAAGCGTGGCCCATGTGGAAAGTTTAACCGCCGAGGCGAGCCCGGGCTTACGCGTTAGTCTGGTTAAGGACTTCAGGGAGGATTGCGGATTGCCGGTTTTTGAGCATCATGTGTTTGTCTGCCACAACGTACGTCCCGAAGGCGCTCCGCGCCCATCGTGCACTTCGGACGGAAAGAGCGACCTGCACGCGGAATTGCAAACGCTGACAAGGGCAGCTGGCCTGGGCAGCAAAGTGCGGATCAACAAGTCGGGTTGTCTGGACCAGTGCGAACACGGGCCGACGGTGGTGGTGTATCCGGAGGCGGTCTGGTACGGGCATGTGCGCCCCGAGGATGCGGCAGAAATTGTCGAGGAGCACCTGATCGGGGGAAGGCCGGTGAAACGCTTGCGCCTCGCTGACGAGTGCATCAATACGAAGAGCTGCCCGCATCGCGCTTAGGTTGGGAGTGCCAGGTCAGCGCTTCGCGCGTTTTGCGCTGGTGGGCGCCTGCCGCGGAGCGGATTTCAATTTTGCGGTCTCCGCGCGCAGGACGGCGGCCATCCCGGACATGAACGCGGAGATTTTTGCCAGGTCCTCTGCGCTGAATCGCGCAGCGAGTACGCCCAGGTGTTTCAAGAGGCTGCGAAAAATGGGTTCGACGCGCCCGCGGAACTGCCTGATACGAAGCGGTTCCACGATGACGCTGCGGCGATCGACGGGATGACGGGTCCGCCGCACCCGGCCGGCACGCTCGAGGCGGTCAACGATGCCGGTGATTGCTCCGGTCGTGAATCCTGAGAGCGCGGCCAGTTGGCTGGCCGGCATGGCCCCGCGCTGCTCGAGGATACCGAGACATTTCCACTCCGCTACGCTCATGCCCACATGCGCGGCAACAGCTTCATGAAAAAAGACGACGGCGTCGCTGAGTTCACGGCCCATCCGCTCTCCGTGAGGCATTGATGCCGGCGCAGCAGAGTAACGGGGCAGGCTTTTGGTCAATTTATTTCACCTGTGAGATACTTTTACATGAGATAGTTTAGCAGTTTTTCGCGCGAATGAATCAACGGTTATCCAGACTCGTGCCTGCTTCTGTCCTGCTGATCTGGCTTGGCTTCGGCTCAGGGCTCCCTGCGTTCGGCGGCGACTCGGGAGACGGGGTGCGCGTGCAGGGCCCGAAGACTCAACCGGAGGTCGGTTTTGCCTGCTGCGAGCACGGGCTGCCGCAGGCACAGGCGCTGTTTGACGATGGGAGAGTGGTTGCAGATTTGAAGGCGCTTCATGCATCAGTTGCCGTTCCGATCGAGGACTTCACGGCCGGGAGGGCCGAGATTGTGCGGCGCCTGAATGCGTCGGGTATTCCCGTGATTGCGTGGCTGATGTTATCGGCCCGGGATGGTTCCTATTTGAACGCGGGCAATCTGCCGGAGGCATGGTTACGATTCGCTCAGCTGCAGAAGTGGACCGATGATTACGGTCTTCACTGGTCCGCGATCGGATTGGACATTGAGCCGAACTTCTCGGAGCTGAGTGAGCTGAAAGGCCATTGGGGCCGGATGGCCGCGACGCTGGCACGCCGAAGTTTCGATCGCGGGCGGGTAGCTCGCGCGCAGAAGGGCTACGCAGCGCTGATCGCGCAGATCCAGTCGCAAGGTTATGCGGTGCAGACCTATCAGAT
>DATGFX010000003.1:0-1558 GCA_035308825.1 Occallatibacter sp. | reverse complement strand
CGAGGAGCCGATTAGCGTTGCGGGCTGGCCATTGCCGATGGGGTGCAGTTTTGAGTGGTCGATCGGCGACTGGCCGTGTTTGGCGCAGATGACGATCAAAGTGGAATTGTAGACGCTCTGGCTCTTCAGTTCGGCGACGATCTTTCCAAGCGTTTGGTCGACGAAATCAAGCTCAGAAGCGAGGCCCGGGGCGGGTTCGCCGAGAACGCCTAGATAGCCGCCATTTACCGCCGGCCCGTTTGTCACGAGGGGGCCGCTCTTCAGCTTTTCTCCGACGCTGACCGCCTGATAGTTGAAGCCGAAAAGTGTGGGGACTGCGGCGCGCTTGGAGCGATCGTGCGTGAAGCCATCGATCTGGTTGATAACAGCCTGCACGTGGAGCAAGTCGTAGCACTTGATGTTGCGGAAATCGGTAGTCCAGCCGTCGTCGAAAGTGTTGTCGACCAAGGGAACCGGACTGCAACCCGGGAACTGCGGAAGCGCGACGGGATTTGAGTTGATCTCCGGTCCGTAAAAATCATCGACACCTGCGCCGCTGGGGCCATTCGTCCATTCATACGAGGGGTGCTTATCGACCCAGGCCGTGGTGCCGCGATTGGCTTTGACGACTTCAAAAATCGTGTTGACCTTGAGGTATTGATGCGGGAAAACCGGGGCGCAATTTTTGGCCGGGTCGCGCGGAAGGAAATTTGGGTTGATGCCGCCGCCGCCGTTGAGCAGGGTCAGATTGAAATCGATGGATTCGTCATAGGCCATTGCGGTGCCAACGACGCTGGGGCACAGGCTGGGGCCTCCGGTGATGGGCAATGAGGTGGTTTGCGCGGGTGGAGAAAGAGCGCGGTTGTAGGTGACGTCATACCAGAGGCCGACGGTGGCCGGCGAGCCGCCGGTGACAAGCGATGCGAGGCCGGGAAATGAGTCGGAGGGTTGCGAAGTGCTTGCGTTCGTGTAGGTGATTCCGTGCGAGCTGAGTGAGGCAAGCGTGGAAGCAGGATGACTGCTGACGTAGTTGGAAAGATCGAGCGCGTGCAAGCCGTCGACGCTGATGAGAAGAACGTGGCGAATTTCATTGCCGTGATCACCGTTGTCGCCTTTGTCCGGTGGCTTTGGGACGGCGTAGAGCGGCATCGTAACAAGCGATGCAGCCAGGGCTGAAGACAAGAATCTACGGAGCAAATGCATCTGGAAATCCTCCTTGGGGTGACTACTGAGTGAAAAACTCTAGCGAAGGGTCGGAGGGCAAGGGTGAATGCAGCGTGAATCGACGGTTAAAAGTAAATTTTCACACTGGGCAAGCAGGCATGGGAATCTGAAGATGACGGCGAAGCGTGCGGATCGTACTGGACAGGGCAAGTTCATTGTAGCTGCGCAATGCCATGCTGTTTTCACGTTCCGGTATGCCCGTCACCCGATAGGGTGGTAGCGGTTCAATTCGATGAGCGTCCAACGTGATCGGGGTCGCGCTTCATATAGAATTTGCGATCATCTTCATGCGTGACTCGGAAACCAAGACGCTCGTAGAGCCGCCGAGCGGGATTGATTCTGACAACATTCAGGC
>DATGFX010000002.1:0-171121 GCA_035308825.1 Occallatibacter sp. | reverse complement strand
CGTCTTCGAGTGATGCGACCGTCATCATCGCTATTTGGGTGCTGTCAAAGCGGGCGTCGAGTGCGTCTTCGGTGCCGAGTTCCTTGGCAATCCGCTCGCTGATGAGCCGGCGTAGACCAAGGGAATTCCCACCATTGAGATCCAGGCCGGAGCTGTCGAACTCGAACCCGAGGATTTCGAGCTCTCGCTTGAGATCCCCGATTTTCGTTTGAGCAGCCTCGATCTGAGCCGCAATTTTGAGCGCTCCCTTTTTTTCCGCGAGCTCATTCACAAGCGAAGTCCTGAGATCGCGCTCCTTCTGACGGAACCGTTCGCGCGCCTTTTGACGCGGCCCTCCGTATTGATTACCCAACATGTCGGCAAGCTGTTTCCTGTTCGCCAACGAAAGATTCGAATTTGTATTCATGGATTTTGTGAGTGATTAGTGCTTTCACCCCGCCTTCGCTCAGAGTGGACCTCGAACATGTCCGTCGCTGCGCGTGTCCATTTCGGAATCCACGGTTTTAATAATGCGGCGTGAGGCACTGAAGAGTACAGCCGCACGAAACGCTACTTACGCAGCGCCCGGGAAATCTGCTTTTCGATCTCGGGTTTTTCGGTGCCGGTATTCGCTTTGGCCCACTCGATCGCCTTCCGCGCTGAGACCTCGTCGCCGACAATGTCCGGCTTATCGATGAGCTCCACCGGATCACTGAGGACCGGGGCGTTCTCGTGCATGCTGAACGAGACGAAATGGTAATTCTGCAGCTTCACGAGCGATTCGGCGATGTCCTTGTCGCCGAAGTTGAGCGCGATCTTCTCGGAATCGTCGCCGGACACCCGGAACGAGAAGATGTGGGATGTGTTCCCGAATGCAATCCGGTCATTGAATATCCGGCGTTCCTCGTCGCGCATCTGTTGAGTCGTTTGCGTCGCAAATAGATAATGGATGCCGAATTTGCGCCCCTCTGCCAACATCGATTCGAAGTCGATGCCGTCGGTGAAGTTGTGGACCTCGTCCACCACGACGAGGAATTGCCGGTTCCGTTTTTTCCGCCGGAAGGACGCGAGGTTGATTTTCGAAAGAATGAGCGATCCAAGCACCTTCGCCGGCCGCTCGCCGATGAGGCCTTTGGGAATCCGGCAGAGCAGGATTTTCTGCCGGTCCATGATGCCATTGAAGCTGAGATGCCGATGCTGAGAGAGGAACTCCCGGAGGCCTGGGCGCAGCAGTTCCTCAACCTTGTTCAGGGGATGCGAGAAGTTCCTCGCGCGCTCCTGGGGCTTCAGATCCTCGAAATACTGCTTATAGAAATCTTGGACGAGGGGATTCTCGCTTCGACCCATCAGCTCCTTCGCGTACTCGTCACGGGCAAGGACCTTGTAGATATGCAAAATGCTCGGATGCTTTTCGAGCTCAAGCACAGCGTCGGTGGCACCGCGAAGGATATGGGCGGTTTCCGGTCCCCATCCCCGACCTGAATGCGCCTCCATGAGCGACATGAACGCCTGAACGGCCTTCTCTTTGTCCGGATGGTCGAATATGCCGAGATCCGGCGCCCGGTCGTTCTCCGGGTCGATGTAGACGACGTCCTCAAGCCGGTCCTGCGGGAGGTAATTGAATACGTCGTAAATCAAGTCCCCGTGCGGATCGATTACAGCGACACCTATTTGCTCACGTAACGCCGCGACGATGACATTTCTCAAGAGCGTTGACTTGCCAGTCCCTGACTTTCCGAGGAGCCAGCCATGTCTAAACTGGCTTCGATCGAGATCGATCGTGAAAGACTTTTGGCCGCCGATGGTCTGGGTATAGCCGAGTGGGAGTTGCATCTGTGCATTGGGTTGGAGTCGAACCAACGGGAGGGACAAGCCGCCAACGGTTTTACAGACCGCCCCAGCCCCCTACTGGACTACCAATGCAACAACCCGCCGTCCCCGCTCCTCTCGCGGCCTAAAGCCATGTGCGAGGGAGCGAGAATGAGGGGCATCCCGCGCTTTCGCGCGATTGGTTTAATTATGGGTGATTGGCGGAAGATGTCGAGGTATCCTATCCCTTAAGTGGTGGTTTGCCGGCATCTTTGAGTTTTGCTTCTAGCGCCGCGCGGCGTTTTGCCGTGAGCGCCGGCTGTACGAAATAGAAGTCGAAAAGCGATTCGAGAACGTCGAGATCCCATTCGGCCTCCCCTGCCTCGACCTCGACAATCTCACCAGTCGACGTGGACTTAATCGGATGGGCTGCAAAATTTCCTGTGGTTCGCACCGCGTCCAGGCCCTCCTGGATGTGAGATGGGAGGCCTCCGGAAGCGATCACTTCTTCGATTTGATCAGCTAGATCCTTCTTCGTCGTTTTCGCCTTGTTCTTCAGTATAGCCTGGAGGTTGCGGCGACTTAAGGCAGCACTCGCCTTTGCGCTCAGAGGGAATACCGCAACTGCCTCTTCAAAGTCCTTTTTGTAAGGATCGGGAACTTCAGCGGGAAGGGGACGCGACGACACGTTGGCAGGAAAAGCCATAAAACGTGGAACGATGTCCCTGCGGTTAGCACCTTGTGGATTGGGCGCTCTATAGCTTTCCAGATAGATAATGTCTCTCTTACATTCGGGACAAGTAAGGTATGACATCTTCCAAACCTGACCGTTGTTAAATGTGACGGGCGGCGCTTGGGAGAAGTAATCGTGGATTCCAATGCTACAGTGAGGACATTTCATGTCCGCCAGCATACCACCCAGACGTGGGCTGGTTTATTTATAGCGTAGTAAACGAATAGGCGATTTTTTGCCAATCTTTGGGAGTGTGAAATATCTCGCCACCGATGTTTTCCCTGAAGAGCGGCTCCGTCGTCATCCAGAACATGCGGTGCGAGAACTTCTCGCTCATGAGCTTGCAGAGGTTATACATTTTGTCCGCGTTGCGGACGACGGTGACGACGCGGAATTTCCGGAAGCCCCACTGCTTCTCACAATCAGATGAGTCATAGAGCTCGTAATACTTTGCGAGCTTCCGCATGATTGATGGTTCGCCGTTCTTGTAGTTCCCGAGCGGCGAGCGCTCCATTTCAAGGAAATAGTGGAAGGTGTTTTTTCCGACCGGCAGTTTCGGGTCCTCGATGCCGAAATACGCATCAGGATTGATCGTTTTTCCGTGGTCCATTTTCGGCTGGCGCCAGTGAAGGATGAGGCCGCACTTGTCGGTCCAACGTTTGAGGTGCATGTGGAACTGGGTGATCTCGATCTCGTGGCGCGGGATGAGCTGGGATTCTTTGGTGAACGCGGCTGCCGGATCTTCGAGGAGCGCCGCGCCGGAGTCGTTCAGGAAATAGGCGTAGACGATCGTCGCGCGCTCGGCGGTATCGTCGAAATAGCGGAGCCGCCCGATGTACCGTTTCGCGAGGAGCGCCTGGAGGATGTTCTGTATCGAGCGCCGGGCGTTCTCATCCTGACGAGCCTTCGTGAGGGATACGAAATCATTCACCCGGAGCAGGTAGTACTCCTGGAGGAGCTCAATTGCCTTTTGCCGGGAATTGTTCCACCTAAACTGCGCCGGAGCCGGGGATGTCTTCGTCCTTCTTGCCATTTCCCTCAGTATGAGGATTTTGGCTGGTATTGGAAGAGGCGTTGTCCCCACTGCGTTTTGTGCTGCTTTCTGCGTATGAACTGCGATAAATCTTGCTTTGTTCAATAATGGTTTGTACTTTTTGCTTCTCCCTGTCGGTAAGGATCTTCGACATCGGGGTTGGCGTTGGCTGGATAACGGATGGTGCATCACCGATCTTGTATATAGCTTGGAATTTGTTGAGGTCGGCGAGTTGCTCCGTGGATACGGGCGCAGGCGGAAGTTTCTTTACCATTTCTTGAAGTGCATTCCACTTGAATTGCAAGCGATCTCGGGAATCGCCCGGAGGGCAAAGCTGCAAATCAATGGCAGCCTGCCTCTCCTTTTCGCGCAGATCTTTGTTCGGATCATCGCGACAGACCTTTTTCTCGTAAAAGGAACGATCGTTCACATTCATTTGAAGGACGACATAAGAGCCGATGATGCCAAGAGCTGAGATCATTGAGGGGGTGAGAAGATCAAGTCGTGTGACGGAAAGGGTGAAGCACAAGAGAAAGCCCCGTCCCATATCAACAACTCGGTGAAAGTTTTCCGATGTAGGGAAGTTTTGGAATTCGTCGACATAAAGAAATAGCGGTATTCGTTTGCTCTGGTCCTCAACGGAAAACATGGCATGCTGGATCTTCGCCATAAGGAATTTCCCGTATGCTGCCGAGCCGCGCTTTTCCACGGGAACGCTTACGAGAAGGATTTTGTTCTGTCTGATGATCTCATCTATGTCGAGCCGCGGGTTGGGATCGCCAAAAATCTTCGAGAGGGTTGAACTCCTGATGAAGGGATTGATGCGTGCGATTATCTTCTCGCGATCGTTTTCGCTCGGAAGTTTTTTCCATGTTCTGCGCAATTTCTCGTTGGTGATGTGATCGATGATGAACTTTTGGCGGTCTTCGTCTTCCCAGAATTCTGCGACGTCAAGAAAGGTGCAGCGGAGGTGACGGTGCTCTTCTTTCCGAAGATCCGGATGCTTATTGGCGTCGATGAGGGAGAAGAGCAGATTTTCGATGTTCTTATTGATGAAGGGGTATGTGACACTGTCCGTTGCCTCTCCCATAAGCATAAATTTCAGATCGTGAACGACATCATCTTCGTTGCCAGGGGCACAGCGCATAAAATCCAATGGGGCGGGATCGTTAATGTCGACGAAAATGCAGTCGTCTATCCGATCGTCAGGAATTACGCGCATGAGATCCCGCACGAGGTCTCCCTTGGGATCAATAACACAAACCGGACCATACCCTGAAAGGATGTCTTTAAAAGCCCACCAGGCGATCAAGGTTGACTTTCCGACACCAATATTGCCGATGATATTCGTGTGGTAATTACGGATGGAATGAGGAATCTCCGGTATCTCAACCGAAGGAGCGATTGTTTCATATTCTAAGAACGGCTTGAGATTCTTTCCTTCGAGGAAGGTCTTCTTCGGCAATTGGGACGTAAATGATGGTTTGAAGGTCATTGGACTGGAACTCCTTCGAAGGTGAAAGTTTCGTTCCGGCTGCCATTTGCCCGTATCGCATTCAACCACAGGTTCAAAGATTTGACGTTTTGGTGCGCGTCGTTAACCGTGACAATGAATCTCGTGGGGACGTTCGGCATGAGATGGCCCGCAAGCGGACCGCCCCCATCGAAAACAAAGCCCCCGCCAAATGTAGCGATGAAGAACCCATGGCCTTCATTGTCCACCGCGGAACTGTCACTTAACAGCAGATTAATCGTTGCGTCAGTCATGTTCGTGATCTGACCCGAGCAGAGGATGCGGTCCCCCGAATGGTGGCATTCCTGTAGCACGAGGCTGTAATCCGCAGTTCCGCTGGACGTCGGATTGATGGTCTCGATTTTCAGAGGTGGTGGCTTCGGGATCGCCGGCGCTTTTTGGGCTTCAGGGATGGAGGTTTGAGCCTGGATGGGTTGAGCAGATGCACCGGCCTGCGGAGCATCTTTCCCGTGCTCCCATTGGGAAATCTTCAGACTTGCGGCTCTAATAACTGCAACGAGGATGACGAGAACGAAAAGAAGGATGAATATTCGCTTCACAGTCGAGAGATTCTGGGACGCCACGTCACACTCCCTGATGGAATCCGGTTTGGGGTCCCGAACGGCCGACCTTTGCCCTGATGACATTTACTTTGATTTGCTCAAGGCCGAGTTCTTCTTCAAGGCTCGGGAGGGCGACGCGAATCGCATTCTCGATCTCGGTCATTGCATCATTGGGAAGAGCGTTGATCTTGGAGCCATACTCGAAAAGCCACTTCTGAATCCGGGTTTGGATTATTTCGAGTGTCGATGCCGGTCCTGGGCCGGGCAGCCAATTGATCTCGAAATGGACGTAGAAAGGGGCTCCCATCTTAGTCTCCGAATCGAAAAGCACCGTGTCTCTTCCCCAATAAAGCTGGGGGGCTGGACGGTTCGCTTCCTCGATGCGGTTGAAACCGATGAGGCCGACCATCAATGCGACGATTGCGAGGAGGATTCCATAGAGGAATCTTGATTCAAATATGAGGATCGTGGCGACGAGGAGCAGCGCGAAGCCCGCAACGATAAGAAATATTGAGACCGAGTTATTGCTCCTGTCCTCTTGGGCGTCCATGAGCATGATCAGTCGCCGCCCAGTCCTAGCCGATAGGCGTACCCCGACAGGGGCGAGCGCGAGCGGAGGGCATCTTCTGCGATAGCCCGATAGGGTGAATGAGGAACGAACGAGTACGATAGGACGAGAGAGAGACGAAGAAACAGAAGATGCCCTCCGGTAGGAGAGGGACTGGGCGGCTCACCAGTAACACGAGTAAATACAAGCATATCCAGCTCCGGGCTAACTTGTATTCGAATACCAGTCGGGGGAAGTCACAGGTATTCTAGCACCGGTGCTATACTGCGACCCAGCCTCCTACCCGAAAGGGTAGGGGGATGTCGGCGAAGGCCGGTCCGGCAGGCTCCTGGAGTCACGCTTGAACGACGTTCGGCGATAGCTCACTGATCGTGCCCGCAAGGGTACGGAGAGTTCACATCTGGAGACGGATATGGATTCAAGTGAGCGGTGGTATGCGGTAGATGAGTTCGCGGCTTCGTTCAGAAGCAAACGCGTGAGCGTTGATTCGGTGCGCCGGTGGATCAGGCAGGGGGAATTGAAAGCATTCCGCTTTCCAAGAGCCAAAAAACGGGGCAAGCGACGGTTTGAGACGTTCATGATTTCCGAGAGCGAACGCGAGCGGTTCATCCGCGCGCATATGATCTGACGAGCGGGGCGGCTAATCGGCCGCCCTTTCTCATCTACTCAGGGTTCCGTGAGAAAGGGCCTCAGTGGATAGCGACATGAATGCAGTGATGGCAAGATTGGCGAATCAGGGTGTCCGTGTCGACATCGAGAGGTCAGAGGAGAACGGAGAGGTCTTTATCGCCGAGCTGCCGAACGGAGTGCGGTGTAGATTTCCGCGCGCCCGGTTGCTCAAATTGATGGCGGACGGGAAACTCAATATTGAGGGAATTGTTGAAGCGGTAATGAAGCGATGAGGCGGGATCGCTGATCCTTAAGTTGGAGGAAAGCGCGATGGCGGGAAAAAAGAAGGTGCGATGGAAGAAGGTGGACGAGCAAAGCAGTCAGCTGCGCTGTACAAACTGTAATAATGCGCTGTTTTTGATTAGTTGGGAGCCGGTCGCACGACAAGCAAAAGTGCCAAGCGCTCACCATTCGAGAGTGGTGGCGGTGTGCCCCATCTGCAAAAAGAAACGGCGCATCGGCCTTGGCGCTCCGGACTAGACGAGAATCTTGTGTACTTGTAGCGTACCTAGATTCCGCGTATTGGCAGTCTTGAGCGTTTTTAGCGTCATTGACAATCAGCAAGTTGCCTGGAATCAGTGCGGACCGATAGTTCGAATCCCTCCCTCTCCGCCATTTCATTCCAGAGAAAATCCGGCCTCTCGAGACACACGACTCCCTTCTCGATTTTCGAATCATGAGAAGTCAGGCCGGTTGGATTTCGAAGGCGGCAAGCTCCTGCATCACTGGTTTCATGGCAGCTTCCCAGGAATCGAGCTGTACGCCGAAACGAGCGAGGAGCTTCTCGTTCGAGAGGACCGAGTTGGCGGGACGTCTTGCAGGAGTGGGATATTGGGCGGTGGGGATCGGGTGAATAGCGGGCGCTTTGGCCCCCGGCCTGCTCTGCTGCGCAAAAATGGCTCTCGCAAAGCCAAACCATGAGGTCTTGCCGGAACAGGTCATGTGATAGAGCCCGGCCCATTCGGATTGCGACCCATAGCGGCCGTCAAAGATGCCGTTGAGGATGTTTCGGGTGGCCGCCGCCACGCTTCGAGCCGAGGTGGGCGCACCAAACTGATCGTCGACCACATCGATGGTCTGTCGCGTCGCGCCAAGCCGCAGCATGGTCAGCAGAAAATTATACCCGCGAGCGCTATAAACCCAGCTTGTGCGGAAGATGAGATACGCGCCCCCGGTCTCCTCGATCCCCTTTTCCCCTTCACGCTTTGTCCGGCCATAGGTGTTCAGTGGATCAGGAGCGTCATCTTCAGTCCATGCCCCGGATTTGGCTCCATTGAAGACGTAGTCTGTGGAGTAATGCACCAGGATCGCATTCGACCGCGCAGCCTCTTCGGCCATCACACGAGGAGCCGTTCCATTGATCGCCATGGCCAATTCCGATTCCGATTCCGCACGGTCGACCGCCGTGTAGGCCGCCGCATTCAGGACCACATCAGGTTTCGATCCACGGATAATCGCGCGAATCGACTGCGGGTTTGCAAGATCAGCGCGACTACGGCTGGGTGCAACCACCTCGCCGCGCCCGACGAACATATGGTGCAGCTCATGACCGAGCTGGCCCGATCCTCCCAACAGCAGAATTCGCGGTTTCGCGCTCAAGCAAATACCTCGGCGTCCTTCAGCGGCAGGCCCTTGCGGTCCTTCTCCGATAGAATCGCTTGATCCGCGGCAATCGGCCATGGAATTGCAAGCGAGGAATCATTCCAGATAATGGTTCGCTCGCCGGCCGGATAGTAGTAGTCGGTGAGCTTGTACGACAACCCCACTGCTTCGCTCAGCGCGAGAAAAGCGTGCCCAAAACCAACCGGGATGTAGAGCATCTCCCCGTTTTCGGCTGTGAGCTGTACAGCGGTGTGTCGGCCAAAATGGGGAGAACTGCGCCTCAGATCGACTGCCACATCGAGCAGGACGCCACGCGTCGCGCGAACCAGTTTCGCCTGCGGACGTTCGACCTGGTAATGAATGCCGCGAACCACATGCAACGACGAAAGAGAAAAATTATCCTGGACCCACTCCGTCGGAAGTCCCGCCTCTTTCATCCCCGCCCGATTCCAGGTCTCCCAGAAAGCCCCGCGATCATCGCGATGGATCGTCGGAGTCAGCAGAAAGACGCCGGGTAAGGATGTCTCATTGATCTTCACAGAGCGACAGCCTCAGTCGGGGCTGGGACCTCGTTGCGCAACGACAGCAGGTACTCTCCGTAGGCGCTCTTCCGCACCTTCTGCGCCAGTGCTTCAAGCTGGTCAGGCGTGATGTAGCCAAGCCGGTAAGCGATCTCTTCAGGACAGGCAATCATAAGTCCCTGGCGGCGCTGAAGTGTCTGCACGAATGCGGCGGCCTCAAAGAGCGAGTCGTGTGTACCTGTGTCCAGCCAGGCCATCCCGCGGCTCATGACCACCACGTTCAGCAGTCCTGCATTCATGTATAAACGATTCAGGTCGGTAATTTCGAGTTCCCCTCGTGCCGAGGGCTTAAGGGTCGACGCCAGGTTGACCACGTTGTGATCATAAAAATAGAGACCCGTGACGGCATACCGCGACCGCGGAATCTTGGGTTTCTCCTCCAGGCTGATTGCCTTTCCCGCTTCATCGAATTCAATGACGCCGTAGCTTCGCGGATCTTGAACCGGATAGGCAAACACGGTTGCGCCCCGCTTGAGCGATGCGGCCTCCTTCAATTGACGGGAAAAGGATTGGCCATGAAACAAGTTGTCGCCCAGCACCAGCGCACATGGAGACCCTGCCACGAACTCCCGTCCAATGAGAAAAGCCTGGGCCAGGCCATCGGGACTCGGCTGCACTTCATAACTCAGGCTGATTCCCCACTGGCTTCCATCGCCGAGCAAATCATGAAAGCGGCCTATATCGCGCGGGGTCGAGATGATCAGGATCTCGCGTATTCCCGCTAACATCAGCGTCGTCAGCGGATAATAGATCATTGGCTTGTCATAGACAGGCAGAAGCTGCTTTGAAGTCACATGAGTAACCGGATATAACCTGGTACCTGAACCGCCGGCTAAGATGATCCCCTTCACTGCATTACCCTTTCTTCATAGTTAGTGCGAATCCAATCCTTGTAAGCTCCCGTTCGAACGTCTTCGACCCACGCCCGATTCTCGAGGTACCACATGATGGTCTTGCGAAGGCCCTCCTCGAACTGCATTCGCGGTCGCCAGCCCAGTTCGCTCTCGATTCGAGAACTGTCGATGGCATAGCGTCGATCATGGCCGGGGCGATCGGCGATATAGGAGATGAGGCTCTTGTGGCTTGAGCCGTTCGGGCGAGGTACAAGTTCATCCATCGTATCGCAGATCGCGATCACCACTTGCAGATTCGTTCGCTCGCATTTTCCGCCGATGTTGTAGCTGGCTCCCGGTCTTCCGCACTCCAGGACCATCCGCAGTGCTTCGCAGTGATCCTCAACAAACAGCCAGTCGCGAATGTTCTTTCCATCGCCGTAGATGGGAAGTGGTTTGCCCTCGGCTGAGTTGAGGATCATGAGTGGAATCAGCTTTTCAGGAAATTGGTAGGGTCCGTAGTTGTTTGAGCAGTTGGTTGTGATAGTGGGTAGGCCATAAGTATGAAAGTAAGCCCTTGCAAGATGATCAGACGCCGCTTTGGATGCCGCGTACGGACTATTCGGCGCATAAGGCGTGCGCTCTGAAAAAGGCGGGGCGTCGGACGCGAGGGAGCCATATACCTCGTCGGTTGAAACATGCAAAAACCGGAAGCCGCGCCGGCTCGTTTCATCGAGCTCTGACCAATAGGCCTTCGCCTGTTCGAGAAGTGTGAATGTACCGAACACATTGGTGCGAATAAAAGCGTCGGGCGCCGAAATCGAGCGATCGACGTGGCTTTCTGCAGCGAAATGGACGACAATCCGGGGGCGATGTCTGCGCAGCAAGGTGGCGACGAGATTTGCATCGCATGTGTCACCCTGCACCAGAATGTGACGCCCCTTTGCCCCGAGCGAAGCGAGGTTAGCCGCATTGCCGGCGTACGTGAGCAGATCAAGGGTGACGACCAGAGAATCGTCTTCCGCTGCCCATTGCAGAACGAAGTTCGACCCGATAAAGCCGGCGCCGCCCGTCACGAGGATGGAATTGGATGAGTTCATTTGTTAGGTCTCAGCAAATTACGAAGGCGCTCTTATCAGTTCATGTCAGGATTCGATGCTGCCCGCGGCGCGGCGGCGCGACGCCAGAATTCGCGATTGAATCCGAGACGCAACTTGAGATTCGTTGAGAACCGATGCTCGCGTTTACCGGCTTGGTAGGCAAAGTACTTGGCAATGGTTCGAGCCATGGCGTAAGGAATGGCAAATCGATCATGCCGAAGCAGGTACCGCATCTCCGAAGTCACAAAGCGCCTTCCCTCGCCGGTTGCCGTGCCATACCGCTCGATGAGCCATTTCTCGCGCGCGTGAAACGCTCCAATATCGAAGTAGCGACGGAACTCCTCCGCGAGCGTGTAGTCGTGCGAGTGGCAGACTTGAGCCTCGGCAACATACGCAGTCTTCCAACCCGCGTCATGAAGTCGCGCCGCCACCATCGTGTCCTCGCCAAACAGCGCGCCCCCGGGAAATCCACCCACGCTCATCAATGCTCCTCGGCGATAAGCCGCGAATGAATTCGACAGAAAAATGGTCTTGAACCCCAGCTGCCGCCGTGATTCCAGGCTCCGGATTCGCGACTCCGTCGGATAGTTGAAAAGCCGAGCATGCGCTTCAATCGGACGCGCTTCGCTGCGCGGTAGTTGACGGCCGAACGCGGCTCCGAGTTCCGGATCACGAAAGGCAGCCAACAGCCTGCTGAATGCTTCCGAGTGGGCCGGCACCGCGTCCTGCGTCATGTAGAGCAGGACGTCCGTGTCGGATGCTGACTCGGCCCCGATCTGCCGCGTGAGGCCGTGGTCAAAATCCTCCTTACGAACCGTGATCAGTTCGAATCCGGCCTTCCGGGCCATTTCGCCCGTCCCGTCGGGCGATGACGAGTCGAGAATCAGCACCCGATCCGGCCTCGTATTCTGGGCAACGATGCCGTCATGCAGCGCCCGCCAGCAGGATGCGGCGTTGTAAGTGGGCACGATCAGCGCAAAGGTCGGAAGATGGGTGTTCATGATAGCAATGCGGCCCGGCCGCGCGGATGTTCCGCACGGCCTCCGTTCAAATCAAAACGCCTCTAGCGGGTTGCTTGATGCAACAGGTAGTTCGCGTGGGCGGCGAGCAGTTCTATCCGCGCCTGAATCGCCCGCAGCACAGAGTGCTTGCGCGTCACATTCTGTGAGTGCCGCCGATAAAGCAAAAGGTCTTCATCAATGAAAACAACCTGGGTGCCGAGTAGCTCGGCGCGCGTCCCGATCCAGGCGTCGTGCACGAACCACCGGCTCTTCGGAAATGGCAAGATGCGCCCCAGCAGCGAAGCTCTCATCGCCATCGCAGATCCCTGGTAGTGATTCTTGATCAGGTTCTTCCAGAAGCCCGGCACAAATCGCCTGATGAACGGCGAGTCGGTGAGGGTTGCGCCATTTTCGTCGATTACCCGTACCCCGCTGATCACCACGGCTGCGTCGGGGTTCTCTCCGAATGCCTTCAGGAAACGCTCCACCTTCCCCGCAGGCCAGATATCATCGTCGTCGCACAGAAACAGGAATTCCCCGCTGGCACATCGCAGCGCGTCCTCAAAAGTCGCCACAACTCCCCGGTTCGAACGGTGCAGCAGGAGCCTGATCCTGGGATCCTTCATTTGCTCGATCAAGCGGACGG
Organism: Occallatibacter sp.; assembly: GCA_035308825.1. Classification (GTDB taxonomy): domain Bacteria; phylum Acidobacteriota; class Terriglobia; order Terriglobales; family Acidobacteriaceae; genus Telmatobacter. The sequence goes on along the minus strand of DATGFX010000002.1, from coordinate 158,491 downwards.
TGTCGTCCTGCGAACCATCGTCCACAATCACAACTTCGTCGTGAACACTCAATTGATCGAGTACCGAACGCAACTGCTGTTCGATGAATTTCGAGCCGTTGTACGCGGCCATGCACACCGAGACGCGTTTCGGTCGCGGTCGAAGAGCACATTCGTCCAAACCGCTCCCCATCTGCTTCGCGGTGGAGTGGCGCCACTCCCTCAGCCGCTCATGGCGGGTGGTGGCGAGCCGCCTCTTGAATCCCTTCCACGAAATCATGCGGAGCTCGCGCGATTCGCCGCGAACCCATTGACGCGCAGTGCGCAGCCCCAGTCGGGCCGTCCTCTCGCACCCCGCAAGCCAATTCATGTTCCAGTCCCAGAACGCCGATTCGGACAAGAGGGTGTGCCGGTAGCGCTGCGGACTCATGCGAGTTTCCATGTCCTTGAGCGAGAAGTTGTGTTGCAGCGCGATCTGCTCGGCAACAAACACGCGCTTACCATGCTCGTGCAAGCTGCGGAACAACTTCGAATCGCTGTTGTCGAGCCAGAACCAGGGCGAATACCCTCCCACCTGTTCTAGCGTCCTCACGGAAATCATCGCTCCCGAATTGAACGCGAATAGACGGTCTTGCGGCGATCGAGAGTCGCCGGCGCGATACCATCGCGGAATCGCACCAAGAACAAATCGATTGGGCGACAGGATCTGTGTCCCTGAGAAAACCAGCGGAACAACCGCCGCAACCCCGGCGAATTGCGCTGCCTCGCGCGCCGCGCGGGCCATCTGCACCAGGAAACTCGACGGAACCTCCGTATCCTGATCCAGCGTGATCAGCCATTCGGAGCCGCGTTGAATGGCTGCCTCCACCGCGCGATTGTACGCGTTGGCGAGACCCAGGTTGCGCGAGTCATGAATGTATTCGACGCCTCGAGGAATTGCGCCGTGCTGCGCGTGGGGGCTGTTATCCCAGACAATCAACTCCACCTGGCCGAAGCCGGCAGGGAGACACTCCAGGGCCTCAAGAAACGTGCGAACACTGGCAGACTCCTCCGGCGCGATGCCATACAGCACGATGACCGCAGTCGCTGTAAATGGCTTGGTCCCATTTTCACTGCGAGATTCGAGACGGTTGATCAGGCTATACCTCTCCTGAAGTCGCCGGCTCCCAACGAAAGCATTTCCGTTGAACCATCGACTGAATCAGAACCTGGATGATTGTTGACAGCGGAGCAAACATGTCGCTGAAACAGATGAATGAAATACATGTGAGAAAGATGATGGCAACCAAAAACTGGCGCGGCAGTCCGCGCTCCATCACCCATGCTGAGGCCGACCCGATCAGAATGTTCGGAATGTAGGCTCCCAGGTAAGAAAAGTCGAGTACGTAATTGGCCAGGTATGTACTCGCGCCATCGATGATCCGCAGGTCGCTATGAATTGCCAGGTGCGGATCGACAGGTGCAATGAATGACGGCAGAAGAGGATAGATGAAGGCCAGGGTGGGACCGTGATACGGAATCGTTTTCAGCATCCAGCACAAGTTTGATAAAGGAATCGAGATATACGAAGTTAGCCATAACGATGCCATCGGCCAGTCCACGTATTTCTGGCGAATCTGCAGGAAGGCGAGAAATACCGCATGTGCGGTGCGTATGTTCCCAATAAGGGTTGCTCCGGTCACCACAATGGCGACTCCCGCAAGAGACAAAGCATATAGTTTCCTTCTGCTCATTTTGGAGGTCAGCACAACGACAAAGAACACCTCCAGAAAAGTAAGGACCATCAGCCCCCGCGTGATGTAGATGGCGAGCCAGAACATGCCAAATCCGGCAAAAAGTAGCTTCCTGAGGCGTGATCGATCCAGGAACGCATTCACGGTGATCACTGTGAGAAGCGGAAAGAGTACCTGCCTGAATCGGCCATAGGTAAGGTACGACGTGGGATCTCCAATGGCCGGAGGCGGCCCTTCCTTCACCCAGTTGAAAAGAATGATCATCATCGCGACCGCGCAAAAGGCCAGGTTCAGACGCGTAAGCCGGCGGGTATCCAGAAGGAAGTTGGTAGGTTCTCTTTCGGCGACAGTGTCGCGACGCAGAAGAAGCTTGGTGGCATAGTATCCGCCAAGCATCGCGAATGATGAAAGGGTGAAGAGCCCCACCGGCAGCCAGAGATCTGGATAGCTGACGTATGTGATCTGAAGGCTGAGCGTAATCAGCATCGCGACCCAATTCAGAAAGAAGAGACAAACTGGGTTGCAGAACAAAGGCAGATCGCTCCGCGAGCGTATTGTCTTCTCGATTAATCTTTGGTGTCGCGTCAAGCTCCGTTCCTCAATCTTATCGGTACCTCAAATGATTCATCTGCTGCCGGACGCAATTGCTCTGGCGCACGCGCTAGTCCATCAGAGTGTCATCGCGAATTGCCCCGAGACCTCTCGTATATCGAAGGTATTCCGGCAGGCGCCGGACAATCTCAAGCGTGCGCACAGCCATGATTGTGGACAGACCCGCTTCCATTTCGAGAAACGCGATCTTGCGGTTGATATGGCCGAGTACCTTCTCCCACTGTCCCGCGCCTGAGGCGATGAGATAGTTGCGCAGTTCGAGATATTGGCCGGCCACTCTGCGATAGTGCTCGCGCCAGGATTCGCGCGTCGTTGGTGCGGCGGCAGATGCCAGTGCCCCTCCCACGCCGATCTGTTGACCGGCATGCACGCGGTAATCAATCAAAGCTTCGGTCGTAAACTCCAGCCTCGAATGCAGCACAATCATCCACGCCAACCATGCATCGTGAACCCATGACCGGGGGATCAGCGGAATGTACTGCCGGAGTGACGACCGGAACATGAGCGTTGCCCCACAGACCACGCAATGCTTGAGGAAAACTGAAACCGGATCCTCGCGAAAGGCTCTTTGCTTTGCTGGCAGAAAGCAATGCGCTGCGAAGAGATCTCCCCCAATCGTTTCGGAATCAGCGCCGATCAGGGAGGCGTTCGAGAAGACCCCTCCCAGATTTCGATCTTTCTCGAGAAGATACCCCAGCCGCTCGAGCTTCTCTGGCTTCCAGCGGTCATCCTGGTCGCACAAAGCGATAAACGCACCCTGCGCGAGCCTGATTGCCTGATCGAAGTTGGCCGTCGACCCCATCCTTGTGCTGTTGTGCACAATTCGCACCGCGAATGGCGCTGCAGCGGCGAACTCGTGGAGAATCGACAGCGTCTGGTCGGTCGATCCGTCATCGCAAACAACAAGCTCCGCAGGAAGCCGGGTCTGTCGACGGATGCTCTGCAGTTGCTCATGCAGATAGCGGCCGCCGTTGTAGGTACACATGACGACGGAAATGCCGGATTCAGGCTTGGCGTCCAAAAGCATATGATTCATGCCGCTTTTGCATATCTCCTTTTGGCCCGTTGACGAACAAAAATCATCGTGGCCGAAATGCTCCCGCCAACGCCAAGCACGAGGAAATAGGCAAACGCAACGCCGACGGTGCCGGAGGCCCTCGCAAGGAAAAGAACCGACACGCACATCGAAAGCGCGATCACAATGGATTGAACAAGAAAGGGCTCCCGCTTGTGGGATCTGAGATAGATGGCTTCGCTTTGAATAATGTGGCTTCCCATGGCGGTCAGAATCAGCAGCAGGAAAACCGGCCAGGAGACAATCCTCTCGCTGAGCTTCGGCGCAATATGCGGAGCCAGGCTGGCGCCCCCAACCAGCACGACTGCCACGGCGGCGAAGAGCGACACGGATTGCTCCATCGTGCGAAAAAACAGGCCGTCCAGATCTCGCAGCTGTTTGCGTGCGATCAATTGGCCGAATGGAGCAGCCTTCGTCGTCATCCACGCGAGCATGATCGCACTCACCTGGGTGACAATATTCATCGACAGCCCCATACGCCCCGCCTCGGCTGGCCCGCGAAATGCGAAAAGGACCGGTGTGATCAACTGAAAGACAAAATAATCACAGAGCCAACTGACTGCGATCTTCCACTGGAACGGCCAGACTTCACGACCCCAGCTGATGCCCTGCTCACCAGGGTGCAGACGGAAAAGGGGAAACAACAAACCTCGGCGCGTATAAATCAACCCCAGTGCAACGGCGCCCTGGCCAACAAGGACCATCCCCGGGGCGAACAACCCATGGTGACTCAGCAGCGCAACCCACGCAGCCGAAGTGCCCGCGAGCGACTGAAAAAAGCGCATGCGGCAGACGGCCGCCACCTGCCCGCACCCTTCGATGAAAGAAATAACGGGACCGATCGAAAACGTCACGACGCAGGCTATAACGGTTGCGCGCAGTGGTCCAACCCATATCGGGCGCGTGTCAACCGCATGATGAAGGGAGAAGAACTCCATTCCCCCGATCAGCAACGCAACTCCCATGATGACCGCGACACCGAGATACCACTTCACCGCCTTCTGTAACGCTGATGCGAGCCGGTTGCGAGCCGCACTACTCCCGGTGATGGCGCCGTCAGGATGAATCTCAACCAGCGCCCGCTCATGTGCGGCCACCTGGAGAATGACGAAGGAAAACCCAAGCTCGAACACACTCTGCAGCGCGACCAGGCTCCAGAGTGCGTAGTAATATCCTTGCTGCTCGGCAGTGAGGAAGTGAACGATCAGGAGTACCGTCGCCACGCTGCCCAGCCCCTGGATCAGACGGCCCATCACCGTGAACGCAATAGGCCGATCCATCCCGATCACCGTCGTGATGCGGCGCCTCACGCCCGCCGGGGCGGGCATGCACTCTGTTGCAACCGATGGCACTGAATCGCCGGTTCCCGATATCATCAGATTCTCTAACTGCGCAGCGCGGCATTGACTCTCGCCGAGCAGACCTTTCTATCTAAATCGTTCGCATGGACTGGTCTTCTTCGCGTTTGTCTTTGCGGCCTCGGATCACATTTGGCTGCGATTGCCCTCTGCGCAGTCCGAGCGTCTGCCTCAGCAAAATCAGCTTTTCGCGTTTGGCTGGATCCGCGGCTGCCATTCTCTCCAGCCCCGCCTGGAACATGACCCAAAGTATTGCAAGGGTCAACGCCACCGCCGCCGCGCCGGCCGTGATCAGCATCCGCTTGGGGAAGGACTTCTTGCTCGGAACCATGGCGGGATCGACAACCTGGATGAATCCGCCTTCCTTCGCTTCATCGAGTTTCGCAATCTCGAGTTGACGCGCAAGAATCTCGAAGATTGCTTCGTAGTACTTCACGTCGCGCAATTTGCGGATGTATTCAAGGCCTGCCTGGGGAATCTTCCCCCTCGGCAGGAACAGATCGTCCGAAGAGTTGCCCTGGCTTCCAACCAGGTGGTTGTATTGCGCGTTCAGGCCATCCAGTTCCCGTTGCGCCTCTATCAACGCCGGATTGTCGTTCGCCGCGTAGCTTCGCATAGCCTCAATCTGGACCTGCTTCGCCACTACCTGCGCGCGAAGATGCGCGGCCGCTTCAATAAATGCCCGCGATTGCGCGTCTACCTGGATCATTCCCGTGCTGAGCTGCGTCTCTTTTAATGCCTGCTCGGCGTTGGCCAGATCATCGTTCGTCTTTTTCAACTGCTGGTCGAAGATGATGCGGCGTTGAGCCGCCTCCGTAATGGCAAGATGCTGCGAGAGATTGCGGAATTGGTCCACATACCCGTTCGCGATCGCGGCGGCACGCTCCGCGTTGCGATTCTCAAACGAAAGCTTGATCAGGCCGTCCTTGGTCGAACCGTCGATCTCCGTGTGCTTCTCCAGGGCTTTCCGCGCATCCACGTCATACTTCTTGTGGTACTCGCGCATCAGGCCGAACTTCTGAATGACCGCATCCTCGACGGAGCGGCTCTTGAGCATCGAGACATACATCTCGTTCAGGTTCTTGAGACCGAGGGTGCTCTCAGCCAGACCGCTCATCGAGCCAAGCCCGGCGAGCTGCATCGCCAGCGATCCACCAAACGATGAGTTCTGCTGGGGTGGCAGAATAACCACGGTCGCGGTGTATTCGACGGGCAAGACCAGCGAAACCGCGGCTGCGGCGATGGTGCAAATCACGGTGAAAGCGAGAATGAATTTTCTGCGCTGCGCCAGGATCAGAAAGAAGTCAAGCCATGAAAAATCCTCGCCCCTTCGCTCCGGAAGGCCGCTCAAGCTGGGTTTGATCTGTGCGCCTGTCAATGAATTCTCAAAACGGGGCGGATTCATCGTTGGTACCCCAAATCTTCAACCAATAGAGCAACGGTTTTGCTCGTGAGTAAATCGCGACTCTGAGCGCTCACTTGATTACCTGGATCGCAGCCGCGCCCAGCGCAAACTGCGAGAACACCGCCGACCAATCGGTAAGGCCGCGCAGGACGGACGTTTTGTTGATTGCCTCCGGAATAACGATCGTGTCGCCTGGATAAATCGGTTCACGATCGAATGCGTCGCTGCTCCACAAATTATGCGAGAGCGATTGTTTGCTGATCACGGTTCCGTCAGCTCGAATGATGAATATCTGCCGGCGATCGGCATTTCGATTCGGTCCACCCGCGTTCCGCAGATAGTCGCCCGCGTCGCGATGGGCCTGATAAACAAACGAATTTGGATCGTAGACGGCGCCTACGATCCCGACAGTCGATGGCATAGGCGGCACAACGAAGCGATCGCCATCCTCGAGCGGCATATCGGGGATGGAGTCAATCGTTTCGTGGGTCGGTTGAATATGAAGCACGATGCGCCCGGTCGCCCGCGCCTGTTTCAGGTTGTTGACCAACTCGCGCTGGCTGGCCACCGACGCGTTGGTTGTCATAGCCTCCGTCGCGCTCACCACGGAAGTCGATTTGTTCGAGGCCGAAGCTTCGATTTCATAGGCCAGCGCGGCCACGTACTCATCCAATCGCTGTTGTTGTTCCTTCTGCGTGCTCTCACGCGTGAGTTGCGATCCAAACAAATAAGCCTGCGCCGTCAGGCCGCCTGCGCGGACTACAAGTTGGCGCAGCGTTTCGCCGGGAAGCACGCTATACACGCCCGCGTGGGCAATTTCGCCCTCCAGCCGGACATATTTGGTCTGCTGCTCACGCGGCACCCTGATGTCGGCCTCGGAAAGAATGGTGACAACATCCCCCGGCCTCAGTTCCACGTCCGCTTCCGCATCGCGTTCATTCACGGCCTTGCCAAGATTGAACGGAATAAGCTTCGTAGAGAGCGTCCCGGTCTCGATGCGCTCCACGACCGCATAGTTCCAGTCGATGTCCGGCGAGGTCTTCACCACCTGGGTTTCTATCGGGAACTGCGGCGTCGTAACCAGCCGCGGCCCGCTTCCAAGGGTTGCCGGCGTCTCCTCAATGGGCATTGTCTTCGCCGAATTCACCTTCCCATTGGGAGATGATCCCGACTCCCTTGAATTGTCGGTCGAAGCAGCCAGCGACGAGTACTGCGTCGAATTGGCGGGCATCGGGTTTGAGTCCGCCGGCACTCCCATGGTGATCTGAGGAAAAAGACCGCTGCCCAAAGTCTGAACATCCTCTGGGGTGACCGTTGAGCGACGATTCGATCCCTGCCCGTCCGGCTCGTCGAGCGGCGGCAAAAGCGGTTGGTAGTCATCGACCGGAAGGCCCAGGTGCTCGCGCCGGAGCCAGTACCCGGGCGTGAGCAGCGCCTGCTTGTCGGGCAGGAGGTCGTGGATCCGCATGCCTTCGTGCCATGCGTAACGACCCGGGTTCGCGACATTGCCCCGCAGCGTGACCGTTTTGTCGAACTTCTGCGGGCGGGGACGAACTCGAATAATGTCGGCATTCTGAACCGACGAAGCCAGGGAAGTGGATGTCATCGACACGTCCACTGCCACCCGTGCGCTGGCGCCGTTTCCCTGCGTTTCGCTGCGTTCCATCTCAAGCGATGAAGCATCCGCGACGGCCGATACTCCTCCTGCCAGAGCGATCGCGTCGGATACGGTCTCGTGTCCCCGCATTTCATAGATGGCTGGCTGAAACACGCTTCCTACGACGGCAACTTCAGCACCGGCAGGCGGAAAGTAAATCACGTCGCCGGTTTCAAGCGGAACATCCTTCGATTTGTCGCCGCGGAGCAACAGGTCGTAGAGATCGAAATCGGCAATCAGATTTGCTCCACGCCTCAGTTGAATATGGCGCAGCGAACCATGCGGCTGCGGTCCGCCGCAAGCAAAGATCGCATTGACGAGGGTGCTCAGAGAGCTGATCGTATAGCTTCCCGGGCGGCGCGCCTGCCCGGTAACAAACACCTGGATGGAATGCAGCTGACCCAGGTTCACATTCAGATCGAAGTTCCGGTACACCGGCGCAAACTGCGATTTCAGGAATCCTTGCAATTGCCCAAACTGCAACCCTGCCACTCTCACTTCGCCTATCTGTGGAACGTAAATCGATCCCGAACGATCGACCACCAGATGAAGATTCAGATTGACTTGGCCCCAGGTTCGAATGAGCAGTTGGTCGCCAGGCCCAATCACATATTCCGGCGTCACGGGAATGTGCATGACCGGTGCAAACGTGTCCGGCATGTTCACGAAAAGATCGGCTCCGTAAATCGGCACGATCCTCCCGACAGAAGCGGCCACAAGCATCTGAAATTCAGTGAGTGGCGCAGGCCGGACAGGGGACATGCGTGGCGGTCGGGCTTCATCCGAACGCCCGACCCCACCCGCATTGTCGGTATAGACTGCCCCGCCGAGCATCGAGCCTGCCGAGGGCACGCCGACTCCCGGCACAGAGGGTGTCGAACCCAATAGGTCGTACGAGTCGTTCGCTCCCTGAGACGACGAGGCACAGCCCGCCCCTCCGAAGGCGCAGTCTGTGCTCTCCGACGTACCGGGTTGCTGGCTGTCGGTGGAGAGCGGCGAACTCGCCGCCTGTCCGAAAGACAGCGCTGCGACAAAGGCAAGCGTAAATGCGATCAAAAGGCGCGAACAGGTAAGCATTCTTGCGAACTTGCAAAATGAGAACGGCAGCGAATCGGTGCTACGCTGCAGTCAAAATCAAAAAAGAAAGAAATCCCTTCGCCCGAAAATCAATATGCTCCGCGCATCGTCAGAACAGCAGGAATCGTGCGCGCCAGGATTTTGAAGTCAAGCAGGCAGCTCCATCTGCTTGCGTACTCACGATCCATCAGCACCCGCTGCTCGTAGCCGATATCGCTCCGGCCCGAAACTTGCCAGAGACCGGTGATGCCAGGTGCGAACAAGTCGTAATATGGCAGGTTCCGCCCATAGATCGGTCGTTCAGCGTCAACGATCGGTCGCGGACCTACGAGCGACATATCGCCAACCAGCACGTTGAACAGCTGCGGAAGTTCATCGATGCTCAGGCGCCGTATCAAACGCCCGAATGGCGTGATGCGTGGGTCGGCAGCTCGCTTGATCACCGTGAATGTTTGCCGATTGTCACGCCGCCCGTATCGAAACTCGATGACCGCCGCACGACGGGGAGTGGTATACATCGAACGAAACTTGATGATGCGAAATGGAACTCCAAATCGTCCGCTCCTCTCTTGCAAATAGAACACCGGGCCGGGAGACGTGAATTTCACGAGCAGCGCGACCAATAAACCAAGAGGTAGAAGAACGACAATCAGGAGCAACGACAAAAGTATGTCGAGTCCTCGTTTCACCACGGTGTACCGCAGCGATGACGCTCGCCTCAAAGCGGCTGCCAGAAGGATAGGCGGTCGCCGCCATGTATAGGCTGTCAGCCTCTCCCGTACGGCCACCTGTGCCGGAGTTTGCGGACCCAGGTCGGGGAGAGCAAATTCTGCAAATTTGAGTGCACTCTTTCCGCTCATTCTGATTTACCTCAATCCTGCTGCACTGGGTGACTCACTCGTTTGAGCGAGCCCGACTCGGTGCGCAGCGATGAATTGGATTTTGTGCTGATAACGGGATGGCTTCCTGCCGAACCCAAGTACAGCGTTTCGAACGGGTCTCAAAAAAGGTGAAGAAGATCATTGGAAGCAATTCACGAACGAGCTGCTTCAGGTTGCGTTCCGGAGAAACGTGCGATCTGCGAATTGAGGGGCATCGGTTCCAGATCGCTCGCGTCCACTTCCACTGAGATGCTCTGCATGATCAATTCAAGTGTTAACACCACTCGCAAGCCGTTCTTGTTGCGCACGATGATGCCGTGAAGGCCCGCTAGCGGACCGTTGCATATCCGTACCTTTTCGCCTTTCAGCAGAAGCGGATGCGGAACCGCACGTCCGGGATCAAGGCCCTGCCGCAGCGCATCCATTTCGAATTCCGGCAATGGAGTGATCCTTGGCCAGGTTCCGCCCACAAGCGAAAGGACTCCCGGAACCTGCAGAACGCTTACTCGTTGAAACCGATCGATCCTGACAAAAATGTAACCGGGGAAGAGAGGCAGATCTAACGTGACCAGCGAACGGTCTTTCCAGCGGCGTTGGGTGCGATAAACAGGCAGATAAAACTCGATGCTGCGCTGCTCGAAGTGCTGTGCAACCCGCTTCTCGTGCCTGCTGGTCGTGTAAACAGCAAACCAGTGCCGCTCAAGGTAAAACGTACCCTGTTTGATTCCATCCACCTCCTTAGCGTTGCTTTGCCTCACTCGGTTACTGGGACGCATGATTCCGGCCATGGCTCCGCCATCCTCACTTCAGTGATGGTTTTCCACAGGCGAAATCAATCGAAAAACGTCACTCGTGCGCGGCGCCTCACGAAACGCACAGTGATTGATCCCTCAATTGTCCGCCAGCGGTTGTTTCATGTTGTTGGGCAACAACAAGTCGTACAGGGGCTTGCAAATTCGGACGTAACCAGCAGGACCGGTTGATTTTTTTGTTTTCATATTTCTTCGACTATCGACACGACTTGCAAGCAGTGACCATCATCGAACGGCCACAACAGAACAGACGCAAAAAGTCGTAAATGAGTTATCTGGATATGTCGGGTCGGGAGTTCAATTGCCTACCCGATCCCTCAATTTACCCCGGTTTCACAACTTCGCAGGTCATTCGTCGCGAATGCCGAATCCACGTTGGTGGAAGCCCCCGATACCCTGTCTCCGCTCTCTCCGGACAAGTGGCCTCGCTCCTGCACACGAGCCCTCCTGCAGTCCAGATCATCACCGTCCGTTCGGATGATTCAGCGCGGGACCAGTTCTGCCAAAGACTCAGAATCGTCTATCCCTTTTGTCAGTTTCCCTTTGATATACTGCGCGGTGGAGCATCAGCTGACAAAGATGACGGGCAATCTCCGGTCAATTCAATATTTGACCCGTTGGCAAAGTTCCTCGACATGACGTCGGACCTGTATTTGAGGCTTCTCGATTGAACTTCCCGGCGAGTCATCCCATACCATCACTCCCGCCCGTAACTAGGGAGTCTCGGCCGACAGTCACGGTTGTCATCTGCACTCGCAATCATCCCCGCGCGCTGCGTTCCTGCCTTGAAGCCGTGCATCGGCTGGATCCCCAGCCTGATGATCTTCTCGTCGTCGACAATTCGGGCGGCGATCCTGATACAAGGACAGTGGCGGACGAATTTCAGGCGCGCTACATTTGCGAACCCATCCAGGGACTGAGCCGCGCGCGGAATCGCGCCCTCAATGAAAGCAGTTCCGAGATCATCGCCTTTCTCGACGATGATGCCGTACCCACGCCGGCCTGGTTGGATCAGATTCTGGTGCCGTTTGCCGACCCGCTCGTCGCATCCGTCACCGGCGAAACAATCGCTCCCGATGCCGTAACACCCGCCCAACCCTGCCCTTCCCGCGTCGTAAGCCAGGAGCTGCCTCAGTGGTTCGAGATGGCCAACTTCGGCGGACTGGGATTCGGAACCAACATGGCGCTGCGCCGGCGGTTCTGCACAGGCTGGAAGGTCTTCGATGAACGGCTCGGACGTGGCACACCGCTTTGGATCGCCGAAGAAAGCCATGCCTTCGCGCAGCTCATTTCTCGGGGTTATCGCGCAGTCCACGTTCCGGCCGCCATCGTGCTCCATCCCGAGAAGCCGAGGGATATTTCAAAGGAAGCGACGACAGCCTTCGGCTATTGGCTGCTCTTATTCTGGGAATTTCCCGGCCATAAGCTCGATTTGCTGCGATTTATCAGTCGGCGAATCGGCCGCAAGCCCCTCAAATGGCCCCGCAACCCCCAGGAACCGGGTGAAGTCATCAAGAGCGGTTGGCGCATGTACCTCAAGGCTGGATTCGGAGGCACCCTGCTCTATCTTCGCTCGCGCCGGCGAATACCTTAGAACTCATGTAAATTGAATGGCTTACAAATCGGTAATTAGAAAACTACATAGGGCTAAGATCAGGTCGCGAAACAAATCTGAGCGTTTTACACTAAAGATTAACGTCCCGCCCTTGACAAACCTCTACTGCCTTACCTATCTTTAGCAATTGGAAAGCGAGAGTGCTAGCACACTGCCGGTGGAGTTGCTGATTCCACCCCTCCATCTCGATTGGACCGCCTTCCAGCGTATCGCAAGTTTCCAAACCCATGACCAAAATCAGCAGGGTTCCTCCTGCTTACCGTGAAGGAGAAGCAAAGCAATGGCAGCAACTTCTGTGACCACCACCTTCACCCCGCTTCATGATCGGATTCTCGTTCGCCGTATCGAGGAAACCGAGACCATTCGCGGGGGAATCATCATTCCCGATAGCGCCAAAGAAAAGCCGCAGGAAGGCGAAGTGATCGCGGTTGGCAAGGGCAAGTCGAACGACGAGGGCAAGGTTTTCCCCCTCGACGTCAAGGCTGGCGACCGCGTCCTGTTCGGCAAGTACTCCGGAACCGAAATCAAGATTGACGGTGAAGAGTACCTCATCATGCGCGAGGAAGAAGTTCTCGGCATTGTGAAGAAGTAAGCGCGTCGCGCGAGTTGTCAGTGTTCTGTTCTCTGTGATCGATCAGCAATTGCCGCTCAGTCGAACTGGATCCGAGAACAAATCGAACTGACAACTGACCACAATAAATGACACCTGTATCGAGGAGAGTTGAGAAATGGCAAAGCAAATTCTGCACGGTGAAGATTCCCGTCAGGCGATTTTGCGTGGCGTGAACACGCTCGCAGACGCTGTGAAGGCGACGCTCGGGCCAAAGGGCCGGAACGTCGTAATCGAGAAGAAATTCGGCTCACCCACCATTACCAAGGACGGCGTGACGGTGGCCAAGGAAATCGACCTCAAGGAGCCCCTTGAGAACGTGGGCGCACAGCTGGTGCGCGAAGTGGCTTCCAAGACAAGCGACGTGGCCGGCGACGGTACCACCACCGCTACCGTTCTGGCCCAGGCCATCTTCCGCGAAGGCGTGAGGACCGTTGCGGCAGGCGCGAATCCGACGGCGCTGAAGCGCGGCATCGACAAGGCCGTCACAGCCATCATCGGCACCCGCGACAAGGACGGCAAGTTCACCGACCATGGCGCACTCGGCAAGCTCTCGAAGCCTGTCGACGAAGGTTCAGTGGCGCAGGTCGGCGCGATTTCGGCCAATGGCGATCAGGAGATCGGTGACATCATCGCCCACGCGGTCAAGGTCGTCGGCAAGGACGGCGTAATCACCATCGAAGAATCGAAGACCATGCACACCGGTCTCGAGACTGTCGATGGAATGCAGTTCGATCGCGGTTATCTGAGCCCCTACTTCGTGACCGACACCGAGCGCCTGGAAGCAGTGCTCGAGGATCCCTACATCCTGATCTATGAAAAGAAGATCAGCGCCATGAAGGATCTGCTGCCCCTGCTCGAGCAGGTTGCGCGTGGAGGCAAGCCGCTCCTCATCATTGCCGAGGACGTGGAAGGCGAAGCGCTGGCGACCCTCGTGGTCAACAAGCTGCGCGGCACTCTGAACGTCGCGGCCGTCAAGGCTCCTGGCTTCGGCGATCGCCGCAAGGCCATCCTCGGCGACATCGCGATTCTCACCGGCGGCAAGGCCATCACCGAGGATCTCGGCATCAAGCTCGAGGGCGTGAAGCTTGAGGATCTCGGCAAGGCCAAGCGCATCACCATCGACAAGGACAACACGACCATCGTCGACGGCGCAGGCAAGTCGAGCGACATCGAAGGACGCGTCAAGGAGATCCGCTCGCAGATCGAGAAGACCACCTCGGACTACGACAAGGAGAAGCTCCAGGAGCGGCTGGCCAAGCTGGTGGGTGGTGTTGCCATCATCAAGGTCGGTGCTGCCACCGAAACCGAGCTCAAGGAAAAGAAGGCTCGCGTTGAAGACGCGCTCCACGCCACCCGTGCGGCGGTCGAGGAAGGCATTGTTCCGGGCGGCGGCGTCGCGCTGATTCGCACCATGCCCGCGGTCCAGGAGTTGATCAAGAGCCTGAATGGCGACGAAAAGACCGGTGCTCAGATCGTTCTTCGCGCGCTCGAAGAGCCTCTGCGCCAGATCGTCGGCAACGCCGGCGAAGAAGGTGCCGTGGTGGTGGGCAAGGTGCTCGAGTCCAAGGACCCGCACTTTGGCTACAACGCAGCCACCGGAACTTTCGAGAACCTGGTGAAGGCCGGTGTGATCGATCCGACGAAGGTGACCCGCACTGCCCTGCAGAACGCGGCCTCCATCGCTGGACTGCTGCTCACCACCGAAGCCCTCGTCGTCGAGATTCCGGAGCCCAAGTCTGCTCCGGCCGGCGGCGGTCACGGCGGCGGCATGGACGGCATGTACTAGGACTGGCCGTCCCGGCAACCGCGCCTTCGGCGCAAAAACTAAAGCCTCCAGCTTCGGCTGGGGGCTTTTTGTTTCCCAACATCCTCTGTGTCCCCTCCTTTCGAGAAGCACACGGATTCATTCGTGTCGCAACAACTCCCGCAGGGAGCTCTAGAAAATAGCCCAGGATGGAGCGAAGCGCAATCCTGGGACAGCATGGAGAGAAATAATCGCCGCCCCGTAGGGCGCGGCAGGAACTTCCGTATAGCAATCCCTCTTTCGCCACACACAGAATCGGGAGCCCGAAGGCTCCCGACCTGCTCCGTTCTATTCTCCCTGTTAATAGGTGATGTGAATGCCCATCGTGAAAGCCCTGGAACCACCGATGGTCCCGGTCACAGAGCCAAAGTTCGCTGCGTTGTTGGGGCAGGTGGTCTGGCCGCCGATGAACAGTCCGGGCGTGCAGTAACCCTGTCCGTTCTGCAACTGGAGCGGCAGCCTCGTGGATTTTCCACTACCGTTTGCTGTGGGCAACTGATCAAGGTTGGTCAGAGCCGACTGCTGGTCCGCCGGATCATTGGATGCGACGATCTGTCCGTAACCGAGAAAGTAACGGAAGTTGCCGCAATTGTTGTCGCCACCATAGGCACCGATTGCAGTGGTGGAGCATCCATTGAACTGGCGAATTTGCGCCTGGTCCTGCGGAATGTCGGGGCTGGTTGTGTTGGTAATGTTGAAGGCGTTGAGTTCGTACTCAATCCTGAACCGTTCACTGAGCTTGACCCCCTTGCGTACGGATAGATCGAGCCGCTTTTGCGGGTCCTGCCGGAAGATATTCCGCTGCCCTACATTGAAAGCGGTCTCATAGATATCCGTCGGCTCAGTGCCCGACGACATCGGTATGCCGTCCGATCCTGGAGCGATGTAGTTGATCGCCAGCTGGCTTGGATCGATGTACGGGATGTAGTTGCCGGTCCCATCGCGGAACCGCCCCGAATTGCCGGTAAGCGCGCTTTTCGGATTCGACGGATTCTTGATACCGAGGACCGGATTCATCAGAGTCGGGAAGTTTCCGAAATTGATGCTGCCCACCGCACCGTAAAACTCATACAGTGACCACGGTTCCCCGCTCTGCAAAATGCCGATTCCAGTCAAGTGCCAGTCGTTCGTGAAATACGACCCGAAGCTGTGCTCCTTCGTTGCGTTCGGAATATCCACCTGGAAGTTCGCACTGAACACATGCTTGCGATCGAAGTCGGATGACGCCCAGGAGTCGCGGAGCCTCTTGGGATTGTCGCCGGTGAAGAACAGCCCAATGTCGCTCTGCTCGTCCAGCGCGTGGCTCCACGTGTAGCTGCCGCCCACCTGGAAATTATGTGCGAGGCGCTTCTCTACATGCGCTTCCAGCGCATCGTACGCCGAAACTCCCACTGTCTTGAAGTCCGCCGCATTGGGACTGAAACCGATGTACGGGGTTCTGAAGTCGGTATTGCCGGCATCCGAAGTGTTCCATGGCTCCTCGACGATCGGGCAATAGTCGTACCCGCAATCGAACGAGTTCTGGTCCAGGACCTCCATGCCGTACGAGGCCGTCTCGCCCCAGATCGGATTGTTCGGAGTAGCAATGCCGGGCTCGTTGATGGGAATCGGGATCACCGAGTGATGGCCGCGATTGCCGGTATAGCCAACGGTGACAGCTACCGTGCCGGTCGGCTGCCACTGCACATTGAGCGTGTAGTTAAGCGTGTAGGGTAGAACGTTGTTCTTGTCGTACACGCCGAAATTCAATGGCAGGTTGTAGCACAGGAGATAGCCTTCCTGGCTTTGCCAGCCGCTGCAGTTCTTGCCGAACGGCGCATATTTCGAGCCGGGTGCAGGCGAGCCGGTCATTTGATTCAAAGTGGCTTGCAGCGCGCTGTTGATCACTCCCGGGTTTGAACTGGGAGGCACAAAAAAGCCGCCATCAGCCGCCGTACTGAAGGCCAGATCTCCCATCGGGTTCTCCAGGGTAAGACCGGCGTTGGAATCGGAATTGCCCGCTGCAATGCTCACCAGCGGGGACGACTCTGAGACGCCGAAGGGGCCTCCAATGGAACCGCCGGCCGGCTGCGACAGATAGGTGAACAGTTCTCCACGGTCGTAATAGAGTCCCGCACCGCCGCTCACCACAATGTTGCTGTGGAATTTTCTCGGAGACCAGGCAAATCCTACGCGAGGCGAGATACCCCACTGCCGGCCGTTCAAAGTGGATGCCGAAACGTCTTTCGACGGATTTTGCTTGTTGTTGCCCGCGATCACGAAGCCGGCGTTGTTCACCACAAATCCGCTATCGGTCGTGCCGGTGACGTCATACAGAGACGGCTCGAAGTTGAACATGTCTCCGTATTTTTCCGTCATGCCACCGTGATAGTCATACCGCACGCCGGCCGTGATGCTCAGGTTGGTCAGGGCCTGCCACTTGTCCTGCACGTAGCCGTTCAACTCATTGGTGCGATAGTAGCGGTCCGCGTTGTTGCGGTGCGTGGTGGGATCGATGCTCTGCAAGACCGATGAGTCTTTTACGAAGCCCTGCAGAAGATTATCAAATCCGCTGACATCAAGCTGCGCGTGACCATTGCGGTTATTCGTGATGTTCAGCTGCGTATAGCTGTAGCCGCCTCCGGCAATAATGGTGTGGCGGCCTGCCGTGAAAATCACGTTCGTGGAAGGATTCACACGATTCTGGTAGTACCCCATATCAACGAAGGCGCCGGGTACTCCCGCCGGGCCGAAATAAAGAGACGGCGAGTACGAGTCGAAGCTGGTGCCGAAATTCTTGATCGTGATGCCCGGCAGAAGGTCTGCAACCAGGTTATCGGGCTGCGCGCCTGCAACCCCGAGCGTGCCGCCAGAGAATGACTGCCGATAGTTGCTGAAGGTGCCCATGCGCACAAAGCCAAGCCGCTGCTCCCAATTCAATCTCTGGCCGATCGAGATCGTATTGCCAAGCGAAAAGACCTGCGCGCCGTTGTGCGCTGTAACCGGAAATCCTGCTGTCTGGGAGTACCCGAAGGGACGAGTCACCGGCGCATTCTGGTAGTAGTACTTCGTCGAAACGCGGTCCGTCTGGGTCGCGTCGTAGTCGACGGCAAGCGTCGCCTGATCCGTGGTCAAACGCGAAGTTCCGCTCAGGATCACATTGGGAACACCGTAAATGTAAGCCGCGCTGGATTGGGCCGAGGGAATCAGAAACTGTCCATTGGGCAGCTTCGCGCTCAATATTGCCGAAGCAATCGGATCGATCGTCACGTTCCCTGTGCCGCCCCACGAGGAATCGGCCGCCTCCAGCCCGGCGTTGCTCCGGTCATCGGTCAGCCCGCTGGGCACCGTCATTTCAGAGATGCCGGTCCCCTGGTCTTCGTTCACCCCGCGCTGGTAGGCAGCAAAAAGGAAAAGCTTGTCCTTCTTGATGGGACCGCCGACCGCGATCCCAGAATCCCAGCGGCGAAGCCAGGGATTGACAAGCGAGTTCGGAAACACGCCAATGCCGGCCTGTGTGAGCTGATACGCCTGGTTGAAGAAAAAGGGCGAGGCATTCATCAGGTTGTTCGCATACCCGCCATAGAACTGGCCGTGCCAGTCATTGGTTCCGGTGTTCGTGTTCACGTCGATCTGCGCGCCGCTCGTGGCGCCCTGTTGCGCGTCATACATCGACGCATTCACGCGCAATTCCTGCAGAAACTCCGGCGGAGGAGAAGGAAGGCTGTTGCCGTTAGATCCGTAGACAGAAGTGCCAACGGAAAATGACCCTCCGGTTGTCGGCGCGCTGCCGATGTTGAAGTTGTACCGCTGCGACGATTCGCCGCTCGAGCTCTTCCCATTGAACAGGTTCGTCGAATCCACTCCGTTTACCTGGAACGTATTGGAGGTGTCCCGCTGTCCGTTGGCCCAGATCGGCTGATTGCCGAGACCTGCATTCGTGTCCAGATTGGAAAGCAGTTCGGCATTCACGCCGGGCGACAGTGCGGCGATCTGCGTGAAACTGCCCGTCGCGAGCGGCGTCAGGTCGATTTGCTGGCTGTCGAGCGTATAGCCGTTGGTCGCATCCGTTGCGTTCAGCAAAGGCGTCCCGGTCACGCTGACCGACTCCGAGACCTGGCCGACCTTCAACGTCGCGTTGACCGTCTTGGCGGTCGCCTCCTGTACATCAATACCGGTGATCTGCGTCGAGTCAAAGCCTTCATGCTTGACGCTCACGGTATAAGTACCGATTGGCAGATTGAAGATCTGGTAGAAGCCTGTGGATTGGGTTGTCGTGGCGCGGGTCAAATTGATCGCGGTATCGGTGACAGTGACGGTTGCGCCCGGTACCGCCGCTCCCGACTGGTCGAGCACTGTTCCATTGATGGATCCAAGGGTTTGCTGTGCCGAGGCTGGAACCAGCCATGTAAAGCTTGCAACCAGCACCAAACCAAACTGAGCGACACTCCTCCAGAAACGGTTCATATTCTCCTCACAATTTCGGCTCAATTGTGTTGTTTCAGTGTTTTCGTATCTCGAAGACCGCGAGTTTTTCGACTGTAGCCATAGCGGATCTCGAATGCTACGTGGAGAAAATAGTGAAGTGAAAGATGATGGAAAGTAACGTTTTGCGTTACCGACAGTTTGGGCTAACGGCGTCAGTTTCCCAAGTGAAAAATTCGCACGCATGCGAAATTCCATCACCCTTCTGTGGAAAACTCGGGCCGCGACCGGGTGGCCGCATCCAGATTGCAGTCCCGGTCGTCCCCTTTAACGGAACCGTAATAATCCGGCGAGTCGCAGGGCTAGTGCGCCCGTTCCCTGCCCAGCTGCAAACGCAAACCGACGCGCGCATTGGTGGGCAGGCTCACGTAGCCAATCGGAGCAATGTGCTGATTGTCGGTGAGGTTCTCAGCCATGCCATACACGCCAAGCCAGGACCAGATCTGGTAGCTGGCTCCGACGTCCAACTTCGCGTATCCATGATCCAGGTTGCGGTTCGGAAGCAGAAGGCTGTTACCCCCATTGATGTCATACCCTCCGAGGAAATCGGAATCGTCTGACCGGCTGGCGAAGGCGGCATTGAAAATCCCGGTCAAGCGGTGCGCCGAATAGGTTCCCGTAAAGAACCCCGAGTGCGGCGGGCGTCGGAAGGGCCGAGCGCCTTCAAGCGGCGAGTCGGCGCCGATCGGGATTCCATCGAACGTAGGCAGCGGTCCCAGAAGCGCCATGTCGTCATTGGCAAACGACCGCTGAATCACGGCATCGAGGTAGGTGTACCCGCCACGCATAAAGATGCTGTGACCGATGCCGCCCTCGACCGTGGCTTCAACGCCCAATGCGCGATACGCTTCGGTGTTCAGGTTGAGCTCAAACGCTCCGTTAGCCTGCAGGAATTGCTCGAGCTGGTTTTGCTGCGCCGGCGATAGATTGGGTAGCAACTCCGGAATCAGGTCCAGTCCCACGTATTCGAGCTGGCGGCCAAACTCATTGTGGAAGAAGTTCGCCCGAAACAGAATTCGCTGGCTCAGAAACGCCTGCTCCACGCCGCCGTCATAGGTACGGGTGCGGGGAGCGGCTAACGGAGCGATGCCGAGCTGCTGAACCGTCGACTGCCCTCCATTCATCTCGAGAAAGTTGTAAAGCGAATAGAACTGGTCCGTGAGCGACGGCTCGCGAATCGCGTCGCCATAATTGAAGAGCAGGCGCGTGCCGCTGAAGATGCCTTTGCGCGGTCGCAGAACGTAAAACGAGAATCCAGCCCGCGGCGTCGTGTCCGTGCCGAAGAGCGAGTAGTGCTCCAGATCGCCGCCCAGGGTGTAAAAGAAGCGATTCTTGAAGTCGCCGTGGACGCCGGCGCGATAGTCGTAGTTGGTTCGCTCAATCGGCGCATAGTAGGTGCTGCCCGGCTCTGCGCCGCGCTCATCCTGAAATTGAAAACCGACTAGGGCCGCAAGGTGCGGAGTAACCGTGTAGTCGCCCTGGTAGATGAGCGCATCTCGGTTTGACACCAGCTGGTAGCCCTGCGGATAAGTGCCGGCAAAATCCATCAACGCCGGTCCGGTCACCGAATCGCCATTCGCGCCGAGAATGGTGACCGGATATCCGAAGCTGTCACCGTAGGCATCGAAGAGCCCCGATCCATTCTGCGTCCAGAGATGGTATTGCTCGCGCTTGCGCGTGAGCCCGTAGCGAACCACGTTGTGAAAATCGGGTGTGGTCTGGTTGTCGATGGTGCCGCTGAAATAGATGTCCTGGTCCTTCTGTGTCGCGTCATTCGAGAGCCCGTAGAAGCCAAACGCGCCCGGCACGCCGGTACCATCCACGCCGTAGTGCACCGTGCCGCGCACCTGTGTCTTTCCATTGACCTGGAACCCAAGGTTCGCAGCGGCCGTAGCGACATGGTACTCATCGTCGGGCAGCTGATTATCGGTCTGCAGCCAGTTGAATTCGCCCAGGTAGTCGAGCTTGCCGAGCGTGCCCGCCAGCTCCATGTCTTCCTGCGATGAATCGAATCGGCCCGCGTCGCCATGAAAGATCAATGACGGGAAATTCGTGGTTCCCCGCGGAGTGGTGAGGCTGACCACGCCGCTGGCTGCATCGGCGCCGTAAAGGTCTGAGTCGGGCCCGCGATAAACCTCCGCGTGCTCCACCGCCGTTGTCGAAAGCGGTCCAAAGTCAAATCTCCCGCCCAGGTCGTCGATACTGACGCCATCCAGAAGAATCTTGTTCGAATCGGAATCTCCGCCGCGGATGAAAAGCGAAGTCTGCCCGCCTTGCTGCCCATCCTGCACGACAATCGCGCCGGGCATCAGGCGGAGCGGACTCACGAGGTCATCGCGCAGGGCAAGATCCGGCGGTCCCAGCACAGTGGTCGATGTGCCGGTCTGTGGCTGTGGCGTAGGCGTTCCAGTTGCTGTGACCACGATCGATTCCCTCACCCATTCGGGCTCGAGAACGAGATTGCGCTCGACGGTGTCCAGCCGCCCGGCAAAAAAGCCCGGCGTTTCAAGTTGGCGAAAGCTCTTGGCCGACACCAACAGATAGAAGCGCCCCTGAACACCGGTGAGAATTTCAAAGCTGCCGTCGGCGCGCGAAACGGTGCTGGCAATTACGTTTCCGGCATAGAGCAGATCGACCGTGGCGCCAGTGACTTTGGCGCCTGAAGCGTCGGTAACCACTCCGCGAATGGACGCAGCTCCGGCAGACACCGCGGCGAACGAAAGCAGAATCAGGATGAGAAAACGCGCCGGCGCAAGGCGCAATTGACTTGAAAAATGCATTGATGGCTCCTCCGTTCCCCTCGGAACGCAAGCTGTGGTTGAGCGCCAAGGACCGGTCTCCTGACTTGCGCCTCTCGCAGCCACCTTCCCAGAAATGAGCCTTGCCGGTTCGCTTCCAGTGGTTTCTTTGTTGGCTGCTTTCCTGACTGCTGCCGACTCGACGGCGGGCCAGACAGGGGCGCTCACAGTTGCGGGGCAGTCGCGGATTCTCACCGCGTTCCCGAGCATCCGGGCGAATTTGTCGGTGCTGCTCCAGCGAGGAGCGGCGATGATGCCATCAAACCAATTTCGATGACATCAATCTTTATAGTCGGATTTCCAGGCTGCGTCAAAGTGCCAGCGATCCGCTTCGATCGACATGTGCAGAATCCGGATCGGAATGGTGACCCCGGGAAGATTCGAACTTCCGACACGCAGTTTAGGAAACTGCTGCTCTATCCACCTGAGCTACGGGGCCACTCAGGCTATTATCGCAGTTTTCAGAATCTGGGGACCTTAGCATCACGCCGCCTTCCGCGCTCCCTCGAAGATCGTAACGAACTCGATGTAGCGATCGGCTACTGCTTTAACCGCCGCCTCGCGCGAGATCTTGCCGTCGCGCCAATTGACCAGCGGATCCCAGAAATCCGTCCGCCCCACGGCGAATCCCACAAAGCCCTTCACGGAAGCTGCGGTCGTGAGCCATTCGCGCACTTTCTGTTCGTCCTCGCCGCGGCCCAGCACGATGCAGCCCACGCGGTCGCGACCTCCGCGCCGGGCCGCTGCCACCAGCTTCACGCAATCTGCGTGACGGTCCAATCCCTCCACCTTCCAGATGTCGGGCTCCACGCCGGCGTCCTGCAGCGCGCGAATGGTCTCGATCATCAGCTCAGGCCGAATCTCGCGATCGTAGGCCTTCTTGTCGCAATGCACCTTGTCGAGCTGCGCCTTCTCGGCCGGCACAAGCAGTTCAAACATGAACAGGCTGCGATTTGCCTTCACCAGATAGTCCGAAAGCCGCCGCAGCCGCTCCGTCTGCCGCCGATTCAGGTCCTTCTCGCCCTCCGGGTTATAGCGCACCAGCACCTTGCAGAAGGTGGGGTGGAACGCCTCGATATGCGCGGCAAAATCGTCGCCGTACTCAAAGTCAAACTCCTCCTGGCCGCTCTTCTCCGCCGGACAGGCAGTATGAATTCCGCGGGCAGCCGCATCCCGCAGAATGGCTGCGCCAAACTGCTCGTCGACCAGCAGACCGGCCTTGCCCTGATCGACACCGGATGCGAGCGCCTGCTTGAATCCGTCGTAGATCACGGCCTTGGCAGCCTCAATCTTGTGCGTCTGCTCGGCATCGAGCTCGCCATGCCAGCCAAACATTCCCGATTCAAACGAGCCGCGATGATCGAACGGGAGAATATACAACGGCCGATCATATCCGCGAGGCGCCATCACTACGACTCCTTGTGTTTGCGATAAAGGCTGATCAGATGGTTGGTCGACGAATCGTGCGCGAGCGCGGGTTCCGTTGCAGCTTCAAGTTCAGGAATGATGCGCTGCGCCAGCGCCTTGCCGAGTTCCACGCCCCACTGGTCAAACGAATTCACCTGCCAGATCGTCCCCTGGGTGAAGACGCAATGCTCATAGAGCGCGATCAGCTTACCCAGTGCCGCCGGCGTCAGCTCTTCTGCCAGGATGGTGTTGGACGGGCGATTGCCTTCGAAAACTCGGTGCGGAACGAGCCACTTCGGCGTACCTTCCGCCGCCACCTGCTCCGCCGTCTTGCCGAAGGCAAGCGCCTCAGCTTGCGCGAACACGTTCGCCATGAGCATGTCATGATGGCGGCCCAGCCGGTTGCGCGTGCGATAGAACGCAATAAAGTCACAGGGAATGAGACGCGTGCCCTGGTGAATGAGCTGGTAGAAGGAGTGCTGCCCATTGGTGCCCGGCTCGCCCCAGTAGATCGGCCCCGTGTTGTAGCGAACCTGCTTCCCCGCAAGCGTAACGTGCTTGCCGTTGCTCTCCATGGTGAGCTGTTGCAAGTACGCCGGAAAGCGCTTGAGGTACTGCTCGTAGGGCAGGATCGCGATGGTCTGCGCGTCCAGAAAATCCGTGTACCAGACCGACAACAGCGCCATCAGCACGGGCAGGTTCCTCTCGAAGGGCGCGGTGCGAAAATGTTCGTCCATCTCGTGGAACCCGTCGAGCATCGCGCGGAAATTCTCAGGGCCGATCGCGAGCATGGTCGAGAGACCGATCGCCGAGTCCATCGAGTAGCGGCCTCCGACCCAGTCCCAGAAGCCGAACATGTTTGCGGTATCGATTCCGAATTTCGTCACCTCAGCGGCATTCGTCGATACAGCGACGAAATGCTTGGCAACCGCGGTTTGGTGTCCTCCCAGTTTCCCCAGCATCCATTCGCGGGCGCTGTGCGCGTTGGTCATCGTCTCCAGCGTCGTGAACGTCTTTGACGAAACGATGAACAACGTTTCCTCGGCGTCCAGGTCGCGCACGGCCTCGGCGAAATCGGTGCCGTCGACATTGGAGACGAAGCGGAACGTCATGTCGCGGTTGCTGTAGTGCCGCAGAGCCTCGTAGGCCATGACCGGGCCGAGATCCGAACCGCCGATGCCGATGTTGATGACGTTGCGGATAGGTTTGCCGGTAAATCCAGTCCACTGGCCGCTGCGCACCCGCCGCGAAAAATCCGCCATGCGATCCAGGACCTCGTGCACCTCGGGAACCACATCCTTGCGATCCACCGTGATGGACTGGCCCTTCGGCGCCCGCAGCGCCACATGCAGCACCGCCCGCTTTTCCGTCACATTGATTTTTTCGCCGTTAAACATGGCCTCGATCCGCTGGCGAAGGCCAGACTCTTCGGCCAGGCTGAGCAGCAACTTCAGCGTTTCGTCGGTGACACGGTTCTTTGAGTAATCAAGGAAGATGCCGGCCGCTTCGACCGTGAGCCGCTCGCCACGCTGCGGGTCCTCCGCAAACAACGAGCGCAGGTGCAGATCGCGGACCTCGCGCACATGGCCTTTCAGCGCCTTCCAGGCATTCAGTTGCGCTAATGGTTTCACCTTGCTTTTGCCTCCGCGCGTCTTTTCGACCGTCTCCATAATCGATTCTCCAATTCAGAAGGTGGTTTCACCTTTGTGCGCATGGCACCGTCCGCTCAATTGAAGCACAACGCGCGGGATGCAGGTATTGCGTACTGGCACGGATGATGAATCTTTTGAAAACGCCGCGAGCGCATTCGCCAGCATCTGCGACTTGCGGTCTGGCCGCTTCATTTCCGCGATCCAATCAATCGCAGGCGTGCTGTCAGGGCGCGACCCACCGGCTCAGTGAACATGCCGTACTGTGACGAGTCCACCACGTTGTTCACCACCAGGTAGTTGCCGGAGTCGGTGATGTTCTCGATCACGCCGCGCAAACCAAAATACGATCCGCGAAAATGGAAACGCCACTCCAGGCCTGGACTGAACGTAAGGTCATTCGGAAAGCGCCTTGAGCCCGCCGCGCCCACCACCTGGTAGTTGTCGTTGATCGATGTGAATGGGAAGCCTGTGTGCCAATCGAGCGTGTAGACATAGTCCCAACTCTTTTTGAACCCCGGCACCAGGAACGGCAGCCATCCCCACGAGATCACGCGATTCGGGGTATCCCAGGGGAGCGGCCCGCTCTGCTGCGGCCCAAGATACGAAAGCGTCGGTATGTAATCGATGGCCGCATTGGTATGCGCCGAAGAATGCGTGTACGCGCCAAACAGCGTGTAATTATCATGAAATGTGTGCCGCAGGTCGATTTCTTCAAGTGAATCATGATCCTGTCGCTGATTGGTGAGGAGGTACGTCCCAGAGAGCGCGGCCGGCCCGCTCTGGTTTGCATAGGTGAATTCGTTGGAGACGATCTTGCGAATCAGGCTAGCCGACAGATAAGTCGAGCCCGGCAGTTTTTGCTCGATCCCGATGCTCCAGTTGACGGCGTGCGCCTCGCGCAGCGAGCCCTCATTCGCGGCAAAGGTCGTTTGGAGGGCCGGGCCCGTCGGAGTCACCCCATCGGCCGCGTAGTAGGTGTCGCTGCGAACGCCGGCCAGTGAGCGCTCGAGGTATTCAAGTTGCGTGTGCTCGTAGTAGAGGCCGATCCCTGCTGAAATCTTTGTATTGTTCCGTGCGAGACCGGGCGAGTAGACGGCGGCGAGACGGGGAGAAACGAGCGGCCGGCGAACGACCTCATCCCAGTCGAAACGCAGACCCGGCTCGAACAGCCAGCCGGTACGCGGCGTCCACCGGTCTTCCAGATAGGCGCCCAGCTCTGCATTGTGGCGCGTGAACGGCGCCGCCGCAGGGAAAACGCTTTGCCGCTCCACCGTCTTGTCTTCGCGCAGATAACTGACCGGGGCGCGGCTCACGTTCTCGTCAAAGCCAATGCGGTCGACGTCTACTCCCGCCTTCAGATTGTGCGACCCGAGCCAGTACCGCGTCGGCCAGTACAGCGCGGCGTTGCCCTCCACGCGCTGCGACCGGCTGACAAGATTCTCGAAGTAGCTCCCCAGAAACGTTTCCGGCGTGATTTGAAATGGGCCGTCCGGGTGTGGCTCATAGCCATCGCGAAATCGTACGACCCCAATTCCCAGATCGAGCAGCGCGCCGTGATGAAAGCTGATCTGATCGCGCGCATACGGCAGCCACGCGATGGTGTTGCGCTTGGTTGTGCTCGGCTGCGGAACCAGTGAAGAAATGCCGTCGTAGGGCGAGTGGTACTCGTTCAGGAGCAGTCCCGCGCTGAGGATATTCGATGGCGTGGGATTCGCCTGGAACTTGATCAGGTTGCTGCCGCGAATCAGGTGATTCGTATCCGCGTTCGACGGCAACTCCTTGATATAGATGTTGTCGTATTCCACCTCGAGCCCGTCGAAGAACCACGCCTCGTTCTTGATCATCGGACCGGAAAGCGTGAACCGCGGAACAAATTTGTCGAAGCGGATGCCGTTGATGTCCTGGAACGACGGCAGGAAATCGGTGGCATTAAAGCGAAGCTTGTTATCACCCATGCCGGTTGAGAACGCGATCACTCCGCCCGTGGCCCTGCCGTACTCGACCGGGTAGCGCGTCGTTTCCTGATCGATGGAGCGCACCGCGTCGGCGCTCACCCGCATGGCCAGGATGCCGCTGACCGGCGAGCGAATGTCGAATCGGTCCAGCGTGTCGAGCGTGGCCCAGGTTTCCGATCCCGCCACGTGCACCT
Organism: Occallatibacter sp.; assembly: GCA_035308825.1. Taxonomy (GTDB): domain Bacteria; phylum Acidobacteriota; class Terriglobia; order Terriglobales; family Acidobacteriaceae; genus Telmatobacter. The sequence goes on along the minus strand of DATGFX010000002.1, from coordinate 131,400 downwards.
GGCCGGTCTCGTCGGCAACGACGCCCGGATAAAACTGCAGCAGGTTGCGAATGTCGCGGGAGGTTGGATAGGGAACGTTGATGATCTCCGGTACATCCAACGCGCGGACATCCGAGGTTTGCTCGGGATCGATGCCCGGCACGGAAGCACTTACCTGGACCTGCTCGAGGACCATCTGCTCGCGCCTGAGCACGACGCGAATGTCGTGCGATGCCCGGTCCGTTTCGTTCTGGACCGTCTGATAAAAGCCGGGCTTCTCGACGCGAAGATGATATGGCTCCGCGGAATGGAGCCGAATCATGGCATGGCCAAGATAGTCGGTGGAAAGGCGCACTCCCGCCCGACCCTCCTCGGTGACAAAGACCTGCGCGTCGGCAACCGCCTGCCCGTTTTCATCCACCACGGCAAGCAACACCACCTGGCCTGCCGGCGGCCCCTGTGCACCGCGCATCGCGGCGAAGGCGAGAAATGCGAAAAGAATGATGCCGAAAGAAAGAGACCGCATCGGCGCTCCGTACGGGCCCCTTTATTGTAGGCTGCGCCTCGCCGAACCTGGTTCGTCGACAAGCCTCACTCGGTGCGAAGCGAGCGGGCCGGATCGACCGTCGATGCGCGACGCGCCGGAATGACCGCTGCCAATGCCGCGACGAGACCGATGACGAGTATTGCCGCCATGTAGACGGCAGGCTCCGCCACCGACACACCGTAGAGTTGGCTTTTGACCTCCCTCGTTGCCAGGATCGCCAGAGGAAGCGTGATCGCGATCGCGCTTCCCGCCAGCAGCAGCACTTCGCGGACAATGAGACCGATGACCGCGGTGCGCCGTGCTCCCAATGCCATGCGAATGCCGATCTCGCGGGTGCGCTGGGCCGTCGAGTACGCCAGGATCCCGTAGAGCCCTATTCCCGCAAGAAGTGTCGCAACAAGGCCAAAAACAGTCGCGAGGAACGCAATCGTCCGCTCGCCGAGCAACGTGTCATCAATCTGTTCCTTCATCGTGATGAGATCGCCGATCACAAGCTTCGGATCAATGTTTGCGACGGCAGCGCGAACGCCGTTTGCTGCTGCATCGGGCGCCTGCCAGGTCCGCACATAGAAGGTGAGCCCTGCCGGGCGACTCGCCTGCACAAATGGGATGTAAACGGTCGGCACAACCGCATCGCGCACCGAACTGTGCTTGATATCGCGCGCCACCCCCACAATCGCCGCATCCGTCTCGGGGCTATGCGGCCGGCTCACATGATGACCGAGCGCTGCGGTCGCGCTGCCGAAAAGGTGCACCGCGAGCTTCTGGTTCACGATGGCCACTTTCTGCGAGGTTGCGGTATCGGATGCATTGAAATCGCGGCCCGCAAGAATCGGGACACCAAGGGTCTGCAGGTATCCATCGCTTACCCACGCAAGTTCCGCGCTCAAGTCCTCGTTGGGTTTGGGTGTGTATCCAGGAACGAGGATGCTGCCGTCTACGTTGTCACCTGCGAGATCCGGATCATTGGTGGCGCCGACGGCGCGAACTCCGGGAAGCCCTGCGACTGCGTCCAGAATCTTCCGCTCTACCGGCCACACGGCGGTGGAGCTATACCCTGCTCTCTGCGGCGCGAGGTCGAACGAGAGAAGGTGATCCGTCGCAAAACCCGGATCGACATTGCGCAGGTTTTGAATTGTTCGCACAAACAGGCCGGCGCCGATGACCAGCAGCAGACTGAACCCGATCTGCAACGCAACGCAGGTCCGGCGGAAATGCATGGAGCCGCTTACGTCCCGTGTCTGCTGCTTCAGGGAGTCGGAGAAATTTGGTTTCCAGAATTGCGTGGCGGGGGCAAAGCTGAACAACACGCTGGCGACCAGCGTGGCGCCCATCGTACACGCGATCACCCGCCAATCAAGTGATACGGTGAACACGGACGAATCGGGCGATCTCCCCGCCATCCACCGGATCAGCACACGCTGGGCCTCGGGCGCGATGATGAGCCCGACCGCCGCGCCCGCCAGCCCGATCAGCATGCCCTCGGCAAATAGCTGGCGAAGAATCTGGCCATTCGTGGCGCCCAACGCATAACGAACTGAGAATTCCCGCACACGCGTGGCTGCGCGGACCAGCAGGAGGCTCGCAACATTCACCACCGACATGGCGATCACCAGCAGCACCATGCCCATCACGATGGTCAGCGGAGTCTTCAGGTCATCCCGGATCGGCGAAAAGCCTTGGGCCCCCGCATCGAGATTCAAATGCGCTTCGGTGAGAAATTCCTTCCGCTCCTTCGCCGACTGGTCACGGAGCGATTTGAACTCCTCGGCCCGCAGGGAAAGAAACAGCTGGTTCAGCGAACCGGTCGCGGTTGCCATTGTCACACCGGATCGCCGTCGCCCCACGAGATCGAGCCAGTAGGCATTGCGCAAATTGAGATAATCCCGTTCGGGCTGCGCGATGTGCTGCATGGTGACGGGTATATAGATGGCAGGCATGCGGCCCCACGTCACACTGTGAAAGCCGGGCGGCGCGACGCCAACTATAACGAAAGGCGTCCCATTTACGAGAAGAGTTTTGCCGGTGACCGTCGCTTCGGCAAGATGAGCCTTCCAGTAATCAAAGCTCACCACCGCAACAGCGTTCGCGCCTGGCGCCGTTTCATCACTTGGCTCCAACAACCGGCCTGTTGCCGGTCGAATTCCAAGCACGTCAAAGTAGTTGCCGCTCACCAGTTCGGCCGAAACGACCTCAGAGCGGCCGTTCCACGTGATGCCAATCCCGTTCGAGGCCGATGCTACGAGGCCGCTCAGCACCGAGCTTTTGTCGCGCAGATCGCGGTACATCGGATAAGAAAACTCGTGCACATGGCCGGGCGAACTGCCGCCCTCGGAATGCCACTGGCCGGAAACGTCGCCCGCGAAGCTCAGCACCATGAGCTCGCCCGGATCGCGGACTGGCAACGCGCGGATCAGCGCCTGGTCGAGCAAGCTGAAGATGGTTGCGTTGGCGCCGATCGCGAGGGCCAGCGTCAGGATGGCGGTCGCGGTAAATCCGGGGTTTCTTGCCAGGCCACGCACACCGTAGCGCAGATCCCGCAAAAGCGATTCGATCAACCACGCAGGACGCGCTTCCCTGCACTGTTCGCGTGCGTGCTCCCGGCCGCCAAACGCGATCGCTGCTTCTCGGCTCGCTTCTGAAGGCGCCATGCCGCGCCGGCGATTCGCCTCCGCTTCTCGCTCAAGGTGAAACTGCAACTCTTCATCCACTTCGTCGCGTGATTTGCCTTGAACCAGGAAACGAAGACGCGAAAGCCATTCGCCCATCATGACACCTCTCCAGCTAAATCTTTTCGAGCACCAGGTTGATGGCTCCCGTCAGACGATCCCAGTTCGCGAGCTCGGCTTCCAGCTGCTTCTTCCCCGCGCGCGTGATCGAGTAGTAGCGGGCGCGGCGGTTGTTCTCCGAAGCTCCCCACTCGGCGCGGATCCAGCCCTTGTATTCAAGCCGGTGCAAGGCCGGATAGAGGGATCCCTGGCCCACCTGGAGAACGTTGTTTGAGATCTGTTGAATGCGCTGCGAAATCGCCCATCCATGCTCCGGCTGCAGGGCGAGGGCCCGCAGAATCAGCATGTCGAGCGTGCCCTGAAGCAAATCAGACGATACCGGCATCTTGCTTCCCCTCGATATTCGACAACAGGATCAACCTGCGACTTGTCGAATGTCAAGGGGAAGGTGACGAGCTGTTTCGGGACCGGCATTCCAGCGCTGGCGGAAGTATGGCGATTTAGCCTTCGACTCGCGAAATCGCCGATCGCCGTCACAGCACGCGCCTTCAGAATGAATTAGGATGTTTTGCGCGGGATTTTGGACGAGTGAACGCCTTCATTCTTTCCTCCTCCGCGTGCAGCCAGGAGACGTCCTCTCATCATGAAGTCATCGAACGTTGCAGCAGATTTTTTTTCAGCCAGTGCCCCTCCCACCTCCAACAAACATCTCATTCGCTGGGTCGAGAAGATGGCGGATCTGTGCCATCCCGATTCCATCCACTGGGTCGACGGCTCCAAGGCCGAATACGACGCCATCTGCCGCAAGCTGATCGCCGCCGGAACCTTCGTCCGGCTCAATCAGAAGCGCTGGCCGGGCTGCTACTACGCGCGCTCGGTTCCCGGTGACGTGGCGCGGGTCGAAGACCGCACCTTTATCTGTTCCTTCTCGCGCTCTGCCGCGGGTCCCACCAACAACTGGGAAGATCCTTACGTAATGCGGCGCCGCCTGAAGCAGCTCTTCAAGGGCTCCATGCAGGGACGCACCATGTATGTCCTGCCGTTCAGCATGGGGCCCGTCGGCTCGCCCATGTCCGGCATCGGCGTTGAGCTCACTGACTCGCCTTACGTGGTCGCCCAGATGCGCACCATGGCGCGGATCGGCGCACCGGTGTTTGCCGAAATCGACAAGGGTGAAAAGCGCGTCGTTCCCTGCATGCACTCGGTCGGCATGCCGCTCAGGCCCGGCGAGCACGATGTGCCGTGGCCGTGTAACGAAACCAAGTACATCGTGCATTTTCCTGAAAGCCGCGAAATCTGGTCCTACGGCTCCGGCTACGGAGGCAATGCATTGTTGAGCAAGAAATGCTATGCGCTGCGCATCGCCTCCAATATTGCGCGCGACGAAGGCTGGATGGCCGAGCACATGCTGATCCTCGGCGTCGAGAATCCGGAAGGCGAAAAGACCTACGTGGCGGCAGCATTTCCGTCAGCTTGCGGCAAAACAAACTTCGCCATGCTGATTCCGCCCAAGGCCATGAGCGGCTGGAAAGTCTGGACGGTAGGCGACGACATTGCCTGGATTCGGCCGGACTCTCAGGGTCGCTTGCGCGCCATCAACCCCGAAGCGGGGTTCTTTGGCGTTGCCCCCGGGACCAGCGTCAAGACGAATCGCATGGCGATGGCGACGCTGGCAAAGAATTCAATCTTCACGAACGTCGCGCTCACGCCCGACGGCGGTGTCTGGTGGGAAGGCATGACCGACAAGCCTCCCGCTGAGTGCCTCGACTGGCGCGGCGAACGCTGGACACCTCAGATCGGAAAGGAAAAGGGGCGGACAGCCGCGCATCCCAACGGCCGCTTTACGGCGCCCGCTTCGCAGTGTCCCTGCATCGATCCGGCTTGGGAGTCGCCGGATGGCGTTCCCATCAGCGCCATCGTCTTCGGCGGACGGCGCTCCGTGACATTGCCGCTCGTCTATCAATCCTTTAACTGGAGCAGCGGAGTGTATGCCGGCGCGACCATGGGCTCCGAGACCACTGCTGCGGCTACCGGTGCAGTGGGGCATGTGCGCCGCGACCCGATGGCCATGCTTCCTTTCTGCGGCTATCACATGGGCGACTATTTCCGGCACTGGATTCGCATGCAGCGCCAACTCGACGTAACCCCGCGCATTTTTCATGTGAACTGGTTCCGCAAGGACGCGAATGGCAAGTTCCTATGGCCTGGTTTCAGCGAAAACATGCGCGTCCTGCGGTGGATCGTGGAACGCGTCCACGGCCGCACTCAGGGCCGCGAAACCCCCATCGGCTGGGTTCCACGATATGAAGATATCGACTGGTCGGGGATGCATTTCCCTCGCGAGTCTTTCGAAGAGCTGATGGCCGTCGACCGGGATGCGTGGCGCAAAGAAGTGATCTCGCATGAGGAACTCTTCATCAATCTGCACGACCATCTGCCGCCCGAGATGATTTACGAGCGCGAACTGCTGATCTGCCGTCTCTAGGCAAAATTCCCGCGAAGGCGAAACAAGGCCTGCGTCCGCGGGAATTTTCATTTATGATGAAATTGTCAGCGAAGCCCCACGAAATCTGAGGTCCGTTGCAGGACCCAACCGTTAAGCCTGGCGAATCCGTAGGACACGCCGAGGCGTTTGTGTATTCCGGTTTATTTTTCGCCGCCGTCACGAAATTCAGCCCTGGAGAAGGTGTCAATGATCCCATCCGATCGTCGCCGCGTTCCCGACCCCCAAGGTCTCTATCATCCACGAAATGAGCATGATGCCTGCGGTATGGGCTTCGTCGCAAGCATTCGCGGTGAAAAGAGCCACGGCATTATCCGCAAAGGGCTCGAGGTGCTGATCAACCTCACCCATCGCGGGGCGGCGGGATGCGACCCCGAAACCGGCGATGGCGCGGGCATCCTCATCCAGATTCCTCATGTGTTCTTTGCCCGGGAGTGCGGCGAACTGGGCATGCATCTGCCCGAAGCCGGTGCCTACGGCGTGGCGATGGTGTTCCTGCCCGTCGATAAACACAGCCGGCTGCAATGCGAAGGCGTCTTCGAACGCATCGCTCAGGATGAAGGGCTGACGGTTCTTGGCTGGCGCGACACACCGGTGAACGGCGACGCCATCGGGCGCGAAGCGCGCGCATCGCAGCCCTACATCGAGCAGTTTTTCGTAGCCCGGCCGCGCGAAATGGAGGAAGAGGCTTTCGAGCGGATGCTCTATCGCTTACGCCGGCGAACTGAGAATGAGGTGGCGACCTCCGATATTGAAGGCAAGGACGACTTCTACATTCCTTCGTTCTCCTGCCGCACCATTATCTATAAGGGCCTGATGCTGGCGCCGCAGATCGAGAAGTTCTACTTTGAGCTGGCCAATCCGCTGGTTACAAGCGCGCTCTGCCTCGTACACCAGCGCTTCTCCACCAACACGTTTCCCAGCTGGAAGCTGGCCCACCCTTACCGCTATGTCGCGCACAACGGCGAAATCAATACGATCCGCGGCAATGTGAGCTGGATGCACGCGCGGCAGTCAGTGTTTAACAGCCCCCAGCACGGCGATCAAATCGACAAACTGTACCCCGTGATTGTGCCCGGCGGCAGCGACTCCGCTTCGCTCGACAACGCAGTCGAATTTCTTTATCAATCCGGCCGCTCCCTGCCCCACGTCATGGCCATGCTGATCCCCGAGGCGTGGGCCGGCAACCCCGACATGGATGAGGACAAGCGCGCGTTCTACGAGTACCACGCTTCGTTGATGGAGCCGTGGGACGGTCCGGCCGCGATGGCCTTCACCGACGGCCGCGTTATCGGCGCTACCCTCGATCGCAACGGCCTTCGACCCGGCCGCTACATCGTCACCAAGGACGATCTGGTGGTGCTGGCTTCTGAAGCCGGCGTGCTTGAGGTGCCGGCCGAGGACATTCGCAAGAAAGGCCGGCTGCAGCCGGGCCGCATGTTCCTTGTCGATACAGTGCAGAAACGCATTATCTCGGACGCCGAAATCAAGAAGCAACTGGCCGCGCGCCAGCCCTACGCGACCTGGCTCCATGAACAGCAAGTCACGCTCGAGCAGCTGCCCGAGCCCTCGCGAACCATTGCATCGAATCCCGAAACGCTGTTGCGCCGCCAGCGGGCCTTCGGCTACAGCGAAGAGGACCTCCGCATCCTGCTCGCTCCAATGGGAGCCAAAGGCGAAGAGCCCGTCGGCTCCATGGGCACCGACGTGCCGCTCGCCTGCCTTTCCGACAAGCCACAGCCTCTCTTCAACTATTTCAAGCAGCTCTTCGCGCAGGTCACGAACCCGCCCATCGATCCCATCCGCGAAGAACTCGTCATGTCGCTCATCAGCTACATCGGGACCGAGCGCAACATTCTGGATGAGACGCCGCAGAATTGCCATACCCTCAAGCTGCCGCACCCGCTACTGAGCAATCGTGACCTCGAAAAATTGCGACGCGTCTCGTCCGGCGACCTGCTTGCCACCACGCTGCCGGCGTTGTTCCGCGCAGAAGACGGCGAAGCCGGCTTGAAGCATGCACTCGACGACCTCAGCTCCCGCGCGGCTCTCGCCGTGAACTCCGGCTATACCCTGCTCATCCTTTCCGATCGCGGCGTCGACGCCACCTACGCACCGATTCCAAGCCTGCTGGCGCTGGCCGCGGTCCATAACCGTTTGGTGCGCGATAAGACCCGCACTCAAGTCGCCCTCATCATAGAAAGCGGCGAGCCTCGCGAGGTCATGCACTTTGCCCTTCTCATCGGATACGGCGCGAGCGCAATTAATCCTTATCTCGCCATTGAGACGCTGCACGATCTCAAGCGCCGCGGTCTGCTGCCTCATAACATCACCGGGAACCACGCCGAGAAGAACTTCATCAAGGCCATCAACAAGGGCCTGCTCAAAACCTTCTCCAAAATGGGCATCAGCACGCTGCAAAGCTATCGCGGCGCGCAGGTCTTTGAAGCCGTTGGCCTGAACCATTCGCTGGTGGAAGCCTACTTCGCCGGCACCGCATCGCGCATCGAAGGCGTGGGACTGGAGGTGCTGGCGCGCGAAGCGCAGCTCAAGCACGCCTATGCCTCGCGACCGTTGACGGAATCGGAAACAGAGCTTCTGGTTGGCGGCGAATACCAATTTCGAGTCGATGGCGAGTATCACCTCCTGAATCCGCTCACGATCAGCAAGCTCCAGCACGCGGTTAATCAGAACAATCCCGCGACGTTCCAGGAATACACCGACCTCATCGACAACCAGAATCGAAACCTCTCCACCCTCCGCGGTCTCTTCAAGCTGAAATACGCGGAACAGCCGATTCCCCTGGAAGAGGTCGAGTCGGCCAAGGAGATCGTCAAGCGCTTCACCACGGGCGCGATGAGCTTCGGCTCCATCAGCAAGGAAGCGCACGAGACCCTGGCGATCGCGATGAACCGTCTCGGCGGCATGTCGAACACCGGCGAAGGCGGCGAGGATGAAGAGCGCTTCAAGCCTGATGCGAATGGGGATTCGCGGCGCAGTGCTGTCAAGCAGGTGGCGAGCGGCCGTTTCGGAGTGACCACCAATTACCTGGTCAATGCCGACGAGTTGCAAATCAAGATGGCGCAGGGCGCAAAGCCCGGTGAGGGCGGCCAGTTGCCCGGGCACAAGGTCGACGACGTGATCGCCAAAACGCGGCACTCGATACCCGGCGTGGGTCTGATTTCGCCACCGCCGCATCACGACATCTACTCCATCGAAGACCTCGCCCAGCTGATCTACGACCTCAAAAACGTGAATCCCCAGGCGCGCATTGCGGTCAAACTCGTCTCCGAGGTTGGCGTGGGCACAGTCGCTGCCGGCGTCTCGAAGGCGCACGCCGATGTGGTCCTCATCTCCGGCGATACGGGAGGCACGGGTGCCTCGCCTCTCAGTTCGATCAAGCATGCCGGCCTTCCATGGGAACTCGGGCTCGCCGAAACGCAGCAGGTGCTCCTGCTCAACGATTTGCGCAGCCGCATCCGCGTGCAGACCGACGGCAAACTGCAAACCGGCCGCGATGTGGTGATCGCCGCTCTGCTCGGCGCCGAGGAGTTTGGCTTCGCCACAACTCCCCTGATTGCCATGGGTTGCATCATGATGCGCAAGTGTCACTTGAATACCTGTTCGGTCGGCATTGCCACCCAGGATCCCGTGCTGCGCGCGCGTTTCAAGGGCCAGCCCGAGCACGTCATCAACTTCTTCTTTTTCCTTGCCGAGCAGATTCGCCAGCACATGGCGAAACTAGGCTTCCGCACGATGGACGAGATGATCGGACGCGTGGAGAAGATCGACGCGTCGATCGCCGCAGCGCACTGGAAAGCCAAGGGCATCGATCTCTCTGAGATTCTTTACGTGCCAACCGTCCCGTCGCGCGTGGCACGCCGCAAGGTGCAGGCGCAGGATCACGGTCTCGATAAGGCGCTGGATCATGAGCTGATCCGGGAAGCGGCGCCGGCCCTCGAATCCCAGACGCCGGTAACCGGCAGCTTCGGAATCCGCAACGTGCATCGCACCGTGGGCGGCATGCTCGGCGGTGCAATTGCCAGGCGTTACGGCTCGGCTGGGCTTCCCGACGGAACCATCCATTTCAAGTTTGAAGGCTCGGCGGGTCAGAGCTTCGGGGCGTTTGTGCCGAACGGCGTCACCCTCGAACTCGAAGGCGAAGCCAACGATTATCTCGGCAAGGGACTTTCCGGCGGACGTCTGATCGCCTATCCGCCCAAGACCTCGAGCTTCCTGCCCGAAGAAAGCATCCTCGTCGGCAACGTGGTTCTCTACGGCGCCACGTCAGGCGAAGCGTTTTTGAACGGCATCGCCGGCGAGCGCTTCGCGGTGCGAAACTCCGGGGCAACCGCGGTGGTTGAAGGTGTAGGCGACCACGGCTGCGAGTACATGACCAACGGCAAGGTCGTTGTGATCGGTGCCACCGGCCGCAACTTCGCCGCCGGCATGAGCGGCGGCATTGCGTACGTCTATGATGACCGCGGCGACTTCTCGACGCGCTACTGCAACAAGGCCAGCGTGGATCTCGAGCCACTCGTCAGCGACGCCGACATCGCGGACGTGCGGGGTCTGCTCGAGCGCCATCGCGACCTGACCGGCAGCCCGCGGGCAGCCTGGATCCTGGAACACTGGTCAGATGCGCAACAGCGATTCATCAAGGTGTTCCCGCACGAGTACAAGCGCGTGCTCGGCGCTCCGCGGGTCGAGTCGGTCTATCAGGCTCCCATTCCGCCCGCGACGGTGGTTCCGGCAGCCGCGGAGGTGCAGCATGGGTAAGACCACGGGATTCCTTGAAATCGATCGCGAGCAGCCTGTCCGCCGCAACGTGGAAGAACGCGTCAACGACTGGTTCGAAATTTACCAGCCGTTTTCTGAGGACAAGCAGCGCGAGCAGGGCGCCCGCTGCATGGATTGCGGCGTCCCCTTCTGCCACACCGGATGTCCGGTCAACAACCTGATCCCTGATTGGAACGATCTTGTCTACAGCGGCCGTTGGGAAAACGCAATCCGCCGCCTGCACGCGACCAACAACTTTCCTGAATTTACCGGCCGCATCTGCCCTGCCCCGTGCGAAGCAGCTTGCGTGCTCGGCATCAACGCGCCTCCCGTCTCGATCAAGCTGATCGAAAAGGGCATCGTGGAACGCGGATGGGACGAGGGCTGGATACGTCCCGAACCTCCGGATCACGCTACGGGAAAGCGCGTCGCAGTCGTGGGCAGCGGTCCAGCCGGCCTTGCTGCGGCGCAGCAATTGCGGCGCGCAGGCCACTCGGTCACGGTTTACGAAAAGGCGGATCGCATTGGCGGGCTGCTGCGCTACGGGATTCCCAACTTCAAGCTCGAGAAGCATGTCGTCGACCGGCGCGTTCAGCAGATGCGCGCCGAGGGCGTCACGTTCCTGACCAATGCGCACGTGGGCGTCAACGTCCCAGTCGAAGCACTGACCGATCACTATGACGCCATCGTGCTATGCGGCGGGGCCGAGCATCCCCGCGATCTCCCGATTCCAGGCCGCGAACTCAAGGGCATCCACTTCGCCATGGAATTCTTGCCGCAGCAGAACAAGCGCTGCGAGGGCGATGAGATTCACCCTTCGATCGCCATCAGCGCAACCGGCAAACGCGTGCTCATCATTGGTGGCGGCGACACGGGCGCGGACTGCCTCGGCACCACGCATCGCCAGGGGCCCAAGAGCGTGCACCAATTCGAAATCATGCCCAAGCCCCCCGATTCGCGAGCGGATTCCACGCCATGGCCCCTCTGGCCGCTCCAGTTGCGGACGGAAGGCGCGCACGAGGAAGGCGGAGTTCGCGACTGGAGCATCAACAGCATCCGTTTCACGGGCGACGAAAACGGCAACGTAAAGCAGCTCCATGCGGTGCGCGTCGGTCCTCCGCCCAGATTCGAGGCGATGGCCGGCAGCGAGTTCACGATGGATGTGGATCTCGTGCTTCTCGCCATGGGATTCCTGGGACCGGTGCGGAACGGCATGATCGAGAAGCTCGGCGTTGCCCTCGACCAGCGCGGGAACGTGGCCACCACCGATTACATGACGTCGGTCGATGGAATTTTTGCTGCCGGCGACATGCGCCGCGGCCAGTCTCTCGTCGTCTGGGCTATCAGCGAGGGCCGCAAAGCGGCTGCCTCGGTAAACCGTTACCTGGCGCAGAAAGCTGCCCGGCCCCAGGCACGATCTGCCCTCCACGCCTGAGAAGCCGCTCGCAGACTAGAAAATGAACGGCTATCCGGCCGGCATTGCGTATGCTTGCTGCAGGTTTCTCACCATGAGACTCCGGCTCCTGAATACGCTGCTCTTCTTTGCTCTGGCCTTTGCCCCACCGGTATTGCCCGGCCAGGTGGACGGAACCACGGCCGAGCTGCATCGCGGCTTTCTCAATCCGCCGGATTCGAGCCGCATCATGGTGCGCTGGTGGTGGTTTGGTCCCGCCGCCACCCGCCCCGAGATCACACGCGAACTCGAGCAGATGAGGGCGGCCGGCATCGGCGGGGTCGAAATCGCACATCTCTATGCACTGGCCCTCGACGATCCGGCCACCGGTTTCCGCAACACGCCCTTTCTTTCTCCCGAGCACCTTGAAGCATTGCGGTTCGCCGTTCAGGAAGCGCGGCGCCTTGGCCTTCGCGTGGATATCACGCTGGGCAGCGGCTGGCCTTTCGGCGGACCGGAGATTCCTGTGACGCATGCAGCCGGAATGCTTCGCGTCGAGAAGCAGGACGTACCACCAGGAGCAACTTCCCTTCCCGCGCCCGCCGTGGAGCATGGCGAGGAACGCATCGATGCGTATCTGCTGCCTGCTTCCGCGACTTCTGACCAGGTTGCGCACGCCACGGCGATCGCTCAGCCTGCCCGCGGCCGGTATGACTTCGCGGCTTCGGACGAGCCCCGCACGCTCATCTCCTTGATCGCCAGCCGCACAGGGATGATGGTGAAGCGTCCCGCCGCAGGCGCTGAAGGATTCGTGCTCGACCACTACGACCGCGAAGCAACCGATCTCCATCTGAAAGCAGTCGGAGACAAGCTGCTTTCTGCATTCGGGAACGCTCCGCCTTATGCGGTTTTCAGCGACAGCCTTGAAGACTACGGATCGGATTGGACACCCGCGATGTTTACCGAATTCCAGCATCGACGCGGTTACGATCTTCGCCCGCATCTGCTCGCGCTTGTGACCGGCGCCGGACCGGAAACCGCAGCGATCCGCCACGACTGGGGCAGAACGCTGACCGAACTCGCAAACGACAATTTCCTCGCACCCATCGAGTCGTGGGCGCACGCGCATCACACGCTCTTCCGCTCTCAGACCTACGGCTATCCGCCCGTATCGCTCTCGAGCAATCGCATCGAAGACCTGCCGGAGGGCGAAGGCAAGGCATCGCTCGACATGGGCCGCCAGTTTTCCGACACGCGCTGGGCCGCGTCTGCCGGTCACCTATTTGGTCGCAACGTGATTTCGTCGGAGACGTGGACCTGGCTGCATTCTCCCGCATTTCGCGCTACGCCGCTGGACTTCAAGGCGGAAGCAGACCTGCACTTTCTGCAGGGCATCAACCAGCTTGTCGGCCATGGATGGCCCTACTCTCCGCCTTCGGCAGTCGAGCCGGGCTGGCGCATGTATGCGGCAACGGCCCTCAATGCGCATAACCCATGGTTCTTTGTCATGCCCGACCTGGCGCGTTATTTGCAGCGGGTCAGCTTCGCGCTCCGCCAGGGCAAGCCGGCAAATGACGTCGCGCTGCTGCTGCCGACCGACGACGTCTGGGCCTCGTTCAAGACGCGCATTCGGAAAAATGCCCCTGCGAATTCCGGCGGCGTGTTTGACAAAGAGGGATCGAACGTCAGCCTCGACGAGTCCATGGGCAGATTCCTGGGCAAGCAGGTCGTAGCGCAGGTGCTCGACGCGGGCTTCAATCTCGACTTCATCGATGCGGACGCAATCGACCGGCTCGGAATTCCCTATCGCGTCCTGATTCTGCCCGGCATCGATCGAATCCCGGTCGCCACTTACGAGAAGATCGCCGCGTTTGTGCGCGCCGGGGGCATCGTGATCGCAACGCGACGCCTTCCAGCAACAGCGCCAGGGTTCCTCCACGCGGTCGAGGAATCAAAGGGCATCGATGCGCTTTCCCAGGCGCTGTTTCGCGGCAATCTCTCCACCGCGCACTTTGTACCAGACGAAATGCAGCTCGGCTTAGAACTGGCAAAGGACACCGCGCCCGACATCACACTCGTCCCGCCCACGCCGCAGATTGGCTTCATCCATCGCCAGCTGGGCAAAGCCAATCTCTATTTTGTCGCGAACACGTCCAACGAGCCGAAGCACGTTCAGGCCCATTTTCGCGACACTGCCGCCCGTGCCGAGGCGTGGGATCCGTTCACCGGCGATGTTGCGGGTTTGCCCGATCCGAAGAGCGTCGAACTCGATCTCGCTCCCTACGAATCGCGGTTGATCTATTTCGCCGGCGACGCGGCGGAGGCCAAGCCAGAGCCGCAGCGGCACGAGAGTGTTGTTGCGGATTTGTCGCGACAGTGGCAGCTCATCTTCGGTTCCAGCACGACAGCCGAACCGATGGATCAGCTTGTTTCCTGGACGGCAAACCCGAAAACGCAGTTCTTTTCAGGCCAGGCAACATACGAGAGGAAATTCACCCTGGACCGCAAGGACGGAACAGCAACGTATCTCCTCGACTTCGGCGCCGGAACTCCCGAGCCTCCACCACCGTCCTCTCCCACCAGAGAATTCAACATGCGCGCGTATCTTGAGTCGCCCGTGCGCGACGCCGCCGCCATCTACGTGAACGGCAAGCTGGCAGGAGACGTGTGGCATCCTCCATTCCGCATCGACGTGACCAAACTGGTGCATGAAGGCGCGAACGATCTCCGCATCATTGTCGGCAACACTGCGATCAACGCGATGTCAGGCGAACAGCAGCCGGACTACCGCCTTCTCTGGCTTCGCTATGGAAAGCTCTTTACGCCCCAGGACATGGAGAACCTGCATCCATTGCCTTCGGGAATTTTCGGTCCCGTCAAGCTGATCCAGCTCGCTCCCTGATCCAAAGCGTCCTCGTTCGACTCAACTACTGCCAGGTCACCACTGCCACCGCGAACGGCGCAAGGCGAAGCTTCCCGCCTTCTACTTGAACGCTTCTCGCCGGCCCATCGCCCGATTGCCCATCCACCGTAAGCGCTGCCGCGACGCTGCCGTTCCCCAGATCGACCTCAATCTCGCGATTCCGCTTGTTGGCGATCAGAACCTTTCGGCCCGAAGACGTAGCAAACGCCTGTGCCTCGACATCGTCGGAATGGTCTCCATCAAGCTTCGTTTCCACCAGCTTGTCGCCGGGATGGAAATTGTCCTTGATGAGCTTCAGCACCCAGAAACGCGCATTGGGCTGGTTGTTCTGCCAGTCCATCATGCTCACGCTCGGGAATTGCGTGGGATATCCGACCAGCTGCGATTCGCCAATCACATCGATCTGCTGTTTGGCGAGCTCGATGTACAGGTAGGCATAAAGCGATCCGGCGAGATTCCAATAAGCGGCCGGTGGAGGCACGTTGTCGGCGGGCGTGTTGTCAGTCGGCAGAATCACGCCCAGTTCGTCCGTATCGGTCTTGGTCTCGGGTGAAAGCTGCTTGCGAATGCTCTCGATGTAGCGGACGGTATTCAGAAATCCATCTGCCTGGTCAAAGAACGTGTATTGCCAGCTGTCCACGGCCTGCCCCGCAGTCGGAGAGGCATAGAAGTGATACGAAATCATGTCGAGCGGTATACCCGGCCGATGGTTTTTGTGGTTCAGGAAATACTCGAAGTAATCCGGATTGTGACCCGGAATCGCCAGTGCCATTCCCACAAACTTCGTGTCCGGCGAAACGCGATGAATCGCGCTCACAATCGCATCGTAGCGCTCCGTGTACTGCTGCGGCGTCATCGAGTGCTCAAAATCAACTTCGTTCAGCACCTCCCAGTACGGCAGCTTGTAGTGGTACCCCGATTCATGCCGCAAACCGGCTTCATCGGTAAAGCCGCCATCTACGTACCAGCTCACCAGGCGTGCGTAGTAGTCGCCCAGTTCCTTCCCGGTTCGATCGCGCAATTCGGTTCCTTGCGTGTAGTGCCATTCCACCTGGTTTGGATCGGCCGGGTACATCGCCGCCTTGTCCGTCTTGAAGAGCCACGTGGGTATCGTGCTGAAATTCAGGATCGTGGAGTGGCCGTCCGTCGCGCTTAGAAAATCCTTCGTCATCGGGTCGATCAGGCTGAAATCCCAACTCGTCTTCTGTGCGGTCGGCGGCTCCAGTTCGGCCACGCCCAGCTTCGGATAAGGAAGCCACGGCACATAGCGCACATAGTCTGCGCCTAGTTCCTTCAGCGCCTTGTAAGCCGCCTCGCCCAGTGGCTGTCCAGGCCGCAACGGCGGGTTCACCACCACCTGCAGCGTCGGGGTTGAACGGGAAACCACGGCGGTCTTATCCCAATCCACAGTCAATTTGGGCGCCGCCTGACCTTGGCATTGCATCCATGCGGCAATTGAGACCGCCGTCGTGAGTCCAATTCTCAGAATCATCCGCAATTCCACGCATCCTCCGGTGCATCTTGCCGTCGATGCAAAAACCAGCCTGCCTCGTCTTAACACAACATTCAACTGTTCATTAAAGCGCGATCTGCACACAAAGTTGAACAAATCGGAGAATAATTTCCGATCCCCACCGCTGCCGCCAACCGGTTCCTACTTGTGCATTGTTGATTACTACTTTTCAGTTGACACAGCGTATCGAGAATCTGGAGACTGGCCGAGGCAGTACGTCTTTCTTCCGCTTCCTGGGTCTTTTACATCTCCCCCCTTGCGAATCCCAGGTGCGCAATAACGCACCAAGCAGGTGGTTTGTGCCGCCCGCCCCTTCCCCGTCGCTTGTGCGACAAACGGCATGGAGGCCGTCCGCAAAATGAAATCTCGCGCCTGCACCACGCTTTCGCTTCTTGCCTGTTGTCTCTCCGCCGCACCCGCGCTTTTCGCACAAACCCCACCAGCCACCCAGCTGTTCGGACCAGTGAACGTGAGACTCTCACAGGACGGGGCGGGATTCGGCACAAGCGCCGTGACCTTCAACTCGACGACGGTCAGCCTGAGCTGCTCCGACTCCCCCATGGCGATGCTCTCCGGCACCGCGGACGGGACGGGCCCCGTGCTGGTCGACAACCTCATTCAAGTCACCAATCTCTCCAGCAACAATGGACCTGCTGACGTCTGCTCCGGCGGCCAAACCGACACCAACAATAACATCAGTTATCCGGATTGCTTCACCGTGAACTACCAGGCACCGGCAGGCAACAGCCAGCTCACCGGCGCTGATATGGATACCTACAACAACACCCTCACCGTCAACGGCACGTCTTATCTGGTCAACCTGAACACCGGTGGCGTAGGTCCGCTCGATATCAGCAACTTCCTGGTTGCAGACAAGCCCCAGCAACTCGAGATCGACTTGCAGGATGAAGGCGGTTATGTAGCCAGCTCGAGCGTTTACCTCGTCACCAATTGCACCGTGGGCGGTGTGCAAGGCAACGGCGCCATCACTGGCAACCCGATCTCTTCTTCGAGTCCCACCGACGACCAGCTCAACCAGGACTTCGACTTCGACACCACCACCAATCAGGTCATCGGGTTCGTATACGACCTTCGCGGCGCGAAAAGTGACAACACGCTCACCATTACCGACCAGACCATCCCTCAGGTCAACGACACCGCTTTGACGCAGGCTGCGTACCAGACCCTGATGCAGGGCACCTCCTTCGCAACTTCGAATTGCCTGATCCACAGCGGCGAATTGAGCGGCGACACTCCGGTTTGCAAACTCTTCACGCTCACCTGCCTCGTGGGCACGGGCAATACCGGGACAGGCGCACAGTGCCCGGTTTCATCGAAGTCCAATGAAGTCCTCCAGGACCAGTTTGATGGTCCATCCTTCATGCTTCCCTCGATCACCACGCCCGCGGGAAAAACGTTCCACCAGGGTATGGCGTTCCTGATGGCAAGCGAAGCCTGGAACGGAGGCTTCTGCCAGTTCATCTCGAATGAACAAAACGATCCGCTGACCAGCGCTCTCTGCCCGCTGAACATCCTCGTGAGCTTTTCCGGACCCGGCGGTTACATCGGCAGCTCGCAAACCACCCATCCAAATTCGCAGTTCATCATGGGTGCGCAGGTGCCTGAGGACCTGACCAGCGTCACTGCGACTGATAACAACGGCAACCCCCTCACCCTCGGGCAAAACAATTGGACCAACAACCCGGATCCGTTCATTGTTCTTTCCAGCCAGCCGCCCAATTTCACCGGCATGACCGAACAAACATTGCCGGGCGTGACTCATTTCGTGGCCGCGCCCATTCAGAGCATCACCTGGGGCATCACCTCCGGGCCAACGCCTCCAACGCCGGGCTCTGCCACAGGGCAAACCGCCGTCGACAACGCGATCCCATGCCCCACCTCGGGCGATCCCACGGGCACGCCCGCGACAACCTTTACGACAGCGCCCCAGGAATTGGGAGTACCGGATGGCAGCTACCTGGTGAACTATTTCGCTACCGACTGCGCCGGAACGGAGGAGCTGCAATACGAAAACACCGCGCAGGACGATTCGGGCAGCTGGTCAACCAACTACTACACCTACCCGATCAACATCGATAGGGTTAAACCGCAGGTTTCGGGCCCAACGTTTTCCCCGGCGGGACCCTATACACCCGGCGAGAGAATAATGGCAACGTTCGACTGCACGGACGATCGCTCAGGAGTGGTGAGTTGCGGCGGTCAGTCGTTCCCCGTGGGCACGCTCGACACCGGCTCCATCACGGTGCCTGTGACTGTGTCGAGCTCCGGCTCGTTCTCCGTGACTGCCATCGATGCCGCTGGAAACCAATACACGGCATCGTCTTCTTACACAGATAGCCAGATCGTGCTGACCGAGGCGACCGGCACCGTGACCTATCCTCTCGGTACCAACCTTCAGGTCCAGGTCAACAACATCAATGGCCACGTGCCCACCGGAACCGTCCAGATTCTCGACAACGGTTCAGTGGTCACCACGCTCACGCTCAACAAGAGCGGTGCGGCGCCATATTACATAAAGAACCTTCCGGCAGGAATGCACTCCCTGACCGCTGTCTACTCGGGTGATAAATACAACTCGCCGGGAATTTCTACTTCGGTCACGCTCAACGTGTTGCCCGTGCCCGTTACCATGTCCCTCGCTTGCTGGAACTCGCCCTTCCCGTACGGAGCCAACTTCCAGTGCGTCGTCTCTACCAGTTCCAATGCCGGCGCACCGCTGGGCCACATCACATACGCCATTGACGCAAACCCGCCGCAGAACCTCAACCTCTCTTCGGGCTCTGCAACCGTCGTGGATCCAAAACCCATCGTGGGCAGCCACAGCATCGTGATCAGCTACCCGGCGCAAACCAACTACGCCGCGGCGGGCCCGCAAACCGTGAACTTCGTCGTGACACCCGCGCCGGTAGTTTTGAAGCTGACTCCCTCGGCTTGGAGCGTCACGGGAGGCACTCTCACACTCACCGCCACCGTGCAGTCCTCAAGCGCCGGCGCCCCTAATCAAATTGGCGGGGTAACTTTCAACGTCCCAGGCATTGCCCCGATCACCGTTCCGGTCAACTCATCGGGCGTGGCAGTCGACTCCGGTATCCCGGTGTCTTCGATTACGAACGGTACTGATTCGATCAGCGCCACCTACAGCGGCACGAACTACGCAACCACCACGACAACCATCAGCGTGCAAGTGAATCATCATTGATTCGGATGCACTTCCTCCGGCAGGCAAAGAAGGCCCACGGTTTTCGTGGGCCTTCCCTTTTTTTCGCTTTGCTTCATCGATCCAGGCGCAAGCCGGCTACGCTCGCACGCTCACATTCTCGAGAACCGGCGTCGACAACAGCGTGCTCGACTCTTCGCCCGCCGCCAGCCGCGTAAGCGTAAGCACGGTGATGTCATCATCCTGGCCGAAGACAACCGCCGCTTCGCTGGCCTGCTGCGCGGTCGGACGGGTAGCAAACAGTTGATGCAAGCGCTCAAATCCGTACAATTCACCAGCCGCGTTTCGCGCTTCGAGCAATCCGTCGGTGTAGAGGCTGAGTTGATCTCCCGGCTGCAGCCGCACCTTTACTTCGCCGTAGCTTGCCTGGCTCACGAGACCGAGCGGAAGCGAGGGCTCCAGCATGAACTCCTTGCCGTTCAAGTAGGGCGGCAAGTGCCCGGCATTGGCAAAAATCACCGTTCCATCCGGATCGATCCGAAAGACGAGGCCCGTGGCAAATCCGCCCTGCATGCGTCCCGCAAGGCACCGGTTGAGCGCAGTCAGGATTTCCTGCGGACTCGTGGTATTCGCCGCCTCCGCGCGCATCACCCCGACGATCATCGAAACGTTCATCGCGGCCTTCAATCCTTTGCCGCTCACGTCGCCAAGGGCCACGATCGTCGAGCCGTCCAAAGCCGCCAGAATCTGGAAGAAGTCTCCCCCCACTTCCTGAGCCGGGGTATACGCACTGGTAATGGCGTAGCCCTCGAGCGACGGCAGCGTTTCAGGGATCAGCACCTGCTGAATCTCCCGCGCGCTCTGCATTTCCTGCTCGAGAGTCGCCCGCCGCGCCTGCTGCTCCAGGATGTAGCGGTACACGGCAAAAATGATCGAGCCAAACAGCGCAAGTGAGGTGATCTTCTCAAACTGGAAGTCAATTCCCTTGATCGTGAACAGCGGCGTATCGACCAGCGCCGTGAACAGACTCCAATGCGTAAATCTTTGCCCGAATGCGCTCGTATCTTCGATGGTGTGCTGCAATTGCAGCAGAAATGCGGTGAGCGCGACCGCCCAGCGCGATGCATCCAGCTTGCGCCGCAGCCCGATTGCCACCAGAACCATCGGAAACAGTTCCGCCACAAGCATAAATGCGGTCAGCAGGCCGTTTGCCCATTGCATACCAGCCGTCGCAGATCCCCAGAAAAGGGCGAGAACCCCATCAGCCGTGCCGGCCGCCATGGTGAGCCAGGCGACCGTGCGCGTCCACTTCATCACCCGGCGATTGGTGTTCAGTTGCAGCAGCCAGACCAGCAGAAACCACAGAGAGACGTTGGACAGCACATAAAGCGGCTGGTTGATGCATCGGGCCACAGCATAGGAGAACGGAATCAAGAACAGTCCCTGCAGGATCTGCATCGCGATCGGTGCGCCCGTATAGGCGCCGACCCAGATGAACAGCTGCTCGCGGCGGTTCCTCACCCACAGGACAAAGCAGAGAACGGCGATAAATGCGCGCAGCAGCAGCAGTGCATACTCGAATAGTTCGAGCTGGATCAAGCTCCAATTGATTTCGTTCTCAAAGAGTGAAATCGTATCGGGATCGCCGACCGTCGGAGGCAGGTACAGCCCTCCTGCATCGGCGCCCGAAAAGATCTCGAGCGGAGCCCTCCACACCCGAATGGCAAGAACGCCGGTGGTCGCTCCCTTCAGCGGAAATGACTGCGGGAACACGCTGTAGTTCCACCTCGGATGCGGTGGCAGCTTGCCATAGCTGCCCATGAGCTGTCCGTTCCAGTACACTTCGTACGCGTCTTCACAGCGAGGAATCAACACCTCGTACTGGCTGCTCGTTCCCGGCGCGGGCACGATGTCGATGTGGCGGCGGTACCAGGCGTAGCCCGCATACGATGGATGCCCCTGCCCTCCCCAGGGCGAGTCGGCGAGAATCGATTCCCAGTTCTTGTCATCGAACGATGGCTTTGCCCAGGATGAATCATCCCCGGTATGAAATTTCCATAATCCGTCCAGCGGGGCCGATCCCTTGCCCAGCCCATCCAGGACCAGGGTATGAGCCGGTTGTCCCTGCTCCTCTGATGGCGCAGGCTGCTGCCCCGGGTGCGCAGCCAGGGAGCCGCACAGCAGGAGAAGACAGGGAATTCCACCTACGATCGCTCGCCGGGGAAGCATGACGAAAGAATACCTCCCGGCGAATGCCCTGACAAAAGGCCAAGATCGCAAAAAAAAAATTTGCCGCCCTCTCGCGCACCCTCCGGGAACCGGTTTCAGCCTGCCGTTCACCTGGCCCCTTCGAACGTGCAACAATCGTTTCCGGGATACAGAGGCCCCTTCCCTCGATCGGGAACACGATCCCATCGCAAGCACGCCTCAAACCGTCTTCCAAGATGAGGAAACCGGATGATCACGCGACGCGAATTCATTGACACTCTTGCGGTCGGAACGGCAGGCATGGCCATTGCATCGACAGCGAAAAGCTACGGACAGATTCTGGGGTCGAATGATCGGCTCAACTTTGCCGTCATCGGCCTCCACTCCCGCGCCTACGCGCACCTTTCCTCGCTGAAAGCCAACAAGGATAAGGCGCGCATCAGTTACGTTTGCGATGTCGATACCAACACGATGAAAAAGTTCGCTGGCGAAACGGAAAGCGAGATGGGAGAAGCACCCAGGACCGAGCAGGATTTCCGCCACATCCTGGCGCAGCGCGAAGTGGATGCCATCACCATCGCGACGCCCGACCACTGGCACGCCCCCATGGCCATCCTCGGCCTCCAGGCCGGCAAGCACGTCTACGTGGAAAAGCCGTGCAGTCACAACCCGGCCGAAGGCGCCCTGCTGGTAGCCGCGCAACGCAAATACGGCAAGCAGGTGCAGATGGGAACGCAACAGCGCTCCTCCCCGCACACCATCGAGATCGTCGACAAGATTCACGACGGGCTCATCGGCCGCGCCTACTACGCAAAGGCCTGGTACAGCAATATCCGCAAATCGATCGGAGAAGGCAAGGACGCGCCAGTGCCCGCGCAACTCGACTGGGACCTCTGGCAAGGGCCGGCGCCGCGCAGGTCATACAAAGACAACGTCCAACCCTACAACTGGCACTGGTTCCGCATCTGGGGCACAGGCGAGACTCTGAACAACGGCACCCACGAGGTGGACGTATGCCGTTGGGCGCTCGATGTCGACTACCCGAAAAGTATCTCCTCCGCCGGCGGCCGCTACCACTTCAAAGACGACTGGCAGTTCTACGACACCCTCAATACCAACTTCAATTACGAAGACAAGATGATCTCGTGGGAGTGCAAATGCTGCAACGGAATGAAATTCTACGGCCGTGACCGCGGCTCAACCATTATCGGCACAACCGGCACCGTGCTGGTGGATCGCGACGGCTACGAGATTTACGACCTGAACGGCAAGAAGACAGACGAGTTCAAAGTCGGCAGCCATACCGCATCTTCCGATCTCACCGGCCGCGACTCCATGACCGATGCACACTTTGCCAACTTCATCGCCGGAATCCGCACCGGCGAAAAGCTGCATGCGCCGATCGAGGTGGGCAATGTCGCGGTGACCATGCTGCAGCTCTCGAATGTCGCCTGGGAAGTAAACCGCGTACTGAACCTCGAGACCACGAACGGCAAGGTCAAGAACGACCCCGATGCCATGAAGTTCTGGGAGCGGGACTACGAGCCGGGCTGGGCGCCGCATCTGTGAGTTTCTTCTTTCTTGGAGGTGTTCTCCCGTGTTGAATCGCATTTCTCGTCGCAGTTTTGTCCAGTCCGGATCGCTCGCCGCCGCCGCTGCCTGCGCAACAAGAGGCATCGCCCTTGCCGAACCGTCCGAAGAAACCGGCTCTCCGTCCCCGATCCATCTTGGGCTGGCCAGCTACACATTCCGCAACTTCAGCCGCGCACAGTTGATCGGCTTCATGAAGCAGCTCCGCGTCGACGAGCTGAACGCGAAAGACACCAAGGATCACCTGCCGATGGAGCCCGCGCAGGAAGCCGAAGCGCTGGCCGACTATAAAGCCGCCGGCATCAAGCTGCACGCCGCGGGCGCCATCTACTTCCAGAAGGACCAGGATGATGACATCCGCGCGAAGTTTGAGTACTGCAAACGCGCTGGCATTGGCGTGATTGTGGCCGGCGACCCCACGCCCGAAACGCTGCCCCGCGTCGAGAAGTTCGTGAAGGAATACGACATCCGCATTGCCATCCACAACCACGGGCCGGAGGACAAGGTGTGGCCATCGCCCCTCGACGTGCTTAAGGACGTCAAGGACCTGGATCCGCGCATCGGATGCTGCATTGACGTGGGACATACGGTTCGCGCAGGAACCGACGTGGTCGAAGCCATCCGCGCCGCCGGGCCGCGCCTCTTCAACATGCACATGAAGGACCTCGACGATTTTCATGCAAAAGAAAGCCAGGTGGCCGTCGGCGAAGGCAAGATGCCGATCCGCGAGATTTTTCACGCCCTCGTCCAGATGAAGTATGCCGGCTTTGTCGATCTCGAATACGAGATCCACGGCGACGATCCCATGCCCGGCGTGATCGAAAGCTTCGCCTACATGCGCGGCGTGCTCACCGGCATGGGATACCGGAACGAGGTTTGAGATGCATGCGGGCGAGGCGGGCATGACTTTGCTCCACCAGGACCGTCTCTTCCCTGCCGATCCCGTCACCCGCCGGATCGCGAAGGACCTCTACGCGCGCGTGAAGTCTCTGCCCATCGTGAGCCCGCACGGACACACGCAGGCCGCGTGGTTCGCCAAGAACGAGCCGTTTCCCGATCCCGCAACACTCTTTGTGCAACCGGATCACTACGTCTTCCGCATGCTCTACAGCCAGGGCATTTCGCTCGAAGAACTGGAGATCGGCGCAGCCACAATCCAGAATCCGCGCCAGGTCTGGAGAATATTCGCCAGCCATTACTACCTGTTTCGCGGAACCCCCACGCGCATCTGGCTCGACTACGCGTTTCAGGAACTCTTCGGCCTGAATGACCGCCTCTCAGACAAGACCGCCGACGCCTATTTCGACGCAATCTCCGAAAAGCTCGCAACGCCGCAGTTCCTCCCGCGCGCGCTCTACGAGCGATTTAATCTCGAGGTGCTCTCCACAACTGATTCGCCGCTCGATTCACTCGACGCTCATCAGTCGATTCGCACATCGGGCTGGAAGGCGCGCATCCTGCCCACGTTCCGGCCCGATCCTGTCGTCGATCCGGATTTTGCCGGCTTCACCCAGTCCATCGCCAGGCTCGGAGAACTCGCCGGCGAGGACACGGCAACGTGGACCGGCTACCTGAATGCTCTGCGAAAAACACGCGAACGATTCAAGCGTCTCGGATGCACGGCGACCGACCACGGCCACCCAACCGCCCAGACGGCTGACCTCGATGCGGCCGATGCGGAGCAGCTTTTTCAGCGCGTGTTAAAGAGCCAGGCGGACGTGGAAGCGAACGAACTGTTTCGCGCGCAGATGCTCACCGAGATGGCGCGCATGAGTCTCGACGACGGCCTCGTGATGCAGATTCATCCGGGCAGCCTGCGCAACCACAATCTTCAGCTCTTCAAAAAATACGGCCGCGACGTGGGCGCCGACATTCCCCGCGCGACCAACTACGTCGACGCGCTTCACCCGCTGCTGAACCGGTTTGGAAACGAATCGAACCTGACCATCATCCTCTTCACGCTCGACGAGACCACGTTCAGCCGCGAGCTGGCGCCGCTTGCCGGGCACTATCCCTGCCTGCGTCTCGGTCCGCCCTGGTGGTTTCTCGACAGTCCCGAAGGCATGATGCGTTTTCGCGAACTGGCCACCGAGACGGCGGGCTTCTATAACACCGTGGGCTTCAATGACGACACGCGCGCATTCCTGTCGATTCCGGCGCGGCACGACGTCGCGCGCCGCATCGACTGCTCTTTTCTCGCTCGCCTGGTTGCCGAGCACCGCCTCGACGAAGGCGAAGCCTCCGAGGTCGCCCACGAACTCGCGTACGGCCTGGTGAAAGACGCCTACCGGCTGCGCGACGCTCGAACCTGGCGGGGCGAATGAGCCGGGCGAACTCGCGCCACTTTGGGATCTGGGTCGCGCTCCTTCTTTCTCCTGCGGTAACGCTTGGCCAAGCGGCCGGACGTTTCTATGTCGAGAAGAACGTCTTTGCGCGAGACGAGCCGGTTTTCCTCTATTTGCAGATTGTCAATCACTCTCCTCAAGCCGTCGATCTTAACTCAGGAGTTGTCGATCAGCCGTTTTGTTCAGGCGTATCCATTCAGGTGTCTTCCGACGCGGCTCCTACGCTCGCCTGTTCCTTCAATCCCGATAGCTTCTGCTTCCTGAATGGGCAGCTCGGGCCGCCTGATCATCTGGCTTCGGGTGCCACAATCGTTCGACGTTTTCTGCTCAATTTCCGGCATGCGATCGCTTCCCCCGGCCCCGATTTACAAGGCAAACGACTGCGGGCGTGAGACGCCGCTGGCCGAAGATGCTCCGTGAACTGAGTTTCACTGCCCGGTAGGCGCCCACCGCCGTTTGCACTTATATTCCCCTGAAATTTCGTACCGCCTAATCCACATCGTTTTCGATTAAGGATGGTGGTATGTCCAGCGCAACCGATTTGCACGCCGTCGTCGAAGCGTTTGCCGCCCAGCTCGAACATCTCGAACTGACCGGCGACGACCAGGAAGCTTACAGCACAGTGCTTTGCCGCTTGGAAGACCAGGCCGATCACGACGAACCGAACTGGATAATCGTGGAGGAGTGCCGCGCGTACCTCGACCGCTTCAACATCAAGGCGGCTTGATCGCGACCAGTTCCTGCTCGACGCCGGCGGCCCGGACTCAGCCTCGCCGCTGTCGGGATCGGTTCTGGACGGAGTTAGGCGAGAGCGCCCGCACCAGTGAATTCGCCTTCATGGCGAGAAACAAGGTGGCGAGTGTCATCAGAAGGGTTCCGACCAGGACCCACGCGCGCACGTCGATGCAAAGAACCATCATGATGCAGATCGTGGTGCCGAATCCCGCAACCACGATACCGGGCTGAGACGATTTGGACCTTCCCTGTCGCATGTATTGGGGAATTGTAGGACAGGTTCGATCGCGAACCTCGAACGATTGTGCGGACTCCAGATGCCGCCGGTAATGACCCGTTTGGGGAATGCCGTACCGGGATCCATGCATCGAGAACCCGAAGGGAAGTTCCGAATCACTCGAACCGAACTACTCGCAGCGCAGCGCCACCATGGGATCAATCGCAGTAGCCCGGCGCGCCGGAATCAGGCAGGCCAGCGCAGCGACGGCAACCAGGACCAGCGAGACCGCCAGGATCATGAACGGATCGCGCGTGCCGCCCTCGATCCATTGAGCAATCAGGCGATTCAGACTCAGGCTGAGCGCCAGTCCCGCAGCGATTCCGATTCCAACGCTGGTTCCAGCCGACAAGGCGACGAGCCTCAGCACGTCGCGGCGGCGCGCTCCGAGCGCGACGCGTACGCCAAGCTCGCTTGTCCGTTGCAGCACGGTATACGAAACAACACTGTAGAGACCCACCGCGGCCAGGGTCAGCCCCAGAAAAGCGAAAGCTCCGAAGAGAATCGAAATGAGCCGTGCGCTCTGGAATTCCGGCTCGCGCTGGATCCAGCCGTTGAGGTCGCGGACATCGTTGAAAATCTGCTGATCGGGATCGAGTGAGGCGATCTGTTGGCGAATGCTGTGGAGCAGGCTGAGCGGCTCGCCCTGGGTGCGAACCAGCACCTGCGTAAAGGGAGGCATCACCAGGGTATACGGCGCGTACACTGCCGGCGCCGCCGGCTTGTCGAGACCGTCATTCAGCGAATCCCCTACCACGCCGATGATCTGAAACCATCCGGTGACCCCATTTGCGGCCAGCAGCATGGGAGGAAGCGTGGCGAATTTGGGTACGCGCAGGGAATGACCCACGGCATTTTGGCCCGGCAGATATAGACGCACGAACGCCTGATTCACCAGGACCAATGCAGCGCCGCGCGCGACCTCGCTTTGATCCCAAACGCGGCCGCTGACAAACGGAATGCGCAAGGTGGAGAAGTACTCTGGGCCCACGAACTCAACGTTGGCCTCCTGCGCCTGAGTCGCCGGCTTGCCAAGAATCTCCACCGGCTGCCTCCAGCCGCTGTTCGGCGGGGTGGCATTGCCAGAGATGGCTGCGGCAACCACCCCGGGGGTTGTCGCGATCTTGTCCCGAAGCCCGGCGAAGAAGCGGGCGCGATCCTCCCAGGTTGTGTGCGCGTTCTCGCGAACGGGAATCGCAACCGACATCGTTTGCTTCGGCTCATAGCCGAGCGGAACGGTGTTCATGCGAATAAAGCTTTGAATGGCCGCGCCGGCCGCGGTCATCAGCAGAAGGGTCAAAGCGATCTGGCCCGCGATCAGAGCCGTGTGCATGCGCTTCCCTTTCACGCTGCCGGTGAGGCGGCGCGTGCCGGCCTGCATCACCTGGCTGATTTCCGGCTGCGACGATTGCAATGCCGGAAACAGACCGAAGACCACCCCGCTCACAACCGCCAGGCCCACGCTGAAAAACAGGACAGCCAGGTTGATGTGGAAGTCGGCTTCATAGGGATAGGAGTGGTCGGGAAGCCTCGGAATGATGAATCCGATGGATCGATAGGCAACGAACACTCCGAGTCCGGCCCCGATTCCAGACAACAGCAGCGACTCGGTGATCAGCTGGCGCACGATGCGGAACTGGCTCGCTCCCACAGCCGAGCGCACCGCAAACTCATGCTGTCGGGCCGTCCCGCGGGCCAGCAGAAGAATCGAAACATTGCCGCAACCGATCGCGAGCAGTAGTGCAACGGCCCCGAACAGCAGGTACATCGTCTTCTTCAAATCGCGGGTGTAGGTGTCCGCCAGCCCGCGCACGCTGATCTTGAATTGCTTGGGGAAGATATTCGGTGTTTGCTTGTCGAACTGTTGGTAAAGAGGCCGGAATTCGGCAGCCGCGGCAGCGAAACTGACCCCGGGCTTCAACTTGATCTCCGGACCGTAGCGATGCGTTTGGTCCGACTCCAGTTTCAGCGGAACGTAGACGTCTCCATCTCTCCAGGTGAACCGCACCGGCATCACGCCGAGGATCGTGAAACTCTTATGGTCGAGCTGAATGGTTTTTCCCACAATCGCAGGGTCGCCGCGATAGTGCCGTTGCCAGAATTTGTAGCTCAAGACCGCAACGGCCTGGGGATCCTGCCCATCGGGCGCATCGGCGGGCGTGATGTACCGGCCGAGGATGGGTCGCAGTCCGAGGAACTGGAAATGAGTTCCCGTCATCTCGTCCACAACCACATCGTCGGGAACGTCGCTGCCCGTGACCGTCTGGCTCGTATAGTTCGAGGCAACCACATCTTCCACAGCGTGGGTCTGGCGCAGCTGGCGAATCTGCGGACCGGTAAGGCCCCAGGTGTCGTCATGGCCGGCATTGTCAGTGAGCCAGACATCGCAGATCCGCTCGATCCCGGCATATGGCCAGGGATGAAGCACGGCATCGTACAGGATGCTGTAGACGGCAACCGTGGCGCCGATGCCAAGGGTGAGCGAAAGCACGGCGGTAAGGGAGAAGGCAGGGTTGCGGATGATTTGCCGGAACGCGAAGCGAAGATCCTGGAACACAACTTGCATTCAGCGCCTCCTTTACCTTGCACGAGAAAAGCCAACCCGACGTTGGCATCGCGAGCATTTCGGCTGCCAAGTCACTGATCCGGCTCGAACGATGCCCATTTGGACGCGGCGCGCTGCCGAACGCTCGGCCCAATGCACGAATCTTACGTGAATGCTCGTGAGAAGGTGCAAGCGAGACGGAGAATTGCAGGTGAAACGAGCTCCGGATCCCTCAGTGCCAACGTCCGTGGGCGTACATGCCTGTTCGAAAATGAACGTCCCTCACCTGCGAAGAATGGAAACACGTCAACCATCCCACCCCGATGGGCAGGCTACGATTCAAGGATCTTGAATGGGGAGGCCTTTGCTCGAGCTCCGTTTTTGTGCGAGAAAGCCTTGCGAAAGCCGCTCCACGCGCTACCCAATCGATTCGACACCTTGAAAACATCTCCAGCCGTCAGCGATCCCGCCAACCGGTAGTGTCCGACCGCGGCCAGTCCCATCGATGCAATGCACCCACACTGTTCGCAATCCGGATTTCCTCCGAACTGGCAGGGCGTAATGCGTGTGCTCAGATCGGCGGAGATCGTGTCCGTCGTCCTTGCGAAGATGCACTCTTCCGGGCTCCTGGGTGGCGATTCCAGTTCGCGAATCACCGCCTCAGGCATGTCCAGAATCGGATATTGCAATCGCAATCTGCGCAGGTCGGCGATCGTGGAAGCCCTTTGCGCAGGCGTCAGAATCTCCCGGTCTCTGGCCCCGCGCTGAGGGGTAAAAATGCTGAACCAAACCTTGGCAACCGCGGGTTGACCGCTCCAGAATCTCAGGAAATCGTCAAGGTACCCGGGCCGTTCCACGATCTGCGAGGTAATCGTGCAATGAACGGTGATCTTCGCTCCTTCAACATTCTTCAGAATGCGCTCGTAAGTGGCCGGCTTCCGTCGCGCGTCGTGCTCCGGCTGAAGGCCATCGATCGATACCACGACGTTCAGTTTCCGGTACGCTCGCCACGCTGCCGGAATCGTCCTGAATGCGCTGGTAACGACTTGAGTATGGACGCCGCGCCTTTCAAGCTGGGGCAGCAGCACGTCCAATTCGCGGTACCTGACCATCGGATCGCCACCCACGAGTGACACATGGAGCGGCCTGAGCTCGTCGATCAGGGCAAGCACCTTTGCGACTAACTCGTCACCCTTGAAGTCAGAGAGTTCCCGGAGCTGGGTCGCACCGCCAAGATGCGCAGCGTCGAAGGCATAGCATCCCGGGCACCGCAAAGGGCATTCCTTCGTGATCTCAATCGAAAGGGATGGCACACGGCCTGCCAGGATCCTGGCCCAGGCCTGAACAACTTCTGATTTTTTCATTGCCTCTCCACGTAGGGCGTAATCGAACTGATTCGCTTTCAGTGGTTGCGAATGGTTTGAACCATGCACTCGCAACTAGTGCCGGAGAGATGGTGTGGATCAGATCTTAAGGGGATGGTTGTATACGCCTATGGCTGCGCCGTCCGACTCTGTGATGGGAAAGAAGAAGGACGCCCGCTTCAGAGGCATTCCCGCCAATTCACGCGGATTGCGCATGGAATCGAGCAGACGACGAACAATAAAGAACAAGTCAACGTCTTTCTTACAGAGCTGCGAAAGCAACACCGCGAGACACAGGATGGAGACGATGACCAGCATCCCCGATTCGAAATCCTGCCCACCGCGCAGAAAATGATCCCAGGTCCAGAAGTGCTGCGTAAGCGGCATCGTCAACAACGAGATCGTCGCCACGACCAACAAAAAACGGCCGACCGCCACGGGTCCTCGAACCACAGATGCGAACACGTTGAGGTCCGGCTGGCTCGTCTTGAACATGTTGATCACAAATACGACCAATTTTGAGTGTACGCCTTTCGGGATTTGGACGTGCAAGAGGCGCAGAATCCCGATTCGAGCGGCCGCAACAGAATCGACGCCAAATCATCGGCATAGCCGATGCCCGATGGTTCCCCAGTGGCTACTTCACTCTTTCCCAGGTCAATGTGCGAATGGTCTTTGTGCCTGAAACTGGGTCAACCGACGGCTCGGTTGTAAGCGTGAGCCGATCTCCAACGAGGCTGTAATGCCGCACTAGCGATTTGCCGGTGCGAGACTGGTCCCACGATACGTCGATTTGATGAGTGATGGTCCTCGCTTTGCTGTCAATCGAATAGCTTGCCGTATAGGCGAGCATGCTCTTGATCAGGGCCTCCGCTTCGGCGGGCGTGGCGACTGGGCCCGCGGGTCTCTGGCGATCACTCCCGGCAATCATCACCATCATGCGCCCGTCGGAGCCGTATTGAATGTAACCGGAAGGACGGTCTCCCATGACATCGGACTTCGCGCCGGAATCCACCTCTTCGCGCACATAGGACAAGAGCTTCCAGGTTCCAAGAATCCGCTGCTGATCGGGAACTGCTGATCCGGTTTGCCCCGGCAGCGCGCTGCGGAGAACGACAACCAATAGACCCAAAACCAGGGCAGCTCGTTTCATCTTGAGCCTCCTTGCTGGCGCGATGCCGAAACTCCCCACTAAGTTGTTTGCTCGCGGCCTGCGATCTCATCTCCAACGTGTCATTACTTGCGTCATTCTGTCATTCACCGGAATTGACCTAGAATCGTGCCTACATCACTCGGCCAAATAGCAGTCGGGCCGCTGGGAGGTCGTCCCATGAAAAAGAGCGGATTTTTACTCGTTGCCGTTTGCCTGGCTTCCACTCTCTACGCGAAGGAGCCGAAGCATTATCAAACCGGCACATTGCTTCGCATGGACTCGGTTCCTTGTGGAACCGCTGAGAAGGATGCCAAATCCTTCACCGGCGAGTTGCTCGGCACGGACTCAGGAAGCAAGAAGTCGGAGCAGGTGCTTTGTCAGGAGTATGTATTGCAAGCCGACACGCTCGTGTATCGCCTGCGCCCCCGCGATGAAAAGCACCCCGTGCTTTTGCCCATTGGAGAGCATGCGCAGTTCCGCCTCAATAAGGACAAGGTGGCTTTGAGGGTGGAAGATCTGGACGATAAGGAGCGCGAATACACAGTCGTCTCCATAGCGCCGCGCACCGACAATGCCGCTGCCGCGACGGAAGTCACCTCGGCAAATCGGGTGAGCCTGTCTCCCCAGAACCAGAAGTAGCCAGAGGCGAGTTCAGCCGCCGGCACGAGCTCCCACGTTGATGGGCGTTCGTGTGTTCAAGGCGTCCGTTGTTGGCTGGCGCCCCGAGAGCTTGATCGGTTCAGGGTCACGGAAAAACGCCTGCATGCCTTCTCACCGGCAATACACCCGTCAACGGTCCCCCTGACCGGCGCGGCGCCTCCGCCGATCGCTGCCCGCGCCCGATACATCCAGAAAACTCCCTTTGCCAAACGGTTCTGGACCCAAATTGTTTCTCAGAATTGCCTCCTCGCCTACCAAGCACCCCGCATCGCGTCTATCCTGAGAGGCAAATGATGGCATTTTCCACCCTCCTCGCCCCCAGCCCCACGCGATCCTGCTTCAAAACCATTCTCTGGATATCGCTTGGTCTCACTGCACTTTTCGTCTTCATCACGTCCGAAGTTTTTCTGGTCGCCGATTACCCCATGTACCACGCCTATCGGTTACAGGTGATTGCCGATCGTCATTTGCTCATCCCCCACACGATTTGCGGCACACTCGCGTTGCTTGCTGGCCCATTGCAGTTTTCATTGCGGTTTCGTCAGCGCCATCTGAAATTTCATCGTGTGCTTGGCCGCATCTATGTCATCTCTGTTTTTTCGGAGCTTTTACAGGAATCGCGCTCGCGGCCGGCCGCCCCGGGTTGCCGGGAACCTCCATGCAGGCGGCCGCCTGGATCGTCTGCACCACCGCGGCGTTCCTCACCGCACGCAACCGTCAAATCCTGCAACACCGCCAGTGGATGGCTCGTTCCTACGCCGTCACCTTTACATTTGTTTCAAGCCGTGTGCTCAATCTGTGGCCGCGGTATTGGAGCCATCTCGGTGACAGCTTTGCCGCCGTCGGCGTCATCGCTTTTACTCTGGCGTCCATTCTTCTCGTCGACCTCGGCCTCAACTGGCGCGAGTTGACCACGCGTCGCGCATAATGATGGCGCCCTTGTCTTTGTTGAACTTGGCGCGCCAGGAAAAACCGTCGGAGCTCGCAATGGCTCACCGTTCTCGACTCGGCCCCGTCAAACCCTTTGCACGAGCTTTATGGGTTCAACCATGGCCAATTGCACCATCGGTCGCGCAATACCAGCAGAAGATAGGGAACTGCAGTGTATCGGATCCGAAAAAGGAGATTCCTGTTAGCACGTCCATTTTGAATCGGATTCCGTGGCAAAACGAAGTTCTCGTGCTCGGCGGAGGGGTGGCTGGATGTGCTGCTTCCATCGCCCTCAGTCGCCAGGGACGCGACGTTACCCTGATCGAACGCGAACTCACGCCGCGACACAAGGTCTGCGGAGAGTTCCTGAGCGGTGAGGCCCTCGAAGATCTGAGCGCGCTCGGCATCGATGTGGCTGCGCTTGGCGCAGTGCCCATCGATTACGTCCGCCTCGCCGCTTCAAGGCGCGCCGCAGAGGCTCCCTTGCCCTTTCCGGCAGCCTCGCTCACGCGCCAAACGCTTGACACAGCACTGATTCGAGAGGCCGTTGCTGCCGGAGTGCGCGTCGAGTGCGGGCGCAGCGTTCAGGCGCTCAGCCGCGCGGCAAATGGCATGTGGCAAGCTGCGCTCGACGATGGAACTCTGCGCGTAGCTCCCACCGTATTTCTCGCCACGGGCAAGCACGATCTTCGCGGCTATCCGCGCCCCAAAGATCCGCAGCGTTGGGTCGCGTTCAAAATGTATTACCGGCTTGCGCCCGCGCAGGCTGCCGAGCTCGCCCGCGCGTCTGAACTCATGCTTTATCCCGGGGGATATGCCGGTATCCAGCCTGCCGAAGGAGGCATTGCAAACCTCTGCTGGGTGGTCCAGCAGCGGCATTTCGCGCGCGTCGGCAATCGCTGGGAAAACTTCATCGCCAAGATGCAGCAGGATTGCCCGCACCTCACAATGCGCCTCGCCGGTGCCGAACCGTTGCTCGAAAAGCCCCTCGCCGTTACCCATATCCCTTACGGTCATATCCGCCGGACTACAGAACATGGGCTCTATTGCATTGGCGACCAGGCGGCCGTGATCCCCTCGTTCACCGGCGATGGCATCTCGATCGCGCTGCATACGGCTCGTTGTGCTGCCGCAGCCTGTTTGGCAGGCGAGCCCGCGCCGGCTTTCCAGGCGCGCCTGCGCTCCGCACTGCTGCCGCAGATGCGCCTTGCCGAGTTTGCCGCCGATGGATTGAACAACGCTCTCGCGCGCGCTGTCTTGCCGTTTTGCCTCAGGGTCTGGCCCGGCGTAATGCGCGTGACGGCAAAGCTGACGCGCGTCGCCCAGCAGGCTGGCGCAGCTCCCGATGTTGTCGCCGCCTGAATCAACATTTGGTTCTCGTCACCTGGTGAGAGATGGAATGAAATCTTTCGCAGCCTTCATCCTCGCAACCGCGCTCGCTCCGGTTGCGCTCGCTCAGCATCAGACCTTCGTCGTCAATCCCGACGCAAGCGAGGTCAAGATCACGCTGAACACCACTCACGAGGTGGTCAACGGCACCTTTCATATCCAATCCGGATCGATCGCGTTCGACCGCAGCATTCCAAACATGTCGGGTTCGATCGTGGTCGAGGCCGCCAGCGGCAAGACCGGCAATGGCAGTCGCGATAAGAAAATGAACAAAGACGTCTTGAAGGTGGAACAGTTCGCGACCGTTTCCTTTGAGCCGAAAACCTACACCGGAGCCATCGCTCCTTCAGGCGACTCCAACCTCCAGGTCACGGGCGTCTTCACCCTGCTGGGATCGCCTCATCAGATCACCGTCCCCATCCTGGTCCACTTCGACGGCGGCGGCGCAACTGCCAGGGCGCATTTCGTGGTGCCTTATGTCCAGTGGGGACTGAAGAATCCGAGCTTCCTCATTTGGAAGGCCGGGAATGACGTCGCAATCGACCTGAATCTAGTAGGCGCAATCTCCAAATAGCATCGACATTTGAATAGGGGTGCCCCACATCTCGCTTTTGAGATGTGGGATTCAGGTCCTCGTGGGCGCAAAGACCGGCGCTTCAGCCGGGTGCCCCACGTCTCGAT
This sequence comes from Occallatibacter sp., assembly GCA_035308825.1. Lineage (GTDB taxonomy): Bacteria > Acidobacteriota > Terriglobia > Terriglobales > Acidobacteriaceae > Telmatobacter. Next base: position 95,979 of record DATGFX010000002.1, on the reverse strand, counting down.
TCTGAGACGTGGGAGTGAAGCACTGGTTCCGTCATTCCCTATAACTTCGTCACGCTGGTGCCCGGAGGGGGACTTGAACCCCACGGAGGGTAAGCTCCTGCGGATTTTAAGTCCGCTGCGTCTGCCGATAACTTATTGTAAACAAATGATATATGCGCAACTAATTTGCCGACTGTGTAATAAAATGTGGAAGCCTTCCGGGGTTTTCCCCTAATTGCACCTACGGACATCGTTCCATAAAGCACTGGCGCGCTTTCGCTTGCATTTCTTTCGTCGATTTGATTCAATCTTCTCCAAATAGCGCGACAGCGCGGAGACCGGCAACGGCCATCGGTTCGATTTTCTCGAAGGCGTGTAGCCTAACGCGCGTCGTCTAGCGATTCCCCTTCTTATACGCCCTGATTCAGATTCTTAAGCGCCGTTCCCCCCGGCGGAGTGCTGAAGTTAAGCCATCACCCGAAACCAACGGGTTCAAGTGTCCCGGGGAACGAATGCGCGCCTCTCAGCCTCCAGTGCCTCAGTTGGGAGTTAAGCAAATGAGAAAGACCGCGATCGTTGCTGCGATCCTCATATCCGCATCGGGCGCGTTTGCGCAGCCGCGGAAAAACGCATGTACAAAATACGACGAGGCCCACCTGGATGCCTGCGCTTCGGGGAAGGAGGCGGTTTGGGCCTATGACTTCAGCGGTCCAGACACAAACGGCCAAACCGTGCAGAGTGCTGCGTTTAAAAGCTCGGGGGCCGCACAAAGTGACCGTGATGCGGCCAAGAGGCTCTGCGACGCGGTTGATCGCTATTGGAACCACACGAGCTGCAGAACCACGTATGGAGCGCCCTATTGTGCCGCTTGCGGCCAGGGTGCCTCAAGGTCAGGCTCATTTCAACCTGAACAGGAAGTCACCCTGGAGAAGGCTCACTTGGTTCTCGATCGGTGGAGGTCGCAAGTTGCGAGCGCAACGCGAATGATGCTGCGCGACAATGCTTCTGCGAATCCCCTTCGCAACGTAGGAAAGGTCTTGCGTGACTACGCCGGCGCCTTGAAAGACGCATCGCGCGATGCGGTCCGACTCCAGCGCATCATGCAAAGCGTGTCGGCTGGAGCCGCCTCCCTTACTTCCAGTCTCCAGCCCGCCGTCAACACTTTGCAGAACGACTTGAATACCGTTCAGACCGCTCAAGGTAACTACGTGCAGGCGCTTCAGCAACCGCAGCAACCCACTCCGCCGCCGATCACCGAATCCGAGGGCTGCATTGAGGCTTCGTATGGCGCACCGGGCAACTGGCTCCGGTTTCTAAACAACTGCGGCCACGCGGTGAATGTTGTCTTCGTCTTCTACGGGCCCACCCACTACCAAGGAGCAGTTGACATTCGCCCGGGAGAGTATGGCGGCACCGGCCTCTCAACCCAGGACGTCGCGACTTATGGAGGCAATTATCGGCTCTATGTCTGCCCAAAGGGTTTCGTTCCTTTCGATGAACGGGGCAGGTATGTTAATCGTCCAGATGCATCGAGCTTTACGTGCAAACGTCAATAGCAGTTGACCCTTGGAAGGAGGAGAGAGCGATATGTTGAGACGGTTCTGCTCTATCTTGAGACATTCGGCTCGCATTCGGTCTACCCGAAGGGATTTCTCTCTTTCAATGAGCGTGGCAATGATGTCACACGGTCGGATGTGACAAGTTTCAAATGAAGCGTGAATAGCAAAACTCTAATTCGGAAAGGTGAGGCAGGAACGAGATGATCGGCAAGTTCTGTTTTGTTTTTGGACTAGCAGCCTCTGCGGTAGTGGCTGCCAACGCGCAAGCTCCCGCAGGCGGGCAGTGGACCAATTGGGAGCCAACGGTCACGAGTGGCGGCGTGTCAATTCCTGACATTCAATACTCTTGGCGCTCCGTGCCACCTTGTACACCAGGTGGCTGTCAACTACAACTACGGATCGCCAACACGAGCCATTCTCCGGTGAAGATCCATTACACGATCTATACCGACAACCCGGGCCCTCTTCACGCCGGCGGAGCATATCGTAAGCCGACCCCGATAACCGGTAATGCGTTGCTGAAGGCATGGGGCGGCAGGCTTACTGGCGCCGGGTCGGCAGGCGACACTACGAACCCAATATATGCAACCGCATTTAATGTGACTCGAGTGGTCATCGAGACAGATACTCAAAGGCCAACCGGACAAGTTTTTACGTCGCGGTTCGGCCCACCGAATGGCAGCTGGACCTGCAACGACACGATAAGGCTCAACCAAGGAACTCTCGCGGGTAATAGGCAGTGTTCGACTTCCCCCTCAGAATCGAGCCGTTTTTCAATAACGGATGTAAGCGCTGACGCTCCAACCATCACACCAGTTCTCTGTGGCTCCATCTACGAGGTATCAGTAAGGTGCAAGACTGGTGGCGATTGTGGAACAAACTCGAGCGCCGGCGGTCCAGCGAACCCAGTGAAAGGTCAGTTTTATTGCTTTGAAACTGAAGCCCAGGCTAGCGCATTCGCCCAAGCCGTTAATAACTTTCGATAATAACTAGCGAGTGAGGCGACATATGCCGGGTGCCCCACGTCTCGATTCTGAGACGTGGGAGTGAAGCACTGGTTCCGTCGTTCCCTATAACTTCGTCTCGTTGGTGCCCGGAGGGGGACTTGAACCCCCACGGAGGGTAAGCTCCTGCGGATTTTAAGTCCGCTGCGTCTGCCAATTTCGCCATCCAGGCTTCCTTTTCTACGTTACACCGCGGCTTCTTGTCATGCGCTTTCCCGTGCCGGCCGGCATCCATGCGAGTTGCAGATGAGCAAGCACTTCCGGGCCCGAGGCGGAACCGTCCGGCGCTCCGCCCGTGTTCGATGGATCCGCGCCCCGTTCGAATGACCGCAAAACTTGTCATCGCCGCCACCACGCGGTACACTGATATAGGACTGAAATAGTCCTATATGGCGGGATTGCGGTACTTTGCTCGATCCCGTTGGCGACCTCCCGAAAAGCCGCCGGAAGTTGTGGTAATAGTCCCCGGAGAGTGCAATGAGCACCAATTTAGATACAATTCGCGACTTTGCCCAGCAGGAATACAAGTGGGGCTTTGTCACCGCGGTGGATGAAGACCGCGTCCCCAAGGGTCTGAACGAGGAGATCGTTCGCACCATTTCAGCCAGGAAGGGCGAGCCCGAGTTCATGCTCGAATGGCGCCTGAAGGCATTGCGGCACTGGTTTTCGCTGGAGCGGTCGAAGGGCGAGCCGACGTGGGCCAATGTGAAGTACGGGCCGATCAACTACCAGGACATCGTTTATTATTCCGCGCCCAAGCAGAAGGCAACCATCGAGAGCCTCGACTCCATCGATCCCGAGATCCTGCGGACGTATGAGAAGCTCGGCATTCCTCTGGGAGAACAGAAGCGGCTGGCCAACGTGGCCGTCGATGCCGTGTTCGACAGCGTGTCGGTGGCCACTACTTTCAAAGAGAAGCTGGGTGAGCTGGGCGTCATCTTCTGCTCGTTCTCTGAAGCGGTAAAGAAGCATCCCGAGCTGGTGAAGAAGTATCTCGGAACGGTAGTTCCCTACACCGACAACTTCTTTGCGGCGCTGAACGCGGCGGTATTTACCGACGGCTCTTTCGTCTATGTGCCCAAGGGCGTCCGCTGCCCGCTGGAGCTTTCTACGTACTTCCGCATCAACGCGGCCGAGACCGGCCAGTTCGAGCGCACGCTGATCATTGCCGACGACAGTTCCTATGTCAGCTATCTCGAAGGCTGCACGGCGCCCATTCGCGATGAGAACCAGCTGCATGCGGCCGTGGTGGAGCTGGTGGCGCTCGACAATGCGCAGATCAAGTACTCGACCGTGCAGAACTGGTATCCCGGCGACAAGGAAGGCCGAGGCGGCATTTACAACTTCGTGACCAAGCGCGGCAAATGCCAGGGCGTGAATTCGCGCATTTCGTGGACGCAGGTGGAGACCGGCTCGGCGATTACCTGGAAGTATCCGGGCTGCATTTTGCAGGGTGACAACTCCATCGGCGAGTTCTACTCGGTGGCGTTGACCAACAACCGCCAGCAGGCCGATACAGGGACCAAGATGATCCACATCGGCAAGAACACGCGGAGCACGATCGTGTCGAAGGGCATCTCGGCGGGTCATGGACAAAATACGTACCGCGGCCTGGTGAAGATCATGAAAGGGGCAACGGGCGCGCGCAATTACACGCAATGCGACTCGATGCTGATTGGCGACAAGTGCGGTGCGCATACGTTTCCTTATATCGATGTGAGGAATTCGACGGCCAAGATGGAGCACGAGGCATCGACCTCGAAGATCGGCGAGAACCAGCTGTTTTATCTGCAGCAGCGCGGGCTGAAGCCGGAGGATGCGGTGTCGATGATCGTGAACGGCTTCTGCAAGCGCGTGTTTCGCGAGCTGCCCATGGAGTTTGCCGTGGAAGCGCAGAAGCTGCTGGGCGTGAGCCTCGAAGGCAGCGTCGGCTGATTCATCCGTGCCGGTGAGTGAACAGAATGAGGAGGAACAAGCAGCGATGAGTCTGCTCGAAATCAAGGACCTGCGAGCTTCGATTGACGGCAAGGAGATCCTGAAGGGCGTCAACCTGACGATCAATCCGGGCGAGGTCCATTCCATCATGGGACCCAACGGCTCCGGCAAGAGCACGCTGGCGCAGGTGCTGGCGCGCCGCGAAACGTACGAGGTGACGGGGGGCTCGGTGCTCTTCGACGGCAAGGATCTGCTGGCGATGAAGCCCGAGGAAGCCGCCTGCGAAGGCCTGTTCATGGCGTTTCAGTACCCCGTCGAGATTCCCGGCATCGGCAATGCCTATTTTCTGCGCAGTTCGCTGAATGCGATCCGCAAATATCGCGGCCTCGATGAGCTGGACGCGCTCGACTTTCTTCCCATGTTTCGCGAAAAGCTGAAGCTGCTGGAAATGGACGAGTCGCTGATGAGTCGCTCGGTGAATGAGGGATTCTCGGGCGGCGAAAAGAAGCGCAACGAGATCCTGCAGATGGCCATGCTGGAGCCGAAGCTCGCCATTCTCGATGAAACCGACTCGGGACTCGACATCGATGCCCTGAAAATCGTGGCCAACGGCATCAATGCCCTGCGCAGCAGGGATCGCGGGATGCTGGTCGTCACCCACTACCAGCGTTTGCTCAACTACATCGTGCCTGATTATGTGCATGTGCTGGTCGATGGAGAGATTGTGCGCTCCGGCGGTGCGGAACTGGCGCTCGAGCTCGAAGAAAAAGGATATGGCACGGCGGAGGATGAGCATCGGCAGGCTTCGCTTGCCTGATCGGAAAACCATGGCGACTGCACCAGAACTCCTGGCTAGCTACTCTGAAGTGTTTGATCGTTTGCAGAAGCATGCAACCGGCCGCGAGCCCGCGTGGCTTCAACGCCTGCGCGAGAATGGGCATGCGCGTTTCAGCGAAGCCGGCTTTCCCACAACCCGTGATGAGGACTGGCGCTTCACCAATGTCAACGCCATCGCGCGGACGCCGTTCCGCATTGCGTCGAGCGAGCGTCCGAAGTTTGCGACTCACACGATCGAGCCGTTTCTCGCAGCGAAGTCGGCGTGCCTGCTTGTGTTCGTGAACGGGTATTACTCGCCCGAGCATTCGAAGCTTGACGGCCTCGCCGCGGGGCTGGAAGTCCATCCCTTGGCGGAATTGCTTGCACGCGATCCGCAGCGAGTGGAGCGGCATCTTGGTTCCTATGCCGATCTGCGCCGCGATCCCTTCACAGCGCTCAATACGGCCCTCTGGAAGGACGGCGCCTACGTGCACATCCGGCGCCGTGCCGTCATCGACGAGCCGATTCATTTGCTCTATGTTTCTACCGGCGCCGACGAAGCTGTGATGACGCATCCGCGAACGCTGGTGGTTGCCGAATCGGAGAGCCAGGCAGCGGTGGTCGAATCCTATGTTTCGACGGGAGAAGACACGGCGTTCTGCAACTCCGTCACCGAGCTGGTTGCCGGCGAAGGCTCGAACATCGCGCACTGCATGATCGAGCAGGAGAATCGCCAATCCTACAATGTTTCGACATTGCGCCTGCAACAGGCCCGCGACTCGCACGTCGCGTCTCATTCCCTGCTGCTGGGTGGCGCGCTGGTGCGCAACAATGTGCACCCCGTGCTGGCGGGAGAAGGGGCAGAGTGCCTGATCAACGGGCTCTTCATCGGTGGGGGGCGGCAGCATCTCGACAATTTCATGCTCGTCGAACATGCGAGCCCGAATTGCAGCAGCCGCCAGTTTTATAACGGCATTCTCGATGGCCAGTCGCGAGGCGTGTTTCACGGACGCATCATCGTGCATAAGGACGCGCAGAAGACCGACGCCAAGCAGACCAACCGCAACCTGCTGCTCTCAGACGATGCGCGCATCGACACCAAACCGCAGCTCGAAATCTACGCTGACGACGTGAAGTGCACGCACGGCGCAACCATCGGCCAGCTCGACGAGAATTCCCTGTTCTATCTGCGAGCGCGCGGATTCGATGAGACCATGGCGCGGCGCATGCTGCTGCACGCATTCGCCAAGGAGTGTCTCGATCGAGTGGCACAGCCCGGGGTTCGCGGATTTCTCGGAGACCTGATTCAAAGTCGGCTGCTCGACGTCGCGCAGAGCACCGGCCGTTCCTCCAAAGCTGCTGCGAACGAAGGACAGGAGGCGTAATGTCGACGCTGGCTCATCAAGCGCAGGCGGGCACGTTCCGGAACGCTGTGGGTTTCGAAGCAGAACGCGTTCGCGCTGACTTCCCCATTCTTGCCAGCCAGGTCAACGGCAAGCCGCTCGTGTATCTCGACAATGCGGCCACCTCGCAGAAACCCCGCGTGGTGACCGAGGCGATCCAGCGCTACTATGACCAGCAGAATGCCAACATTCATCGCGGCGTTCATGCGCTCTCGATGATCGCCACCGACGCCCACGAACATGCGAGAGAGACGGTTCGTCAGTTTCTGCGCGCCGAGGATGCCCGCGAAATCATCTTCGTGCGCGGCGCGACCGAGGCCATCAACCTGGTGGCCGGAACGTACGGCCGGAAGAACGTCGGCGAAGGCGATGAAGTGCTCATCACGGCGATGGAGCACCACTCGAACATTGTGCCGTGGCAGATTCTGTGTGAGGAGAAAGGCGCGAAGCTGCGCGTTGCTCCCATCAACGATGCCGGCGAATTGCTGCTCGACGAGTTTGAGAAGCTCCTGAACGAGCGGACGAAGATTGTAGCGGTTACGCACGTTTCCAACGCCCTGGGCAGTATTAACCCGGTCTATCGCATGATCAAGATGGCGCACGCTCACGGTATTCCCGTGCTGCTGGATGGAGCGCAGGCGGTGCCTCACATCCCGGTGAATGTGCAAGCCGTGGATTGCGACTTTTACGCTTTCTCCGGGCACAAGGTGTACGGTCCCACGGGGATCGGCGTGCTTTACGGCAAGGCTGCGCTGCTCGAAGCGATGCCGCCTTACCAGAGCGGCGGCGAAATGATCAGTTCGGTCACCTTCGAGAAGACCACCTATAACAAGCTGCCGTTCAAGTTCGAGGCGGGCACACCCGATATCTCCGGCGCGATTGGCCTGGGCGCGGCGCTCCGTTATCTCATGGATCTCGATATCTGCAAGGTGGCTGCCTACGAACACGAACTGCTCGCGTACGCCTCCGACGAAGTCTCCGCAATTCCCGGCGTGCGGTTGATCGGCACTGCGAAGCAGAAAGCCGGTGTGCTTTCGTTCGTTGTCGACGGCGTTCATCCGCACGATGTCGGCACCATCCTCGACCAGGAAGGCATTGCGGTGCGCACGGGCCATCATTGCGCGCAACCGGTGATGGACCGCTTCGGCATACCAGCCACGGCGCGCGCCTCCCTGGCCGTCTACAACACCAGGCACGACATCGATGCGCTGGTAGCAGGCATCCGAAAAGTGCAAGAGGTGTTTGCCTGATGGCCGATCTGCGCGAACTCTACCAGGAACTCATCCTCGAGCACAGCAAGGCTCCGCGGAATTATCGCGACGTTCCTGAAGCGAATCGGCGCGCCGAAGGCTATAACCCGCTCTGCGGCGACCACTACACGGTTACGCTCGACGTCGAAGACGGCAAGATTCGCGACATTGGTTTCCAGGGTACTGGATGCGCGATTTCAAAGGCTTCGGCATCGCTGATGACGCAGATCCTGAAAGGCAAGACGGTTCCCGAGGCGACAAAGCTGTTCGAGGGATTTCTCAGTCTCGTCACCGGAAAGGCTCCTGCCAACGGGAACCAGGCGGAGATCGGCAAGCTCACGGTCTTTGCCGGGGTTTCGGAGTTTCCGGCGCGCGTGAAATGCGCGACGCTCGCCTGGCACACACTTGAGTCCGCGCTCGAAGGCAAGCAGGACGTCACCTCAACGGAGTAGGTCGGTCGGATGCCCACCACAGAACCCATTTCGCTAAGCCGCGACTGCGAGGTCATCGAGATTCCCAGCGGCGAATCGGCGCGCCTCGCCAAGGGAACACGCGTTCGCGTCATGCAATCCCAGGGCGGCAGCTTTACGCTTGCTGATGAACGGGGCGGCATGCATCGTCTCGACGAGCGCGATGCCGACGCCATCGGACAAACCGTCAAGACTCCGGAGTCCGATGCGCCGCAAGGCTCCTTGCAGGAGAAGATGATCTGGGATGAGCTCAAGACCATCTTCGATCCCGAGATTCCGGTCAACATCGTCGACCTCGGCCTCATCTATACGGCGGCCGTCGATCCTCTCGAAAACGGAAAGAAGATTCGCATCCAGATGTCCTTGACGGCGCCCGGTTGCGGCATGGCCAACGTGCTCAAGGCCGACGTGGAGACGAAACTGGCGCGCCTGCCTGAAGTCAAGGAAGTTTCGGTCGAAGTGGTCTTCGATCCGCCGTGGGATCCCGGCCGCATGTCGGAAGCAGCCAAGCTGGCCCTTGGATTCGACGCAGATTATGGATCGCAAACCAGCGGCGGATCCTTCCCGATCTTTCGCTGACCTCATGTCGGGCCGCATCTGCAGACCCGTCTCTCACGCATAATCAATGCATGGCTTTCGACTGGACCCAGCCGGAACTCGCGGAAGGACTGCGCTGTTATTGCACGGGACAGTTCTTCGAGGCGCACGAACACTGGGAAGCGGTGTGGCTGCGCTGCCAGGACCCCGAGAAGGCGTTTTTGCAGGGACTGATCCAGGTGTCCGCCGCGTTTCATCATTTCGAGCGGAACAACCTGCTTGGGACGGAGTCGCTGCTCAAGGCTGCGCTTAGGCGGCTCGACCCCCTGCCCGATGAATTTGGCGGCGTCGCAGTGGGGCCGCTTCGTGAAAGCATTCGCGTATGGCTTGCAGTGCTGAGCGCAGGCGATTCCCAGCATCCGCCCTTCCCGAAGATTCGCTAAGCATCGTAGGCTTGATGCAGATGCGAGCCGCGGTATTCCATTCCGATGCAGTCACACCCGGCCAATGGCTCACGCTCGAAGAACTGCCGATGCCGCAGGCGAAACCGGGCGAAGTTCTCCTGAAGGTCCTGGCTTGCGGCGTGTGCCGCACCGATCTCCACATCGTGGAGCGCGACCTGCACCCTCTGCATCCGCACATCATTCCCGGACATCAGATCGTCGGCGAAGTCATGGAAGGCGCAACGGAAGATTTGCCGGCCGGCACGCGCGTCGGCGTTTCGTGGATGGGCGGGACGGACGGCGATTGCTGGTTTTGCTGCCACGGCATGGAAAACCTGTGCGATCGCCCGACGTTTACCGGCTACACCGTCAACGGCGGCTATGCGGAGTATGCGACAGCGCGCGCCGACTTCGTTCATCCATTGCCGGGCGATGCGGATCCATCTGAGATTGCGCCGCTGCTGTGCGCGGGCATCATTGGCTTTCGCAGCCTTCGCATCGCCGGGGTCGAGCCCGGAGAGCGCGTTGGCCTCTTCGGCTTCGGCAGTTCCGCGTCCCTCGCCATTCGAGTGCTCCAGCACTGGGATTGCGATGTCTACGTCGTCACCCGCGGCGAATCGCATCGAGCGGCGGCGCGGGAACTCGGCGCAACCTGGGTGGGCGATGAAGAGGCGCGCCCTCCGGTGGTGCTGGACCGGGCCATCACGTTCGCTCCAAGCGGGAAAGTCGTCGTCAGCGCGCTCGCGTCATTGCGCAAAGGCGGAGTCGTTGCTATCAATGCCATCCATCTCGACCAGATGCCGGCATTCGACTATGACAAGATGCTGTGGGGCGAGCGGCAGATCCGAAGCGTGGCCAACATGACACGCCAGGATGCGCGCGATTTTCTCGCACTCACAGAGGAGATCAGGTTTGAGCCCCGGGTCTCGCTGTTTCCGTTGGAGCGGGCCAATGAAGCCGTCGCGGCGGTGAAACATGAGACGGAGCAAGGGCCGGCGGTCATTGTGCCGTGAGTGCTCTGCTTTGGCTCCGTTTCGAGAAATGGGTGCCCCACCTCTCGATTTTGAGACCTGGGAATCCAACGCGGTTTCCCTTGCCACTCCAATGTCGAAGATACTTTGTAGGACGGCGGTGACGGCGTTAGAGAGCCTGGACGCTTCCCTTGCCAACCAGTTCCTCGACGCGCTCCACCCAGCCGCGATCGGCAGCGACGCTCATCTGGTCCGGTTCGAGGATCACTTCGTATTCGCCGCGTTTCTGCAGGTGGACCATCACTTTGCCGGGTCCGGGCGCGGCGGCCGCGGCGCTGCGCAACTCAGAGAACATGGCCTCTGTGGCGCGATCGAGATTGATGCGGATCCGCACGCCGCTGGGCAGCTTGACCTGCACCTCCTCGAGTGCCTGGATCGCGCTAATCGAAAGCTTCGGCGCCGCATCCTCTTCGCCTGAGAGCGTGCCGCGGATCAGCACCGGAGCTTCGATCCTCAATTGCTCAGACAGCCGCTCGTAATCGCGGGGAAATGCGATCAGCTCGATCTTTCCCGTCGCGTCCTCGAGCGACGCCTGCGCATAGAGCTTGCCTTCCCGACGCGTCTTCTGCACCCGAACGCCATGCATGATCCCCGCAACCTGGATCTCGTCGCCGGGATCCGCGTCCTTGCCCCACCGGCGCTCGGGCGGCTTGCGCTCCAGGGCTTCTGCAACTGAAATCACGCCGGGCAAGTTGCGCAGCTTTTCGGCGTATTTGTCGAGCGGATGGCCCGAAACGAAGAAGCCAAGCACCTCTTTTTCGTTGGCAAGCCGTTCCGTCTCCTCCCAGTCGGGCACCCGAGGCAGTTCGTCCCCTCCGTGACCGTGCGCGGGACTCTCGTTGAACAACCCGAACAGTCCCGTCTGGCCGTGGGCTTCGTCGCGCTGCGCTTTCTGTGCGCGTTCCATTGCTTTGTCAACGGCGGCCATCAGCTGTCCGCGCGTACCCAGCGAATCGAGCGCGCCGGCCTTGATGAGCGACTCGATCACGCGCTTGTTCATCAGGCGCAGGTCGACCTTTTCGCAAAATTCCCAGAAGCTGCGGAACCGGCCACCCATCTCCTCGCGGGCTTTCATGATGGACTCGATGGCGTTTCCGCCTACGTTCTTCACCGCGGCCAGACCGAAGCGGATGGCGTTGCCGTCAGGCATCACGACCGGCGTGAACTGCGCTCCTGAAACCTGCACATCGGGCGGCAAAACGCGAATGCCCAGCTCTTTGCATTCGCCGATATACTTCACTACGTTGTCGGGCTTCGAGGTTTCAGACGTCAGCAGCGCAGCCATGAACTCGACCGGATAGTGCGTCTTCAAGTACGCGGTCTGGTAGGCGACCCACGCATACGCGGCCGAGTGCGACTTGTTGAATCCGTAGCCGGAGAACTTCTCCATCTGATCGAAGATCTCGCCGACTGCGTCCTTGGGATGCCCCTGAGTGGCCGCTCCGCTCATGAAGCGGTCGCGTTGCTTCGCCATGGCGGCAGGATCTTTCTTTCCCATCGCCCGCCGCAGCAGGTCGGCTTCGCCAAGCGAATAGCTGGCAAGGACGTTGGCGATTCGCATCACCTGTTCCTGATACACGATCACGCCGAGCGAATCCTTGAGAATCCCCTCCAGCGGAGGCAGCAGATACTCCACCTTCCTGCGGCCCCACTTGCGCTCGATGAAGTCGTCGATCATATCCATCGGGCCGGGGCGGTAGAGCGCGTTCAGCTGCGTGAGTTCTTCCACGGTGTCGGGCTTGTAGCGTCGCAAAATGTCGCGCATGCCCGAGGATTCAAACTGAAACACGCCCGAGGTCAATGCGGTATGAAACACGCGCCTGAACGTCTCAGGGTCGTCGATGGGGATCATCTCGATATCGAGCTTTTCGCCGCGCGTCTGCTCGGTCAGCTTCACCGCGTCGGTAATGACCGTAAGCGTGGCCAGGCCCAGGAAGTCCATCTTCAGCAGGCCCATCTTCTCGACCGACTTCATGTCGTACGCGGTCACGACTTCGTCGTTCTTGGTGCGATTCAGCGGAACCAGCTCGGTGAGCGGGCGCGGCGCAATGACGACCGCGGACGCATGCACGCCCGCGCCGCGCACCAGGCCTTCGAGCTTCTTCGCGGTATCGATCAGTTCGCGCACCTGCTTGTCGCCGTCGTAGGCCTTGCGCAAATCGGGCGATTCTTCGAGGGCCCTTTCCAGGGTCATCCCGACGGTGGCCGGAACCAGCTTGGCAATGCGGTCGACGTCGCCGTAGGGCATGTCCATCGCGCGGCCGCAATCCTTGATCGATGCCTTGGCCGCCATGGTGTTGAACGTGATGATCTGCGCAACCTGCTCGCGGCCGTACTTGCGCGTGACGTAGTCGATCACCTCGCCGCGGCGGTTCATGCAGAAATCCACGTCGACGTCAGGCATGGTCACGCGCTCGGGATTCAGGAAGCGCTCGAACAGCAAAACGTTCTGCATGGGATCAATGTTGGTGATTTCCATACAGTAGGCGACCAGCGAGCCGGTGGCCGAACCGCGGCCCGGGCCGACGGGAATCCCGTGGTCGCGCGCGTACTTGATGAAGTCCCAGACGATCAGGAAGTAGCCCGAGTACTTCATCTGCTTGATGACGCCGATCTCGTAATTGAGCCGCGACTCATATTCTTCGGGCGTCGACCGGCGCACTCCGCGCAGTTCCAATTGGCGTACCGAGGTTTCGAGCCGCTTCTTCAGGCCTTCACGGCACACAAGCTCGAAATAGCTGTCGATGGTCTGGCCTGCCGGAACCGCGAATTCAGGGAATGGATCGTCGACCGCGTGCAGCTTGAGCTGGCAGCGCTCGGCGATCTCTATCGTCCGCTGCATCACGCCGGGAGAATCCGGGAAGAGCCGCGCCATCTCCTCGGCGCTCTTGACAAAGAACTGGTCCGAGTCGAATCGGAACCGGTCGGAATCGAGAATCTTTGCGCCCGTCTGCACGCAGAGCATCACGTCATGGGCATGCGAGTCTTCGCCGCAGAGATAATGCGAGTCGTTGGTGAGGACGAGCGGAATCGAGAGCTCTTTTTCAAGCTGGAACAGGCTGGACTGAATCTTGCGCTCTTCCTCCAGCCCCTGGTCCTGGATTTCGAGATAGAAGTTGCCGGCACCGAAGATGTCCTGGTACTCCTGCGCAACGGTTTTGGCCTTGTCGTAACGGCCGGCCACGAGCTCCTCGCAAAGCTCGCCGGAAAGGCACCCGGAAAAACCGATGAGTCCCTTGGCGTTCTCGGCGAGGTAGCGCTTGCTGATCCGCGGTTTGCGATAGAAGCCGTGCAGACTGGCCTCGGAAGTGATACGGATGAGATTGCGATAGCCTTCTTCGTTTTCGGCGAGAACGAGCAGGTGGTTGTACTGGTCGTTGGGCGTCTCCGCGCGATGGTCCTCAGCCTTGCACACGTAGAGCTCGCAGCCAAGGATGGGTTTGACTCCCTTGGCCTTGGCCGCATTGAAAAAATGCACCGCGCCATAGATATTGCCGTGGTCGGTCATGGCGACAGACTTCTGGCCGAGGGCGGCGACCCGATCGACAAGTTTGGTGACGTCGCACGCGCCGTCCAGCAGCGAATATTCGGTATGAAGGTGCAGGTGGGTGAACTCAGACATGGGCCTGATTCAATTTTAATTGGGAATGAACTCCAGCTGAAGCGGTTGAAAACGAGGGCGAAATAGGGGCACGCCTTGGTGAGGAATCTGCCCGCGGGTTCCAACACCCTCGATGATTACGCTGGCCATTGAACTTAGTCGGTTGGCTCTGTGGATTGAAACCATGGACCCGCGCTTGCCTTTCGGCTTTCTCGATCACAAGCTGAAGTACGGCAACGCCCTGGTCGGCTGCTGGTTCGACCGCTTCCAAGATTACCCGGCGATGGCGTGGGAACGCGACGGCGGCGACAAGGACAGAAAGAAGTTCGTTCATCACTTCAGAGACTCGGCGAAAGGCCCAAAAGGCGACAAATGGACGCATGCGATCAGGCAGCACAAAGACAAGGTTCAGGCCGAACTGGTACCCGAGCGAACAGAAGCGTCATCGTCCAGCCTCGGGTCCGATGTGTCCAGCTTTCGGTATTGATACGGTCAGGAGCCGTCCGGATAACGATCTCGCGGATGAAACTACCGTTCGGCCTGGCCTGCACGCATTTGGCGGAGGCTCTACCGAGTACGGCGTTGTCTGGTGGGACCCCAATGCCTTTGAACTGGGTAAAGCTCCTTCGTTCAGCATTCGACAGCGCGAGTTGCTGGAGAAAGGCAACGACGAATTCGTACAGAAGTGTCTCACCGATTACGAAGCGTGGCAGAGTGCGCGTTCAGAACTGCTGACGGCGGGGAGCACTCCTACGATTCAGTTTGAGACCGCAACGGCGGGATCGAGATCAATACTCCCATTTTCGGTGGACGTTAAGGTTATCGAACTCGAAAAGGAAAACCGGCCTTACGGGCCGAGATTCGGAACTCTCGTCCACAGCATTCTCGCAGCGGTTTCGCTCAATGCAGCCGAAGGCGAGGTAGCGGCAACTGCAGTGTTGCAGGGTCGCATTCTCGGGGCCCCGTCTGAGGAAGTGAACGCTGCGATCCTCGTTGTGAACCGTGCGCTTCGAGAACCGTTGATTCAGCGAGCGCGGAACTCAGACAAAGCTGGTCAATGCTTTCGCGAGTTACCGCTGACGTTAACGGAAAACGGATTATTGATCGAGGGAGTGGCCGATCTGGTTTTCAAAGAGGATGCCTGGTGGGTAGTTGTCGATTTTAAGACCGACGCAGGGATCAAGGGGGAGCTAGAACGCTATCGAAAGCAGGTGTCGATCTATGCAAAAGCTCTCAGTGACATTCACGGAGGGTCTGCGACGTCTACCTACTGAATATCTGACCGATTCGGGGGTCCGGATCTCTTTGGCTTCTGTTGAAATCTACGAACTGATTAAACATCAATATGCATCTAAGTACTTTTAGAATGAGTCTTTCTCTCTCACACGCTTTTTCTCTTGCTTTCTCTCTCTCAACGCGCTAGTATTGCCGCACTATGAAGATTGATCGAGAAACCCTAGTCGCTGACCCCCGAATCCAGCGTCTGCTCAACAACCCGAACTGGAGACCCGCTGCTGAAGCGGCCATGAAGTTCCTGATCGAGGGAAAGCATTGCCCAATTACCTCGTGGAGGAAGTCCTCGTCCTGGGCCCAGGTTGAGATGGTCTGGAGCGAGTTGACCGAATCCTCGAAAACCGAACGAGCCAAGGCTTGAGGCGGCTTGGCGGCAGCAAGATCGAAAGGAGTCTTGCCATGGCAGTCACAAAGCGACAGATGCTCTTTGTTCCTGAGATCAACCCAGAGTCCTTCGTCTTCTTTTTCGAGAAGGGGGGCAGCGGATGGAGTTGGAGTATACGTGACTACTCAATTCCCGGCCGCGTGAGAACCATTCGTCCAACCGACATTCAGGAGTCAGCTGACTATTTCTTCCGCAAGGCGCGCTACGCGTTCAATGCTCCTGCGCATGACACGAATGACGTCGCATTCTGGAACAAGCACACGCGCGACTTGAATCAGCGGTATGGCCTCGCAGACTCCTCGCAGCAGCCCGCAATGAATCGCTCTGCCGCGTCGCCGATAACGAGCGAGTATCCGGCCATTGCTCTCGAGAAGCTGATGGAGAGTCCAAAAGGGCGCAAAACGCAGGACATGGACCGGATCCTCAACTCAGCTGCCAGCGAAGATTGGGCAAGTTGGAATTTCATCCAGCTGTTGCTACTGGAGCGCCCCACGACTTGGTGGCGAGAGATGTTGGACGTAGCGCACCGGCATAACGCGGATATTCAACTTCCTGATGCCTTGCCGAATTCTAATCCTGTTCTTTGGAGGCTGGCTGCATCTCCCAAGACGTATCAGGAAGATAGTCGCAGGCGAATGCTTAACTCGCGGAACCCCAATTGGGTTGCGAAAGCTGCGAGTTCCGAGCCGGTTGAAGGCCCATCGGAAATCGATATCACCATCGAATCGCCGGACATGGTCATCTTCATTGAGGCGAAGCTCGGATCCGACATATCGATGAACACCACATACGATCCGCACCGCAATCAGATTGCGCGCAATATCGACTGCCTTCTCGAACGAGCCGAATCGAAAGATGCTGCATTCTGGATGTTGGTGAAGGACGAAGATCCCTCCCGCGCCTACGTGCAACTGATGAATGCGTACAAGAGCGATGCTGGTCTGCTTGCGCGAGATCTTCCACACAGATCCGCGGAAGACCTGGAACGCATTTGCCAGAACCTGACAATTCTCCGGTGGAGCGACTTCGAATCAATCGTCTGTGCAAACTGCAATGATCCCTATGTGGAAGCAGTGAAAGATGAACTACGTCGCAGGCTCATGCCTGACGCGGGCCAGAGCGGGATAGTGGAAGCCGCGTAGATTGATCTCCAAATCTGCAGTCCACAAGCCGGGAAATCAAAGTGTAGCTGCCGGTCTCAGGTAAATCTCAAAGACATGCCGAAATCGGTGTGACCGAGCGCAGTTGCGTTTTGACGACTCCTTGCAAATGCTACCCACTTGGCAGGTGTCTGCGCTCATTCACTCATCGGGCCCCTGGGTCTTTTCCCGAGGATGCCCAAGAGCTTTAATCGATGAAGACTCGTCCTAGTAATTAACAGCACATGCTAACGGGGATGGAACACTTGAACTGGGCCTTAGCGGTACTAATTCTTTTCGTCTTTTGTGCAATTCTGTCATCGTTACGCAACGGCGCCGGGGATCAAGCGCCGTGGTCCTTCCGTCACGTTACCGAAGGAGACCCCCATTCCGAATTAACCGAACCGATTTCCTTCGCCCGCCCCATAGACTCAGACCATCGAATCCTTCAGAGGTCCTGAGATGCGAAGGTCCGGCTGGCCGGCCATCGGGTGGGTCATTGCGTCGCTCGCCCTCGCGGTGTCTCCGGCTATCGCGCAGAAGGCCGAAGTGAGCGTGCTCTACCGTCAGGAGAGCGACTCGGGCTACGTGGCCTTCGTCCCAGGATTCACGCGGGATGGAACCGTGGACTGCGCCGCCGATCTCAGCAACGAACTCTGCTCCAAATCGAGGGCCGCGGCGCCGGGCGAGCCCGCACTTGGTGTAACCGGCACCACGCTTTCTCTTCTCCTTCCTGATGGACGAGTCGCCGTCGTGAATTGCCTGACCAAGTACTCCTCCAAGGGAACGGCCCTGAATCGCCGCTGTGCCATGCCTCTCGTGGAGCATGTTCAGGCGCAGTTCACCGGCCAGAGCGCGAAACTCAAGTGGCCGGTTGGTCCGGATGGGAAGAAAACAGAATCGGAAAGCTACCGCGTTGTTGCATTCCTCCCGCGGAAGCAGGCAGGCAGTTAAGCCGGGCTTCGAATCGACCAGCCGCCGCCCAGCGAGCACCTGAAGCAGCCCGCGTCTTTCCCGCACATCGCCTCATCTCCACAGCGCCCGCAATCTCAAGTCCCGGCTGTCGTCTACTCGGTCCTGAGCGCCACCATCGGATCCACGCGAGCCGCGCGTCGCGCCGGCAGGTACGCTGCCAGCATTCCGCTCGCAAACAAGAGCAGCGCTGCTCCCGCCATCGTCCACGCATCATGCGTGCTCACGCCGAAAAGATATCCCCGCAGCAGCCGCCCCGCGCCGAATGCCAGACCTGTTCCCACCGCCACCCCCGCCAGCAGCATCCATCCGGCTTGCCGCAGCACCAGCCACAGCAGGCTCGCGCGTCCCGCGCCGAGCGCCACGCGTACTCCCATCTCACGCGTTCGCTGCGTCACCACCCATGCCAGCAGACCGTACAATCCGCCGACAGCGATCAACAGCGCCGCGCCGCCAAAGATTTCCAGCAGATGCGCCGCCAGTCTCTGGCTTCCAAACGAATCCTCCACCACCTGGTCCATCGTGGTGAACGTCGCGTTCGCCAGTTCAGGGCTCGTCTGCCGCAGCAGGTCGCGAATCTCGGGAATCATCGCGTCCGGCGCGAGATCCGTGCGCACCGCCAGGTCCATCGCCACCGTCGACGGCTGATAAAATCCGCTGTCTGTCGTGAGTTGCGGAAGCGCAAATTCGACTTCGGGCTGCGACGGCTCCTCGATCGTCGTCTGCCGCTCGTCATCCAGCACGCCGATCACGGTGGTGGTCGTATTCTTGCGCATGTTCATGAAGCGCGTGCCGATCACCGCGGCCGGGTCGTGTTTATTCGGCGTGTAGAGCCGTGCAAACGCCCTGTTCACCACCACAACAGGGGCCGACGTCGCCGTATCGCCATCGTTGAAGAAGCGCCCCGCCAGCATTTTGAATCCGAAGATGCGCTGCAGAGATGGGCTCACCGGCTTGAGCGATGCGCGGATGTTATTTCCATTCATCAGCAATGTCAGCGTGATGTTGAAGCTATGGCCCAGCGGAACCTGCGAAATGTATCCCGCCGCCTCTGCGCCGTGCAGCTTGTTCACGCGATCGAGCAGCGGTTCATACAGGTTCACCACCATGTTCTGCCCTTCGTAGCGATAGGCAGGCAGAGCCATGTGTGCGATGACAATGTGATCGGTCCGATACCCGAGCGGCACATGTCTCAGCGAGTAGATGGTGCGCAGCAGCAGGCCGCAGGCCACCAGCAGCGTCAGCGACATCGCCACTTCCGTGCCCACCAGCACTGACCGCATCCGGTTATGTCCGCGCCCGCTTCCCGCTTGCATGCTTCCCTGCCGCAACGCTGGCTCGATCGGCGACCGCACTGCGAGCCACGCCGGCCATGCCGACGACACCAGAGCCGTTACGATGGTGAGCCCGCAAAGCACCCCGAGAATCGTCAGGTTCAGGTGTGCAGAAAGATCGACATGCAGCGTCTCGGGAACCGCGCTGCGCGAAATACGAACAGCAATCAGCGCTACTGCCGTCCCAAGCACGGCTGCAATGCCGCTCAGCAGAAGGCTCTCCACCAGAAACTGCTGGACGATCCGCATCCGGGCCGCTCCAAGCGCTCCGCGCATCGCAATCTCGCGTTGCCGTGCCGCTCCGCGCGCCAGCAGCAGGTTGGTCACGTTCACGCTTGCGATGAGCCACAGCACGCCTGAAGCCGCGAGAAGGGCGAGAAGCGCCTTGCGCAGATCAGCCTCCACCAGCGTGTCAGAGTAGAGCCGCACCCGCGCACTCGCATGATTCGCCCGCGATTCGGCATCGCTGTAACCCGGTCCGAGGCGCTTCTGGATCGTCTTCATCTCCGCATCGGCGCTGGCGGCTGGCACTCCGTCGCGCAACCTCCCAATCACGTCGATACCCGGGCTCATATAGGTGCGTTCCTTGTCGTCGTTCCCGAGCACAAGCGGAAGCCACACCTGCGGCATCAAGGCGTGCGCGGGAATCTCCAGTCCGGGCGGCATCACTCCGATCACCGTATAGCTGCCGTTATTGATGCGAACGCTCTTACCGACGATCGCCGGATCGCCTCCGAACGCTGCCTGCCACGCAGCATGGCTCAACATCACGACCGCACCGTTTTTTCCCGGCGTGAAGCCCGCTGACTCCTGAATAAAATCGCGGCCCAGCAACGGCCGTACCCCGAGAACCGAAAACAGATTCGTGCTGACAGCCGTACCTTGCACCTGCAGAGAAGTGGATTTGCTGTCGAGAAAACTGCGGCCCATCACGCCGCGATAAAAGCCGAACTGCTCGAACGAGCGCGACTGCGCAACCCACTGCGCCAGATCGGGCCATGTAACTTCCGCCTCGAGCCCGGTTTTTGCGCTGCTCTCCTCCACCTTCACCAGGCGACCCGCATCGCGGAACGGCAGCGGACGCAGCAGAACGTGATCCACCACCGTGAACATCGCCGCGGCCGCCGCAATGCCCAGCGCCAGGATTCCAATCACGCTGATCGCAAATCCCGGAGCACGGCGCATCTGGCGCAGCGCGAATCGCACATCCTGCGTCAGCGACTCGAGCCGCGCCCAACGCCACGTCGACCGCGTCACGTCTTCGATCAGCGGCAGGTTGCCCAATTCCCGCATGGCCGCAGCCCGAGCCTCTTCCGCCGGCTCGCCGTTGGCGATTCTCTCCTCCATCGCCATTCGGAGGTGGGCCTGCAGTTCCTCATCCAGCTCTGCCTTGCGCGCATCCGGTCGCATCCGCTTCCAAATGGACATCTCAGCTCCTTTGCGGTTCGCGCTTAATTCTCAGGTACCGGCCGCATGATGCTCGCAATGGCGGCCACCATCGTGTCCCACTTCGAACGATCACGGGCCAACTGGCGCCGTCCGCTCGCCGTAATCCGGTAGTACTTCGCGCGCTGGTTCTGCCCGCTCTGCCGCCACTCCGACGCAACCCACCCCTGCCGCTCCAGCCGGTGCAGCGCCGGATACAGCGATCCCGTTTCCACTTGCAGAATCTCGTCCGACCGCGCGCGCAGCGCATGCCCGATGCCGTACCCGTGCTGCGCGCCTCGTTCGAGCGTCTGCAGAATCAGCATGTCGAGCGTGCCCTGCAGCAGCTCGATCCGGTTGCGATACTTGGGTGTCTCTTTCGCCATGATGTAGACACTCTACACCCGTTGGGCTGTAGTTTGTCTACAGCCAGCTCCCGTCAGCCCGACAAGGCACCTACGAACCCCGCACATCGCTTTGATTTGTCCTGGCAATGATTCTTAGAATGATGATTAGGATTCTCTATCACACGAATCCCGTCAGGGAAACCGATGAACCTCCAGGATCTCCGCTACTTCGTTGCCGTCGCCGAACACCGGCACTTCGGCCGCGCCGCCCAGGCCTGCGATGTCAGCCAGCCCACGCTGAGCAGCCAGATTCGCAAGCTGGAGCACGAGCTAGGTGTCACATTGTTCGAGCGCACCAATAAGCGCGTCGACATGACGCCCGTGGGAACTCAGATCCTGTTTCACGCCGAGCGGCTGCTGCACGAGGCATCCTTAATGGAAGAGGTGGCCAGCGCCTCCCGCGATCCGCTCGTCGGTCCGCTCAAGCTGGGCGTCATTCCTACACTCGCCCCTTACCTCATGCCGCTCATCCTGGCGCCTCTGCGCAAGAGCTATCCCGGACTCACGATCGATCTCTGGGAGGACCAGACCACCGCCCTGATCGAAGGACTCCGGAAGCACCGGCTCGACGCGGCCCTGCTAGCCACGCCAACCAATGCGCCCGAGATCACCGAAATCGCGCTTTTCGATGAACCGCTTCTGGCTGCACTCCCGGCCCGTCATCATCTTGCCGCCCGAAAGACCGTCCCTGCCGCTGCGCTGGCCGACGAATTGTTGGTCCTGGCCGAAGGCCACTGTCTCGCCAATCAGGCTCTCACCGCCTGCGGCTCAAAACACGGTCCGCGCACCGGCATCCAGGGCTCGATGCAGGCTGCCACGCTGGATACCCTGGTCAATCTGGTCGCGGCTGGTTATGGAACCACCCTGATCCCCATCCTGGCCGCAAAGACCCTCCGCCAGCGAGGCGTGGTCCTCAAGCCTCTGGCGGGGAAAGCTGCCCGGACGATCCGGCTGGCAAGCCGCCCCGGATTCCCCCGCCCGCAGGCGCTCCGGGCTCTCGAGAAGGTAATTCATTCGGCAATTGAACCCTTTCGAACCCCGAACTAAACCGGCTCTCGGCCCTGTGGAAATCTCGGCTGAAACTACATGAATTCCCGGAAATCCATGGCCAACTTCCGAAGATTCCCGAAGAATTCGAATTAGGGCACCTATTATCCACAAAAACACCCCCTGGTGCCGTTGACCCCACTTTCCCGTCTCCGTAATGTCGGTAATCGAAGGACAATGAAGCTAGGAACCGGCGCCGGCGGCATCACCACCGCTGCCCCTTCCGATCGCTTCGATTCCCCCTTCCGGAGCAGGCATGCTGAAACTGAAAAAGGTCCACATCCTCGGCTTCAAGAGCTTTTGTGATCGCACCGAACTCACTGTGGCGGGGACGGGCATTGCGGTCGTTGTGGGGCCGAACGGTTGCGGAAAATCGAACATTCTCGACGGGGTCAGCTGGGTCCTGGGCGAGCAGAGCGCCAAGTCGTTGCGCGGTTCGCATATGTCCGATGTCATCTTCGCCGGTACGCGCGACCGCAAGCCGCTCGGCATGGCCGAAGTCACCCTCACCATGGTAGATCCCGAGGCATACGACGGCCCGGTCCCTGTCGAGCCTGAGGTCGTGATCGAGCCCGAAGGGCCCGCTGACTGGGATGAAGAAGCCCTCCGTCAGCGTCAGGCCTCAGAAGCCGAGGAGATGGCCGCCGCTGAGCAGCCCGGCCAGGTCATCGAAGAAGAAGACGCGGTTCTGCCCGAGGTTCAAACCGCAACCGAAGGCCCTCAGCCTGTCGTTCTCAAAGTACGCCGGCGCAAGTTTCAGCGCACGCCGCAAAAGGGCGAAATCGTCATTACGCGCCGCCTGTTCCGCACCGGCGAGAGCGAATACCTGCTCAACGGAAAGCTCTGCCGTCTTCGCGACATCCAAGACATCTTCATGGGCACCGGCCTTGGGCCGGAGAGCTATGCCATCATCGGCCAGGAGCGCATCGGCCAGTTGCTGAGCTCCAAGCCTCACGATCGCCGTGCCATCATCGAAGAAGCCGCCGGCATCACGCGCTTCAAGACCAAGAAACGTCTTGCTGAGTTGCGCCTCGAAAGCTCCAGGCAGAACCTGGCCCGCATCGAAGACATCTTTGAAGAAGTCACGCGCCAGATGAACAGCCTCAAGCGGCAGGCGTCCAAGGCTGAGCGCTACGCCGCGCTGCGCGATGAATTGCGTTCCCGCCTGCGCCTGGTTCTCGCCAGCCGCATGGCATTGATGGACGCCGATCAGGCACGGATCGACAGCGAAATCGCCGCGTTCTCGGAACAGATCAACAGCGCCTCGGTTGAAATTGGCTCCATGGAAGCGAATCAACATTCCTTCACCGAGCGAGGCTACCAGCTCGACCATGATGGCCAGGAAGCTCAGAACCGCGCCAACGCAGCCACAGTCGAGCTCGAGCGCGCCGCCGCTCGCCAGCATGCCAACACCGAGCGTGTAAGCGAACTGGAAGCGCGCCTCGCCGCGGCCGCCGGCGAACTGGAGCAAACGCAGACCCAGCTCAATGGCATTGCCGAGGAGCGCGCTCAGCAGCAAGCGTTCCTGGAAACGGCGGCCAGCGAAGCCAGATCCTTCCGCCAGATGGTCGAGATGCGCCAGCACGAAGCGCGCACGGCCGCCGAATCGGTCTTCAGCGCGGAGCGGCAATTGGAGATCAATCGCCGCCATGCAATTCACCTGCTTACACTGGCCGGCAACGCCCGCAACAGTACCGCACAGGCTGAAGAGAGCCTTGCCGCGCTCGAACGCGAGGCCGAGCGGCTGGAATCGGAGATGGGGCAGGCTCGCATCGAGCTGGAGCACGTGGGCGTTCAAAGCGGCCAGGCAAAGCTCCGTTTCGAGTCGGCGGCGGAAGCCCTTCAGCGGCTTGAGGGCGAGATCAACGAACTCCGCGAGAGCCTTCAGGCACGCCGCGCCGAAGAAGACATGCTGCGAGCCCGCGCCAACGAGTTCCGCTCGGCGCAGGCCACTGCTGCCGGACGGCGCAATTCGCTGGAAGCGCTCATCCGCGATCACAGCTACTCAACCGATACGGTCCGTCGTCTGCTCAAGCCAGGCGCGCTCGACGAGGAAGCCGCTCCCGTCGGTACCCTCGCCGACTTCCTCGAAGTCAGCGGCGAACACGAAGGAGTGGTTGATGAATTCCTTCGCGACGAGCTGAACTATCTTGTCGTCAAAAGCTGGGGCGCAGCTGAAGAAGGGGTTCGCTTTTTGAAGTCCGGCATCGATGGCCGGGCCACTTTCCTGATTCACGACTCGGCCCAGGGCAATCTTTTTCCTGAAGACGATGGCCTTGTCGCCGGACCTGGCATCACGCCTCTTCGCGACGCCATTCGCGTTCTGAATGGTTTCGGACGATCCCTCGAAATCGTCATTCCCAAGCTGAAGAACGGCTACATCGTAGACAATCCATTGGAGGCGCAGCGCCTCGCCGGCGAACACGTCGATTCGTTCTTCCTTACCCCTGGTGGCGAATGCTTCCACAATCTGACGGTGACCGGGGGCAAGCCCGCCAGCGAAGGCCCGCTCGCCCTCAAGCGCGAACTGCGCGAGATCGATTCCAAGCTCGCCGGTCTTGAATCGAACCTGGCCGAAGCCGAAATGCACGCAGCCGTGCTGTCGCAGGCGATCGAAGAAATCTCCGCGCAGCTTGAGGCGCGTAGCGAAGAGCGCCGCACCGCCGAGCGCGATGCCGCCGACCAGGGCGCTGCGCTCAAGCAAATGGAAGCGGAAGCTCAGCGCGTCGAGCGCCGGTTGCAGGAGTGGGTCGCCCAGGCCGCGCGCAACAAGGACGCCCGCGAGGCCAAGCACGCCGTCATCGACGAAAAGCGCGAAGAGGCTCTTCGCCTTGAGTCCGAGCACAAGACTGCCGAGTCGGCCCTCGAACAGCAACAGACAGAACTCTCGGCCCTGCGCGAGACCCGTGAGCGCCTCCAGCAGGAAGCCGCACACGTCACCGCCGAACTGGCCGGACTCGAAGAACGCCGTCGGGGGGCCGAAGCCGCCTTCCAGCGCATCGACCGCCTGCACGCGGATCTGGAGCGCCGCAGGATCGCCATCGAACAGCAACGCGCCTCTGCCGAGGCAGAGCGCGAGCAGCGCAATCGCGAGAGCGAAGAACTTGCCACCCGCGCGTTGGAACTAGCGGCACAGCGCGATCAGGCAGCCGCACAGGCTCTGGCCATCGCAGAAGAAGCTTCTAAACTGCGGCTGCAATTGGCCGAGATGGAAACACAGCTCAAAGCCGCTCGCACGGCGCTGGACGCGCTGCGCGACCAACGCTCCGAACGCTCCAGCCAGGTGGCCAAGCTCCACTCCGACCTCGAGCACCTCGAAGCGAGCTGTCTTGCCGAAGTCAATGCCGAAGCCTCTGCCCTTCGCGCCGACACGGAAATGGTGCACCTGGTCGATGAGGCCCTTCTCGCCGAAGAAGAAGCCTGCCGCGGTCTGCGTCAGCGCATCGAGGCCATGGGCCCGGTGAACATGATGGCGCTCGAGGAGTACAAGGAAATCGCAGACCGGCACACCTTCCTCGAAGAGCAGCGCAAGGATCTCGTCGAATCCATCGAAAACACACAGGAAACCATCAAGGAAATCGACCAGATCTCGCGAACCAAATTCGATGAAGCCTTCGCCCGCATCAACGAGAACTTCGGCCAGGTTTTTACGCGCCTCTTCCACGGCGGCCAGGCTTTTCTGCGGCTCACCGATGAAGAGAATCAGGCGGAAAGCGGTCTCGACATCGTCGCCCAGCCGCCGGGCAAGAAACTTCAGAACGTGCTGCTGCTCTCCGGCGGAGAAAAGGCACTCACCGCCCTTGCCCTGCTCGTCGGAATCTTCCAGTTCCAGCCCAGCCCCTTCTGCGTCCTCGACGAAGTGGATGCGGCGCTGGATGAAACCAACGTCGGCCGTCTTGCCGATCTGCTCCATTCACTCAGTAAGGAAACGCAATTCCTGCTGGTCACGCACTCCAAGCGCATGATGCACGCCGCCGACATGATCTACGGCGTCACCATGCAGGAACCCGGCGTGTCGAAGGTTGTCAGCGTCAAGCTCGGCGGTCACGACCAGCAACAGCAGCGCGCCACCGCCTGATCAGCGTGAGCAGATCCATCGCCCGAATTCGCATGCGGGCAACGCGCCATCTCTTACTGTTCACCCTGTAGTTGAGACACAAAAAAACGCCTCCGGAGGATATCGTCTCTTCGGAGGCGCTTGTATGATCACAAGATAATGACGGGGACCAGTAGCCGGCGCTGGAGGTCGGTAGCACGCGGCTACTGGCGATCCCTGATAACGAAGCAAGCGGCGGCTTCCCCTTTCCACTGCTGCCTCGTGTCGCCCGGCTCAAAGAGGACATTCTTGCGCGTCCTCCGAACCATGTTGACAAGAGGAGTTTCTCTTAACTCCCATTTGTGGTCCGTGACGGTCGTCACACCCGTTTGGACACATTCCCAAGCGGAAACTAAATCTGCCTGTGATAGCAATTTAGGTGGTCGCGCCGGGCTCTTTGCGCGCCGTTTGACAAAGCGGCCCCACCGCTTGAGAATCGGATTTCAGCTCTCTCAAGGCAAGGCCTCCCGGTGAATGCTCTCCTGAAAACTGATCTAGGCTCGATGCCGCTTCTCGGCCGCGGCAAAGTGCGTGACTTGTATGCCGTCGATGACGCGCTCCTTCTGGTCGCCACCGATCGCATCTCCGCTTTCGATCACGTGCTGGGAACGGGAATTCCAGGCAAGGGAAAGATCCTGACCCAGATGTCTCTCTTCTGGTTTGACTTCCTTTCCGATATCGTCCCGAATCATCTCATCGCTGCGGATGTGGCTCAGTTCCCTGCTTCGCTCAAGCCTTATGCCGCGCAGCTTGAGGGCCGCTCCATGCTGGTCAAGCGCGCGAAGATGTTTCCGGTCGAGTGCGTAGCCCGCGGCTATCTCGCCGGCTCCGGATGGAAGGAATACCAGGCAGCAGGCACCGTCTGCGGCATCGGGCTGCCGCCCTCCCTTCACGATGGCTCGCGGCTGCCGGAAGCGATCTTCACACCCGCGACTAAAAGCCAGGATGGCGCGCACGACGAGAACATCGCGTTCGCGGCGACAGAAAAGCTTCTTGGTCCCGCCGTCGCCGGAGATCTTCGCCGCCTCACGCTTGCTCTCTACGCCAAGGCCGCTGCCCACGCCGAAGGCCACGGGCTCATTCTCGCCGACACAAAGTTTGAATTCGGCTCGCTCTCCGATGAGATCATCCTTGCAGACGAAGTGCTCACACCCGATTCATCGCGCTTCTGGGATGCCACCTTGTGGAAGCCGGGAGGACCGCAGCCTTCCTTCGACAAGCAGTTTGTGCGCGACTACCTCGAAAGCATCCAATGGAACAAGCAGGCGCCCGGCCCCGGCTTGCCCGCCGACGTAGTCGAGCGAACCCTCGCCAAATATCTTGAGGCCTTCACGCGCCTGACCGGCCGGGAGATACAGCTTTGAATGAGACCATTCAAACCCTGACCACCGTGGACTGGATCATCATCGCGGTCATTGCGGTGGCTGTGCTGGGAGGACTCATCCAGGGCTTTCTGCGCTCGGTCTTCGCTCTTGGCGGCCTGGTGCTCGGCCTCGCGCTTGCAGCGTGGAACTACGGCCGCGCCGCCGCCCTGCTGATGCGCCTTGTTCATAACGAGAAACTGGCCGACGCAATCGGATTCATTTCGATTGCAGTGCTCGTGATGCTGATTGCGGGTCTAACTGGTTCGATCCTGTCGAGGATCGTTCAAAAGATCGGCCTCGGCTGCCTCGATCGTCTTGCCGGAGCCGTTTTCGGATTCTTCCAGGGCGTGGTACTTGTTACTCTAGGAATCTTGGTAACCATCGCATTCTTCCCACAGGCTCAATGGCTCACCGAATCTCGCTTGCCACACTACTTCTTCGGCGCCTGCCACCTGAGCACAAACGTAACCCCGGACAGCCTTGCGCAACGCGTCCGAATCGAGTTGAATCACTTGGAGCAGGTGTCTCCCTCCTGGATGCACCCAGGAAAAAATGGTGCATGATTTTTGGCCGCCACATCTCGGCTTGATGTGGCAAGCTATAAATGCAAGAGGATGACGTGAGACGAGAACTGGACAGCCTTGTTACGCAAATGCATTCCAGCGGAATTCGCTACGAGGATGCGGTCAAGGAATTCAAGAGGCAGTATCTGCGTGAAGTGCTGATGGCCAATCGCGGCAACCAATGTAAGGCGGCGGAGGAACTCGGCATTCACCGCAACACCCTCAGCCGCGCCATGGCGGAACTTGACCTCAGCCTGGCAGAAGTACGGGCGGGTCTCAAGCGTCCACCGCGCAGCGAACGTCTTGTCTTTGGGTCAGCAAGGCAGGGTTATCGCCAGGGCTGACCATCCCCCAAGCATGGACCTGGTTTCATCGCAGAACGAAGCACGCGTCGAGATTCAACCCGGATTTTGCTGGGATGATCAGGATGCGTACCTGTTCGATATCGATGGCACCATTCTGCGATGCCGCGACCGCGTGCACATCGATTCCGTCGCTACCAGTGTGCACCGCATAACCGGCTTCGAAATCACGCTCGAGGGCATCGCTCTCCAGGGAAACACCGACACCGGAATCCTTCGCGAAGCCTGCCAGCGCGCCGGCATCCCGGCCGATATTCTCGAGCCGCAAGTCTCTGCCATTCTTGATGCCATGTGCAACAATGTCGCCGACCGCCGCAGCGAATTGAAGCTTGAGTTGATGCCGGGTATCGAGCAGACTCTCAGCCACCTCGCCGATCGCGGAGCCATTCTCGGCGTGGCCACCGGCAATCTCGAAATGATCGGCTGGATCAAGATCGAGCACGCCGGCCTCCGCGAACACTTCCACTTCGGCGGCTTTAGCGACCACTTTCCGGTCCGATCCGAGTTGATCGGCCAAGCTGCCAGAAAGGCACGCGCGCTGGCCGGCGCCAATGCACGAGTCTGCGTGGTGGGCGATACGCCGCGCGACATCGAAGCAGCCCACTCCAACTCGCTTCCCGTGATCGCTGTTGCAACCGGCCGCACCAGCTTCGACGATCTCATGCAACACCGGCCTGAAGTCTGCGCCACATCGCTGGCGGATTTGCTTGCCGCTTCGAGGAGTCTGCAATGAGGAGATCCGGCACAATCCCGGTCCCGGTTCTCGCTGCCCTCGCACTGGCCGCTCTTCCATTCGCATCTGCCGCGCAGCAACCATCTGCAACCTCGCCGTCCCTCTCAAGCGCAATCTCCAACCAGGGTGCGCAAAGCGATTCCGCGGCGAAGCCCAAAGATGTCAACCGGCACGACCAGCGGCAGGCATCCCAACTGTTTCTCGAGGCCAGCAAACTCTACCAGGAACAGAGATTCGAACCTGCAATGCAGGAATACGAGCGGGCGGCAGCGCTCGATCCTACCAATCAGAATTACGAACTCGCGGCGCAAGTAGCGCGCAGTCACCTGGTCAGTGCCCTCATCCAATCAGCCGCCAAGGACCGTCTGCGCGGCGATCCGGGCGCAGCCCTTGCCGCCTTGCGAAAGGCCGACAGCCTCGATCCCGGCAACCCGCAGATTGCTGTTCACATCGACGACCTCGCGATGGATGCTGAACCTCGGTCCAGTTCCCTCTACGAGAAAACAGCAAGCCAGATGGGAGAAACGCCCATCCTCGAGCCATCCCAGGGCCGGCAGAGCTTCCATCTCAAAAGCGATCGCCGCCAGCTGATCCAGGAAGTATTTCGCGCCTTCCATCTCGAGGCCACTGTCGACCAGAGCGTCCAGGCCACGCCGGTCCGGTTCGATCTTGAGGATGCCACGTTTCAGCAGGCGATGGATGCATTGAGCATGGTCACCGACACATTCTGGGTGCCGCTCGATGCGCACCGCGCGCTCGTCGCTCGCGATACGCAGCTGAATCGCAATCAATTCCTTCGCCAGGATCTGGAAACCTTCTATCTCTCGGGTCTCACCCCGACTGAACTCACCGACGTCACGAACATGACCAAGAACGTGTTCAACGCGCCGCGCGCGGTGGTGGCACCCACTGCAGGCACGTTAACCGTTCGCGCCCCCGAGCGCACGCTCAATGCCCTGAACGCAACCTTGAAGAATCTGCTCGGTGGACGCAGCCAGGTTCTGCTCGACGTGCGCCTGATCCAGCTCGCCCACAACGGCGAGCGAAATACCGGCGCGCAACTGCCTCAGACCATTACGGCATTCAACGTGTATGCCGAAGAACAGTCCATCCTGAATGCCAATCAGTCTCTCGTCCAGGAAATCATCTCATCGGGGCTCGCAGCGCCCGGCGACACGCTGGCTATCCTGGGAATTCTGCTCGCATCCGGTCAGGTCTCGAATTCCATCTTCTCCAATGGCATCGCGCTCTTCGGCGGGGGCCTCACGCTTTCAGGCATTTCGCCGTCTCCCGCCACATTGAATCTGAATCTGAATTCATCCGATTCCCGCGAACTCGACCAGGTCCAGTTGCGCCTCGGCGACGGCGACGACGGCACGTTGCGCTCCGGCACCAAGTATCCCATCATGACGGCAAGCTACTCGAGCCTGAGCAACAGCAATATCAACATCCCGGGACTTACGAGCGCCGGTTCCTCCAGCGGCCTCGCAGGGCTGCTCTCCGGGCTCCAGGGCTCGACGCCGACAATCCCCCAGGTCCAGTATCAGGATCTCGGTTTGACCCTCAAGGCGAATCCCAAGGTGATGCGGAACGGCGATGTCGCGCTGAGTCTGGACTTGAAGATTGCGGCGCTCGCCGGCAGTTCCATCAACGGAGTGCCGGTGCTCAACAACCGCGCTTATACGGGCGTCGTGACGGTCAAGGCCGGCGCCGGCGTGGTGATTGCGAGCGAGGTCAGCAAACAGGAAAGCCAGGCGCTCACCGGAACGCCTGGCCTCAGTGAAATCCCGGGTCTGAACAACCTGACCGAGAAGGATGTTCAGAACAGTTACGCCACCCTGCTCATCATGATCACCCCGCATGTCATTCGCGGACCTCAATCCACTGGAAGTTCGCCCATGTTCACCGTCGACAAGAGCACAACGCGCTAAGCCGGCAGCGGTATGTGCGGGTCTGCGCCCGCAGCCTCGCTATGGAGTCACTCCATCGATTTTTGCCTGGTACTCGACAATCTGCTTCACTGTGTCGTAGGGAACGCCGCCGATGGGCACCTGGCGTCCGTTCACCATCAGGGTCGGTGTCTCATTCACGTTCAGGTCTTGCGCCAGCTTCATTGACGCCTCGACCTGCTGAGCCGCCGGCGGAGTTGTCGAACACGCCTGCACCTTTGCCGGATCGAGTCCCGCCTTGGTCACCGCACTGTTCAGCGTCAGAGTGGCCCCATCCGCCGTGGCGAGACCCTCCTGCGCATCGAAAACAGCGCCGGCAAACTGGAAGAACGCGTTGCTTCCTCCCATCTTGTCGACGCACACGCCATACTCGGCCGCGGTCATAGCCGCCGGGTGAAGTCGCACCAGCGGGTAATTCTGAAACACGATCCGAGCCTTTGGAAAGTCTGCCGCCAGCTTATCCATCGTCGCCTGGGCGTCTTTGCAATGCGAGCACTGGAAGTCAGCAAACTCGACGAGTTCCAGCTCCTTCGATGCGGTCCCCTTGTAGGGTCCGTCCGCACCCTGCTGCAACTCCGCCCGGTACTGGGAATACGGGTGCTCGCCAAAAGGAATGATCATGTCCCCCGCGATGATGTGCTTGCCGTCGGGCAGCGAAAAGAACTGAAGGGCCGTCGGCTTCTGCGCGCCGGTCTTGTCCCCCACCAGGACGACAACTTTGCTGATTCCTTCCACCGGGGTCTTCAGAATCGCCTGGACCTGCCATATACGCCGCGCATCATAGCCCCAGCTGGTCTGCAGAAATGCGTCGATCACCTCTTTCGACGGCGTGGTGGCAGTGAAATTCGCCGGGTCCGGCTTTGGAAATGCGGGCGCAGCCGTTGGCGCTGGAGCAGCCGGCGCTTTCGCAGCATTATTATCCTGCGGCGCTGCCGGCAC
The DNA here is from genome assembly GCA_035308825.1 of Occallatibacter sp. Taxonomy (GTDB): domain Bacteria; phylum Acidobacteriota; class Terriglobia; order Terriglobales; family Acidobacteriaceae; genus Telmatobacter. The sequence continues at coordinate 63,943 of DATGFX010000002.1, read as the reverse complement.
TTCTTGCTGAGCCATTGCATTGGGAACGGAAAAAGAAAACGACAGCGCTGCAGCGCCAACCAATCGAACGAACGAACGAATCAAGCTGAATCTCCTTTGAAATAGCGGGAAAACCCACCTTTTTAGCTTATACCTGAACCTTGACGGCAATGGGAAATCGCCGGCCCATGCCGAACGACTTCGACGTAACCTTCAGCACCGGCGCCGCTTGCTGCCGCTTGTACTCCGACCGCTCCACCAGCCGCACCACCTGTTGGACCAGCTCGAGCGGAAAACCGCGCGCCTTGGCAATGCATTCCGGCGTTTCGTAGCGCTCCACATACGCCTCGATAATCGGGTCGAGAATCTCGTAGGGCGGCAGCGAATCCGTGTCCTTCTGGCCCGGTCTCAGTTCCGCGGATGGCGGCTTCTCCAGGATCGCCTGGGGGATGATCTCCCGCTCGCGATTGAGCCAGCGTGAAACCGCGTACACCCGCGTCTTCACCAGGTCGCCAATCACTGCGAGCGCGCCCACCATGTCGCCGTAGAGTGTGCAGTAGCCTACGGCCATCTCCGACTTGTTGCCGGTCGTCAGCACCAGCGCGCCCAGCTTGTTCGACAGGGCCATCAGCAAGTTGCCGCGAATCCTAGACTGGATGTTCTCCTCGGTGATGTCCGGATTCATGCCTGCAAACAGCGGGGCAAGAGCCTCTGTGTAGTCCTTGAATAGCTCGCTGATCCCGATCATCTCCAGCCGGATTCCCAGGTTCTTCGCCAGCCGCATGCTGTCGTCGATTGACCCTTGCGACGAATATGGACTGGGCATGCCGACGCAGAGAACATTCTCCGGACCCAGCGCCTCCGCTGCGACAGCAGCCACAATCGCCGAATCGATGCCGCCGCTGAGCGCGATCAGCACTTTGCTGAATCCGCACTTGCGCACATAGTCCCGCGTCCCCACCACAAGCGCCCGGAAGGCTGCCTCGGTCTCATCCTCGGCCGGAGCCTCAATGGGTGGCGCCTCGAAAGGATCGAGCACCACCAGGTCTTCCTCGAACGATTTGGCCTGCCCGATCAGCTCGCCCTGCCCATTGATGGCGACAGACGATCCGTCGAAGATCAGGCTGTCGTTGCCGCCCACCTGGTTGCACATCAATATCGGAATTCCATCGCGACGCGCAATGGCCGACAGCATCTCTCTCCGCACTTCGCGCTTCGAATGCCAGAAGGGAGACGATGAAAGGTTGATGTGAATCGCCGGCTTCTGCCTCATCAGCTCTTCCATCGGATCGACCGAGTACAACCGGCGCGGCCAGAAGTTCTTGTCGTTCCACGCGTCCTCGCAGATGCTGATCGCCAGTCGCACCCCATCCACTTCCACCACCTGCTGCTGCTTCGACGGAGAAAAATAGCGCTGCTCGTCAAAGACGTCGTAAAAGGGCAACAGGCGCTTGTGCTGCTCCAGCACGATGCGCCCGCGATCCATCAGGACCGCCGCATTCACCGCGGGCTTACCCGCGCCATTCTCGGCACGCAATGCCACCCCCACAGCAATCGCGCAACCAAGGTCGCTCGTCGCTCCGGCCAGTTCATCCACAGCCGTCCGGCAGCGCTCCAGAAAGCTGGGTTTCTCTAAGAAATCAGCCGGAGGATAGCCGCAGACGCAAAGCTCTGAAAACACCGCCAGCCGGGCGCCTTCGCTCGCGGCACGCCTGCTGGTCGTGATGATTTTTTCAAGATTGCCCGTGAAATCACCGATGGTGGGATTGATCTGGGCGAGCGCGATCTTCACGAGATCAGTTTAAAACACAGGCACACCGCGGCCGCTCGCATCCCTAGCTGCCGGTGCCGGAGAACACCACGCCCACAGTCCGCACCATGATCTTGATATCGAGCCAGATACTCCAGTTCTCGATGTAACTCATGTCCAGCGAAACATAGCTGTCAAAGGAGGGATCCTGGCGTCCCTGCACCTGCCAAAGCCCCGTGATCCCCGGTGTTACATCCAGCCGCCGCAAATGATTGAGCGTGTACTCCTCCACTTCACTGGCAATCGGCGGACGCGGACCCACCACGCTCATGTCGCCGCGCAGCACATTGAAAAACTGCGGCAGTTCGTCGAGCGAGTACTTGCGCAGCAGCCGGCCGACCTTCGTGATGCGTGGATCATTCGCGATCTTGAACAACACGCCGTCCCGCTCATTCAAGTGCATCACATCGGCGCGGCGTCGTTCCGCGTCAGGCGCCATCGTGCGGAACTTCAGGCAGTGAAAGACGCGGCCCTTTTTCCCAATGCGCTCCGAAGAATAGAAAACAGGACCCGGCGAATCCAGCTTGATCGCGATCGCAATCGCCAGCAGCACCGGAGACAGCATCAGCAAGCCGAAGCTCGCGGTCGCCATGTCCAGCAGACGCTTCAACAGCAGCCTGATTTCGGGAACGCGCCCGCAATGCAGCGGAATCGTCGGAAACTGCCCGATGTACTCAACCGGGTGATTCCAGGCCAGGCCCCCATACAACTCGGGAACCAGGCGGAGATTCACTCCCTGTTTCCGCGCTTTACCCAACACATCCTGGACAATCTCGCGATCGCACGGAGAAGTGAAAATGATTTCGTCTACAAAGCGCTTCCGGGCTTGTTGGAACAAGGTATCGATCGCGCCCACCACCTCGCCTGAATCGTCCATGTTCGGCGAGTCGATGAAGCCCTTGAAGGTATATCCGAGGCGCCCGATACTCTCCAGATGTCTCCGCAGCGCCCGCGCTTCCGGACCGGTTCCCACAATCAGCACGTTGCGGGTGCCGATGCCGCGCTCAAATCGGTGATGGAGAACCACGCGATACAGCAGCCTGCGCAAGCTGAGCGCCACCGTCACCAGGCCCAGCGTAATCAGCACGATGCTGCGCGGAATATCTGCGGCATGCAGTAGATAAAGCGTTCCGGTCAGCAGCAGGCCCGAGGTCAGACACGCCTGGACACTCAGTCTCTGCTCATGAAGAAAGTTGGTCACGCTCGCGGGATTGTAAAGCCGCATGCGCCGGCTCGTGACAACCAGGGCGAACGTGAACACGCACACGATTTCGAGCAGAATCCCCATCGAGCGGCCGTGGAAGAGCTTTCCGTGATAGAACTCCCTCGCGCCTGCAACGAACCCGGTATGCAATTCGAATGTGGTGGCGACTACACACGAAAGAACAATCGTGAGGACGTCCGACAGGATCCAAAGCCTTGAGTCGCCGTCCGCGTGGCGGGGCACGCTCGGCACTCCTTCAGTGGCCCACTCACCGTGGGGCGCAACTGGAGTAAAGACTCTCTGCCAAAAACCCGATGTCGCCATTCGTGTTCCGCGTGCCTCAAGCTCTTACGAGCGCCTAGAAAAAGTGGGGGGGCTATTTCCAGGTGAGCGAATCCGCACCCTGCAGATTCGGCGTCACACGGGAGTTGATTTCGTTTTTCGACGCAGCCTTCGTCCATGAACCCAGGACCGACATCTGGCCCCTTTGCTGCGCCAGCTCACTTCCGGCGTACCGAAACCACCCCAACTGCACCCAGCGGAACCCAAAAGACCGTCTTGATAGATCTAAGTCCCTGTAATGACAGCACTTATGCGTCGCCTGACGATTCGCAGTCGATTCGCTGCAGCTTGAATCGATTCCTCGCCGCAAAACTGCGCATAATGGAGGTAATTCCTGAAATCGAGAATGACCTTAACTTGATGCAATATCAAGGTAAATCGGGCGGAGGTACCCGTTACGAAAACAGCGTCGGTACTAGTCCCTAGGTAACGTATACGCGTCCAGTGTGAGGAATTGCTGGATGTTCGGATCAGAGGACGCCAGAAAGGCCGCCAGCGGACCGAAGAAGCTGGCCCGTCCCTGGTGCAGAAAAAGTACGGTGTCCGCGAGTCGCTCCGCAAAGCGCATGTCATGCGTCACCACGATGCTCGTAAAGCCGAGTTGGCGCTTCAGCCGCTGGATCAACGCTCCGAGCCGTCGCGCGATGATGGGATCGACCATCGTCGTCGGCTCGTCATACAGCACAACCTCCGGCTGCGCCGCCAATGCGCGCGCAATCGCTACCGCGCGGCGTCGGCCGGTCGACAAACTCGCTGGCAGCGCGTCCTCAACATCCTCCGCCCCAACCAGCCCGATCAGCCTCTGCACGATCTGCTGAATCTGCTCTTCGTCCAGCCCGCCGTGCTCCCGCAATGGGAACGCAACATTTTCGCGCACCGTCATCGAATCGAAAAGTGCGCCGTTTTGGAACACCATGGTGATGCGTTTCCTGAGCTCCTGCAGCCCTGCGTCGTTCAGTCCGACAATCTCTCTTCCTTCCACGCGAATTGAGCCGGAGTCCGGCTCCAAAAAACCCATCAGCAGCCGAAGCGAAACTGACTTTCCCACGCCGCTGCGGCCGAGGATACAAAGCGTCTGCCCGCGGTCCACCGAGAAACTCACATCCTCCAGCACGGGCCGCCCGTCAAATGAGATCGACACGTGACCAAACTGAATGATCGGGCCATGCACGGCGCCAAGCACAAGATCGGGAATCGGCAACCCGCTTCCATTGCCGCCGCCCGCCAGCGACTCTGCCGGGGTCAGCGAATTGGGATTCTGCTCCGCCATGGCTTGAACTCAGCTTACGCGATGAGTCGTAAGGTGCGACTCGGCCCGCCGCAAGTCCTCAGGTGTATTGACGTTCTCAAACCAGAGCGAAACCGGCAATCCCCGCTGGTCCTCCACCTGCCCCGCCTGAGCCAGCGGCTCAATCGGGACAAGATCCAAACCGCACCCCGACTCTTCACCGGCATGCCGGAACGCCACAAGGCAGCCGCGCACCTCGCTCTCCAGTGATGCCCGCAGCTGCGGAAGCACCGCCCGGTCAATCACCGCTGGGAATGTCTGCGTAAACCCGTTCACCGTCGTCAGCGTGATCGCAGCGCCCCTCACCTCGGCATGGCGCACGATGTACCGGATCAACGAGGGCGGAATAAAAGGCGCGTCGACAGCCAGAAAGATGCAGAGCCTCGCCTCCGTCGCCGCAAGGGCCGCACACACTCCGCTCAACGGTCCCAGCAGCGGCTTCTCATCGCGGATCACGGGTGCGAAGGTGTCCAGCGCCGAGGCAGCTCCCGCAATGGAGGCCGTGACGCCCGCGCGGCGCAGGCTCTCCAGTGCATAGCTGATCAGCGGCCGCCCGCCAAGCTGTAGGAGCGCCTTGTCCGAACCCATGCGGCTCGAGCGTCCCCCGGCCAGCACAAATCCTGCTGCATCCCGCCTCTCTGCCTCGTGCGGCAGAGTCAAGCGCCCGCCTCCTCAAGGAAGCGAATCAGAGAATCGATCCCCAGCTCAAAGTTTCCGATGTTGAACTTCTCGTTGGGCGCGTGAATGTTGTCATCGGGGAGACCAAATCCCATCATCACGCTGGGAAGATTCAAGTGGCGCGCAAAATCCCCGACAATCGGAATCGATCCGCCCGAGCGGATGAAGACCGTGTCCTTGCCCCAGATTTCGTGCAGCGCTCGCGTGGCCGCCTGAATGTAAGGATTGTTGACCGGGATCAGGCACGGATCACCCAAGTGGATCAGCTTCACGCTCACATCCACGCCCCGCGGTGCAATCTTCTCCACATAGTCCTTGTATTGAGCGAATGCCTTGGCGGGTGTCATTCCCGGCACCAGCCTCATCGAAACCTTTGCCGTCGCCTTGGCCGGAATCACCGTCTTCGCGCCTGCGCCGGTGAACCCTCCCGGCATGCCATGCACATCCAGCGTCGGTCGCGCCCACGTGCGTTCCAGCACGCCGTAGCCCGCCTCGCCCACAAGCTGCCGCGACCCCACCTCCGCAATCCGATAATGCTCTTCGTCGAATGGAAGGCTCTGCCATGCCTTCAGCTCTTCGTTGCTCGGTGGAATGATGTCGTCGTAAAAGCCCGGAATCAGGATGCGGCATTCTTCATCCTTCAGCTTCGCCACAATCTGCGCCAGCGCAACAAACGGATTCGGCGCTGCCCCCCCGTACATGCCTGAGTGCAGGTCCGTCTTTGCTCCCTTGACCAGAATCTCCGTGTAAATCATTCCGCGCAGCCCAACGCACAGGGTTGGCAGCCCGGGCGCAAACAGATCCGTATCGGACACCAGCGCAAAGTCCGACTTCAGTTCCGGTGGCTTCGACGCAACGAACTGCGCAATGCCCTCGCCTCCAACTTCTTCTTCGCCCTCCAGCAGCACCCGCACGTTCAGCGGCAGCGCCTTCTTCGTGGCCAGCAGGGACTCGAGCGCCTTCACCTGCGCCCACACCTGTCCCTTATCGTCCACGGCGCCGCGCGCATAGATGTTGCCATTGCGCACCTCGGGCTCGAAGGGAGGCGAATTCCATTCGTCCAGCGGATCCGGCGGCTGGACATCATAGTGCCCGTAGCAGAGCACGGTTGGCTTCCCTGCCGCGTGCAGCCAATCGGCGTAGACCAACGGATGGCCCTCCGTCTCGATCAGCCGAACATGTTCCATCCCGATGCGACGAAGCTCCTCGGCCAATGTCTCCGCGGCCCGGCGGCAATCGACCGCGTGCTCCGGCAGCGTCGAAACCGATGGAATCCGCAACAAAGACTTCAATTCTTCCAGAAAGCGCTCATGATTCTGATTCGCATACGCGACAGCAGGTGAGGACATCGTCGAACTCCAGCAAGAAGATGGCTAACGGAAAAGTATAGGATGTTGCGCCGCTTGGCCGCAGTGCGAGGCCCCGGCTCAATATCTGCGAATAGCCGGATCCACTTCGACTGACCACGCATCGATGCCGCCGCGCAACGACTGCGCTTGATCGAACCCCTGGCCGCGCAGCCAGGCGGTCACGTGCATCGATCGCACCCCCATGTGGCAAAGAATGACCAGGCGCTCCTCCGGTTGAAGCTCCTGAAACGCTCTCGCCGGCACATCGCCCATCGGCATCGAGACGCTCCCCTCGATATGCCCCAGGTCGTACTCCCACGGCTCGCGCACGTCCACAACCCGCACCTTCTTCTGTTCCAGCAACTTCGCTGCATCCACCGGGGCGATCTCATAGTCCGTCATGGACCAAGTTTAACCACCCGGCGAGCCCGGATGCCCCTTTCCGCGATAACCGCCCTGAAACCAACCGGGAAGTCCCGCATCAGGCCGATGATTGAATAGAATGCAATACATGCAGAATGCAGTGAAGGTCCTGATTGTCGAAGACGAGCCGCATGCACTGATGGGACTTGCCGAGCTCATCTCCGGCTGGGGCTACCAGACTGAAACCGCCCGCGACGGAGTTGAGGGATGGGAAAAGGCGCTCAGCTGGGAACCGGCAATCGTCGTCACGGACCTGAAGATGCCGCGCATGGACGGCATCGGCCTCCTGACCAAGCTCGCCCAGGAGGGCTCCTCGGTCGCGTCCAACGTCGCCGTCGTTCTGCTCACCGCGCAAGGATCCATCCAGCTGGCCGTGGACGCGATGAAGATGGGCGCGTACGACTTCCTGCAAAAACCGGTCGACGCGGCACGCCTGCGCACCATCCTCGCGAACGCGACGCGCCAGCGCGAAACAGCCATTGAGCTCGAAGTCGCGAGGCGTCGTCTGCGCGAGTCCGGCATCCTCGGCGCCATGGTCGGCGGCTCGCGCGCCATGCGCGAGATCTTTACGCTCATCGAGCAAATCGCGCCCTCCAACGTGTCTGTTCTCATTACCGGGGAGAGCGGGACCGGTAAAGAAATGGTTGCGCGCACGCTCCATGCGCTCAGTCCTAGAAAGTCGCGCCCGTTTGTCGCGCTCAATTGCGCGGCCATGCCTGAGACGCTGATGGAAAGCGAGCTCTTCGGCAACGAAAAAGGGGCTTTCACCGGCGCGGCAGAACGGCGTGCCGGGTGCTTTGAGCTGGCCAACGGAGGCACTCTCCTTCTGGACGAAATCGGCGACATGCCCTTCGGCACCCAGGCCAAGCTGCTCCGCGTTCTTGAAGACCGCAAAGTGCGGCGTCTCGGCGCGCGCAATGAGCAGGAAGTGGATGTGCGGGTGCTCGCGGCCACCAATCGCGATCCCGACGACGCGGTCGCGCAGGGTTCTCTACGCAGCGATCTTTATTACCGGTTGAACGTTTTTCATATCCACATGCCGCCGCTTCGCCAGCATATGGAAGACGTCCCGCCCATGGCTGAATCGATGGTCGCCGAGATGAACCAGAAGCACGGCCGCCGCGTTTCCGGGGTAGGGCCTTCGATTCTCGACCGGATCATGGCCTACGACTGGCCCGGCAATGCCCGCGAATTGCGCAACACCATCGAGCGCGCGGTCATCCTTTGTCCCGACGGTACGGCTCTCGATACGTCGCATCTCCCGCCGAGCTTCGGCAAATCGCAGTCCGCGGCTGTCACCACTCTCGACGCCAACATCCTGCCCGTGCGTGTCGGTACCACGGTCAGCGAGGTGGAGCGCCTCCTCATTCTCCGCACCCTCGAATCCACCAGCCAGAATAAGACGCGCGCCGCTGAAATCCTCGGGGTAAGCTTGAAGACACTACACAACAAGCTCAAGGAATACAGCCAGGCCCGGGAAGATCAGCCGGCGTAGGCAATGCGACTCAAGACCCAACTCGTTCTGGCCATCACAGGCCTGGTGTTCCTCGTGTCTGGCGCGCTCTCCCTGGTGTATGTAAGCCAATTGCTCGACGCCGCCGTGCAGCAGTCTTATGACACCAACAAGACAGTCGCCAACCAGGTTCGGCTCGCGCTCGAAAACGCGCTCAAGGCCGGACTGGAGGGCCGCAAGGTCGATCCCAACAATCCTGCGGAACTGCGCAATCTCGAAGCGCAGGCGATTCACGACAGTCAGTCCCTCCACGACGTCATCGAGTCGGTAAATCGCTACTCTCTCACCGTCTACGACATCAACATCGGCGACCCCCAGTCGAACACCATCCTCAGCACCAACCCCAACAACGAAGACAAGCCTCTTCCCGCGCGCCGGAACTACAGCGAGCTGATCAGGAAGAACCCGGTTCAATTAATGCAAGAGGTATTCGGACCACCCCAGGTGTTCGATGTCGTGGTTCCTCTCGACCGTAACGGAGAACCGTTCGCAACGGTTCACGTCGGCGCCCGCACTACCCTGCTGCAAAAGGTCTATGGCCCCTGGCTTCGCGAGGGCCTCACGCTGATGGGATTCGCGCTCGGCACAGCGCTCGTCGTTGCTTTCCTTCTCAGCAATCTCGCGCTTCGGCCCCTTGAAGAAATCAGCATGCAACTCGACCGCTTCACTCCCCACGGCGAAGGCATCGATCGCGACAGAAAGGCCGCGGAACAGGATACCCCACAACGCGTCTCTTCCAAGATCGAGCAGATCGGTCAGCGCATGCGCAATGTCGAGGAGGTTTTTGCGGCTCTCAAGGAGAACCTCGATCAGTTCCTCAGCAATCTCCAGGACGGCATTGTGCTCTTCACGGCCGACGGCCGTGCTGTCCTCGTATCAGAGGCGGCACGGCGCTTTCTTCACGTGGATCACGATCGCATGCTGGGATTGCATGCACGCGACATCTTCGATAACACGACCGTTCTCGGCCGCACGCTGCGGGAAGCATTCGATGGCGGCATCAACCTCGTTCAGGAGGAAGTGCAGACTGAAACCGGCCGCCGCATCCAGGCCTCGCTCGACTTCATTCACGACGACAACACCCAGCAGGGTCTGGGGGCTCTCGTCACCCTGCACGATCTCGAGTCGGTTCAGGAGATCGAATCCGAACTCGAACTCTCCCGCCGCATGGCCGCGATTGGGCGGCTTACCTCCGGCGTCGGCCACGAGGTCAAGAACCCGATCAACGCCATCGTCGTCCATCTCGAATTGCTCAAAAACAAGCTCGGGCACGACAACGAACCCGCCGCCCGCCATCTGGATGTCATCGACGCTGAAATCCATCGCCTCGACCGCGTTGTCCAGACCCTGGTGGATTTCTCGCGCCCGGTGGAACTCCAATTAAAAGAGCAAGATCTGCGCCAGGTCTTCGGCGACGTGCTGGCCCTCGCTGCCGAAGAATTAAGCACCCGCAATGTGACCCTCGACAGCTCGCTCCCGTCCAATCCTCTAGTGGCAAATGTCGATGCCGACCTGCTCAAGCAAGCTGCGCTCAATGTCATCCAGAACGGGGCGCAGGCCATGCCTGCGGGCGGCACCTTGCGCGTCGTCCTCGAGGAGGACCGGAAAGCGGGGGTTTTGCGCATTGCCGACGAGGGCGTCGGAATTCCGGACGAGATCCGGGAGAAGATCTTCGACCTCTATTTCACCACTAGGAGCGAGGGCAGCGGCATTGGGCTGGCCATGACTTATCGCATTCTCCAATTGCATCACGGCAGCGTGGAAGTACAATCTAAAGTAGGACGTGGTACGGAATTCGCATTGCGGATTCCTCTCACCGCCACGGAATGGGGACGCCGGCATCTGCAGCCGGCGGATATGGAAGGCACAGAAAGGTTTCTGGGATGAAAACGCGTTTCACATGCGTTGCATGGTTGTTGCTCCTCATGCTGACCGCGTGTTCCCACAAGCCCCAGCAGTCGGCCGCGAAGCCTTACGCGCCGCCGATTGATCCGAATGCTCCTAAGCCGACAACTACGGCGGCGGAAGTGCCGCCGGCCGTTGCGACCGTACCCACACAGCCGGCTTCCGCGCAGATCAAGCCGCCCGACCAGCCGCTGAAGCCCAAGACTCACCATAAAAAGCCCGTCAAGGAAACAGAACAGGCGTCCAACGCTGCTCCCGCCCCCGAAGTCAGCGCCATTGGAACCCTATCGCCCGCCGATCCGCCGGACGAGCAGCTACAGACAAAGTCGTCCATCGACACGACGGAGCGAACTTTGAACGGGATCACGCGCAAGCTGGACGACCAGGAAATGAAGACCGCCGCGCAGATTCGCGAATTTCTCAAGCAGGCAAAGACTGCCCTCGCCTCGGGCGATGTGGACGGCGCGCACACCCTGGCGGTGAAAGCCGGCGTGCTGCTGGCTGAAATCAATCCATAGTAGGATTCGCGCCTAGCGCTCGCCCCAGCTCAGTTTATTTCGCAGCGCCTCGAAGAACCCGCTCTCACTGATCCGCACAAAATTCACAGTGTAGCTCGAACGCTGGCACCGGACCTCATCGCCAATCTGCAAATCAATCGCTTGCTGTCCGTCCACGGTGAGCAATGCCCTGTCCGGGACGCCCTCCACACGCACCGTGAGCGCGGCGCTTCCTCGCACCACGATGGGCCGCAAGGTCAGCAGATGCGGGCAGATCGGCGTCACCACCAGCGCGTCCACATCCGGCGTCAGGATCGGCCCGTTTGCCGCCAGCGTGTATGCGGTCGACCCAGTTGGCGTCGACACAATCACTCCGTCAGCGCGAAAGGTCGCCACGTTCTTTCCATCGAGTTCGACAGCAAAATCTCCCATGCGGGCAATCTCGCCCTTTGACACCACGACTTCGTTCAACGCCTCGAATGTGTACTTCGATTCGCCGCCCCGCCAGACGATCGCCCGCAGCATCGCCCGCGAATCAATCGAGTGACAGTCGGCGCACCATCCTTCGAGCGTCGCATAGAGATCGGCCAGCCGAATCTCCGTCAGGAATCCAAGGCTCCCGAGATTCACGCTCAGAATCGGAGTTCCCGTCGCCGCAAAGATGCGCGCCACCGAAAGCAGCGTCCCGTCTCCCCCCAGAACGATCACCAGAGTCGGATGCTGGGCCGGCATTTCGGCGCGATCCACGGCAGGCGCACCGGAATAACAGGCGCCACCTTCCCGGTCGAGAATCGGCTGGTACCCCTTCTTGCTCAGCCACGCGACCAGGTCGGGCAGGATCCTGCTAAGTTCTTCTTTGCGCGGCTTGCAAACGATCGCAACGGAATCCATGCGGCTCCAGTGTAATGGATGGAAATAAATGGGCGTTCAGGCTTGACTTCGATTTCTTATGGAGTGCGCGACTTCCCCCGCCGAGCGTAAAGCAGGAATTCCTGGTTCCCTTCCGCTCCCTTGATCGGCGAAGGAATGGTCTCCACAACCTGCCAGCCCAGAGCGGCCAGGCAAGTCCCCGCCTTCGCGATCGCGATCTGATGCGCTTCAGCATCCCGCACAATTCCGCCTTTGCCCACGTGCTCGCGACCCGCTTCAAACTGCGGCTTCACCAGCACAACGGCCTCTGCCAACGTCGGCGCCGCCGCGAACACAGGCTCAAGCAGCAACGTCGCCGAAATGAACGACACATCCATCACCAGCAAGGTCGCAGCGAATTCCGCCAGCGCTCCCGGCTCCAGCAGCCGCGCATTCGTTCGCTCCAGCAGCCGCACTCTCGAATCGTTGCGCAGCTTCAGCGCGATCTGTCCAAACCCCGTATCGACTGCCGTCACATGACTCGCTCCGCGTTGCAGCAGGCAATCCGTAAATCCACCGGTCGATGCTCCCACGTCAAGACAAGCTCTTCCCTCGACGTCAATCTTCCAGTGATCGATTGCGGCCGCGAGCTTGATACCGCCGCGGCTCACATAGGGATTGTCATCTCCCAGCAACCGCACGACGGCCGCGCTGTCGACAGCCTCTCCGGGCTTAACGCTCTTCTGCTCATTCACCATCACCCGGCCCGCCAGGATCAGCGCGCGCGCGCGCTCACGGCTCGGAACAAGAGCGCGCTCCACCAGCAGCAGATCGATCCGGACTTTCCGCGCTTTCGGTGTCGTCATCGCGAGGTACCTTCCTGCTCATTCCGCCCTCGAACGAAAAGGCCATCCCCATCTCAGGAATGGCCTTTGGTCCGCTTGCCCTGCAAGGCTACGGCAGAGTCTGGCAGACCTGCAGAGCAGTTTGACCACCCGCCGGGGGCGGCTCAAGTGCAGGCGGCAGATAACAAGGTTGACCCGCTCCGGGCCTCCGGCTCGTGTTGTTCGCGTTTCCTGAGGCTCCGTTCTGGTTGCTGGTTCGAACATCCACGACGTTCCCCTGCAGCAGAACCGTCGTATCCACAACATCCTGGTCGGTGCGGATAATCGTCAGATAGGGGCTGTCCGGCGCACCGGCGTACACCTTTCCATAAAGGGAATTCGACGTCGAAACCACCGTCCTCGGATGACCCGTAACCGCCAGTGTTTTTTCCAGGGAGTGGCTCGCCAGGTTCACCACCGAGACCGTTCCATTTCCGGTCCCGTTGTCGTCGCCCTGGTTGGCCGTGTAAGCGCGGCTGCCATCGAACAGCACCGTAACACTGGCCGGATAGGGTGTCGCCGTATTGCCAACCTTCACCGTATACGTGGTGCCAAATGTCTGGCTGTCGTTGCCGTATTCGTCCAGGCTCACATCGATAATGCTGACGGTGCCGCCGTCGTAGTCAGCCACCACCAACTGCGCGGTCGCGGCGTTGTACTCCGCGTAGACCGGCCCCGCCACGGTCAGCATGCCGGTCGTGCCATTGGGCGGCGTGATGCCGGTCGCACCCACTGCCGTCGTCGATAGCGGTAGGTTCGGATGGCACGTGACAAGCTGCCCGCTTTGGTTCGTAAACGGCGTGCAGGCGTCCAGTGCGTTGTTCTGGCTGTTGATCACCGTCACCGTGTCGCTGCCCCGGTTCATCACGAAAACGCGTCTGCCATCGCTGCTTGGCACCGCATAGACTGGGCAGGTCCCGAGAGGAATTTTGGCCGAAACCGTATAGTTGGCGGTCTCCAGCGCATCCGCTTCACCGGGCGTCGTCACTGAAGTCGGAGCCGTGTTGCACGTTGTGTCGTAAGGGATGTTCTGGCTGATGGCATAATCGTGCTGCCCGATGTTGCCCGTACCGATAATCGCAATGGGCGTCTGGGCAACCGGGATTGCCAGCTTGAAAGTCTCCGGGCTTCCGGTCAGCACATCCGCGATGTTCCCATTCAGGTCCGCCGCCCAAAGTCCCGCCGATGGAGCAAACAAGCCATAAGGCTGCGCCGACGATGGCAGCGTGGACTGGAACACGTGCTGCGGGTCGGTGCGCAGCTGGGTCGATACAACGAAATTCGTCAGCGTGCCGTCGCTGTTCAGCGTATATCCCGTGCTCCCCGTCTGGTCGACCGCAAACTCCAGCGGTCCGGGTCCGATGTTGGCCTGGGCCATCACCGTGTCACCGGCATAATCGATCACCGTGGCGACGCCCGGTGCGGTCGGCGATGGGGAAGATACCGCAACGGCCAGGGCACTCGGCTGTTGTGCCGGCCCGCTCGGATTAATAGGCGTCACAACCGGACGGTACGTATCTCCGCAGCCCGAAAAAAGCGTCGCAGCCAGCGCAACCATTCCCGCTGGAATCAGCCGCGCACACCAGCGGCCAGAATAGTTCGGAAAAAGACTCATTCAGTGATTTCCTGCTTACTTGGTGATTGTAAATCAGGCAACTCGGGTCAGCCTGTCTCCAAATCCAGCCGCCGCAGTCGGCATATCCTCTTGATAAACAGGGGCGATACCGCCCCAGCGCTCATCCAAACTGTGCCCAATTGCTATGCATTAGACGCGGTCGCCTGCGATTCGGCTGGTGCCGTTGATGCTTCGCCAGAACCGCAATCGATCCCGCTCGCTTTAGCGCCCAACGATCTTCACGATGTCCTCGTCCGATCTGCTCCACGCCTGCGCTCCATCGTGGCTGAAATGCTTCTGCCTATCATCCCAGCGAAGATGCGTGATCGATCCCGCGCCCTTCTCGTAGGCGTAGGTCGTCCCGTCGTCTGAAAACAGCGTGAACTCCCCATCCGCGCCCGGATACACCAGCACCTTCCGGATCGCCTGCGGCTGTTGCGTGCTCTCAATCTCCGCCCCGATCGGGATAATCGACCCGGCCCGCACAAACAGCGGAATCGTATCGATCGGCGCCGAAACCGAAATCGACTGCCCACCCGGAAACCGCTCTTTCGTCCAGTAGTTGTACCAATCCGCTCCCGCCGGAAGATAAACCATCCTGCTCGTCGCTCCCTGCTCTGTCACCGGTGCAACCAGAAACGCCGGTCCCAGCATGTACTCGTCCCGCAGGTCCGCCACCTTCGGATCATCAGGAAAATCCAGCGGCAGCGCCCGCATAAACGGCGCTCCTGTCTTCCATGTGGAATAGCCCAGCGAGTAGATGTACGGCATGAGCTCGTAACGCAGGCGCAGGTACTTCTCCAGAATCGGCTCCGCCTGCTTGCCGTACGACCACACTTCATTCTCAGGTCGGCTCCCATGCGTCCGCATCACCGGCAGAAACGTGGCGTACTCGAACCAGCGCGTGTACAGCTCCGGATAATCGTCGTAATGGCCCACGACCGACCGCGCATCCGACGGATCGAGCAGCGGAGGATGCGCTCCATGGTGTTCGTACGGCAGATACTGCCAGCCGCCGGTGTCATTCGACCAGTACGTGATGCCCGACGCCGCGAAATCCAGGCCCGTCGGAATCTGCCTGCGCAGCGTGTCCCACGTGCCGGAGATGTCGGATGACCACACAATCGTTCCGTTCCTCTGCACGCCCAGGTACGCATCGCGCGAAAGAATCAGCCCGCGGCGATCCGGTTCGTCCTGTCTGAATCCGTCGTACAGCGCGGCCGTGTGAAACAGCGGATACACATTGAAGTACTCCGTCCCCGGTCCCACGTGAAAGTACGCGCCGTCCGGCGGCAAATCGGGTTCCGTCTCATCGGCCCACAGCGAATCGAATCCCTGGCTCAGAATGTTGTCGCGAACCGTCTTCCAGTACCACTTCGCAGCATCCGGATTCGTCGTGTCGATGTCCGATCCCGCGCGGTCATACGGCAATCCATTCGTCGGCGTGCCGTCTGCCAAATGAATGAATGATCCATTCTTCTCGATCTCGTCATAGAACCGGTCATCCGGCACAAATCGCGGCCAGACGCTGATCATGGTTTGGAAACCCATCTTGTGCAGCTCGTCGTTCATCGCTTTCGGGTCGGGCCAGAACTGCGGATCGAAATCGAACTGCCCCATCTTGGTGTAATAGAACCAGTCCACCACCAGCACATCCGCAGGCAGATGCCGCTCGCGATACCCCTTTGCAACTGCCATCACCTCGGCCTGGCTTGAATAGCGCTGCTTGCACTGGATGTATCCATACTCTGCTTTGGGCAGCATCGGCGTCGACCCGGTCAGCAGCTTGTATCCGGCATAAATCTCATCGGCCTTCTTCCCCGCAATCACAAAAAACGACACGCGATTCCCCACCTGCGACGTCCATCGCGTTTGCTCGTTGAATCCCGGCTCAATGGTTGTCTTCGATGGGTTATCCCAGATCAGCCCATATCCCTTGTTCGTGATCAGGAACGGCACGCAACTGCTCGGCCCGGCCGGCGCGGTGTAATTCTGCCAGCAATTCACCACGTGCCCGCGATGGTCGAGAAACCCTTCCTGGTTCTCGCCCAGCCCGTAGTAGTGCTCATCGTCCTGCGATGCGAAGCTCGCACCTACCACGTAAAACTCGGGATCCGTCGAGCGCCGGTCGCGCTCCAGGTCGGACGTATCTTCTTTCACATTGGGAACCGCCTGCGACCAGCCCGTCATCTCCAGAATCTTCGTCCCATCCGGAGTCTTGAACGTGATGTGCGCGCCCGGCGTCGATCCATTGAAAAACTTCCCGATGCTCACCTGCGACGGCACCGGCTTCCACTCATGCGGCCGATCTACCGTCACCACCATGCCCCCCGACTGATACACGTCTTCCTGCTCGGTCTGGCTCGCCGACCATCCATCCGGTTTCGCCGACGCAACAAACCCGTACCCCGGCCCGGCCAGCGCCGCATCTTTCTGCAAGCTCAGCGTCACCCGAATGACATTCGGCGCATACGGCTCCAGAACAATCGTTTCGCCTTTTCTGTCGAGTTCCAGCCGCTGACCAGCCTCCTGTGCAATGCAACCCGGCATCGCGCAAAGTGCTACCAACGCAACCAGCACTGAAGATTTCGTCATTCAGAAAACTCCGTTCAAGCGAGCAAGAAGATCGGCGCGCAGTTGAGTGTAAATCGTTTCACCAGCCGTTTCCCACCTCCAACTTCCTCGCTCCCTTTCCAAACCGTTACGATGAAACGTGGCTGAACAAAACCTCCTCTGGCAATCAAAGCTGGTCCTGCTCCTCGTGCTGCCCTACGTGGCGGCCGACTTGGTGCTCGAGGCCCATTGGTGGGCAGTTCAGGACGCGCCGGTCGCCACCTGGACCCTCGGCGCCAGCATTCTTCTCGGTCTGATCGTTCTCCGGCTGCGCGCGGCAACACCCATGGCAGCTCTTACCGGCTTCGCGATCACCGCGACGCTGATGTTCTCCACCGCTTCGTTTCCCTACAAGCCCTGGCACACCGCTCTCGTTCCCGTTCTCGCCGTCGCCATCCTCGCCCAGATCGCAACGCGCATCGGCCGCGCCAAAAAGGAGAAGATGGGCATCGCCGAAAAGCGCCGCGGCCGCTCCGCCTCCCAGGTCGCCGCCAACCTCGGAGTCGCTGCTCTCATCTCCAGTGAATTCGCTCAGTCCGTACTGCTCGACGCACGCTGGCTCGCGCGCTTCCATCTGACCTCGACCGCCGTCATTGCCCTCGGCCTCGCCGCACTCAGCGAAGCTGCTGCCGACACCGTTTCCTCTGAGATGGGCCAGGTTCTCAGCAGGCAGCCGCGAATGATCACGACTCTCAAGAAAGTCAATCCGGGCCTCGACGGCGCGATCAGCTTGCCCGGCACTCTGCTCGGCATCGTTGCAGCGGCCATCGTCGCCGCCCTCGGCGCCTGGGCGGTGCGATTACACCTTGCGCTTTTCTTGATCAGCTGGATCGGCGGGGTATTCGGCCTCTTCTTCGACAGCCTGCTCGGAGCGACGCTCGAACGCAAAGGCTGGCTCAATAACGATGCCGTCAACTTCCTGTCTACGGCCAGTGCGGTGGCATTCGCGCTCCTGGTTCTCATCGTCTTTGCGGCCCGCCAACTCCTATAGAACGAGCGCCGAGTCCATTGCGGTTCTCAATGAAGATCGAGCTTCCAAAGCATGTAGCTCAGGATTTCGTGCATCACGGGCTCCTTGCCCGGACTGCTGGCTCCTTCAACCGGCACCAGGGGGCGCGGGGACGTCAACACGTTCAACCCATCGGCCGCGCATATCTCGTGAATACGGAACAGATGTGAGCCATCGCTCACCACCACGAGCCGACGAAATCCATTGGTCCGCGCGATCACGGCGATGCGCCTCGCCGACTCCTCGGTGCTGCGGCTCTCCGTCTCTGCGATAATCGCCGACTCCGGAACGCCCGCCGTCATCAGGTATTCGCGGCCTACGCCGCCTTCGGAGTACTCGTCGCCGCCATCGCCGCCTGCCGTGATGATCAAGGGAGCAATTCCGCGGCGATACAACGCCTCCGCATGATCCAGCCGCGCGCGATACACCGGCGAAGGACGCCCGTCATATTCCGCCGCTCCGAACACCGCGATCGCATCCGCGGGCGCTGCCTGATCATTGCTCGCGTAGCGCTCGATCTGCACGTAGATCCAGCGGCTCCAGATCAGGGCGCCGATCACCACAATCAGAAGAATCAGAAGGCTTGCGCGAAGGATCCAGATACGGGCAGACGGACTTGCCTTCGCGTTCATGGCAACATATTAACGCTGCAAAACCATCACGACTTCGTGGGTGGGAATGGCCCCTTCCCGCAGGATTTCCCATCGTCCTATGCCCAGCGAGAGATCCACGATCGTGGTCGGCAACGCGCCGCCCGTTGGGCCGCCATCCACAATCAGCGGAATGCGATCCCCGATCTGATCGCGAACGCAGGCGGCATGGGTGCACTCCGACGCGCCTTGCAGGTTCGCCGACGTCGCCGTGATCGGCAATCCGAATTTCTCCACGATCGCCCGCGGAATCGCCGCATCCGGAATGCGAATGGCCACGTTCCCGGTATGTGCCGTCGAACGCAACGGCAGTTTCGTGCCGGCCCGCACGATGATTGTCAGCGGCCCCGGCCAGAACTTGTCCGCCAGCTTGTCCAGCATGGAATCGGTGTCCCGTGCCAGCTCATACGCCTGGGCAAGACTCGCAATCAGAAGCGACAGCGGCTTGTGCTTTTGCCGGGTCTTGATGCGGTAGATGCTTTCGACGGCCGCGAGGTTCACCGGGTCCACAGCAAGACCGTAAAACGTGTCGGTTGGCAGCGCGACTACCGCTCCCTTGCGCAGACACGAGACAATGTAATCGATCCGGTCCGGTTGGGGTTCATCGGGATGGACGCGCAAAATTTCTGCGGACAAGCATTTCTCCCCGAAGTGCAGAGGCCACAAGGACGGAACCTATCACAGCCTGCCATTACCGGCAAGTGATCAGGGTCGGCCCGCATCCCGCGCCTCGCCGAAACATCATAGAATCCCTATGAGCTCCAAACGGTTTGCGCACGATGTCAGTTCGTATTGTACAAAGTAAACAGAACGCCCGCTTGAAACAGTTGCGCCGCGCGCTGAACCGCACCTCGCGCGATGACCGCGAACCTGCCGCCATCGAAGGCCCTAACCTGCTCGCCGAGGCCCTCAAGGCCCATCTCAAGCTCGATTGCGTCTTTGCCGCCCAGGAATACGAGCACCTTCTCGAACCCTTGCATCTACCGGACGAAACCGAAATCCTCCTGATGCCGTCGGCACTCCTGGTCTCCGCTCTCGATACCGAGACCCCTCAACCTGTCGCCGCACTCCTCGAACCGCCCTCCTGGACCTGGCACGATCTGCTGGAACCACCCGACGATCGGCCGCCCCTGCTCCTCGTCCTCGCCTCGATCCAGGACCCCGGCAATCTCGGCACGATTCTTCGTTCTGCCGAGGCCTTCGGCGCAACCGGCATCCTCACCCTGCCCGGCACCGTCAGCCCATGGAACCAGAAAGCCCTCCGCGCCTCTGCCGGCAGCGTCTTTCGCCTACCCATGCTTTCAGTCGCTGCCGATGACTGCTTTCGTCAGCTCCGTAAAGCCGGCGTCACGGTCCTCACAACCTCATCGCACGCATCGGCGCCTGCCCATCAGGTCGATCTCGCTCATCCCACCGCTCTCCTCATCGGCAACGAAGGCAACGGCGTCCCCGAGGACATCGCAGCGCAGGCAGACCGCGCCATCTCGATTCCCTGTCCGGGCCCCGTCGAAAGCCTCAATGCGGCCGTCGCCGCCGCCATCCTGCTCTACGAAGCATCACGCCAGCGCTCCGCCAAAGCCGTTCCGGTGACCGCGCGATGAGCCTCTTCGACGGCGAGCCCGAGGGTTCCCCTGTTCGCTCGACCAAAAGCCCGCCCCGCGCTGGCGCTCCGCTCGCCGAACGCATGCGCCCCCGCACCCTCGAGGAATACAGCGGTCAGGAGCATCTTCTCGGGCCCGGCAAACCCCTGCGCGTCCAGATCGAGCGCGACGATCCCGGCTCCATGATCTTCTGGGGACCGCCCGGCGTCGGCAAGACCACGCTCGCCAAGATCATCGCTGAAACCACCCGCGCCAGTTTCGTCGAGTTCTCCGCCGTCCTCTCCGGCATTAAGGAAATCAAGACCGTCATGGCGGCAGCCGCACAAGCCGCGGAGATGCACTCCCGCACCATCCTCTTCGTCGACGAGATTCATCGCTTCAACAAGGCCCAGCAGGACGCCTTTCTTCCCTACGTCGAGCGCGGCACCATCCGCCTCATCGGCGCAACCACCGAAAACCCATCCTTCGAGATCATCTCGGCCCTGCTTTCCCGCTGCCGCGTCTACGTTCTGCAGCCGCTCACTGAAGAACGCATCGTCGCCCTGCTCCGTCGTGCCGTCGAAGACCGCGAGCGCGGTCTCGGCGCCATGGAATTACAAGCCGACGACGAAGCGCTCAACCTCATCGCCTCCTACTCGAGCGGCGATTGCCGCAGCGCCTACAACACCCTCGAAGTCGCCGCCCAGCTCGCCGCCGAAGGCTCCAAACACATCGACAAGGCAATTGCCACCGAAGCCATCCAGCAGCGTGTGCTCATGTACGACAAGTCCGGCGAGGAGCACTACAACCTCATCTCCGCCCTGCACAAGAGCGTGCGCAACAGCGATCCTGACGCCGCCCTTTACTGGCTGGCCCGCATGTTCGCCGCCGGCGAGGATCCGCTCTACCTGGCGCGCCGCGTCGTCCGCATGTCGGTTGAAGACATCGGCCTCGCCGCTCCTGAAGCACTCAACCTCTGTCTCTCCGCAAAAGAAGCCATCGACTTCCTCGGGTCACCCGAGGGCGACCTCGCCCTCGCCGAAGCCGTCGTCTATCTCTGCCTCGCTCCCAAATCCAACGCCGTCTACACGGCTTACGGAGCGGTCCAGGAAGAAGTCGAGCACACCCGCCAGGAACCCGTCCCGCTCCATCTTCGCAACGCGCCAACGCGCCTGATGAAAGAACTCGGCTACGCCAAGGGCTATCGCTACGCCCACGACGAGGAAGACAAAATCGCCGACATGGATTGCCTGCCCGATTCGCTCCGCGGCCGCACCTACTATCAACCCACACAGGAAGGCCGCGAAAAACAACTCGCCGCGCGCATGGAGGAGATCCGGCGCATCAGGTCGAAAAAACACGGCCTGTGATACGTTGGCTGCGGAGACCGGATGATCATGCCGTCAGCGCTTCGCGCAATCCTCCTGTTGAGTCTCATCCTCCTGACGCCGGCCTCGAACTCAACTCAGGAATCACGAGCCATGCCCCATTCCGAAGATTCGTTCTACGTCGCCGGCTTCAGCGCGCGAACCAACAACGCCAAGGAAGCAACGGGCCACGGAGTGATCGGCCAACTCTGGCAGGACTTCTACCAAAAGGACCTCGCCGCGCAGATTCCCCATCGCATCGGCGCAGACACCATCGTCGTTTACTCCGATTACGACAGCGACGAAAAGGGCGATTACACCTATCTGCTCGGAACGCGCGTTTCGTCGGTGGACAATCTTCCTTCCGGTATGACCTATCGAAAAATTGCGCCGGGAACCTATGCGGTCCTCACCACCGATCGCGGGCCGGTCACCGAAGTCGTCTCCGCCTTGTGGAAGAAAATCTGGGGAATGACGCCGGAAGATCTGGGCGGCAAACGCGCCTTCCTCACCGACTACGAGGTCTATGACCAGCGCGCCGCCGACCCGCACAGCGCCCAGGTCGAGTTCCACATCGGCGTTCAACCCCAATGACGTACGTCCCTGCAATTCTCTCATCCTTTCCGCAGCACGCTTGGGGCCCCAGCGACAGCTCCACGTCACTGGGGTAAGCGGAGCGAAGGATCTGCTTTTGCACTCGCGCTTTGAAAAGTACGACGACACCCATTCGTTTGTCTGCCAAGCTCTGTCATCCCGAGCAGACCGAAGGATCTGCCTTGCTTTGAGTGGCCACTGCTTCAGCCGCGCCCAACACGCCGAAGATTTGTAACAAGGGCACGACTTCAGTCGGGCCATCCATACGGCAAAAATTAAGAAGGGGCTTTAGCCCCTGTCCAAGCCCCTCGCCAGACTGCTTGCGGGAAATGACGGCTCGACCGCTGTGACCAACTGCGTCTTCTCCGTGACGAATCGAAACCCGGCCTTCACCTCCCCAAAATTCCCTCGCGAATTCATCCCCATGGAACATCGATGGTGCTACACTCACCGCCTGCGCAGCCTGCATCGGCTTCGCAAAATCCTCAGACCAATCCCCGGAGGAAACATGAGTGATCGTCCAACATTCGCTCCCTACCTCGTCGTCAGCAACGCGGCAGCCGCCATTGACTTCTACAAAAAAGCCTTTGGGGCGGTCGAGCTGGCTCGCCACCCCGCGCCCGGAACGGACAAACTGATGCACGCGCACCTCGTCGTTCATGGCGGGCACGTCATGCTCAGCGACGACTTCTCCTCCATGATGGGCGGAAAAAGCGAGACACCCGAGGCGCTCGGCGGAAGCCCGGTGACCTTCCACATCCATTCCGACAACGCCGATGCGGTCTGGGAGCAGGCCATCGCTGCCGGCGCCGAAATCACCATGCCCATCGCCGATCAGTTCTGGGGCGACCGATACGGCCAGGTCCGCGATCCCTTCGGACACAAGTGGTCCATCGGACAAACTCTCCGCAATCCCAGCCAGGAAGAACTCGAAGAGGGCGCAAAGGCCGCGTTCACGGCATAGACGCGCGGTTCGTTCGCCTCACTGTCCGCCTGCGGACACCCATCCATGACGCAACACCTGCGCGTCATGGGTGGGAACTCGCTTTCTTCTGGATCCCACCTTCCAGAAGCATCCCCTTCGCCCTTCGGAAATGCCTGCCCATCGAAAAGGAACGCGGCTGCCGTGGAAGGCCACGCGGTGGATCAACCTGTGTGACTAAAAAACGTCATCTTGAGACGCAATGTCGTCACACAGACTCGTCACCGTTCCTTCGTCACATGACCAAAGTCCTCACCGCAAGTTCATAATTCCTTTCCTTTCAGTGAATCCAAATCTATCCATAGAAGAGCCGCACTTTGGCACATCACTTGCACTTGGTAAGGGCATGAGCGGGCCGGGCGCCCGCAACACGTTGGAGAAAAAGCAATGTCGTCACAGTGGAACGATTTCACCTACGCTAGCCAGTTCAACGGCAACCTGCACACCGACTCCGAACCGGTCCCCGTGCGTGTCAGCACCCGGCTGCGCATCATGACCAAGGAAACGGCCGAGCAGGTCCAGCAGTACCACCAGGACTCATCGTTCGCCCCGCACTACGTTCCCATGGCGGGAAAAGCAACGACTTACGAGGCAGTTGGACGCCACTTCTTCACGTGGAAGTTTTAGCATGGGCCGGGGCTCAGTCGCGATACTTCACTGAGCACCCATACGCCCGTGTATACGGCATGGCCACCGGTTTTCCGGCCATCGCCTCGGTCAGCGCATCGGAAACATAATTATCGGCGCCATGAATGCTGTCCGGGTCCGGCGTTGGCTCATTATCAATCGCACCGGAATAAATCAACTTCCCGCTGGGATCGATCACATACATATCGGGAGTCGTCTTCGCGTTGTACTCGCGGCCCAGCTGCCCGTTCGGATCCATCAACACCGCCGTCGGCGCCGCATGCATCTTCGCAACGTATGCATTTTCCTGGCTCGGTGTCACATAACCCTGCTCGCCCGGCGCGGACGAAATCACCGTGAACCAGACCACGCCCTTCGCCGTCCACTCCTTCTGCAAAGACTGCATATTCCCGGACTCATAGTGCTTCCGCGTGTAAGGACAACCCTGGTTGTGCCATTCCAGCACAACATACTTCCCGCGAAACTGGTCGAGCGCTTCCGTCTTGCCGTTTGAATCGGTCGCGCTAAATGCAAGCGCCGTCGCACCCACCTTCGCGGTCTGCGCGTGGCTGCCCGCAGCCGTCAATGCTGCGGCCACCAAAGAAAATACTGTGGTTCTCAAAAGGGATGCCATGAGAAGAAAACCTCCGGCGATTGGGGATGATTGCCCGCCGAGTATCCCGGCTTACTTTGAATTGGACGTGGCCGCGGAAGCTTGGTTGGTGCCCTTCGGCAGCTGGTTGACGGCGTCCGTCACAATTCCCGGCGTCAGCACCTGGGGCAGCAGCGTCGGAGCCGATTGCCCTGGTACATAGAGCGCGTACACCGGAACTCCGCTGCGGCCGAGTGACGCCAGTGCCTGCGTAATCTCCGGATCCTCGCGCGTCCAGTCCGCTTTCATCAACACCACGTTGGCATCGGCAAATGCCTTCTGCACCGAAGGCTGTTCCAGCGCCACCCGCTCATTCACCTGGCAGCTCAGACACCACTTTGCCGTGAAGTCCACAAATACTGCGTGCCCCTGCGCCTGGCTCTTCGCGACCGCATCAGCCGACCATGCGTGCCACGCGCCGGAAGCAGCTTGCGCACCGCCTGCGGCAGTCGCGGAAACCGCCGGCGTTTCTCCCAGTTTTTTGGGAGCCAGGACGCTCAGCGCAATCACCGCGATCCCTATCACCGCCGCCACTCCCGTCGACCACCCCTGCGCCGGCCAGCGTCCCAGAAACCATCCGGCAATAGCGATGAGCAGGAACCCCGCCAGCAGCGCCGCCAGCGACGCCGCGCCGTACGCATTCGCAAGTACCCACGCCAGCCAGATCACCGTCGCGAAGATGGGCACGGACACCGCCTGGCGCACCACTTCCATCCACGCGCCCGGCTTTGGCAGCACGCGCGTCCACGCCGGCTGCATCGTCAGCGCCACGTAAGGCGCAGCCAGTCCCAATGCGAGAGCCGTGAACACCGCAAACGTCACGCCGGTGGATTCGCTCAGCGCGTACCCAATCGCCGCCCCCATAAATGGCGCAGTGCACGGAGTCGCCACCACCACCGCCAGGACGCCCGTAAAGAAGCTGCCTGCGTATCCCTGCTTCGCCGCCAGCGATCCACCCGCACTCGTCAGCGTCAACCCAATCTCGAATTGGCCCGCCAGCGAAAGACCGAGGAAGAACAGCAGCGCGGCCATCAGCGACAGAAATACCGGCGACTGGAACTGGAATCCCCATCCCAGCGCTCCGCCCGCTGCGCGCAATCCCAGCAGCGCGCCCACCAGCGCCCAGAACGAAACCAGGATCCCCGCAGCATACACGTACCCATGCCGCCGCAGTGCACCGCGTTCCTCGCTGCCCGACCGCACCAGCGCCAGCCCCTTCAGGAACAGCACAGGAAACACGCACGGCATCAGGTTCAGCAGCAGACCGCCCAGAAACGCCAAGCCTGTCGCGCGCGCCAGCGATGCCCATGCAAAAGCCGAACCGGCAACCGCCAGATCGCCCGGCACAGCCGCAATCTCATACGCGCGGCCGCCCGAAAGCTCCACAATGCCCTTCAATTGCCCGGGAGTCGTCGCGAGGTTCGCATCCTTTTTGAGTTCGAGAACGAACCCCTTCGACATCCCCGTCGCTTTTTGCGGCGCGGGGTTATCGAGAATGTCCTGCTCGGCCGGAAAGAAGACCGCCTGCGACTCATGGCGTCCGGTTTTCACGGCGAGCTTGAATCCCGTCGCAGTCGGCTGGAACACGGCCTGATCGGTCGCCGGCAGCGGCTCCGGCAGCGTTCCCGCGGCATTCACCCAGAGATCGTGATCCGGCTGCGCATCGGCTCCGCCCGTCGAGCCGCTCGCCCCAATCGTTCTCTGCGCCTCCAGATCCGCCTTCCCTGGAATGCAGACCTCGCGGCACACCAGCCAATCCACGTGCGCCTTCAAATCAGCCGGACCTTGCTTCACCCCGCTCGCTACATCCACGCTGAACGGAAACAGCACCCGGTCTTCGTAGCCGAAATCCATCAGCGGGCCCAGTGGCAGCCTCTTCGGCGCTGGAAACTGCAACGGCCCCGCCGAAACTCCATCCGGCAAAGTCCACTTCACATGCGGAGGCTCGCCCGAATCGCCCGCATTTTTCCAGTAGACGTGCCACCCCGGTTCCAGTTTGAAATAGAGGCCGGCCTGGTTCGGCGCGCCTGGTATCAGCTCACTCTTAGGAAACACCAGTTGCACATGCAGATGCGCCACATCCGCCGAACTCGACGCCCCCCGGGCGACGGGCTCACAGGCTCCCATCACCAGCAGAATCGCGAAGCTCAGACACAGACGACGCATCAGGGTTGGCTAACTCTCTTCATTCGACGCATCCGGGTCCGTCATGGTTACAACTCCGGACCTTCCCACCTGCACGGCAGCTTCAATGATCTCCTGAAAGCCTCGAATGCTGCCTGAAAATGCAGTCATTCTGCACACATTTCACGCCTGCCGCCCGCGCCCGATCTACCGCCTCTTCGTGAATCACTTCGTCCTGCAGCCACAGGTATGGAATCCCCAGCCGGATCACATCGTCCACAATCTGCGGCACATGCTCCGGCGCGCGAAACACATCCACCAGGTCGATCCCGCTTCCGGTAGCTTCCATAGCAGCCGCGTGCGCCGCCGCCAAATCAGGAGAACACTTCAAACCCACCACTTCTTCCAGCGCAGGATTTACGGGGAATACTTTGTAGCCATTCTCTGCGAGGTAGCGCCCGATGTTGCGGCTTGCCCGCCATGGCTTGTCACTCATGCCCACCACGGCAATGTTGCGCGCCGTGTGCAGCATCTCCGCAATCACCGCCGGATCATTCCCGTTCTCAGTCCTTGCCATCGCCACTCGGCCCTCCCGCGATGCGCCTTCCGCCCTCGACTCACTCACCTGATCACTGACAACTGACCACTGACAACTGTCCCCCGCCTCTCAGTCCCTCGCTTCTCACACTTCCACGTCTTCATCCGATCCCGACGCCGCCGTCCCCCGCCTCTTAGCCAACAGGTATCCGCGCAGAAAGGGTTCGAGATAGCCATCCAGCACCTTGTCTACGTCGCCCACTTCCACCTTTGTCCGGTGATCCTTGGCCATCCGATAAGGCTGAAGCACATACGACCGGATCTGCGAGCCGAAGTTGATGTCCAGCTTCGAATCCTCGAGCTTCTTGCTCTCCGCCCGTTTCTTTTCGAGTTCGTATTCATAGAGCCGCGACCGCATCATCTTCATCGCCTTGTCGCGGTTTTTGTGCTGCGAGCGCTCGTTCTGGCACTGCACCACGATGCCCGTTGGTAAGTGGGTCATGCGCACCGCCGAGTCGGTCGTGTTCACATGCTGACCGCCTTTGCCACCGGAGCGATACGTGTCGATGCGCAGATCTTCAAGCTTCAAATCGACATGAATACTCTCATCAATCTCCGGAGACACGTAAACCGATGCAAACGATGTATGCCGCCTCTTCGCCGAGTCGAACGGCGAAATGCGCACGAGCCGATGCACTCCGCTCTCGCCGGCCAGCATCCCGAACGCATTCTCGCCCATGATGGTGAAGGTCGCCGACTTGATGCCGGCCTCTTCGCCATCCTGGTAGTCGTTCATCTCCGTTTTGAAGCCCTGCTGCTCGGCCCACCGCAGGTACATGCGCAGCAGCATCTCCGCCCAGTCCTGGCTCTCCGTGCCTCCGGCGCCCGGATGCACCGTCACAATCGCATTCAGCGGATCGGCTTCCCCGCTCAGCATCGTGCGCGCTTCCAGGTCCTCGGCAAATGTGCCCAGGCCCTTCACGTCTTTTTCCAGATCGGCGAGCACGTCTTCGCCTTCGCGCGCCAGTTCAAAATAGGCTTCAATGTCGCCCGTGCGGCGCACGAGTTCGTCATCGTCGCCAACAAGCGCTTCAAGACGCTTCCGGTCGCGCATTAGCGGCTGGCTGGCCGCCGGATTCGACCACATGGCTGGATCGGCAAGCTTGGTTTCTATTTCTGAGAGTTCCCTGCGGATGCGAGCAGGGTCAAAGATACTCCCGCAGGTCGCGGACTTGGTCCCGCACGGGAGCGTAGGCAAATTCAAGATCCTGGATGGATGCCATGATTTTGCTCTGATGACCTGACTTGGTGAACAAGTTGGCGAGTCGGCCGTGAGCGAATCAGCATGCATTCCGCCGATCCCGCGCCGGTCGACAGCGCTTTGATTGAGTATATCAATTCACTGCTTCCATCGTGGCAGACGTTTACGCGCCGGCTCGCTGACCCGTCGACTTGCTCTGTCGCCTGTTCACGAGCCACACGATGATGCCGATCGAGAACACGGCACATACCCACGCAAACACATCGCCATACATCGTGTAGAACGTGACATCGCTGCGAAACCCATACAGCGCAGGCAGCGCGTCCACCTGATGCCGCGGAATGCTTTGCCGTACGCGGCCATACGGATCGATCGACGCCGTCACGCCGTTGTTCGTATCGCGCAGCAGCCAGCGCCGGTTCTCGATCGCCCGCATTCGTGCCATGTTCAGGTGCTGCCATGGCGCGCTTGTATCGCCATACCAGCCGTCATCGCTGATGTTCACCAGCACATCGGCGCCCATCTTCGTGAACTGTCGGACCTCATCGGCAAACACAGCCTCGTAGCAAATGAACACTGCGTATCGATGCCCGTTCAGCGAAAACACCTGCCGCTCCGTGCCGCGCGTGAACTTCGAAACCATCCCCGTCAGCTTGCGCGCAAAAAACAACAGCTTCGGAAACGGAACAAACTCGCCGAAGGGAACCAGGTGAATCTTGTCGTAGCGGCCTATCTCGTTTCCATCCGCGCTGAAAACCATCGCCGAAACATGATCGAGCGTGTCATTCGCATCCGGGTCCGGGTCTGACCCGATCCCGTTCACGATCAGCGGCGCATGCACGGCCTGAGCAATTGCGCCCATTGCGGGCCTGAACCGCGGATCCTGCTCGAAAAACGGAGCGGGCGATTCCGGCCACACCACCAGGTCAGGATGCGTCGCGTACGGCGGGCAAACCACCTCGCCGCTCGGTGCCCCGGTCTGCGGAATCCCGGCAATATATCGCTTGCACTGCTCGTCAGCAAGCCGCGCAAACTCCGCCATGTGCGCATTCCACTCCCCCGGCCCGTTCCAGTACCCCACGCCGCCCACATCGAGATTGGGTTGAATCAGTACCGCCGTCGCAGACGTCGGCAAGCTGGAAGGTTGAGCCAGTTTGGTTCCAAAGGAACTTGCGGGAAGGGACCCAATCAAAGCAATTCCAACCTCCATAGTCAGCAACAACCGGCGCCCCCAGTCGGTTTCCCCGCGTACCTCGGATGTGAGAATCCCCACGCAGGCTGCATTAGCGCTTACAAGCACAAACGTGATCCCGTAAACCCCTGTCCACGGCGCCAGCACCATGGCCAGGCCGTTGTCCACCTGCGAGTACCCCAGCTGATCCCACGGCACGCTCGTGATCCGTGCCGCCGCCAGGTCCAGCGCTACCCACAACACCGGCGCGGCGGCCAGCGCGAGTCCCGTCCTTCCCGTCGCCCTTCTGATCAGCGTCACGAACAGCCCGAACAGCCCGCAATACAGACCCAGCACCAGGCTGAAGAGGATCAGCAGCAGCGTCGGGACTCCCACCGGCAGATCGCCGTATCGCTGCATCGTATCCCGCACCCAGTAGCAGTTGCCGCAGTACCACAGCACCCCGCACACATATCCGAGCAGGAAGCCGCGCCGGATTGGCCTGCCGCCACCGCTTTCCGCATTCCTCATCAGCGCCCAGAGCAGCGGTACCAGGCCCCACCACGCGAACACGCTTCGCCAGGGCGGCATGGGACCGGCCAATGGAAATGGCAATTCCAGCAAGCCGGCCGACAGGCCGGCCGCGGCCCACAATCTCCATGCGTGGCGATGCATACAGGGCCGAGTGTAAAGCATTCGGCGTGCCCGCCCCGCCCCCGGATCGCCGTTTACTAAATCCCACAAACTGAATAAGGAAGAACGTTTGATTGACGATCACGTGTTTCAGCAATAGACTCAGCCATGGGCGGACGGGAAATTAGCTCGTCGAACCCGAGATCGGCCGGCATCGCGCCGGCAGTGTTGCGATGGCATCCACTCGAACGAGCGTAGCCCCACCTTCCGACCGTGTTCGCCTCATCGTGGCATCCTCCGTGATGCTCACGTTCATCTCCTTCTGGCGAGCAGCTGCCATCGTTCTCAACGACCTCGGCTCCTCCGCCTTCTACGCCGGCGGCATCGCTGAACAGGCCATTGGCGCTTCGGCCCCCTGGTTCATCCTCGGCATCATGCTCTTCAGCTTTGCCGTGCGAGCTGTCTACGTCGAAAGCTGTTCGATGTTCACCCGCGGCGGCGTCTATCGCGTTGTCAAGGAAGCCCTGGGCGGAACCTTCGCCAAGCTGAGCGTCTCAGCGCTCATGTTCGACTACATCCTCACGGGACCGATCTCGGGCGTTTCGGCCGGCCAGTACATCACTGGTCTCATGAACGAGCTGATGACCGTCGTGAACCAATATCATTGGCTTCCCCCCGCTCTTCAGGATGCCCACGGCCATCCGTTCCAGTTCGACATGAACGGCACCGCGGCAATCTTCGCTGCCGCCGTCACCATCTACTACTGGTGGCAGAACATCAAGGGCATCGAGGAATCCAGCGACAAGGCCCTGCGCGTTATGCAGATCACCACCGTGATGGTGGTCATCCTTCTCATCTGGGGCATCTACTCCGTGCTCGTAGTCGGCGTGCGCATGCCTCCGGCCCCCACGCCCGCTCATCTTCACTTCAGCCAGGACTCGCTTGGCTTCCTCAAGGGAACCAGCCTTGTCAGCTCCTTCGGGCTCTTCGGTATTGTCATGGCCTTCGGCCACTCCATCCTCGCCATGAGCGGCGAGGAAAGCCTTGCCCAGGTCAATCGCGAAATCCAGCACCCCAAGCTCAAGAACCTCAAGCGCGCAGCCATCGTCATCGCTATTTACAGCCTGGTCTTCACCGGCGGAGCGACGCTGCTCGCCTCCATGCTGATCCCTGACGGCCCCAGAACGCACATCTACCAGGACAACCTGATTGCCGGCCTCGCCATGTTCATGGTCGGGCCCTTGTTCTGGCGAGTGGTCTTCCGCATCTTCGTCGTGTTCGTCGGCTTCCTGATTCTTTCCGGCGCGATCAACACTTCGATGATCGGTTCCACCGGTGTACTGATGCGCGTGGCGGAAGACGGCGTTTTGACTGACTGGTTCCGCAAACCGCATCCACGCTTCGGCACCAGCCACCGCATCGTGAACCTCGTCTTCGGCCTCCAGATGTTCACCATCATCGTCACCCGTGGCAATGTCATCACCCTGGGCGAGGCCTACGCGTTCGGCGTCATCTGGTCGTTCACCTTCAACAGCCTCGCAATGCTGGTGCTGCGCTGGAAGTATCACGGCGAGCGCGGTTGGAAGGTTCCACCCAACATCAAGATCGGCAAAACCGAGATTCCGGTTGGACTCACGTGCGTGTTTCTGGCCTTGCTATCGACGGCAGTCACCAATCTCTTCACCAAATCCGTGGCAACCGTAAGCGGCATCGCCTTTGCCGCAGTATTCTTCATCATCTTCACCGTCTCCGAGCGTCAGAATCTGCGCAAACACGCTGTCACGGCGCGCCAGATGAAAGACCACTTCCAGCTCGAGCATCAGGACACGGTTGACCGTGAATCAGTCGCACTCCGTCCGGGCGGCGTCATGGTCACCATGCACGATGCCGCCAATCCCGTCGCGCTCAAATGGATTCTTGCACGCACCAAAACCGAAGACCGCGACGTCGTGGTGATCAGCGTGCGCCTCATGGGCGTCGGCGGACCAGAATATCTGAGCGCCGAGCAACAAAGCTTCAGCGAACACGAGCAAACGCTCTTCACCAAGGCGGTCTCAGTCGCCGAAAGCTTCGGCAAGAAAGTTTCGCTCCTCGTCGTTCCCGCGGGCGATGTCTTTGCGGCGCTCGCGCAAACCGCAAACTCACTCGAAGTCGATTCTGTCGTGTCAGGACTCTCCAGCTCGATGAGCGCCGAAGATCAGGCCTTCCATCTTGGCCAGGCATGGGAAGCCCTCCCCGAGCCCAAGCGGCAATTCAACTTTTTTGTCATTAGCCCCAACGGCGATGCCAATGTGTTCTATATCGGGCCACACGCCCCCGCGCTCAGTCCCGACGACGTCCAGCTCGTGCATCGCCTTTGGCTCAATATGCGCCGCGATCCCTCCGTTCAGGACCTCCATCACAGCGACATCATTACTTACGCCCTCACGCGCCTCGCCAGTCAGTACGCGCGCGAAAAAGTCGAGATCCTGCGCGATCTCCGCAGTTTCCGCGCAGCCGAATCGGCAACCATACGCCTGGGGGGTCATGAGTCCTCTAGCTTACCCGCGGGCGCTCCTTCGCCGCCATCCAATCCATCACCCAAATCATCGCGAAGCCTTTAGCGCGGAACTTAGCGTCTGGCGCCCGTCACTAATTTGCGCTCGTATCGTGTCCAGTTACCTATCTATCTACAGAGCATTGCATTCCCAGATGATCTCAACGGCCTTGAAACGGGTCACTTCGCGCCGAATCCGTTGGTTACCAGGCAATTCCAGATTGGCTTATCTGCGGTAACATCTTCCATTTTTTGTTTGTAAATGAGTCTACACTTGCGTATCGTGTTCGCAGGACAAATGGCAGTCTTATGGGCCATAAGTTTTTAGGGCTTGGAGCCAAATACTTTTGAGGATCCAGGAGGGATAGTGGGAGTTTCGGAAATTCTGGCACAGATCGACCTTGAAATCGCCCAATTGCAGAAGGCACGCACTCTGCTTGGCGGAGCCAGCGCAAGTAAGGCACGTAAAGCTTCCAAACCGGCAGCGAAGCGCGGCGGCAGAAAGAAGAGAAATCTTACTCCGGAAGGACGAAAACGAATCGCTGAAGCAGTCAGGCGTCGTTGGGCAAGACAAAAAGCCGCCGGCGGAAAATAGGGTTTTGAGGCAACAAAAATGGAATGGCTCAATCGCCATTCCATTTTTGTTTCCGCATCATTCGTCAGCCTACTCGAACGTCTCGCCCGGCTCCCAGTGGATCACCTTCGCGCTTCCTGCCACCAGCGCTTCAAGCTCCTTCGGTGTCCCTTTCAGCGGCGGAAATGTTCCGAAGTGGATGGGCAGAACAACCTTCGCGCTTAGCAGGCGAACCGCAACCGCAGCTTCTTTCGGGCCCATCGTGTAGAACCCGCCAATCGGCAACATCGCAACTTCGGGATGATACAGCTCCGCAATGATCTTCATGTCCCCGAACACCGTCGTATCGCCCGCGTGATAGAGCACCGGACCATCCTTCACCTGAATCACAAACCCCGCCGCAACACCCGTGTAATGGACTCCCTTCTCGTCTTCAGCTCCCGCCGAGTGTTTCGCGTCCACCATGGTCGCGAGCACATCGTTCAGCTCCACACTGCCGCCCATGTTGATTCCGATCGTGTCCTTCACTCCCTTCGAACCCACGAATGCGGCCAGCTCATAAATGGCCACCACCTTTGACCCATGCTGCTTCGCCACCGGCGCCGCATCCGAGATATGGTCGCCGTGGCCGTGCGTCAGCAGAACGTATTCAATCTTCTCAGGCAGTTTGTAGCTCTTCGGATACTTCGGGTTTCCGTGATAAACGGATCGATCAGGATGTTGGTCCCGCCTGGCGTCTGTACCAGGACCGTGGCGTGTCCCAGCCACGTGATGCGTGTTCCCTTCAACGAGGCCATGATTCCTCCTGTGTGGTTGATTCTGCTGAGTGGGATCGTTTACTTAGCGTGTAATCAAAACTTCCGAGATACTGTCTTTAGCGAGAAACTGCTTGAATCCAGACCAACCTGAAAACAGGCTTTGGATGCTGCGATTCGTGAACACGCGCTGCATCGGCACTGGCTGCGCGACCTGCAATTCCACGTTGTCTCCGTCCGTCACGTGAAAACGGCAGAACGCCGTGTCTTCGCCATGCATGCGCGTATGAAACAACGCCAGCACCTGGCCGCCAGGGTTCATCGCATCGCGAAACCGCTGCACAACGGGCGCGACCAGCGCTTCCGGCAAATAATCGAGCGTCGTCCACAGGAGAACCACGTCAAAACTGCGCCCCGCAAACTGCAGCGCCTGGTCCAGATATCCTCCTGCGTTCCAGATCGGATTGTCGTCATCGTCCACGCCCGTCTGCCAGTTACCCGAATACGCTTCCGTCACTGGATCTGCCAGAAAGATGCTGTGCCCAAGGCTGGTCAGGTAATTGATGTTGGTCGGCGAGGTCACCCCCGCATCGATCACCCGCAACCCCGGTTCATTTTTCAGGCGCTTGCGCAACGTCGACCACGCACCCGAATGCCGCGGCATCTTCGGGCCGGCCACGCCCGACGCCCCAGGTGAATTTTCGAATTTCTTATCGAACCAGTTCCGAATCACCATTCAGTCCCCGGCAGCGGCGTGGGAAATCCCGCACGCTCGCGCCGCAAGTGAGCCCCAACTTCATCCTGTAACGAGAAAAAGGCAAATGAACAATGAGAATTCATGTCCCTTCGTGCCGGCCATGTCTTCCTCATCCAGTCGCGCGCTCTTCAGGTGTTCGCTATGCGATCGCCGCGCCCTGCGTCAGGTCAACCTTGCCGCGAAACACCGCATTGTCTTCCACCGCAAGTCGCAGTGCCTTCACATCTCCCTCCACCAGGCTGCCTGCGCGCAATTCCACGCGGCCGCTCGCGACAATGTTGCCTTTCAGGCGCCCGACAATCAGAACATCCTTGGCCGTAAGATCGGCGGCTACATTTGCGTCAGGGCCGATCGTGAGCCGCCCGTCTGCCAGGTTGATGGTCCCTTCCACTTGCCCGTCGACAACCAGATCTTCACTCCCTTTCACTTCGCCGCGAATCACAACCGTCTTGCCAATCCGGGCGAGACCATTCTCCGATGCCATGGTGCACTTCCTTCCCAGGCGCTGATTTCAGCGTCTTTACCCGGCACGATGCGTTGGCCGTCCTGTGACAAACCAGTCCCGACACCATCGATTCATGCTTGCAAGAAAACGCCGGTGGCCCTCCCCCGAACTATACGCAACCAGCCGGGGGTACTTCAATTCTCGAAACCGCACCCGAACCTTGGCGTCTAATGTATGTATAAGAATGGGCACATCAGGGACGAATGGTCGATAGACGATTGGGTGTACAGGGGCTGCTCCCCCTGCTGCTTCTAACGCCGGTCACGATCGCCCAGCAGGGTGCACCGGCTGACCTGCCCTCCTCGCTCGTCAGGCAGGCGCTCGCAGCCGAGTTACGCGCGGCCAAAGATACGGCGCACCCCATGCGCTATCGTCTCTTCAAGTCCACTCCCCGCCTCAGTTCCCTGAAAGAAATCTGCGAAACCAAAGACGGCTCCGTCGCGCGCCTCCTTGAGATCAACGGCCATCCGCTCAACAGCGTTGATGAACAGAAAGAACAGGGACGTCTCGACTCGCTGCTCAGCGATCCCGGCCGCCAGCGCCATCGCAAGCAAAGCGAAGACCAGGATGCTTCCCGCGCGCTCGAGGTCCTTCGCGCGCTGCCCACGGCATTCGTCTACACCTACGCAGGTAGCGGCGATGCTTCGATCGGCCATGTCGAAAAATTCACTTTCAAACCGAACCCCGGCTTCGATCCGCCGAACCTTGAAACACAGGTGCTGACCGAAATGACCGGCGAACTCTGGGTCGATCCTGCGCACGAGCGTGTGACCCGCCTCGAAGGCCATCTTCAGCACGATGTCGCCTTCGGCTGGGGTATTCTCGGCCGCCTCAACAAGGGTGGTTGGATCATCATCGAGCAATCCGACGTCGGCGACGGCCAATGGCGCGTCGTGCGCTTCCAGATGGCAATGAGCGGGCGCGTTCTCTTCAAGACAAGAAGCTTCGATACCACCGAAGAAGAGAGCCGCTTCGAATCCGTGCCGCTCGGCATGGGATATGCCGAGGCGATTCGCCTCTTGCGCGGCGATGCTGCAACAGAACACGCCGGCCGCTAAACGTATCTTGCCCAAATAAAAAAACTGCTCCACCCGAAGGCGGAGCAGCGTGATTCGTGCCGGTCGTCCTGCTCTTACTTTCCAACCTTCAGGAAGATCATGGCGAAGGTGAACAGCGTCAGCGACTCGATAAATGCCAGGCCGATGATCATGAACGTCATCAACTGCCCGCGTGTTCCCGGGTTGCGCGCCAGCGCCTCGGTCGTCGAACCTACCGCGCGTCCCTGGCCGATTCCGCACAGTCCTGCCGCCAGACCCATGCCGAGTCCGACGCCGATTGGCGCCATGTCGATCACTGCCGAGCCGCTGCTCTGCGCGAACGCAGGCACGGCAAAGCAGAGAACCGAAAGCGTCGTAAACAGATATTGCAGCTTCTTCATGGTTTCTCCAGCTTCCTTTCGAATTGGCTGCCAGTGGGTGGTTGAGGCTCACCGTACTGGCCCCCTCACGCTTGCAGCCTTTCCGTTGCTCCGGAGCGGAAGCTCTCTCCGGCGGAATCTCTTTTCGAGTTGTCAGCTCTCAGCCATCAGCAACTCAGCCCCATCCATCCAAGCGACAACTGACAACTGCCTTGCCAACTGACAACTGATGGCTGACAGCTGATGGCTGAAAGCTGTCTTCTCAGTGCTCGTGCGAAACCGCCATCGCAATGTAGATCGCCGAGAGCATGAAAAACACGTACGCCTGGATCACCGATACCAGGAAATGCAAACCTAAAAACGCGACCGGCAGCAGCGCCGGCAAGATGGAAAAGCTGATCATCGTCAGCAGGTCGCTGGCCAGCATGTTTGCATAAAGTCGAATGGTCAACGACATCATGCGCGCCAGGTGCGAAATGACTTCTACGGGAAACAGAAGCCACGAAATCCACCACACCGGGCCGATAAAAGTCTTCAGATAGCCGATCGGTCCATTCACCCGGAGGCCATGAAAGTTGTAGTAGAGAAACGAGAGCACCGCCAATCCCAGCGGCACCTTCGGCACGCTCGTCGGCGTCTCCACGCCCGGAAACAGTCCCAGGAAATTATTCAACAGCACGAAGAGCAGAATGCACGTCAGGAAGGCTTGGAACCGCTCGTATCCGTGCCCGATAATCTGATCCAACTGCTCGCCCACAAATTCGTGGACCATCTCCACCGAGGACTGGATGCCGTTTGGGCTCTCGACCGAGAGCGTGGCCCGCACGAAGACAAACACCATCGTCAGCGCCAGCACAATCAGCAGCTGCCACTTGAATACAGGGTTGAACCACCGCGGCATTGGACCAGCGATTTCTGATAGGAACGCCGGAGCGGCTCCGGCAAAATGATGTAAAGCGAAGGGGAGTCCCGAAAATTCCAGCATGAATTGAGTTATGCGCCTTGCGCGCGGCGTTCGCCGCTCGCCCTGGCCCTGCCTTTCTCACTCGCGCAGGAGTCGAAGTCCCTCCCAGCCCACCGTCGTCACCGCCAATGCGAGCCCGCACAGCAGCGCAATCCCTGAGCCGTGGAGAAACTTCAGGCTAACATAAATGGCCGCCGCAAATATCGCCAGGCGAAGCATGAACAACACCACAACAACACCTGTTTGCATTCCCGATTTCTGCTTGTCCATCCGCGCGTTGATCGTCTGCGCCAGCCGCAACCACTCCCACACGCTCGCCGCCGAAATCACGGTCCCCACCATCAGCATCGCGGCATCGCGCCAGGTCGCTCCAATCCACACTGCGGCCGCAGCCAACATTCCCAGAATCAGCGTGTTCCGCATCGCTCTTCGAAGCATTGCATAAAGTGCTTCGGGGGCCACATCCTGCACTGGCTCGAGATTCTCCGTCATCACTCGCCGGCCCCGTCCTTCGGCCCCGAGTCCCGCGGCCCTCTCTTCGGTTCGTTCACCAGCGAGATCGCCAGCTTGATCGCCGATGTCATCCCCGCGATGCACCCCAGCACGAATCCCGTCAGCGTCATCCATTTCTGATGGAAATAGCCGTCGAGCCATGCGCCACCGAGCCACCCAATACACACCGCGCATGGAAGAATCACCGCAATCTGCGTGATCTTCTCCACCTGCACCAGCGACTGCAGCCCGCTCGATTCTTTGCCGCGCGCGCGTCGCTCCGGCATGGGATCCTGTTCCGGCATGAGCGTGTCTCCAGCATACAGGGCCATTCGGCAAGCAGGTATACTTCCCTATTGGGCAGTGCCCATCATGGGAAGGAAATAGAGTGTTCGATTCCGAGTTTGAGCGCGGCCTGTTCGAACTGCGCAAAGCCAAGCTGGCCGAGATTGAGAAACTCGGACAGGCTGCCTACCCCAACCAGTTCCCCGCTTCGCATACCATCCCCGAGATCCGCGCAAAGTGGGACATCTCCACTGCCGAGGAACTGGAATCCCATCGCACCACCGTCGCCGTGGCCGGCCGCATCATGGCCATCCGCGTCATGGGCAAAGCCGGATTCGCAACTCTCCAGCAAGGCGGTCAGCGCCTCCAGATTTACGTCCGCCTCGATGCCGTCGGCGAACAGGGCTGGGCGCTTTATAAATTGTTGGACCTTGGCGACCACATCGGCGCCGCCGGCTATCTCTTCCGCACCAAGACGGGCGAGCTCTCCGTTCACGTCGAGCGCCTCACCTTCCTCGCCAAGGCGATGCTCGCGCTGCCGGAGAAATATCACGGTCTCGCCGACGTCGAGCTCCGCTACCGCCAGCGCTATGTCGATCTCTTCACCAATCTCGAGAGCCGCGAAGTCTTCGTCAAGCGCGCCAAGGTACTCCGCGCGCTGCGCCAGTTCTTCGATTCCCGCGGCTACCTTGAAGTCGAAACGCCCATGATGCAGCAGATCGCCGGCGGCGCCGCCGCGCGGCCGTTCCGCACCCATCACAACGCGCTCGACATGGATCTCTTCCTGCGCATCGCACCCGAGCTTTACCTCAAGCGCCTCGTCGTTGGCGGCCTCGATCGCGTCTACGAGATCAATCGCAACTTCCGCAACGAAGGCGTGAGCACGCAGCACAACCCCGAGTTCACCATGCTCGAGTTCTACCAGGCCTATGCCAATTACCACGACATGATGCAGCTCACCGAAGACCTGATGGCCTTTGTCGCCCAGGAAGTCAACGGCACTACCGTTGTCGAATTCAACGGCAACACCATCGACCTCGGCAAATGGCAGCGCCTCACCATGCTGGAAGCCATCCAGCAATACTGGCCTGAAGAGGCCGGAGCCAAGCCGGCCGAGACCGCGTTTGAATCCGCATCCGTTCTTCAGTCGCGGCTTCACGCCGGCATCGACTTGCTTGAAGCAGCCACCGGCGGAACGGGCAGCATGAGTGCTGAGCGGCTCTCAGAATTGAAGACACTTCTTGCTGCGCTCAAATCTGTCTACGTCGACTCGATGAAAGGCGCGCCGCTCGGCAAGTCGATCTACAACCTCTTTGAAGCTGTCGTTGAGCCGTTCCTCATCCAGCCCACTATCATCTACGACTACCCCACCGAGGTCTCGCCGCTCTCCAAGGCCAAGCCCGACGACCCCGCCCACGTCGAGCGCTTCGAATTTTTCGCCGGCGGCTTCGAGCTCGGCAACGCATTCAGCGAGCTCAATGACCCCATCGAGCAGCACAAGCGCTTCGAGCAGCAACTCACCGAGCGTGCCCGCGGCGACGACGAAGCCCATCAGATGGACGAGGACTATGTCCGCGCCCTCGCCTACGGCCTTCCGCCCACTGGCGGTGAAGGTGTCGGCGTCGACCGCCTTACCATGCTCCTCACCGGCTCCAGATCCATCCGCGATGTCATCCTTTTTCCGCTGATGCGGCCGGAGGCGGCAAGCTCCTAGCTTTTACCTGCCAGCCAACCTTGTAATGGGATGCTGGTTGAAGTTATCTATGTCACGTTGCAACGAACTCGCAGGTCTGGAATGACCAAACAAAGCTGCTCCGCTTTGGACAGGAGCTAGAAGCTAGCAGCTAGGAGCTGTTCTTGAACATCCTCTTCATCGGCGACATCTTCGGCAGCGCGGGACGCAAAATCGTCCGCGAACACATCAGCCATGTGCGCAAGGCAAACGCCGTCGAGCTCACCATCGTGAATGTCGAAAACGCCGCCGGCGGATTCGGCGTCACGCCCCAGATCGCCGAAGACCTCTTCGACCTCGGCGTCGACGTCATGACCACCGGCAACCATGTCTGGGACAAGCGCGAGCTCCTCGACTACCTAAGCTCCGCGCCCACCGACAGCCAGGATCGTCCCCGCCGAATCCTCCGTCCCGCAAATTTTGCTCCCGGCCTGCCCGGCTACGGAATCTTCGAGAGCACCACAGACTCGGGAGTTCCCTACGCCGTCGTCAATCTCATGGGCCGCGTCTTTATGAACGGCACCAACGATCCCTTCAACGCCGCCAACGAAATCATCGCCGGCATCAAGGCCAAGGTCATCGTTGTTGATTTCCATGCGGAGGCCACCAGCGAGAAAGTCGCGATGGGCTGGCACCTCGATGGCCGCGTTACCGCTGTCCTCGGCACGCACACCCACATTCCCACCGCCGACGAGCGCCTGCTCCACAATGGAACCGCGTATCAGACCGACGTCGGCATGAGCGGCCCCTACGACAGCGTCATCGGCGTCGAAACCGAACTCGTCCTGCACCGCTTTCGCACCGGCATGCCCGGCAAATTCGAAGCCTCCAAGGCCAATCCCAAGATGTGCGCCACGCTGGTCACTTGCAATCCGCAAACCGGCCGCGCCACCGCCATCCAGCGCATCATGCTAGGAGAATAAATCCGTGGGGTGATCGAGCGGAGCAAACGATCTGCTCTGGGTTGAGGGGCTCGACGCCTTTCACTGCGGCACCTGTCGCGTCTGCAGCACCGGCGAGCGATCCGTCACGTGCCTTGCCTCAATGGTCGGCGCCTGGAAATGCCTGGCCTTGATCAGCTTTCCCTTCCGCGTGAACGTCATCTCCCATTCCATCGGGTGAGGTTTGGCCGCAACATCGGAAAATTCAACCATCTCTCCGCCTTGGAACTGCACGTGCAGCGTTGCCGTCTGCGCCACCGGTGGATCATCCTCGAGGGCGATCTCGTTCGGCGAAATGGCAGTCGGGTGTGCTCCCGCAAGCGCCGCGTAGCAGAGCCCATTGCCGATCCAGCTTGCGGAGTCCTTCTTCGATTCTTCATCGCGGATATGATTGAACGCCGAAATCGTCAGCGCGTTGATCGGGGCCGGCGAGAACAGCGAATATCCGCGGCGAAGAATCGGAATCACGCGCACGCGGCCGTCATTATTCCGCGGAATCGACGCCGTGAACTCGCTCACGTCGCCCTTTCCATTGTTCCGCGAATAGCGCAGGAACAGATGATTCGGCAGTGCCGGACATACCACCTGCTCATAGGTCCAGTTTCCCGACTCCATCTCCAGCCCATTGATCCCCGCATGTTCGGCGATCGACGATTCGGCGTTGGCAACGATCAGGCGGTCCTTCGCGCTCAACTGATCGGCGGACCGGTACTCGATAGCCGGAACCGAATCCTGCGTTGGCCCATCGATCGAAAACGGAGCCGGCGCCACCAGCGGCGGCACTTCCTTGATCTTTCTTCCGGACGAGCTCTGGTCCTGGGCGAAGCACGGGATCGCTGCCAGGATGAGCGCGATCAAGACGGCGGGGAGAGGAAATCGCACCATGTTACCCACCAGATTACCATTGCCCTCGTCCTGCTCTCTTTCCATCGCGGAACCAGAAAGAGCCGCAAGTGCGCTGCCAACTCCCGGTTCGAAAGCTACGCGCTTCCGCGAAAAGGTACGGGCTTTAGCCTATATATGTGTGCACCTGAAAATCTGCGGGGCTTTAGCGAAGGACCCGGCATCAGCGAAAGCTACGCGCTTTAGCGAAAAGGTACGGGCTTTAGCGAAGGCCACGGGCTTTAGCGAAAGGTATGGGCTTTAGCGAAAGCTACGCGCTTTAGCGAAAGGTACGGGCTTTAGCCTGTACATGTGTGCACCTGAAAATCTGCGGGGCTTTAGCCCCTGAGGGCGCCTTCGCCTCCTCTGCCCGGCACTCGGCAGCAAAAAGGGCAGCCTCGAAAGGCTGCCCTCAGATCCCAGAAGCTCAATGTTCTCAGTGTGCCGGATGATGTCCCGCCGCCGGACGATGCGCAACCGGCTTCTTCTTTTCCGGCTGGATGAATGCCTCCTTCAGCACAATCTCCGCTCTCGGAGGCGTCGCAGGATCCGTCGACGGAATCTGCGTGTACGTGTCGTACGTGCCGTCAAGCTCGGCCGACGGCTGCAGCTTGAACTCGAATCCCGGCTGATACAGCTTCTGCTCCGCTTCCTTCAGCGGCTCCTTCAGGTTCACGATGAAGTCCGCGATCTTCGCGTCCTTCGCGTCCTGCGTCACGGCAACCTTGATCTGGTTCGGGTCCGCGCTGATGATCACGCCCGGAACCGGCGTCTGCTTGCCCTGCAGCACCGCCCACAGCTTGTCGGCGTCTTCTTTGCTGCCGAGCGAAAGCACCGTCTCCTTGTCGGCCAGCGCCAATGTGTTCAGATCCGGCGTCTGCGTCAGCAGATCATGAATCTGCTCCTGCGGGCTCTTCGCCTTCGGAATGCTGAAGCTTGCCGGCGGGAAAGTCGTGGCCTGTGCCTGCTGCTTGATCCCATCCAGCCCGTCCAGGCCGCCGTGGTACTTCTTGTAGTAGTATTCCAGCTTCGGCTCAATCTGCGCCTTGTAGTTTGCAGGCGCAAAGTCCCACACGCGCGCATAGAACCAGATCGCCTTCTGCAGGTCCTGGACACCCGGCTTCGTATACACATCCGCCAGTTGCAGCATGTCCACCAATCCGGCCGACTGCGACTGCTCGGGGCTCATCAGGTTGAGCGTATTTTCATACTCGCTGATCGCGCCCTTGTAGTCGTTCTTCACCACATCGTCATCGAGCGCAATCATCGAATGGAACACCGGAAAGCTCGCGCCGGTCTGCTTCTTCCAGTCATCATCTGAAACGCCTGACGGCTTCGCGGCCGACAACCCCTTCTGCGCCATCGCCGCGCCATCGTCGCAAGTCTGCGTGTCGCTCGATTTGCCTGTCTTCGAGTCCACTGATTTACTGCACTGGCTTTTCTTGATGTACACCGAATAAAGAAGAGCCTTCATGTTGCTCGGATCCACTTGCAGCAGCCGGCTCGCCGCGTTCAGCGTCTCGTCTGGATTCCGCAGCTGCTGGAAATAGGTATCCATCAGCATGTCGAGCACCGAGGTCTTCACCTGGGTCTGCGGATACGTCTTCAAGAAGTTCTCCAGCGCCGCAGCCTTCGCCTTCGGATCCGTTTCCGTCGTGGCCAGCTGGTACGCGTTGAACTGATCCGCCGGAAGGCTGACCTGGCCTGATTGGCCGGGGGCTTCCTGTGCTCGCAACATGGGCGCAATGGAAAGGCCAAGGCCGGCCAACGCCATCACGGATGCAAAGACAATC
This sequence comes from Occallatibacter sp., assembly GCA_035308825.1. Lineage (GTDB taxonomy): Bacteria > Acidobacteriota > Terriglobia > Terriglobales > Acidobacteriaceae > Telmatobacter. The sequence continues at coordinate 20,174 of DATGFX010000002.1, read as the reverse complement.
TTCTTCATTCAATGCTCCTGGGAATTGCAAAAATAGAGATCAATGCTAAAGCTCGCACCCACAGAATGTACAACCGTCGACCCCTTCTGTCTCTCACACCGGGGCCTCGGAAACGATACCACGGCGTATCCCTTCGCGGTGTTGGAAGGATTATAGAAATCTCCGCCCCTTGTGACAAGCAAAGTTGTTGCCAAAACTTACCGCCGCGCCTCGGCTCATCCGCCGGCACTTTTGCCCAGTCGGAAACTGGCCAATTCACATCTCGCCCGGCTCCCGCCTCCGCCCCACTCGGCACACTTCGACCCCCATGCATCGATTTAGACACCGGCCAACGGGGAAATGTTTCCTGCTGCTGCGCTTTAGTGCTTCCAATGCAGCAATTGCACCAGCTCACTCTGTTCCGCGAGGAACGCGTCGTGCCCGTGCGAGCTCTTCATCTCCCGATAATCGGCATTCACCCCAGCCGACTGAAGCGTGTGCGCAAACTCCCGCACCGAATCCGCAGGAAACAGCCAGTCTGAGCTGATCCCTACAAAGTTCAATCGCGCTTTAATGCGGCCAAAGATATCTTCCGAAAGTCCGCCCCCCCGCAGCGGATCCCACGTGTCCATGGTGCGCAGAATTGCCAGGTAAGAGTTGGCATCGAATCGGTCGATGAACCGCGTTCCCTGGTGGTCCAGATAACCGGCTATATCAAACCGGCCGCCCACCAGTCCGCTTCCACCATGCGCTGCCGCCCACGGGTCCTCCCCGTTGCGGTTCGGATTGCGTCCGTAGCGTTCTTCAAACAGCGGAGCCGACTTGTAGCTCAGCATCCCGATCTGCCGCGCAAGAGCCAATCCCAGCCGCGGCGGTTTCTGCGGAAGATAATTCCCTCCCGCCCAGTTCGGGTCGTTCTGGATCGCCATCCGTTGCAGGTGATTCAGCGCCAGCCCCATGGCCGAAAGCGGCGCCACCGCAATGATCGCCGCTTGCTCCACGCGTTCAGGATCGTAAATGGCCCATTCCAGCGCCTGCATCCCGCCAATCGAGCCGCCCATCACCAGCCGCAGCCGCCGGATGCCAAGCGAATTCAGCAGCTGCGCCTGCGCCCTCACATTGTCTCGGACTGAAACCAGCGGAAACGCCGGCCCGTACGGCTTGCCCGTCTCCGGATTCACCGAACCCGGCCCGGTCGACCCATAACACGACCCGAGCAGATTGATGCAGATCACGAAATCGTGCTCCAGCGACAGCACCGCACCCGGCGCAAACACCTCGGGCCACCACGATCCCACCAGCGCCGATCCCGACAGCGCATGGCAAACCAGCACCGCGTTGTCACGCGCCGCGTTCAACCGGCCATAGACTGCGTAATGCAGCGTCGGCGTCGCCAGCGTGCAGCCGCTTTCCAGCGACAAGTGCCCGTCAAGCACAAAATCGCCTTCGTAAGTCGGCTCCAGCATCGTTCCGCCCGGTCCGGCTCCGGTCCCCGGTTGGGATTCGGTCATATCAATTATTGTGCCGCAACGCCTGCCGAGTGCGCCTTGCTGCGATGTACCTGGCCGTTGGCCTGTTCGATCGCCTGGTCGAGATCGGCGAGAATGTCGCGTATGTCCTCGATCCCCACCGACAACCTCACCAGCTCGGGCGTTACGCCGGTCCCCGCCTGCTCCTCCTCCGACAACTGCTGGTGCGTCGTCGACGCGGGATGGATCACCAGCGACTTCGCGTCGCCGATGTTCGCCACCAGGCTGAACAGTTCCAGCGAATCGATCAGCTTCTTCCCCGCCTCGTAGCCGCCCCGGATCCCAAACGTGATCAGCGCCCCCTGCCCGTTGGGCAGATACTTCTTCGCGCGCGCATGATATTTGCTCGATTCAAGCCCGGGATAATTCACCCATTCCACTCCGGGATGCCCCTCGAGATGCTTCGCCACCGCCAGCGCATTCTGCGAGTGCCTTTCCATGCGCAAATGCAGCGTCTCGATTCCCTGCAACAGCAGGAACGCATTAAAGGGCGACAATGCCGCGCCTGTATCCCGCAGTCCCTGGATGCGCGCCTTCAGAATGAAGGACAACGGTCCGAACGTCTCCCAATACGACAATCCGTGGTAGGACGGATCCGGCTCGACAAACTCCTTGAAGCGCCCCGACGCCTTCCAGTCAAATTTGCCCGCATCCACAATCACGCCGCCGATGCTGTTCCCGTGACCGCCCAAAAACTTGGTCGCCGAATTCACCACGATGTCCGCGCCCCATTCGATCGGCCGGACCAATGCCGGAGATGCCGACGTGTTGTCGATCATCAGCGGCAACCGGTGCTCATGTGCGATCTTTGCAAATCGCTCCAGGTCCACGACGTCCAGCTTCGGATTGCCCAGCGTCTCTGCATAGATCGCCCGCGTCCTGTCGTTGATGGCCGCTCGCAGCCCGTCGAAATCGTCCGCATCCACGAACCGAACCTGGATGCCCAGTCGCGGCAATGTGTAGTGGAAGAGGTTATATGTTCCTCCATAGAGCGACGTGGTCGAGATGATCTCCTCGCCCGCCTTGGCCAGCGTCGTAAGCGCCAGCGTTTCCGCCGCTTGCCCCGACGAGGTCGCCAAAGCCGCCGCGCCCCCCTCCATCGCCGCCACGCGCTTTTCAAAAACATCCGTCGTCGGATTCATGATCCGCGTGTAGATGTTCCCGAACTCCTTCAGCGCAAACAGCCGCCCCGCATGGTCGGCGTCCTGAAACAGGTACGACGTCGTCTGGTAAATCGGCACCGCCCGCGATCCCGTCGCAGGATCGGGCGATTGACCGGCGTGAACGGCAAGGGTGGCAAACTGAAGCTGCTTCTCTTCGGGCATCGGGGACTCCTTCGCTCTCTCGTTTTCAAGGTTTCAGAATCAGGGTGACGTCGGGCGATTTCCGTGTCAACAGCATATAAGGTGAGTCGCGTTCCTTTATTCCAGGGCTCCGTCACCCTGGGCCCCGCCCTTCGTGTTCTGACAACTGACAACTGACGTCGTCTCTGGATCACTCGTCTTTCCCCCACACATACGCGTCCGCCTGTGGCAGCCCGACATGGGCCAGCACGCGGCACACAAACTGCCGCGCCATCTCATCCGAATCCACCGGCTTGTTATAGAACGCCGGAATCACCGGAAAGATCGTCGCTCCCGCTTCCGCTGCCAGGGTCATATTCCGCAAATGAATTCGGTTGAATGGCGTCTCACGCACGCACAGCACCAGCGGTCTCCGCTCCTTCAGCGTCACGTCCGCCGCGCGCGCAATCAGCGAATTCGCGAGCCCGTTTGCGATCGCCGCCAGCGTCCCCATCGAACACGGCAGCACAATCATTCCATGCGACGGATGACTTCCACTCGCAATCGCCGCCCCCACATCTGCATCCGCATGCTGCACGATCTTCTTCAGCTTGGCGCCAACCAGTTTCTCCACCAGCCCCGTCCGGCCGCTGATTCCCAATTCCTCCGCGATCACGCGCAGCGAATTCTCGCTGGCGACAAAATGCACCCGCTCCACCCGCTCATCCGCTTCGAGCGCCCGCAGCATCCACCGCCCGAATACCGCGCCCGAGGCGCCCGTGATGGCAACCGTCAACTCCACCGCGCCAGCCCTGCTCCCCTCACTCGGCTTCTTCGCTCGCCGCATCGTCCCTCTTGCCCTCGTTCCACTCCTGCATCATGCGCGCGTACTCCTCGGAGTGCCCGTACTTCTCCAACCGCTTCATCTCCTCAAACGCCAGCGGATGCTCGCCCGCGCTCCACAATGCCCGAAAAAGCATCACCGACGCCATTTCCGATTCCGGCGACAACTTCACGGCCACGCGCCCGTGCTCGATCGCTTCCCTGTGCTTCCCGCTCCGCGACAGGACCCAGGCCATGTAGCTGTGCAGCAGCGAGGCCTCCGGAAACTCCTCCACCAGCGGTTTCAGCAGGCGCTCAGCATCTTCTCTCTCGCCCTGCCCATCGAGTTCGATCACCTCGCGAATCGCCCCCAGCACTCGCTCCGCCGCCTCATCCGGAATCTGGTTCATCCATGCCCCTCAACAAAACGGCGCTCCCCTTCATGGTTCCTTCCGTCATCGACCTCATAGCTAATGGCTAATAGCTAACGGCTCATAGCTGTCCTACTTCTTCGCATACGTCGTCAGAAACAGCTTCGACCACGATTCGCCCGTCTTCATCTCCAGCAAAAACGTCAGCGTTCCATCCGGCGGATTCTCGTACGTCGCCCGCAGCAACGGCCCCGGCGCTGCCGGATTGCTGGTCAGCACCAGCTTGTTCCCCGTCAGCTCACCCGACAACTCCATCGGCCGAATCGATGTGTCATTGAACCACCACGCCGAATACAGATTGGTCTTTGGGTCGTATGAGATGAAGTGCCGCGTGTCCGTCGGCTTCCGGCCCGGCAGCGTCGTCGAAAGCATCTCGCACAGATACTTCCCTGCAATCCCAACCTCGATGCGATCGGTGGCATCGCCAACCATGGCCGGCCCGCCGTTGGTATTGAAGGCCTGGTGGCCCGCCCAGTCGCCCTGCATCCACGCCAGCTTGCTCAACCCGTCAGCCTGGTTCGAAGCAGGCTGCTGGCAAAACGCGAGCGTGCAGGCGAGCATCTCAAGCAACAAAATGCAGGATTTCATCGAATCCTCCAGAAAATTTGCGTCCGATCTTCTAGGAACAATCGCTCCAGCCCGTAATCTCGAATGCCAAAGCTGATGGCTGACAGCTGACAGCTGCCTTCTCACTCTCCCAGCACTCTCTTGAAAATCGCATCCACATGGCTCAGTTGCCGCGCGTAATCGAACGCCCGGTCGAGCTTCTCCTTGCTCAGCGACTTGGTGATCTGCGGATCGCGCTCGATCTCCTCGCGAAAATTCAGGTCCTCTTTCCATGCCCGCATCGCATGCGACTGAACCAATCGATAGGCCTCTTCGCGCAGCATTCCCGCTTCGGCCAGGTCGAGCAGCAGCCGCCCCGAAAAAATCAGCCCGCCCGTCGATTCCAGATTTTTCTTCATCCGCTCCGGATACACGAGCAGCCGGTCGATCAAATCCGTCGCCTTTGCCAGCAGATAATCCACCAGAATCGTCGAATCCGGAAAGATCACTCGCTCCACGCTCGAATGCGAAATGTCCCTTTCGTGCCACAGCGCCACATCCTCCAGCGCCGCCTGCGCATTGCCGCGCAGCACCCGCGCCAGCCCACTGATCTGCTCTGAAGTAATGGGATTCTTCTTGTGCGGCATCGCCGACGAGCCCTTTTGTTTCTCGCTGAAATACTCCTGCGCCTCGCGTACCTCGGTCCGCTGCAGATGCCGCAATTCCACCGCGATCTTGTCCAGCGTGCTCCCGATAATCGCCAGCGTCGCTATATACGCTGCGTGCCGGTCCCGCTGAATCACCTGCGTCGCCACCGGCGCCGGCTTCAATCCCAGCCGTGCGCAGATCCTCTCCTCGTGCTCCGGCTTCAAGTGCCCGAACGTGCCCACCGCTCCCGACATCTTGCCCACGCGCATGTCTTCCGCCGCTGCCTCAAAGCGCGCGATGTTCCGTTCGATCTCCGCGTACCAGTTCAGCAGCTTCAGCCCGAACGTCGTCGGCTCCGCATGAATCCCGTGGGTGCGCCCGATCGTCGGCGTGTGCTTGAACTCAATCGCGCGCCGCTTCAGCACCGCATTCAGCGCATCCAGCCCCTCACGAATCAGCTTCGAGGCGGCCTTCACCTGCAGCGCCTGCGCCGTATCCACCACGTCATTCGACGTCAGCCCGTAGTGCAGCCATCGCGACTCCGCATCCATCCCCTGCGCCTTCAGGCTCTCCGCGACTGCGGTCGTGAACGCAATCACGTCGTGCTTCACCTCGGCCTCGATCTCATGAATTCGCTCGACCGAAGCGTTGCCTTTTGCGATCGCCGCCGCCGCCGTCGCCGGAACCACGCCGTCTTCGGCCAGCACCGCGCTCGCCGCTGCTTCCACTTCAAGCCAGCAGCGATACTTGTTCTCTTCTGTCCAGATGCGCCCCATCGCCGGGCGTGTATAGCGTTCGATCAAGCGCCGTCTCCTGGCTCAGGCGCTTTGCCGCGCCCTGACCAACACTTGATTGTACGAGGTGTGCGGCCCCATGCCGCTCCCGTCGGAGTTGTCAAAGCGGAGCGGCCTTCGGGGTCCCCACGAACAGGGCTTGGTTCGTGGGGCACCAAAGCGGAGTAAAAGCCACAGTCGAAAAAGATCTGCTTTTTCCCCTCTTGTCCTCACGCGACTCGCTACGGCCCCGGAAGGGGGCCGACGAAAAATAGCCCAGGGTGAAACCCTGGGACTCGCACATACCGCGAACTCTGTCATCCTGAGCGGAGCACGCCTGGAGCCCCATGCAGTTTCATCGCGTGGGGTAAGCGGAGCGAAGGATCTGCTTTTCCTCGTTTCCCAGTTCCCTGGTCCCTGATCCCTACGTCCCTAGCCCCAGCCTCTTATGCAGCTCGTCATACAGCAGCCCGCGACCCGGCCGGTACGGCTGAAACCACTCGCCATCGATCACCAGTTGCGGCACCGCCCGCTTGCCCACGTGCCGGATCACCTCGGCCGAAGCCTTCGGATCGGCATCTACATTAATCTCGGTGTAAGAAATCCCGTGGGATTCAAGAAATTGCTTCGCCGAGCGGCAGTCCCTGCACCATGCCGCCGTATAAACCCGTACGTCCATATCCCGATTCTAACGATTTTTTCTGGGCTAATCTTGAAGTCAATGACCGCGGAAGAAATCAAAAGTTTGCTCCGGCTCGAGCCCCACCCGATCGAGGGAGGCTCCTTTCGCCGCACCTACACCTCGGCATCCAGCATCACGCTGCCTCGTGGAACCCGCGCCCTCGGCACCGCCATCTACTACCTGCTCGAGCCTAGTACCTTCTCTGAAATGCATCTCCTCGATTCCGACGAGATGTTCCATTTCTACCTCGGTGACCCCGTCGAGATGCTCCAGCTCCTCCCCGACGGCAGCTCCGCCATCTTCACTCTCGGACCAGACCTGGCCGCTGGCCAGCACGTGCAGCTCGTGGTACCCGCGGGCGTCTGGCAGGGCACGCGCCTCATTGGCGACGGCAAAGTAGCCCTGCTCGGCTGCACCGTCACACCTGGCTTCGATTTCTCCGACTACCGCAACGCTTCCGCCGGAGAACTTATCGCTAAATGGCCCGGTCAGGCCGATCGCATCCGCGCCCTCACCCGCTCCTGAGTCACTGTGCATCGTGAGCGCAATGCGCTTGGACCTCGCAAGGAATCTGCCCCTTGTCCCTACGTCCCTGCTCCCCGCCTTTCCCTGAAGAATCCCTTCAGCAACTCCCCCGCCTCCTCCGCCATCAATCCCCGCTGCACCTCCATCTGGTGGTTCAGCAGCGGATGGTTGAGCACCTCCAGCACCGATCCCGCCGCTCCCGCCTTGGGATCGGCCGCCGCAAACACCAGCCGGTCGATCCGCGCATGAATCATCGCGCCCGCGCACATGGCGCACGGTTCCAGCGTCACATACAACGTGCATCCAACCAGCCGGTAATTGCCCAGCGCCGCAGCCGCCGCCCGCAGTGCCACCATCTCCGCATGCGCCGTCGGATCGTTGTCGCGCAGCACGCGATTCTGCCCCAGCCCCACGAAGCGGTCGTTGGCAACCACCACCGCACCGATCGGAACCTCGCCGGCCTCGGCCGCCTTCCGTGCCTCGCCGATTGCCGCTTGCATTGCCACTTCATCCAAAATCATCGTTTGATCCTTCAAGGGCCAACTTCTCGAAGCACCGGGTCCCCACGGGCAGGTCTACGTCCGTGGGGTGGGAGCACCGGGGTCCCCACGGACAGGTCTACGTCCGTGGGGTGGGAGCGCCGGGGTCCCCATCGACGGGTCTTTGTCGATAGGGTGAAATCGCCTCTTGCATTGCCACTTCATCCAAAATCATCACTCCAATGCTACCGGCGCACCGTGCCTCTGATCCAGATATCTGCTTGGTACGATCTTCTGTTTTCTCGCGCCGCGCGCTTCGCACACACCATCTCCGCGATCTCTGCCAAGTGTGCAAAACCCGCATCATTGCTGCCTGCGGATTCATTTTGCAGTCATCTCACTGTGATAGCGTATTCAACGGGAGTAAGAAATAAGGCATGTCCGCCATCACTTCGTTTATCAAGCAGCACTATCGTCATTTCAATGCGGCCGCCCTTGTCGATGCGGCCAAAGGGTACGTCGACCACCTCTCCGCGGGCGGAAAAATGTTTGTCACCATCGGCGGTGCGATGAGCACGGCCGAGCTCGGCATCTCATTGGCTGAAATGATCCGCCAGGACAAGGTTCACGCCATCACCTGCACCGGCGCAAACCTCGAAGAAGATGTCTTCAATCTCGTCGCGCATGATTTCTACGAGCGTGTGCCCCACTATCGCGACCTGACGCCGGCCGATGAAGCTAAGCTGCTCAAGCGCCACATGAATCGCGTCACCGACACCTGCATCCCCGAGATGGAAGCCATGCGGCGCATTGAAAACGAAGTGCTGCAGGAGTGGGTGCGCGCCGACCAGGCAGGCCAGCGCTTCTTTCCTCACGAATTCATGTACAAGATTCTCTGCTCGGGCGTGCTCGAAAAGTCCTACCAGATCGACCCGAAAAACAGCTGGCTGCTCGCCGCGGCGAAAAAGAACCTGCCCATGTTTGTGCCCGGCTGGGAAGACTCGACCCTGGGGAACATGTATGCCGGCCACTGCATCTCACGCGACGTCAAGAAGGTGCACACGGTCCGCACCGGCATCGAATACATGATGGAACTGGCGGAATGGTACACATCCAGCACGGCCAAATCGTCGCTGGGATTCTTCCAGATCGCGGGCGGCATCGCCGGTGATTTTCCCATCTGCGTGGTCCCCATGCTGCACCAGGACCTGCAGCGCGACAACGTGCCGCTGTGGGGCTATTTCTGCCAGATCTCCGACTCGACGACGAGCTACGGCTCCTACTCCGGCGCCGTGCCCAACGAAAAAATCACGTGGGGTAAGCTCGGCGAGAAGACGCCCAAGTTCATCATCGAGAGCGATGCCTCCATCGTCGCACCGCTCATCTTCGCCTACGTGCTTGGCTGGTAGCACCGGCGGTGCGCATCCGCACTCGCGCCCCACAGCGCTCCACGTAACCACAAGCACCTGAACTCCCGGCGCCACACTCTGCTTGCAGTGGCGAGCTGATCCCTTCTCATCCACACCGGTATGGCACAATTGCCTTTTCCGGAGGGTCAGCTTGCCACGCCCATTCTTCCTCGCCAGACGTGCGTTCTCATCCCCTATTCCTGCGATCGCAATCGCCTTGCTGATTTTCTCGCGCCCCGCCACCGCGCAAAACGCCGGGTTCACCATCGAGCAGGCATTAAGCGCTCCCTTCGCTTCACATCTCACTGCAGCCCCATCCGGCAATCGCTTCGCCTGGGTCGCGAACATGGACGGCAAGCGCAATATCTGGATCGCCGAGCCCGCGGGCAGCAAATTCACATCGCGGCAGGTGACCCACTACGACGCCGACGACGGGCAGGAGCTGAGCGCAGCCGAATGGACTGCCGACGCAGAATCGATCGTCTTCGTGCGCGGCGCAGGTGCGCAGGGCGAGACGCACCCGGTGCCCAATCCCGCGTGGTTCCCCAATGGAGCGCACGAGCAGCTTTGGATCGTGAGCCTCAAGGGCGGCGAGCCCCGCCTGATTGGCGACGGCAGTTCCCCGGCGGTTGCGCCTGACGGAAAATCCGTCGCCTATCTCGTGAAAGGACAGGTATGGATCGATCGTCTCGACGACGAAAAGGCCAAGCCCCGGCAGTTGCTCGTCACGCGAGGCACGGCTGGGCATCTGCGCTGGTCGCCCGATGGCAAGCGCCTGGCGTTCGTGACCGATCGCGACGACCATAGCTTCATTGCGGTTTGCGCGCCGGCTGACAACTCGGTTACCTACCTCGATCCGTCCACAGACCTCGACAGCGAGCCCGTATGGTCGCCTGAGTCCACCCGCATCGCCTTTGTTCGAGCTCCGTGGGAAGCGGATTCACTGCTCTTCGTGCCCCATCGCACTGCCCTGCCCTGGTCGATACGTATCGCCGATGTGACGACGGGAAAAGGTCGCGAGATCTGGCGCGCCATCGATGGCGCAGGCAGCGCGTTTCGCGGAACCGATTCCGACGACCAACTGCATTGGACTGCCGGAAACCACATCGTGTTTCCCTGGGAGCGCGATCACTGGCTGCGCTTTTACTCCGTGCCGGCCGACGGAGGTGCGCCATCGCTGCTCACGCCCGGAGACAACTTTGAAGTGGAGCACGTGTCCTTGAGCCGCGACCGCAAATCACTGGTCTTCGATTCGAACCAGAACGACGTCGACCGGCGCCATCTTTGGCGCATCACCTTCGCCGCGGATGGATCCACCGGAGCGCCCCAGCAGCTCACCAGCGGGGACGGCATTGAAACCCAGCCGGTTGTCGCAAGCGACGGCGAAACAGTGGCGATGCTGCGATCGGACTTTCATGTGCCGATGCGGGCGGCCATCGTCCACGATGGCAGCCTCACCGATCTCGCTCCGCAAGCCGTGCCGGCCGATTTTCCCGGCGCGAAGTTCATCACTCCGCAACAGGTGGTCTTCTCAGCATCAGACGGGTTGCAAATCCACGGACAACTCTTTCTTCCGCCAGACTCGACGCCCGGCGAGCGTCGGCCCGCGGCCATCTTCTTCCACGGCGGAAGCCAGCGCCAGATGCTGCTCGGCTGGCATTACATGGAGTATTACTCGAATGCCTATGCCATGAATCAATACCTCGCGAGCAAGGGCTTCGTCGTGCTCAGCGTGAACTACCGCAGCGGCATCGGCTACGGCCTCGATTTTCGCGAGGCGCTGAATTATGGCGCAGACGGCGCGAGTGAATTCCATGATGTGCTGGGCGCAGGCCTCTACCTCCGCAGCCGGCCCGACGTCGATGGCGCACACATCGGATGCTGGGGCGGAAGCTACGGAGGGTACCTGACAGCGCTTGCGCTCTCTCGCGCATCCGATCTGTTTGCCGCAGGCGTCGACATGCATGGCGTCCACGACTGGAACCTCGAGATGCCCACCTTTGTACCCACCTACGACCCGCAAAAGCAAAAAGCGATCGCGCGCCGTGCGTTTGAATCGTCTCCCATTTCGTCCGTGTCCACCTGGCGGTCGCCGGTTCTGCTCATCCACGGCGACGATGACCGCAATGTTCCTTTTGCCGAAACAGTCCAGCTTGTAGAAGCGCTGCGCCGTCAGCATGTGGAATTCGAGGAGCTGATCTTCCCCGATGAGATCCACGATTTCCTGTTGCGTCGCAGTTGGGTGCGCGCCTATTCCGCCGGCGCGGAGTTCTTGACCCGCAAGCTCAAGGCAAACGAAACGCGGTAAGCGCTCCCCTCAACGCCGGACTGCTCTTCTCACTCGCAGCGCAGCGCCACCGTTGGGTCGACCGCCGTGGCGCGCCGTGCCGGCAATGCCGCGGCAAGCGCAGGCGAAAAAGAGAACGCAAGCGAAAATACAAATCGCTCAACATCGTGCCCTCCTTAGACCGCGCGTAGTACCTGGGCCACTGCCGCAGTCAGCTTGGCCCACGCTTCCTGCTCGTCGGCAAGCTGCTTTTTCCCGGTTTTCGTCAGCTCGTAATACTTGGCGCGACGGTTATTATCCGAAATACCCCAGCGAGCCTTGATCCACCCGCGGCGCTCCAGCCGGTGAAGCGCGGGATACAGCGATCCCTGCTGGATACACAAAACGTCGCTCGACATCTGTTGAACCCGTTCTGCGATGGCCCATCCGTGTTGCGGACCGAGCGAGACAGTTCGCAGGATCAGCAGATCCAGGGTTCCCTGAGGCAATTCAATGCGGCGCGAGGGCATGGCTTTCTTCTTCCCTTCTACTTCTACAACAGCTTCTACACGAATACTTGTAGAAGTGCAAGGGAAAACACAACCAGGGGCCCTCGCTTATCGTAAAAATGGACTTCCGATGCTGCGGTCAGCCCACCCGGGTGCACTCTTCCACGGGAATTGGAACCTGCTCGACGATTTCGAGGCCAAAGCCCTCAAGCGCCGGAATGTGCATGGGCGTATTCGACAGAAGCCGGATCCGCTGGATCCCCAGGTCCGATAGAATCTGGCCCCCAAGCCCGATGGCGCGCAGGATCCTGCCGCTCCGATCGCGCGCCCCTTCCCGCTCGCGAATCTGCTTGTGCAGGATCAGCCGCGGAACTCCGATGCGTGACTCGGCCTCGGGGATGGCCGCTCCTTCGGGTCCAAAATGCCTGCCTTCCATCGGCGCATGGTCGATTTCGAATCCTCGCGACGTATTGTGCAGGTATAGGATCGCGCCACAACCCTCTTCGGCGATCATGCGCATCGACTGGTCGAGGATCTCGCGGCAATGGCATTCCGCCGAGAACACGTCCCCCGCCGTACAACGCGTATGCACCCTCACTAGAACCGGATGGGTACACGGAGGCCGGGCATCGCTGCCTGGCGCCCCGGAAGGTCCCTCGTGAAACGCCGGGCATCCGGGGCAAAGGTCGCCGCGGACGAGCGCAATGTGGCTCTCGCCGCCATTCACTTCGCTTTCGTAGGCGATCATGCGAAACTCCCCGTACTTCGTCTGGATCATGCTTTCGCCGGCCCGCACGATGTACCGCTCGTGACGCAGTCGATAGCGGATAAGCTCCGCCACCGTCAGAATGCGCAGCCCGTGCTCCTTGCAGAACGGGATGAGATCGGGAATGCGCGCCATCTCCCCGTCATCGCGCATCACCTCGCAGATCACGCCCGATGGATTCAGACCCGCCATCCGCGCCAGGTCGACCGAGGCCTCGGTCTGCCCCGCCCGCACCAGCACCCCGCCCTTGCGTGCGCGCAGCGGAAAAATATGCCCCGGACGAGCCAGATCGGAATACGTGGCTGTCGCTGCAATCGCGGTTCGAATCGTATGCGCACGGTCCGCCGCCGAAATGCCCGTCGTCACGCCTTCGCGCGCCTCGATCGTCTCGGTAAACGCCGTCCCAAATCGCGAAGAGTTGTGCTGCGTCATGGGAAACAGGCGAAGATAGTCCGCGCGCTCCTCAGTCAGCGACAAACAAATAAGACCGCGCCCGTACCGCGCCATGAAGTTGATCGCTTCCGGCGTTGCATGCTCAGCCGCCAGCGTCAGATCACCCTCGTTCTCACGGTCCTCGTCATCCACCACCACCACCATTCGGCCGGCGCGAATGTCCGCCAGCGCTCCGGGGACGTCGGTGAAGGGATGCTCAATCGTGCGTGCACTTTCCGGCATGGCAGTCCTATTCTCTCCGAATTTGCGCCTGAACAGCAAAAGCGCCGCTCGAAAGCGGCGCTTTTACCAAGGAGGACTGACCGAGCTTACAACGTGGATTCGATCTCAAAGCCCCATGCTTCCAGAAGAGCTTCCGGAATGTACTTTGAGTTTTTGTTCCGCCGAGCCCATTCCCGCAAGCGGGTCGACCGGATGTACTGATCCGGCGTGAGCTTGAACTCCTTCACAATCTGTTCGAAGGAGGTAACAGTGGGCACTACCGGGCCAATGGGCTCCGGCTTGCCCCAATTCGGATTTCCACGACGCTTTGCCATTTGGTTTTTGGTCCTTAAGAAAGGAATTTGGGTTTCGATCACGACCTGGGACGCTAGGCTGGGGATCCTGTGGGCCCAGTGGTCACTATGGTTATCATTTTAAGTATTTTTTCTTCAAAAATCAATAGCAAAACCGGTTTACCTGCGCATCGTGACGGATTGCGTCCCAATCCTCAAGTTCGCTTCCATTCACCTTATAATCATATATTTACACTCCCACTCTCCAAGTTCAAAGCTGCCGGAAGTGCATCCTCTGCGCCTCAAAAAATCGCGCGGTTGCGCTGGTCCGCCGCGGGGTGGCGACCGATACTTCTATGACAACATCTTTCCGGCTTTTCTCCTGGGCTTGACGCGCCGCCCCGGCCCCACCCCCGCCATCGCGTCGCGGACCTGAAGCCAAGTCGTGCTGCGCCCGGCCAGACCCTGAAACGGCAGCTTTTCAGTTCGCCCAACGCCTCCTGTTGGCGAAAGGGTAAACGACATGGCACCCACTCAGTCTCCGCCAAGTCGACCTTAGTGAGCTTCCGCCCGTACTTGCATCCCGGTCTCATTTTCATGACCTGATCCCCGCCTGCCCTCCACCGCTCTTTGGCGTTCCTGCGGATGATACGGTAAATACCGATATGTCCTCGCCCACTGCCGAGGTACTCGGCGAAATCGGCCTGCCGGTTCCAGTCAGCGAACTCGCCACGAAAATCTGGGACGTCATCATCGTAGGCGCCGGACACAACGGCCTGGCCTGCGCTGCCTATCTGGCCCGCGCCGGGCAGCGGGTGCTCGCCATCGAAAGCCGCACGCGAGTCGGCGGAGCCTGCACCATCGAGGAGCCCTTCCCCGGCGTCCGCATGTCACCCTGCGCTTACCTTGCCGGCCTGCTGCATCCGCTAGTGGTCGAAGAGCTTGATCTTCCCCGGCGCGGCTTCGCCTGGACACCCGCCCTCAATGGCCTTTTCGTTCCCTTCCTCGACGGCTCCAGCGTTCAGCTCTGGGACGATGACAAGCGCTGCAACGACGAGATCCGGCGATTCGCTCCCCGCGACCTCGAGGGATTCAATGCGATGTGCGACATCATCCGCCGCCTCCGCGATGCACTGCGGCCTGCCGGACCGGGTGATGTCTGGATCGGCGAAGCGCCAACCCGCGAACACATCGAGGAGCGCCTCGGCAACGATGAGGAAGCTCGGTCCCTTCTCTTTGACTGGTCGATGGCCGAACTCGTCGAAAGATACCTCAGCGACGAGCGCCTTCAAATCGCCTATCTCGGGCAGGGAGTCATCGGCACCAACGCCAGCCCATTCGACAAGGGGACTGCATCGATCCGTTTTCATCATGCCTCGGGTCGTCTCGGCGGCATGCCCGGCATGTGGGGCTACGTGCGCGGAGGCATGGGCATGGTCTCGTTCTACTTCTGCGATGCCGCGCGAGAAGCCGGCGCAATGGTCGTCTCCGGCGTTCCGGTATCCGCGATCCTGCCCGGCGAAGGCGTGTTGCTCGAAAGCGGCGAGCGGATCGCTGCCCCCATCGTCATCTCGAATGCCGATCCTCGCGTGACATTGCGCCTGCTCGGTTCAGCCGCCGACCCCGCTTGGCGCGCGCAAGTTGAGCGGGTTCCCATCGAAGGCTGCACCGTCAAGCTGAACGTGCACCTGCGCGAGCTGCCCAACTTCAAGGCGCGCCCTGGCCTAAGCGAGCCGCACCATTTCGGGCAAATCAATGCGCCGCTGACGAAGTCGGAGTGGAAGGATGGATTCGCGGCTGCCCGCCGCGGCGAGTTGCCGGAGCATCTCTGGTGCGAGCTGTATTTTCAGAGCGCCCACGATCCCTCCGTGGTCCCCGCCGGTACTCACACCATGAGCGTCTTCGCCCAATACGTCCCCTACAAATTTGCACGCGACACATGGGACGAGCGCCGCGACGAAGTGCGCAAGCTGGCAATGAACTCGCTGGCCCGGTTCTGCTCCAACATTCCCGGCGCGGTAATCGACACGCAGGTGCTCGGCCCAGCCGACATCGAAAAGAAGGTCGGCCTCACCGGCGGACACATCTTTCAGGGCGAATGCCTCCCGCCTTACATGGGCGCCAACCGGCTCTCCTCGCGCACGCCCATGCCCGGCGTCTACCTCTGCGGCGCCTGCACGCATCCCGGCGGCAGCGTCATCGGCATCAACGGCCGCAACGCCGCCATGGCGGTGCTCAAAGACACGGGCAAGCTCCAGTAAACTCTGACCCCTGACCACTGAAAACGAATCCCTGTTTCTCTGATCACTGACTACTGAAAACTGGCCACTATTTCTTCTTTGTCAAGTCCTCTGTCCGCCTGTTTTTCCCATCCTCCACATGGCAAACAGAATTCTCCTCCCGCCATCTTGCCGATTTATTCAGCGAAAAGCGCACCATAGACACATGTGCGGAAAGGTGAACGCCTCGGCAGCGAACTCAACGTGGCACGAATGTCCCAGGCTCGAAATGTCAACTAAGTGCCCGGTCCGCAATGGCAGGGATATGTCCGGCCGGTAACATTACCCACCCCCCTCCCCCCCTTGTTTATTTGCTGTTTTCCACAAAATTTTGGCCTGATTTTCAGCCACCCTTCCCGACCAACTCAGTCCGATATCGCGCACGGCGAGCCCGTAACAAGGGCACGACATCATCAGAGTCCGCGGCGATAGGTCTTAGCTGGAACCCAACTCCCGGAGGGAGCAAACGGAATTAGCCCAGGGTGAAACCCTGGGAATGCCGTCGTTTTTCGAAATCGCGCAACCCACGCGCCGAAGCCGCGTTCAAATCTTCATCCAATTCAGCGCGCCGGTCCCTCGCACCTGAAGACCGGGGACCGCAGCCACCCCACTTACGTTGGCATTGTTCCCCCCGCTTTGCCTCTGTTATCCTCCGCGCTACATGGCCTCCACTCCAGCGCTGAAACGCAGCATCCGGTTGCGCGACCTCGTGCTGCTCTACGTGGTCATCATCCTCAGCATCCGCTGGACCGCCACCGCCGCGGCGGCCGGGCCCAGCATCCTCGTCATCTGGATCGCCGCGCTGCTCTTCTTCTTCATTCCCCTCGCCGCCAGCGTCATGGAGCTTTCGTCGCGCCATCCGGAAGAAGGCGGCATCTACGTCTGGACGCGCGAGGCCTTTGGCGATTTTCCAGGCTTCATCGCGGCCTGGGTCTACTGCATCAGCTGCTTCCCCTACTTCGCAAGCGTGCTCTATTTCGGCGCGGCCTCGGCGCTGTTCGCCTTCGGGCCAAAGGCACAGGCGCTTGCTTCAAACCCGGCGTACTACATTGCCTTCGCCGCGTTCTGGCTCACGGCGATCACCCTGCTCAACATCGTGGGCATCGACATCGCCCGATGGGTGAATAACATTGGCGCCTTCGGCAGCATTCTCCCGCTCAGCATCCTCATGTTGATGGCCGGCGTTTCGTGGTGGCGCTTCGGGCCCGCCACCCATTTCACCCGCGCCAACATCGTTCCCCACTGGTCGCTCGACAATGCAGTCTTCTGGTCCAGCGTCTTCTTCGCCTTCAGCGCCATCGAGTGCGCATCGGCCATGGGCGACGAGATGGAAAATCCGCGGCGCAACGTTCCGTGGGCCATTCTCATCGGCGGCTCCATCCTGGTCATTGGCTATATCGGAGGAACGGCTGCGCTGCTGGTGGCGCTGCCCAGTGATGCAGTCGGCGGACCCGACGGCTTCGTCAACGGCATTCACATGCTGGCGAACCACCTGGGAATCGGCTGGATGCTCGTTCCCATGGCTCTCTTCGTGTCGTTGAGTGCGGTGGGAAACGCAGCCGGCAATCTCTCCACGGTCGCGCGACTGCCCTTCGTCGCGGGCGTCGATCGGTACCTGCCCGCGGCGTTTGGTTCCGTCCACCGGCGCTTTCGCACGCCCTGGGTAGCGCTCGCGGTTTACGGAGCAGCCGGTGTGGTGGTCGCGCTCCTCGGCCAGGCCGGAACGTCAGTGCGCGGCGCCTATGACGTGCTGGTCAGCATGGGCGTGATCTCGCTGTTCATTCCCTACCTGTTTCTCTTCGCTTCGCTGATCCGGCTGCAGAGCCAACCCGTTGGTCCCGGAATCCGCCGCATCCCGGGCGGCAAACCCGTCGCCATTGTGCTTGGCTCGGTGGGCCTGCTCAGCACCTCGATCACGATCGTGCTTTCGATGATTCCCGGCGCCGAAGAGACCAACAAGGCGCTCGCCGTAGCCAAAGTACTCGGCGGAACAGCTCTTCTCGTCGGGCTCGGTCTTGCCGTGTTTCTTGCCGAGCGGCGCAAGGCCCGCGCTCACATCCGGTCTGCAATGGATGCGCCCCTCGCGTGAAGCCTCGCCGCATGGCAGCGATCACGGTCAAACCGTGACTTCCCTGCCCTCGATGTAGACACGCGGCCGCGCCGGAGCCGCCATGTAGTAGGCCAGTTCGCGATAATCCTGGAACTCGTGAATCAGGAAGTCGGCGCGCTTGCCATTCTCCAGCGTGCCGATCGTCTCGCCCAGGCCAAGGCTCCACGCTGCATTCACCGTCCCCGCCGCCAGCGCTTCGGCGGGCGACATGCCCATATAGAGGCAAGCTAGCGAGAAGACGAACGGCATGGATGCAATGGGCGATGAGCCTGGATTGAAGTCCGTAGCCAGCACAACGCCAAGGCCCATCTCGATCATCTGACGGGCCGGCGGATAATTCGATCGGCCGAGCGCAAACACGGAACCCGGCAACACCACCGGCTGCACGCCCGCTTCTTTCAGCTGTTCAAGCGTCTTGCGCGTCACCATCTCCAGGTGGTCCGCTGTAGCGGCGCTCAGTTCCGCGGCCAGCGCTGCTCCGGAATCCGTCCGGAACTGCTCGGCGTGAATCCGCAATCTCAAGCCATGGCGTTTCGCCGCACAGAAGACGTCGCGCGTTTCCTGCACGGTGAATGCGTGCTCATCGCAGAAGGCATCGCAATAGCGGGCGAGGCGTTCCTTCGAAACTTCGGGAATCAGCTCGTCCTCAATCCACCGCACGTACTCGTCGCGTCTCCCTGCGAATTCCTTCGGAACGGTGTGCGCCGCCAGCAGAGTGGGAACGATCTTCGCCGGGCCTTCCGAATCCAGTCGCCCGATCACGCGCAGCATGCGCATCTCGGTTGCGCGGTCGAGACCGTAGCCCGACTTGGCTTCGAGCGTCGTCGTCCCCCCGCGCAGCATCCAGTCGCGATGCAGGCGCGCTTCTGAGAGCAATTCGTCTTCCGGGGCCGCGCGCGTCAGCGTCACCGTGCGCAGAATACCCCCGCCCGCCGCCGCAATTTGCTGATAGGTCGCTCCCGCCACGCGCAGCTCAAATTCCTCGGCGCGATTGCCTGCAAACACCAGATGCGTGTGCGCATCGACAAATCCAGGAGTGACGCAGCGCCCGCCCGCATCCACCACGATGGCGCCGGGCGAGATTTGCGAGCAGAGTTCCGCGTAGCTTCCGACGGCCGCAATGCGACCTTGTTCGACCAGGAGAACCGCATCCTGCAGCAGTCCGAGTTCCCGCATCTCCTCGCCGCTTCGCGGGCGTGCGGGACCGGCGAGCGTGACGAGCTGCCCGATGTTGACGACCGCCAGCGTACCTTCCATGAGCTACTTGCCTGCCATCGGAATCCGAATGCCCTTTTCGCGAGCCGTCTGTTGCGCCAGCTCATAACCGGCGTCGGCATGCCGAGCCACCCCGATGCCCGGATCGTTATTGAGCACCCGGCCGATGCGCTCGGCGGCCGCATCGGTGCCGTCAGCCACCGTTACCTGCCCCGCGTGCAGGCTGTACCCCATGCCGACTCCGCCGCCATGATGGAAGCTCACCCACGTCGCGCCTGATGCGGTATTCAGCAGCGCGTTCAGGATCGGCCAGTCGGCCACCGCATCCGACCCATCCAGCATTTTTTCGGTTTCGCGATAGGGACTCGCGACCGAACCGGTATCGAGATGGTCGCGGCCCATGGCGATAGGCGCGGAGATCTCCCCCCTGCGAACGAGCTCGTTGATCGCCAGGCCCATCTGCGCGCGCTCTCCGTAGCCAAGCCAGCAGATGCGCGACGGCAATCCCTGAAAGGCGAAACGCCCGCGCGCCAGGTGCAGCCAGCGGGTGAGGATCTCGTTGTGCGGGAACAGTTCAAGGGCAAGCCGATCGGTGCGATCGATGTCTCTCGGATCGCCCGACAAAGCGACCCAGCGAAATGGTCCCTGCCCTGTGCAGAAAAGCGGCCGAATGTACTCCGGCACGAATCCTGGGATCAGAAATGCGTCCGCGCAACCCGCATCGAAAGCAAACCGGCGAATGTTATTGCCGTAGTCGAACGCGACCGCTCCGGCGCGTTGCAGCGCCAGCATGGCGTTGACATGCGTCACCATGCTTGCCGTCGAGCGGCGAACATAATGCTCCGGGTCGCGCTTGCGAAGTTCCGCCGCCTCACTCAAGGAGAGTCCTTGCGGAATATACCCGTTCAGCGGATCGTGCGCGCTGGTCTGGTCGGTGATCACATCCACCTGCACGCCGCGGCGAACGATTTCCGGC
>DATGFX010000001.1:0-2086 GCA_035308825.1 Occallatibacter sp. | reverse complement strand
TCCGGCCCGTAGAGAGCTATCGCGGCGGTAGTGGCACCGTGCAGTATCGCCGGGCTCTGGACCCATCTGTGTTCCTTACCAATTGGTCTTATGTGGATCACCTTCTGCTGCCCGCCGGAACCTCCGAAGGCCGCCATCGCCACCCTGGGCTGGAAGAGATCTACTACGTCCTGAACGGCGCGGGAGAGGCGGAGGTAAATCATGAGACAGCGCCCATCCGTAAAGGCGATGCCGTGCCAGTGCTCCTGAACGAAGTGCATGCGTTTCGCAACAATGGCGCGCAGGATCTCGAGCTGATGATCGTCGGGATCGCAACTCAGAAAGATGTTCTGGAAACCGTGGAGGTGAAGTAGATCTAACGGCTTGACTCACGCGCTGTATCTCTCCGAAGCTGGATACACCGTCAACGCGATTACAGATTCGGTTGTCGCGCTCGTCGCCGCTCAGCAAACGGGGCGGCGGGAGTTGGAAGGACTGTCAACTCGGCCGCCGCCGCTGGAATGCAGCCGCTGGTTTCGAACCGCAATGGCCACGAGAGCGCGTGCGCACTGCCCAATCCCGGCGCGCAGGGCCGATGTGGGATACCTCGCCGAACAACGGCGAAGCAATGCACGCCAAAACGCGTTGGCGGACGGATTTTTAGACGTCGCGCGAAAAACGCGGGTACGCAAAGGTGGACGGCAGTGTGCTCCGGATTCATGGCGCGACAAAGGCGATTACCACGCGGCGCCGGCCATTGGACAAAAATGGAGCCGCTAGTGATGTTACCGCATAAATAGTTGGAAATAGCGCAAAGTTCTGGCATACTTGGGTATGTCACGAACCAAGTCTGCGGTAAAGCTGACTGAGGGAGAACGCAAAGACCTACGGGAGCTGCTGAAGAGCGGCGTTCTGCCCGTGCGGACCGTGGTCCGAGCCCTGGTGCTGTTGCGGTTGGATGAGGGGATGTCCACGCCACAAGCCGGAGCGATATTTGAACTCTCCGACGAGGGGGTGCGCAAGATCGCCTTGCGTTACCGGGCCGGTGGGCTGGAGGCAGCCGTCTACGAAGGGCCCCGGCCAGGCAAGCGCCCGGCACTGGACAAGACCCAGCAGCAGAGGATCGTGGCTTTGGCGTGCGGACCGCCGCCGCCGGGACAAGCACGCTGGACCGTGCGCGTGCTGGCGGCCGAAGCCAAACGACGAAAGATCGTGCCCGGCGTTGGCCGGGAAGCCATTCGCATCGCTCTCCAAAACCACGACCTCAAGCCGTGGCGGGAAAAAAATGTGGTGCGTGGCGGAAGTCGATGAGGCTTACTGGGAACGCATGGACGATGTGCTGGAGATTTACGAAAGGCCCTATAATCCGCAGGAACCCGTGGTTTGCTTGGATGAAAAGCCGGTGGTGTTGCATCGTGACCTTCGCCCCGCCTCCGCCGCGGAACCAGCCCAGCCGGCCAAGCGAGACTACGAATACGAGCGCTGCGGAACGGCCAACGTGTTCTGCGCAGTCGAGCCTCTGGCCGGCCGACATTTCACCTGGCCTACACCCAATCGTTCTGGGAAACAGTTCGCCCTGATCCTTCGCCGCCTGGCCAACGCCTACCCCAACGCACGCACCATCCACTTGGTTCTGGACAACCTCAGCACGCATTCCCGTCGTTCGCTGCTGCGCCAGTTCGGCGATCAAGGCGATTCCCTTTGGAACCGCTTCACGCTTCACTTCACCCCCAAACACGCCAGTTGGCTCAATCAGGCCGAGATCGAGATCAGCATCTTCGCCCGGCAATGCTTGGGCTCGCGACGAATTCCCTCGCTGCACGACCTCCGCTCTGAGTGCGCCGCCTGGAATCGCTCCGTGAACCGCCGCCGCCTCAAGATCAATTGGACCTTCTCCCGCCTGGATGCCGCCAATGTCTTTCACCAGCAGCTCCAACTATTTAAACGGTCACAGTACTAGCAAGCGTTTGCAAAAACCGTGCCGAGGAAGGCAGGTGGATCGGCGTTCGATTCTGAAGACCATTGGCGGGGCATCGCTCGCGGCATTGTCGGGCACACAAACGGCGTTATCGGGCACGCCAACATCGGGCGCGCCTGCACAGCCAAA